>JAYSFJ010000039.1:0-1555 GCA_041913465.1 Mesorhizobium sp. | reverse complement strand
AGCGCGGCGTTGATGCGGTCGGCCAGGCCGTCGTGGGCGAGGAACTCGCGATAGGCCTCGGCGGTGGTGGCGAAGCCGCCCGGGACACGGACGCTGGAAGGCAGCTGGCTGATCATCTCGCCGAGCGAGGCGTTCTTGCCGCCGACCTTCTCGACGTCGGACATGCGCAGTTCGTTGAAAGGGATCACGTAGCGTGTCATGGGTGGCTTCCGCAAATGTTGGGGAAAAAGCAAAATATCGCGAACGGCAGTGTACGATTTTTTGTGCTGTGCCGCATCACAGGGTTTGCCCCAATACACGCCCCGCACCCCTGGTCGGGGCCGCAAGGTCCGAAATCATGAACGACATCGCCCGCCGCACCGTCTTCTTCGTCTCCGACGGCACCGGCATTACCGCCGAAACCCTTGGCCACAGCCTGTTGGCGCAGTTTCCCGAGGCGCGCTTCCGCCAGGTGCGCGCCCCTTTCATCGACGACATCGACAAGGCGATCGACTGCGCGACGCAGATCCGCGAGGCTGCGGCCGAGGACGGCGTGCGCCCGATCGTATTCAGCACGCTGGTCAATCAGGCCACCGTTGATGCACTGCACAAATCCGACGCGCTCTTCCTCGACCTCTTCGAGCGCTTCATCGGCCCGCTCGAAGCAGAGCTCGGCCAGCGCTCCACCCATGCCGTGGGCCGCTTCCACGGCATCGCCGACAGCCTCAACTACAAGTACCGCATCGAGGCGATCAACTTCGCCATGGCACACGACGACGGCATCTCGAGCGAGGGCGAGCTCGCCGAGGCCGACGTGATCCTGGTCGGCGTGTCGCGCTCGGGCAAGACCCCCACCAGCCTCTACCTGGCGATGCAGTTCGGCGTCAAGGCGGCCAACTACCCGCTGATCCCGGAGGATTTCGAGCGCAACAAGCTCCCCGGCGAACTGCACAAGTACCGCGTCAAGCTGTTCGGCCTCACCATCGCGCCCGAGCGCCTGTCGCAGATCCGCCAGGAACGCCGCCCCAACAGCCGCTACGCCGCGCTGGAGAACTGCCGCTACGAGATCGACGCCGCGCACAAGCTCATGCGCCGCGAGAACATCCGCTGCCTCGACTCCACCACCAAGTCGATCGAGGAGATCTCCGCCACCATCCTGCAGACCATCCGGGTCGACCGCCCCGGTTTCTGAGCGCCCGCCGGGCGCGTCGACCGGCGTTTTCCCGCGGCATTGGTAGAATACGCGGTCATGCGTGCCGCCCAAGCCGGCACCCCGAACAGCGCAACAGGAACCCGACATGAAAAGAACGCGCCTCAAGCGCCGCGGCGGCCTTGGCCGCACTGCCGAACAACTCGTCTGGCTCGCCGGCGGGCTGGCCCAGTCCGGCAGCCGGATCGAGGACCACTACTGGGAGACGCAGCTCGCCAAGCTGATCGACGAGACCCTGACCGACAACGACGAGGAAGTGCTCAACGCCGCGCTCGACCACCTCTACAGCGCCGACGCACGCGCCTACGACGATCTCGCCGACAACATCGAGTCGCGCGCCGAATGCGCCGCCGGCAGCCTCGCCGA
>JAYSFJ010000038.1:0-1642 GCA_041913465.1 Mesorhizobium sp. | reverse complement strand
GGTGAATTGAGGATTCCGGCGAGCGGCCATCCCCTCCGCATGCAACCGAGCAGAATCGAAGGACGGAGCAGGCCGACCAAGAGCCGCTCCGCTCGAACGACGATTGCTGTTGCGCCAGAAAAGGTGCCGACGAATACGCTACGCCGCCACCCACGCAAATCAGGTGTCCATCGCACGAACCCACTCCTCTACCCGAAGCCCTGCGACACGTTCGAACTCGCGGGTGTCGTGCGTGACCAGGCTGGCGTCTTTGGCCAGTGCGTGGCAGGCGGTCCAGAGGGCGTTCGCGCCGATTGGCGAGCCGGCGGCTTTAAGGCGGGTGGCCTGTTTCGGGCTCAGAAACTCGCTCTCCGGGGCTGTTTTACGGCGCACGGATGGCCAGGAATACGAAGCACCAGGAGGCGTCGATGCATTTCAAGGTCTATTACGATGACGAGACGGCGCAGCGGCTGACGGCGGCACCCAAGGCCATGGCGGAGAAGTTTGCCGCCATCGCCGCGCTGACCGACGCGTTCTGCGCGCAGCCTCTCGACACTGAACTCCGGCGGATGATCCTCCGCATCGTCGGCGCGCGGGCAGCCGTCGCCCCTGCCGGCTGGCGCCGAGCGCGTGTGGGCGGCCGCGGCCGAGCATGCGGTGGGTCTGGTGAGCGGTTTGCGTGCGGATCGCGCGGAGGTGTCGAATGAGCCGGTTGTCGACCGAGTCGGTGGCGAAGGCCGTCGATGCCGTTCAGGCGATGGACCGCACGCAGAAAGAGCGTTTCGCCGACGAGATCTTCCGCATGCAGCCGAACATGCTGGGCTCGATCCTGGTGCTGCCCCGGCTCGGGGTGCCGATGGAGAAGGTCGAGTTCGCCGTCGGGGTGCTGCTGGTCTGCTTCCAGGCGATGAAGGCGTCCGGGCTGGCCTGGCCGGTCATCACGGAGGACGAGCAGGAGCGCCAGCTCGCGCGTTTCGTGGCGGCGACGCGCCTCGGCGAGGACATCGCCCCGTCGCTGCGCAGTCGCGCGCTTCGGCGCTATATCGCCGCGCACCCCGAGAAGGGGCTGGCAGCCTACGTGGCGAGCGATACGTCGAAGTGGCTGGGCGAGATCGCGGCCGACGAGTCCGACAAGTACGCGATGCTGGCGGTGTGGAACCTGGTGAACTGCATCGCCTTCGTCGAGCTGCCACAGTCGAAGCGCACGAAGCCCACGTAGGCGTCTCGGCGCGGCCGCCTTCGCGCCTTGCGGCGCTCCTGCATCGACCGTCGCGCTTTCGGGGGGCGTGACATGGATCGTCGCGGTGACGGGGACCGTGTAGGAGCGGCGCAAGCCGCGAATGCGACCTTTCTTCGATCGACGCGGCTGGCGCAGACGAGCGCCGCCATTCTCCGATCGACGGGGCTGACGCGGATGAGCGCCGTGTTCGCGCCTTGCGGCGCTCCTACGGAAGACCAGACCGGCCCCGAACCCGGTCGGCCCGCGCGAAACCGGCGATAATGCCGGCCGACGCGTCTTTAGGCCCTTTCAGGATTCCGCCCCCTCATGGAAATCAAGGTCAACTTTCTCGACAAGCTTCGTCTCGAAGCCCGGTTCGACGACTTCACGGTGATCGCCGACCAGCCGATCCGCTACAAGGGCGACGGCTCGGCGCCGGGGCCG
>JAYSFJ010000037.1:0-1909 GCA_041913465.1 Mesorhizobium sp. | reverse complement strand
CCGACCTCATCATCCTCGCCGGCAACATGGCCTACGAGTCGATGGGCTTCAAGACTTTCGGCTTCGCCTTCGGCCGCGAGGACATCTGGCATCCCGAGAAGGACATCTACTGGGGTTCCGAGAAGGAATGGCTGGCGCCCAGCGGCAGCGAAGGCAGCCGCTACTCCGGCGAGCGCGACCTCGAGAACCCGCTCGCCGCGGTGATGATGGGCCTGATCTACGTGAACCCCGAGGGCGTGGACGGCAAGCCCGATCCCTTCAAGACCGCCCGCGACATGCGCGTGACCTTCGCCCGCATGGCGATGAACGACGAGGAAACCGTCGCGCTGACCGCCGGCGGCCACACCGTCGGCAAGGCGCACGGCAACGGCAGCGCGGCCAACCTCGGCCCGGCTCCGGAAGGCGCCGATCTCGAGGAGCAGGGCCTGGGATGGATGAACCACACCACCCGCGGCATCGGCCGCGACACCGTGACCAGCGGCATCGAGGGCGCGTGGACTTCCAAGCCGACGCAGTGGGACAACGGCTACTTCGACATGCTGTTCAAGCACGACTGGTGGCTGCAGAAGTCGCCCGCCGGTGCCTGGCAGTGGGAGCCGGTGAACATCGCCGAGGAAGACATGCCGGTGGACGTGGAAGACCCGTCGATCCGCCGCAAGCCGATGATGACCGACGCCGACATGGCGCTGCGATTCGACCCGGCGTACCGCAAGATCGCAGAGCGCTTCCGCAACGACCAGGCCTACTTCGAGGACGTCTTCGCGCGCGCCTGGTTCAAGCTCACCCACCGCGACATGGGCCCGAAGGCGCGCTACCTCGGTCCCGACGTGCCTGCCGAAGACCTGATCTGGCAGGACCCGGTGCCCGCCGGCAACAAGACCTACGACGTCGCCGCGGTGAAGGCGAGGATCGCCGCCGCCGGCCTGTCGGTCGGCGACATGGTCGCCACCGCCTGGGACAGCGCACGCACCTTCCGCGGCTCGGATTACCGCGGCGGCGCCAATGGCGCCCGCATCCGCCTCGCCCCGCAAAAGGACTGGGAAGGCAACGAACCGGCGCGGCTGGCCAGGGTGCTGGCGGCCTACGAGAAGATCGCCGCCGAGACCGGCGCCAGCATCGCGGACGTGATCGTGCTCGGCGGCAACGTCGGCCTGGAGCAGGCGATCAAGGCCGCCGGCTTCAATGTCGAGGTGCCCTTCGCCCCGGGTCGAGGCGACGCCAGCCAGGCGCAGACGGACGTCGAGTCCTTCGAGGTGCTGGAGCCTGTGCATGACGGCTTCCGCAACTGGCAGAAGAAGGACTATGTGGTCCAGCCCGAGGAGATGCTGCTCGACCGCGCCCAACTGCTCGGCCTGACCGCGCCCGAGATGACCGTGCTGATCGGCGGCCTGCGCGTGCTCGGCACCAACCACGGCGGCAGCGGGCACGGCGTGTTCACCGACCGCGTCGGCGCGCTGACCAACGACTTCTTCGTCAATCTGACCGACATGTCCTACAGCTGGAAGCCCACCGGGCGCAACAGCTACGACATCGTCGAGCGCAAGAGCGGCGCGAAGAAGTGGACCGCGACCCGCGTCGATCTGGTGTTCGGCTCCAATTCCATCCTGCGCGCCTACGCCGAGGTGTATGCCCAGGATGACAATCAGGAGAAGTTCGTGCGCGACTTCGTCGCCGCGTGGACCAAGGTCATGAACGCGGATCGTTTCGACCTGCGCTGACGCGGTTCCCGCCTGCAGCACCCTCCCGCCCACACCGTGCAGCCGCGCGGTGTGGGCGGTTTCGTTCGGGGACGGCCGGGATGTGCCCTTCGCCACGTCGTGTCGAGCCGTGCCGGCCGATCGCGACTCGCGTCGCTCCCACGGAAAACCGCCGTGCAGGCCGATCGCGACTTGCGTCGCTCCTACGGAAA
>JAYSFJ010000036.1:0-2168 GCA_041913465.1 Mesorhizobium sp. | reverse complement strand
TCCTGCAGATCGATCGTGGCGCGGCCGGCATAGGGCGAGTTCAGCGGTGCGGCGAAACAGATCTCGTCGTCGAACAGCGGGATCTCGACCAGCTCCGGGTGCCGTGCGTCGGACTGCACGGCGATGACGATCGCGTCGAGGCGGCCATCGTTCAGCTTCTCCAGCAGGTCGCGGTTCGACCCCAGCGTCAGTTCGACGTCGAGCTCGGGACGGCGCGTCTTCAGCCCCATCAGCAGTCGCGGCAGGGTGCGCACGGTGAGCGAATACAGGGCGCCGATGCGCAGACGCGCGGCGGTGAAGCCCGCCGCCTCGCGCGCGGCCTGCACGCCGTCGGTACAGGCGCGGATCGCGCGGCCGGCATGCTCGGCGAACGCATAGGCCGCCGCCAGCGGGATCAGGCGGCGACCGTCGCGGCGGAACAGCGGGCAGCGCAGGCCTTCCTCCAGCGAATGCAGGGCGCGGTGCACGCTGACCGTGCTCTGGCCGACGGCCTCGGCGACGCGGCTCATGTTGCCCAGCTCCATGAAGGCGAGGAAGACCTCGAGCTTGCGGAAGGTGACCTGTTCGTCGATCTGCATGCGGCGCTTCCAAACTCAAATGAATAATCAAGAGGGTATCAAAACTTTTTAATTACTCACAGAGTAACAAAACGTCACTTCACTTGATTGGAGCGCTCACCAAGCGGGCCTATCTTGCGGTCACGCAGTCTCATTTGACGGAGTGAACATGCAAGCCAGTGCCCAGATCGACCCGCGGTGGAGCCGGCGGCGGCGGGAGAAGCAGCGCCGCCTGGAACAGGTGCGCGACCTCGCCGATGGCGCGGTCCTGCGCAGCGACCGCATCGTCGAAGCGCTCGAGCGCCTCATCGCCCCCGGCGACCGCGTCGTCCTCGAAGGCAATAACCAGAAGCAGGCCGACTTCCTGTCGCGTTCCCTGGCGCGCGCCAACCCCGCCGTGCTCAATGGCCTGCACCTGATCATGCCGAGCGTCAGCCGGCCCGAGCACCTCGATCTTTTCGAACGCGGCATCGCGCGCAAGCTCGACTTCGCCTATGCCGGTGCGCAGAGCCTGCGCATCTCGCAGTTCCTCGCCGACGGGCGGATGGAGGTGGGCGCGATCCACACCTACATCGAGCTCTACGCCCGCCTGTTCGTCGACCTGATCCCCAACGTCGTGCTGGTCGCCGGCTACACCGCGGACCGCGCAGGCAACCTCTATACCGGGCCCAGCACCGAAGACACGCCGGCGCTCGTCGAGGCCGCCGCCTTTCGCGACGGCATCGTGATCGCCCAGGTGAATCGCATCGTCGATGACCCGGCCGAGCTGCCGCGGGTCGACGTGCCGGCGTCGTGGGTGGACTTTGTCGTCGAGTCCGACAAGCCGTTCTTCATCGAGCCCCTGTTCACCCGCGATCCGCGCCTGATCTCGCCGATGCACATCCTGATGGCGATGATGGCGATCCGCGGCGTGTACGAGCGTCACCAGGTGCAGTCGCTGAACCACGGCATCGGCTTCAACACCGCGGCGATCGAACTGATCCTGCCGACCTACGGCGAGAAGCTCGGGCTCAAGGGCAAGATCTGCCGCAACTGGACGCTCAATCCGCATCCCACGCTGATCCCCGCGATCGAGAGCGGCTGGGTGGAGAGCGTGCATTGCTTCGGCGGCGAGCTCGGCATGGAGGACTACGTCGCCGCGCGGCCGGACGTGTTCTTCACCGGTCGTGACGGTTCGATGCGCTCGAACCGGGCGATGTGCCAGCTCGCGGGCCAGTATGCGGTCGATCTGTTCATCGGCTCGACGCTGCAGATGGACGGGCTCGGCAATTCCTCGACGGTGACCCACGGGCGGCTCACCGGCTTCGGCGGCGCGCCGAACATGGGCCACGATCCGCGCGGGCGGCGCCATCCGACGCCCGCCTGGCTGGACCTCATCGAGACCGACGATCCGCTGGCGCGCGGCAGGAAACTCGTGGTGCAACTCGTCGAGACCTTCCAGGCCGGCGGCAAGCCCAGCATCGTCGAATCGCTCGACGCGGTCGAGGTCGGGCGCGAGACCGGCATGCCGCTCGCGCCGGTGATGATCTACGGCGACGACGTCACCCACGTGCTGACCGAGGAAGGGATCGCCTACCTGTACAAGGCGCGCTCGCTGGAGGAGCGCAAGGC
>JAYSFJ010000035.1:0-5856 GCA_041913465.1 Mesorhizobium sp. | reverse complement strand
GCACGTCGAACGACTGGCCGTAGAGGATCTCGTTCTCGAGGAAGATCACCGGGTTCGGATCGCGGATCGCAGCCTTGAGCAGGCCCTTGGCGTCGGCTGCCGTGTAGGGCTGGATGACCTTCAAGCCCGGCACATGGCTGTACCACGAGGCATAGTCCTGGCTGTGCTGGGCAGCGACGCGGGCGGCTGCGCCATTGGGACCGCGGAAGACGATCGGCGCGCCCATCTGGCCGCCAGACATGTAGAGCGTCTTGGCCGCCGAATTGATGATCTGGTCGATCGCCTGCATGGCGAAGTTGAAGGTCATGAATTCGACGATCGGCTTCAGGCCCGCCATCGCCGCGCCGACCCCGACGCCTGCGAAGCCATGCTCGGTGATCGGCGTGTCGACGACGCGCTTGGCGCCGAACTCCTGCAGCAACCCTTGAGTGATCTTATAGGCGCCCTGGTATTCGGCGACCTCCTCGCCCATGATGAAGACGTCGGCGTCGCGGCGCATTTCTTCGGCCATGGCGTCGCGTAGCGCTTCGCGCACGGTCGTCGGCACCATCTCGGTGCCGGCCGGGATGTCCGGATCGGCCGATGCCTCGGCCTTCGGCGCCGCAGGCACCTTGGCGGCTTCCTTTGCAGTCGAAGGCTCTTTGGCAGCCTCGCGCGCCTTGCCGCCGGCATCGTCGGCCGGCGCGGCGTCCGCCTTGGCCTCTGCCTTTGGCGGGGCCTTGGCGCTGCCGATATCGCCGGCGCTCTCGCCTTGCTGCAGAAGCACGGCGATCGGCGTGTTGACCTTGACGCCCTCGGTGCCGGCGGCGATCAGGATCTTGCCCAGCGTGCCTTCGTCGACGGCCTCGACCTCCATCGTCGCCTTGTCGGTCTCGATCTCGGCGATGACGTCGCCTGCGGCGACCTTGTCACCCTCGTTCTTCAGCCATTTGGCGAGATTGCCCTCCTCCATGGTCGGGGAGAGCGCGGGCATCAGGATTTCGATCGGCATCAGGGTCTCCAGGAGTTCAGCCGGATGCGGCGGTGTTGGGGGCGAGCGCGAAGGTCGTCGCGATTGCGGCGAGCACGCATGCGAAGAAAAGGAAGAAAGCCTTGCGGTAGCGGGCGATCGGCGCCTGTGCGGTCGGGCCAATACGGCCCTCGATCGCGTTGAAGCGCCACCAGCCGAGGTCCATCAGCGTTGCGAAGCGGCCGCCCGAACGCGCGCGCCCGAGAAGCGTCACGGCGCTCGCCGCGGCGACCAGCCAGGCGGCGACGGCAAGGATCGCGAGAAGGACCAAAAACGCCTGCACGGCGTGCCCTCCGGTCTCAGGACTCGACGTAGATGTCGGTGTAGAGCTCGGAGACGTCCGGCTCCGGATCGGACTGCGCGAAATCGGCGGCGTCGGCGACGATGTCGCGCACTTCCTTGTCGATCGCCTTGAGATCGTCCTCGGAGGCCCACTTCTTGTCCGTCAGCCGCGCCTTCACCTGCTCGATCGGATCGTGCTCCGAGCGCATCTTCTGCACTTCGTCCTTGGAGCGGTATTTGGCCGGGTCGGACATCGAGTGGCCGCGGTAGCGGTAGGTCTGCATCTCGAGGATGATGGGACCCTTGCCGGACCGGCACCATTCCGTGGCGAGGTCGGCGGCGGCCTTCACCGCGCGCACGTCCATGCCGTCGACCTGGATGCCGGGGATCTTGAACGAGATGCCGCGATGCGAGAAGTCCGTCTCGGCGGAGGAGCGGTGCACGGCCGTGCCCATCGCGTAGCGGTTGTTTTCGATGACGTAGATCACCGGCAGCTTCCACAGAGAGGCCATGTTGAAGCTCTCGTAGACCTGGCCCTGGTTGGCCGCGCCGTCGCCGAAGAAGGTCAGACACACATTGCCGTTCTCACGGTATTTATTGGCGAAGGCGAGACCGGTTCCGAGCGACACCTGGGCACCGACGATGCCGTGGCCGCCGTAGAAATTCTTCTCTTTCGAGAACATATGCATGGAGCCGCCCTTGCCGCGCGAGAGGCCGCCGCGACGCCCGGTCAGCTCGGCCATCACGCCGCGCGGCGACAGTTCCATCGCCAGCATGTGGCCGTGGTCGCGATAGGCGGTGATCATCTGGTCGCCCTCGACGAGCGCCATCTTGAGGCCGGTGACGACCGCCTCCTGGCCGATATAGAGATGGCAGAAACCGCCGATGAAGCCCATGCCGTAGAGCTGGCCGGCCTTTTCCTCGAACCGGCGAATGAGCAGCATGTCGCGATAGGCGCGAAGCTCGTCCTCCTTCCCGAACTCCGCCGGCTTCGGCGCCTTCAACTGGGGAAGGCCGGAGTCGGATTTGGGTTTCGCGGGGGCTTTGCGGGCAGCCACGGCCATCGGTCACTCCCTGTTGCTGTCTCTTGACGGACATGGCGGGAGCAACTCTCCGGCCACTCCCATTGTCAAAAAACCTAGCACGGAGAAGCGCGTTCGGCCATGCCTAAAAATGCATGACAGATATGATATGAACTCTTTGAATATGCTGATCTATTCGTGAATTAACCGACATCCAGTTAATGCGATGCCTGACCGGATCTGATGATGGTGACCTCATCCTTGGCGGTCAGATTGAGCGCGCGACGCGCCTGTTCGTCCAGCATGTCGCGTTCGATCGTGCCGTCCTGCAGCAGGAGCACGCGACCCTCGAGCGATTGTCTCTCGGCACGTAGTCCGGCGAGCTTCGCCTCCAGTTCGGCCTTGCGGTCGACCAGCTGGTAGCTGGAGAAAATGCCGAATTCGCCGTGCCAGGCGTGAAAGCCGAAATAGGACAGGAATACGGAGGCGAGCGCCGGCACGATCAGGGCACCGCTGCGCCGCTTCTTCCTCTGTCTGGTCCACATCCCGCGACTCCACGCTACGCCGTCGCCGACAGGATGAACCTGCCATGCTTAAGGCGCGGTTACCGGAGCGGCGCGACCATGCTCAGACAGTGAGGAAGCGGCGGACCTCTGGCTTGTCGAGATCCTCGGCCGGACCGGTGTGCACGATCACGCCGCGGTCCATGATGTTCACCTCGTCGGCGAGCTCACGGCAGAAGTCGAGATACTGTTCGACCAGCAGGATGGCGATGCCGGCCTGGTCGCGCAGGAAGCGGATCGCGCGGCCGATGTCCTTGATGATCGACGGCTGGATGCCTTCCGTCGGCTCGTCGAGCACGAGCAGCTTGGGCCGCGTCACCAGCGCGCGGCCAATGGCGAGTTGCTGCTGCTGGCCGCCCGACAGGTCGCCGCCGCGCCGGCCGAGCATGTCCTTCAGTACCGGGAACAGGTCGAAGACGTAGTCTGGAACGTTGCGGTCGCCGCGCTTGACTGGCGCGTAACCCGTCTCGAGGTTCTCTTTCACCGTCAGCAGCGGAAACACCTCGCGTCCCTGCGGAACGAAAGCGATGCCCGACCGGGCGCGGTCGTATGCCGCGCTCCGGTCGAGCGCCTTCCCCTCGAAGGCAATCGTTCCGCTCGTCAGCCGATGGTGGCCGACGATGGATCTCATCAGACTGGTCTTGCCGACGCCGTTGCGGCCGAGGACGCAGGTAATCTTGCCGGTCGCCGCCGTCAGCGATACGCCGCGCAAGGCCTGCGCCGCACCGTAGTGGAGCGTTGCGTCGCGCACCTCAAGCATGACGCGGCTCCGTCCCGTGGATGGCAGAGATCTGGTCCCCCTCCTCCCCCGCACGAACGGGGGAGGCTGGCATCGCCAGGCGGAGGGGGTTCGCAACAAGCGGCGGGAGCTGTTCGATGCTGCGCATCAGCGACCAGAGCAGCTGCGCGCCGTCGATCGGCGCCGGCTCGATGGAATAGGGTATGCGCCAGGTCATGCTCATCTCCCCAGATAGACTTCGATCACCCGCTCGTCGGCGCTCACCGCGTCGAGCGTGCCCTCGGAGAGGACAGAGCCCTCGTGCAGGCAGGTGACGCGCACGTCGAGTTCGCGGACGAAATGCATGTCGTGCTCGACCACGACGACCGAATGCGTCTTGGCGATCTCCTTCAGGAGCCGCGCAGTTTCCTCGGTCTCGGCGTCCGTCATGCCGGCCACCGGCTCGTCCACCAGAAGCAGCTTGGGATCCTGCGCGAGCAGCATGCCGATCTCCAGCCACTGTTTCTGGCCGTGCGACAGGTTGGCGGCCAGGTCATGCCGGCGCGATTCCAGCCGGGTCGTGGCGAGGATCTCGTCGATGCGAGCGCTCTCTTGCGCCGAACGGCGATGGAACAGCGCCGGGAAGATCGACCGCGGGCCTTTGAGCGACAGGACCAGATTGTCCTCGACGGTGTGGCTTTCGAACACGGTCGGTTTCTGGAACTTGCGGCCGATGCCCATCATCGCGATCTCGGCCTCGTCGTGCTTGGTGAGGTCGATATCGCCGTTAAAGTAGACGTCGCCACTGTCCGGCCTCGTCTTGCCGGTGATGATGTCCATCATCGTCGTCTTGCCGGCGCCGTTGGGGCCGATGATCGCCCGCATCTCGCCCTTGCCGAGCACCAGCGCCAGATTGTTGATGGCGCGGAAACCGTCGAAGGAGACCGACACGCCGTCGAGGTAGAGGATCGTTTCCTTGCGCGACATCGGCCTACTCCGCAGGCTGCGGCTCTGCGCCGCCGATGGCTGGATTATTTTCGACATCGGGACGCTGCGAGGCACGAATGACGGTTTCGGAGGGGCCGGCCGTCGGTGTCTGCGCGGCGGCGCGCCTGTCCCTGCTGCCCTGGCGCCAGTGATCCCAGGTGCCGACGATGCCGCGTGGCAGGAACAGGGTGACGAAGATGAACAGCCCGCCGAGCGCGAACAGCCAGTAGTCCGGCAGAGCGCCGGTGAAATAGGTCTTGCCGAGATTGACCAGAACCGCCCCGATGATCGGGCCGACGATCGTTCCGCGCCCACCCACGGCGGTCCACACGACCACCTCGATCGAGTTGGCGGGGTCGAACTCGCCCGGATTGATGATGCCGACCTGCGGCACGTAGAGCGCACCCGCGACGCCAGCCATCACCGCTGACACGGTGAAGGCGAACAGTTTCACGTTCTCCGGCCGCCAACCGAGGAAACGCGTGCGCGGCTCGGCGTCGCGCACCGCGACCAGCAGCTTGCCGTATTTCGACGAGACGATCGCGGCGGTCAGCGCGACGCCGAGCGCCAAGGCGATTGCGCTCGCGGCGAACAGCGCCGAACGCGTGCCGCCCGCCTGGACGTTGAAGCCGAGGATGTCCTTGAAATCGGTCAGGCCGTTGTTGCCGCCAAAGCCCATATCGTTGCGGAAGAAGGCGAGCAGCAGCGCATATGTCATCGCCTGGGTGATGATCGACAGATAGACGCCGGTAACGCGGCTGCGGAAGGCGAACCAGCCGAAGACGAAGGCGAGCAGTCCCGGAACGAGCATGACCATGAGCGCCGCGAACCAGAATTGGTCGAACCCGGACCAGAACCAGGGCAGTTCCTTCCAGTTGAGGAAGACCATGAAGTCGGGAAGGATGGGATTGCCGTAGACGCCGCGGTCGCCGATCTGGCGCATCAGGTACATGCCCATCGCATAGCCGCCGAGGGCGAAGAAGGCGCCGTGACCGAGCGAGAGTATGCCGCAATAGCCCCACACGAGATCCAGCGCGAGCGCCAGCAGAGCGTAGGTCAGGTATTTGCCGACCAGCGCGACGGCATAGGCGGGGACGTGGAACGCGCTGTCCGGCGGCACGGCCAGGTGCAGGATGGGCACCAGAAGAGCGATGCCCAGCAGAACCAGGATCGTGATGACGATCCGGCGCGAAAAGCCGTCGGCGAAGAGACGGGACAGGATCATGCTTCCACCGCCCTGCCCTTCAGCGCGAACAGGCCGCGCGGGCGCTTCTG
>JAYSFJ010000034.1:0-5862 GCA_041913465.1 Mesorhizobium sp. | reverse complement strand
CGATCGCCATGGAGGAGAAGCTGCGCTTCGCCATCCGCGAAGGCGGCCGCACGGTGGGTGCAGGCGTCGTCGCTTCGATCAAGGAATAGGCGCCCAGGCGCTTGAATGGCGGCGTCCGCGCCGCCATTTTCTTCCCGACCCGCTTGCAGCTTCGGCGTCAAGCGATTAGGAACGGGCGGAATACGGGCATAGCTCAGTTGGTAGAGCGGCGGTCTCCAAAACCGCAGGTCGTAGGTTCGAGCCCTGCTGCCCGTGCCAGTTTCCCCGCAAGGGGCCAGACTTCCCCCGGAAGGGGATTTTTGAAATGCCATAGCCGGAAGGGGGACGATTGGATGGTTCCTCGCTGGCGTTAGGACATGAAGCGGGTGAGCGGGCCTTGCGCTTGCGGCGAATCCTCTTTATGTAGACGGGACAGACACGCGGTGCGTGGAGCTGGGCAGCCAGCTTTACGCACCTAATGGCATGGGAGCAAGGCGGTGATTCGCCTCTTCCGTGGGCTTCCGGAAGGAAGCATGTTCCGGCGTCAGGAACTTCAGAAGACGGTCCGGTCAACGGGCCCCTAAGACAGAGCGGCATATGGCTTCGAAGACATCCAATCCATTCGTGTTCCTTCAGCAGGTCCGGTCCGAGACGGCGAAGGTCACGTGGCCCTCGCGTCGCGAGACCATGATCTCGACGATCATGGTGCTCATTTTCGCATTCATCGCGGCAATCTTCTTCTTCGCCGCCGATCAGCTTATGGCGCTGGGGGTCGAACTGATCCTCGGCCTCGGGCGCTAAGTATCCCGGCGACCACGGAGACAGTTCAAGACATGACCGCGCGGTGGTACATCGTCCACGCCTATTCGAACTTCGAGAAGAAGGTCGCGGAGGACATTGAGCAGAAGGCCAAGCAGAAAGGCCTCTGGGAGTCCTTCGAGAAGATCCTGGTGCCGACCGAGAAGGTCGTCGAAGTGCGTCGCGGCCGCAAGGTCGACGCCGAGCGCAAGTTCTTCCCCGGCTATGTGCTGGTGCGGGCGAACCTGACCGACGCGGTCTTCTCGCTGATCAAGAACACACCGCGCGTCACCGGCTTCCTCGGCGATTCGAAGCCGGTGCCGATCACCGACGCGGAAGCCGACCGCATCCTGCATCAGGTGCAGGAGGGCGTCGAGCGTCCGAAGCCCTCGATCACCTTCGAGATCGGCGAGCAGGTGCGCGTCTCGGACGGTCCGTTCGCTTCGTTCAACGGCTTCGTTCAGGAAGTCGACGAGGAGCGGGCGCGGCTCAAGGTGGAAGTTTCGATCTTCGGTCGCGCCGTGCCCGTCGATCTCGAATTCGGCCAGGTCGAGAAGGCCTGACCGGAAGGCGTCCGGCCCCGTGCCGGATGTTCGCACTGGTGGGAGGGATGGCGGCTTTTGCCGGCCGAGCGTCCCGCACCACCGAACTGCAACCGCCGGCGTCGCGAAGATGTCAGGCATGAAACAAGGGCAGATGAGAAATGGCTAAGAAAGTTGCAGGCCAGCTCAAGCTCCAGGTCAAGGCAGGATCGGCCACGCCGTCCCCGCCGATCGGCCCGGCGCTCGGTCAGCGCGGCATCAACATCATGGAGTTCTGCAAGGCGTTCAACGCGCAGACCCAGGAGATGGAAAAGGGATCGCCGGTTCCGGTGGTCATCACCTATTACGCCGACAAGTCGTTCACGTTCGTGATGAAGACGGCTCCGGTTAGCTACTTCCTGAAGAAGGCGGCCGGCCTCGACTCGGGCTCGAAGGAGCCGGGCAAGAAGGTTGCCGGCCAGGTGACCCGCGCCAAGGTGCGCGAGATCGCCGAGGCCAAGATGAAGGATCTGAACGCAAACGACGTCGACGCGGCGATGCGCATGGTCGAAGGTTCCGCCCGGTCGATGGGCCTGGAAGTGGTGGGCTGAGATCATGGCAAAGCTTTCGAAACGAGTTGCGAAGTCGCGTGAGGGCATCGACCCGAACAAGAGCTACGCCCTGTCCGACGCCGTGAAGCTCCTCAAGGATCGCGCGAGCGTGAAGTTCGACGAGACGATCGAGGTGGCGATGAACCTCGGCGTCGACCCGCGTCACGCCGACCAGATGGTGCGCGGCGTGGTGAACCTGCCGAACGGCACGGGCCGCACGGTCCGCGTCGCGGTGTTCGCCCGCGGTGCCAAGGCCGAAGAGGCGACCGCCGCCGGCGCCGACCTCGTCGGCGCGGAGGATCTGGTCGAGATCGTGCAGAAGGGCGAGATCAACTTCGACCGCTGCATCGCCACGCCGGACATGATGCCGCTGGTCGGCCGTCTCGGCAAGGTGCTCGGCCCCCGCGGCATGATGCCGAATCCCAAGGTCGGCACCGTGACCACGGACGTGGCGGGCGCCGTGAAAGCCTCGAAGGGCGGAGCCGTCGAGTTCCGCGTCGAGAAGGCCGGCATCGTGCATGGCGGCGTGGGCAAGGTCTCGTTCGACGCGAACGCGATCGAGGAGAACATCCGCGCCTTCGCCGACGCGGTGATCAAGGCCAAGCCGACGGGCGCCAAGGGCAACTACGTCAAGAAGGTGTCGCTCACCTCGACGATGGGTCCCGGCCTGAAGATCGACGTGGCGACGCTCAGCGCCAGCTGAGCCGAATGAGGAACGGCGCGTAACGCGCTGTTCCCGACAAGAATTCCGGTCCCGGCAACGGGGCCGGATCCGAGGGGAAACCCTCGGTAACCGGAGGGAAACCTCCGGTCTCCTGTCCGAGATTGCAGGTGGAGAGGTTTCTCTCCTTAAGCCGACCGGGCCTGCATGAGACGGGGATCGACCCGGATTTCGACGCCCTCGGGCGTCTGTTTGGTTCGAACCGCGTGTGCCTTTTGTCAGCGTGGCGGGCAACCGTCACGACGAAAAGGGGACAGGATCCTCGAGCGTCGTTCGGGAGATCCTTAACTGGATGTCCTGCGCGACAGAAGGCAACCGGCAGCCGACCCTTCGGGAGAGGCTGCCAACTGGAGAGTGGCAGTGGAAAGAGCGGAAAAGCGCGAATTCGTCACGGGCCTGAACGAGGTGTTCAAGAACACCGGTTCAGTCGTCGTGGCCCACTATGCCGGTCTGACCGTGGCGCAAATGAACGACCTCAGGTCGAAAATGCGCGCCGCCGGCGGCACCGTCAAGGTAGCGAAGAACCGTCTCGCCATCATCGCCCTTCAGGGTACGGACTCCGAAGGCATCAAGGGCCTGTTCAAGGGACAGACCCTCATCGCCTATGCGGAGGATCCGGTTGCGGCGCCGAAGGTCGCTTCCGATTTCGCCAAGGGGAATGACAAGCTCGTCATTCTCGGCGGCGCGATGGGAGCGACTGCTCTGGACGCCGACGGTGTGAAGGCTCTCGCCACCATGCCGTCGCTGGACGAGCTGCGCGCCAAGATCGTCGGCATGATCAAGACGCCGGCAACCCGGATCGCCCAAGTCGTCAATGCGCCGGCAGCTCAGCTTGCCCGCGTGTTTGGCGCCTATGCCCGGAAGGACGAGGCGGCATGAGGCTGGTCCTCGCTGCCCTAACCAACACGCAAACGAACCAACTGAAGGAAGTGAAAAATGGCTGATCTCACCAAGATCGTTGAAGACCTGTCCAGCCTGACCGTCCTCGAGGCGGCTGAGCTGTCCAAGATGCTGGAAGAGAAGTGGGGCGTCTCCGCCGCCGCTCCGGTGGCCGTCGCCGCCGCTGCCGGCGGTGCCGCCGCTGCTGCTGCTCCGGTCGAAGAGAAGACCGAGTTCGACGTCATCCTGACGGATGCCGGCGCGCAGAAGATCAACGTCATCAAGGAAGTCCGCGCCATCACCGGCCTCGGCCTCAAGGAAGCCAAGGACCTCGTCGAAGGCGCTCCGAAGGCGGTCAAGGAAGGTGTCAACAAGGCTGACGCCGACAAGATCAAGGCCCAGCTGGAAGCAGCCGGCGCCAAGGTCGACCTGAAGTAACGACGCGTGTCGGCGGGCGGCGATGTCGCCGTCCGCCGTCCCTCGCGAGCGAGGGAGCCCGCGTATTGGGCGAGTTGTGGAAACCCCTTTTCCGAGGGCCGGGAACGGCCTTCCGAAAACGGGTTTTTAACCGTTTTGAATTGCCGCAGCGCGGTTCGCGCGCGGCCGCAGGAATAGCCAGTAAGGCAGCAAGGAGCGACGATGGCCCAGACCCACACGTTCAACGGTCGCAGGCGGGTTCGCAGCTTTTTCGGAAAGATCCCGGAAGTTGCGGAGATGCCGAACCTGATCGAGGTTCAGAAGGCTTCCTACGACCAGTTTCTGATGGTCGACGAGCCGGAAGGCGGACGTCCGGACGAGGGATTGCAGGCGGTTTTCAAGTCGGTATTCCCGATCTCGGATTTTTCCGGAGCATCGATGCTCGAATTCGTGAAATACGAGTTCGAACTGCCGAAGTTTGACGTCGACGAGTGCCGCCAGCGCGATCTGACCTATGCAGCGCCGCTGAAGGTGACGCTGCGCCTGATCGTGTTCGACGTCGACGAGGACACCGGCGCCAAGTCGATCAAGGACATCAAGGAGCAGGACGTCTACATGGGCGACATGCCGCTCATGACGCTGAACGGCACGTTTATCGTCAACGGCACCGAGCGCGTGATCGTATCGCAGATGCACCGTTCGCCGGGCGTCTTCTTCGACCACGACAAGGGCAAGTCGCATTCGTCGGGCAAGCTTCTGTTCGCCGCGCGCGTCATTCCCTATCGTGGCTCGTGGCTCGACATCGAGTTCGATTCCAAGGACATCGTCCACGCCCGCATCGACCGCCGCCGCAAGATTCCGGCGACGTCGCTGTTGATGGCGCTCGGCATGGACGGGGAAGAGATCCTCTCCACCTTCTACAACACACTGACCTACGAGCGCGACGGCGACGACTGGCGCGTGCCGTTCTCGCCCGAGCGCTTCCGCGGCCGCAAGGCTGTCACCGACCTGATCGACGCCGACACCGGCGAGGTCGTGGTCGAGGCCGGCAAGAAGATCACCGTGCGCCAGGCCCGCCAGCTTGCCGAGAAGGGCCTGAAGGCCATCAAGGCGACGCTCGACGACCTGATCGGCTCCTACATCGCCGAGGACATCGTCAATCCCGAGACGGGCGAGATTTATCTCGAGGCCGGCGACGAGCTCGACCTGACGGTCGATGCGAAGGGCGTGCGCAAGGGCAACCTGCTCGACCTGATCAATTCGGGCGTGAGCGAGATCAACGTGCTCGACATCGACCACGTCAATGTCGGCGCCTACATCCGCAACACGCTCGCCATCGACAAGAACGAGAGCCGCCAGGACGCGCTGTTCGACATCTACCGCGTGATGCGTCCGGGCGAGCCGCCGACGCTCGACACGGCGGAAGCCATGTTCAAGTCGCTGTTCTTCGACTCGGAGCGCTACGACCTGTCGGCCGTCGGCCGCGTCAAGATGAACATGCGCCTGGAGCTCAAGGCGGAGGACACCGTGCGCGTCCTGCGCAAGGAGGACATCCTGGCGGTGGTGAAGACGCTGGTCGAACTGCGCGACGGCAAGGGCGAGATCGACGACATCGACAATCTCGGCAACCGCCGCGTACGCTCTGTCGGCGAACTGATGGAGAACCAGTACCGCGTCGGCCTGCTGCGCATGGAACGCGCGATCAAGGAACGCATGTCCTCGATCGAGATCGACACGGTCATGCCGCAGGACCTGATCAACGCCAAGCCGGCGGCCGCCGCCGTGCGCGAGTTCTTCGGCTCGTCGCAGCTGTCGCAGTTCATGGACCAGACCAACCCGCTGTCGGAGATCACCCACAAGCGCCGCCTGTCGGCACTTGGACCGGGCGGTCTGACCCGCGAGCGCGCGGGCTTCGAGGTGCGCGACGTGCATCCGA
>JAYSFJ010000033.1:0-7239 GCA_041913465.1 Mesorhizobium sp. | reverse complement strand
GCCAAGGACATCATCCTCGCCATCATCGGCGAGATCGGCACGGCCGGCGGCACCGGCTACGTCATCGAATATGCCGGCGAGGCGATCCGCGCGCTGTCGATGGAAGGCCGCATGACGATCTGCAACATGTCGATCGAAGGCGGCGCCCGCGCCGGCCTGATCGCCCCCGACGAGACCACCTTCGCCTACGTCAAGGACAAGCCGCGCGCGCCGAAAGGCGCGGCATGGGACATGGCGCTCGACTACTGGAAGACCCTGAAGTCCGACGAGGGCGCGCATTTCGACCGCGTCGTCAAGCTCGATGCGGCGAAGCTGCCGCCCATCGTCACCTGGGGCTCCTCGCCCGAGGACGTCGTTTCCGTCACCGGCGAGGTGCCGGATCCGGCCTTGATCGAGGACGAGAACAAGCGCGCCTCGAAATACCGCGCGCTCGACTACATGGGGTTGAAGCCTGGGACGAAGATGACGGACATCGCCATCGACCGCGTCTTCATCGGCTCCTGCACCAATGGCCGCATCGAGGATCTGAGGCAGGTCGCCAAGGTCGTGGAGGGGAAGAAGGTTGCCCCCACCGTCAACGCCATGATCGTGCCGGGTTCAGGTCTGGTGAAGGCGCAGGCGGAGGCCGAGGGTCTCGACAGGATCTTCATCGAAGCCGGGTTCGACTGGCGCGAGCCGGGCTGCTCGATGTGCCTGGCGATGAACGACGACCGGCTGGCGCCGCACGAGCGCTGCGCTTCGACCTCGAACCGCAACTTCGAAGGCCGCCAGGGCTTCAAGGGCCGCACCCACCTCGTCTCCCCCGCCATGGCGGGAGCCGCGGCGATCGCCGGCCATTTCGTCGACATCCGCGACTGGCACTGACACGGCCACCATAGAATCGACAGGCAAGAGACCCGGCACGTCCGGGCCTCTCTCGTTTGACGATTACCGCCTGACGAGTTCGTACCACGAATCGCGGACGCCCGGCTGGTCCTTGGCGACGACGAGCGCGAGCTGCTCCTTGTCGAAGACCTCGAACCAGTCGCTCCATTCCACGAGTTCGCGTCCGCCGGCGTTCTGCGCCCGCTCGGCCTGGTCCTGGTCCTGGTAGGCGATCTGGTCGAACACGATCACCAGCATCGGCTGTGTACCCCCGGCCGGCGACACATCGACGATCGCGGGCGTACCCATGCGAGCGGCGGCCCAGTCGCGGACCGAATCATGATCGGTGAGGGTGACGGTTTCGGTCATTCTTTTCTCCTGAATGAGGCTGGGAACTGCCAGCCCCTCTTTGTGGTTCCTGCCGGCAGTTAACCGGATGTTCGTTGGCGCGGTTCTAGAACGGGATCGAAGTACAGGATGCCATGACCAGCGCCGCTTTCATTCTGATGACCAATCTCAGCGTTTCGGCGCTGCTGGCGATCGCATTCCTGGCTATCGCCACCTATGACAGGTCCCTGGCTTCCGCTCGCTGGATCAGCGCTGCCTATGCATTCGGCATCGCCTACTCCGGTTTCGAACTCCTCATATCGTATTGGCCGACATCGACAATAGTGGCGACCACGGCCTACACGTCCCTTCTCCTCGCCCTGGCGTCCTATTCCGTCGGCATCGCGCGGAAATACGACGTCAGGCCGCCCTGGCGCCTGCTCGGCGTCCTCCTGGTCGCCTCGGTACTCCTGAATCTCTACACTCAGACTCTGCCGCGCGAATTGATCTCACGCAATGTCCTCTGGCAGGCGCCCTACGGCGTGCTGCAGGCGGTCTCC
This sequence comes from Mesorhizobium sp., assembly GCA_041913465.1. Taxonomy (GTDB): domain Bacteria; phylum Pseudomonadota; class Alphaproteobacteria; order Rhizobiales; family Rhizobiaceae; genus Mesorhizobium_A. The sequence goes on along the minus strand of JAYSFJ010000033.1, from coordinate 5,488 downwards.
GTATGGATATTGCTGCGCGGCCGCAGACTGGATGCTCTGGACAAGTCGTTGCTGGGCATACTCGCTCTCAGCGCCTCGTATTTCGTGATCAAGCCTCTGATCGCGATCGAGATCGGAGGGCCCGGATCGTCGCCCGCGTCCTATCTCAACACGGCCTACGCTCTGCTTTCCCAGTCCACAGGCATCATCCTCGCGGTCGCCGTCGCCTTGATGACCTTGACCGTCTATGTCAGCCGCATGCTGTCGGATGCGAACTTGAAATCCGCGACCGACACCTTGTCGGGCCTCCTCAACCGGCGCGGATTCGTCGAGCGGGCCGACGAGACGTTGCGCATCGCCGACCGCTCGGGCGGCCCGGTGACGCTCGTCCTCGCGGACATCGACCGTTTCAAGGCGGTCAACGACACCTACGGCCACGAGGCCGGCGATCGTGTCGTCCAGGTGTTTTCCGACGTGATGAGGCAGGTGGCGGGAGACAATATCATCGGCCGCATCGGTGGCGACGAGTTCGCGATCCTGCTCTCCGGCACAGAACTCGCGACCGCCCGTCTCATTGCCGAGGGCGCCCGGGTCGCGTTCTCGCAGTCGGTGATCGTCGGCCTGGCGTCGGGCGACGGCTGCACAGCGACGTTCGGCGTCGCCCAGCGTTACGGCAGCGAGACCTACGACGAATTGCTGCGTCGCGCCGACCTGGCCCTTTACGAGGCGAAGAACGCCGGGCGCGATTGCGTTCGGGTTGCTCCGCCGATGGTCCACCCGAGCGGCAACGGCAACGGCTCACAAAACCGCCGCGCATTCCGCGACAAGCGATAGCCCCGCTGGATCAGCTTAGTCGCAGACCCGGCGCGCCGGGGTCGGCACCACTCCTTCCGGCAGACCGTACATGTAGCTTCGGCCTTTGAAGATGCCGGGCACGGTGTAGCAGTGGCGGTAGGCTTCGACGGCCGGGCCGTCGTCCTCGTAGCCCTGCGAGTCGGCGGCGGCCTGAGCCTCATACTCCGCCAGGACATGGCCCTGGCCCACGATGATGCGCTTGTAGCCGGCCGGGCTGTAGACGATCAGATTGCCGAACGAATCGGCGTGATATCTCTCGCCATAGAGGTCTCCGGCTATGGCCGGCGCAGCGGCGGCGAACAATCCCGCCGCGAGGGGCAGGGCGCGCAGGTGTTTCGCGATCGAACGCATGGCCTGTCCTTTCCGGGCAAGGGCCCGAACCGTTTCGAAAGCGAAGATTAACCATTTATTAACCTTTGTCACCGCTTGGCGGTGTTCCGCGGCGCGCCGATTAAGAAACATGGTTAACGAGGCGCACGCCGGCTTGAAAAACATCCCGACAGGAGGCTAGCTGACGCCATGGGGGCAATGTTCCGAAAAAGCTCGCACGGGGCCTTCCTTGCGGCAGCGCTGGTTTCGGCGTGTCTGCTCGCCGGCTGCACATCGGACGGCACGTCCGCGCCGACCGCGTCATTGGCGCCGGGTGCGTCCGCCTCCGCCGCGGACATCGCGGACGCGGGCGCCGATGCGGCGGGGACCGTCGCCTACGAAGACAACGCGCTCTATGCCGGCCGGTCGATCTATCGCTGCGACAATGGCGAGAGCCTCGAGGTGAACAACACCGTCACGCAGGTGGCGCTCGGCCTGGCCGACGGCACCGTGATGGAACTGCCGGCCTCTCCGGCCGATTCGCACACCCGCTATGTCAAGGATCAATACGCCTTCGTGTTCGACGGCCCGGAAGCGCTTTTCTTCCGGCCCAAGGCGGCGCCCGCCACCTGCAGGCGCTGAGAACCGCGAGAAGGCCGGAAATCTTCAATCGATTGAAGCTTCCCGCATCACTTTTCATGTACTAAATACCGCACTTGGCACGCTTTTCCGGCTTTGACGCGCTGCAAAAACCGCACTAGAACGCTGGCACGAAAAAGTCGCATTTCGGCCAGCCTGATGCCGCCCGCGGGATAAGGCCACGCCGCCCTCGGGGGAGCCATGTCCGCACCAGCCACCCGCCTCAAGCCACGGCCGCTGTCGCCGCATCTGCAGATCTACAAGCCGATACCGACGATGGTCATGTCCATCGCCCACCGCATCACCGGTGGCGCTCTCTATTTCGGCACGCTGATCGTCGCCTGGTGGATCACCGCCGCGGCGGGTTCGGAAAGCTACTACAATTTCGTCAGCGGGGTCATCGGGTCCTGGCTCGGCCAGCTGATCCTGTTCGGCTACACCTGGGCGCTGATGTTCCATATGCTGGGCGGTATTCGGCACTTGGTGTGGGACACCGCCTCCTACATGGAGAAGCATACGGCCACCAAGCTCGCCTGGGCGACGCTGATCGGCTCGATCATCCTGACGATCCTCATCTGGGTCGCCGTCTTCGCCCTGAGGAGCCCGGCATGAGCAAGTCGCCCGGAATGCGCACCCCGCTCGGCCGCGTGCGCGGCCTCGGCTCCGCCAAGGAAGGCACCGACCATTTCTGGCGCCAGCGCCTGACGGCGGTCGCCAACGTGCCGCTGATCCTGTTCTTCGTCGGTCTGGTCGTCTCGCTCAATGGAGCGAGCTACGCGGAGGTGCGCGAGACGCTCGCCAATCCGCTCGTGGCCTTGCTCACGCTCTTCATCCTCGCTTCGGCGCTCTACCACATGAAGCTCGGCATGCAGTCGATCATCGAGGACTACATACATGGCGAAGGCCTGAAGATCGTCCTCGTCATGCTCAACATCTTCTTCCCCATCGTCATCGGCGCGGTCTCGCTCTTCGCGCTCTTGAAGATCGCTTTCGGAGTCTGAGACCTTGGCCACGGCATCCTCCTCCCCCGCGGCCAACGGCAAGGCCTATACCTATGTCGACCACAAGTTCGACGTCGTCGTGGTCGGCGCCGGCGGCGCCGGCCTGCGCGCCACATTAGGCATGGCCGAGCAGGGCCTGAAGACGGCCTGCATCACCAAGGTCTTCCCGACCCGCTCGCACACCGTCGCCGCGCAGGGCGGCATCGCCGCCTCGCTCGCCAACATGGGGCCGGACTCGTGGCAGTGGCACATGTTCGACACCGTCAAGGGATCGGACTGGCTCGGCGACACCGATGCGCAGGAATACATGGTCCGCGAAGCGCCGGCCGCCGTCTACGAACTCGAGCACTACGGCGTGCCTTTCAGCCGCACCGAAGACGGCCGGATCTACCAGCGGCCGTTCGGCGGCATGATGATGAACTACGGCGACGGCCCGCCCGTGCAGCGCACCTGCGCCGCCGCCGACCGCACCGGCCACGCCATCCTGCACACGCTCTACGGCCAGTCGCTCAGGCACTCGGCTCAGTTCTTCGTCGAGTATTTCGCCCTCGACCTGATCATCGAGGACGGCCGCTGCACCGGCGTCGTCGCCTGGAACCTTGACGACGGCACCATCCACCGCTTCTCGGCCAAGATGGTGGTGCTGGCGACCGGCGGCTACGGCCGCGCCTTCTTTTCCGCCACCTCGGCGCACACCTGCACCGGCGACGGCAACGGCATGGTCGCCCGCGCCGGCCTTCCCCTTCAGGACATGGAGTTCGTGCAGTTCCACCCGACCGGCATCTACGGCGCCGGCTGCCTGATCACCGAAGGCGCGCGCGGCGAGGGCGGCTATCTCGTCAACTCGCAGGGCGAGCGCTTTATGGAGCGCTACGCGCCCTCGGCCAAGGATCTCGCCTCGCGCGACGTCGTCTCGCGCTGCATGACTATGGAGATCCGCGAAGGCCGTGGCGTCGGCAAGAACAAGGACCACATCTTCCTGCACCTCGACCATCTCGATCCGGCGGTGCTGAACGAGCGGCTGCCCGGCATCTCGGAGAGCGCCAAGATCTTCGCCGGCGTCGACGTGACCAGGGAGCCGATCCCGGTTCTGCCGACGGTGCACTACAACATGGGCGGCATCCCGACCAACTACTACGGTGAGGTGCTGAACCCGACGCCGGAGAATCCGGACGCGGTGTTCCCCGGACTGATGGCCGTCGGCGAGGCCGGCTGCGCCTCGGTTCACGGTGCGAACCGCCTCGGTTCCAACTCGCTGATCGACCTGGTCGTCTTCGGCCGCGCCGCGGCGATCCGCGCCGGCCAGGTGGTGGACCGCGAGGCGGCGGTGCCGTCGGCCAACGCAGCTTCCGTGGAAAAGATCATGGACCGTTTCGACCGGCTGCGCCATGCCAGCGGCGGGACGCCCACGGCGGTGCTGCGCGAGAAGATGCAGCGCGCCATGCAGGAAGACGCCGCCGTCTTCCGCACCCAGGAATCGCTCGAAAGCGGCTGCCGCCGTGTGTCGGCGATCTGGGGTGAGTTGAAGGACCTGAAGGTCCACGACCGCTCGATGATCTGGAACTCCGACCTCGTCGAGACGCTGGAGCTGGAAAACCTGATGGCCAATGCCATCACCACCGTCCACGGCGCTGAGGCCCGCAAGGAAAGCCGCGGCGCCCACGCCCGCGAGGACTTCACCGCCCGCGACGACGCCAACTGGCGCAAGCATACGCTCGCCTGGGTCGACGATGCCGGCACCGTGACGCTCCGCTACCGGCCGGTGCACACGGAGACGATGTTGCCGGTGAACCAGGGTGGCATCGACCCAGCCAAGATCGCGCCCAAGGCGCGGGTCTACTGAGGAAGGAAAGATCATGGTTGAACTCACCCTTCCCCGGAACTCCAAGATTCAGACCGGCAAGACCTGGCCGAAGCCGGCGGGCGCGACCAATCTGCGCGAATACCGCATCTATCGCTGGTCGCCCGACGACGACCAGAACCCGCGCCTCGACACCTATTACGTCGACCTCGACGATTGCGGGCCGATGGTTCTCGACGGCCTCTTGTGGATCAAGAACAAGATCGACCCGACGCTGACGCTGCGCCGTTCCTGTCGCGAGGGCATCTGTGGCTCCTGCGCGATGAACATCGACGGCACCAACACGCTCGCCTGCACCAAGGGCATGGAGGAGATTTCCGGCGCGGTGCGCGTCTATCCGCTGCCGCACATGCCGGTGGTCAAGGACCTCGTACCCGACCTGACCGTGCCCTACGCGCAGTTGACCTCGATCGAGCCCTGGCTGCAGACAGTCTCGCCTGAGCCGGCGAAGGAATGGCTGCAGAGCCACGAGGACCGTCAGAAGCTCGACGGACTCTACGAGTGCATCCTCTGCTTCTGCTGCCAGACCTCGTGCCCGAGCTACTGGTGGAACGGCGACCGCTATCTCGGCCCCGCCGTGCTGCTGCAGGCCTATCGCTGGCTGATCGACAGCCGCGACGAAGCCACCGGCGAGCGGCTCGACAATCTCGAAGACCCCTTCCGCCTCTACCGCTGCCACACCATCATGAACTGCGCCCAGGCCTGCCCCAAGGGCCTCAATCCGGCGAAGGCGATCGCCGAGATCAAGAAAATGATGGTGGAGCGGAGGGTTTAGTTTCATTCCCTCAAGGTCGTCATCCTCGGGCTTGTCCCACTGCTGTCCGGTTTAGGTTTGGCTGAGGTT
>JAYSFJ010000032.1:0-10963 GCA_041913465.1 Mesorhizobium sp. | reverse complement strand
CCGGGCGGTCTGACCCGCGAGCGCGCGGGCTTCGAGGTGCGCGACGTGCATCCGACGCACTACGGCCGCATCTGCCCGATCGAGACGCCGGAAGGCCCGAACATCGGCCTGATCAACTCGCTCGCGACCTTTGCCCGCGTCAACAAATACGGCTTCATCGAGAGCCCGTACCGCAAGATCGTGGACGGAAAGATCTCGAGCGAGGTCGTCTATCTGTCGGCGATGGAAGAGGCCAAGCACTACGTCGCGCAGGCCAACGCCGAGCTGAACAAGGACGGCTCCTTCGTCGACGAATTCGTCATCTGCCGCAACGCCGGCGAGGTGATGATGACGCCGCGCGACAATGTCGACCTGATGGACGTGTCGCCGAAGCAGATGGTCTCGGTCGCCGCGGCGCTGATCCCGTTCCTCGAGAACGACGACGCCAACCGCGCGCTGATGGGCTCGAACATGCAGCGCCAGGCCGTGCCGCTCGTCCGCGCCGAAGCGCCGTTCGTCGGCACCGGCATGGAGCCGATCGTCGCCCGTGACTCGGGTGCGGCGATTGCCGCCCGCCGCACCGGCATCGTCGACCAGGTTGACGCGACCCGTATCGTCATCCGCGCGACGGAGGATCTCGAATCCGGCAAGTCCGGCGTCGACATCTACCGCCTGATGAAGTTCCAGCGCTCGAACCAGAACACCTGCATCAACCAGCGTCCGCTGGTGAAGATGGGCGACCGGATCGAGAAGGGCGACATCATCGCCGACGGTCCGTCGACCGACCTCGGCGATCTGGCGCTCGGCCGCAACGTGCTCGTCGCGTTCATGCCGTGGAACGGCTACAACTACGAGGACTCGATCCTGCTCTCCGAGCGGATCGTCGCCGACGACGTCTTCACCTCGATCCATATCGAGGAGTTCGAGGTCATGGCGCGCGACACCAAGCTCGGGCCGGAGGAAATCACGCGCGACATTCCGAACGTGTCGGAAGAAGCGCTGAAGAACCTCGACGAGGCGGGCATCGTCTATATCGGCGCCGAAGTGCAGCCGGGCGACATCCTGGTCGGCAAGATCACGCCGAAGGGCGAGAGCCCGATGACGCCGGAGGAAAAGCTGCTCCGCGCCATCTTCGGCGAGAAGGCGTCCGACGTGCGCGACACGTCGATGCGCATGCCTCCGGGAACCTTCGGCACGGTCGTCGAAGTGCGCGTCTTCAACCGCCACGGCGTGGAGAAGGACGAGCGCGCGATGGCGATCGAGCGCGAGGAGATCGAGCGCCTGGCCAAGGACCGCGACGACGAGCAGGCGATCCTCGACCGCAACGTCTACGGCCGACTGGCCGAGATGCTGGCGGGCAAGGATGCCATCGCTGGCCCCAAGAGCTTCAAGAAGGGCTCGAAGGTCTCGAAGGACACGCTCGACGAGTATCCGCGTTCGCAGTGGTGGCAATTCGCCGTCGAGGACGAGAAGGTCCAGGGCGAGATCGAGGCTCTGCGCGGCCAGTACGACGATTCCAAGAAGGCGCTCGAGCAGCGCTTCATGGACAAGGTCGAGAAGGTGCAGCGCGGCGACGAGATGCCTCCGGGCGTCATGAAGATGGTCAAGGTCTTCGTCGCGGTGAAGCGCAAGATTCAGCCCGGCGACAAGATGGCCGGCCGCCACGGCAACAAGGGCGTGGTCAGCCGCATCGTGCCGGTTGAGGACATGCCGTTCCTCGAGGACGGCACGCATGTCGACGTCGTGCTCAACCCTCTCGGCGTGCCGAGCCGCATGAATGTCGGGCAGATCCTGGAAACCCATCTCGGGTGGGCCTGTGCCGGCATGGGCAAGAAGATCGGCGAGATGATCGAGGCCTACAAGCAGGCCGGCGACATCAAGCCGCTGCGCGCGACCATCGAGAAGGTCGTTCCGGAAAACAACCGCAACGAGCCGGTGCGCCAGTACGACGAGGAGTCGATCCTGCGTCTTGCCGACCAGATGAAGCACGGCGTGTCGATCGCCACGCCGGTTTTCGACGGCGCCAAGGAGGAAGACATCAACCGCTTCCTCACCGAGGCGGGGCTCGACACGAGCGGCCAGTCGACCCTCTATGACGGACGCACGGGCGAACCCTTCGACCGCAAGGTGACGGTGGGCTACATCTACATCCTGAAGCTCCACCATCTCGTGGACGACAAGATCCACGCGCGTTCGATCGGCCCGTACTCGCTGGTCACCCAGCAGCCGCTGGGCGGCAAGGCGCAGTTCGGCGGCCAGCGCTTCGGCGAAATGGAGGTCTGGGCGCTGGAAGCCTACGGCGCCGCCTACACGCTGCAGGAGATGCTGACCGTCAAGTCGGACGACGTGGCCGGCCGCACCAAGGTCTACGAGGCGATCGTGCGCGGCGACGACACGTTCGAAGCGGGCATTCCCGAGAGCTTCAACGTTCTCGTCAAGGAAATGCGCTCGCTCGGCCTCAACGTGGAACTCGAGGATTCCCGCGTGGACGAGCTGCCGGCACAATTGCCGGACGCCGCCGAGTAACGAGTAGAAAAAGCCGCGCCGCGGGCAAGACCCGCGGCGCGCCACAGGTTTGGATGCGGCGGTTCGTTGCGCCCGACGAGGGGGGCAGTCCAGCCCCGACGCCGTCATAGGGATTTAGGTCCCCAACAGGAGAACGGCATGAACCAAGAGGTCATGAATCTCTTCAATACCCAGGCCCCGGCCCAGGTGTTCGATTCCATCCGGATTTCGCTCGCCAGCCCCGACAAGATCCTTTCCTGGTCGTTCGGCGAGATCAAGAAGCCCGAGACGATCAACTACCGCACGTTCAAGCCCGAGCGTGACGGCCTGTTCTGCGCGCGCATCTTCGGTCCGATCAAGGACTACGAGTGCCTGTGCGGCAAGTACAAGCGCATGAAGTACAAGGGCATCATCTGCGAGAAGTGCGGCGTCGAGGTCACCCTCTCGCGCGTTCGCCGCGAGCGCATGGGCCATATTGAGCTCGCCGCGCCCGTCGCCCATATCTGGTTCCTGAAGTCGCTGCCCTCGCGCATCGGCACGCTGCTCGACATGACGCTGAAGGACATCGAGCGCGTCCTCTACTTCGAGAACTACATCGTCACCGAGCCCGGCCTGACCGACCTCAAGCAGCACCAGCTGCTGTCCGAGGAAGAGTACATGACCGCCGTCGACAATTTCGGCGAGGACCAGTTCACCGCCATGATCGGCGCCGAGGCGATCCATGAGCTGCTGGCGTCGATGGAGCTCGAGAAGATCGCGGTCGACCTGCGCGACGACCTCGCCACGACCACGTCCGAACTGAAGCAGAAGAAGCTCCTGAAGCGGCTGAAGGTCGTCGAGAACTTCATCGAATCCGGCAACCGTCCGGAGTGGATGATCATGAAGATCATCCCGGTGATCCCGCCGGACCTGCGTCCGCTCGTGCCGCTGGACGGCGGCCGCTTCGCGACCTCGGACCTGAACGACCTCTACCGCCGCGTCATCAACCGCAACAATCGTCTGAAGCGGCTGATCGAACTGCGCGCGCCCGGCATCATCATCCGCAACGAGAAGCGCATGCTTCAGGAGGCGGTCGACGCATTGTTCGACAACGGCCGTCGCGGCCGCGTCATCACCGGTGCCAACAAGCGTCCGCTGAAGTCGCTGTCCGACATGCTGAAGGGCAAGCAGGGCCGCTTCCGCCAGAACCTGCTCGGCAAGCGCGTCGACTATTCGGGCCGTTCGGTCATCGTGACCGGACCGGAGCTCAAGCTGCACCAGTGCGGCCTGCCGAAGAAGATGGCGCTCGAGCTGTTCAAGCCGTTCATCTACGCCCGCCTCGACGCGAAGGGATATTCCTCGACCGTCAAGCAGGCGAAGAAGCTGGTCGAGAAGGAGAAGCCGGAGGTCTGGGACATCCTCGACGAGGTGATCCGCGAGCATCCGGTGCTGCTCAACCGCGCGCCGACGCTGCACCGCCTCGGCATCCAGGCGTTCGAGCCGATCCTGATCGAAGGCAAGGCGATCCAGCTTCACCCGCTGGTCTGCACGGCCTTCAACGCTGACTTCGACGGCGACCAGATGGCGGTCCACGTGCCGCTGTCGCTGGAAGCCCAGCTCGAAGCCCGCGTGCTGATGATGTCGACCAACAACATCCTGCATCCGGCGTCCGGCGCACCGATCATCGTGCCGTCGCAGGACATGGTGCTTGGCCTCTACTACCTCTCGATTCTCAACCAGAACGAGCCGGGCGAGGGGATGGTGTTCGCCGACATGGGCGAACTGCATCACGCGATCGAGACCAAGGCGGTCACGCTGCACACCAAGATCAAGGGCCGGTTCAAGACCGTCGACAAGGACGGCAACCCCGTCTCGAAGATCTATGAGACCACGCCCGGCCGCATGATCATCGGCGAGCTTCTGCCGAAGAACGTCAACGTGCCGTTCGACATCTGCAATCAGGAGATGACCAAGAAGAACATCTCCAAAATGATCGACACCGTCTACCGCCACTGCGGCCAGAAGGAGACGGTCATCTTCTGCGACCGCATCATGTCGCTCGGCTTCAGCCATGCCTGCCGCGCCGGCATCTCGTTCGGCAAGGACGACATGCTGATCCCGGAAACCAAGCACAAGCTGGTGACGGACACCGAGGCGCTCGCCAAGGAATACGAGCAGCAGTACAACGACGGCCTGATCACGCAGGGCGAGAAGTACAACAAGGTGGTCGATGCCTGGGCGAAGTGCTCGGAGAAGGTCGCCGAGGAGATGATGGCCCGCATCAAGAAGGTCGAGTTCGACGACACCGGCCGTCAGACGCCGATGAACTCGATCTACATGATGTCGCATTCGGGTGCGCGCGGTTCGCCCACCCAGATGCGCCAGCTCGCCGGCATGCGCGGCCTGATGGCCAAGCCGTCGGGTGAGATCATCGAGACGCCGATCATCTCCAACTTCAAGGAAGGCCTGACCGTTCTCGAGTATTTCAACTCGACCCACGGCGCCCGCAAGGGCCTGGCCGACACGGCGCTCAAGACGGCGAACTCGGGCTACTTGACCCGCCGCCTGGTCGACGTGGCGCAGGACTGCATCGTCAATCTGGTGGATTGCGGCACCGACAAGGGCCTCACCATGCAGCCGATCGTCGATGCGGGCCAGGTCGTGGCCTCGCTCGGCCAGCGTATCCTCGGCCGCACGGCGCTCGAGGACATCACGCATCCGGTCAGCGGCGACGTCATCGTCAAGGGCGGTTCGCTGATGGACGAGCGCGATATCGAGCTGATCGAGAAGGCCGGCATCCAGACGGTGCGGATCCGCTCGGCGCTCACCTGCGAGGTGAAGGTCGGCGTCTGCGCGGTCTGCTACGGTCGCGACCTTGCACGCGGCACGCCGGTCAACATCGGCGAGGCCGTCGGCGTCATCGCGGCGCAGTCGATCGGCGAGCCGGGCACCCAGCTCACCATGCGTACCTTCCACATGGGCGGCGCGGCACAGGTCGCCGACCAGTCCTTCCTGGAAGCCTCGTACGAGGGCACGGTGCAGACCCGCAACCGCGCTGTCGTCCGCAACTCGGACGGCAACCTGGTGGTCATGGGCCGCAACATGGCGATCGTCATCCTCGACGAGGCCGGCAAGGAGCGCGCGACGCACCGCGTCACCTACGGTTCGCGCCTCTATGTCGACGACGGCGACAAGGTGAAGCGCGGCCAGCGCGTCTCCGAGTGGGATCCGTACACCCGTCCGGTGCTCACCGAAGTCGAGGGCCGCGTGTCGTTCGAGGATCTGGTCGACGGCATCTCGGTGCAGGAGACGGCCGACGAGTCGACCGGCATCACCAAGCGTGAGGTCATCGACTGGCGCTCGACGCCGCGCGGTTCGGACCTGAAGCCGGCGATCGTGGTGCAGGACTCGAAGGGCAAGATCGCCAAGCTGGCGAAGGGCGGCGACGCCCGCTTCCAGCTCTCGGTCGAGGCCATCCTCTCCGTCGAGCCGGGTGCGACCGTCCGTCCGGGCGACGTGCTGGCGCGTATCCCGATGGAAAGCGCGAAGACCAAGGACATCACCGGCGGTCTGCCGCGTGTGGCCGAGCTCTTCGAGGCACGCCGTCCGAAAGATCACGCCATCATCGCGGAAGCCGACGGCACGGTGCGTCTGGGGCGCGACTACAAGAACAAGCGCCGCATCATCATCGAGCCGCACGATTCCTCGCTCGAGCCGGTGGAATACCTCATCCCGAAGGGCAAGCCTTTCCATCTCCAGGAAGGCGACGTCATCGAGAAGGGCGACTACATCCTCGACGGCAATCCGGCACCGCACGACATCCTGGCGATCAAGGGCGTGGAGGCTCTCGCTTCCTACCTCGTCAACGAGATCCAGGAGGTCTACCGGCTGCAGGGCGTGGTGATCAACGACAAGCACATCGAGGTCATCGTCCGTCAGATGCTGCAGAAGATCGAGATCACCGACCAGGGCGACTCGGTCTACATCCCAGGCGACCATGTCGACGTGATCGAGTTCGACGAGGTCAACGAGAAGCTGACCGACGCCGGCAAGCGCCCGGCGCAGGGTCAGCCGGTGCTGCTCGGCATCACCAAGGCCTCGCTGCAGACGCCGTCCTTCATCTCGGCCGCGTCGTTCCAAGAGACGACCCGCGTGCTGACCGAAGCGGCGGTGGCGGGCAAGACCGATACGCTGCAGGGTCTGAAGGAGAACGTGATCGTCGGCCGTCTCATCCCGGCCGGCACGGGCGGCACGATGAGCCAGATCCGGCGCATCGCGACCTCGCGCGACGAGCTCATTCTCGACGAGCGCCGCAAGGCCTCGGGGGCTGCGATGGCAGACCCGATGCTGGCGGACATGACCGCCGCCGAATAGTCGGCGTCGGATCGCGAATCGAAAAGGCCGCCGGTCGATCCGGCGGCCTTTTTCGTGGCGGCGCGTCGATTCAGAGGCGGCCACGCCTATGGTCAGGCGGCAAAATGCGGCGCGGCCGGGAGATGTGTGAACGAGTTCACAGACAGGCAGGCCCACCGCAAGCGATGGGTAGGCGCGGTTTTTGATCGGGTTTCATCTCCCATTGCCGCTTCTTGGCCGTCCGGGATATGCCCCTCCGGGCGGCCATTTTTCGTTCCCGGCCTAGAATTCGTCGAACGTGACGATCGCGACCTCGCCCTCCAGAGCTCCCTGGTAGGCGGATGCGTGGGGTTCCTCCTCGGGCATTCCGTCGATGTCGCCGATCTGGTCGAGTTCGGCTTCGGCATAGCCTTCGCTCGCGAGCGCCTGCAGCGCCATCTTCACCGCGGTATCGTCGTCCGGCGCGACGAGGAAGATATGGATGCCTTCCGACTTGCCGCCCTTGCGCCGGAAGACCCGGCCGGTGAGGATCGTCACATGCGGCTGTTCGTTGTCGTTCATCTGCGTCCTCCTGGCTGATTCCATTAGGGTAGGGGCTCCGGAGAGCGCGGTCGCGGTCGGCATGACATGGCCGTCCGCCGATGGATAGGGCCCGACTGCGCCATTTTGTTGTGCTGGCCGGTTTGGCAGGGCAAGATCGTTTCCGCGATGGCTGCCATGCGCCGCAAGGCGAGATATATGCGGCCATCGGGGTTGACGCGCCGCGACTCTGCGAGTATCACCCGCGCCAACCGAGCCGATGTGAGGCTATTCGTTTCGGGGCGACACGCCCTGGATCTGGCCTCAAACAAGGTTCAAGCTACGCGAACTACACATTTCCGGCGTGCACGAAGCGGTTTTCGCTTCCTCTGCGTTTGATCGGGCAAGACCGCGGTAAGCGGTTTCTGCCCGAAATTCGTATGGAAATGACTGTCCAGGCGGTTCGCCGCCTGCAATCGGACGAACGACACGAGGTATTGATGCCTACAGTTAACCAGTTGATCCGCAAGCCGCGCATCGCGCCGGTCAAGCGCAACAAGGTTCCGGCGATGCAGGCCAACCCGCAGAAGCGCGGCGTTTGCACTCGCGTCTACACGACGACCCCGAAGAAGCCGAACTCGGCGCTGCGCAAGGTTGCGAAGATCCGTCTGGTCAATGGCTTCGAGGTCATCGGCTACATTCCCGGCGAAGGCCACAACCTTCAGGAACACTCGGTCGTCATGATCCGCGGCGGCCGCGTCAAGGATCTGCCGGGCGTCCGCTACCACATCATCCGCGGCGTGCTCGACACGCAGGGCGTGAAGAACCGCAAGCAGCGCCGCTCGAAATACGGCGCGAAGCGTCCGAAGTAAGGTTTACCGCAAGGCTGACCCGCCGTTGCAGTTGAGAGACGAGAGACATGTCCCGACGCCATTCTGCCGAGAAACGTGAGATCAACCCGGACCCGAAGTTCGGTGATCTCGTCGTCACGAAATTCATGAACGCCGTCATGATGCACGGCAAGAAGTCCGTCGCCGAGACGATCGTCTACGGCGCGCTGGACCAGGTCCAGGCCAAGACCAAGCAGGAGCCGGTGACGGTCTTCCATCAGGCGCTCGACAATGTCGCGCCGCATGTCGAAGTCCGTTCGCGCCGCGTCGGCGGTGCCACCTACCAGGTTCCGGTCGACGTCCGCGTCGAGCGCCGCCAGGCCCTCGCCATCCGCTGGCTGATCACTGCCGCCCGCGCCCGCAACGAGACCACCATGGTCGACCGCCTGTCGGGCGAACTCATGGATGCCGCCAACAACCGCGGCACCGCCGTGAAGAAGCGTGAAGACACGCATCGCATGGCCGAGGCCAACCGCGCGTTCGCGCACTACCGCTGGTAACGGCGGACAGGACGAGAGGCAGCAACATGGCCCGCGAATTCAAAATCGAAGACTACCGAAATTTCGGTATCATGGCGCATATCGACGCCGGCAAGACCACGACCACCGAGCGCGTGCTCTATTACACCGGCAAGTCGCACAAGATCGGCGAAGTCCACGACGGCGCCGCGACCATGGACTGGATGGAGCAGGAGCAGGAACGCGGCATCACCATCACGTCGGCCGCGACCACGACCTTCTGGAAGGCCCGCGACGGCCGGCTCCGCCGCTTCAACATCATCGACACTCCCGGCCACGTCGACTTCACCATTGAAGTCGAGCGTTCGCTGCGCGTGCTCGACGGCGCCATCGCGCTGCTCGACGCCAACGCCGGCGTGGAGCCGCAGACCGAGACCGTGTGGCGCCAGGCGGACAAGTACCGCGTGCCGCGCATGATCTTCTGCAACAAGATGGACAAGATCGGTGCGGACTTCTACCGCTCCTACGAGATGATCGCCACGCGCCTCGGCGCGCAGGCCGTCGCGATGCAGCTGCCGATCGGCGCCGAGACCGAGTTCAAGGGCGTCGTCGACCTGATCGAGATGAACGCGCTCGTCTGGCGCGACGAGTCGCTGGGCGCTGCCTGGGACGTCGTCGAGATCCCAGCCGATCTCAAGGAGAAGGCCGAGCAGTTCCGCGAGAAGATGATCGAAGCCGCCGTCGAAATGGACGACGAGGCGATGAACAACTACCTCGAAGGCAAGATGCCGTCGAACGACGAGATCCGCGCGCTGATCCGCAAGGGCACGATCGCCGTCAAGTTCTTCCCGATGTTCTGCGGTTCGGCCTTCAAGAACAAGGGCGTGCAGCCGCTGCTCGACGCGGTCGTCGACTTCCTGCCGTCGCCGATCGACGTTCCGGCCATTCAGGGCATCGACCCGAAGTCCGAGGCCGAGATCGAGCGCCACGCCGACGACAGCGAGCCGCTGTCCATGCTGGCATTCAAGATCATGAACGACCCGTTCGTCGGTTCGCTCACCTTCTGCCGCATCTATTCCGGCAAGCTCACCAAGGGCATTTCCCTCGACAACACCGTCAAGGGCAAGAAAGAGCGTATCGGCCGCATGCTGCAGATGCATGCGAACTCGCGTGAGGATATCGAAGAGGCCTTCGCCGGCGACATCGTTGCGCTCGCCGGTCTCAAGGAGACCACCACCGGCGATACGCTGTGCGATCCGCTGAAGCCCGTCATCCTGGAGCGCATGGAGTTCCCGGAGCCGGTCATCCAGATCGCGATCGAGCCGAAGACCAAGGGCGACCAGGAGAAGATGGGCCAGGCCCTCTATCGCCTGGCAGCCGAGGATCCGTCCTTCCGCGTCAAGACCGACGAGGAATCGGGCCAGACGATCATCGCCGGCATGGGCGAGCTGCATCTCGACATCATCGTCGACCGCATGCGTCGCGAGTTCAAGGTCGAGGCGACCGTGGGTGCTCCGCAGGTTGCGTATCGCGAGACGATCACGCGCCGCACCGAGGAAGACTACACCCACAAGAAGCAGACCGGCGGCACGGGTCAGTTCGCTCGCGTCAAGATCATCTTCGAGCCCAATCCCGATGGCGACGATTTCGTCTTCGAGTCGAAGATCGTCGGCGGCTCGGTGCCGAAGGAATATATCCCCGGCGTCGAGAAGGGTATCCAGAGCGTCCTGTCGTCCGGTCCGGTCGCGGGCTTCCCGATGCTCGGCGTCAAGGCGACGCTGATCGACGGCGCGTTCCACGATGTCGACTCCTCGGTGCTGGCGTTCGAAATCGCCTCCCGCGCCTGCTTCAAGGAAGCGGCGAAGAAGGCCGGTGCCCAGTTGCTCGAGCCGATCATGAAGGTCGAGGTCGTGACGCCGGAAGACTACGTCGGCAACGTCATCGGCGACCTGAATGCGCGTCGCGGACAGATCCAGGGCCAGGAATCGCGCGGCGTCGCCGTCGTGGTCAATGCCATGGTGCCGCTCGCGAACATGTTCAAATACGTCGACAATCTGCGTTCGATGTCGCAGGGCCGCGCCCAGTACACGATGCAGTTCGATCACTACGAGCCTGTGCCGACAGCTGTCGCGCAGGAGATCCAGAAGAAGTACGCATAGTTCCCGCCGGTTGGGATCGGACGTTAATTCAACGCCTTAACCGGCGACAGAGAATGGAGGCCAGATATGGCTAAGAGCAAGTTTGAGCGGACGAAGCCGCATGTGAACATCGGAACGATTG
>JAYSFJ010000031.1:0-16904 GCA_041913465.1 Mesorhizobium sp. | reverse complement strand
GAACTGGACGACAAACACGTAGACCACTTGACCAACCAAGACAGTCGCCGGGTTCGCTGCGCGGCCCCGGAATGACGGCGTAAGGTTCAGCGTTCGCTGATTGTCCATTCAGGCAGCGGTTAAGCCGCGCCGAGCTCCTGCTCGACCAGCTTTGTCCAGAATGTCACGCCGGGCAGGATCGCCTCGTCGTTGAAGTCGTAGCGCGTGTTGTGGTGCAGCGCGCCGTCCTCAGCGGGACCGTTGCCGAGCCAGACATAGGCGCCGGGCACGCGCGACGAGAAGATCGCGAAATCGTCTCCGGCCGTCGAGGGCGGGAACGCGGTGATGACGTTTTCCTCGCCGAGAGCCGCCAGCGCCGCGTTCGTCGCCCGGCCGGTCGCGTCGCCGTCGTTGATGACCGGCGGCATCAGCCGGTGGAAGGCATAGTCCGCCGCTATACCGTTCGCCGACGCTATGCCGTTTGCGACGCGGCCGATCTCCGCCTCCAGGCGGTCGCGCACGGCATGCGAATAGGCGCGCGCGGTGCCGCCTATGCGGATGTCGTCGGGGATGACGTTGAGCGCCTCGAAATCGCCGGCCTGGATGGCGCAGGCGCTGACGACCGCGGTGTGGACCGGATCGGTGCCGCGCGAGACGACGGTCTGCAGCGAAGACAGGAACTGTCCCGCTGCCACGATCGGGTCGCGGCCGAGATGCGGCTTGCCGCCGTGGGTGCCGACGCCGCGGAACGTGACATGCCAGCGGTCCGACGAGGCGAGCTGCGCGCCCGGCACGACCGCCATGCGGCCGACCGGAATGCCCGGCATGTTGTGCAGTCCGTAGAAGCGGTCGATCCGGAAGCGCTCGAACAGACCGTCCTCGACCATCGCCTGGGCGCCGCCGCGCCCTTCTTCCGCCGGCTGGAAGACGAAGTGGACGGTGCCCGCGAGATCGTTGCGCCGTGCCAGAGCGCGCGCCGCGCCGAGCAGCATCGCTGTGTGGCCGTCGTGACCGCAGCCGTGCATCTTGCCGGGGAGCGTCGAACGGTAGGGGCGATCCGCCATTTCGGGCATCGCCAGCGCGTCCATGTCGGCGCGCAACGCGATCGACGGGCCATCGGCCTTGCCTCGCAGCGTACCGACGACGCCTGTCTTGCCGATCCCGTCCCGCACCTCGATCCCGCAATCGGCGAGGAAAGCCTTGACGATGGCGCTGGTCCGCTCCTCCTCGAAGCCGAGTTCGGGATGCGCGTGCAGGTCGCGCCGGAGCGCAACCAGCGTGGCGATTTCGCCGGGATCGGGAGACAGGTCGGACACGGCTGGACTCATGAGGCGGCAGGAGACAAAACGCAATCTGGTCCTGCAAATGATTTCGGCAAGGGGGCTGAGTCAATGTCGTACGAACCCCATGACTACTGGCAGGACATCCGCGCGGAAGGCGGGTTCTCGCAGGAGATCGCGGGCGGTCTGTCGCATCTCTTTCCGGCTTCGCTGCCGGACGGGCGCGAGATCGCGCTGCCGATCCGCGTGCTGCCCTCGGGCGACCGGGCCGTCGCCTCGCTGATCGTCAACCAGGCGAGTTTTGCCGTCGAGGACGTACTGGCCGAAACGATGGCGCGCGAGGCGGAGGCATTCGCGGCGGAAGCGGTGGTTGGCGTCCCGACGCTCGGCCTCCCGCTGGCCGCCAATGTCGCGCGCCGGCTCGGCCATCCGCGCATGGTGGCGCTGGGGACGTCGCGGAAATTCTGGTACGACGAAACGCTGTCCGAGCCGCTGCGCTCGATTACCAGCCCGGGCGAGGGCAAGCGCATCTATCTCGATCCGCGCATGCTGCCCTTGCTCCAAGGCCGTCGTTTCGTGCTGGTGGACGACGTGGTCAGCACCGGCACGTCGATCCTGGCGGTGCTGCGCATGCTGGAGAAGGCGGCGCTGCGCCCGCGTGCGATCGTCGTCGCCATGCGTCAGGGCGAGGCCTGGCGGGGCGCGCTGGACGCCTCGCCCTTCGCGGATATTCCGGTCCGGTCTGCGATCGCGACGCCGCTGCTGGCGCGCGGCGGCGACGGAATGTGGCACCCGTTGTGATCGCATGGCGGGTTGTATTGCGGCGGGCGCTGCGGCAATAGCCTGACGGTTCCCTCTTCAGCCGGTGCCCCGACCATGAATGTCCAGCCAGACCAGCGCCACCTTCGGCTTTCAGGCGCGCTCAATGTCCGCGACCTCGGCGGCTATGCGACGGCCGACGGCGGCACGACGCAATGGGGCAGGGTGCTGCGCGCGGCAAGCCTGCACCGGCTCGATGAGGGGGAGATGGCGCTGTTGGCTGAACGCGGGCTTGCGACGGTCATCGACCTGCGCCGTGCCGGCGAGCTGAGCGAGGCGCCGAACCCGTTCTCGCGCGTCGAGGGCATGGCCTATCACCACGTCTCGCTGTTCGACCGGCTGGCGCCGCTGGAGATGGTCGGCAGCCCGAACCTGCTGCTCGACCTCTACAAGGTGGCGCTGGGCGAACGCGGGGCCGAGTTCGCCAGCGTGCTGAACCTGATCGCCGACGCGCCGGAAGGCGCGGTGCTCTTCCATTGCACGGCTGGCAAGGACCGCACCGGGCTGATCGCCGCCATCCTCCTGCTCGTCGCAGGCGTCGACCGCGACGTGATCCTCGAGGACTATGCGATGACCGGCCCGCTGATCGCGCCGATGCTGGACGAGCTGGTGGAACACGCGCGGGCAAGGGGGCTGGATGTGGACGGCTTCCGGCAGTTGCTGACCTGCGAGCCGGCGACCATGGCCGGCGCACTCGACGAACTCGATGCGGTTCACGGAGGCGTCGAAGCCTACCTGGCGTCGATCGGGGTGTGGGACGAGACCGTCGGGAAGTTGCGCATGCGGCTGACCGCGCCGGCGGCGCGCCAGGGCTGAAGACGCGCTACGGGGTCCGGCTCTTGACGGCCGGCCCCGACGCGTCCCTTCATTGCGTCACCCGTCTTACAGGACGGGCTGGTAGAAGCAGGGCTTCGCCTTCGCCTGGTACATCGTCGTGCCGCCGGCGTTGACCGGGATCACGGTCTTGTTCTTGGCGCCGACCCAGTGGGCCCACTTGGTGCCGAACTTGGCGGCGACGGACTGCGTCCACAGCGTCTGGGCGTGATGCGAGCTCGTGCCCATGACGGTCTCGAAGCTGTTCTTGCAGTCGCCGTTGGCATAGGCCGACGGGCCGGACTTCACGACCGCGCCGGCGTTGAACGTCAGCGAGCCGAGGATGATCGCGGCGGACACCGCGGCGATGGCACCGGTTCTCAAAAGCATGTCGTTTCTCCTTCGTTTGGCCGGCGGGATTGCCGGCTGGATGTCGTCCTGGACGACACGAGGAGAATCGGAGACGCCGCCTTCGGGCGGATTTCGCCCGCGGCTCTCGACTATTTCAGTTGTTTCGCGATTGTTTCAGCGCCCGCTCCGCGAGCAGGGACGTGACGTGCCGGATCAGTTCGTCCGGCGCGAAGGGCTTTTCCATCACCGGCCGTCCGCTCGCCGCGAGGAAGCGCCCGGCGGTCGGCCCGAGCGAGTCGCCGGTCATGAACAGCGTCGCGTCCGCCAGCGCCGGGCGGCTGCGCTGCAGCCAGTCGAAGAATGCGCTTCCGTCCATCTCGGGCATGCGCAGGTCCGAGATGACGATGTCGAAGGCTTCGTCGGCTGCTTCGATCGCAGCGCGGGGGCCTGGCTGCCGTTGCCGGCCGTCGCGCAGTCGATGCCGGCCAGATCGAGGATCTCCGCGACCAGCTCGCAGATGTCGGCTTCGTCGTCGACGACGATCGCCCGCGGGCGCGGCCCCGACGCGGACACGGCCTCGTGCGCCCTGCCGTTCTCCGGCGCGCGCCGCGCCGCCTCGTCGATCGGCAAGCGGAGCTCGAAACTGGCGCCCTTGTCGCTCTCCAGCAGCTCCAGCGAGCCTCCCTGGGCCTGGGCGAGGTTGCGCGAGATGGACAGGCCGATCCCGGTTCCCGCTCCTTCGGGCTTGGTGGTGAAGAAGGCCTCGAAGATGCGGTCGCGGTTTTCGGGGCGGATGCCGGGGCCGTTGTCGGCGACGACGAGCGAGAGCATGTCGCCGTCGCGGCGCCCGCGCACGGAAACCCGCCGCTCGCCCTGCACGCGCTCCAGCGCCTGGGCGGCGTTGACCAGCAGGTTGACGATGACGTTCTGGACCTGGTCGGGGTCGGCGAAGGCGGGCGGCAGGCCGGGCTCGATGTCGCAGTCGAGCACGACGCCATTGGCGCGGATGCCGTAGAGGATGAGCTCGATCGAGGCCTCGACGAGCGGTGCGAGCTCGGTCGCGCGCTTTTCCGGCTTGCGCTGGCGGGCAATCGCCAGAAACGTCCGGATGATCCGGGCGCAGCGCTGGGCGGCGGTCTCGATCCGCGCCGCGCGGTCGGCCGAGGCCGTGGTCGCACGTCCCGCCCTCAACTCCTCGCGCAGGATGCCGGACTGGCCGACGACGATCGACAGCGGATTGTTGAGCTCGTGCGCGATGCCGGCGAGCAGCGAGCCGATCGCCGACATCTTCTCGCTCTGGTAGAGCGCATCGCGCTGGCGTTCGATCTCGGCGGCCGCCGCGCGCGCGGCCGAGAGGTCGCGCAGGTTGGCGGTGAACAGGCGACCGCTGGACAGGTTCACCTCGGTGATCGCCAGTTCCACCGGAATGATGCTGCCGTCCTTGCGCCTGGCATCCATCTCGACGCGGCGCCCCAGCACGCGCGGAGCGCTGGTGGCCCGGTAGCGCGCCATGCCGCTGTCATGGGCGGCCTTGAGGTGATCGGGCACGATTAGGTCGGAAATCTCGCGGCCGACTGCCTCTTCCCTGGCGTAGCCGAATGTGGCCTCGGCCGCCGGATTGATCGAGACGACGACGCCCTTCTCATCCACCACGACCACCGAATCGAGCGCGGAATCGATGACCGCCGCATAGACGAGGGCGTGCTCCTCGTGTGTGCTGAGCTTCCGGGCCGTGCTGTCCGCGGCAGTGCCGCTTCGGTTCGTCATGCAGGAGGTAGCTTCGGGACGTAGATGTATCCGGCGCCGCGCACCGTACGTATGGTTCTCGGCCGGCGCGGATCGGCTTCGATCTTCTTTCGGATGCGGGTTACCCTTATGTCAACCGCCCGGTCGAGCGGGCAGGGCGCTTCCGGCGAAATCGGCGTCGCCAGCCGGTCGCGCGACAACACCCGGTTGGGAAAGCGCAGGAAGGTCTCGACCATGTCGAACTCGGTCGGCGTGAGCATCACGGGTTCGCCGTCGCGGCCGATCAGAGTGCGGTTCGCCAGGCTGAGCATCGCCTCGCCGAAGGGCACGAGGTCAGTCGATGCGCCAGGCGCGGCAGGTTCTTCTGACGGAGGGGATGCCTGATCGCCCCGCCTCAGCACAGCCCTGACGCGTGCCCGCAATTCGCCGATGTCGAACGGCTTGGCGATGTAATCGTCCGCACCGACTTCCAGCCCGACGATCCGGTCGACCGTGTCTCCGAGGGCCGACAGCATGATGATCGGCGTCGCGCGCGAAGCCTTCACGCGCCGGGCGATCGACAGGCCGTCCTCGCCGGGCATGGCGACGTCGAGCAGGATCAAGTCGGGTTCGCGGGAGGCGAGGGCATCGTCGAGCTCGGCGCCTCCCGACGTCGCGTCGACGAGATAGCCGTCGCCCGAGAGGAGGTCGGCGAGCATGCCGCGCATCTCCGCCTCATCGTCGACGATCATCAGCCTTGATGGACCTTCGTGGCGCATGGTTTCAGCCTCGTCCGGAGTGCGGATAGGTGGCTTCTGTCTTCTCGTAGCTCGGTTGCCGCCATGCCCTTTCGGCAAACCGAACCTTGACCATCATGAATTAATGGATAAGTATATTCACGAAATTGCAGAACTGTCAAATGCAAGCAGCCTGATGCCCAGAACCTACCGAATGCGCAAGCGCGCCCTCTCCAGCGAGGAGACGCGCGAGCGAATCGTCAAAGCAACGATGGAAGTGCACGACGAGAAGGGCATCGGGCCGACGACCATGTCCGAAATCGCCGCGCGCGCCCGCGTCGGCCTTGCCACCGTGCTGAGACATTTTCCGACCTATGGCCAGCTGGTGCAGACCTGCGGCATGCACGTTTGGCAGGAGCTGCGCCCGCCTGTGCCGGACGCTGCTGCGGCAACGTTCGCGGGTCTGGAAGGGCGGTCGGCCCGGCTGGTGCGCCTGGTCGAGGAACTGGACGGTTTCTACGCGCGCGGCGCGTTCCGGCTGCGACTGGCCGCCCAGGACCGGGAGCGCGTTCCGGAAGTCGCCGCCTTCTTCGGGGCCGTCGAAGCAGGAATAGCGGCCTTCGTCGCCGAAGCGCTGCGTCCGGAGGGCCTCTCCGAGGAGAACCTCTCGCTCGCCACCGCGATCATGGGGTTTCCGGTCTGGTCCGCGCTCGAACAGACCGGCGTCGGCGCGGCGCGATTGGCTGAGATCCGGCAAAACCTGCTTCGCTGCGTGCTCGAGCCGCGCCATTAAGCCGTCGATGCGGGGCGGACCTTGCGGATGCAAAACCGCACCTGCTAGTCCGCCCTCTCGGAGAGGGAGACAGCCATGGCGGAATTTTCGGGACAAGTTTGCGTTGTTACCGGCGGCGGCCGCGGCATCGGCCGTGCCATTGTCGAGATGTTCGCGAGCGAAGGCGCCGAGGTCCACTCGATCGACCTTGGCGAGCAGGCTCCCTTCGCGGGCTCTGTTCGTCCGCATGCGTGCGATATCGCCGACCTTGCCTCGGTCGAGGCTTTCTTCGAAGGCCTGCGTGCCGCCGGCAGGCAGATCGACGTTCTCGTCAACAATGCCGCGGCCGTCACCCGCGCCGTGCCGATCACCGAGCTGACGCCCGAGGAGTGGTCGCGCACCATGAATGTCAACATCACCGGCGCGTTCAACGTCACGCGCTCGGCCATCCCGCTGATGCGGCGCGGCGGACGCATCGTGAACCTCGCCTCGACATTCGCGCATGTCGGTTCGCCGGGAAGGGTGGCCTATTCGACGACCAAAGGCGCGATGCTTGCCTTCACCCGCAGCCTGGCGCTCGACCTCGCCGAGGCCGGCATCCGCGTCAATTCGGTCTCGCCTGGCGGCATTGCGACCGACCGCCTGATCGAGCTGTTCGGCTCGGAGCAGGCGGCGGAGGACTATCTCGCGCCGCTGCATCCGATCGGCCACACCGGCAAGCCCTCGGACATCGCCGATGCGATCTGGTTCCTCTGCTCGCGCCGGTCGACCTTCGTCACGGGAGCCGACTTCCTCATCGACGGCGGCTATACGGCGCGCTGAGAGATCAGTTCGAATTTGCCTCTTGCCGATTTTTCGAACAGGCGTTAGAAATTCTTGGCGCCGCGGTCGACCGCGGGACGCCGGGAGGACATCAATGCCGAAATACAATCTGATCGCGCTCACCAATGCGGTTCCGGGCCGCGAGGACGAGTTCAACGACTGGTACACGAACGTCCACCTTGCGGACGTGCTGAAGCTTCCCGGCGTCGTTGCCGCCCAGCGCTTCCGGATGAGCGACACGCAGCATCGTCCCGGGCCGTTCGAATACGGCTTCATGGCGGTTTACGAGATCGAGATCGACGACGTGCGCAAGACGCTGGCGGAACTGAAGGCCGTGTCCGGGACCGAGAAGATGCCGCTGTCGCCGGCGCTCCAGGACAAGCGCATGGTCTGGATCATGGAGCCGATCACGGGTCGCGTCGAACGCGCGAAGGAATAGACGCATGTCCACCGCAACCGGAGGCGCACTGGCCGGCCTGCGCGTCATCGACCTGACGCAGATGCTGGCCGGCCCCTATTGCACGATGCTTTTGGCCGACCAGGGCGCCGACGTCGTCAAGATCGAACCGGTCGAGGGCGATCCGACCCGGCATTTCGGCCCGTTCCGGGCGGACGACAAGGACCATCATTTCGGCGGCTACTTCCAGTCGACCAACCGCAACAAGAAAAGCGTCGGGCTGGATCTCAAATCGCCGGAGGGCAAGGCGCTGCTGCGGCGCCTGGTGAAGGATGCCGACGTCGTGGTGGAGAATTTCCGCGCCGGCGTGATGGATCGGCTCGGCGTCGGTTACGAAAGCCTCGCAGCCGACAATCCGCGACTCGTCTATGCGGCGATCCGCGGCTTCGGCGATCCGCGCACCGGGGCGAGCCCCTATGTCGACCGGCCCGCCTTCGACGTGGTCGCGCAGGCGATGGGCGGCGCGATGGGCATCACCGGCCCCGACGCCCATACGCCGATGAAGATCGGCCCCGGCATCGGCGACATCTTCCCGGCCGCGCTGTCGGCCTTCGGCATCATGGCCGCCGTCCACCACGCGCAGAGGACCGGCCAGGGTCAGTTCGTCGACGTGGCGATGTATGACGGCATCCTCGCGATGTGCGAACGGCTGGTTTATCAATATTCCTACACCGGCAAGTCGCCCGTGCCGGAAGGCAACCAGCATCCGATCCTCTGCCCCTTCGGGGTGTTTCCCTGCAGGGACGGCATGGTGACGATCGGCTGTCCGCGCGACTCGTTCTGGCGCGAACTGGCCGACGCGATGGGGCGTCCGGAACTCGCCAGCGACCCGAAATTCCTGACCAACAACGACCGGCTGGCGCATGCCTCCGAGACCGTCGCGATCGTCGAGGCCTGGACGCGCGGGCTGAGCAAGGCGGAGATCGCCACGGCGCTGGACGGCCGCGTGCCCTTCGGCCCGGTCAACACGGCGGCCGACATCTATGCCGACCCGCACATTTCGGCGCGGCACATGCTGGTCGAGGTCGAGCATCCGGGATCGGCGAAGCCGGTCACGATCGCGTCGACGCCGATCCGCATGACGTTGACGCCGGGCGGCGTCACGCGTCGAGCCCCGCTGACCGGCGAGGACACCGACGAGGTGCTCTCCGCGCTCGGACTGGGGGACGATGAAATCGCGGACCTGAGGTCGCGGAAGGTCGTCGCCTGAGCCTGGGCGACCAGTCGGGTGCTGGCAAAGACGGCTGGTCTCTCACTCCGTCATGCTTGTCCCAAGCATCTGCCTGCCCCCGGCCGGCTGGCGAAACCGTCGTCGCGCAATTGGGAACGCCGGCAGATCCTCGGCACAAGGCCGAGGATGACGTCGCACGGGTGGAGGGTCGTCGTCTGACGAAGGCGTCGGCCTACTTGATCGGCGACCAGCCGGTCGGGCGCAGGATCATGGTCTCCATCTTCTGGATGAAGGGCGTGGTCTTCGGGCCGAAGGCGATCCAGGCCGGGTCGGCATAGAGCTTCGCGCGCTTCTCCTCGCGGTCGGCCATGCTGTCGTAGCCCCACATGGTGATGACCTGGTTGAGCGTGCCGATCTCCGAGACGAAATAGCCGATCAGCGGCAGGTAGCTGGTGTGGATCGCCAGCCCCTCCTTCTCGTAGAGCGCCAGGAACTCCTGCACCTTGCCGGGGTGGAACGTGTAGGTGCGCTTCTCGATGATCATGTCTCGCTCCCTGTGCGGTTTCGTCCGTTCTAGAACGGGTCGGGGTCAATTTCAAACGGGTGTTAGAAAAATTTCTGGTCTTGCCCGAACCCGTGCTATAGCGATGGGCGGCAATGCCATCGCGAGCGGGCCGGAGGAGGAAAGATGATCGAGCGCACTCTGTTTTCGGAAGAGCACGAGATGTTCCGGGCGTCGGTCCGGCGTTTCATGGAAGAACTCGCGCCGCACCACGAGGAGTGGGAGGAGAAGGGCGAGGTGCCGCGCTGGGCCTGGAAGAAGGCCGGCGAGAACGGCTTCCTCTGCGTGGCGATCCCCGAGGAGTCCGGCGGCATCGGAGCGGACCGGCGCTATTCGATCATCCTGATGGAGGAACAGTACCGGCTGAACCTGACCGGCCTCGGCTTCGCGCTGCATTCCGACATCGTCGCGCCCTACATCGACCATTACGGCACGGCGGAGCAGAAGCAGAGATGGCTGCCGAAGATGACCTCGGGCGACTACATCGCCGGGATCGCGATGACGGAGCCGGGCGGCGGCTCCGACCTGCAGGCGATCCGCACCACGGCCATCCGCGACGGCGACGAATATGTCGTCTCCGGCCAGAAGACCTTCATCACCAACGGCCAGACGGCCGACCTCTTCCTCGTCGCCTGCAAGACCGACCGCAGCCAGGGCGCCAAGGGCATCAGCCTGATCGTGGTCGAAGCCGACCGGCCGGGATTCGAACGCGGGCGCCGGCTGAAGAAGCTCGGCACCAAGGCGCAGGACACGTCGGAACTGTTCTTCAACGAGGTGCGCGTGCCGGTCTCGAACCTGATCGGCGAGGAGGGCAAGGGCTTCGGCTACATGATGAACGAGCTCGCCTGGGAGCGCATGCATGTCGGCATCCAGGCGGTGTCCTGCGTCGAGGCGGCGCTCGACTGGACGATCGAATACACCAGGAACCGCAAGGCCTTCGGCAAGGCGGTGATCGACTTCCAGAACTCGCGCTTCAAGCTCGCCGAGATGAAGACCGAGATCCAGGTCGGCCGCATCTTCCTCGACCGCTGCCTGGAACTGGTTCTGGAGGGCAAGCTCGACACGACCACGGCGGCGATGGTGAAGCTGTGGACCAGCGAGATGCAGGGCAAGGTGCTGGACGAACTGCTGCAGCTGCACGGCGGCTACGGCTTCATGTGGGAATATCCTATCACCCGCGCCTTTGCCGACGCGCGGGTGCAGAGGATCTACGCCGGCACCAACGAGATCATGAAGGAACTGATCGGCCGGACGCTGTAGGGCGCGTGGACGGTTTCTCCCCATGCGGGAAAATGGCGCGCGGCGTCTTCCCGGCGGCCGGAGGCCAGCCGGGAACCATTGGCCGCAGAGGGAAGGGCGCTGCCGGCTTTGCCGCGGAGGCGGGCGTTTTCGGCGTGTAGCCGGAGGGAAGAATGGATACCGGATGGCCTACCGGCCTCCGGTATGACGGCGGTAGATTGTGTCGATCTCAATCGTCCCTGCAGCCGGACGCTCTAGCTTATCGCGACGAAGCTGGCCTCGTTGGGGCAGAATTCGGCGGCGTGTTCGCGCGCGGTGCCGGCGGCGAGTTCGCGCCGGCAGCGGCCCTTGTCGTCGCATTTGGAGCAGGCGATGGAGACGTCCTTGAGGAAGGCGGGGGCTTCCCGGGCGAGCTTCTGCGCGTCTAGGCCGAAGGCCTCCATCATGCGGTACATGAGCTTGTCGGCATCGGCGCCCTTGGCGACGACCTCGCGCAGATCCGCCACGTCGAGCCCGGACTCGCGGGCGATCTCGCCGACGACCGAAGGATCCATCTCGTCGAGCTCGGCGAGAGCGGCGCGCGCCGACCTGTGCGCCTGCCACTTCTCGGCCCAGCGGTTGAAAACCTCGCGTGCGGCAAGTCCGGTCATCGTTCCTCTCCCATCGAACTGGTTCGAGAGGAAACGCTAGCAACCGCATGGCGGCGTCGGGTTGATCTCGATCAACCGGCGCGGGTCAGGCCGGAACCTCACGTATGTGAAGTTCGGCGAATTCGCGCCAGCCGATCCCCTTTCGCCCGGTGACCTGTTCGACCGTGTCGAAGACGGCATCGGCAAGGGGCATCTCGCCGCGCTCGGTCGCCGCGACGCCCTCGGCGAGGCTCGCCGCGTAGGCCGGCTCGGCACCCTGCTTCTGCATGATCGGGAAGAGATCCGCCGCCGGCCGGGGCCGGTATTCGACGGGCCGCCCCGTCACGTCGGAGAGGATCTTCGCCACCTCGGCGAAGGTCAGGGCCTCGACGGCGAGCGGATAGGTCTTGCCGGCATGCGCGTCGGGACGCTTCAACGCCTCGGCGCCGACGGCCGCCATGTCCTGCGCGCAGACGAAGGAGACGCGCCGGTCGCCGACGAAATGCACGACCCGGTCCGGGCGCTGGCGAAAGCCGTTCCAGACGGTGTCGATGAAGAAGTTGGGGCGCAGGTGCGTCCAGGAAAAGCCCATCGCCTCGATCGTCCGCTCGACCATCTGGTGCCAGGCGAAATGGGCGTAGGGCGTGTCGTCCGCGGCCAGCGCGCCGAGGTGGACGACATGACGCACGCCCTCGGCCTTGGCCGCGTCGAGCAGGCGCTTGGAATGGACCAGCATGTCGACCGAATAGCCGGTGATGAGGAAGACGCTGTCGACGCCGCGAAGCGCGGGACGCAGCGTCGAGGGCGAATCGTAGTCGAAGGCGACCGGGGTCAGTCCCCTGGCACGCAGCTTGGCGGCGCTGTCCTCGCTGCGGGCGGCGCCCAGCAGTTCGACGCGACCCGCCTCCGCCTCGGGCCGGAGCAGCTCCATCGCCGCGCCGCCCACCGTTCCGGTCGCGCCGGTCACCAGAATCCGCATGCCCTTCCTCCCGCATAGCCGCTGTTCGTCTTCGGCGCTTGACCGCGCCGAAAATCTAACAGATGTTCGTTTTCATAGCGGAGGAAGCTTATCCATGTCCAGCGCGAACGGGGCAGGCCCGGCGGCGACGCCAGGCGCTGCCGAACTTGTCCTTCTCGCTGCCGTCAGCCTGACCTGGGGAACGTCCTACATGTTCACCAAGATCGCGGTGTCGGCCATTGCGCCGATCACGCTGATCGCGCTGCGCACCGGGATCGCCGCGGTGGTGATGGTGGCGATCCTCGCCGCCAGCGGGAAGATAAGGCGGCTGAGCCTGCGCGATGCCGGGGTCTTCGTCCTCATCGGCCTGATGGTCAACGCCGCGCCGCTCTGCTTGATCGCCATTTCCGTGTCGCTGGTCGATTCGTCGGTGACGGCGACGACAATGGCGCTCGTTCCGCTGATCACCACGATCTTCGCCCTCTTCCGCGGCGACTATCCGACAGTCCGCACCCTGGTGGGCATCGGGGTCGGTTTCGCGGGCATCGTCGTCCTGTTCGGACCGCAGGCCTTCGCGAGTTTCGGCGACGGCGCGCGCGGTGCCCTGGCTGCCATCGCAGCCGCGATCGTGTTCTCGGCGTCGCTGTTCGTGTCCGCGCTCGCCCGCGATCGCCATCCGCTCGAGGTGGCGGCCTGGTCGCTGGTCGCGGCGGCGATCTGGACGATACCGACGGCCTATGTCCTCGACGGCATGCCGACTGCGATGCCGTCGACCACCGTCGCCGGTGCCGTCGTCATGCTCGCGCTTCTGAACACGGCTGCCGCAAGCCTGCTGGTCTTCGCGCTCGTGGCGCGAGCGGGGCCGGCCTACACCGCCTTCAACAACTATCTCGTCCCGGCAGTCGCGGTGATCTGCGGATCGCTGTTTCTGGGCGAAGCGCTCACGCTGCAGAAGGCCGCCGGCGCGGCGCTCGTCCTGGCCGGCGTCGCGATCTCCACCATCCGCCGAAGGTCCGCCGTTCCGGTCGTTCCGCCGACAGCCTGAGGAAAAGCGTACGGTTGTTCGATTCCGGGCTTGCATCACTTTCGAACGGGTGTTAGGTTTTCAGTATCGGAGACAGGGTGGGTGTCGCCGGAACAATCAGAGGGCCGTTCAGGCCCGGCCGGAAGGGCGATCCGCAGCTCGGACGGCACATCAGGAGGAAGCGGGTCATGCGCCGTCTGGAAGGTAAACTCGCCGTCGTCACCGGCGCGGCAAACGGCATCGGCCGCGCGTCGGCGCTGCGCTTCGCTTCCGAGGGCGCCAATCTCGCGATCATGGACCTCGAAGCCGGCGGGCTGGAGAAGGTCGCCGAGGAAGCCCGCGCGATCGGCGCGAAGGTCC
The DNA here is from genome assembly GCA_041913465.1 of Mesorhizobium sp. Classification (GTDB taxonomy): domain Bacteria; phylum Pseudomonadota; class Alphaproteobacteria; order Rhizobiales; family Rhizobiaceae; genus Mesorhizobium_A. The sequence continues at coordinate 3,206 of JAYSFJ010000031.1, read as the reverse complement.
TCGCCATCGCCGGCGACTGCACGAAGGAGGAGTTCCTCGCTCCGTCCTTCAGGCGCATCTACGACGAGTTCGGCTTTGTCGACGTGCTGATGAACAATGTCGGCCAGAGCGCGCGCGAACGCGCCTCCGAGTTCTACAAGTCGGAGCCCGAGGTCTGGCGCTTCGTCATCGACATCACGCTGTTCTCGACGCTCACCGCCTCGCGCCAGGTCGTGCCGTCCATGCGCGAAGCCGGTCGCGGCAAGATCGTCAACGTCGCCTCCAACGCAGGCCTCGCCGGCGAGGTCGGCATTGCCGAATACGCTGCCGCCAAGATGGGCGTCATCGGCTTTACCCGCTCGCTTGCCCGCGAGCTTGCGCCGTTCAGGGTCAACGTCAACGCGGTCTGCCCGGGCGTCACCAAGACCCGCGTCATCGACCGCATTCCCGAGGATATCCTCGAGAAGATCCGCGCCCAGATCCCGCTCGGCTATTTCGCCGAACCGGAGGACATCGCCGCCGCCGCCGCGTTCCTGGCGAGCGACGACGCCCGCTACATGACCGGCCAGTCCGTCGTCGTCGACGGCGGCCGCTGGATGATCTGATGCCTTTGGCATCGGCCCACAGAGACTTCGACAGAATATCCGGAAGGTAACCGAGACGATGGCTGGAATGCTGGAGAACAAGGTGGCGCTGATCACGGGCGCCGGTCGCGGCATCGGCCGCGAAATGGCGCTGATGATGGCGGCGCACGGCGCCAAGATCGTCGTCAACGACCCGGGCGTGTCGCTCGAAGGCAATGACGAAACCGCCGGTCCGGCGAACGAAGTCGTCCGCGACATCAAGGCGGCCGGCGGCGAGGCCGTGGCCGACTATGGCAGCGTGTCGGATTCGGCCGCCGCCAAGGCGATGGTAGCTCGCGCCGTCGACACGTTCGGCAGGATCGACGTGGTCGTGAACAATGCCGGCATCCTGCGCGACGTGATCTTCCACAAGATGACCGAGGAGGACTGGGATTCGGTCATCAAGGTGCATCTCTACGGCAGCTTCTACGTCAGCCGCGCCGCAGCCGAGCATTTCCGCAAGCAGGAGAGCGGCACCTTCGTGCACATGACGTCCACCTCCGGCCTCGTCGGCAACCCCGGACAGGCGAACTATTCGGCGGCGAAGATGGGCATCATCGGCCTGTCGAAATCGCTGGCCCTCGACATGGCCAAGTTCAACGTCCGTTCGAACTGTATCTCGCCGTTCGCCTGGAGCCGCATGATCGGCTCGATCCCGAACACGCCGGACCAGGAAGAGCGCCTGAAGAGCTTGCGCATGCTCACCCCCGACAAGATCGCGCCGGTGGCGGTGTTCCTCGCCAGCGACGATTCCAAGGAGGTCAACGGCCAGATTTTCGCCGTGCGCGGCAACGAGATCTTCCTGATGAGCCAGCCGCGGCCGCTGCGTTCGGTGCATCGTTCCGAGGGCTGGACGCCCGAGACGCTGCGCGACCACATGCTGCCGACGCTGAAGAGTTCCTTCATCCCGCTGCACATGTCGCGCGACGTGTTCTCGTGGACGCCAGTCTGAGCGATGAGTGCGTATCGCCGATATGACGAAGTCGCCGTCGGCGACGTCTATCCCGCCGAACCGCTGACGTTCGACGTCAGCGCGGACGTGGTCGACGGGTTCCTGTCCGCGACGGGCAATGACTGCTCGCTCTATCGCGAGCGCAGCGGAACGCGCCGCGCACCGTCCATGATCGCGTCGGCCTACCTGATCGATCTTCTGATGGCTCGAAGAAGCCCGCCCGGCGGCATCCATGCCAAGCAGTCGATCCGCTTCCATCGTCCGATCGAGGTAGGGGAGAAGCTCTCCATCCAGGGCACCGTGGTCGAGAAATACGTCCGCAAGGAACGTCCCTATGTGGTCTCCAGCTTCGAGGCGCGTGGGTCGGACGGCACGCTCGTCTCCTCGGGCCATATCACGTCGATCTGGGGGAAAGACCTGTGAACCCCGTTGCAAGTGCGATCAAGTGCGATGCGACGCAGGTCGTCGTCGGCGAAACGTTGCCGATGCTGACCCGCTCGATCACGCAGGAGATGATCAACGCCTACGCCGAGGCCACGGGCGACTTCAATCCGATCCACGTCGATCCCGAATATTCGAAGACCGGACCTTTCGGCCGCACCATCGCCCATGGCCTCATGACGCTCGCCTTCGTGGCCCAGATGCTCAACGAGTGGAGTGACGGGCGGTTCGATGCCTGCGGCGAGATCGACATCGCCTTCGTCGGCCCGGTCTTCGTCGGCGACACGGTCGAGGTGACCGGTTCGGTCGAGGAACTCTTTGCGCGTGACGGCGAAACCTGCGCCCGCGTCCGGCTCGTCTGCCGGGCCGGCGAGCGGCAAATCCTGGCGGGCCATGCCCTCCAGCCAATAGAGAACGGAAAGTCCTGAGCATGGCGCGCGAAGCAGTGATCGTTGGGGTGGGCGACGTCCCCCTGAAGGACGGCAGGGTGGTCGGTGGCGGCTCGGTGCTGCAGGTGCAGGCGCGCGCGGCGAAGGCTGCGCTCGACGACGCGCGCATCCCGATGCGCGACGTTGACGGCCTGCTGGTGGCGGGACTGTGGGGCGTTCCCGGCCCCGGCCAGCTGCCCTCGGTCACGCTCGGCGAATATCTCGGCATCCATCCCCGCTTCGCCGACACGACCAATATCGGCGGCTCGGCCTTCGAGGCGCATGTCGCGCATGCCGCGATGGCGATCGAGAAAGGCTATTGCGACGTCGCGCTGATCGTCTACGGCTCGACGCAGAAGAGCGAACGCAGCCGCGCGCTCGGTGGCCGACCCTCCGTGCTCACCATGCAGTTCGAGAACGTCTGGGGCATTCCCCAGCCCGTCGGCGGCTACGCGCTCGCCGCGCGCCGGCACATGCACGAGTTCGGCACGAAGGAAGAGCAGCTGGCCGAGATCGCCGTGGCGACGCGGAAGTGGGCGAGCCTGAACCCGGCCGCGACGATGCGCGACCCGATCACGATCGACGACGTGATGAACTCGACCAAGGTGTCGGACCCGCTCAAGCTGCTCGACTGCTGCCTGGTCACCGACGGCGCCGGCGCGATCGTCATGACCACGGCGGACAACGCCCGGGCGCATGGCGCGAAGATGACGCATATCCGCGGCTACGGCGAGGCGCACACGCACTGGTCGATCGGCGCGATGCCGGATCTGGCACGGCTGA
>JAYSFJ010000030.1:25745-26971 GCA_041913465.1 Mesorhizobium sp. | reverse complement strand
ATTTCGCCTTGAAGTCGGCCTTGTTCTTCTCGTCGTTGAACCAGTCGTAGCGGAAGAAGTAGAGGTTCGCGAACTGCTGGTCGGGCAGCTGGTAGAGCTTGCCGTCAGGCGCGGTCGTGAACGACTTGCCGATGAAGTCCTCGATGTCGAGGTTCGGGTTGGTGACGTCCTTGCCTTCGTTGGCCATCCAGTCGGTCAGCGAGCGGGCCTGCTGGTAGCGCCAGTGGGTGCCGATCAGGTCGGAATCGTTGATGTAGCCGTCATAGATGTTCTCGCCCGACTGCATCTGCGTCTGCAGCTTCTCGACGACGTCGCCCTCGCCGATCAGGTCATGCGTGATCTTGATGCCGGTGATCGCCGTGAAGGCCGGAGCCAGCACCTTCGATTCGTATTCATGCGTGGTGATCGTCTCGGAAACGACCTTGATCTCCATGCCGGCGAAGGGCTTCGCCGCGTCGACGAACCACTGCATTTCCGCTTCCTGCGCGGCGCGGTCGAGGGTCGACATGTCCTTGATCTCGGCGTCGAGGAACGCCTTGGCTTCGTCCATGCCCGCAAATGCGCTTTGCGTGCAGAGCAGGAGTGCAATCGCACTGGTTGATGCTAGAATTTGCCGTCGCATTGTATTCCTCCCAAAAGGTTTCAGTTGCGATCTGGAGCGGCGGCCGGCACGCCGCCGCTCCAACAGTTTCCCCCTCTATACGTAGCGAAATACGCCGACGGCGTAGACCACGGAGAGAGCGAGAGCCCACCACAGGTTGGGTCCGATCAGACCCAGCCAAGCGAGATGGATGAAGGCGCTGCCAAGCAGCGAAACGAAGAGACGGTCGCCGCGCGTCGTCTCGAAGCGCAGGATGCCGACACGCGGATTGCCGCCGGGCGAGGCGTATTCCCACACCGCCATCAGCGACAAGAAGAGCGCGATCGTCAGGAAGAACATGGCGCTGGGGAACGACCAGGCCATCCAGCCGCTCTTGACCAGCGGTGCGAACCAGTCGCGGACGCCGTCCTTGAGCGGCAGCATGGACATCAGCAGCCATGCCGCGGCGGCGTAGACGGCGAGGACGATGACCAGCGGGATCTGCCAGCGGCGGGTAGAGGTCATGGAAGCAACTCCCCTACCCCACGGTCGTGGGGGAAGGGCGTTGGAGGCGGGTGGGACGGCACACGATGGGGATAAAAAGGGGCCATTTGGCGACCGGGGGAGTTGGTATCAGCAGCAAAAA
>JAYSFJ010000030.1:0-25735 GCA_041913465.1 Mesorhizobium sp. | reverse complement strand
GGAAGCAACTCCCCTACCCCCCGGTCGTCATCCGCGGGCTTGTCCCGAGGATCTGCCGACCACGATGGGAAAAACTCGGCTGCCATTCGCCGCCCGCGGTAGATCCTCGGGACAAGCCCGAGGATGACGGCGTTGGATGGAGTGTCGATCGCGTTCTTGATAGCGCTCATCACACCCTCCCCAGGGCGAAGCCCTTGGCGATGTAGTTGCGGACGAACCAGATCACGAGCGCGCCCGGGATGATGGTCAACACGCCGGCCGCCGCCAGCACGCCCCAGTCGAGGCCCGACGCCGACACCGTGCGGGTCATGATCGCGGCGATGGGTTTGGCGTCGGTCGTCGTCAGCGTGCGCGCGATCAGGAGTTCCACCCAGGAGAACATGAAGCAGAAGAAGGCCGCGACGCCGATGCCGCTGGCGATAAGCGGGGCGAAGATCTTCACGAAGAAGCGCGGGAAGGAGTAGCCGTCGATATAGGCGGTCTCGTCGATCTCCTTCGGCACGCCCGACATGAAGCCTTCGAGAATCCACACCGCCAGCGGCACGTTGAACAGGCAGTGCGCCAGCGCCACCGCGATATGCGTATCGATCAGGCCGAAGGCCGAATACAGCTGGAAGAAGGGCAGCGCGAACACCGCCGGCGGCGCCATGCGGTTGGTGAGCAGCCAGAAGAACAGGTGCTTGTCGCCGAGGAACCGGTAGCGCGAAAACGCGTAGGCAGCCGGCAGCGCCACCGACACCGAGATCACCGTGTTCATTACGACGTAGATGATCGAGTTGATGTAGCCCTTGTACCAGGACGGGTCGGTGAAGATGACGGCGTAGTTGCGCAGCGTGGGATCCCGCGGCCAGAGCGAGAAGGCGCCAAGGATCTCCTGATTGCTCTTGAAGCTCATGTTGACGAGCCAGTAGATCGGCAGCGTCAGGAAGATGATGTAGAGCGTCGGCACGATCCACCAGAAGCGCGATTCCGCGCCGCGGCGGCGCATCAGCCGGGCGATCTCCGCCTCGCGCCCGGACAGTGCCGGAGTAGCCGTCTCGCGCATGCTCATCGTCTCGTCGCGCGCGGGCATCTCACTTCTCCGCGTCGTAGTTGGTCATGACCGTGTAGAAGACCCACGACATGGCGAGGATGATCAGGAAGTAGATGATCGACATCGCCGCCGCCGGGCCGAGGTCGAACTGGCCGATCGCCATCTTCACCAGGTCGATCGAGAGGAAGGTGGTCGAGTTGCCCGGCCCGCCGCCGGTGACGACGAAGGGCTCGGTATAGATCATGAAGGAGTCCATGAAGCGCAGCAGCACCGCGATCAGGAGCACGCGGTTCATCTTCGGCAGCTGGATGTAGCGGAACACCGCCCAGCGCGAGGCGCCGTCGATCTTCGCCGCCTGGTAGTACGCGTCCGGGATGGAGACCAGGCCGGCATAGCAGAGCAGCACGACAAGGCTCGTCCAGTGCCAGACATCCATGACGATGACCGTCACCCAGGCATCGAACGGGTCGTTGACGTAGTTGTAGTCGAAGCCGAGCGCGTTCATGACGTAGCCGAGCAGACCGATGTCGACGCGGCCGAAGACCTGCCAGATCGTGCCGACGACGTTCCACGGGATCAGCAGCGGCAAGGCCATCAGCACCAGGCAGACCGGGACGCCCCAGCCCTTTCGCGGCATGTTGAGCGCGATGAAGATGCCGAGCGGAATCTCGATGGCGAGGATGATGAAGGAGAAGATCAGGTTGCGGCCCATCGCGAGCCAGAACCGGTCCGACGTCAGCATCTCCTCGAACCATTCGGCACCCGCCCAGAAGAACTGGTTGTTTCCGAACGTGTCCTGGACGGAATAGTTGACCACGGTCATCAGCGGAATGATCGCGGAGAAGGCCACCAGCAGCAGCACCGGCAGGACCATGAACCAGGCGCGGTTGTTCCAGGTCTTGTTCATGCCGCGCTCCCGTAGTCGACGCGCCAGGAATCCGCGTAGATGTTGATCCCGGCCGGGTCGAACGTGACGCGCGGATCGGCGGGAATGTCGCCGTCCTCCGGCAGGATGGCCGCGAGATCGCGGCCCTCCAGCTTCGCGCGCACGATCCGGTGGCGGCCGATGTCTTCCACCTTCTCGATGCTGACCGGCATGCCCTGGCTGCCCAGCCGGACGAATTCCGGCCGGACACCGAGCTCAATGCTTCCCGACGCGGCAGAAGGGCGGCCGGGCAGCGCTATCGTCTGCGAGCCGACCCTGGCATTGGCGCCGTCGAGGGCCGCCGGCATCACGTTCATCCCCGGCGAGCCGATGAAATAGCCGACGAAGGTATGACGCGGGCGTTCGAAGAGTTCCGCGGGTGTGCCGATCTGGACTACCTCGCCGTCGAACATGACGACGACCTTGTCGGCGAAGGACAGCGCTTCCGTCTGGTCGTGGGTCACGTAGATCATCGTGTAGCCGAAGCGGCGGTGCAATTGCTTCAGCTGCGAGCGCAGCTGCCATTTCATATGCGGATCGATGACGGTCAGCGGCTCGTCGAACAGGATCGCGTTGACGTCCGAGCGCACCAGCCCGCGCCCGAGCGAGATCTTCTGCTTCTGATCGGCGGTGAGGCCCCTCGCCTTGCGCTTCGACCATTTCTCGAGATCGATCATGGCGATGATCTCGCGCACCTTGCGGTCGACCTCGGCCTCCGGCACGCCCCGGTTGCGCAGCGGGAAGGCGAGATTGTCGTAGACGGTCATCGTGTCGTAGATGACCGGGAACTGGAACACCTGCGCGATGTTGCGCTCCTGCGTCGACAGCCTGGTCACGTCGCGCCCGTCGAACAGGATGCGGCCCTCGGACGGCTCCACCAGCCCCGATATGATGTTGAGCAGCGTGGTCTTGCCGCAGCCCGAGGGTCCGAGCAGCGCATAGGCGCCGCCGTCCTCGAACGTGTGGTGGACCTCCTTCAGCGCATAGTCCTTCGGCGTCTTAGGGTTCGGCCCGTAGGCGTGGCGGATATGGTCGATGTCGATGCGTGCCACGATCCGCCTCACGCCGCCAATTGCTGTGGCGCGGCCGCGCGCCCGTCGGTACCGAACACCAGGAGATGCCGCGTATCGATGTAGATCTCGATCGTCTCGTCCGGCTCGAAATCATGCACGCCCGGCGAAAGCATCACCCAGCGCGCGTCGGCGAAGTCGACATGGACGAAGCTCTCCGAGCCGGTGATCTCGGTCGCGAACACCTTGACCTTGACGGGTACTGCGTCCGGGTTGCGGGGGGATAAAGAGAGATGGTGGGGCTGAAAGCTGACTGTATAGACGCCGTCAGCGATCCCGGCGAGAGACGCCGGAACAGGGAGGTTCACCCCACCATCAAGCTGGAAAGCCGCGCCGCGCTTGGACAGCACGATCGTATTGAGCGGCGGATCGGAGAAGGTCATCGCGGTGACGAGGTCGGCCGGCCTGCGGAACACCTCGATCGTCGGACCGAACTGGGTGATCCGGCCTTCCGACAGAGTGGCGGTGTGACCGCCGAGCAGGAGCGCTTCCGACGGTTCCGTCGTGGCATAGACGAAGATCGTGCCGGAGGCGGCGAAGATCTTCGGCAGTTCGGCGCGCAGTTCCTCGCGCAGCTTGTAGTCGAGATTGGCGAGCGGTTCGTCGAGCAGCACCAGGGAGGCGTTCTTGACGATGGCGCGGGCGAGCGCTGTGCGCTGCTGCTGCCCACCCGACAGGTTGAGCGGCGTGCGGTCGAGATAGGGCGTCAGCCGCAACAGGTCGGCCGCCTTGCGCACCTCACGGTCGATCGTGGTCGAATCCTTGCCCGCGACCCTGAGCGGCGAGGCGATGTTCTCGTAGACGGTCATCGCCGGGTAGTTGATGAACTGCTGGTAGACCATGGCGACGTTACGCCTTTGAACCGCCAGACCAGTCACGTCCTTGCCGTCGAACCAGACCGATCCAGAAGTCGGCACGTCGAGGCCGGCCATCAGCCGCATCAGGCTGGTCTTGCCGGAAAGCGTCGGCCCCAGAAGGACGTTGAGGCTGCCATGCGCGAGCGTCAGCGAGACGTCGCCGATATGTGTCTCGGCCCCGACAGTCTTCGTTACGTTGCGCAGTTCGAGCATGGACCCTCCTCCGAGGCCGATTGCCTGATGTCGCTTCTCACGCGGCGGCGGTGTGCCGGCGTCCTCCCGATTCCTTCAGATATTTCTCGAGCGCGGCTTTTTCCTCCGCGCCGAGGTGCAGTCCGCGCTTGGTCCGGCGCCACAGGATGTCGTCGGCGGTGACGGCCCATTCCTTTTCGACAAGATAGCGCACTTCGGCCTCGTAGAGGTCGGCGCCGAAGCCGCGGCCGAGATCGGCGAGCGACTTGGCAAGACCAAGGACCGCCCGCGCCCGCGTGCCGTAGAGCCGCGTCAGGCGCTTCGCCAGGCGCTGGTCGAGAAAGGGATAGTCGCGCTTGAGCGCCGACACCTGCGCGTCGAATCCGGTTGCGGCGAAATCGCCGCCGGGAAGCGGGGCGGTCGCCGTCCACGCCTTGCCCTTGCGGCCGATGAAGCCCTCGATCTTCTCCAGCATCGATTCCGCCAGGCGGCGATAGGTCGTGATCTTGCCGCCGAAGGCGTTGATGAGAGGCGCCTGCCCGTCGCCGGACTCGGCCTTCAGCACATAGTCGCGCGTCGCCTCCTGCGCCTTCGACGCACCGTCGTCGAAGAGCGGCCTGACCGCCGAATAGGTCCAGACGATATCGGCGCGGCGGACCGGCTCAGTGAAATACTCGCTTGCCGCATCGCACAGATAGTCGATCTCCCTGTCGGTGATCGCCACCTTGGCCGGATCCCCCAGATAGTCCTGGTCGGTGGTGCCGATCAGCGTGAAGTCCTCTTCGTAGGGGATCGCGAAGATGATGCGGCCGTCACGGTTCTGGAAGAAATAGGCGCGGGGATCGGAGAACTTCTTGCGGACGACGATATGGCTGCCCTGGACCAGCCGGACGTTGTGGACGTCGTTCTGTCCGACCGTTGCGGACAGGACCTTGTCGACCCAGGGGCCGGCGGCGTTCACGAGAAGGCGTGCGCTGACTTCTTCCGACTCGCCGGTGCGCGTGTCCTCGACCGTGATACGCCAGAGCGCGCCGTCGCGCCGTGCGCTGACCACCTTCGCACGCGTGCGGATCGTCGCGCCGCGGTCGGCCGCGTCGCGCGCATTGAGGACGACGAGGCGGGCATCGTTGACCCAGCCGTCGGAATATTCGAACGCCTTTGTGAACAGCGGCTTCAGCGGCTTGCCGGCCGGGTCCTGCCGCATGTCGAGCGTCTTCGTCGCCGGCAGAAGCTTGCGGCCGCCGATGTGGTCGTAGAGGAACAGGCCGAGGCGGATCAGCCAGGCCGGGCGGATTCCCTTGGCATGGGGCAGCACGAACCGCATCGGCCAGATGATGTGCGGCGCCATGCGCCACAGCACCTCGCGCTCCATCAGCGCCTCGCGCACCAGGCGGAACTCGTAGAACTCGAGATAGCGCAGACCGCCATGGATGAGCTTGGTCGAGCCGGACGACGTGCCGCTGGCAAGATCATTCATCTCGGCCAGATAGACGGAATAGCCGCGGCCCACAGCATCCCGCGCGATGCCGCATCCGTTGATGCCGCCGCCTATGACGAAGATGTCATGCACGCCTTCGAGCACAATCCCTCCCGGCGCTTTCGCAATGCAGCATAGTCGCTGTCGTTTCGCGCGAATGGAAAGCTATTTCGAACCACAATCGAATGTCAAACGAAATCCCCGTTTACGAAATGGGGCCGATTGTCCGCGTTGTCGCCAGGCGAACGAAAGCGGAAGGGGCTAAGCGAAATTGAAACGCTACGTCGGCGAGCGGCGATATACCGCCTTGTCGCGGCGGCCGGCATTCCGGGTAAACGCAGGGGGATCGAAAGGGTCTTGCCGAGGCGCAGAGCTACGATGCGGAGGCGGGCCACGCAGGAGGCCTGGCGCGGCGGACTTAGGCTGCAAAAACGCGGGAATGCTCTTCACGCGTCGCCGTCTTCGGCGGGACTTTTCGTTGTGTCTGCGGCCCGGGCCTCGCCGTGCGCTTGAGCGCATGAAGCCGCTGTCATCGACAGCGGCTTCAGCGGATTGCCGGTTCGTCTCCCGGCCTTGGTGCTGCAGGCGGCCGTCAGGCTGCGGCGCTTTCCCGTGCCCGGTCGAAGACGAACTGGGACGAACGGTCCTGAGCGGCGGCCGCACAGAGTTCCCGGTATTTATGGAACCCGCCCAGGAACATCGTCAGGCCTTGCGGCTTGCCCTTCACGTTGGCGCCGACCCACCAGGTGTTTGCCTTGCGGATAAGGGAACGTTCGGCAAGCGACACGACCAGCTTCATCCAGGCTTCCTCGGCCTCGGGGGTCGGCTCCACGGTCGCCAGGCCATTCGCCTCCATGTAGGTGATCATGTCGGCGATCCAGTCGACGTCGTGCTCCGCGATCGTGATCAGGTTGGCGAGCGCGGCCGGGCCGTTCGGGCCGCCGGTCGCGAACAGGTTGGGGAAGCCTTCGATCATGATGCCGAGATGGGATCGGGCCCCGCTCTTCCACTTCTCCTTCAAGGTGCGCCCGTTGCGGCCGACCACGTCGAAGGCGAGCAGCGCTCCGGTCAGTGCGTCATATCCGGTGGCGAAGATGAGGATGTCGAGTTCGGTCTCGCCGGATTGCGTGCGTATGCCCTTCTCGGTGATTTCCACGATCGGGTCCGACGCAACATCGACGAGGTGTACGTTCGGCAGATTGTAGGTCTCGTAATACTCCGTATCCAGGCAAGGGCGCCGCGCGAAGATCGGGTAGCCGCGGGGCTTGAGCGCCTCGGCGACCTTCGGATCCTTGACGATTTCCCCGATCTTCGCGCGCACGAAGTCGGCGACCTGGTCATTGGCCTCCTGGTTGGTCAACAGGTCGGCGAAGGATCCGAGGAAAGTATGCCCGCCATTGATCCATGCCTGCTCCATGGCCTGGAGACGCTGTGACGGCGGCAGGCTGAAATAGGGCCGCGACGTCGCCGGCCGGGTGCCGCCCGTCGGATTGTTGCGCATGGCTTCGCGCATTGCCGGATAATGGCGCTTCATCTCGGCGACATAGTCGGGTTCTAGCTTGTGATTGCGCATCGGCAAGGTGAAGCTCGGCGTGCGCTGGAAGACGAAGAGCTCGGCCGCCTGCCGGCCGACCGTCTGGACGATCTGGATGCCGGTCGATCCGGTTCCGATGACGCCGACGCGCTTGCCTTCGAAGCTGACGGGCGTGTGAGGCCATTTCTGCGCGCGCAGGAGCTGGCCCTTGAACCGGTCGATGCCGGCGATGTCGGGATCCTTCGGTATCGACAGCGGGCCGGTCGACATGATGCAGAAGGGCGCTTCCAGCGTCTCGCCGCCGTCGGTCGTCGCGCGCCAGAGCCTTGCTGCGTCGTCCCACACAGCGCTGACGACGCGCGTGTTGAACTTGAAGTTCTTGCGAAGGTCCAGTTTGTCGGCAACGAAATTCGCGTAGGCGAGAATCTCTTCCTGTGAAGCGAACTGTTCCGACCAGGTCCATTCCTGCTGGATTTCCTCGGAAAATCCGTAGCTGTAGTCGACGCTCATCAGGTCGCAGCGTGCGCCGGGATAGCGGTTCCAGTACCACACGCCGCCGACGTCGCCGGCCGCCTCGACCCCGACCACCGACTTGCCCATCTCGCGGAAGCGGTAGGTCGCATACATGCCAGCGAACCCCGCCCCGACCACGATCACGTCGACTCGGCGGCGGCTACCCTCGGTTTTCCTCGTATCTGTGTTGCTCATCTCGGCACCTTTTTCGTTTCAATGGATGGCCACCGCGCGAGCGCGGGACCTGCGGTCGGCACGCCGCGGCTGACGCAGACGGAGGCAGATATCTGGATGACCCCCGGTCCTTCGGCGCCACGCGGGCGCGAGCGCTCAGGCACTGGAGAATGATGGATCGAACGTATGATCCGCGCGCTGGCCATCCGCATTGAACTCCTCCGCGGCGACGCGAAATCCTTCGCTTGTCCGCCTGGAGAGCATTGTGGCCGATGACCCGTCGCGTTCAAGCAATTCAATTATGTGAAGGCAACATTCATATTCGTGAAAAGCTTGGCCCCTGGAGCGTCGGTATTTCACCGGTTTGAAAGAAGTCCGGAAAAGGCTTCGGCGCCGGCCGAGGAGGGCGGGTGAACGCGGCCTTGAATGGTTTTGTGGGACCGAGGGTGGGAGGCGGGCCCATGGGGTCGGGATATGGGATCGCCGTTGGGTGCAACGATCGGAGCGAAAGCCGGCTTTGCAGAAGACATTCACTCCGGCTCGGACGAAATGTCTGCGACGCGCGCGGGCAAGACCCGGGCCGCCACGGGGCACGGTGATCGCGGCGCCAAAAACGACAAAACCGCCTCTCGGCGGCTTCGTCGTGTGCATTCAATTTTCCTTAAGAAAACTGGAGCGGGCGAAGGGATTCGAACCCTCGACCCCAACCTTGGCAAGGTTGTGCTCTACCCCTGAGCTACACCCGCTCGCACGGCCCGCAGGCCGAAAGCCGGGCCTATATGGCCGAAGCGCGTGGCGAATGCAACAGGGAAATCGCGCCCGTTTGCCGCATCGGGCGAAGGGCGTCGCCGCCGCGCAAACCGCGATCCGCACAGGGTTGGCAGCGCCGCGGTTTGGGCCTAGAGCAGGCACAGACACGAGTATCGACGCCATGCCGAAGACACCCGACGACCTGTTCTCCCTGCTTTCCTCGCTCGGGATAGACGCGACGACCAGGCAACACCCGCCGCTTCATACCGTGGCCGAATCGCAGGCGCTGCGCGGCGAGATTGCCGGCCGCCACACCAAAAACCTGTTCCTCAAGGACAAGAAGGACAACTTCTTCCTCGTCACGCTCGGGGAGGACACGCAGGTGGACCTCAAGTCGATCCATCAGCTGATCGGGGCGGCAAGCCGTGTGTCTTTCGGCAATCCGGAGAAACTGATGGAATATCTCGGCGTCGCGCCAGGCGCGGTGACGGCGTTCGGCGTGGTCAACGATACGGGCGGCAAGGTAAAGGCGATCCTCGACGAGGAACTGATGCAGCACGACGTCGTCAACGCGCACCCGCTGGTCAACACCGCGACCACGTCGATCGCGCCCGGCGACCTCGTGCGCTTTATGCGCGAAACCGGACATGAGCCGGTCATCTTGAAAGTGGGACAGTGATCGCCACATCTGGCGCGGTCGCGGACTCCGACAGATTGTTCGAACTCGGCCGTGCGGCCTCTCAGGGAGCTTCAGAATGAGCACCGACAACAATCCCTTCGCCCAAGCCGGCGCGCAATATTCGGCGAATGTCAGCTTCGGCGGGCAGGCGCCGGAGCAGCCGAAGGGCGATCTGATCAAGGACACCACGACCCAGCGCTTCTCTGCGGACGTGATCCAGGAATCGCGCAACCAGGTGGTGCTGGTCGATTTCTGGGCGCCGTGGTGCGGACCGTGCAAGCAGCTCACACCCGTCCTCGAAAAGGTCGTCACGGCGGCCGCGGGGCGGGTCAAGCTCGTCAAGATGAACATCGATGACCATCCCGCGGTCGCAGGTCAGCTTGGCATCCAGTCGATCCCGGCGGTCATCGCCTTCAGGGACGGCCAGCCGGTCGACGGCTTCATGGGCGCGCTGCCGGAGGGCAAGGTGCGCGAGTTCATCGACAAGGTTGCCGGCCCGGCCGGTCCCGGCGCCCAGATCGAGGCGGCGCTTGCCGCCGCGCAGCAGGCGCTCGAGGCAGGCGACGCCCAGACGGCCGCCGACATCTACCAGGAGATCCTCTCGGTCGTGCCCGACAATCTCGCCGCCATCGTTGGCTTGGCGGGATTGCGGGTCGATGCCGGCGAATTCGATGCCGCGCGCTCCGTGCTCGACACAGTCCCGGCGGACAAGCAGTCGGACGCCTCGGTGGCCGGCGTGAAGGCGCGCATCGCGCTGGCCGAGCAGGCCGCAAAGCTCGGCGATGCGGGCGAACTGCTGCGCCGGATCGAGGCCGACCCCAAGGACCATCAGGCGCGATTCGACCTCGCCATGCTTCACAACGCGCGCGGCGAGCGGGCGGAAGCGGCCGATTGCCTGCTGGCGATCATGAAGGCCGACCGGACATGGAACGACGACGGCGCGCGCAAGCAGCTTCTCCAGTTCTTCGAGGCCTGGGGCATGACCGACGAAGCGACGCTGGCCGCGCGCCGCAAGCTGTCGGCGCTGCTGTTCTCCTGACGCGGATCGCATTGCCGGGCGCCCTTGCGAAACAGGCGGGGCGCCCCACATAGTTCCTGATCCCGTTCGTTCCGAGGAAGGTAACGGCGTGCAGGCCGGCAACGCATTCTATCGCAAGGCAAAGGATCTGCCGCAGGAGGCGGCGGTGTTTCCGCTGACAGCGGCGCTTCTGCTTCCCGGCGGGCGGATGCCGCTCAACATCTTCGAACCTCGCTACCTGGAGATGATCGACGACGCGCTGGGTTCGACCAGGCTCGTCGGCATGATCCAGCCCCGTCTCGACGGCGCATTGCGCGCCGACGGCGAGCCGGAATTGTGCGAAACCGGATGCCTCGGCCGCATCACCTCTTTCGCAGAAACCGGCGACGGCCGCTACCTGATCTCGCTGCAGGGCGTATGCCGTTTCCGCCTCGTCGAGGAAATCAGCGTCAGGACGCCTTATCGACGCTGCCGGCTGGTGCCGTTCCTGGCCGATCTCGACGAGGACAAGGGGGCTGAGAGGATCGACAGGGCTGCGCTTTTGAAGTGCTTCCGCTCCTACCTGGAAGCGAACGGGCTCGAGGCGGACTGGGATTCGATCAGCCGCGCCGAAAACGCCACGCTCGTCAACGCGCTGTCGATGATGTCGCCCTATGGCGCGGCGGAGAAACAGGCGCTGCTGGAGGCGCCCGATCTCAAGACGCGTGCCGAGACGCTGATCGCGATCACGGAAATGTCGCTCGCCCGCGAGGGGGACGACTTTTCCTCCAGCCTGCAGTGACGACGAACATGGGCGATACCCCGACCGAAACGGCAATCGACGCAAAGCTGCTCGAGCTGATCTGCTGCCCGCTGACCAAGGGCGTTCTCTCCTATGACGCCGCGCGCAAGGAACTGATCTCGCTTTCGGCGAAGCTCGCTTATCCGGTCCGCGAGGGTATCCCGATCATGCTGCCTTCCGAGGCGCGGGTGCTCGACGAGGACGAGATCGCGCGGCGCAGGAAATCGCGGGCTTAGGTCCCCAAGGGTGTCCGTCACTGGAAGTTCCGGCCCTTCGGCATGACCTTCCCGGCCCGGGCGGCGAGCTTCTCGAATTCCTGCCGAAGTTCGGGATGCGCCCGGATCAGCCGGCCGACGGCCGAGCGCGGCGACATGCGGTCGCGTTGTTCCACCACCGGGCGGCGAACCTCGTCGGCATGGGCGAGGCTGTCGATGCCGTCCGCCTCCTCCGACAGGTCGGAAAGCCACGGCGTCAGATCCTCGACGCGTTCGGCCACGACATGGATGACGGCGGTGGAGGATTTCGGGCTCTTCGCCGACTGGACGCGTCCGGTCACGCTGACGAAGCGCGACCCGAGCACGATGGCGCGATAGGTCTCGAATGTCTTCGGCCAGACGATGACATTGGCGACGCCGCTTTCGTCCTCGATGGTCATGAAGATGACGCCCTTGGCCGAGCCGGGGCGCTGGCGCACCAGGACGAGACCGGCGACACTGACGCGCCGGCCGTTGGCGGTCGTCTCCAGCACGGCGGAGCGGGCGATTCCGGCAGCGGCGAGCCGCTCGCGCAGGAACGATACCGGATGCGCCTTCAGCGAAAGGGTGAGCGAGCGGTAGTCGTGGATCACATGCTCGCCCAGCGGCATGGCCGGCAGTCTGGTCTCGGGTTCGAGATCCGGCAGCCTGATCTCCGGCTGGTCGAACAGCGGCAGCCGTTCGGCGGCCCCTTTCCGGTCGAGCGCCTTGACCGCCCACAAGGCCTCGCGGCGGTCGAGCCCGAGGGAGCGGAAGGCATCCGCCTGGGCGAGGCGCTCGACGACATCAGCGCGCAGGCCGCTGCGCAGCCACAGGTCCCGCACCGAATCGTAGCCTGCGCCCCGGCAGGCCATCAGCTGCTCCATGTCCTTCTTCGCTAGGCCCTTGACCTGCCGCAGCCCGAGGCGGACGGCATGGCGCGCGCGGATGACGCCCGCCATCGAGGCATGGCGCGGCGCGATGCGCGCGGGATCGAATGGCGTCTCCTCCAGCGTGCAGTCCCAGTCGGACCGATTGACGTCGACCGGCCGGATCTCGACGCCATGCTCGCGCGCGTCGCGCACCAGCTGAGACGGCGCGTAGAAACCCATCGGCTGCGAGTTGAGGATCGCCGCCGAGAACACGTCGGGATAATAGGCCTTGAACCAGCAGGAGGCGTAGACCAGAAGCGCAAAGGAGGCCGCGTGGCTTTCCGGGAAACCATATTCGCCGAAGCCTTCGATCTGCTTGAAGCAGCGTTCGGCGAAGTCGCGCGGATAGCCCTTGTCGACCATGCCCTCGATCATCTCGTCGCGCAGCTTGCCGATCGTGCCGACGCGCCGGAACGTCGCCATGGCGCGGCGCAGCTTGTCGGCCTTGTCCGGCGAAAAGCCGCCGGCGACGATGGCGATCTTCATCGCCTGCTCCTGGAACAGCGGCACGCCGAGCGTCCGCTTCAGGATCGCCTCGAGCTCCGGCTTGACATAGTCGGGCACTTCCTTGCCTTCGCGGCGCCTCAGGTAAGGGTGCACCATGTCGCCCTGGATCGGGCCGGGGCGGACGATCGCCACCTCGATGACGAGATCGTAGAACTCACGCGGCTGCAGCCGCGGCAGCATGGTCATCTGCGCGCGGCTCTCGATCTGGAAGACGCCCAGCGTGTCGGCCCGGCAGATCATGTCGTAGACCGGGCCCTCGCCTTCGGGGATCGCGGCCAGCTCGGTCTCCGGGCGGTCCGGGTAATGGGATTTGATCAGGTCGAAGCAGCGGCGCAGGCAGGACAGCATGCCGAGCGCGAGGATGTCGACCTTGAAGATGCCGACGGAATCGAGGTCGTCCTTGTCCCATTCGATCATCTTCCGCTCCGGCATCGCCGTCTTCATGATCGGGACGATCTCGTCGAGCCGGTCGCGGGTGATGACGAAGCCGCCGACATGCTGCGACAGGTGGCGCGGGAAGCCCATCAACTCGTTGGCATTGTCGAAGAGATGCCTGGTCAGCGCATCGCTCATGTCGAGCCCGGCCGATTTCGCCTCCGTTTCGCCGAGGCCGGCCGAGGTCCAGCGCCAGGTCGAGGAGGAGAGCGCGGCGATCGTGTCGTCCGATAGGCCGAGCGCCTTGGCGGTCTCGCGCATGGCCGAGCGCGAACGGTAGGTGACGATCGCAGCCGCAAGCGACGTGTGCTTCTCGCTGTATTTCCTGTAGATATACTCGATCACCTCGTCGCGGCGGTCGTGTTCGAAGTCGACGTCGATGTCGGGCGGTTCGCCACGCTCCTTCGAGATGAAGCGCTCGAACAGCGTGTCCATGCGGCCCGGACCGACATCGGTGATGCGCAGGCAGTAGCAGATCAGCGAATTGGCGGCGGAGCCGCGGCCCTGGCAGAGGATGTTCATGCCGCGCGCCGCCTGCACGATGTCGTGGACCGTCAGGAAGTAGCCGGCATAGTTCAGCTCGCCCACGAGCTGCAATTCCTTGACCAGTGTGGCCCGGCTCTTGTCGTCGACCCCGTCGGGAAAGCGCGATGCCGCTCCCTCCCAGGTGAGGCGCTCGAGTTCCTGCTGCGGCGTGGCGCCATCGCGGGTCGGCTCATCCGGATAATTGTGGCTGAGCTCTCCGAGCGAGAATTCGAGTTCCTGTGCGAAGCGGAGCGTCTCGGCGAGGGCATGCTGATAGCCGCGGAAGAGCCGCGCCATCTCGATCGGCGCCTTGAGGTGACGCTCGGAATTGGCTTCGAGCCGGAACCCGGCTTCGGCCACGGTCGTCTTCAGACGGATCGCGCTCATCACGTCCTGCAGGGGGCGGCGCCGCGGCGCGTGATAGAGCACGTCGTTGACGGCCATCAGCGGCACGCCCGCCGCTTTTGCCATCGCGTCGGCCTGGGCAAGTCGCCAGGCGTCGTTGCCCGAAAAGCGCGGCGCCACGGCGAGCCGCACGGCCGGACCGAACCGCTCCGCCAGCCGGCGAAGCAGCGCAAGCTCCGCTCCTTCGTCGACCAATGGCGGCAGGACCGCGAGCGACATCCGGTCGCCCCATTCGATCAGGTCCGCAAGATAGACGAGAGAGTTCCCCTTCTCGCTTTCCTCGCGCAGGTTGGCCTGGGAGAGCAGCCGGCAGAGCTTTCCCCAGCCTTCCCTGTCGCGGGGATAGGCGAGCATGTCCGGCGTGCCGTCGGAAAAGACCAGACGGCAGCCCGGATGATAGGCGATGTTCATCTCCCTCGCCTGCTGCCAGGCGCGCACCACCCCCGCCACCGTGTTGCGGTCGGCGAGCCCGATCGCGGCGTGACCCAGATGTGCCGCCTGCCGCACCAGTTCCTCGCCGGACGAGGCGCCGCGCAGGAAGGAGAAGTTCGACTGGACCGAAAACTCGGCATAGGCGGGCGAAAGGGTCGCGTTCATGCGAAGACACCCTGCATGAACCATTTCGGCTGCTCGCCAGGGCCGCTTGCCGCCTCGCGATACATCCAGTAGCGGCGGCCGGCCTCGTCCTCGACCCGGTAGTAGTCGCGGGCAGCCGTCTCCGCCTCGTCGCGCCACCATTCAGGCGAGATGCGTTCGGGTCCCTCCTTGCGATGGACGCTATGGTCGACGCGCCGCCAGCGGAAGTCGAGGCTTGCCGGATCGGTGATCTCGATGGGATCGGGCCGCCGCAGGAGCCGTAGCGGCCGGTCGGCCCCCCCGGCCGGCATTTCGCTTGCGAGCGGTGCGCCGCCGCCGCCGAACCCCATGGCGCGCTCGGGAAGATGGCTCTGGCGCAGGTCGGGCTCGGCGAGCGCCTGCCCGCCGAGGCGGGCGCGCACCCGGTCGGCGAAGAAGGCGGCGTCCTCCTCGACGACCGCCGCATCGCCGGAAAGGTCCTGCTGCCTTTCGTCGAGCGCCGCGGCCGTCAGAACCGCGAGCCGCACGAGATCGAAGCCGTAACCGGCGTCGAGCGAATTCTCCAGCGAGGAGAGCCGCTCGTGGAACAGTCTTGCGATGCGCCGCGGCTGGCGCAGCGGCCGGGCCGATCCGGCCGCGACGCGGCTGACCGCGCCGTCGACGCGGAAGAGGATCAGTTCGAGCCGCTCGGCGCCCTCGCCGCGCTGCTCCAGATGTTCTTTCAGCGCTTCCGACAGGAGGAGGATGAGCCGCTCGATGTCCTCGACAAGACAGACCGGTTCGGCAAGGCGCCGTTCGACCGACAGGGGAGGAACCGGCAGGCGCGGCGAGATCGCCTCGTCGACGGCGCCCAGCGCCTGGTCGATGCGCAGGATCACCTGCCGGCCGAAGCGGCGCGCGATCGGTGCGCGGGGTGCCTCCATCACCATGGCGGCGGTGCGCAGCCCGACGCTCTTCAGGCCGGCGACCGTTTCGGCATCGAGCCGGAGCGCGGAAAGCGGCAGGGGCGACAGAAGCTCCGCCTCGCCGCCCGGCGCGATGACGGCGGGGCTGCGGAAACGGGCCGCCGCCCAGGCGGCGCCGGGGGTGGAGGCCAGGCCCGCGCGCGCCTCGAAACCCTGATGGAAGAGACGCGCGAGCAGGTCTTTCATCAAGGCGTGCTCGCCGCCGAACAGGTGCGCGCAGCCGGTGATGTCGAGGAACAGGCCGTCCGCGCCGTCGAGGGAGACCAGCGGCGTGTAGCGGTCGCACCAGTCGGCCAGCCCTTCGAGCAGCCGGCGATCCGCCTGCGGGTCCTCCTCGACGATCTCGATCGAGGGATGCATGGCGCGCGCGTCGGCAATGCCCAGACCCTGGCGCAGGCCGAGACGGCCGGCCTCCTCGTCAAGCGCGCCGATGCGCTGGGCGTTGCCCTGCCGCGCGCTGACGAGGAGGGGGGTCGCCCGAGCGCCGTCGAAACGCCATGACCTCCCCAGCCTCTGCCGGAAGATCCGGTCCGTCGACAGGAACGGCAGCCAGATGGCGAGTATCCGTTGCGGCAGGCTCATGGCCCTTCTCCTCGAAGATGCGCCGGCCGGCATTCCATTGCAGCAGGAAGGCGGCTTGCGGCGACAGTCGGTTCTTGTCGATGAGGACATGGAAGGCGGGCGGCCCGATCGATCCCCGCAGCGGACCGGCAAGGGTCGACCTGGCAGCCGCCCGCTCCGGCGAAACGACGAGGCGCAGCGGCGCGGCGGTGGCCTCGGCCTCGGCTCCGTGGCGCAGGAGGAAGAGCGGCCTGCCCGAGGCCAGCGCGCGCCGGTGCAGCCGCCGCGTCGCCGTCAGGTCGAGCACATGCGGATTGCCGCGCAGTTCGAGCAGGATGGCGCCGACCGCCTCGAGGCTGGCGGCCTCCTCCGCGATCCACAACACGTCGGCGATCCTGGCGGCCTGTGCCACCAGGAGCCGGCCCGGGCGAATGCCGTAGAGGGTGGCGATGCCGGGCAGATAGGGGTCGCCCGCCTCGCGCAGCATCTCGGAGGTCGCGATCCAGACCACCGGCCCGTTGCCGGCCGCAAGCGCGGCAAGGGCCAGCGCGAGGCCCGAGACCGCGCCGGCGTCGCGCGTGAGACGCCCGTGGATCTCCGACAGGCCGGCGGCCGGGATGCCGCCGCCGAGGGCCGCGTCGAAACGGGCGGCTCCCGTCGCCAGATGCGGCATCACCGCCACGCCACGGCGCCGCGCCAGCACCGCATCGGCGTCAGGTCGATCCAGCGTCTCCGCCAGGCGACCCTCGATCCTCGCGATTTCCCGGCGCAGGGCGCAAACGGCCTCACGCGCCGCGGCGACCCCGGCCATGGCACTGTTCCGATCAGTTGTTCATGTTCTGTTCTTATAGATTCCGGAGTGTCCCGGAAGAGTCAAGCGGAGTCGCGAAGAATTTATTCCTTTCGGCTCTTTCGACGGAAAAGCTTCAATCCGTGAGCGAAAACCCCTATATGCGGCCGCTAAGGCGTCCACCCGGGCGCGTATCCGAACGCCGCCGCAACTGGCGCGCAGTCTCTCGTCGAGCCTTTCCGCGGCTCGCGGCCGGCGCGCCGAAGGACAGATATGGCCCGTATCGACAATTCCCGCCTCTGGCGCGACCAGCTCTCTCCCTCCCTGGAGGAGATGGAGATGCTCGCGCTCGAAACCTATGCACACCTGCCGGAGGACTTTCGCACTCTGACCGGCGAGATCGTGATCCAGGTTGCCGAGTTTCCGGAAGAGGAGATCATGGACGACCTGTCGCTGGAGACGCCGTTCGACCTGCTCGGCCTGTTCGAGGGCCGCGGCATCGCCGAGCGCTGGAACCCGGCTACCGGCGAAGGGCCGAACCGCATCACGCTCTACCGCCGGGCTATCCTCGACTACTGGGCCGAGAACGAGGAGACGCTGGGCGACATCGTCACCCATGTGCTGATCCACGAGATCGGCCACCATTTCGGCCTCAGCGACGACGACATGGCCCGCATCGAGGAAGGTGTGGACCAGGAATCCAGGGCCTGATGCGCACTCGCTCTTCGGCGCCCATCCCCGCGATCAGTAATCGCTCAGCTTGATTCCCGGATCGTAGTCGACGCCGTCGACCTCCTTGAACACGGCCTGGCCGCAGCGCATCGTCTTCGTCTCCGCGTCAAAGGCGTAGGTGGGCCCGCCATGCAGCAGCCAGCCCTTGTTCAACGCCGCCGTCACCTTGTGACAGAAGCTCGAATCGTCGGGTCCGGTCAGAAAACGGTAGAGTTTCATCGGCGCTTCCTCAGAGATTGCCGGCCTTGGCGAGAAGCTTCTCGGCCTGCGCCAGGTGCAGCCGTTCGGTCATGCGGCCGTCGACGGTGAGGACGCCCTTGCCGGCATTCTGCGGCTCCGCGAAAGCCGCGACGATCGCGCGCGCGGCCGCGATCTCCCCGGCCGAGGGCGAAAACGCCGCGTTGGCCGGAGCGATCTGGTCCGGATGGATCAAGGTCTTGCCGTCGAAACCCATCGCCGCGCCGTCGTCGCATTCGCGGCGAAAGGCGTCGAGGTCGCGGAAATCGTTGGCGACGCCGTCGAGCACGTCGATGCCGCCCGCGCGCGCCGCCAAAACCATCTGCATCAGCCATGGCGTCAGAAAGCGCCGGTCCGGCGTCATGCGCACGCCCGTCTCCTTGACGAGGTCGTTGGTGCCGGCGACGAAGCAGGCAAGCCGTGCGCCGGGGTCGCGGCCGAGTTCGGCGATCGCGCCGATGTTGAGCAGCGCCTTCGGCGTCTCGATCATCGCCCACAGCCACATCGCCGGATGGGCGTCTTCCCCGTCGAGCGTGTCGTTGGCCTCCAGGATGTCGCGCGGCGTCTCCACCTTGGGCAGCAGGATCGCATCGGGACGGCATTCGCGCGCAGCTAGCAGGTCGTCCATCCCCCATTCGGTCGACAATCCGTTGATCCGGATGACGATCTCGCCAGGACCGCCCGTATGCGGGGCCTTCGCGCGTTCGGCAAAGAAGGCCTTCAGCGCCTCGCGGGCCGCAACCTTGGCGTCGGGCGCGACGGCGTCCTCCAGGTCGATGATCGCGGCGTCGCAGGCAAGTCCCGGCAGTTTTGCCAGCGCCTTGGCGTTGGTCGCGGGGACGTAGAGGACGGAGCGGCGGGGGCGGAAGGGGCGTGTCGTCATGGTGCGCTTCATGCCTCGACGCGCGGCCTGGCGCAAGCGGGTGCGGCGGCAAGGCGCTTGAACGCGACGGCGGAACCTGATTTGCCTCGCAGCGAAACCGAGATCGATCCACAATGCAATTCGACATCGTCATCATCGGCGGGGCCATTGTCGGCTCCTCGGTCGCTTGGGGTCTGCGCGAGGAAGGGTTCACCGGAACGATCGCGCTGATCGAGCGCGACCCGCAGTTTTCGACGTCCGCCACGACGCTGTCCTGCGCCTCCATCCGCCAGCAGTTCTCGATTGCCGAAAACATCCGCCTGTCGCAGTTCACCCTCGGCCTGTTCCGGCGGCTGAAGGAGGAGTTCGGCGACGATGCCGATATCGGGTTCCGCGAGAACGGCTATCTGATCCTCGCAGGACCCGAGGGCGTTCCGATCCTGCGGCAGAACCACGTCGCCCAGGCAGCCGAAGGCACGGATATCGTGCTGGAAGACGCCGCGGCGATCCACGCACGTTTCCCCTGGCTGTCGGTAGAAGGGATCGCCGCTGGCGCCTTCGGCCGCTCGGGCGAGGGCTGGTTCGACGCGCATGCCTATCTCCAGCTCTTCCGGCGCGCCCTGAAGAGCCGCGATGTCACCTTCATCAAGGCAGCGGTCACGGGCATCGTCCGCGAGGGCGACAGGGTGACGAGGGTGACACTGGACGACGGTTCGCAGATCTTCGCCGGCACGGTCGTCAACGCGGCCGGTCCCAATGGCGGCAAGGTCGCTGCCATGGCCGGTCTCGCCTTGCCTGTCGAGCCGCGCAAGCGCTCGGTCTTCGTCTTCGAGGCGCGCGAACGCTATGCGGACATGCCGCTGATCGTCGACCCGAGCGGCGTCTATGTGCGGCCGGAAGGTTCGGTCTACATCACCGGCGGAGCCGAGCCCTATGATACCGACCGCGCGGCCGATCCGGCGGATTTCGAGCCGGAATGGGGGCTGTTCGAGGAAACGATCTGGCCGGTGCTCGCCGGACGCATCCCGGCCTTCGAGGCGATCAAGCCGACGCGCGCCTGGGCCGGCCACTACGACTACAACACGCTCGACCAGAACGCAGTGATCGGCCGCCATCCGCAGGTGTCGAACTTCATCTTCGCCAACGGATTTTCCGGCCACGGCCTGCAGCAGGCGCCGGCCGTCGGCCGGGCAGTGGCGGAACTCGTCGTCCACGGCGGCTACCGGACGATCGACTGCTCGGTGTTCGGCTACGAGCGGATCGTGGCGGGACGGCCGTACCGGGAGCTGAACGTCATCTGACGATTTCATCGTAGATGCCGGCGGCCAATGCCGCGTCGACCAGCCGCGCGCGAGCATCCTCGGTCGAGCGGTGTCCATCGAGTACCTTGAGGCAGGTCTCCAGGGCATCGGCGTGAAAGTCGTCCCGCGGGCCCGGCCAGCGCACATCCGCCAACAGGGCCGCCGCCTGGGCGACGCTTTCCACGACGACGTCGCGACCCTCGACGAGGACGACAACGGGCGTGGCGAAACGCTTGGGTTCGCTGTGACTCATGCCCATGGAACGCGCATTCGCCTTCCATGTTCCGAAGCCCTTTGAAAGACGATGGATTCCGTGTAAGGCGACCCCGAAGAAAGGACCTTTCCCATGGACAAGTTCACCAAACTGACAGGCGTCGCCGCGCCGCTGCCGATCGTCAACATCGACACGGACATGATCATTCCGAAGGACTATCTGAAGACGATCAAGCGCACCGGGCTGGGCAAGGGCCTTTTCGCCGAGATGCGGTTCAACGAGGACGGTTCGGAGAATCCGGACTTCGTGCTGAACAAGCCGGCCTACCGCAAGGCGCAGATTCTCGTGGCGGGCGACAATTTCGGCTGCGGCTCGTCGCGCGAGCACGCGCCCTGGGCGCTGCTCGACTTCGGCATCCGCTGCGTGATCTCCACCTCGTTCGCCGACATCTTCTACAACAACTGTTTCAAGAACGGCATCCTGCCGATCACGGTCAGCCACGAGGACCTGGAGAAGCTGCTGGACGACGCCTCGCGCGGCTCCAACGCGACGCTGACGGTCGATCTCGAGGCGAAGGAAATCCGCGGGCCGGACGGCGGCATGATCAAGTTCGACCTCGACGCCTTCAAGCGCCACTGCCTGCTGAACGGCCTGGACGACATCGGCCTGACGCTCGAGAAGGCCGCGGCCATCGACAGCTTCGAGAAGACGAACTCGGCGTCGCGTCCCTGGGCCTGACCGCCTCCCGGGCGACGCCCCTCGGAACGTCCTTGGCGCATACTCGCAACGATCGTCAGGCCGGCCTGAGCCGGGCTGACATTGTTTTCGCCGCATGGCAGTCTGGTCCGGTCCGGAGACCATACCATGCACAGACCACTCATTCTTGCCGCACTCACGCTTGCTCTGAGCAGCGTGCCGGCACTCGCGCAGACGGCGGAACCTGAGAAACATCCCTTCGAAGGCGGCACGATCACCATCACCGAGACGGATACCGGTGAAAAGGAGATCGCCTTCGACGGGCGGCTGCTCGCCTCGAACTACTTCGTCTCCTTCGACCGGGAGGTCGAGGTCGGCGGTTCCAGGGTGGCGCTGATCTCGGTTGGCGACGGCGGCAATGCCTGTCCTCCAGGCACCCTGATCGTGTGGAAGAACGGCAACGAAATCGACAGCGACTATGTCGGCGAGGATTGCGGTGCGCCTTCTCCGGCGGTGACGCCCAGCCAGATCTACTTCGTCCCCTATCTCCTGCCCGGCGCGAGCGCCGACGTCGTCACCTGGTCGCCCACGGAGCGCTATGGACTGGCGGGCCTCCTGACCTACAAACCGCAGGCCGATACCGGCTGGTCCGACCTCGATCCGTCGGCGGTCGAGCACATGCTCGATACGTTCCGAAACGAAGCGGTCTATGCCGCGGCGGCGAAGCTGCTCGGGGGCGATCTCGAATCGGTCGCGACCGGTCTCGTCGTCGGCGGCGCGCCTACGACGCTGAAGTCCGGCGTGATCTGGTCGGATGGCTGCATCCCGCACGCTTGCGGCGGCGGCAACGGTTTCATGGCGATCGACAAGGCCGGGCGCAAACTCTACTTCGCCCAGCAGACCGAAGGGGATACGCCGAAGAGCTGGCCACCTGCGGCCAAGTGGCCGAAAGACGTGCGCGACGCGATGACAGGTGCGCTCCGGCGCTGACTGAGCGCCCTGCGCACTGTCCGCTCCAAAGCGACCGGGCGTGATTCCGGCTTGCATCGCGCCGCTGCCGCGTCTAGCAACGCGCCCGAGATTTCCCGCACGAAAGGCGTGACCATGGCATCCCGCAAGCTTCTCCTCCTCGCCGGCGACGGCATCGGCCCCGAGGCGATGGCGGAGGTGAAGAAGCTGATCGCCATGATGAACGCCGAGATGGGCGCCGGCTTCGAGACCGAAGAAGGCCTCGTCGGCGGCTGCGCCTACGACGCGCACGGCAAGGCGATCTCGGAAGCCGACATGGCCAAGGCGATGGCCGCGGACGCGGTGCTGTTCGGTGCGGTCGGCGGGCCGAAGTGGGACGGCGTGCCCTACGAGGTGCGGCCGGAAGCGGGACTGCTGAGGCTGCGCAAGGACATGCAGCTCTTCGCCAATCTTCGCCCGGCGATCTGCTATCCGGCGCTTGCCGCCTCGTCCTCGCTCAAGCCGGAGGTGGTCGAAGGCCTCGACATCCTGATCGTGCGCGAACTGACCGGCGGCGTCTATTTCGGCGAGCCGAAGGAGATCATCGACCTCGGCAACGGCCAGAAGCGCGGCATCGACACGCAGGTCTACGACACGTTCGAGATCGAGCGCATTTCGGGCGTCGCCTTCGAACTGGCGCGCACCCGCAAGAACAAGGTGTGCTCGATGGAGAAGCACAATGTGATGAAGTCGGGCGTGCTGTGGAAAGAGGTCGTCGCCCAGACGCACAAGGCGAAGTATCCGGACGTCGAGCTCAGCCACATGCTGGCCGACGCCGGCGGCATGCAGCTCGTCCGCTGGCCGAAGCAGTTCGACGTCATCGTCACCGACAACCTGTTCGGCGACATGCTGTCGGACGTGGCGGCGATGCTGACCGGCTCGCTCGGCATGCTGCCGTCGGCCTCGCTCGGCGCGCCGGATGCCAAGACCGGCAGCCGCAAGGCGCTCTACGAGCCGGTGCACGGATCCGCTCCGGATATCGCCGGCAAGGGCATCGCCAATCCGATCGCGATGATCGCCTCCTTCGCCATGTGCCTGCGCTACTCCTTCAACATGGTGGCCGAGGCAGATCGCCTGGAGAAGGCGATCGCCGACGTGCTCGACAGCGGCCTGCGCACCGGCGACATCATGTCGGCCGGCATGAAGCAGGTGAACACGAGCGAGATGGGCGACGCGATCATCGAGACGTTCCGCGCACTGGCCTGACAGCGGTGCGCGCGGCGGGTAGCGCCGTGCAGGCCGGCTGACCGGTCTCGGATGCGGCGGCGTTTCGCCACCGTTTCCGCACGTATCGTCTTGCGTGCCGGCGAGCCCGCCATTTATCGTGCAGCCGAGACAGGGGGCCGACGTGGTGGGTGAACGTTCGTTCAAGACGACATGTCCGTGACGACCGCGGAAAACCTTTCCGCGACGCGGCCTCGCGCCCCCGTTCTGGGGGTCTGCGGCTACAGCCGTTTTCGCATGCCGGACAACATCATCAGCACGTTCGTCTTCCTCCATCGGCGCAGGTGCAGACGGCGCATGGGACGGATCGCCTGGAAGTGGCCTCTGGCGGTCGCGGCCGGCATCGTCCTGCTCGCTCTGATCTTCCTGGACACCTATTTCGCGGCGAACCGGCTCACGGCGAAATCGCTTCTTTTCCAGCAAGCTCTCGCCTGGACCGACCTGGGGAAGTCGGCGACCGTCCTCGTCCCAACGGCCTGTCTCCTGATCGCTACGTCGTTCGTGGCGTGGCGGCGGCTGCGGCCGCGAACACAGCTCCTGTTGCTGAACCAGACCTCGATTAGCGCCTACCTGTTCCTGTCGGTGGGGATCGCCGGGCTGGTGGTGAACCTGCTGAAACCCCTGATCGGGCGGGCCAGGCCGAGCCTCTATCTGGAACTCGGCACCTATCATTTCGATCCGTTGACGTCTCACCACCGCTTTGCGTCCTTTCCCTCCGGTCATGCGAGCGCGGTCGGCGCTGCCGCGATGGGCATCGCCCTGCTCTTTCCGCGTCTGAGGGTGCCGATGCTGATCCTGGCGATCTGGCTGGCGACGACGCGCGTCTTCGTCGGTTCGCATTTCATGAGCGACGTCTTTGCCGGGCTGATGATCGGAGCGTGGTTCGCCTATGCAATGGCCGTCGTATGCGCGGGACACGGACTGCTGTTCGACGCGTCGCAGGGGATGTTGCCAAGACCGAAAAAGACGTTCCACATCCTTCCCGCATGGATACGTGCGCAATGGTCGCGGGTGCAGTCGCGATATTCCGGCCGTTCCCACATCGTGAGCGAGCGCGCCGCCGCGCAAGCGCGGGCAGATTGACTCTTTGCCCGAACTCCGTCATTAGCCGCCGCGAAACGGAGTTTCCCATGCGCGGCCTGCTTATGGCCTTTCTGACCAGCGGCTTCACCGGTCTTTCGGCCGGCGATCGCGCTCGCATGTCCCGTTCCACCAAAACCACGGCCAAAACGGCGACCGCCAAAACGGTCTGACGCCCCTTGGCCTGCTCGCCCCTCCCCGGGTCCGGCCCGGGGTGGACCCCGCGAAGCCGGCGGGTTTTCCTAAAACGAGCGGAGGGGGACAGGAGATTTCGATGGGTTTCAAGGTTGCGATCGTCGGCGCCACGGGAAATGTGGGCCGCGAAATGCTGAACATTCTGGAAGAGCGCGGCTTTCCGGCCGACGAGGTCGTGGCGCTCGCCTCGCGCCGCAGCCAGGGCACGGAAGTGTCCTACGGCGACAAGACGCTGAAGGTGAAGTCGCTCGACAGTTACGACTTCTCCGATACCGACCTCTGCCTGATGTCTGCGGGCGGGGCCGTCTCGAAGGAATGGTCGCCGAAGATCGGCAAGCAGGGCTGCGTCGTGATCGATAATTCCTCGGCCTGGCGCTACGACCAGGACGTGCCGCTGATCGTGCCGGAGGTGAACCCGGATGCGATCTCGCTCTATACGCGCAAGAACATCATCGCCAATCCGAACTGCTCGACCGCGCAGATGCTGGTGGCGCTGAAGCCGCTGCATGATTTCGCGACGATCAAGCGCATCGTGGTGGCCACCTACCAGTCCGTTTCCGGCGCCGGCAAGGAGGGCATGGACGAGCTGTTCACGCAGACCCGCGCGGTGTTCGTCGCCGACGGCGTCGAGGTGAAGAAGTTCACCAAGCGCATCGCCTTCAACGTCATCCCGCACATCGACGTCTTCCTCGACGACGGCTCGACCAAGGAAGAGTGGAAGATGGTCGCCGAGACCAAGAAGATGCTCGACCCGAAGATCAAGGTCACCGCGACCTGCGTGCGCGTGCCGGTGTTCATCGGCCATTCGGAAGCGATCAACATCGAGTTCGAGAAGCCGATCACCGCCGACGAGGCACGGGACATCCTGCGCGAAGCGCCGGGCTGCCAGGTGATCGACAAGCGCGAGAACGGCGGCTACATCACGCCGGTGGAGAGCGCCGGCGAGGACGCGACCTTCATCTCCCGCATCCGCGAGGATTCGACGGTCGAAAACGGCCTCAACATCTGGGTCGTCTCGGACAACCTGCGCAAGGGCGCCGCGCTGAACGCGGTGCAGATCGCGGAACTGATGATCGAGCGCGGCCTCCTGAAGCCGCGGGCCAAGGCGGCCTGAACGGCGGCCCGAACGAACCGAGGGCCGGGGACTCTTACCTGTTTCCGCGCGCAGCGGTCGGCCGGTCAGACAATGGCGAGCGGAAGTAGATCCTCGGGACAAGCCCACTGCTGTCCGGTTTAGATTTTGTGGACATGGCG
>JAYSFJ010000029.1:0-31133 GCA_041913465.1 Mesorhizobium sp. | reverse complement strand
GGCGAGGCGCACACGCACTGGTCGATCGGCGCGATGCCGGATCTGGCACGGCTGACGGCGGCGGAAATGTCGTCGCAGCGCGCCTTCCAGATGGCCGGTGTCAGCCACGACGCGATTGACCTGGTGGAGTGCTACGACAGTTTCACGATCACGGTGCTGATGACGCTCGAAGCGCTCGGTTTCTGCAAGCGCGGCGAGGGCGGGCAGTTCGTGATGAACCAGCGCACCGCGCCGGGCGGCGCCTTCCCGCTCAACACCAATGGCGGCGGCCTCTCCTACTGCCACCCCGGCATGTACGGCATCTTCCTGCTGGTCGAGGCCGTTCGGCAACTGCGCGGTGAGGCCGGCGAGCGGCAGGTGAAGAAGGTCGACACCGCGCTCGTCCACGGCACCGGCGGCACGCTGTCGTCGGGCGCGACGGTCATTCTGGCGAACAGCTGAGGCGATCACGATGAGCGAGACGCAAGCCTACGAGAAGCCGCAGCCCGTCATCGACCCGGGCACCAAGCCGTTCTGGGACGCCGCGCGCGAGCATCGCCTGTCGATCCCGCGCTGCCGCGCCTGCGGCAAGCACCATTTCTATCCGCGCGAGCTCTGCCCGCATTGCCATTCCGACGATCTCGAATGGACGGATGCCAGCGGCAAGGGCGAGATCTACTCCTACACCATCGCGCGCAAGCCGGCCGGCCCGGTCTTCGCCGCCGACGTGCCCTACGTCATCGCGATGATCGCGCTCGACGAGGGCCCGCGCATGCTGACCAACATCGTCACCAGGGATGTCGAGCGGGTCGCGATCGGCGACCGCGTGACGGTGAAGTTCGATGATGTGACGCCGGAACTCACCCTGCCGAAATTCACGCTCGACAAGGATTGAGATGAACATCGCTCTCATCCCGGAAGAGATCGTCCAGACCGGCGAAAGCCTGATCCGCTTCGTCGAGCAGGAGATAGTGCCGATCGAGGCCGCCAACAAGGCACTGCTCGCATCGGATCGCACGATCTATGACGAGCGGGGACGTTTCACGCCGGAAGTGGAGGCGCTGAAGCATAAAGTGCGGACAAAGTCGGCCGAGGCCGGCTTCTACACGATGTTCGGACCCGAGGAACTCGGCGGCAGCGGGCTCGGCCCGCTGGCCTCGGTCTATCTCAACTGGCTTCTGTCGATGCATTGCGGGCCGGGCCGGACGCTGATCCATCCGGTGGTCATTCCGTCGCCCTTCACCAACGGCCTGTCGCCGGTACTGACCTTCCTCGACCCGTCGCTGCGCGACATCTACCTGCCGCAGCTCGGATCGGGCGAGAAGACGCTCTGCTTCGGCCTTTCCGAACCCGACGCCGGCTCCGACGTCTTCGGCATGAAGACCCGCGCCGTGAAGGACGGCGACCACTGGGTCATCACCGGCTCCAAGCAGTGGATCACCAACGGTCCCTATGCCGACTACGCGATGATCTTCGCGATCACCGACCCGGACCTCGTCGCGCAGCGCAAGGGCGGCATCACCGGCTTCTTCGTCGAGACGTCGTGGAAGGGCTTCGAGGTCGTCTCGACGATCCCGATCATGGGCCAGCTCGGCGCCGAGATCGGTATTCTCTCCTTCGACGGCCTGCGCGTGCCCGACACGCACCGGCTCGGCGAGGTGAACCAGGGCCTCAAGGTTGCGATGCGCGGCGTCAACACCGGCCGGCTCGGCCTGTCCGCCACCTGTATCGGCATGGCGCGCTGGGCGCTGAACCAGGCGGTCGACTATGCGAAAGTGCGCAAGACCTTCGGCAAGCCGATCGCCGACCATCAGGCGGTGCAGATCCTGATCGCCGACAGCGCGGCCGAGATCTACGCCGCCGAGACCATGCTGGTCGACTGCGCCATGAAGCTGGAGCGCGGCGAGAAGGCGCTTGCCGAGACGTCGATGGTGAAGCTGCACTGCACCGACGCCGCCAACCGCGTCTTCGACCGCTGCATCCAGGTGCATGGCGGCATGGGCCTGACCAACGAATTGCGGCTCGAAGCCGGCTACCGATTCACGCGCTCGATGCGCATCCCCGACGGCACCAGCGAGATCCAGCGCCGCACCATCGCGCGCGACCTGCTCGCCAACGGGGTCCATTTCTGAGTTCGATGACCATGAAACATGTCGCCCCGCCCACCAGCCTCGACGCCCTGTTCCGCCCGCGCTCCGTGGCGATCCTCGGCGCGTCGGACGATGCGACGCGCATTTCCGGCCGGCCGGTGCGCTATCTGATCGAAGGCGGCTTCAAGGGCGGGATCTATCCGGTCAACCCGAACCGCGAGACGGTGCAGGGGTTGAAGGCCTACAAGTCGCTCGCTGACGTGCCGGAGGTGCCTGATGTGGCGCTGCTCGCCGTTCCGGCCGCGCTGACCGAGCAGGCCGTGCGCGAATGCGTCGAGAAGGGCGTCAAGGGCGCGGTCATCTTCTCGGCCGGCTATGCCGAGAGCGGCGAGGACGGGATCGCCATCCAGGGCCGCATTACCGAGATCGCGCGGGCCGGCGGCCTGCGCCTGCTGGGGCCGAACTGCCTCGGCATCTTCAATCCGCAGATCGGCTTCTACGGCACGTTCACGCAGTCGCTCGACAAGGAGATGCCGTTCCCGGGCCCGCTCGGCATCATCAGCCAGTCGGGCGCCTACGGCTCGCACATCGCCTACATGGCCCGCAAGCGCGGCATCGGCATCAACTACTGGATCACCACCGGCAACGAGGCCGACGTCGACGTGGCGGAAAGCCTCGAATGGATGGCGGCACAGCCCGACATCAAGGTGATCATGGCCTATGTCGAGGGAGTGCGCGACGGCGCTCGCTTCCGCCGGGCGCTGGCGCTGGCTCGTGCGAACGGCAAGCCGATCGTGATGATGAAGGTCGGCCGCTCCGAGATCGGCGCGCGGGCGGCGAGCTCGCACACGGCCTCGCTCGCCGGTTCGGACGCGATCTATGACGCGCTGTTTCGGCAATACGGCGTCCACCGCGCGACGACGACCGAGGAGCAGATCGACATCGCCTATGCCTGCGCGCGCGGGATTTTTCCGAAGGGCAACAAGCTGGGCGTGGTGACGCTGTCCGGCGGCGCCGGCGTGCTGATCTCGGACGCGGCGGAGCGCTACGGCATGGACGTCGCGCCGATGCCTGACGCCGCGCAGAAGGTGCTGAAGGAACTGCTGCCCTTCGCGACCGTGGTCAACCCGGTCGACACGACGGCGCAGGCCTTGAACGACATGAACCTGCTGGCGAAAAACATCGAGGTGATCCTCGAACAGGGCGGCTACGACGCGCTGATCGGCTTCTTCACCACGGTGCCGAACACCCGCACGCTGTCGAAGCCGCTGCGCGACGCGATCGCGAAGGGATGCGAGCGCTTTCCGGATCGCCTGATCGCCCTGCAGATGATCGCCGATCCGGAGGTGGTGAAGGAATACGAGCAGGCGGGCTTCCTCGTCTTCGAGGATTGCGACCGTGCGGTTGCGGCGCTGGCCGCGCTGTCGCGCTTCGGCCAGAGCCTGTCGATTGCGTCTGACGAGAGGCAGGTCGCGCCGGCCGCATCGATCGGCACGGGCGCGCTGTCGGAGCGTGCCGCCAAGGACCTGCTGGGCAAGGCCGGCATTCCCTTCCTCGACGAACGAATTGCGACCGACGCCAAGGCCGCCGAAAGCGCCGCGGATGCTATCGGCTATCCGGTCGTGCTGAAGATCGTTTCGCCCGACATCGAGCACAAGACCGAGATCGGCGGCGTGCTGGTCGGCGTCGCCGACCGGCAGGATGTCGAGACGGGTTATGCGACGCTGATAGAACGCGCGGCGAAGCACCGGCCCGACGCGAAGATCGAGGGCGTGCTGGTCGCGCCGATGGCCAAGAAGGGCGTCGAGGTGATCGTCGGCGTCAGCCGAGATCCGGTGTTCGGGCCGGCGGTGATGTTCGGGCTCGGCGGCGTGCATGTCGAGGTGCTGAAGGACGTGACCTTCCGGCTCGCCCCCTTCGGCCGCGACGAGGCGATGTGCATGATCGACGAGATCCGCGGGCGGGCGCTGCTGTCGGGCGTGCGCGGTGCGCCGGCTTCGGATGTCGATGCCATTGCCGACCTGCTGGTGAACGTCTCGGCCTTCGCCGCGGCGCATGCCGAGGACATCGAGACGATCGATCTGAACCCGGTCGTGGTGTGGCCGAAAGGCGAGGGCGCGGTGGCGCTCGACGCCCTGGTCGTGCCGCGTCAGGACTTGAACTGAACCTGTTTTCGAACTAGCGTTAGAAAAATGGTCGCCGATGCGGCCGGCCGATCGGAGGATCCCATGAGCGTCGACTATTCCGGATACAAGTATTTCCTGTTCGAGAAGGAAGGGCGCACCCTCACGGTGACGATGAACCGTCCCGACCAGCTCAACGCGATGACCTGGGACATGCACGAGGAAGCCTCGCGCGTGTTCTACGATCTCGGCATGGACCACTCCATCGACGTGGTCATCTTCACCGGCGCGGGCAAGGCCTTCTCGGCCGGCGGCGACATCGTCGGCATGAAGATGATGTACGAAGACACCGAGATGTTCGACCGCTCGATCAATGAGGCCAAGAAGGTCGTGTTCGGCATCCTCGACTGCGACAAGATCATCATCGCCAAGGTGAACGGCGACGCCGTCGGCCTCGGTGCGACGATGGCGCTGTTCTGCGACATCATCATCGCCGCCGACCATGCCCGCTTCGGCGACCCCCATGTGCGCGTCGGCCTCGCAGCCGGCGACGGCGGCGCGGTGATCTGGCCTCAGGCGATCGGCTACGCCAAGGCCAAGGAATACCTGATGACCGGCGACCTGATCACCGCGCCGGACGCGCAGGCGATGGGCCTGATCAACTATTCGGTACCCGCGGCCGAGCTCGACGCCAAGGTGGACGCGATGGCGAAGAAGCTCGGATCGGGCGCGATGAAGTCGATCAAATACACCAAGACCGCGATCAATATCGGCCTGAAGCAGCTGGCGCACACGATGATGGACACCTGCATGGCCTACGAGGCGCTGACCAACCGCAGCCAGGATCATCTCGAAGCGATCAACGCCTTTTCCGAGAAGCGCAAGCCCAAGTTCACGGGGCTCTGAGCGAAGCCGCTGCAGGGCGGCACGTCGGCGAGGCACGCGGCGGAAGCCGGGAGGAACTGACATGGATTTCGGCGAGCCAGAACACATCACAATGCTGCGCGAGAGCATCCGCCGGATGCTTGAGCGCCACGCCACGCGCGAGATGATGGCCAAGTGGGACGAGGAGGACAAGGTTCCCCGCTCGCTCATGGGTCCGATCACCGAACTCGGCGTCTGCGGCATGACAGTGCCCGAGGAATATGGCGGCTACGGCCGCGACATCCTCGCCACGATGGTGACCGTCGAGGAACTGTCGCGCCGCTCGATGGTGATCGGCACGCTCTACCTGATGAACTCCTGCTACGGCTCGATGAACGTGCTGGCGTCGGGCAGCGAGGAGCAGAAGCGGCGCCTGCTGCCGAAGCTCGCCAACGGGGAGATCCTGTTCGCCTACGGATTGTCGGAGCCCGATGTCGGCTCCGACCTCGCCAGCGTCAAGACGCGGGCCGAACGGCGCGGCGACAAGGTGATCATCAACGGCTACAAGCGCTGGTGCTCGGGTGCGGAGAGCGCCGACTACATCTACGCGCTCGTCCGCTCCGGCGATCCGGACGCACGCTACAAGAACCTGTCGCTGGTGCTGATCCCGCCGACGGCCAAAGGCGTGACGCTGACGCACATCCCCGCGCTCGGCGCGCGCGGGCTCAACACCAACGACGTGACGCTCGACAATGTCGAGATCGGCATCGAGGACGTGGTGGGCGGCGAGGAAGGCTGGAACCAGGGCTGGTCGAAGCTGGCGGGGCCGGCGCTCGAGGTGGAGAAACTGGAAG
Organism: Mesorhizobium sp.; assembly: GCA_041913465.1. Taxonomy (GTDB): domain Bacteria; phylum Pseudomonadota; class Alphaproteobacteria; order Rhizobiales; family Rhizobiaceae; genus Mesorhizobium_A. The sequence continues at coordinate 25,223 of JAYSFJ010000029.1, read as the reverse complement.
TCGCCGCGATGGCGTTGGGCATTGCGGCCCAGGCCGTCGACGATGCCTGGGAATATTCCCAGACGCGCAGCCAGTTCGGCAAACGCATCTGCTCGCACCAGTCGATCCGGCACATGCTGGCCGACGCGCAGACCAAGCTCGCGGCGGCCCGCCTCATGCTCTACCGCGGCTGCTGGCTCGCCGACAACAACATGCCCTGCTCGGTCGAGACGTCGATGGCGAAGATGTTCGTCTGCGAGACCGGCCTCGACATCGTGCTGACCTGCCAGAAGGTGATGGGCGCCTATGGCTACGCCAAGGGTTTCGACATGGAGCGGCATGTTCGCGACATGCTGCTGATGCCGATCATCGGCGGTTCGACCGCGATCCAGAAGAACAATATCGCGAACCGCATGGGCCTGCCGAAGGCCTGACGGCAACGCGACGAGGGAGGAAACGGCATGATCGAGACGCTCGGCGACGTTCTTCGCAACAACGCCTACAAGTTCCCGCAGGAGACGGCCTACAACTATCACGGCCGCATCGTCACCTTCGGCGAGCACCTCCAGCGCGCCAACCGGCTGGCCTCGGCGCTGTGGAAGCGCGGGATCAGGCGGCAGGACCGCGTCTCTATCCTGTCGCAGAACACCATCGAGTTCATGGAATCCTACGCCGCCTGCGAACTCGCCGGTTACATCGCGGCGACCGTCAACTGGCGGCTCGCTCCGCCGGAGATCGCCTACATCCTCGGCGATTCGACGCCGCGCGTTCTGATCTTCGAGGCGCAATATGCGGCGACGATCGCCCAGATCCGCGACAAGCTCGGCTTCATCGAGCTGTTCCTCTGCTTCGGCGGCGACGTGCCGGCGTGGGCCGAGGACTATGAAGCGGTGCTGGCGACCGGCGACGAAGAAGGCGCGCCGACGCGCCCCCTGCCGGACGAGATCATGCACCTGATCTACACATCGGGCACGACCGGCCGGCCGAAGGGCGTGATGCGCACGCATCGCGGCGAGATCGCCATCGCCATCCTGATGGCGACGGAGCTCGGCCTGATCGTCTCCGACAAGCTGCAGCTGATGATGCCCATCTTCCATGTCGGCGCGCGCTTCCTGCAGCTCGGCGTCCACATCCGTGGCGGCAGCGTCGTGCTTCACCACGACTTCAAGCCGGCCGAGATCGTCGAGACCATCGAGCGCGAGCGCGTGACGATGACGCACATGGCCCCGACCATGGTGCAGGCGATGCTCAACGTCCCCGGCATCGAGGAGCGGGACCTGAAGTCCCTGCACACGATCTGCTATTCGGCGGCGCCCATGCCGGTGCCGCTGCTCAAGCGCGGCCTCAAGCTGCTCGGACCGGTCTTCCTCCAGCTCTACGGCATGACGGAAGGCGGCGGCACGACGCTGCACAAGCGCCAGCACAAGCCCGACGGCACGCCGGAAGAGGTCAAGCTGCTGAGTTCCGTCGGACAGGCCGCGCCGAATGTCGGCCTGCGCATCGTCGACGACGAAGGCCGCGACCTGCCGACCGGAGAGCCGGGCGAAATCCTCATCAACACCACCAGCCGCATGGCCGGCTACTGGAACAATTCCGCCGCCACGATCGCGGCGCTCAAGGAAGGCTGGTACCACACCGGCGACGTCGGCTATCTCGACCCGCAGGGCTTCCTCTACCTGGTCGACCGCAAGAAGGACATGATCATCTCCGGCGGGGAGAACATCTATTCCCGCGAGGTCGAGGAAGCGGTGGCGAGCCATCCGGCCGTCATGGACGTGGCGGTGATCGGCGTGAAGGACGACTATTGGGGCGAGACCGTGCGCGCGATCACCGTGCTCAATCCCGGCCATGCCGTCACCGAGATCGAACTGATCGAGCATACGAAGACGCAGATCGCCAGCTACAAGAAGCCGAAATCGGTGGTCTTCGTCGACGACCTGCCGCGCCTGCCGAGCGGCAAGATCAACAAGGTCACGCTGCGCCAGCTCTACGGCGCGGCCGAGCCGAAGGCCAACTGAGATGACGACCGAGCGCCCGCCCGTCACCCGCTGGCTCGCCGCGCGGGCCTCGGCGATCCGCTTCGCCGACCTGCCGCCGGCCGCGGTCACGGTCGCGCGGCAGTGCATCCTCGACTGGTTCGCGGTGACGATCCCGGGCGCCGCGGAACCGGCGGTGCAGATCCTCTCCGAGGAACTGCTGTCGGACGGCGCGAACCCGGTCGCCTCGCTTACGGGCCAGAATGGGCGCACTTCCGCGATGAACGCGGCGCTGATCAACGGCACCGCCTCGCACGCGCTCGATTTCGACGACGTCAACATGGCGATCCTCGGCCATCCGACGGTGGCGCTGCTGCCCGGCCTGCTGGCGCTTGCCGAAGAAACGGGCGCCAGCCAGGACGACGTGCTCGCGGCCTTCGTCGCGGGATACGAGGTCGTCTGCCGCACCGGCGCCCTGATGAGCCCCGGGCACTACAACTACGGCTTCCATGCGACCTCGACGGTCGGCAGCGTCGGCGCGGCCGCGGCCTGCGCGCATCTTCTGAAGCTGGACGCCGAGACGAGCGCGGTCGCCTACGGCATCGCCGCTACCAAGGCGTCGGGCCTGAAATCGATGTTCGGCACGATGTGCAAGCCGCTGCATGCCGGCATGGCGGCGCAGAACGGCCTGCTCGCGGCGCGCCTTGCCGCGCGCGGCTTCACCAGCAGGCCCGACGCGCTGGAGGCGCCGCAGGGGCTGGCGGCGACGCAGAGCGTGGACTTCAACCCGGACGAGGCGATGAAGGACGCGCCGCTCGACCATCACATCGCCAACAACCTCTTCAAGTATCACGCCGCCTGCTACCTGACCCATGGCGCGATCGAGGCCGGCAAGGCGCTGCGCGAGAAGAGCGCGGCCTCGTCCAACGCGATCCAGGCGATCGAGATCCGCGTGCCGCCCGTCACCGACCGGGTCTGCAACATCGCGAAGCCGCAGACCGGGCTCGAGGCGAAATTCTCGCTGCGCCTGACCGTGGCCATGGCGCTGGCGGGGCGAGATACGTCCGGCATCGCCACGTACACCGACGACCTGACGCGCGAACCGGAACTGGTGCGCCTGCGCGACATGGCGTCGATCGAATTCGTCGAAGGCTATCCGGAGGCGAAGGCCGACGTCACTATTACCACCGCAGACGGGCGCCGCTTCACCGCCAGCCATGACGCCGGCGTCGCCGACAGCGACATTGCCCGCCAAGGGCGCAAGCTCGAGGCGAAGTTCGACGCCCTTGTCGAACCGGTGCTCGGCGCGACGAGCCGCACGCTGCGCGAAGCCCTCGCCGGCATGGGCGGAGCCGACGGCATGGCCAACATCATGAACCTCTTAGGACGCACGCAATGACCGGCCAGCTCGGAACCGCCATCGTCACCGGGGCCGCGCGCGGCATCGGCAAGGGCATCGTCGAGAAGCTCGCCCTGGAGGGCTATCACGTGGTCGCGCTTGACCGGCTCGATGCCGTGCATGACGTCGCCGACGCGCTGCGCGCGGCAGGTGCGCGGATCGATTCCGAAGTGTGCGACATCCGCGACAGGGCGGCGATCTCCGCGATCATGGACAAATATGCGCCGGTCGAGGTGATCGTGAACAATGCCGCGATCACCGGAACGCATTTCTTCGAGGAACTGACCGAGGAGCACTTCCGCGAGGCCTTCGAGATCAATGCGATCGGCACTTTCGTCGTGGCGCAGGAAGGCGCGCGGCGGATGAAGAACGGCGGCCGTATCGTCAACATCGCCTCGCGCTCCTTCGCCGGCGCGCCGCAGATGGCGCACTACGTGGCCTCGAAGACCGCCGTGGTCGGCCTGACCCGCGCCATGGCGATCGATCTCTCGCCGCGCGACATCCGCGTCAACGCGGTCGCGCCCGGCGTCGTCGACACCGAGATGCTGCGCTACATGACGCCCGAGCGACAGAAGATGATGCTGTCGCTGCAACTGCTCGGCCGCATCGGCCAGCCGGAGGACATCGCCCGCGCGGTCTCCTTCCTTGCCTCACCCGAAAACCGCTACATCACGGGGCAGGTTCTCATCGTCGACGGCGGACGCTCGCTCGGCCAGGGACAGCTGCCGCCCGAGGAATCCCCGCTATGACCGAACTGACCGAAGAACGCCGCATGATCCAGGAATCGGCGCGGGTCTTCACGCGCGACCGCGTGCGGCCTACGGCCGACAGGCTCGATCCGGTCAAGGGCGAGATCCCGCGCGAGCTGCTCGAGGAGATGGCCGAGCTCGGCTATTTCGGCATCCTGATCCCGGAGGAATATGGCGGCCTCGGCCTCGGCGCGTTCGAATACTGCCTCGTCGCGGAGGAGCTGGCGCGCGGCTGGATGAGCGTCGCCTCGCTGATCGCGCGCGGCAACGCGCTGATCGGTTCGCTCAAGGCCATGACGCCGGAGCAGAAGAAGGTCTATCTCCCGCGCATGGCCAGGGGCGACTTCCTCGGCGCCTTTTCGCTGTCAGAGCCGGATGCGGGCTCGGACGTCGCTAACATCTCCTGCCGCGCGAGGCGCGTGGGCGACGAGTGGGAGATCACCGGCAACAAATACTGGTGCACCTTCGCCGACGGCGCCGACTTCATCATGGTCTTCGCCCGCACCGATCCGACCGTCGACCCGAAGGCACGGCACAAGGGCATCTCGGCCTTCATGGTCGAGAAGCCGCGCGGCAAGCTGCCGGAGGGCGTCGCGGGAACCGTCATCCCGAAGATCGGCTATTTCGGCTGGACGACCTGGGAGCTTGCCTTCGACAAGTGCCGCGTGCCGGCCGCCAACCTGATCGGCGAGGAGGGCAGGGGCTTCTACCTCGCCACGGCGGGCCTGGAAACGGCGCGGGCGCATACCGCCGCCCGGTCGATCGGGCTGGCACAGGCGGCGCTGGACGATGCGATCGCTCACGCCAAGGAACGCCGGCAGTTCGGCAACGCCATCTCGGCCTTCCAGGCGATCCGCTTCAAGATCGCGACGATGGCGACCGAGATCGAGGCGGCGAGGTCGCTGATGTATACGGTCTGCGAGAAGATCGACCAGGGCGTGCGCTGCGACAAGGAGGCGTCGATGGTCAAGCTGTTCGCCTCCGAAATGTCGGAGCGGGTGACGAGCGAGGCGCTGCAGATCTTCGGCGGCGGCGGCTACACGACGCTCAACCAGGTCGAGCGCCACTGGCGCGACGCGCGGCTGACCAAGATCTTCGAGGGCACCTCGGAGATCCAGATGCGCATCATCTCGGACCACATCCTCGGCCGCGGCTGACGCGGCCGGCGGACCGGTCTAGGCGGCGCTGATGCGCGGCGCCGAACGCTTGGCCTTCGCCGGCAGCGGCACTTCCTGCGCGATTGCCGCGGTTGCGCCGTTGCCCGAAAGTCCGTCGAGCACGACGGACGCGAATTCGCGCGCCACGTCGTCGATCGAGCGGCCGCCCGGCTTGAACCACTCGACGGTCCAGTTCAGCGCGCCGAGGATGAAGAGGCGGGCAAGCGTCAGGTTGGCACTCGTCCGGAACTCGCCCCGTTCGTGAGCATCCGCGAGGATCTTCTGCCAGACCGAGCCATACTGGTCGCGCATCCGGGTGTTCCTCGCCCGGATCGCCTCCGGCACCTGGCCAAGCGCGCGCCGCGTGGCGAGCGTATAGTCGCCGACCTCGATGATCGCCGACAGGTGGGCGCGGATCGCCGCCTCGATTCGCTCGCGGCCGGTGGCCGTCTCGGGCAGCGACTTGAGCGCGGCCTCGACATTGTCGGTCACCGCCCTGATGCCAATGTCGAGAACGGCGCTGATCAGGTCGTCCTTCGACTTGTAGTGGTAGTAGATGCTGCCGGCCCTGAGATCGGCCTCGTCGGCGATCGCCCGCATCGTCGTTCCCGCATAGCCGTAGTCGCGGAAAATCTTGGCTGCGGCGTCGAGAACCCGCTTCTGCGAGATCGCCGATTTGGCCAGCTTCTTCGTCATCCTGCCTCCGTCGCCCCGCAACAGCTTCTGCGAGCATATTACGATGCGAATCGCCCGGATGGAATGGTTTCGAACGCTCATCCGAAAAAACCTATTTTCTAACTAGTGTTAGGTTTTGGATTGGTGTAGCGTTTCCCGCGAGACAAAAAGCTGCCCGGGAGGAACGTGTGGGATCTGTCGACATCGAGCGGCACGGCCGTGGCATCGTTCGTCTTGTGATGAACCACCACGAGTCGGGAAACGGGCTCGGCGAGGCGTTTCGGGGCCTGCTGGTGCCGGCGTTCGAGGAATTGTTCCACGACCGTACCTGCCGCGTCATCATCCTCGCCTCCGCCTTGAAGAACTTCTCCGTCGGCGGCGACCTGTCGAAGATGGACACGCTCGCGGACCCCAAGGCCGGCCGCGAGCGGCTGACCTCGGCGCACCGGCTCGCTCGGGTTCTTCTCGCGGCCGAGAAGCCGATTGTTGCCGAAGTGAGGGGGCACGCGGTCGGCGCCGGGGCCGGGCTCGTGCTGTTCTGCGATACGATCGTGATGGGCGAAGGCGCATCGATCGGCTTCCCCTTCGCAAAGCTCGGCCTTGTGCCGGATTTCGCCATTGCTCACACCTTGGCGAAGCGCATCGGCCTCGCCCGCGCGCGCCAGGCGCTGCTCTACGCCCGCTTCTACAAGGGGCCGGAGGCGCTTGCGATCGGTATTGCCGACGACGTCGTGGCCGACGACCTGGTCGCGGAGAAGGCGCTGGAGCGGGCGCGGGAGCTGGCCGAGTTCCCCTCGCAAACCGCCGCGCTCACCAAGCGGATGTTCACGCTGAGCGATGATCCGCACGCTGTGCTCGACTTCGAGGCGACGGCGCAGCCGCTCTGCTTCGCCAGCGACGATTTCCGCGAAGGCCTCGCCGCCTTCCGCGAGAAGCGCAAGCCGCGCTTCGACCCAGACATCGCCTGAGGCCGCCATGTCTTCCGTCAGAATTCCGCAGACCCTTGCGGACATGCTGGACAACAATGCCTGGAAGTATCCCGACCAGACCGCCTTTGTCTGGCAGGACCGACGTGTCACGCATGCTGAGTTCCACGTCCGTGTCTCGAAGCTCGCCGACGCGCTGCGGCAGCTGGGCCTGAGGCGGCAGGACCGCGTCGGCATCCTCAGCCAGAACCGGCTGGAGTTCCAGGAAGTTTACGGCGCCTGCGAGCTCTCGGGCTTCATCTGCGCCACGGTGAACTGGCGGCTGGCCATTCCCGAGATGGTCTACATCGTCAACGACGGCGCGCCGAAGGTGCTGATCTTCGAGGCGGCCTATGCCGAGACCGTGCTGGCGATGAAGGACCAGCTGAAATCGGTCGAGCACTTCGTCTGCCTCGACGGCGGCGGATTCGGCGACGACTACGAAGCGCTCGTCGCCTCGGGCGAGGCCTCGGGCGTGCCCTTCCGGCCGTTGCCCGACGACATCGCCTTCCTGATCTACACCTCGGGCACCACCGGGCGCCCGAAAGGCGTGATGCTGGGCCAGGGCGGACAAGTGAACGCCGCCGAAATCCTCGGCTCCGACCAGCGCAACACGCCGGACGACCGGCTGCTGATCATGATGCCGCTGTTCCACATCGGCGCCAAGATCATCCAGCTCGCGCAGCACTGGCGCGCGGGCACCGTGCACGTGCTGAAGGGCTTCGATCCGCCGGCGATCGTCGACTGCATCGAGCGCGAGAAGATCACCGTCACGCATATGGCGCCGACGATGATCCAGACACTGCTGGAATCCCCCGCGATCGAGAAGGCCGACCTCTCCAGCCTGCGCATGATCGTCTATGCGGCGGCGCCGATGCCGATCCCGGTGCTGAAGAAGGGACTGAAGCTGCTCGGACCGGTCTTCCAGCAGCAGTTCGGTCAGACCGAGGGCATCGGCACGACGCTGCTCGCGCATCAGCACAGGCCCGACGGCACCGACCGCGACCGCGAGATCCTGACCTCCGTCGGACAGGCCTCGCCGCGCGTCAACGTGCGCATCGTCGACGACAATGGCGAGGACCTGCCGGCCGGCGAGGTCGGCGAGATCCTGCTGACCAGCCCCGGCGTGATGAAGGGCTACTGGAACAACACCGCCGCCACGATCGACACGTTGCGCGACGGCTGGGTGCACACCGGCGACGTCGGCCGCCTCGACGCGGAGGGGTTCCTCTATCTCGTCGACCGCAAGAAGGACATGATCATCTCCGGCGGCGAGAACATCTATTCGCGCGAGGTCGAAGAGGCGGTCGTTACCCACGAGGCAGTCTCCGAGGTCGCCGTGATCGGCGTGCCCGACGAGAAATGGGGCGAAGCGGTCAAGGCCGTGGTCGTGCTGAGGCAGGGCGCGAGCGCGACCGCGCAGGACCTGATCGACCACTGCCGCACGCTCATCGCCAGCTACAAGCGTCCGCGCCATGTCGAGTTCGTCGACGAGATCGTCAAGCTGCCGAGCGGCAAGATCGACAAGGTGCGCCTGCGCAAGCTCTACGGCACGGCCTGAGCCGCGCCGCCGATACGGGAGGATATCGATGCTCGAACTGTTTTCGCTGAAGGGCAAGGTCGCCCTGGTGACGGGCGCGTCGCGCGGCCTCGGCAAGCCGATCGCCAAGGGGCTCGCCGCCGCCGGCGCGCATGTCGTGCTCGTCGCCCGCGACGAGGCGAAGCTCGCCGCGGTCAAGGCCGAGATCGAAGGCGACGGTGGCGCAGCCACGGTACTGTCGCTCGACCTCGCCGACGAGGCCGCGATCCGCGAGGGAGTGCGCAGGGTCGGCGCGGACCTCGGCCGGCTCGACGTCTGCATCAACAATGCCGGCATCATCAACTGGCAGCCGCTGCTCGACAGCGACGCCGAGGATTTCGAGCGGATCATGGACACAAACGTCCGCGCCACCTTCATCATGTCGCAGGAATGCGCGGCCCTCATGCGGGCGGGAGGCGAGGGCGGACGCATCGTCAACACCGGCTCGGTGCTCGGACCGCTCGGACGTGCGAAGCTGCACGCCTATTGCGGCTCGAAATCGGCGATTATCGGCCTGACGCGCTCGCTCGCCGCCGAACTCGGCAAGGAAAAGATCAACGTCAACTGCGTCTGTCCGGGCTATTTCCTGACGGAGATCAACTCCACCCTGCAGTCGCGGCCAGGCTTTGTGGAGGCCATCAACGGCGTCACCCCGATGGAGCGCTGGGGCGATCCGAAGGAGATGGTCGGAACGATCGTCTACCTCTCCTCGGCTGCGTCCAGCTATGTCACCGGACAGGTGATCATGGTCGACGGCGGACTGACGTCCTCCTTCAAATTCCAGCTCGCGGCGTGAGGCGACGATGACAAAGCGTTTTTCCCTCGAAGGACAGATCGCCATCGTCACCGGCGCCTCGCGCGGCCTGGGTTTCGAGATGGCGCGGGCGGTCGCGGAATCCGGCGCGAAGGTCTGGATGACGGCGCGCGGCCAGGAGCAGCTGGACGAATCCGCGGCGAAGCTCCGTGCCGAAGGCCTCGACGTGGCGGTCAAGGCGTTCGATCTTGCGGACGGCGCGGCCTGCGTGGCCGCCATCAACGAGATCGCGGATGCAGAAGGCCGTCTCGACATCCTCGTCAACAATGCCGGCATCAACGCCTGGGAGCCGTTCGCGCAGGCCACCACCGCGACCTGGGACAGGGTGATGGGCACCAACATGCGCGCGCCCTATCTGCTCTGCCGCGAGGCGGCGCGCCGCATGGTTCCGCGCGGCTACGGCCGCATCGTCAACGTCGGCTCGGCGCTCGCGGTCGTCGGGCGCGAAAATGTCACGGCCTATGTGTCTTCGAAGCACGGCCTCGCCGGCATGACCCGCGCCTTCGCCGCGGAACTAGGCGCGAAGGGCGTGACCGTCAACATGATGGCGCCGGGCTACTTCCTGACCGAGATCAACACCACCATCCTCGCCCGCCCTGGCTACGAGAAGGGCGTCTCGAGCCGCATTCCGCTGGGCCGCTGGGGCGACCCGGAGGAGGCGGGCGGCGTCGTCGCCTTCATGGTCTCCAAGGCGTCGAGCTACATGAACGGCCACGTGCTGATGGTGGACGGCGGACTGACCGAAACCTTCGTCCTGCCCGTCGACGCGGCCTGAGGAGATCGAGATGGCACACGAAAAGGAAGTCGCACTCGTCACCGGCGCCGGTCGCGGCATCGGTCTTGCGACAACGAAGCGCCTGCTGGAGGACGGATTCCACGTCGTCATGGTCGATCTCGCCGACGAACCGCTGGCGACGAACGCCGCCGCTCTCAAGGCCGCGAGCAATTCGGTCGAACATCATGCTCTGTCGATCACAGACCGGCCGGCGGTCGCGAAGCTGATCGCCTCGCTGCCGCGCCTCGACGTGCTGGTCAACAACGCGGCGGTGTTCTGGGACGGCAAGTTCGACGCCGTGACCGAGGATGATTTCCGCAAGATGTACGACGTCAATGTCGTCGGCACGTTCGTGATGGCGCAGGAGGCGGCCAAGGTGATGAAGCGCGGCGGGCGCATCATCAACGTCGCCTCCCGCGCCTATCTCGCCGGCTACGCGCATTCGCCCTATGTCACTTCGAAGGCCGGCGCCGTCGGCCTCACGCGCGGAATGGCGATCGACCTTGCGGAGAAAGGTATCTTCGTCAACGCGATCGCGCCGGGACTGATCGAGACGGACATGTTCCGCTCGCTGACGCCGGAGCGGCAGGCCGAACTGATCGCCAAGCAGCCGACCAAGGAGGTCGGCCAGCCCGAGGACATCGCCAACGGCATCGCCTTCTTCGCCAGCCCGCGCACGCGAAACGTCACCGGCCAGATCCTGACCCTCGACGGCGGGAGGTCGATGGGAATTTCGATTTACTGAGTGGTTCAGGCGGCGTCGGGCAGAACGAGCCGCTTCAGTCCCTTCGTGATCTCGGGAGCGCGCTCGCGGACACGCGCGGCATCATAGGCCGCCTGAAGCCTCAGCCATGCTTCCGCACTGCTGCCGATGACCGTCTCGAGCCGGAGAGCCATTTCCGGCGAGACCGAACTCGTGCCGTTGACAACCCGGTTGAGGGCGGACCTCGTCACGCCGAGAGCTGCCGCGGCTTTGGCCACGGAAAGCCCCAGTTCCTCCATCGCTCCCTTTATGAGCCGGCCTGGGTGAGGAGGAGACTTCATCGTCATGGCGTGCCTCAATGGTAGTCGGTGAGGTCGACATCGCTCGCCTCCCCGTTCTCGAAACGAAATACGATCCGCCAGTTCGCACGAACGGTGACGGCCCATTGGCCCTTTCGGTCGCCCGTAAGGGGATGCAGACGGAAATGCGGGAGGTCCACGTCACGGATATCGCCGGCGACGTCAAGCACGCTGAGGATTTCCTCGATGCGCCCGACCATCTCCGCAGCCAGCTTGCTGCGATCCCCATCGGCATAGAGGCGTTTGAGCCCCTTGTGCCTGATGGAGCGGATCATGCGGAATCTGTAGCATGTAGCGCTACGCTATACAACAGGATGCCGACGAAAACAGGAGCGAGCATTGCTGCTCGCTCCTGGGCGCTTGGGAGGCGCTGTTGCGTCGGGTCAGGCGGCTTCGTGCGCCTCGACCCCAAGATAGAATTTCTGGATGTCCTGGTCGGCCGAGAGCTTCTCGGTCGTGCCTTCGAGCACGGTACGGCCGCTCTCGATGACATAGCCGTAGGAGGCGTATTTCAGCGCGATCACCGCGTTCTGCTCGACGAGCAGCATCGACACCCCCTTCTCGCGGTTGATGCGCGCGATGATCTCGAAGATTTCCTTGACGATCAGCGGCGCGAGGCCCAGCGACGGCTCGTCGAGCAGGATCATCTCGGGATCGGCCACGAGCGCCCGGCCGATGGCGAGCATCTGCTGCTCGCCGCCGGAAAGGTAGCCCGCCGCCTGGCCGCGGCGCTGCGACAGGATCGGGAAGTAGTTGTAGACCTCGTCGAAGGCCTCCTTGCGCGACCGCGCGGCGCGCTGGGCGAAGGTGGCAGCGATGAGGTTTTCCTCGACTGTCATCTCCGCGAAGACGTGTCGGCCTTCCCGCACCTGGAAAATGCCGCGCCGCACGATCTGGTGCGGCGCGAGCCTGAGCAGGTCCTGACCGCCTATGCTGATCGACCCGCGAGTGACGCGGCCGTCCTCGAGCGGCAGGAAGCCGGAGATCGCCTTGAGCGTCGTCGTCTTGCCGGCGCCGTTGGCCCCGAGCAGCGTGACGATCGCCCCTTCGGGAACGGTGAGGCTGAGGCTCGTGAGAGCCTGGATCACGCCCTGATAGACGACTTCCAGATCCTTGACTTCGAGAACGGCCGCCATGACGTCAGCTTACCTTCATCCAGTCGGTCACGTGTTCCATGTCCCAGTTGTTGGCCGCCGAGTAGCGGATGATCCGACCGAGGCCGATCTGCTGGTTCTGGATCGAGACCGGAACGTCGATCAGGCCGCCGGTGTCCCAGTCCTTCACGGTGCGGAGCGCCGCGGCGAGGTTGTCGCCGTTCACTTCCTGGCCGGCGTCGATGACGATCTCGAACGCCTTCGTCGCCATCATCCCGCTGATCCATGCGTCGAGGAAGCCGAGACGCACATAGCCCTTCCAGTTCGGATCCTTGGCTTTCAGGATGCCGCCGATCGTCTCCATCATCTTGCCGGCCGGCTTGTTGGTGTCGTCGTTCCACACCTTGATGCCGATCAGGCCTTCGGCGACGTCTGGCATCGCCACGACCTTCTCGCGTTCGCTCTGCCAGATCGTGCCGAGGAAGACGACGTCGTTCATGCCGTAGTCGCGCACCAGGCGGACAATCTCCGGCCACACGGCGAAGGAGTAGCCGTGGTGGATGACGTGGGTCGGCTGCGCCTGGCGGATGGCCAGAGCGAAGGCCGACACGTCGGTCTCGACGAACTTCGTCTGCTGCACCAGCGCCACCTCGATGCCGCTCTCCTTGGCGTAGGCGACCGCGTTTTCGATACCGTCGCGTCCCATGCCGGTGGAGGAGTGGACGATCACCAGCTTCGCCGGGTTCGAACCCTTCGAGGTCTTGATGTAGTCGACCAGCATCTTGAGCTGGGCGCCATAGGTCGCGCCCGGAACGAAGTGGTACGGATAGGCCTTCTCGTCGGCCAGTTCGGACGCGAAAGAGCCCGACGTCATCAGGATCTTGTTGGTCGAGTTGTTCTCGGGCGAGATCGCCTGGATCATGCCGGTCGATTCACCGAACAGGTAGTCGACGCGGCCCGCGGCGAGCGCCTTCTTCACGTTGGCGACGGCGACGTCGACCTTGAAGGTCGAGTCGTTGATGGTCAGGTTGATCTTCCGGCCACGGATGCCGCCGTTGGAATTGATCCAGTTGGCGTATTCGGTGAAGCCTTCGCCCTGGAACTTGCCGCCTTCGGCCGCCGGGCCGGTGAGGTCGCAGTGGATGCTCCAGTTGAGGTCGTCGGCTGCCTGCGCGCGCAGGATACCGAACGAACTGACGGCACCGACTGCCGCCGTGGCGCCCGCCGCCTTCAGGAATTTACGTCTGCTGAACATAGTTTCCTCCACGTTCTGCGATCGAAGCGATCGCGGTTTCGTCCCGCGCCGGTCACGGACCGGCGAGTCTCCTCATCCGGACCGTCCGGATGAAAACTTGTGCTTCGCCCGTTTCCACAGCTGCGCGAGGCCGCGCGGCTCGAGGATCAGGAAGCCGACCATGAGAAGGCCGAAGATCGTCTCGCGGAGCGGGGTGAGCACCGTGCCGAGGTCGATCTGGAAGATCTCGCCGAACAGCAGCGAGCTCTCGCGCAGGACTTCCGGCAAGAGCGTCATGAAGGCGGCGCCGAGGATCGCACCGAGGATCGAGCCCATGCCGCCGACGATCACCGCCGAGAGGAAGAAGACCGAGAGCAGGAGCCCGAACTGTTCCGGGTTCACGAACTGGTTGAAATAGGCGAGCAGACCGCCGGCGACGCCGGCATAGAAGGAGCCGAGCGCGAAGGCGACGAGCTTGTAGGTGACGATCTCGACGCCCAGCACCTGGGCCGTGAGATCGCGTTCGCGGATCGCGATGAAGGCGCGGCCGACCCGCGACTTGATGACGTTGCGGGCGAAGATCATCAGGAACACGACGACCGCCAGGATGAGGTAGTAGATCCGCGTCTCGTTGTTCAGCGCGTAGCCGAACACCATCGCCGGGCGCACCGGCAGGCCGACGTCACCATTGGTCACCGACTGCCAGTGGACGAAGACGAAGGTCAGGATGAACTGCGCGGCCAGCGTGGCGATGACCAGGTAGAGGCCGCGGATGCGCAGCGACGGCAGGCCGAAGGCGGCGCCGATGACCGCTGCCGAGATGCCGGCCAGCGGTATGGTGACCCAGAACGGCAGGCCGAGATAGGTCTGTGCGAGCGCCACCGTATAGGCGCCGACGCCGACGAACGCCGCGTGGCCAAGCGAGAGCAGGCCTGTATAGCCCATCATGATGTTGAGGCCCTGGGTGGCGATGACGTTGATGCCCAGGAGGCCGGCGAAATAGATCCAGTAGCGCGGCGCGACGAGCGGCAAGAGCAGCAGCGCCAGGATCAGCAGGCCGTTCCAGACCATCGACCCGGACATCGTGCTGGCAGGTGCCGAGGCGCGTGTGGTGTCCACCGTCATTGCCATCAGATCCTCTCGATTTCCTTGGTGCCGAACAGGCCGGTGGGACGCACGAGCAGGACGATCAGGGCCAGGATGTAGGGCGTGATCTCGCGGAACTCGGTGGGCAGGAACAGGCCGGTGATCGCCTCGAGCCAGCCGATGATGAAGCCGGCGATGAGCACGCCGCCGATCGAGTTCATGCCGCCGAGGATGACCACGGCCAGAACGTTGAGCGCGACGAGGCCGAGATGCGGGGTGAGCGTGTTGACGTTGGCCATCAGCACGCCGCTGATGCAGCCGGTGATCGCGGCCAGGATCCAGGTGAACGAGATGATGCGGCGCACGTCGATGCCCATCGAATAGGCGGTCACCGCGTCGGCGGCGGCGGCGCGGAGTGCGACGCCGGCGCGGGAGTAGCGAAGATAGGCGATGAGCCCGACGACGATGACGACGGCGATGGCGAAGGCCCGCGCCGTCTTGCCGGGCACGAAGATGTCGCCCAGCATGATGGGAGAGCGCGACAGGATCGCCGGAATCTGCAGGTCGTTCGGCCCCCAGATCATGCCGACGACGCCGCGGATGATCGAACCGATGCCGAAGGTGACCATGACGACCGCGATGAACGGACGGCCGAGCATCGGCCGGATCGCCACGCGCTCGATGACGAGCGCGACGATGATCGAGCAGACCAGCGCCACGATCATGCCAAGCACGGGTCCGAGCGCGAAGGTGACGGCGGCTGCATAGAAGAAATAGGCGGACAGCATCATCATCTCGCCCATGGCGAAATTGAACGTCCGCGACGACTTGAAGATCAGCACGATGCCGAGCGCGATGAGCGCGTAGATGCCGCCGGCCGCGATGCCGACGATGGAATATTCGATGAACTGCTGCAGCGGGCTCATGATCTACCTCACGCCGCGGTCTTGGCTGGTTCGTCGACGCTGCCGAGATAGGCCTTGATGACGTCGGGATTGGCGCGCACTTCCTCCGGCGTGCCCGAGGCGATGGGCTTGCCGAAGGACAGAACGACGATGTGGTCCGAGATGCCCATCACCATGCTCATGTCGTGCT
Organism: Mesorhizobium sp.; assembly: GCA_041913465.1. Lineage (GTDB taxonomy): Bacteria > Pseudomonadota > Alphaproteobacteria > Rhizobiales > Rhizobiaceae > Mesorhizobium_A. The sequence continues at coordinate 9,584 of JAYSFJ010000029.1, read as the reverse complement.
CGATCAGAAGCACGGTCGTGTTCCAGTCCTTCTTCACGCCGAGGACGAAGCGGCTCATCTCGCGCTTTTCCTCGCGGTTCATGCCGGCGACCGGCTCGTCGAGCAGCAGGATCTTGGGCTTCATGACGAGCGCGCGGGCGAGCTCGACCCGCTTCTGCAGGCCGTAGGCGAGATCCTCGACGTGGTGATGCTGCACATGGTCGAGTTCGAGCAGGCCGATGACGTCGCGCTGGATTTCGGCGTCGAGTTGCACCTCCTCGTTGCGGGTCAAAGGCAGGCGCAGGCCGGCGGAGATGACGCCGCTCTTGAGGTTGGTGTGGGCGCCGAGCTTGATGTTGTCGAGCACGGTCATGCCGTGGAACAGGGCGATGTTCTGGAAGGTGCGTGACATGCCGCGATAGGCGCGCGCATGCGGCTTGAGCCCCGAGATATCCTCTCCGTCGAGGGTGACCTTGCCGCTCTGAGGGCGGTAGAAGCCCGAAATGACGTTGAACAGGCTGGTCTTGCCGGCACCGTTCGGCCCGATCACCGCTGTGATCTTGCCCTTGTCGGCATGCACGCTCACGCCCGACAGAGCTTTGACTCCGCCGAAGGCCAGCTGGATGTCGTCGACGTGCAGCATGATCAGAGCGTGCCCTCGGGGCGCACGAAATCAGCCAGTGAGCCTGTTGGGTACATCGGTCACTCCTCCCGCTCCCCGGTTCGGCAACCTGCCGTCCGGAGCATTTGAAAAACTCTAACACTTGTTCGAAAGTTTGTCACCATCCTTCTCGGAATTTCGTCAAATGCCAATCAAGTGTTTGAAAATAAACATATAAGAAGCGAACATGCGTTCGAAATCGTAACCCACTCACATCCCTTTGATCGAGCCTTCGAGGCCGTCGGCGGCGGTTTGCACATCGGCTCTCCGCCCTTTGGCGCGGGGCGCCGGCACCTGTCTTTCCTCTGTTAGGAGTGAGGATCGCCGGATGCGGCGCCATCGACCGGGGCGGGGAAAAATTCTACGCTTGCCTCACTAGGATTCTAACATTGGTTAGATTATAGGATGCGTCGCTGCGCGGTCAATTCGCAGGACCACGGCGACCTCGTCAAAGGGTCGCGCCTCCGCGCCGCCACAGGGAGAGAGATCATGGCCAACGCCAGACCGAAGCGCCTCCGCCGCTGCCAGCTCGCGGTGCCGGGCTCCAGCGACAAGATGATGGCCAAGGCCGCTGCGATGGAGGTCGACCACGTCTTCCTCGACCTCGAGGACGCTGTCGCGCCTGGCGCGAAGGTCGGGGCGAGGACTCAGATCGTCAATGCGCTCAACACGCTCGACTTCGGCACGTCGGTGCGCTGCGTGCGCATCAACGACCTCGACACGCATTACGCCTACGAGGACATCATCACGGTCGTGGAGGGCGCGGGGCGGAACGTCGACACGATCCTCGTGCCCAAGGTCCGCACCGCCTGCGACGTGCGCTTCGTCGATCGCCTTCTCTCCCAGATCGAAGGCAAGCTCGGGCTGACGCGCCGCATCGGCATCGAGGTGCTGATCGAGGAAGCGGAAGCCATCATGCGCGTCGAGGAGATCGCCGGCGCGTCGGATCGGCTCGAGGCGCTGATCTTCGGCATGGGTGACTACTCCGCCTCCCAGGGGATAGACCCGCGCGCCATCGCCGGTGATTCCGGCTATCCCGGCGACATCTGGCACTATGCCCGCTACAAGATGATCGTCGCGGCGCGCACCTACGGCCTCGATGCGGTCGACGGCCCGTTCGTGAACTTCAAGGACGGCGACTGGTTCCGCACCGAATGCATCCGCGCCCTGCAGCTCGGCGCCGTCGGCAAATGGGCGATCCATCCGAGCCAGGTGGCGATCGCGCAGGAGGTATTCAGCCCGTCGCAGGCCGAGGTCGACCGCGCCTACAAGGCCGTCGCCGCCTATCGCGAGGCGCAGGCGCAGGGCCTCGGCGCCATCCAGGTCGACGGCCAGATGGTCGACGTCGCCACGGTGCGCCTCGTGCAGCGGATCATCGACCGCGCCGAGCTCGCCGGCATGAAACCGTCAGTCGGACTCTGATCGATGGCCAAGTCCTCCACCGGCAATTTCTTCGAGGATTTCCGCCTCGGCCAGGAGATCGTCCACGCCGTGCCGCGCACCGTCACGACCGGCGACGTCTCGCTCTATTCGGCGCTCTACGGCATGCGCTTCGCCGTCCAGTCGTCGGACGCGTTCGCGCAGTCAGTCGGGCTTTCGCGCGCGCCCGTCGACAACCTGCTGCTGTTCCACGTGATCTTCGGCAAGACGGTGCCCGACATCTCGCTCAACGCGGTTGCCAATCTCGGCTATGCCGAATGCCGGTTCCTCAGGCAGGCCTATCCCGACGACAGCGTCACCGCGCGCTCGACCGTCATCGGACTGCGCGAGAACGCCAATGGCAAGACCGGCATCGTCTATGTCCGCTCGACCGGCTATGACCAGACCGGCGAGCCCATGCTCACCTTCGTGCGCTGGGTGATGGTCAACAAGCGCGACCAGACCGCGCCGCCGCCGGCAACGACCGTTCCGGAAACGGCCGCGGTGGTTTCCGCAGCCGATCTCGTCATCCCCGACGGCCTCGACTTCTCGCGCTACGACCGGACGCTCGCCGGCAGCCCGTTCCTGTTCGACGACTACCAGGTCGGCGAGAAGATCGACCATATCGACGGCATGACGATCGAAGAGGCGGAGCACCAGATCGCCACCCGCCTCTACCAGAACACGGCCAAGGGCCATTTCGACGGCCTGGCGCAGAAGTCGAGCCGTTTCGGCCGCCGCATCGTCTATGGCGGCCATGTCATCTCGCTGGCGCGCGCGCTGTCCTTCAACGGGCTGGCCAATGCGTCGTTCATCGCCGCGATCAATGGCGGCCGGCACGTCAATCCGGCGGCGGGCGGCGACACGGTCTATGCCTGGTCCGAAATCCTCGACCGCCACGCATTCGGGCATCGGGGCGATGTCGGGGCGCTGCGCGTCCGCACGATCGCAACCAGGGACCTGCCCTGCGCAGCGCATCCGGCGCCCGGAGGCGACGCGGACGCCTCGGTCCTGCTCGATCTCGACTACTGGGTGCTTGTCCCGCGCGGGGCGAACTGAGAGGACGCAAGATGCTGGCAAAGCGCGGCAGGCTCGAATTCCCCTGGGCGGACACGCCGCCGGCCGGCGAAGCGCGCGAAGTCGCCCCCGGCCTGCTCTGGGCTCGGCTGCCGCTGCCGTTTCGCCTCGACCACGTCAACGTCTGGCTGCTGGAAGAGGACGACGGCTGGACGGTGATCGACACCGGCTGCGCGACGCCGGAAATCCTCGGCGTCTGGGAGAAGCTCCTTGCCGGACCAATGGGCGGCAAGCCGGTCCGGCGCGTCGTCGCGACCCACGGCCATGTCGACCATATCGGCCTGTCGGGCTGGATGGTGTCGCGCTTCGATGCCGACTATGTCGGCACCTTCGCCGAATGGATGTGGGCCCGCGTCAGCCACATGCACGACGTGCCGGGATCGAACGACGCGCATCATTCCCATCTCGTCCGCAACGGCTTCGACGATTCGGTCGCGCAGAAGCTGGTGACGAGTCGTCACCGCTTTATCGACCTGTCGTCTCCGATTCCGGCCTGGATCACCGAAATCCGCGACGGCGAGACGGTGAGGCTCGGCGGCCGGGACTGGCAGGTGATCGTGACCCGCGGCCACGCCTTCGAACACGCCTCGTTCTACGACAGGGCGGCGAACATCCTGATCGCCGGCGATCATTTGCTGCCGAAGATTTCGCCGGTCATCGCGGTTTACGAAATGACGCCGAAGGCCGATCCGCTCGGCGACTATCTCGAATCGTTTCCCAGCTTCTCGGACATCCGCCCGGACGCGCTCGTGCTGCCCTCGCACGGCATGCCCTATCATGGCGTACACGACCGGATCCTGGAGCTGCGCGAGCATCACGACAAGCGGCTCGATGCCACGATCGAATTCCTGCGCGCACCGCGCATCCCGATCGACCTGGCGCGGGTCATGTTCCCGCATGTCGAAGGGCCGGACAATATCGGCTTCGCGCTCGGCGAGACGCTCGCCCACGTCAACTACCTGGTCGGGCGGGGCAAGGTGGCCGAGGATCGCGATGAATCCGGACGGCTTGTCTACGTCGCCTGCACCTAAGAGGCCGCCATTTTGGGCCCAGTCCTCGCGACTGTCGCCTTGATGACGCCACGCTGTTACGGTCATTCGGCATGGGTGGTCGGGTGATGCTGTGGCGCGCGGTGCTTTGGCGTTGAGATGGAAGGTCGTGGGATGGGCATTGTCCGTCCTTGCGATCCTCGTTCTCGGTTTCCCGGCGCTGGCGCAGAACAGTCCGCTCAAGGGCGTAGCCCTCGTCGTCGCGCAGTCGGACTACGAGAGTCTGCCCGACCTCGCCAACACCGCCAACGACGCCCGCGAGATACAGAAGCTGCTCGCCGATCTCGGCTTCGAGGTGCAGACGGTCAATGACGGCGATCGCAGGCGGCTGGACCGCCAGCTCGAGCGCTTCGTCGAGGATGCGGAAGAGGCCGACGTAGCGCTGCTCTACTATTCGGGCCACGGCATCGAGGCCGGCGGCGAGAACTTCCTCGTCCCTGTCGACGCCGACCTCTCGGCCCTCGACGCGGCCGACGCGAGGTTGGTGCCGCTCGGCCGGCATCTCGACACCTTGCGCAACACAGTTCCGATCTCGGTCGTGCTGCTCGACGCCTGCCGCACCAATCCCTTTCCGCCGGGCGCCATGCTGAAAACCTCCGATGCGAAGGAAGGCTTGGCAGTCACACCCGCCGGCCTCGGCCAGCCGCGCAGCGTCACCCCGTTCAAAGCCCGCGCCGGGGCGAGCGAGGAAACCTTCGGCAGCGTCATCGCCTATTCGGCGGAACCCGGCCAGGTCGCGCTCGACGGCGAGCCCGGCGGCAACTCGCCATACGCCGCCGCGCTGGTCAGGCATCTCTCCGCCATGACGGGCGAGGAATTCGGCCTTGTGCTGCGCATGGTCGCCGAGGAAGTCTATCTCAAGACGCGCGGCGCGCAGCGGCCGTGGGTCAACGAAAGCCTGCGCCGGCTGCTCTATCTCGGCGCGGCGCCCGACGAACCGGAAGGCCCAGAAGGCGACATCCTGCACGAGCGGCGCAAGCTGCTGGTGACGATCTCGACGCTTCCCGACAAGTCGCGCCGCGAGGTGGAAGCCATTTCCGCGACCGACAGCGTGCCGATGGACGCCATCTACGCCATGCTCGCCTCGCTCGGCGAGAGCGCTCCGAAAGACCCCGGCGAGCTCGACCGGCTGCTCCGCTCCCAGGCGGAGAAACTGAGACAGATGCGCGCCGAGCGCGACGCAGTGAGCACCAGCGACCCCGAGATCGGCCGGCTGACCGACCTTGCCAACAAGGCGGTCGACGAAGGAGCTCTCGAAGCCGCGATCGGCCTGCATGACCGGATCAAGCAGCGGATCGGCGATCTGTCCGAGCGGATAGACACGGTCGAGGCGAACCTGAAGGCGCGACGCCTCGAATTCGCTGCCGCCTATGCGCGCAGCGCCGAGACGCTGAACCTCTCCTTCGACTATCGCGGTGCGGCGCGCGACTACCATTCGGCCTTCGAGGAGGTGAAGCGCTGGGATAGCGCGCTTGCCTGGGAATACCGCCTCAACGAAGGGCTGGCGCTGTGGAACCAGGGCGACCGTCGCGGCGACAACCAGGCGATCCGCGATGCGATCGCCACCTATCGCGACTCGCTGAACTACGAAACGACGAAGCCGGGCGACCACGCGTTGGTGCTCAACAATATCGGCGTCGCCCAGGTCGAACTCGGAACCCGCCTCGGCGATCCGTCGATGTTCGCGGAGGCCTCGAAAGTCCATCAGCAGGCCCTTGAGGTGTTCACGCGGGAGAGCGATCCGGTGCAGTGGGCCTGGACGCAGTCGCTGCTTGCGAACGCGCTTCTGATGCAGTCCGAATACGATGCCGATCCCGAACTCTACGCCGCCGCCGTGGCCGCCTACGAGGCGTCGCTCGAAGTCCGCACGCGCGAAAGCTACCCGATCGACTGGGCGCGCGTGCAGCAGAACATCGGCATCGCCCGCCTCGGACTTGCCCGCCGCACCGACAGCGTCGCCGCCGTCGACGAGGCGATCGCCGCCTTCGAACTCGCCTCGCTCGAGTTCACCCGCGACAGGATTCCGGTGGAGTGGGCGAATACGCAGACCAACCTTGCAGCGGCCAAGCGGCTGAAAGCGGCTCTTGCCGACGACAAGGACCTGCTGAAGGAGGCGGCCGGTCTCTATCGGGAGATCCTCGACCATATCGACAAGGATGACTCGCCGCTGCAATGGGCGAGCACTTACAACAACCTTGCCAACGTTCTTCGCGACTACGGGATCAAGACCGACGACGCCAGCTTCCTGCACGCCGCGGTCAAGATCTACGAGGAAGTGCTCAAGGTGAACTCCGCGACGGAGACGCCGCTGGCCTGGGGTCAGGCGCACGCCAACCGTGCAGTCGCCCTGAGCGATCTTGCGCGGCTGGAGAAGAACGACGCGCTGCTCGAGGACGCCGTGTCGGCCTATCGCACTGCGCTGACCGGATGGACGCGGGAACGGGCGCCGATCGACTGGGCGGCAACGACCGCCGCGCTTGCGAACATCCTCGACGAGATCGCCGGAAAGACCGGCAACGAGGCCTATCGCAAGGAGGCGGGCGACGCCTGGCGGGCCGCGCTCGGAGCACTCGATCCCGTCCGCTCGCCGAGCCAGTGGGCCTCTGCGCGCAACGGGCTTTCCCGGCACGACTACGACATCGGTTGGAAGTCGGGCAGCCAGGACCGCCTGCGCGCATCGATCTCCGGCTACCGCGAGGTGAAGGCGCTGGCCGGCCGCAGCCGCTCGGCAGCGGAGGAGGCCGACACGAGCTACAATATCGGCCTCGGCTTCGTCGAACTGGCAAAGCTGACCGGCGCTGCGGATGACCGACGGGCGGCCGTGTCGGCGCTGCGCGAGGCGGCAAAGGCGTATGCGGCGCTCGGCCAGAAGATCGACCAGGCCAAGTCGGACTATTTCGCCGCCGGCCAGCTGCTCGAGCTCGCGCTTCCGGATGCGGATGCAGCGCTGGCGGCGGAGGCCGCCGAGGCTTTCCGCGCCGCGCTGGAGGCCGCGCCCGCCGGCTCGGGGGATTTCGATTGGGCGACGGCGTGGAACGAACTCGGGCGCGCGCTGCAGACCGTCGGCGACGCGACCGGCGAGGATGGCAGGCTGACCGAGGCGGCCGAGGCTTTTTCCAAGGCAGCGGACCTGTTCGGCGCGGCAGGCACTAAGGTCGACTGGGCGATCTCCACCTCCAACGTCGCACTCGTCGAGCTGTCGCTGGGGGAACGGGACGCCGAAGGGGCGGACCATTTCGCCCGTGCCGCCGATCTCTTCCGCAGCACCCTGGGAGAGCTGGAGAAGGCCGGCGAAGGTCTGCTGGCGACGCGCACCCGTTTCAACCTCGGCCGGGCGCTGCATGCGCGCGCCTCGCGGCTGGAGGACGTGAAGCTGCTCGGCGAGGCGATCGATACCTACCGTGCCGCGCTCGCCGGCTGGCCGGCGGACGGGTCGGAGGAATCAGACTGGGCCTGGAACCAGTCGATGCTCGGCCAGGCGCTGCAGGAACGTGCCACCAAGGAGCCGTCGCGCCGCGAGGATTTTCTCGCCTCGATTGCCGCCTACGAGGCGGCGGAAAAGGCCACTCCCCGCGACAGCGCGCCGGCCGACTTCGCGGCGATGCGCAATTCGATCGCCTATGCCCGCGTGCTGATGGCGGAAGCCTCGCGAAGCCGGTCGGACTTCGAGACCGCCGTCGCGGACGCACGCGTCGCCCTGTCGGCCCAGGTGGAGAGTGGCGATGCGGAAAACCTGCCCTATATCCGTGACACGCTGTGCCGCGGCCTGATCGGGCTCGGCGAGGAAGCGCGCGACCTTGCGGCGCTGCAGGAGGCGGTCGCTGCGTGCGAAACCGCACTGGTCGAGTTCAAGGCGGCCGATGCCGGCGAAGTCGCCGAGGAGACCACGCGCAATCTCGACCGCGCGCGGCAGGCGTTGTCGGCGCTGCAATAGGCCGGCGTTGACATTGCACCGCCGCCAATTCTACCAGCGGCGCCAGAATACGAACGGAATATAGCCGATGACCAATGTCGCACTCACGGGCCTCGCGCGCGAACTCTCGCGCCGCGCGGATGAAGGCCGGCCGGTGCGCATCGGCGTCATCGGTTCCGGCGAGATGGGCACCGACCTCGTCACGCAATGCATGCTGATGAAGGGCGTCGAGCTGTCGGCCATGGCGACGCGCCGCCCGCATACGGCGAAGCATGCGATCGAGCTCGCCTATGGCGAGACGTCGAAATTCGCCGAGGCCGACACGCAATCGCGCGTCACATCAGCCATCGAGCAGGGCCGCATCGCGGTGACCTCGGTCGAGACGATGGTGACCAACCCGCTGATCGACGTGATCGTCGATGCGACCGGCAAGCCCGGCGTCGCCGCCGACTTCAACGTGATCGCCATGGAACACGGCAAGCATCTGGTGATGATGAATGTCGAGGCGGACGTGACCATCGGCGTCTATCTGAAGAAGCAGGCCGAACGGCTGGGCGTGGTCTATACGGTCGGCGCCGGCGACGAGCCGTCGTCCTGCATGGAACTGATCGAGTTCGCCTCGGCGCTTGGCTACACGATCGTCTCCGCCGGCAAGGGCAAGAACAACCCGCTCAACCACGACGCCGTGCCCGACGACTACCGCGAAGAAGCGTTGCGCCGGAACATGAACCCGCGCATGCTGGTCGAGTTCGTCGACGGCTCGAAGACGATGGTGGAAATGTGCGCCATCGCCAACGCCACCGGGCTGGTGCCGGATGTGCCCGGCATGCATGGGCCGCGGGCGGGGCGCGACGAACTGGCGAAGATCCTGATCCCGAAGGAGCATGGCGGTGTGCTGTCGCGGAAAGGCGTGGTCGACTACACGATCGGCAAGGGCGTGGCGCCGGGCGTGTTCGTCGTGGTCGAAGCGACCCATCCGCGCATCATCGAGCGCATGGACGACCTGCATGTCGGGACCGGGCCGTACTACTCCTTCCACCGGCCTTATCACCTGACCTCGCTCGAAGTGCCGCTGACCTGCGCCCGCGCGGTGCTGTTCGGCAAGCCTGACATGGTGCCGCTCGATACGCCCGTCGCCGAGGTCTGCGCGGTCGCCAAGCGCGACCTGAAAGCCGGCGAGAAGCTCGATTCGATCGGCGAGACCATGTACCGGTCGTGGACGATGACGGTTGCCGACGCGCGGGCGGCGAAGGCGATTCCCTGCGGACTGCTGGAGGGCGGCAAGGTCACCGCGCCGGTGCGCAAGGGCGAATTGCTGACCCAGGCCAATGCCGATCCGGATCGCTCGACGAAGCTCTACGCGATGCGGCTCAAGCAGGAAGCGATGGTCGGATAGGGGCGTCGGCTGGAGATCGACGTCGTCGACATAGACGTCGTCATCAACTCTGTTGGATTTGAGCGTCTCTGAGGCGTGCGTTGAGAGTTA
>JAYSFJ010000028.1:0-33136 GCA_041913465.1 Mesorhizobium sp. | reverse complement strand
CGGTGCCGCCGGCCGTGCCGATCTCGCCGATGATGGCGAGGATGATGTCCTTGGCGGTGACGCCATCGGGCAGCTTGCCGTCGACCTGGACGAGCATGTTCTTGGCCTTGCGCTGGATCAGCGTCTGCGTGGCGAGAACGTGCTCGACTTCGGACGTGCCGATGCCGTGGGCCAGCGCGCCGAAGGCGCCGTGGGTCGAGGTGTGGCTGTCGCCGCAGACGATGGTCATGCCGGGAAGCGTGAAGCCCTGCTCGGGGCCGATGATGTGGACGATGCCCTGGCGGCGGTCCTTCTCGGAATAGTATTCGACGCCGAAATCGGCAGCGTTCTGCGCCAGGGCCTCGACCTGGATGCGGCTCTCCTCGTTCTTGATGCCGTTCACGCGGTCCTTGGAGGTCGGAACGTTGTGGTCGACGACCGCCAGCGTCTTTTCCGGATGGCGGACCTTGCGGCCCGTCATGCGCAGGCCCTCGAAGGCCTGCGGGCTGGTGACCTCGTGGACGAGGTGGCGGTCGATGTAGAGCAGGCAGGTGCCGTCAGGGTCACGCTGGACGACGTGGTCGTCGAAAATCTTGTCGTAGAGGGTGCGCGGTGCGCTCATGGCTGGGTTCCGTGGCTGGAGCTTTCGAGATCGGTGACGGGCGGCCGAAGCCGCGGCCGGTCAGCGAAGTCGCGCGGTCTTGGCGCCGGAGATCGCCGCAAAGAAACGCGCCGGCAGGCGCTTGCGGTCCTGCAGCGTGAACTGGCGATAGCTCGGATTTCCGAACAGGCGTTCCATGGCGCGGCTCATACCACCGCGCGCGAAGTTCGGCAATTCGCTGATTCGGTCAGCGGGGCGGCATGTTGTGGGACCGGTCGTCGCTTGCAGCGTCCGGCTTTGCCGCATCCTCAGCCCTCGGAGCCTGGCCCGCGAAAGCGAGCTTCGACTCAAGCGCATGCAGAAGGCCGAGGACGACGAGCGCGATGAGCGTCGCCAGGAGTGCGATCTGCCACAGGCCGAGGCCGCAGGCGACGCCGATAGCGCCTGCGAGCCACATGCCCGCGCCTGTGGTCAGCCCGTGCACCTCGCCCTTGGTGAAGATCACCACACCCGCCGCCAGGAAGGCGACGCCGGCGGTGACCGCCTCGACGATGCGGATCGGGTCGACCTTGACCGCCTCCCCGATCGCATCCGGAGCGAACATCGGCGCATGGACGATCTCGATCGTCAGGATCGCGAAGGTGGCCGCCGCGACACAGACGAGAATGTGCGTGCGCAGTCCGGCAGACCGGGCCCGCCATTCGCGTTCGAAGCCGATGGCGGCGCCGAACAGCGTGGCCAGGAGAAGCCGGGCAACGACGACCGGAAACGGCGTGAAGGTTGGATGGCCGAACTCGGCGGCTAGAGATTCCATGGAACGCCCCTCAGCGTGACAATGAAGCTCAACGCGAACAAGGCGGCGTATGTTCCGCCGCATCCGACCCGACGCGCTTCCGCCGCTGGCCAAGGTCTGTTAGACGCGCCGCCATGAGCCTTTTTGCGATCCTTCTCGGCGGCGAGCTGACGGTGACGCCGCGCGTAGGCGCGCTGTCGGCGGGCGCGCGCGTCATCGCGGCGGATTCCGGCATCCGCCACGCGGCGGCGCTGGGCGTGGTGCCGGAGCTCTGGGTCGGCGATTTCGATTCCTCGTCCGCCGACGATTTCGAAAGGCACCGGAACGTGCCGCGCCAGGCCTTTCCCGCCGCCAAGGACAAGACTGACGGAGAGTTGGCGATCGACATCGCGATAGCAAATGGCGCGACGTCGCTGCTCATCCTCGGCGCGTTCGGCGGCGAGCGGGCCGACCACGAGTTTCTGCACCTGGCGCTCGCCCTGCGGCTCGCCGAGCGGGGGTTCGACGTGACGTTGACGAGCGGCAGGCAGGAAGGCCGGCCGGTTCTGCCGGGCACGCATGTGTTCGACTATCTTTATGGTACACTCTTCTCGATCCTTGGGTTCACCGATATCGAGGGCCTCTCCATCGAAGGCGCGGAATGGCCGCTCGACCGCATCCACATGGACTTCGGCTCGTCGCTCACCATCTCCAATCGTGTGGCCGGGCCGCTGCGCGTGTCTCTCTCCTCCGGGCGGGCGCTGCTCGTCGCGCAAACCCTGGAACAACAGTCCTGATGGCACCACCGCTCCTCAAGCTCGACGGCATCCGGCTGACCTTCGGCGGCACGCCGCTGCTGAACGGGGCCGATCTGTCGGTGACCGCGGGCGACAAGATCGCGCTCGTCGGCCGCAACGGATCGGGCAAGTCGACGCTGCTCAAGATCGCCGCCGGCCTCGTCGAGGCGCAGGAAGGCGAGGTGTTCCGCCACCCCTCGGCCACCATCCGCTATCTGGCGCAGATGCCCGACATGGAGGGGTTCGACACCGTCCGCGCCTATGTCGAGGCGGGCAGGGGGCCGGCGGACGATCCGCACCGCGTCACCTACCTGATCGAGCACCTCGGGCTCACCGGCGACGAGCATCCCGACACGCTGTCGGGCGGCGAGGCGCGGCGCGCCGCCCTTGCCCGCGTCTTGGCGCCCGAGCCGGACATATTGCTGCTCGACGAGCCGACCAACCATCTCGATCTCGCCACGATCGAATGGCTCGAGGACGAGCTGCTGCGCTCGTCGTCGGCGATCATCCTGATCTCGCACGACCGGCGCTTCCTCGAACGGGTGAGCCAGGCGACGGTGTGGCTCGACCGCGGCCAGACGAAACGGCTCGACCGGGGCTTTGCGCATTTCGAGGAATGGCGCGACCAGGTGCTGGAGGAGGAAGAGCGCGAGCAGCACAAGCTCGGCCGGCAGATCGTGCGCGAGGAGCACTGGCTGCGCTACGGCGTGACCGCCAGGCGCAAACGCAACATGCGCCGGCTGGGCGAATTGCAGTCGATGCGGCAGAAACACCGCAGCCATAGGGGCGCTGAAGGCCTGGCGAAGATGTCCGCCAGCGACGCGGCCGAAAGCGGCAAGCTGGTGATCGAGGCGAAGAACATCTCAAAGAGCTTCGGCGACCTGGAGGTGGTGAAGAATTTCTCCATACGGATCAACCGCGGCGACAGGATCGGCCTGGTCGGTCCGAACGGGGCCGGCAAGACGACGCTGCTCAAGATGCTGACCGGCGAACTCGCACCCGACACCGGCACGGTCCGGCTCGGGGTCAACCTGGACATCGCGACGCTCGACCAGAAGCGCGAGAAGGTCGATCCCGAAGAGACACTTGGCCATTTCCTGACGCGCGGTCGCGGCGACAGCCTTACGATCAACGGGGAGGAGAAGCACGTCGCGTCCTACATGAAGGACTTCCTGTTCAAGCCCGAGCAGATGCGCACGCCGGTCAGGGAACTGTCGGGCGGCGAGCGGGCGCGGCTGATCCTGGCGCGCATCCTGGCGCAGCCGGCCAACCTTTTGGTGTTGGACGAGCCGACCAACGATCTCGACATGGAGACGCTGGACCTGTTGCAGGAACTGGTCGCGGGGTTCGCCGGCACGGTGATCCTGGTCAGCCACGACCGCGATTTCCTCGACCGCACGGTGACCTCGACGATCGCGCCGGACGGCGACGGCAAGTGGGTCGAATATGCCGGCGGCTATGCCGACATGCTGGTCCAGCGCGGATCGAAGCGTTTCGAGCGCAGGAGCCGCAAGAGCGAGGAGGCGGAGGCGCCTGCGCCGAAGGCACAAACGGCAGCGCCGCCCAAGCCCTCGTCGAAGAAGCTGTCCTACAAGCAGAAGTTCGCGCTGGAGAGCCTGCCGAAGAAGATGGAGGAGGCGGGCGCGAAGATCGCGACGCTGGAGGTGAAGCTCGCCGACCCGGCGCTGTTTTCGAAGGATCCGGCCGGATTCCAGAAGATCGCCGCCAGCCTCGGCGCCGAACGCGCCGCGCTCCACGCCATGGAGGAGGAATGGTTGGAACTGGAAATGCTGCGCGAGGAGATCGAGGGGTGAGACGCAGGTCTGCCGCAGGCAGAATGAAAGATCCGCTGGACCTTTCATAGGCGTCGAACGCCCGGGGCCATGACCGAGGGCTGATCGGGTGGAAGTGGCAAGGCAACGGGACCCTCCCCGAGCGCCGGACGCGCGGGGGCGATCGGCGGAGGCGAGCCGTCGTCGAAGACGAGTGCGGATGCGCATTCAGACAGCCTTATGACGTGTCGTGGAGTTCGATCGTCGACCAAACAGTGGCCTTTGCGACCGAAGCGGTTGTCTGCGGGACATGGCGGGCAGCGCCAGTTTCCCGATCGGGATGCAGGAGCGACAGGCGGCGGCGCTGTTCGGCCATGTTCAGCACGACGATTGCCAGCGCACGGAGCGAGACGGCAAGGGCCAAGGCGTCGGCGGGATCGGTACCGTAGCGGACAGCCGGCAGGGCCGGTGACCACAGGCGGCCGGCGGTGTTCCATTCCGAACCGGCGACGAACTCCCGGACCACGGCATCGGCCTGCCAGATGTACCAGAGGGTTCTCCAGCGGGCCAGGAAGGAACAGCCGGCGGTCTCCTCGGCCAGCACGGCGAGCGCCAGCAGCGTCGCAGCGATGCTGTCCAACACGTCTACCCTTTTCCTAGCCATCCGATGCACTACCCGGCTCCTTTCGCGGACAGTGTGGACGAGGCGAGGAGGAGGTGGATCGAGGAGCGAGTGAGGCGTGGCGAATGGCGAGTGGGGACAAGGGGTTGGCGAGGAAAATTTCGGCAAGAAGCGGAGATCGATCCACGGGGCAGCTTGCGCCGCAACGCCTCATTGCTTGCGAGAGGAGATCAATGCGCATAATCTGTGCGCATAGGAGGCGCGCATGCTGAGCAAGTCACCCAAGCCGCAGCGCAAGGCGATCAATCTGTCGCTGGATCAGACGCTGATCGCCGAGGCGAAGGAACTCGGCCTCAGCGTTTCGAAGATTGCCGAGGAGGGGCTCGCCAAAGCGGTCGCTGCCAGAAAGTCTGAGCTTTGGCTTGAAGAGAACGGTGAGGCGATCGAGGAGAACAATCGCTATTTCGCGGAGCACGGATTGCCGTTCGCAGAACTGCGAAAATACTGATGGCTCGGTTCGACGTCCATCGCAGCCGCTGGAGTTCAGTCGATCTTCTGGTCGTCGTCCAGGCTGACATCTTCGACGCGCTTGATACACGCCTGGCAATACCGCTTCTGCCGGTGCGCGCCGACCGTCGGGCAATCGCCAAGCTCAACCCGATCTTCGAGATCCACGAAAAGCGTTATGTGCTCTACACGCAGCACATGCTGGCCGTCCCCTTGGATGGCTTGAAGCAACCGATCGCCAATCTGGCGGATCATCGCGATGAGATCGTCGCTGCGGTCGATTTTCTCCAGCAGGGCTTTTGAGGATTGTTGAGACAATCTTCTCCCTCCTTGGCAGTCTACGACAACGCCATTGTCCTGTCGGATCACCGCGTATCCCAGCATCGGTGGGCAATCTCCGACATCGTGAAAATTGCTGCCTACAAGCGTGACGAGGTCGTTACGGACCTGATCTGCTTCGAGCTCAGGATGGCAGATGGGAGCTTTTGGACGCTGCACGAAGAGATCGCCGGGTTTGAGGATGTCGTGGCTGCTCTCGAACGGTTGCCGGGCTTCTTCGTCGGATGGCGAGAGAAGGTGGTGTTGCCGCCATTCGACCGGAACTGGATGGTTGTTTGGGCGAAGCCAGGCTGATTGCGGAGTCAGGGGTTACTTGATCCTTTTCGCAGCTGGAAACCAGAGTGCGACGTCATCCGGCGACCGGAGGTCAGCCGGGAACCATTGCCATTCGGGATGGTGGCGCAAATCGAGGCTAATCGCCGAGAAGAATGGATACCGGCTGGCCATTGGCCGCCGGTATGACGACCGGAAGGTAGAGGTCGTCACCGGGCAGGTCGGCGCTCCGTGGTTCCGGGCGTTCGGACCCTTTGCAAGGCCCACTGGACTTTGCAGTCCCCCTCACCGTCTCGGGCTTCGCCCGATCCACCTCTCCCCCATTTCATTGGGGGCGAGGAGTGGCAGCGTCGGCGTAGCGCCTCGGCGATTAGCGTCTCCTCTCCCCCGGGCAGGGGGAGAGGTGGCACGCGAAGCGTGACGGTGAGGGGGTGACGCGCAAGCAGCGGGTCCGGACGAGTGGCCTGGCCCGAGGAGGGGACACGCCAACCGCAAGTGCCACTGCACTGTCGGGCTTGAACCGGGGATCTACCGACCTCGGCCGGCTGGCAGGACGGTCGTCGCGTACCCGCGGCCGACAGCAGATCCTCGGGACAAGCCCGAGGATGACGGCGTGCGGGGTGGATGGCCATCAGCAACTCGTCGTCCAGCCCTCGGCTATGGCCTCGGGCGTTCGATGCCTATGAAAGGTCCACCGGACCTTTCATTCTGCCTGCGGCAGACCGGCATCTCACCCCTTCTTGTTCTGTCGGTTGCCGATCAGGTCGTCCACCACGGCCGGATCCGCCAGCGTCGACGTGTCGCCGAGCGCTGCGAAGTCGTCCTCGGCGATCTTGCGCAGGATGCGGCGCATGATCTTGCCGGAGCGGGTCTTGGGCAGGCCGGGCGCGAACTGGATCTTGTCGGGGGAGGCAATCGCGCCGATTTCCTTGCGGACGAAGGCGACGAGTTCCTTGCGCAGGTCGTCGGTCGGCTCGACGCCGGCCATCAGGGTGACGTAGCAGTAGATACCCTGGCCCTTGATGTCGTGCGGATAGCCGACGACGGCGGCTTCCGACACCTTGTCGTGGGCGACCAGCGCGGATTCGACCTCGGCCGTGCCCATGCGGTGGCCCGACACGTTGATGACGTCGTCGACGCGGCCAGTAATCCAGTAATAGCCGTCGTCGTCGCGGCGGCAGCCGTCGCCGGTGAAATACTTGCCCTTGTAGGTCGAGAAGTAGGTCTGGATGAAGCGCTCGTGGTCGCCATAGACGGTGCGCATCTGGCCGGGCCACGAGTCGGTGATGCAGAGGTTGCCGTCGGCGGCACCCTCCATGACGTTGCCCTCGTTGTCGACGAGCTGCGGCTTGACGCCGAAGAAGGGACGGGTCGCCGAGCCGGCCTTGAGGTCGGTGGCGCCCGGCAGCGGCGTGATCAGGATGCCCCCGGTCTCGGTCTGCCACCAGGTGTCGACGATCGGCGACTTCTTCTCGCCGACGACGTTGAAATACCATTCCCAGGCTTCAGGGTTGATCGGCTCGCCGACCGAACCCAGCACGCGCAGGCTCTTGCGCGAGGTCTTCTTCACCGGACCGTCGCCGGCGCCCATCAGGGCGCGGATGGCGGTGGGGGCGGTGTAGAAGATGTTGACCTTGTGCTTGTCGATCACCTCCCAGAAGCGGGAGACCGACGGGTAGTTGGGCACGCCCTCGAACATGAGCGTCGTGGCGCCGTTGGCGAGCGGGCCGTAGACGATATAGCTGTGGCCGGTGACCCAGCCGACGTCGGCGGTGCACCAGTAGATGTCACCGTCGTGGTAGTCGAAGACATACTGGTGCGTCATCGAGGCGTAGACGAGGTAGCCGCCGGTGGTGTGCAGCACGCCCTTCGGCTTGCCGGTCGAGCCCGACGTGTAGAGGATGAACAGCGGGTCTTCCGCCTTCATCTTCTCGGGCTTGCACTCGGGTTTCACCGTGCCGATCTCGTCGTGGTACCAGAGGTCGCGGCCGTTGGCCCAGCCGACCTTGCCGCCGGTGCGGCGCACTACCAGCACGTTCTTGACCATGACGAAGTTCTTCGCCGCGATGTCGATCGCCTTGTCGGTGTTCTCCTTGAGAGGAATCGTTTTTCCTCCACGCAAGCCCTCATCCGCGGTGATGACGAAGGTCGATTCGCAGTCGATGATGCGGCCGGCCAGCGCATCCGGCGAGAAACCGCCGAACACGATTGAGTGGATCGCGCCGATGCGGGTGCAGGCGAGCATCGCATAGGCCGCTTCCGGGATCATCGGCATGTAGATGGTGACCCGGTCACCCTTCTTGACGCCGTGCTTCTTCATCACGTTGGCGAGGCGGCAGACGTGCTCGTAGAGCTCGTTGTAGGTGATCTTCTTATCGTCGTAGGGGTTGTCGCCTTCCCAGATGATGGCGGTCTGGTTGCCGCGCTTCTTCAGGTGGCGGTCAATGCAGTTGTAGGAGACGTTGGTCTGGCCGTCCTCGTACCACTTGATCGCCACCTTGCCGGTAAACGAGGTGTTCTTGACCTTGGTGTAGGGCTTGAACCAGTCGATGCGCTTGCCGTGCTTGCCCCAGAACCGGTCGGGGTTCTTCACGCTCTCGGCATACCATTTGAGATAGGTGTCGTTGTCGATCAGCGCGTTCTTCTTCCACGCAGGCTGGACCTTGTGGACGTTGACTTCCGACATGCATTCCTCCCCGACTGGTCATGCACCGGCAATCCCCGCCGGCCTGCCCGCGGCCTCAGCGTCCGCGAATTCGCGGGCATTATTAGCAATTTGGCCCGCGCCACAACATTAGACGTTGGATTCGCGTGGCGGCTTGACGCAGGGGACGGGGCAGGCGTGAGCGGTGGGATTGGCAGCACTCATCCAACGATGCTGCTAACATACTGGATTCGTTGAGCTAATCGCTCCTGCTCACGAAAATGTCAATAGACGGGTAACGATCGAGGCGCACAGTTTCGCGTTGGGAGGACAGGAATATCCACGGGGAACACTCATGCGCGACAGTGAAATGGAACTGATGCTCAAGGGCTACGGCCTGACGACGGCCGAGATCCTTTACCGGATGCCGGATCATCCCGGAGTCCTGCAAACCTACCTCTGGCAGGATTACGACCTGGCGCCGAAGTTCCCGGTGCTCAACTCCTTCATCGAATTCTGGAGGACGAAGCTGGAAGGGCCGCTGCATTCGATCCGCTACACGCACAGAAAGCTGATCTCGGCGTCGGAATGGCGCAATGTGAGCGGCGAACTCCTGCTGCACTGATCGGGGCGGTATCGTCGGGGCGTCGTCACCGGCGTGTCATGGCGCGTCTCTAGAGAGGCGTCCGGACAAACGCAGCCGGAGATGCCACGCATGTCGACCCCTTCGCCCTTCCGCACCAGTCTCCTCGAAGAGAACGAGGGGCCGGGCCACAACCCGACCGCCAATCCGTCGATGGGGGAGGTCATCTCGGCCCGTTTTTCGCGGCGCAGTCTGCTCAAGGGTTCGCTGGCGGTGACGGCAATCGCCGCGACGGTCAGTCCGATCGCGCTGCTGCTGGCGGATGAGGCGCGGGCTGGTGCCGCTATGTCCGCCTTCACCTTCGACGAGGTCGAGGCAGGCGTCGACGACAGGCACCATGTCGCGGCGGGATACGATGCGGACGTGCTGCTGCGCTGGGGCGACCCGCTCTTCGCCGATGCGCCGGAGTTCGATCCGGCTGCCCAGTCGGCCGCGGCACAGTCGAAGCAGTTCGGCTACAACAACGATTTCGTCGGCTTCATCCCGCTGGAAGGCTCGGCCGAGCACGGGCTGCTGGTGGTGAACCACGAATACACCAACCCGCATTTGATGTTCCCGGGCCTCGTCTCGGTCGTCGACAAGGACGGCAAGAAGAAGCTCGAACAGAAGCCGCTGACGAAGGAGCAGGTCGACATCGAGATCGCGGCGCATGGCGGCACGATCGTCGAGATCCGCAAGGACGGCGGCAAATGGCAGGTGGTGCGCGACGGCAAGCTCAACCGCCGCATCACCGCCGATACGCCGATGGAGATTTCGGGACCCGCGGCGGGGCATGATCGCCTGAAGACGCTGGCCGATCCGACCGGCACGAAGGTGCTGGGCACCGTCAACAACTGCGCCGGCGGGGTGACGCCGTGGGGCACCTACATCATGGCCGAGGAGAACATCCACGGCTATTTCGCCGGAGAACTGCCGGCCGATCACCGCGAGGCGGCGAACTACAAGCGGCTTGGCATTCCGGAAGGCTCATACGAGTGGGCGGCGCACTACGACCGCTATGATGTCGGCAAGGAGCCGAACGAGCCGAACCGCTTCGGCTGGATCATCGAGGTGGACGTCAACGATCCCACCTCGACGCCGAAGAAACGCACGGCGCTCGGACGCTTCAAGCACGAGGGCGCCGAATCGATCGTGGCGAAGGACGGACGCGTGGTGTTCTATCTCGGCGACGACGAGCGCTTCGACTACGTCTACAAGTTCGTCACGGCCGGCACGTTCAACGCGACGGATCGCGCCGCGAACATGGACCTGCTGGACGAGGGCACGCTCTATGTCGCCCGGTTCGACGCGGACAGCTCGATGGAGTGGATGCCGCTGGTGTTCGGTCAGGGCCCGCTGACGGAGGCGAACGGATTTGCCAGCCAGGCCGACGTGTTGATCGACACGCGCCGCGCGGCGGATCTGCTCGGCGCGACGAAGATGGACCGGCCGGAGGACATCCAGCCGAACCCGGTGAACGGCAAGGTCTACGTGATGCTGACCAACAATTCGAAACGCGAGGAGGCGGACGCCGCCAACCCGCGCGTGAAGAACGCGTTCGGCCATATCATCGAGATCGCCGAGACGGACGGCGACTTCACGGCGACGAAGAGCACCTGGGACGTGCTGCTGAAATGCGGCGACCCTTCGGTGGCCGAGGTCGGAGCGACCTTCTCGACCGCGACGACGGCGAACGGCTGGTTCGGCATGCCGGACAATTGCGCCATCGACAGTGCAGGGAGGCTCTGGGTGTCGACCGACGGCAATTCGCCGAAGGCGACCGGCCGCACCGACGGGCTGTGGGCGGTGGACACCGAAGGCGAGGCACGGGCGACGTCGAAGCTGTTCTTCCGCGTGCCGGTGGGCGCGGAGCTCTGCGGCCCGACCTTTACGCCGGACGACCAGACCGCCTTCGTCGCGGTCCAGCACCCGGGCGACGGGGGCGAGGACTGGAAGGAGTTCGGCCGTCCGTCCTACTACGAGGACCTGTCGACCCGCTGGCCGGATTTTTCGCCCGACCTGCCGACCCGGCCGTCGGTCGTCGTGATCACGAAGCAAGGCGGCGGCAAGATCGCGAGCTGAAGGCTCACGGGAGGGGTCTCGGTCGCGTCGCGCCTAACGAACGGCCGCAGCCTCGCGCTTGACAATTGCCGTCCCCTCGTCTGGTATCGGCAAATTGGTCAGGCCAATTGACCGGCGAGGAGGCCGGGAGCCGGACCACGGGAGGCTTCCGGCTCAATGCCGTTCGAGACGATCACGCCGCCGCACCGGCTCTACCGGCAGGTCGCGGACCAGCTCCGGCACCTGTTCGACGCGGGCGAATTCGCGGTCGGCGACCGGCTGCCGCCGGAGCGCGAACTGGCGGAGCGGATGGGCATCTCGCGGCCGACGATCCGCGAGGCGCTGATCGCGCTCGAGGTCGAGGGACGGGTGCGCATCAAGGTCGGGTCGGGGATCTATGTCGCCCAGCCTCCGCGCATCCCGGCCGCACCTGCGACCGGGGAAGGCCCGTTCGAGCTGCTGCGGGCGCGGCAGTTCATCGAGAGCGCGATCGCGGAGGAGGCTGCGCGGCTCGCCGGGCCCGACGACATCGCGGCTCTCGACGAGGCGCTCGCGCGCATGTCGCAGGACACGCACCCCAGCCAGACGACCATTGCGCACGATCGGGATTTCCACACCGCCATCGCCTCGATCCTCGGCAATGCGGTTCTCGTGCGCGTGGTCGGAGAGCTGTTCGACCAGCGCATGACACCGTTCTTCGCGCGCCTGTCGAGCTATTTCGAAAACTCGTCGTCCTGGCGCGAGGCGACGGCGGAGCATCGCGCGGTGCGGGATGCGATTGCGGATCGCGATCCGGCCCGGGCGCGGGCCGCCATGGACGATCATCTGCGCAAATCGCAGGACCGCTTTTCCGAGAGCTTTGCCGCGCCGGCCGGCCGGCAGAGCGCCCCGACGAAGGAGGAAGCCGGGGCGCGCTAGGCGCCTTCATCCATCACAAGATCAAAAGCAGGAGGAAACGATGAAATCGAAAGTAGTGACGATGCTCGGCGCCGTGGCGGCGCTGGCGCTGACCATGCCGGCGGTGCTTGCCCAGACGGCGCTGAAATGGGCGCATGTCTATGAAACGTCGGAACCCTTCCACACCGAGTCCGTGTGGGCGGCCGAGGAAATCAAGAAGCGCACCGATGGACGCTACACGATCGACGTGTTTCCTGCCTCGCAGCTCGGCAAGGAAAGCGACATCAACCAGGGCCTGACCCTGGGCACGGTCGACATCATCATCTCGGGCTCGAGTTTCGCGGCGCGGTCCTTCCCCCGGATCGGCGTGACCTACTATCCCTACACGTTCCGGGATGCGAACCACCTGCTCGCCTACGCCAAGAGCGACATCTACAAGACGCTGACCCAGGGCTACGAGGAGGCATCCGGCCACCACATCACCGCGACGACCTACTACGGCACCCGTCACTCGACGGCGAACAAGCCGCTGGCCAAGTGCGAGGACATGGCCGGGCTGAAGATGCGCGTGCCGGACGTGCCGGCCTATCTCGCGATGCCGAGATCATGTGGCGCAAACACCGCTCCGATCGCCTTCGCCGAGGTCTATCTGGCACTGCAGAACGGCACGGTCGAGGCGCAGGAGAACCCGCTCACCACGATCGAGGCCAAGAAGTTCTACGAGGTGCAGACTCACATCAATCTGACGGGCCACATCGTCGACCATCTCAACACGATCGTGTCGAAGTCGCGCTGGGCCTCGCTGTCGGACGAGGACAAGAAGGTCTTCACCGAGGTGATGCAAGAGGCCGCCGCGCGTGCCACGGAGAAGATCGTCGCGCGCGAGAAGCAGCTCGTGCAGGAGTTCAAGGACAAGGGGCTGACGGTCGTCGAGCCTGATCTCGACACGTTCAAGAAGGGGGTGATGGAAAAGGCCACCTTCGAGGAGTTCGGCTATCAGAAGGCCGACTGGGACGCGATCCAGGCGATCAAGTAATCCCGCATCCGGCCGGGCGTCGCGCGATGCCCGGCCGGTTCCGCCCAGCGCGCAGCCCCCAGCCGAGACGGAACGAATGGCCGAAGAGCATCACACCCAGGTGACCGTGGAGGAGATCGCGCAGGCTTTCGAGGAGGAGGCGCAACCGGTCGATCTCTCGATGCATGCGGTCGAGGACTGGTTCACCATGGTGGCCTTCTGGGGCATGTCGGTCTGCGTCATCCTGCAGTTCTTCACTCGTTACGTGCTGAACAATAGCCTGGCCTGGACGGAAGAGATCGCGATCAACTGCCTGATCGTCACCGTCTTCCTGGGTT
This sequence comes from Mesorhizobium sp., assembly GCA_041913465.1. GTDB lineage: Bacteria > Pseudomonadota > Alphaproteobacteria > Rhizobiales > Rhizobiaceae > Mesorhizobium_A. Next base: position 19,897 of record JAYSFJ010000028.1, on the reverse strand, counting down.
CCGCCATGTGCGTGCGGCTGTCGCGCCACATCCGGGTCGACTTCATCTACCGGCTCCTGCCCCGAACCCCCGGGCGCTGGCTGGCGCTCGTCGTCGATCTCGTGACGATCGGCTTCTTCGCCTACATGACGTGGCTGTTCTGGCGGTATGTCGCCATCGTCGGCAACGAGCGCATGGTCACGGTCAACCTGCCGCGAGGCATCGTCTTCTACGCGGTGCTGGCGGCCTTCGCGCTGATGCTGATCCGCGCCATACAGGTCTTCGTGACGGACTGGCGCCGCGGCGGCGGAGCGCGCCTCGACGAAGACGACAAGCCCGTGTCCGGAGCCTGATCCATGCTGGTCCTCATCGGCTCCTTCCTTCTCCTGATGCTCGTCGGCGCGCCGGTGGCGGTGTCGCTGGCGACATCCTCGCTGCTCTACCTCGTGATCTACGGCGTGGCGCCCGACATCATCGCCGCGCAGCGCATGATCGCCGGCGTCGAGAGCTTCCCGCTGCTCGCGGTGCCCTTCTTCGTGCTCGCCGGCAACCTGATGAACATCGCCGGCGTGACCGGCCGCATCTACGCCTTCGCCCTGGCACTGGTCGGCTGGATGCGCGGTGGGCTGGCGCAGGTCAACATCATCGGCTCGGTCGTCTTTTCCGGTATGTCGGGGACCGCGCTGGCCGACGCGGCCGGCATCGGCACGATCGAGATCAAGGCGATGAAGGACCACGGCTATCCGATGGAGGCAGCCGTCGGCGTGACGGCCGCTTCGGCGACGCTCGGACCCATCTTCCCGCCGTCGCTGCCCTTCGTGATCTACGGCATGATGGCGAATGTCTCGATCGGCGCGCTGTTCATGGCCGGCATCCTGCCCGGCATCGTAATGACCGCGCTGATGATGCTGACGGTGGCGATCTTCGCCTACCGCAAGGGTTGGGGCTCCGACACGCCGTTCGAGCTGCGGCGCCTGGGCGCGGCGGCGCTCGAGATCGTTATCGTCTTCGCCTTCCCGGTCGGCGTCTATCTGCTGCACGCGGCGGGACTGTCGATCAACGTCTCGGTGCTGCTGGGCCTGGCCGTCCTGGTCGCGCTCGACTGGTATTACGACTTCTCCGCCGTCATGGCGCTGATGACGCCCATCATCCTGATCGGGGGCATGACCATGGGCTGGTTCACGCCGACGGAGGCGGCCGTCGCGGCAGTCATCTGGTCGCTGTTCCTGGGTCTCGTGCGCTACCGGACGATGACGCTGAGGACGCTCGCCAAGGCGAGCTTCGAGACGATCGAGACGACGGCATCGGTGCTGTTCATCGTCACGGCGGCCTCGATCTTCGCCTGGCTGCTGACGGTGAGCCAGGCGGCAGCGGTGTTCTCCAACTTCATGTTCGCTCTCACCGACAACTGGTGGACCTTTCTGATCGTCATGAACATCCTGCTTTTGGTCGTCGGCTGCTTCCTCGACACGATCGCGGCGATCACGATACTGGTGCCGATCCTGATCCCGATCGCGGCACGCTACGGCATAGATCCGGTGCATCTCGGGCTGATCATCACGCTCAACCTGATGATCGGGCTGCTGACCCCGCCGGTCGGCATGATCCTGTTCGTGCTGTCGCGCATCTCGAAACTCTCGATCGAGCGGACCACCATCGCCATCCTGCCCTGGCTGGTACCGCTGTTCATCGCGCTCGCGATCATCACCTTCGTGCCGGCGGTGACGCTGTGGCTGCCCACCCAACTCGGCCTGATCAAATGAATGCCTATGCCGCCACGCTGTTCGGCCCCGAGGATCTGCGGGTGGTCGAGCACGACCCCGGCCCGCTCGAGCCGGGCATGGTGCGGGTCCGTTTCGGCGCCGGCGGCATCTGCGGCTCGGACCTGCACTATTTCCGCCACGCGCGGACCGGCGATTTCATCGTCACATCGCCGCTGGTGCTGGGGCACGAGGTGGCGGGCGAGATCGTGGAGGTTGGCGCGGGTGTAGCAGGGCTCGCGGCGGGCGATCATGTCGCGGTCAACCCGTCGCGCTGGTGCGGCCATTGCCGGGCGTGCTGCGAGGGGCGGCCGAACCTCTGCGAGAACATCTATTTCATGGGTTCGGCCTCGAAGACGCCGCACATGCAGGGCGGGTTCGCCAGCCTGTTCGATGCGGTGGCGGCGCAATCCGTCAAGGTGCCGGCCGGCCTGCCGCTCGCAGCCGCGGCGCTGGCCGAGCCGCTGGCGGTGGCGCTGCACGCGGTGGCACGCGCGGGAGACGTCGCCGGCCGCCATGTCGCATTGTTCGGCGCCGGGCCGATCGGCCTTCTGTGCCTGCTCGCGGCGCGGCTGGCGGGGGCGGCGCGGATCACGGTCGTCGATGTGGCGGCTGCGCCACTCGCCTTCGCGCAGACACTCGGAGCCGACGGCGTGATCGACGTGTCGGACGGAGATTCGGCCCTGCGCGAGATCGCGGCGTCGGCGCCGATCGACATTGCGCTGGAAGTGTCGGGCACGGCGGCCGGCCTCGGGTCAGCCATCCGGGCGGTCAGGCGCGGCGGCACGGTCGTCCAGGTCGGCAACCTGCCGGGCGGCGACATCGCCGTGCCGGCCAACATGATCATGGCCAAGGAACTCGACGTCAGGGGCTCGTTCCGTTTCGGCGAGGAGTTCTATCGCGCGGTCGACCTGATCGTCTCGGGCGAGATCGACGTGATGCGGCTGGTGACGGCGCAGCGCCCGCTCAGCGCAGCGCCCGACGCGTTCCGGCTGGCGCTCGACCGCAGCCGCAGCGTCAAGGTGGTGCTGACGGCGGGGTGAGGAGCGCGCTCAGGCCTGCCAGGGATTGAACAGACGCACGCCGGTATCGGCGAAGTCGCCGACGTTGCGGGTGACCAGCGTCAGATCGTGGACGAGGGCGGTGGCGGCGATGAGGCCGTCGGCGTCGCCGCGGGTCTTGGTGGTCGAGATGCGGCCCCAGCGCAGGGCTATTTCCTCCGTGACGTCGAGTATGCGGGATGTGTGCCCGGCGCGAAGTTCACGCAACCAGTTCGCCAGCACGATCGATTTGGGGGGATTCTTCGCGGCGGCGATGGTGACGCCGCGTTCGATCTCGCCGATCGTGATCACGCTGAGGAACAGATGCATGGGATCGATGCCCGCAAGCCAGCCAGATGGCGCGCTAACGCCCTTGAATGCATCGGGAATTACGTTGGTATCGAGAAGGTACATCGAGTCTCATGCTAGAAGTCGATGGGCGGACGGCTGGGCGCCTTGGCGCGATAGTTGATCGCCTCCAGGGTTTCGTCGTCCAGTTCCGGAAAGTCCAGGAGATGTTCGATGAACGACTTCTTCGGTCCGTTGGCGGCCAACCGCTCGTAGTCCTCCGCCGAGATCACCACAGCGGCGGGCTTGCCGCGCAGGGTCACCGTCTGCGGACCCTCGTGGATCGCCTTCTGCACGACCTTGGAGAAATTGTTCTTCGCGTCCTGGAGATGCCAGTTCATGTTCGTTGCCTCGCTAGCTAGCCAGCTGGCTAGCTATATAGGGCATTGCGATTGAAAGCGCTACCTCGTTCCGAAAATCGCGCTGCCGACGCGGACGCTGGTGGCGCCGAAGGCGATGCCGGTCTCGTAGTCGCCGGACATGCCCATGGAGAGTTTCGCTACACCCGCTTCGGCCGCGATCTTGGCGAGAAGGGCGAAATGCGGTCCGGGGTTCTCGTCGGCCGGGGGGATGCACATCAGGCCTTCGACGACGAGGCCGTGGACGTCGCGGCAGCGGGCGGCGAAGGCGGCTGCCTCGCGCGGATCGATGCCGGCCTTCTGCGGTTCGAGGCCGATGTTGACCTGGACGTAGAAGCGGAGGCGGCGGCCCTGCTTTACGGCTTCCTTCGCCAGCTCGGCGGCGATCTTCTCGCGGTCGACGGTCTCGATGACGTCGAACAGGGCGACCGCCTCCTTCGCCTTGTTGGACTGGAGCGGGCCGATGAGGTGGAGTTCGAGGTCGGGGAATTCCTGCCGCAGCGCCGGCCACTTGCCCTGGGCCTCCTGGACGCGGTTTTCGCCGAAGACGCGCTGGCCGGCCTGGAGGACGGGGCGGATGGCGTCGGCCTCGAAGGTCTTGGAGACGGCGACGAGCTGGACCGAGCCGGAGGCGCGGTGCGCCTGCCTTTCCGCGGCGGCGATGCGGGCGCGAACATTATTCAGATTCTCTACGGCGTCGGTCATCTGAGAAGGCATTCGGCAAAAGAGCGAAAAATGTCACGCAACACGTGAATCTCACGCCAAAGGTTGAAAACAGGCGCGATCCGTGGTGAAGACCCGTGCCCAGTCAAGCAGGCATCGCTGACGTGTCAGCGCGCCTCGTTCTAAGCGATTTTCCGAGCATGGCAACCGAACGATACAATCCCCGCACCGCCGAGCCGAAATGGCGCAAGGCATGGGACGACGCGAAGCTCTTCGAGACGAAGAACGACGATCCGCGCCCGAAATATTACGTGCTGGAGATGTTCCCCTATCCGTCGGGCCGCATCCACATGGGCCACGTGCGCAACTATACGATGGGCGACGTGGTGGCGCGGTGGCGCCGGGCCATGGGCTTCAACGTGCTGCACCCGATGGGATGGGACGCGTTCGGCCTGCCGGCCGAGAACGCCGCGCGCGACAACAAGGTCAATCCGCGCACCTGGACCTATGCCAACATCGAGACGATGAAGGGCCAGCTGAAGACGATGGGCCTGTCGCTCGACTGGGCGCGCGAGATCGCGACGTGCGACCCGTCCTACTACAAGCACCAGCAGAAGATGTTCCTCGACTTCTGGAAAGCGGGGCTGGCCGAGCGCAAGTCGGCCAAGGTCAATTGGGATCCGGTCGACATGACCGTGCTCGCCAACGAGCAGGTGATCGACGGCAAGGGCTGGCGCTCGGGTGCGCCGGTCGAGCAGCGGGATCTCACGCAGTGGTTTTTCAAGATCACCTCGATGAGCCAGGAGCTGCTGGACGGGCTGGAGACGCTCGACCGCTGGCCGGAGAAGGTCAAGCTGATGCAGTCGAACTGGATCGGCCGCTCGGAAGGCCTGTTGCTGCGCTGGCGGATCGCCGAGGGCACCGCGCCCGCCGGTGAGAGCGAGCTGGAGGTCTACACGACGCGTCCGGACACGATCTTCGGCGCTTCCTTCATGGCGATTGCCGCCGACCATCCGCTGGCGAAGGCGGCGGCCGAGAAGAACCCGGCGCTGAAGAGCTTCATCGAGCAGATCAAGAAGGGCGGCACGTCGGCCGCCGAGATCGAGACGGCGGAGAAGAAGGGCTTCGACACCGGCGTGCGGGTGGTGCATCCGTTCGACGCGTCCTGGACGCTGCCGGTCTATGTGGCGAACTTCGTCCTGATGGACTACGGCACGGGCGCGATCTTCGGCTGCCCGTCGGGCGACCAGCGCGACCTCGACTTCGCCAACAAGTACGGCCTGCCGGTGATCCCGGTGGTGATGCCGAAGGACGCGGACGCCGCGACATTCGCGATCGCCGACGAGGCCTATGTCGACGACGGCGTGATGATCAATTCGCGCTTCCTCGACGGCATGGCGCCGAAAGAGGCGTTCGACGAAGTGGCGACGCGGCTGTCGGGCGTGACCGTCGGCAACCGGCCTCAGGGCGAGCGCAAGGTGCAGTTCCGTCTGCGCGACTGGCTGATCTCGCGCCAGCGCTACTGGGGCTGCCCGATCCCGGTGATCCACTGCGACGATTGCGGCGCGGTGCCGGTGCCGGACGACCAGCTGCCGGTGCTCTTGCCCGACGACGTGTCGTTCGACAGGCCGGGTAACCCGCTCGACTATCATCCGACCTGGAAGCACACCAACTGCCCGAAATGCGGCAAGGCGGCGCGGCGCGACACCGATACGATGGACACGTTCGTCGATTCGTCCTGGTATTTCGCCCGCTTCACCGACCCGTGGAACGAGGAGCGGCCGACGGATCTCGCCCATGTCGACGGGCCGAAGGGCTGGCTGCCCGTCAACCAGTATATCGGCGGCATCGAGCATGCGATCCTGCATCTGCTCTATTCGCGCTTCTTTGCCAGGGCGATGAAGGCGACGGGACATCTGAACGCGGTCGAGGAGCCGTTCGAGGGCCTGTTCACGCAGGGCATGGTGGTGCACGAGACCTACAAGGGGCCGCAAGGCTGGGTCACGCCCGCGGAGGTCAAGATCACCGAGATCGACGGCAAGCGCAGCGCGGCGCTCGCCGCCGACGGTTCGCCGATCGAGATCGGCTCGATCGAGAAGATGTCGAAGTCGAAGAAGAACGTGGTCGACCCCGACGACATCATCGCTTCCTACGGCGCCGACACGGCACGCTTCTTCATGCTGTCGGATTCGCCGCCCGAGCGCGACGTGATCTGGACGGAGGCCGGCGTCGAGGGCGCGCACCGCTTCGTGCAGCGCGTCTGGCGTCTGGTGGCCGAGGCGGCGGACGAACTGGCGAGGACGTCGCCCGCCGCCGCCCGCGAGGGGGCTGCCGGCGACGTGTCGAAGGCGGCGCACAAGACGCTGAAGGCGGTGGGCGAGGAGATCGGGCGGCTGGGCTTCAACAAGGCCGTCGCGCGGCTCTACGAGCTCACCAACACGCTGCAGGGCCCGGTCGCGGACCTGGCAGCCGGCAAGGCCGATGCGGCGATGGCGGGCGCGGTGCGACAGGCGATAGAGTTCCTGATCGCCATGATCGCGCCGATGACGCCGCATCTGGCGGAGGAATGCTGGCAGGCGATCGGGGGCGGAGGAATGGCGGCGGAGCGCGCCTGGCCCCAGTTCGATCCGGCGCTGGTGGTCGACAACGAGGTCGTGATGCCGGTGCAGATCAACGGCAAGAAGCGCGGCGATTTGACAATCGCCCGCGACGCGGATCAAGCTGCCGTCGAACGGGCCGCGCTCGCGCTTGACTTCGTCCAGAAGGCTCTGGAAGGAAAGGCGCCGCGCAAGGTGATCGTAGTGCCGCAAAGGATCGTCAATGTCGTTGCCTGAGATGAACCGGCGGCGCGCGATGCGGGGACTGGCCGCCCTGGCGGGTCTCGCCGTGATATCGGCCTGCACGGCGCGTCCGCTCTACAGCGATGCGGGCCTGCAGACCGGCGCGCTCGCCGGCAGCGCGGCGCGGCCGTCGATCCTGGTCAAGCCGGCGACGACCCGCGTCGGGCTCGAGGTGCGCAACCATCTCGTCTTCCTCCTGACCGGCGGCGGCAACGAGCCTGCCGATGCCGCCTACTCGTTCGAACCATCGGTCTCGTCGGTGAGCACCAGCACCGCGACGGTGCAGCGAACCGTCGACACCGAGCCGACGTCGGGACAGGTGACGGTGACCGCCAGCTACAGGATCATCGACAACAAGACCGGCCAGCCGGTCGCCGCGGGTACGCGCTCGATGGTTGCGTCCTACGACATTCCCCGCCAGGAGTTTGCCGCGATGCGCGCCTTGCGCGATGCGGAAAACCGCGCCGCGCGGGAACTGGCCGAGGTCCTGCGCCTGACGATCGGACAGGAGCTGGCGAGGCTTCCTTCCACAACCTGAGTAATGCATTCTCGGAACAGAGCCGCTTTTCCGCCGTTTTTCGCCTGCGTCATTCGCACGTCACCGTTCTCGGCGAGAAGCTGAGGCGTCGAGAGCCGGAGGTAACATGACGACTTCCCACTACGGGCTTCTTTCCGGCCGGCTCGAAGCGCTGCGGACGGGCGGCGATCATGTCATCGACCAGCTCATCGCCGAACGTACCACACTGATATCGAAGCACCCGCTCTGGCCGCTGATCAGGCCGCTGCTGGTTCGTTTTCTTCATTACAAGCAAGCGGTTGCGATGGCGGACCAGATCGCCCGGCTCGATGGCTGGCGTGCGTTCGAGTTGATCAGCAACCTGCTGTCGCTCGATATCACGCTCAAGGGAATGTCGAACCTTCCGGGCTCCGGCGGCTTCATCCTCGCGCCGAATCACCCGACCGGTATCGCAGACGGCATCGCCATCTTCGACACGTTGAAGGCGGTGCGTCCGGACATGACCATTTTCGCCAATCGGGATGCCCTGCGTGTCTCGCCGGGTTTCAGGGACATGATCATTCCGGTGGAATGGCGGTCCGGCGAGAAGTCCTATGGCAAGTCGCGCGATACGCTGGAAATGACCGCGAGGGCCTTCGCCGAGAACAGGGCCGTGGTGCTTTTCCCGTCCGGCCGCCTCGCGTTCTGGAACGAGGGCAGGCTCACCGAACGGCCGTGGCAGAACTCGGTCGTGTCGCTGGCACGCCGTTACAACTATCCGGTCATCCCCACACATATCTCGGCGCGGAACTCTGGCCTGTTCTATTTCCTGTCGAAGCACTCGACCGAAATCCGCGACATGACGCTATTCCACGAGCTTCTGAACAAGAAGGGCCAGAAGTTCGCGATCTCGATCGGCCGGCCGATCACGCCCGACCAACTGGATGGCGATCCGGCGGAGGTGGCGGCGGCGTTGCAGGAGCACACCGCCATCCGGATGGCGACGGACCCGGACGCCGTCTTCGCGCCGGCCGCGCGTCTCCTGCCGGACGCCGCCTGAGGCTTTCTTACCCGACGGAAGCCATCTATCCTGGTCGTGTTCTGGAGGGTGGGTGATGCAACGAATCGCGGCCGGTGTACTTTTCTGCGCGGCTCTCGCCATGCCGGCTTTCGGCCAGGCCATCTCGCCGGGCGAAGAGGGGGAACTGGCGAATTTCCTGGAGCCCGAAGCAGGCAAGCGGATCTGCTACGCGCGGATCTACACGCCCGAGCATCTGGCCAAGCATCCGAAGCAGAAGGTGACGGAGATCGGTTTCCGGCTGGCCTACTACCGCTTCCCGCCCGACGAGTTCTATCCGCAAGGCCAGCGCAACTACTATTTCGCGCTGACGGCCAAGCGGAAAGGTAGCGCCCGGCTGCTGACGGCAAGGGGCGAATGCGGCCCGAACGGCAAAAGCATCGGCTGCGGCGTGGAATGCGACGGCGGCGGCGTGAGCGTCACCCGCCGCCCCGGCGACAAGATCCTCGTCAGCCTCGGAAAGGGCGGCTGGATCCGCATGACCGAAGGCTGCGGCGACGAGGAAGAGAGCGCGGTCAATCTCGAGGCGGGCGAGGACGACCGCGAGTTCCTCCTGAGCCGGCTGCCCGATTCGTCCTGCCCGCCCTACGGCGCGTGGTAGGGCGCCGGGACCGATCCCGGATCAGATGAAGGTGACGTCCATGCCAGGCAGATCGTAGTCCCCGACGATCGTCTGCCAGCGTTCGCCCGGCAGGATGGGAAAGGCGCGCGTGATCGTTCCCGTCGAGATGATGTCGCCGGCGCGGACCGGAGCTTCGTCGGCATCTTCCGCCAGGGCTGCGACGAGGTGGACAAGCGCGTGCACGGGGCCGTCCAGCACATTGGCGCCGAGACCGCGGTCCACTTCAGTGCCGTCCCTGCGCAGCGAGACCGTCAGGCTTGCCAGCGCCTGCGGCAGGGCGGACCGCTCCGCGCGCGGCACGGGACGGCGCGGGCCGACGAGGAGCTTTTCATGCAGGGCGCCGACGGCGGTGCAGTCGGCCGCGCGGAAACGCCAGTCGGGAAACGGCGACTGCACGATCTCGTAGCCGTGCGCGATCCAGCCGATCCGTTCGGCGATCGCTTCGACGTCCATGCCGGGCTCGAGGTCGTCTTCAAGGCCGACCATGATCTCGGGCTCCATGCGGGGCTGGACGAGATCGCCGACGGCGACCGTCATGCCGGGCTGTACGTCAGTGAGCGTCGCGTCCCAGACGTCGCCCCAGATCGGCGCCCAGACATCGTATTCCGGCCAGATGCCCCGATTGGTGAAGCCGATCTTGCGCCCGACCTTGCGCAGGCCGCGAGCCTCGCGCAGCCGGGCCAGCTCGCGGGCGACGGCCTGCGCCTGGCGGGCGTCGAGCCCGCCATCGCGGCCGGTTAACGGCGCGATCTGGCGCTGTTCGTCCAGTGCTGACAGAACTTCGCGGGCGATGTCGACGACCGGTCGCATGGAGCGTCAGCCGATCTTCTGGCCGGTCTTGGCCCAGTCGGCGAGGAACTGCTCCAGACCCTTGTCGGTCAACGGATGCTTGACCAGCGCCTTGAGGACTGCGGGCGGGGCCGTGACGACATCGGCGCCGATGAGAGCCGACTGCTTGATGTGGTTCACGGTGCGGGCAGACGCCGCGAGGATCTCGGTGTCGAAACCGTAATTGTCGTAGATGTGGCGGATCTCGGCGATCAGTTCCATGCCGTCGAGGCCGATGTCGTCGATGCGGCCGATAAAGGGGGAGACGAACGAGGCGCCGGCCTTGGCCGCCAACAGCGCCTGGTTGGCGGAGAAGCAGAGGGTAACGTTGACCATCCGGTCCATCTGCGTCCGGATCGCCTTGCAGGCCTTGAGACCTTCGAGCGTCAGCGGCACCTTGATGCAGACATTGTCGGCCAGCTTCGCCAGCGTCTCCGCCTCGCGCATCATCCCCTTGAACTCCGTCGCCACGACCTCGGCGGAAACCGGACCCTCGACGATCGAGCAGATCTCCTTGGTGACCTCCGAGATCGAGCCGCCGGATTTCAGGATCAGCGACGGGTTGGTGGTCACGCCGTCGACCAGGCCCAGATCGTTCAGCTCGCGGATTTCCTTCACGTCGGCGGTGTCGACAAAGAACTTCATGGACGTCTCCTTCAATTCTGTGGCCCGCGTGGTCGCGGCCCGGGGCGGGTAGGCCCGCCCCTCGACGGCACAGCCGCCGCTGATCGGCCTTTGCTCTAGCCGAAACTCAATGCAAGGTCACGCGCCATGAACAGAGATTCGCCACGACCGAGAACGGCGGCGGTGCTCGTGCCGATGCCGGCCGAGCGGCCGTATACCTATGCCGTGCCGGACGGCATGCAGGTCGGGCCCGGGTCGATCGTCCAGGTGCCGCTGGGGCCGCGCGAAGTGGCCGGCGTGGTCTGGGACGCCGACCCCGGCAACGTCGATCCGAAGAAGCTGAGGCCGATCACCCAAGCTTTCGACTGCCCGCCGCTGTCGGACGACATGCGCCGCTTCATCGACTGGGTGGCGGACTACACGCTGTCGCCGCCGGGACTGGCGGCGCGGATGGCGCTGCGCGCGCCGGCGGCGTTCGATCCGGAGCCGTGGATCGAAGGTCTGAAGCCGACCGGGAACGCGCCGGACCGGATGACCGATGCGCGGCGGCGGGTGATGGAACTGGCCGGCGACGGTTTCGCCTGGACGCGCTCGGGGCTTGCGCATGCGGCCGGCGTCACGCCGGCCGTGATCGACGGGATGCGGGCGCAGGGCTGCTTCGAGGACACGCTGATCCCGCCGCGGCCGGTGGTGGCGCCGCCGGATCCCGCCTATGCGCGCCAGGACCTCAATCCCGACCAGCAGGCAGCGGCAGACCAACTCGCCGCTTCGGTCAGGACCGGTGGCTATTCCGTCACGCTCCTCGACGGCGTCACCGGATCGGGCAAGACAGAGGTCTACTTCGAGGCCATCGCCGCCGCGGTCGAGGGCGGACGGCAGGTGCTCGTGCTTCTGCCCGAAATCGCGCTGACGCATGCCTTCCTCGAACGTTTCCAGCAGCGTTTCGGCGCCAAGCCGGCGGAATGGCATTCGGACCTTGCGCCGAAGATGCGCGAGCGGGTGTGGCGGCAGGTGGCCGAGGGGCAGGTGAGGGTGGTGGCGGGGGCGCGCTCGGCGCTGTTCCTGCCGTTCAACGAGCTTGGCCTGATCGTCGTCGACGAAGAGCACGATCCGGCCTTCAAGCAGGAGGACCGCGTCTTCTACAATGCGCGCGACATGGCGGTGGTGCGCGGCCATATCGGCAATTTCCCGGTGATCCTGTCATCGGCCACGCCTTCGGTCGAGACGCGGGTCAACGCACAGACCGGGCGCTATGCGCGCGTGGCGCTGCCGTCGCGCTATGCGGAGGCGGCGCTGCCGGAGCTCGCCGCCATCGACCTCAGGCGCCATCCGCCCGCGCGGGGCGGCTTCCTGTCGCCGCCGTTGATCGAGGCCATCCGGAAGACGCTGGAGAAAGAGGAGCAGTCGCTCTTGTTCCTCAACCGGCGCGGCTACGCGCCGCTGACGCTGTGCCGGGTCTGCGGCCATCGCTTCCAGTGCCCCGACTGCTCGTCCTGGCTGGTCGAGCACCGGTTCCGGGGGCAGCTCGTGTGCCACCAGTGCGGCCATACCGAGAAGAAGCCGGAGGCCTGTCCCGAATGCGGGACGCTCGACCATCTCGTCGCCTGCGGGCCGGGTGTCGAGCGGATCGCCGAGGAGGTGGTGGCGCATTTCCCCGATGCACGGACGATCGTGCTGTCGTCGGACCTCGTCGGCGGGGTGAGGCGGCTCAGGCTCGAGCTGGAGGCGGTGGCGAAGGGCGAGGCCGACATCGTCATCGGCACGCAGCTCGTGGCCAAGGGGCACAATTTTCCGAACATGACGCTGGTGGGCGTGGTCGACGCCGATCTCGGGCTCGCCAACGGCGATCCGCGCGCGGCGGAGCGGACGTTCCAGCTCTTGAGTCAGGTGACCGGCCGCGCCGGGCGCACCGGCAAGAAGAGCCGGGGCCTGCTGCAGACCTACCAGCCGGACCATCCGGTGATGCGCGCGATCGTCTCGGGCGACGCGGAGAGCTTCTACGAGCGCGAGATCGCCGAGCGCGAGCGCGCCGGACTGCCGCCGTTCGGCCGGCTTGCCGGCATCATCGTCAGCGCGGCGAGTAGGGCGGAGGCGGAAAGCCATGCGCGGGGCCTGCGGCGCGCGGCGCCCGAGGCCGCCGATATCCACGTGCTGGGCCCGGCCGAGGCGCCGCTTTCGCTCGTCGGAGGCCGGCATCGCTTCAGGCTGCTGGTGCAGGGCGAGCGGAAGTCGCACCTCCAGGGGTTCGTACGCAAAATGCTCGCCGACGGGCCGAAGGTGCGCGGCAGTGTCAGGGTGCAGGTGGATATCGACCCGCAGAGTTTTCTGTAGGCTGCGATGCTACGCCGGTAACGGCGACGTCAGCGGATCGAGATGCGCGACGCCGAGAGCCTCGAAATACCGGGCATTGGACGTCAGGACGGTAAGATCGTGGACACGCGCAGTTGCCGCGATCAGCACATCCGCCAGTCCCGGGCTGCGCCCGCGAGCGATGGCCGCATCTTCGATCTCCCCGGCAAGGCTGGCGACGACCGTGTCGACAGGGAGCGTCCTGTCGTCAAAATCCGCGAGCAGCGAAGCCAGCCAAGCCTCGAGACGGTCGGCCCTTGAAAGCCCGCCTGTGCGACTCAGCTTTGCAATTCCTCTCCTGGTTTCGAGCACCACGATCGATGACGTGAAGAGCGCTTCCTGCGCGCCTTGTTCCACTATCCAGCGCCGCAAGGGCAGCGGGACAGGTGGCCGGTCAGGCGCGAAGATGGACAGGACCGATGTGTCGACGAGAAAGCCGCTCACAAGTCGATATCGCGAGACGACGACGGATTTCGTTCAAGTTCGATACCGCCAGGGAAAGTCAGCAGAAACTCTCCGAAATTGCGCTTTCGCTCAGGATGCAGCTTTCTCGCATCCTCGACCGAAACGATCACGGCAGCCGGCTTCCCATGCCGCGTGATCATCGTGGGCTCGCCGTTCTCCGCCGCGTCGATGAGGGCGGACAAGCCGGCTTTCGCTTCCCGAACCTGCATGGTTCTCATGCGCGCCTCCTTGTAGTCTCATGTAGTCACAATATAGAGTGACCCGAACGGACTGCAAGCGCGAAGTGGCGGGGCGTAGAGGGTGCAGGTGGACATCGACCCGCAGAGCTTCCTGTAAGGACTAAACCTCGACGAAAAATAGGTCAGCAAGGCTGACATTGCTCTTGTCGACGGGCGCGATTTGCATTTAACTAGGAGGCGAACTTGCGCGACGGCGTCACTCGAGGCCGGCCAGACGCAGGCCGGGAGAGACGCCATGACGGACATCGCCTTCGAGAAAGTCCCGCACAAATCGCCGACATCGCCGGAAAAGCGCGCGGCGCTGATGGCCGATCCCGGGTTCGGCAAGGTGTTTTCCGACCACATGGTGACGATCAAGTGGACGCCGGACAAGGGTTGGCATCAGGCGCAGGTGCGCGCCCGCGAGCCGTTCCAGATCGATCCTGCAGCAGCAGTGCTTCACTACGCGCAGGAAATCTTCGAGGGCATGAAGGCCTACCGCCTGCCGCACGGTGGTTTTGCCCTGTTCCGGCCGGAACAGAACGCGCGCCGCCTCAATGCCTCGGCAAAGCGCATGGCCATGCCGGAGCTGCCGGAAGACGTTTTCATCGCCGCGGTCGAGGAACTCGTGAAGGTCGATGCCGACTGGGTTCCGGGCGGCGAGGGCAGCTACTACCTGCGTCCCTTCATGTTCGCCACCGAAGCCTTCCTCGGCGTGCGTCCGGCCAATGAATACATTTTCTGCGTTATCGGATGCCCGGTCGGCGCCTATTTCAAAGGCGGGTTCAAGACCGTCTCGGTGTGGATCTCGGAGGAGTTTTCGCGGGCGGCGCCCGGTGGAACCGGCGAGGCCAAATGCGGCGGCAACTATGCCGCCAGCCTTTCGGCCACCCAGGAGGCTTTCGCCAACGGTTGCGACCAGGTCGTCTTCCTCGACGCGGTTGAGCGCAAATACATCGATGAACTCGGCGGCATGAACGTCTTCTTCGTCATGGACGACAAGACCATCGTGACGCCGAAGCTCGGCACCATCCTGCCGGGAATCACCCGCGCCTCCATCATCAAGCTTGCGGAAGAGGCCGGCTACACCGTCAAGGAACAGCTCTACTCGTTCGACCAGTGGCAGGCCGACGCGCGCTCGGGAAAGATGCGTGAAGCCTTCGCCTGCGGTACGGCCGCGGTCGTCGCCGGCATCGGCAAGGTGAAGTATCGCGGCGGCGAGTTCGCCATCGGCAACTCCGGCGACGGCGAGGTCACGACCCAGTTGCGCGCCAGACTGACCGGCATCCAGCGCGGCACGGTCGCCGACGACTATGGCTGGACACGCCAGATCGCGGCGTGACAGCCTGCAAAAGCGCACTGAGCGCAGGCCGATGATCTAGCGCCGGTCCGCGCCTTCTGTCAGAAGAGTGCGCTGTTTCAGGCGGAGCTAGTGCAATGGAATTCGCATTTCCCTGGCCGTTCAGCCAAGGCGAGTGGCTGGCCTGGTCATCGGCGGTCGTCACGGTCCTGTTCGGGCTGATCCTGTTTTTCGCGCCCGGCCTGTCGCTGCGCCTGCTGCGCCTGCAGACGACGCCGGACCATCCCGAGGCATTGTCCGAGGCCCGGGCGACGATGTCGGGCTTCTATCTCGGGCTCGGGCTTACCTGCATCCTGTTCGCACAGCCGATGCTCTATATCGCGCTCGGCGTTTCCTGGGCGCTGACCGCGTTCGGGCGTATCGTCTCGATGATGTCCGACAGGGGAAACACGCTCTACAACTGGGTTTCCGTGGCGGTGGAGATCGTGCTCGCCGCGCTGCCGCTCGTCTTCGCGTTCGGGCTCGTTCCCTGAGCGTCTGCGAATGTAGAAGCAACTGCGACAAAACTGCCGCAAAACCACGCGCCACGGCGTGTTGCGACTCCGGAAGGCCTGTGCTAGACGGCAATCGACTTTTGGCCGGGGGATGCGGCAAGGCCGCGCTTCCGGGTTGAAAAAATCAACAAGGCCAATGATTTAGCCAGAGTGTCATACTCCAGCGGACAATCCTTGCGCCTCTCAGGCTAGAGAAAAGACGATCTGTGGCAAAGTCTGGTTCGACCATCTCCGGCGTTGCGGAAAGATATGCGGGCTCGCTGTTCGAGCTCGCAGCCGAAGCAAAGGCTGTTCCGGCGGTCGAGAAGGACCTTGCGAGCTTCGAGACGATGCTCGCCGGCAGCGCCGACCTGAAGCGTCTCGTCGAGAGCCCGGTGTTCTCGTCCGACGAACAGTTCAACGCCATTTCCGCGATCGTGAAGAAGGCCGGCTTCTCGGCGCTGACCGGCAATTTCCTGCGCGTCGTGGCGCAGAACCGCCGCCTGTTCGCGGTGCCCGGAATGATCCGCGCCTTCCGCGAGATCGCAGCCGAAAGCCGGGGCGAGGTTGCCGCGGAGGTAACGTCGGCGCACGCGCTGACGGCCGCCCAGCAGGCCGAACTCAAGACGGCGCTCAAGGCCGTCGCCGGCAAGGACGTCACGATATCCCTGACGGTCGATCCCGCTCTTCTCGGCGGCATGGTGGTCAAGATCGGCTCGCGCCAGATCGACACCTCGCTGCGCACCAAACTCAATTCGCTCAAGCTCGCACTTAAAGAGGTCGGCTGATGGACATCCGCGCCGCGGAAATTTCCGCAATTCTCAAGGACCAGATCAAGAATTTCGGCAAGGAAGCCGAAGTTTCGGAGGTCGGTCAGGTTCTGTCGGTCGGTGACGGTATCGCCCGCGTCTACGGTCTGGACAATGTCCAGGCCGGCGAGATGGTCGAATTCCCCGGTGGCATCCGCGGCATGGCGCTCAACCTCGAAACCGACAATGTCGGCGTCGTCATCTTCGGTGCCGACCGCGACATCAAGGAAGGCGACACCGTCAAGCGCACCGGCGCGATCGTGGACGTCCCCGTCGGTCCGGGCCTGCTCGGCCGCGTGGTCGACGCGCTCGGCAACCCGATCGACGGCAAGGGCCCGATCGTCGCGGCGGAACGTCGCCGCGTCGACGTCAAGGCGCCCGGCATCATCCCGCGCAAGTCGGTGCACGAGCCGATGTCGACCGGCCTCAAGGCCATCGACGCGCTCATCCCGGTCGGCCGCGGCCAGCGCGAGCTGGTCATCGGCGACCGCCAGACCGGCAAGACCGCCATCATCCTCGACACGATCCTGAACCAGAAGGCGATCCACACCTCGGGTCCCGACAAGGAAAAGCTCTTCTGCGTCTACGTCGCCGTCGGCCAGAAGCGCTCGACCGTCGCGCAGTTCGTCAAGGTGCTCGAAGAGCGCGGCGCGCTCCAGTATTCGATCGTCATCGCCGCCACCGCGTCCGACCCGGCGCCGATGCAGTTCATCGCGCCGTTCGCCGGCTGCGCCATGGGCGAATATTTCCGCGACAACGGCATGCATGCGCTGATCGGCTATGACGATCTGTCGAAGCAGGCTGTCGCCTACCGCCAGATGTCGCTGCTGCTGCGCCGCCCGCCGGGCCGCGAAGCCTATCCGGGCGACGTGTTCTTCCTGCACTCGCGCCTGCTCGAGCGCGCCGCGAAGCTCAACGACGACAACGGCGCCGGTTCGCTGACCGCGCTGCCGGTCATCGAAACGCAGGCCAACGACGTGTCGGCCTACATTCCGACCAACGTGATCTCGATCACCGACGGCCAGATCTTCCTCGAGACCAACCTGTTCTTCCAGGGCATCCGCCCGGCGGTGAACGTCGGTCTCTCGGTGTCGCGCGTCGGCTCGTCGGCGCAGATCAAGGCGATGAAGCAGGTCGCCGGCTCGATCAAGGGCGAGCTCGCCCAGTATCGCGAGATGGCCGCCTTCGCGCAGTTCGGCTCCGACCTCGATGCGTCGACGCAGCGCCTGCTCAACCGTGGCGCGCGCCTGACCGAACTCCTGAAGCAGCCGCAGTTCTCGCCGCTGAAGACGGAAGAGCAGGTCGCGGTGATCTTCGCCGGCGTCAACGGCTACCTCGACAAGCTGCCGCTCAATCGCGTCGGTGCGTTCGAGCAGGGCCTGCTCGGCTACATGCGCTCCGAGGGCAAGGACGTCCTCGACGCCATCCGCACCGAGAAGCAGATCTCCGACGGCACTCGCGAGAAGCTCAAGGCGGGCATCGACACCTTCGCCAAGACCTTCGCCTGAAACGGTAGTGGATAGCGCCGCATGGCTTCCCTGAAAGATCTCCGGAACCGGATCGCCTCGGTCAAGGCGACGCAGAAGATCACCAAGGCGATGCAGATGGTCGCCGCGGCGAAGCTGCGTCGCGCGCAGGAGGCCGCCGAGGCAGCGCGTCCCTATTCGCAGCGCATGGGCGCCGTGCTGGCCAACATCGCCGGGGCGGTGTCGGGCGGCGACGCGCCGGCCCTGATGACCGGCACGGGCAAGGACGACACGCACCTGCTGGTGGTGGCGACCGCCGAACGCGGCCTGTGCGGCGGCTTCAACAGCCAGATCGCGCGCCTGGCGCGCGAGCACATCCGCCGCCTCCTGGCGGCGGGCAAGACGGTGAAGATCATCACCGTCGGCAAGAAGGGCAATGACATCCTGCGCCGCGACTTCGCCTCGCTGATCATCGACCGGATCGAACTGCGCGACGCCAAGCAGGTCGGCTTCGTTCATGCCGACATGATCGCCAAGAAGGTCGTCACCCTGTTCAACCAGGGCGGCTTCGACGTCTGCACGCTGTTCTATTCGGAGTTCAAGTCGGTGATCAGCCAGATCCCGACGGCGCAGCAGATCATCCCCGCCGCGGCGCCAGCCGCGACCGAGAAGGTCGATGCCAATTCCTCGGTCTACGAATACGAGCCGGAGCCGGGCGAGATCCTCGCCGATCTCATCCCGCGCAACATCAAGGTGCAGATCTTCCGCGCGCTGCTCGAGAATGCAGCCGGCGAGATGGGCGCGAAGATGAGCGCGATGGACAATGCGACGCGCAATGCCGGCGACATGATCAACAAGCTGACGATCACCTACAACCGTCAGCGGCAGGCGCAGATCACCAAGGAACTGATCGAAATCATTTCGGGCGCCGAGGCGCTCTAGCCGCATCGCCCGGGAGACCGGGCGCATGTGGGCAACCGGATCGAAGAGAAGGGTCATCACGATGGCTAAAGCCGCAACTCCCAAGGCTCCCGCAGCCGCCAAGGCGCCCGCGAAGGCCGCCGCCCCGAAGGCCGCTCCCAAGGCGGCCGCAGCAAAGGCTGCTCCCGCCAAGGCGCCGGCCTCGTCCGTCGCGGCGGCCACGTCGTCGACCGGCACGATGTCGGGCAACAAGGCGATGGGCAAGATCGCGCAGGTCATCGGCGCCGTCATCGACGTGTCCTTCGAAGGCACTCTGCCGCCGATCCTGAACGCGCTCGAAACGATGAACGGCGGCAACCGCCTGATCCTCGAAGTGGCGCAGCACCTGGGCGAGAACACCGTCCGCTGCATCGCGATGGACTCGTCCGAGGGTCTCGTGCGCGGCCAGCCGGTCGCCGACACGGGCTCCCCGATCATGATGCCTGTCGGCGACGAGACGCTCGGCCGCATCCTGAACGTCATCGGCGAGCCGGTCGACGAAGCAGGTCCGGTCCGCACCAAGGCACGCCGCGCCATCCACCAGGAAGCGCCGGCCTATGTCGACCAGTCGACCGAAGCGCAAATCCTCGTCACCGGCATCAAGGTCGTCGACCTGCTGGCGCCCTATGCCCGCGGCGGCAAGATCGGCCTGTTCGGTGGCGCCGGCGTCGGCAAGACCGTGCTGATCCAGGAACTGATCAACAACATCGCGAAGGCGCATGGCGGCTATTCGGTGTTCGCCGGCGTCGGCGAGCGCACCCGCGAGGGCAACGACCTCTATCACGAGATGATCGAGTCCGGCGTGAACAAGGACCCGCACGAGAACAACGGTTCGACCGAGGGCTCGAAGTGCGCGCTCGTGTTCGGCCAGATGAACGAGCCGCCGGGCGCGCGCGCCCGCGTCGCGCTGTCCGGCCTGACGATCGCCGAGCATTTCCGCGACCAGGGCCAGGACGTGCTGTTCTTCGTGGACAACATCTTCCGCTTCACGCAGGCAGGTTCCGAAGTGTCGGCTCTGCTCGGCCGCATCCCGTCCGCGGTGGGCTACCAGCCGACGCTGGCCACCGACATGGGCACGATGCAGGAGCGCATCACCACCACCAACAAGGGCTCGATCACCTCGGTGCAGGCGATCTACGTGCCCGCCGACGACCTGACCG
>JAYSFJ010000027.1:0-34858 GCA_041913465.1 Mesorhizobium sp. | reverse complement strand
CGCCAACGGTGCAATTCAAGATCTCGGCTGGCGACGCCCGTGCTCTGGATTCCGGATTCCGCTGCGCGGATCCGGAATGACGGATCAGGATGGCCAGCCGGCGAACTCGACCGCCTGCGACCTACCGACCATACGGCCTAGCGTCCGGCCAGCCGCCCGGCCAGAAGGTCGAGCGCAGCGGTCGCATCGACGCGCATCGCCACATCCACCAAAACACTGCCCTCCGCGTCTTTCGACACCGCTCCCGCGTAGGGTCCGTCGCCGAGATCTACGGAAAGCGGATAGCGTTCGAGACCGAATAGGTCCGGCCGCTCGGCAAGAAGCATGACGCAGGGATCGTGCAGCGGCCGGCTTTCCCCACCGGTCGTCGACTGGAAGTAGGCATCGATGAGGTCGGCCGACACAAGCGCAAACGGCCTTTCCGACGCCCGCAACTGCTCAAGATAGTCGCGCGTCGCGCGCACCTTGCGAGTCACGTCGAGCGGCACAAGCACCAGCGGCAGTCCCGCCCGCAGAACGATGTCCGCGGCCTCCGGATCGGCGGCGAGGTTGAACTCGGAATGCGGGCCGATATTGCCGCGCTCGTCGATCGCGCCGCCCATGGCGATGACGCGCCCGATGCGCCCCGCGGCGGCGGGATGCTCGTCCACCAGACGCGCGATGTTGGTCAGCGGGCCGAGCGCCAGGATGTCGACGCTGCCGAACGGATGGCGCAGCAGCGTCTCGGCGATCCAGCGCGGCGCGCCATCCCATAGCGGAGCCTTCGCATCCGGTTCGGGAAACGCGACCCCGCCCAGCCCGTCGTCGCCGTGGATCTCCGTCGTGTCGAAGCCTTTGCGCGCCAGCGGCGCGGCAGCCCCCGCGATCACCGGGATGTCCGGCCTTCCCGCCAGCGCCAGGATGCGGCCGGCGTTCCGCGTCACCGTCGTCAGGCCGATATTGCCCGCGACCGTGGTTATGCCGATCACCTCGAAGGCCGGCGAGGCGAGCGCGAACAGCATCGCGACCGCATCGTCGATGCCGGGGTCGGTGTCGATGACGACCTTGCGCGTCATTCGGCGAAGGCCGCCAGGACGCGGACCCAGGAGCGGATGCCCTTCCTGAAGGAGGACAGGTCGTATTTCTCGTTGGGACTGTGGATGCGGTTGTCGAAGCGGGCAAAGCCGACCAGCAGCGAATCCATGCCGAGCCGCTCCTGGAAGACGGTGGCGATCGGGATCGAACCGCCCGTACCGGCGATGGCCGAGCGGCCCCATTCGTCCTTGAGCGCACCCAGCGCCTTGCGCAGCAGCGGGCTGTCGACCGGCATCACCGTCGCCGAACTCGAACCGTGGTTGCGGAACTCGACGCTGCAGTCGGCGGGAATCTTGGCGCGGACATGATCCCGGAAGGCCCGCTGGACTTTCCGGGGGTCCTGCCCCTCGACCAGGCGGAAGGACAGCTTCACGTTCGCCTCCGCCGGGATGACCGCCTTGAACCCCTCGCCGGCATAGCCGCCCGAGATGCCGCTGACCTCGAAGGACGGGCGCGACCAGACCTGCTCCAGAACCGTGCGCCCCTTCTCGCCGGCCGGGATCGACAGGCCGATGTCGCCGAGGAATTTCGCCTCGTCGAACGGCTCCTTCAGCCAGCGCTCTGCTAGTTCGGGCGGCAGGTCCTTCACGCCGTCATAGAAACCGCTGAGCGCCACGCTCCCGTCCGGATTGCGCAGGCTGGCGATGATGTCGGCGACAACCTGGATCGGGTTGCGCGCCGCATTGCCGTAGATGCCGGAATGCAAGTCGCGGTCGGCGCAGCGCACCCAGAACTCCTCCTTGACGATGCCGCGCAGCATCGTGGTGATCGCCGGGGTCTCGTCGTCCCACATGTCGGTGTCGCAGACGAGCATGACGTCCGCCTTGAGTTCCTCTGCCGCCGCATCGAGGAAGGCCGGCAGGCTCGGACTGCCGGACTCCTCCTCGCCTTCGAGCAGGACCGACACGCGGATCGGCAGCTTGCCGGTCACGTCCTTCCAGGCGCGGCAGGCTTCTAGGAAGGTGAACAGCGCGCCCTTGTCGTCGGAAGCGCCGCGGGCGACGATATGCGTATCCCCGTTCGGCTGCGGCACCAGCACCGGCTCGAACGGGTCCGAGTTCCACAGGTTCCGCGGGTCGACCGGCTGGACGTCGTAATGGCCGTAGAACAGCACATGCGGCCCCTCCCCCGAATGATCATGCGCGACGACCATCGGATGCCCGGTCGTGAGACGCACCGACGCGTCGAAGCCCATGCCCGCAAGATCGGCCGCCAGCCATTCGGCGCAGCGAAGGCAGTCCGCCTTGTAGGCCGGATCGGTCGAAACCGAGGGGATCCGGACCAGCTCGAACAGGCGTCCAAGCGAGACGTCGAGATTGGCCTCGGCGTGGGCGAGGACGGCGGGGAGGTGGGCGATCTGTCCTGTCATTTCAAATTCTCCGTCGGTCTCAGGCACGCCGCGTCCATTCCGCGCGGCGTCATAGCGGAGGCGTAGCTCCTCTCCATCGTCATACCGGGGGCCGAAGGCCATCCGGTATCCATTCTTCGCTCCGGTTACACTCCGAAAACACCTGCCTCCGCGGCATGACCGACAGCGCCTATCTCCCAACGATCAATAGATCCCGGATCGCCTCCGGCGTCCGGGAAGACGGCCGCTGGTGGACATGCGAAGCAAATCACTAACCCACCCCGTGGATCGATCGCCGGCGCCCAAAAAGATCTCTGCCGGCAAGCCATTGCTTCCATTCACCATTTACTATTCGCCATTCACTTTCCATCCACCACCTCCGGCATTTGCACGACACTGGCGGCAGTTGAAAGGAGACCGCATTGGCCTGGAAGGCGAAAGAAGGCAGGGACGTGTTGGGCAGCATCGCCGCGAGGCTGCTGTCGCTCGCCGATCTCGCCGAAGACGTCGCCGGCTGCTCGTTCCTCGTCCGCTGGCTGGTGCTCTGGTACGTCTGCCGGGCGGACGCGATCCTGCGGGAGTTCGTCGCCGGATCGGAATGGAACACCGTCGGCCGCCTCTGGTCGCCCGCCCTGCCGCCGGTCCGCTACGGCACCCGCTCCGCCGACGCGATGGCGCTCGCCGCGTCGCTGCGCGCGCTCGCCGCGATCGTGCTGGACATGAGGGATCAGCGGCGCCGCCAGGCGGCCCTCCGGATGATCCAGACCTGTGCCGATCCCGGCCACGACAAAAGCCCCCTCGCCGGCGATTGTTGGAAAGGTCGGAAATCGTTCGCGGTCCTCGGCAAGGTTCATGCCGCCGCCCTCTCGTGGACGGGGCGGATCGACACGTCCTGACCCGCTCCCGCAGCGACGTTCCGTGCGTCCCTCCCGAAATACCTGGCCGAGCCGCGCTTGCTCGGACGGGACCACGTACGCCGCGGCCCGCTCACGCACCCGCATCGATCCGCTGCATCTCCGCCTTGAAGGCTGACGCCACCTGCAGCGCGTCGCGCATCACCTTCTTCCGCTCCAGCGTCAGGACTTCCCGGTCGCGCATCAGCCAGCGGCCCGCGACCATGACGTCGCGCACGTCGTCGGCCAGCGTCGAATAGACCAGCGTGGCGTAGGGGTCGTAGATCGGCTGGAGCCGCGGCGCGGAGAGGTCGATCCGGACCAGGTCGGCCTGCTTGCCGGGCTCGATCGAGCCGATCCTGTCGTCCAGCCCCAACACCTTCGCGCCTTCGATGGTCGCCATGCGGATCACCTCCACCACCGGCATGGGCTTCCTCGAATGGCCGAGCAGCTTCTGGAACATCGTCACCGGGCCGAACTGCGCGAACAGGTCGAGCCCGTTGCCGCTCATCGGCCCGTCGGTTCCGATGCCGACGGGCAGTCCCGCATTGCGCATTGCCTCGACCGGCGCGATGCCCCTGCCCGCCTTGGCGTTGGAGCGGGCATTGTGGGCGACGCAGACGCGGGCATGCGCCATCTTCTCGATGTCGCTCTCGTTCACATGCAGGCAGTGGGCGCAGATCAGCCCCTTGCGCAAGAGGCCTGCCTTCTCGACCACCTCGACCGGGCGCCGGCCGTGGGTCTTCGCGCACCACTCCATCTCGGAATCCATCTCGGCGAGGTGGATCTGCACCGGCACGTCGGGATTGTCGTCGGCCCATCGCGCGACCCGGTTCATCACGGCGATGTCCGTCGAGTAGGGCGCATGCGGGGCGATGGAAGGCGTGACGCGCGGGTGTCCGCGGAACTCGGCAACGAGGTCCTCGGTCCGCGCGAATCCCTCATCGATGGTCTTGTGATCGGGCGGATTGAAGTCGGCAATCGTCTGGCCGACGACACCGCGCATGCCGGAGGCGTCGATCACCCGTCCGACCTCGGTCTCGAAGTAATACATATCCGCCACGGCGGTCACGCCGGAACTGATCATCTCGTAGACGCCGAGCGCCGTGCCGGCCCGCACCATCTCCGGCGTGACGAACTTGCGCTCCATCGGCAGGACGTAGCGGTAGAGCCGGTCGTCGACATCCTCGCCCAGGCCGCGGAACAGGGTCATCGCAATATGGCAGTGCGGGTTGACCATGCCCGGCATCAGGATGTCGCCGGAAAGGTCGATCGTCTCGGCTCCGGGGATGGACGGCGGCGCGCCCGAGCCTGTAGCGGTGATCGTCTCGCCGTCGACCTGCACCCAGCCGTTCTCGATGACGGGCATCGAGGGGGTGCAGGGGAGAAGGAGGGCGTTCGTCAGGAGGAGGGTCATGGGGTCCACCTCCGAAGCACCCCCTCACCGTCCCGGCTTCGCCGGTCCACCTCTCCCCCTGCCCGGGGGAGAGGAAACGCCAATTGCCGAAGCTGCGTTTCCTCGCCCCCACATAGTGGGGGAGAGGTGGATCGGGCGAAGCCCGAGACGGTGAGGGGGGCCTTCCGCACCGCCCTACTCCGCCTTCAGCACGCAGCACTGGTCGGGCACGGGCGCCAGCGTCGCGGCCGAGCCCGGCTCCAGCGGTTCCGACAATGCGCCATTGGCGACGATCGGCCCCGCCGCGGTGTCGCACTGGTACTGATAGGCGCGGCCGAGATAGGTGCGCAGCCCCGTAGTGGCCGGAATGCCTTCGCCCGTCCCCGGCACGACCCTCAGTCCGTCCGCGCGCGCGGCAAAGACGAAGCTGTCCGGAATCTCCCCGAAGCGCTCACCCGGCAGCGCAAGCCTCGCCCCGCCGGCCGCTTCGGCCGTGACGTTCGCTCCTTCACGGGCGACGACCTTCATTGGGATCAGGTTCTCGAAGCCGACGAAGCGGGCGACGAAGGAATTGGCCGGGCGCTGGTAGAGCGTCTCCGGCGCGTCGAACTGCATGATGCGCCCGGCATTCATGATCGCCACCCGGTCGGAGATCGAGAACGCCTCCTCCTGGTCGTGGGTGACATAGACGGCGGTAGTGCGGTTGGCGCGCTGGAGCTGGCGGATCTCGACGCGCATGTCGATCCTGAGCTTGGCGTCGAGATTGGACAGCGGCTCATCGAACATCAGGAGCGGCGGCTCGATAACCAGCGCGCGCGCCAGAGCGACGCGCTGCTTCTGTCCGCCCGACAGCGCACCCGGCAGCCGGTCGGCGAGCGGTGCAAGACCGACGCGGTCCAGCATGGCCCGCGCCCGCTTCTCGCGGTCGGCGGTCGCGATACCGCGCTGCTTGAGGCCGAAGCCCACATTCTCAAGAACGGTCAGATGCGGGAACAGCGCGTAGTTCTGGAAGACCAGGCCGATGTCGCGCTTGTAGGCCGGCAGGCGGGTGAGGTCGCGCCCGCCGAGCGTGATGGTGCCCGAGGTCGGTTCGAGGAAGCCGGCGATCAGGCGCAACGTCGTCGTCTTGCCGCAGCCCGATGCGCCGAGCAGCGAGACGAGCTCGCCTTCGGCCACGTCGAGCGACAGGTCTTCCAGCACCTTGGTGGTGCCGTAGTGGGCGGTGACGTTTCGGACGGAAAGCGGCTGGGTCATCGGGACTACTTCGTGAGGAACGTCAGGCCGAGCGTCCGCTCCACGATCGCCATCACCGCCACGGTGAGCAGCATCAGGAGAACGGAGACGGAGGCGATCACGGGGTCGAAGAACTGCTCGACATGGGCGAGGATCTGGATCGGCAGCGTCGACACGCCCGGACCGGTGAGGAAGAGCGAGGTCGAGACGTCGTTGATCGAGGTGATGAAGGCAAGGATGAAAGCCGCGATCACGCCCGACCGCACATTGGGCAGGACGATCGTGAAGAAGGTCTTCGCCGGCGGGCTGCCGAGGCTGATCGCCGCTTCCTCGATCGAGAAGTCGAAGGAGGCGAGGCTCGCCGAGATGACCCGCACCGCGTAGGGCAGCACGAGCAGCGTGTGGCCGATCAGGAGCGTCGGGAAGATCGGCAGCGCGGCGCCGACTGCGACCGACTTGAGCAGCGAGAAACCAAGCACGATCTCCGGCACCAGGATCGGCAGGACGAAGACGGTCGAGAGCCATGTCGGCAGCTGGATCCGGTAGCGGTTGAGCGCATAGGCGGCCGGAATGCCGATGACCAGCGCCAGCGCGGTCGCCAGACAGGCGAGCTGCAGGCTCGTCACGATCGTCCGGCGGAAGGCGCCGATCTCAAAGATGCGCTGGAACCAGTGCAGCGTGAATCCCTGCGGCGGGAAGGTGAGATAGGTCGTGTCCGAAACCGCCGCGCCGAGGATGATGATCAGCGGGCCGACCAGGAAGATGTAGACGGCCACCGTCAGCAGGATGAGCGGGAGAGGGATTTTCGTCGCCATCACGTCGCCATCGGGTTGAGGCGCTTGGCCACGCGGGTCATCAGGAGCACGATCGCGATCGTGATGACGACCATGATCGTCGCAATCGTCGAGGCACTGATCCAGTCGAAGTTCACCATCGCCTGCTGGTACATCAGCGTGCCCATCACCATCTGCTTCTCGCCGCCCAGAAGCTGCGGCGTGGCGTAGGAGGTGAACGAGCCGGTGAAGACCAGGACGGCGCCCACGATCAGGCCAGGCACCGCGAGCGGAAAGACGACCTGCCGGAAGGTGGAGCCCGGGCTCGCGCCGAGCGAGGCGGAGGCCTGGATCAGGTCGTCGGGAATGTTCTCCAGCACGCCGACGAGGGTCAGGATCATCAGAGGCGTGAAAAGATAGACCATCGCAACGATAACGGACCCTTGCGTGTAGAGCATCGCGAAGGGCTCGTCGGTTACGCCCATGGCCAGCAGCAGGTTATTCAGGATGCCATTCTTGCCGAGGATGATGAGCCAGGCGAACGAACGCACCACGACGCCGGTCAGAAGCGGAAAGACGGCGGCGATGATCAGGATACTCTTCAGATTGCGCGGCGCGCGGGAGACGACATAGGCCGTGAAGAAGCCGAGCAGCAGCGAAATGGCGGTCGTGGCGAGCGATATCTCCAGCGTGCGCCACAGCACCCTGCGCCGGAAGCCGCTGGAGAAGAAGTTGATGTATGGCGCGAAGGGACCTGCGCCCTCCCCGAAGGTCGAGCCGATGGTACCCGCCACCGGCAGCACCAGGAACAGCACGACAAGCAGGGTCGCAGGCAGCGCGAGCCACCAGCCGATATGGCGCTTCAACATGGGCGCGCTGCCGGCCGCAAGATATTTGAGGGTCTAGTCATAAGACTTGAAAAGCGGATCGAAATGGGCTGGCCGCCCAGCCGGGGGCCCGCTGCCTCCGGCAGCTCCCCGGCGTTCGGCCCCTTCAGAAGGTCCACTGGACCTTCTGATCGCCCATGGGCGACCGGGTCCTCACCCACCAAATATCTCGTTCCAGCGCTCGATCCATGCACCCTTTGCGGCGTTGAGCTTGGAATAGTCGATCCGCTTCAGGTTCTTGATCATGTCGGCGCCGTAGGTCCACTGCACCGCCTGTTCAGGCGTAAGCGTCACCGAGGTGGCCACCGGAGCGTCGACGCCGTTCTCGGCCAGTGTCTGCTGCAACGCCGGATCGAGGATGAAGTTGATGAACTCGTGCGCAAGCTCCGGCTCCGCCGCGCCCTTCGGAATGTTGACGGTATTGAGCGTGGCGATCGCGTCGGGAAGGTCGGCCCACTTGATGGTCGGGACCGCCTTCTTCAGCTGACCGAGGACGAAATCCTGCGCGAGCGAGGCCGTGACCTCGCCGGTCGAGAACAGGTTCACCAGTTCGGAACCGGTGTTGTAATTCTTGACGACGTTCGGCTTGATCTTCTCGATCTCGGCGAAGGCCGGATCGGCGTTGTCGAAGGCGCTGGTGCCGGCCTTGTCGCCTGCGAGCAGAACGACCATCGGACCCGCGGTGGTGGTGATGCCCGGCAGCGAGAGCGAGGCCTTCAGGTCATCGCGCCAGAGATCGGCCCATGAGGTGATCGGCTTCACCTTCGCCTCGTCATACATGATGCCGACGCGGCCGATCGTGTAGGCCGGGCCGTAGCCGCCCTGCGGATCCTTCGCGAGATCGTAGAGGCCGGCGAGATTGGGCAGCTTCGCCGGGTCGACCTTCTGGAATAGTCCTTCCTCGATGCCGATCTGCGAATAGGAATCGGTGAAGTAGGCCACGTCGACGCCCGCCCCGCCGCGCTGCTTGATCTTGTTGAGGCGGTCGGCATTGTTGCCGGTCTCGAACACCAGTTCGCAGCCGCACTTCGCCTGGAAGGGCTTGACGATGAACTGGTCGAGCTTCTCGCCGTTGAAGCCCCACCACGAAATGGTCAGCGTCTTGGCCTCGGCGGAAGCCACGGACAGCGCGAGTGTCGATGCCGCTGCCAGAATCGCAGTGCGTAAGATGTTCATGAGGTGCCCCTGTCGATTTTGCCTCGGCCCTCGTTTCCGAGCCGGGCGGATTATCCCCGGGAGCTTATTTTTGAAGCGCGCCACCCGCAAGGCCAAAGAAGCGGCAGCCGGTGAATGAAACGCGGGCAGTTGCTGCTCACGCCTGAATGGCCTTATCAAGGCGCCTTACACGCTTAATTCAATCGGAAAGCCGGCTCATGGCAACGATCAATCCCAAGCTCGACGACGCGGCCCGCGCCGGTTGGCTCTACTATGTCGCCGGCAATACGCAGGACCAGATCGCGACCAAGCTGGGCGTTTCGCGCCAATCGGCGCAGCGCCTCGTTTCGCTTGCCGTTGCGGAGGGTTTGGTGAAGGTCAGGATCGATCATCCGATCGCGCAATGCCTGTCGCTCGCCAAGGACCTGACCGAGCGATTCGGTCTTGCTTTCTGCGAGGTCGTGCCGAGCGATCCGGGCTCCAATTCGACGACGCTCGGCGTCGCGCAGGCGGTGGCTGCCGAGATCGAGCGGTGGCTGTCGAAGAGCGAACCGATCGTGCTGGCGATGGGCACCGGACGGACGCTGAAGGCGGCGGTCGAGCAGCTTCCGTCGATCGACGGGCCGCAGCACAAGGTGGTGTCGCTGACCGGAAATATCGCACCGGACGGGTCGGCCGCCTATTACAACGTCGTCTTCACGATGGCCGACACGGTGAAGTCGCGCTCCTTCCCGATGCCGCTGCCGGTCATCGCCTCGTCGAAGGCGGAGCGGGAGATGCTGCATGCTCAGGCGATGATCCGCCCGACGCTCGAGCTTGCCGCCCGCGCCGACGTCACCTTCGTCGGCATCGGCGAACTCGGGCCCAATGCGCCGCTCGTCCTCGACGGTTTCGTGTCGGAGGCCGAACTGCTGGCCTTGCGCAAGGCCGGCGCCATCGGCGAGATCGTCGGCTGGGCGTTCAACTCGGACGGGGCGCTGATCGAGGGCATCACCAACGACCGCGTCGCTTCGGCGCCGATCCCGGACCGCTCGCGCTCGCTGGTCATCGCCGCCGCGATGGGACGCGCCAAACTACCTGCGATCGCAGCCGCGATCCGCGGCGGGCTCGTCAACGGGCTGATCACCGACGAAGCGACCGCAAAGGCGCTGCTCGATATAAACTAGCCAGATTTATACCGCGTGCGGCACAATCGCTAAGGGACGGCACGCGTCCTGGTCGTCGGTGCGGCGCCCGCCGCGCTCGACGGCATGACCGATTTCGGCATCATCCAAGATGCCGATGTCCCGGCGCAGATAGGCCGGGAGATCCTCGATGTGGCGGACAGCCATTGCATTGCTGCGCTTTCTGGCACGGTCGAGCATCACGATCTCCACGGCATCTACCAAGTGAGCGAAGACGGACCGGACGGTTTCGATCAGCATGGCAACCTCCTTCCACTGAATTCGATACCTTCCAGATGGACCAGGAGCGCCTTGCCCGCCAATTGAACGTTGCGTATCATGCATCAAGAGGCCTTATGCATGTCGACGCGTCTTCCTCCCCTGTCCGCCCTGCGCGCCTTCGAAGCTGCCGCCCGCCATCTGAGCTTTACCCGCGCGGCCGAAGAACTCGCCATGACCCAGGCGGCGGTGAGCTACCAGATCAAGGTCCTGGAAGAACGGGTCGGGTCGGCGCTGTTCGTGCGCAAGCCGAGGCAGGTGCTGCTGACGGACACGGGGCAGGCTCTCGCGGTCGCATCGACCGATGCCTTCAGAAAGATCGCGGAAGCTTACGAAACTGCGCGGACCGGCGGACAGGGCACGCTGTCGATCAGCACCATCACCACCTTCGCCGCGAACTGGCTGGCACTGCATCTCGGCGCCTTCCAGATGGACAATCCGAGGATCGCGGTGAGGATCGAGACGTCGGATCTCCTCGTCGATCTGGCGCGAGACAATATCGACGTCGCCATACGGTCGAGTCCGGTCGGCGAGTGGGCCGGGCTCGATTCCCATTTCCTGTTTCGGGAAACCTTCACTCCCATGCTCAGTCCGGCGCTCGCCGCCAGCATCGGCGGGGTGCGTGAACCCGCGGACCTGCTCAAGCTTCCCATCATCGATCCGGGCGACCCCTGGTGGACGACCTGGTTGGGTCTGGCAGGGGTCGATGCAAATTCCGCACTCGCGGCGCGTCCGCGCAGCCAGTTCGAGTCTCAGGCCTACGAGGGTCGTGCCGCGGTCGCAGGTCTCGGCGTCGGCATTCTCACGCCGGCCATGTTCAGCCAAGAGCTCGCGGCCGGGAGCCTGATCCAGCCTTTCGACATCCTCGGCCAGGACGAGCGCTCCTACTGGCTGGTCCACCAGTCTGCCCGCCGCAACGTGCCGAAGATCCGGGCTTTCCGGGAATGGCTGCTCGCCGAACTCGCCCTCTCGTCCAGCTGACCCGGTCCGCCTGCTGCGCCGCAGCAACGAATCCGTCTTGACCTAAATCAGAGAGTGTGAGTAATTGCCCACAGCCAAGGCATTTGCTCATTCGGCTGTATTGGGAGGAAATCGATGACTTTCAGAACGCTCATCCTGGGCGCGTGCTCGACGCTTGTCCTCGCCTGGTCGGCCCAGGCGGAGACGCTCACCATCGCCACGGTCAACAATGGCGACATGATTCGCATGCAGAAGCTGACGGACGATTTCACGGCGAAGAACCCCGACATCCAGCTGAACTGGGTGACGCTCGAGGAGAACGTGCTGCGCGAGCGCGTGACGACAGACATCGCCACGAAGGGCGGCCAGTACGACGTGATGACGATCGGCACCTACGAGGTTCCGATCTGGGCAAAGCAGAACTGGCTCTTGCCGCTCGACAATCTCGGCGCCGACTACGACGCCGCCGACATCATCCCGGCGATCGCCGGCGGCCTGTCGGTCGATGGGAAGCTCTACGCCGCCCCGTTCTACGGCGAGAGCTCCTTCATCATGTATCGCACCGACCTGATGGAGAAGGCCGGGCTGAAGATGCCCGATGCGCCGACCTGGGAATTCGTCGCCGATGCGGCTCGCAAGATGACCGACCGGGCCGCCGACATCAACGGCATATGCCTGCGCGGCAAGGCCGGGTGGGGCGAGAACATGGCGTTTCTCACCGCAACGGCCAACTCGTTCGGCGCGCGCTGGTTCGACGAGAAATGGATGCCGCAGTTCGACCAGCCCGAATGGAAGAACACCTTGCAGTTCTATGTCGACCTGATGAAGGATGCCGGGCCCGCGGGCGCATCGTCCAACGGTTTCAACGAGAACCTGGCGCTGTTCCAGCAGGGCAAGTGCGGCATGTGGATCGACGCCACGGTCGCGGCCTCCTTCGTCTCGAATCCGAAGGACTCCACCGTCGCTGACAAGGTCGGCTATGCACTCGCTCCCGACACCGGGCTCGGCAAGCGCGGCAACTGGCTCTGGGCTTGGTCGCTCGGCGTGCCGGCCGGCACGCAGAAGGCAGAGGCCGCGCAGAAGTTCATCGCCTGGGCCACCGGCAAGGGCTACGCCGAACTCGTCGCCTCCAAGGAAGGGTGGGCCAACGTGCCTCCCGGCACCCGCACTTCGCTCTATGCCAATCCGGAATACCAGAAGGCGGCGCCCTTCGCGAAGATGACGCTCGATTCGATCAATGCCGCCGACCCGACCAAGCCCACCGTCAAGCCGGTACCCTACACGGGCGTCCAGTTCGTCGCGATCCCCGAATTCCAGGGCCTGGGCACGACCGTGGGCCAGTTGTTCTCGGCAGCACTCGCCGGCCAGATGTCGGTCGACGATGCGCTCAAGCAGGCACAGGACGCCGCCACCGCGACGATGAAGGAAGGCGGCTACATCCAATAGGCATCCTCCCGGTGCCTCGGCCGTCCGGATCCGTCCGGGCGGCCACCTTTTCCGGAAGTCTGGGCGGAAATCCCCCTCACCGTCTCGGGCTTCGCCCGATCCACCTCTTCCCCATTCCATGGGGGCGAGGAGTCGCAGCTTCGGCGACTGGCGTCTCCTCTCCCCCGGGCAGGGGGAGAGGTGGCCGGCGAAGCCGGTCGGTGAGGGGGTGCTTCCGTCGGTTACGAGACGAAACATCCGAGGAGGAACGCTATGGCCACGCGACAGACCCAGACACTCGCCCGCCTTATGATGGCGCCGTCGGTCGTGCTGCTGTTCATCTGGATGATCGTGCCGCTGGTGATCACACTGTGGCTATCGTTCCAGCAGTACAACCCGCTCAATCCGATCCGCGACGGTTTCGTCGGCTTCGCCAACTATGCGCTTTTCTACTCCAACCCGGCCTTCTTCTTCGCCATCCTCAACACGCTGATCATCGTCGGCGCGGTGCTCCTGATTACCATCGTCGGCGGCATCCTGCTGGCGATCCTGCTCGACCAGCCGATCTTCGGCCAGGGCATCGTGCGCATCCTGGTGATCTCGCCGTTCTTCGTCATGCCGCCGGTCGCGGCATTGGTGTGGAAGAACATGATCCTGCATCCGGGCTACGGCGTCACCGCCGACCTCGCCCGCTTTCTCGGCCTCCAGCCGGTCGACTGGTTCGCTCAGTATCCACTGTTCTCGATCATCATGATCGTCGCCTGGCAATGGCTGCCCTTCGCGACGCTGATCCTGCTGACCTCGCTGCAATCGCTCGACGGTGAGCAGAGGGAGGCGGCGGAGATGGACGGTGCCGGGGCTCTCGCCCGCTTCTGGTACCTGACGCTGCCGCACATGTCGCGGGCGATCACCGTCGTGATCCTGATCCAGACGATCTTCCTGCTCGCGGTCTATGCCGAGATCCTGGTCACGACCAATGGCGGGCCGGGCTACGCCTCCACCAACCTGCCCTTCCTCGTCTACCAGAAGGCGTCGCTGGAATTCAAAATCGGCCAGGCCTCCGCCGGCGGCATCATCGCCGTCATCCTCGCCAACATCGTCGCCTTCTTCGCCATGCGCGCGGTCGGCAAGAACCTGGACAAGTGAGGAGACGATCATGGCTCGCAAGGTCACGACACGGCACAAGGTCGTCGCCACGGTCGCCGCATGGGCGGTCGCGCTGATCATCTTCTTCCCGATCCTCTACACGATCATTACCTCGTTCAAATCGGAGACCGAGGCGATTGCCGGCTTCAAGCTGATCCCGTCCTTCACGACGGAGAGCTATCGCGAGGTCCAAGGCCAGTACAACTACTTCAAGCCGTTCATGAATTCGGTGATCCTGTCGGTCGGCTCGACGCTGCTCGCGCTGCTGATCGCCGTCCCCGCCGCCTGGGCCATGGCGTTCTCGCCGACGAAGCGGACCAAGGACGTTTTGATGTGGATGCTGTCCACCAAGATGATGCCGGCGGTGGCCGTGCTGTTCCCGATGTACATCATCTTCCGCGACCTCGGCCTGCTCGACAGCCGCATCGGCCTCACGCTGATGCTGACCATGATCAACCTGCCGATCGTGGTGTGGATGCTCTACACCTATTTCCGCGAGATCCCCGGCGAGATCCTCGAGGCAGCCCGAATGGACGGCGCCTCGCTGTGGAACGAGATCGTCTACGTGCTGACGCCGATGGCGGTGCCCGGCATCGCGTCGACCATGCTGCTCAACATCATCCTGGCCTGGAACGAGGCGTTCTGGACGATCCGGCTGACCACGACGGAGGCCGCGCCGCTGACCGCGTTCATCTCGTCGTTCTCCAGTCCGCAGGGGCTGTTCTGGGCGAAGCTGTCGGCAGCCTCGACGCTCGCCATCGCGCCGATCCTGATCATGGGCTGGTTCAGCCAGAAGCAGCTGGTGCGCGGGCTCACCTTCGGCGCCGTGAAGTAGCGCCCAAAGACATCCGGGAGGGACTGAAATGGGCAACATCACGCTCAGGAACGTGTCGAAATCCTTCGGGGCGACGAACATCATCCCCGATATCGATCTCGTCATCGAGGACGGGGAGTTCGTCGTGTTCGTCGGACCGTCGGGCTGCGGCAAGTCGACCCTCTTGCGCCTGATCGCAGGGCTGGAGGACACCAGCGGCGGCACGATCGAGATCGACGGGCGCGACGTCACCAACGAGGCGCCGGCCAAGCGCAAACTGGCGATGGTGTTCCAGTCCTACGCGCTCTATCCGCACATGACGGTGGCGAAGAACATCGCCTTCCCACTCAAGATGGCGGGCGAGGACCAGGCGACGATCGACCGCAAGGTGAAGGCGGCGGCCGCGACGCTGAACCTCACCAAATATCTCGAGCGGCGCCCGGGCCAGCTGTCGGGCGGGCAGCGCCAGCGCGTCGCGATCGGCCGCGCCATCGTGCGCCAGCCGTCGGCCTTCCTGTTCGACGAGCCGCTGTCGAACCTCGACGCCGCCCTGCGCGGGACGATGCGACTGGAGATCACCGAGCTTCATCAGCAGCTCAAGACGACGATGATCTACGTCACCCACGACCAGGTCGAGGCGATGACGATGGCGGACAAGATCGTCGTGCTCAACGCCGGCAACATCGAGCAGGTCGGCTCGCCGATGGAGCTCTACAAAGCGCCCAAGAACCTCTTCGTCGCCGGCTTCATTGGCTCGCCGAAGATGAACCTGGTGACCGGTACCGCGGCTGCTAAACACAACGCCACCACGATCGGCATCCGGCCCGAGCACCTGCGCGTGACGACCACGCCCGGCGAATGGAAGGCAACCGTGGGCGTCGCCGAGCATCTCGGCTCCGACACGTTCCTGCACGTGCACTCCGAGGTCGGCCCGCTGACCGTGAGAGCGGACGGCGAAATCAAGGTGGCCCACGGCGACGAGATCTGGCTGACGCCGGACGCAGCCAAGCTGCACCGCTTCGACAACGACGGAAAGGCGATCCGCTAATGCGCCTGGAAGGCAAATCGGCGCTGATCACGGGGTCCGCGCGCGGCATCGGGCGCGCCTTCGCGGAAGCCTATGTGCGTGAAGGCGCGACGGTGGCGATCGCCGATATCAATCTCGGCGCCGCCAGAGCCACGGCGAGCGAGATCGGACCTGCCGCCTATGCCGTGGCCCTCGATGTGGCGAAACAGGAGTCCATCGACGCCGCGATCAAGACGGTCGAGGCGGAGGCCGGCGGGATCGACATCCTGATCAACAACGCCGCCCTGTTCGACCTGGCACCGATCGTCGAGATCACGCGGGCGAGCTACGACCGGCTGTTCTCGGTCAATGTCGCCGGCGCGCTGTTCACGCTGCAGGCGGCGGCGAAATCGATGATCGCGCGGGGCCATGGCGGCAAGATCATCAACATGGCGAGCCAGGCCGGCCGCCGCGGCGAAGCACTCGTCGGCGTCTACTGCGCCACCAAGGCGGCGATCATCTCGCTGACCCAGTCGGCCGGGCTCGACCTGATCAAGCACCGCATCAACGTCAACGCCATCGCGCCCGGCGTCGTCGACGGCGAGCACTGGGACCATGTCGATGCGCTGTTCGCGAAATACGAGAAACTGAAGCCGGGCGAGAAGAAGAGGCAGGTCGGCGCCTCGGTGCCGTACGGCCGGATGGGTACGGCTGCGGACCTTACCGGCATGGCCGTGTTCCTGGCGTCGGCCGAAGCCGACTACATCGTCGCCCAGACATACAATGTCGACGGCGGCAACTGGATGAGCTGAGGACCGCCGGATGCCGATCAAGCTCACCGCCCGGAACCTCGACATGCTGCCCGACGGCGTAGCAGCGCCGCGCTACGATGCTGCGGCGCTGCGCGGCGGTATCCTGCATTTCGGGGTCGGCAACTTCCATCGCTCGCACCAGGCCGTCTATCTCGACGATCTCTTCAATCTCGGCGATGATCGCGACTGGGCAATCGTCGGCGCCGGCGTGCTCGAGGCGGACGCCGCGGGGCGAGACCGGTTGAAGCGGCAGGACTGGCTGACCACCGTCGTCGAGCAGGACGCCACCCACATGTCGGCGCGCGTCACCGCCGCCATGATCGACTACCTGGAGCCGGGCGACACCGGCGCGATCGTCGCGCGGCTCGCCGACCCCGCCATCCGCATCGTGTCGCTGACCATCACGGAGGGCGGCTATTTCATCGACCCGGCAACCGGTTCGTTCAACGCCGCGCATCCGGCGATTATCGCCGACGGCGCCAATCCGGACGCGCCGAAGACAGTCTTCGGCCTGATCGTCGCAGGCCTCAAACGACGACGCGCGGCGGGCGTGAAGCCCTTCACCGTGATGTCCTGCGACAACATCCCCCACAACGGCGTGGTGACGCGCAACGCCGTGGTGGGACTGGCCAGACTCTCCGACCCGACACTGGCCGGCTGGATCCGCAACGAGATCGCGTTTCCCAACGGCATGGTCGACCGGATCACACCTGCAACCGGCGAGCGTGAACGCAGGATCGCCGCGGAACAGTTCGGCATCGAGGACGACTGGCCGGTCTTCTGTGAGACCTATCGCCAGTGGGTGCTGGAAGACAACTTCCCGGCCGGCCGCCCGGCGCTGGAAAAGGTCGGGGTTCAGTTCGTGCCGGACGTCACCCCCTACGAGCACATGAAGATACGCATCCTCAACGGCGGCCATGCAGTCATCGCCTATCCGGCCGGCCTGATGGACATCGAGTTCGTCCACGAGGCGATGGAGAACCCGCTGGTGCTGGGCTTCCTGCGTAAGGTCGAGCGCGAGGAGATCATTCCGGTGCTGCCGCCCGTGCCGAACACGAGCCTGGCGGACTACTACGACCTGATCGAGAAGCGCTTCGCCAACCCGAAGATCGGCGACACGGTTCGCCGGCTCTGCCTCGACGGCTCGAACCGCCAGCCCAAGTTCATCGTTCCGACCATCGCCGACCGGCTCGCCCGCGGCGAAGGCATATCGGGCCTGGCGCTCGAATCGGCGCTATGGTGCCGCTACTGCTACGGTGTCAGCGATAGTGGCAGCCCAATCGCGCCCAACGACCCGGCCTGGGGACGGCTGCAGTCGATCTCGCGTGTCGCGAAATCGGAGCCGGCGGCCTGGCTGGCGATGGACGACATCTACGGCGCCGTAGGCCGGTCACCGGTATTCCACACCAGCTTTGCACAATGGCTCGACAGCCTCTGGTCCGACGGCACGGAGGCGACCTTGCGCCGCTACCTCGGATCGTAGACAAGACATCGCCGCAACAAGGCGACCGGCAGAGAGCACGCGTCGCAACGGATGGTTGGATGAGCGACCGGCCTGCCCTTGTCATCTTCGACTGCGACGGCGTGCTGGTCGACAGCGAGCCGTTGTCGATTGACGTCCTGACCACCTATTTCATCGAGCTCGGCGCGCCGCTGGCAACCGAACTCGCCTATGTGCGCTTCCTCGGCCGCTCGATGGCGACGATCGTGTCGATCATGCACGACGATTTCGGGCTCCAGGTGACCGACATGCACCTGGCGGAATTGCGCGAGCGGCTGAACGACCGCTTCCGCCGCGACCTGAGGCCGATCCCGCACATTGCCGACGCGCTTGCGCGCCTGCCCGGGAGCCGCTGCGTCGCCTCTTCGTCCAAGCCGGAGCGGATACGGCTTTCCCTGTCGCTCACCGGCCTACTGGAAAGCCTGGAGCCGCACATATACAGTTCCACCATGGTGAAGCACGGCAAGCCGGCGCCCGACCTTTTCCTCCACGCCGCCCGAGACATGGGCGCGCGGCCGCAGGATTGCGTCGTGATCGAGGACAGCCCGGCCGGCATACAGGCAGCGAAGAGCGCCGGGATGCGTGTGCTCGCCTTCACGGGAGGAACCCACGCCGCGCCAAGCGGGCTTCGCGCGGCGGTCGAGGCGCTCGATCCGGACGCCGTCTTCGACGACATGCGGCTCCTTCCCGACCTGATCCTTTCGAGCGCGCCGGCGACCTGACGTGACGGGCGGCCTGATCTGCGCCGTAGACGTCGGCACCGGCAGCGCTCGTGCCGGGTTTTTCGATGCTTCCGGTCGACTGCTCGGCCGTGGCGAGCATCCCATCGCGATGAACCGGCCGGCCGCGAACCATGCGGAACACGATTCCGAGGATATCTGGCGATCTGTCTGCCGCGCCGTCCAGGCGGCCAGGGCCAAGGCGGACGCCCGGCCGGAGGACGTCGCCGCGATCAGCTTCGACGCAACCTGTTCCCTCGTCGTACGCGGCACGGACGGACGCCAGATCAGCGTATCCACCAGTGAAGAGAGCCGGTGGGACACGATCGTCTGGCTCGACCACAGGGCGCTTGCCGAGGCCGACGAATGTACTGCTACCGGCCATCCCGTGCTCGACCACATCGGCGGGGTTATGTCGCCTGAAATGCAGACGCCGAAACTGATGTGGCTGAAGCGGAACCTGCCATCGTCGTGGAACGCAGCGGGGCATTTCTTCGACCTTGCCGACTTCCTGACCTGGAAGGCGACCGGCTCGGCCGCCCGGTCGCAGTGCACGCTGACGACGAAATGGACCTATCTCGCGCATGACGGCGGCTGGCGGAGCGACTTCTTCGAGGCGGTCGGCCTTGGCGACATGCTGGCGCGGGGCGGCCTGCCGGACGAGGCGACAGCCGTCGGCACGGCGATTGGAACGCTGACCAGCGCGGCGGCGCGCGACCTCGGCTTGCCCGCATCCTGCCGGGTCGGCACCGGGCTGATCGACGCCTTTGCCGGATCGCTTGGCGTGATCGGCGCGCATGCTGCCGAGACCGCCGACAGGCATCTGGCGCTGATCGCCGGCACGTCGAGTTGCGTGATGGCGTTCTCCGAAGATCCGCGCATCGTGCCCGGCATCTGGGGTCCCTACTTCGGCACGGCGCTGCCCGGCCTGTGGCAATCGGAGGGCGGCCAATCCGCGACGGGCGCACTGCTCGACCACATCATACGCCTGCACGGACAGGGCGGGGAGCCGGACGCGCGGATGCATGCGCGGATCATCGGCCGGATCGGCGAGTTGCGCGCGGCCGAGCCCCATCTTGCGCCCCACCTGCATGTCCTGCCGGACTTCCACGGCAACCGCTCGCCCTTTGCCGACCCGCACGCGACCGGCGCGATCAGCGGGCTCACCCTCGACGCCTCGTTCGACGGATTGTGCCGGCTCTACTGGCGAGCCGCCGTGTCGATTGCGCTCGGCGTGCGGCAGATCCTCGACCACATGAACGCGCACGGCTACCGGATCGAATCCCTACACGTCACTGGCGGCCATACGCGCAACCCGCTGCTGATGGAACTCTATGCGGGAGCAACCGGCGTCGCCGTGGCGGAGACCGAAGCGGAGGACGCGGTGTTGCTCGGCACGGCCATGGCGGGAGCCGCGGCAGCCGGCATCCACGTCGACGTGGCGACCGCGTGCCGCGAGATGCGGCAACCGGAACGGCGGCGCCTGCCCGACCCGTCCGCTCGCGCCGCCTTCGACCGCGATTATGCAATCTTCCAGGCGATGCACCGGCATCAGCGCGAACTGTCACGGATCGCGGCGGGACACGGCCTCTGAAACAATGGAAACCGGCGGAGGTGTCGCTCAACTGGTCATGTGGCGCTTGAATTGCTTCGCCGACAGCATAGACTTGTGATTCATACCGTCGGCGGCAGATCGACGGAGAACCGGGAGGATCGGGTGGCAGCAGGCGTCAGGTTCATGATCGCCGACGATCATCCGCTGTTTCGTGGAGCGCTGAAGCAGGCGCTTGCCGGGATCGGCGGCGAGCCGGAAATTCTCGAAGCCGGCGACTTCGAGACCGCGCGCTCGATTGTCGCCGCCAACGATGACCTCGATCTCATCCTTCTCGATCTCGCCATGCCGGGTGTCAGCGGCCTGTCCGGTCTCGTGACGCTGCGCGGCATCCAGGCCGGCGTGCCTGTGGTGATCGTGTCGGCACATGACGATCCCGAAACGATCCGCCGGGCACTCAGCCTCGGAGCCTCCGGCTTCATCTCGAAATCGTCGAGCATGGAGCATATCCGCGAAGCGATCAGCACGGTGCTTGCCGGGGGCATCTGGTCGCCCAGCGACATCGATCTCGGTGTGGAGGCAGATCCGGAGATCTCTGACCTTATCCAGCGGTTGCAGTCGCTCACCCCGCAGCAATCGCGCGTCCTGTCGATGCTGGCCGAAGGCCTGCTCAACAAGCAGATCGCCTACGAACTCGGCGTGTCCGAGGCGACCATCAAGGCGCATGTGTCGGCGGTGCTGCAGAAACTTGGCGTCGACAGCCGCACCCAGGCGGTGATCCAGCTGTCGAAGATCGGGGCCGAACCGCTGCCGGCGGCCTGACTTATCCTGCGGCCAAGACTCACTCGGCTGCGGCGGCGTGCTGGTGGCGGGCGAGCATGGATCGCAGGGCCGCGGGCTTCACCGGCTTGTTGAGGATCGGGATGTCCAGATTGGCGGCCTGCTGGCGCACGTCAGCCGACCGGTCCGCCGTGACCAGCACCGCGGGCACCTCGGTCGCAAAGCGTAGGCGCAGGCTGGCGATGAGGTCGAAACCCGTCTCGTCGTCGAGGTGGTAGTCGGCGAACACGATATCGGGTTGCGGCAGATCCTTCGCATCCATCGCATTGAGCGCGGCTGTGCCCGAAATGGTCACGGCCCGGCATCCCCATCCTTCGAGAAGCAGGCGCATGCCCTCGAGAATCCGCTCGTCGTTGTCGATGCAGTAGACAACCATACCGTCGACGGAGAATGCGCCCTGTCTCTCGATCCGGCCGCGCTCCGGAACCGCGAGCTCCTGCGCCGCCGAAATCGGCAGCAGGACGGAAAAGGTCGTGCCCTTCCCCGTCGACCCGAGCCGCAGTTCCAGGCGCAGGACACGGGCTATGCGGTCGACGATGGACAGGCCCAGCCCCAGTCCCTGCGCCTCGCGCGCGCCCTCGTCCAGACGCAGGAACTCCTGAAAGACTGTGTTCAGCTTGTCCGCCGGTATGCCGATGCCGGTATCGACGACCTGGATCTCGACGAGCGAACCCCGCCGCCTGGCACCGACCAGCACGCTCCCGGAGCGGGTGTATTTGATGGCGTTGGAGACGAGGTTCTGCAGAAGCCGGCGGAACAGGTTGCGGTCCGTCATCACCGCGATGCTGGACGGAACGATCCGCAGCCGCAGGTTCTTTTCGCGCGCCAGCGGGTGGAAATCGGTGCCGATCTGGCGCAGCAGCCCCTCGAGGCTGAAAACGGTCGCCTGCGGCTTCATCGCGCCCGCGTCGAGGCGGGAGATGTCGAGCACCGCGCCGAGGATCGCCTCGACGGAATCGAGCGCCGAATCGATATTGGCCGCCGCCTCGCTCTCGGTCTTCCTGCGCGTGCGCTCGATCAGCGATGCGCAATAGAGCCGCGCCGCGTTGAGCGGCTGGAGGAT
Source organism: Mesorhizobium sp. (assembly GCA_041913465.1). Taxonomy (GTDB): domain Bacteria; phylum Pseudomonadota; class Alphaproteobacteria; order Rhizobiales; family Rhizobiaceae; genus Mesorhizobium_A. The sequence goes on along the minus strand of JAYSFJ010000027.1, from coordinate 12,819 downwards.
GTCGTGTCCGACGGCGGCGAGGAACCGCGTCTTGCCGAGATTGGCTTCCTCGGCCAGCATCTGCGCCTGGGCCAGTTCGCGGTTGACGCGGGTCAGCTCCGCCGTGCGGCTGGCGACGCGCTGCTCCAGCGACTCGTTGGCCACCTTCAGCGCGTTGTCCGCATGGACGCGCGCGGTGATATCGGCATAGGTCGCGACCATGCCGCCGTCCGGCATCGGGTTCGACCGCAGCTCGACGGTCCGTCCGCTCGTCTTCAACTCGATCTGCCAGGGTTGGTCGTAGGTCGACAGGCGATTGAGAAGCGTCGTCTCGGAGCCGGGATCGAGATCGCCACGCTGAACGAGCAGGTCGAGGATCTGGCTCAGCGACACGCCGACCTGGCCAAGCTCCTCCGGCAGGTCGAACAACGCCCGATACTGGCGGTTCCAGCAGGTGAGCCGGAAATCGCGGTCGAAGACGGTGATGCCCTGCGCCATCTGGTCGAGCGCGATCTGAAGCAGGTCGCGGTTCTGCTGCAGCGCCTCCGATGCGTCATCCAGCAGGCGGAAGGCGTCGCGCGAGGACTTGTCGTTGCGCTGGAACAGGAGCGACAGGATCAGCCGCGCCGACGAAGAGCCGACGGCACTGGTCAGCAGCTGTTCCGAATAGCGGATAAGCGCCGTGTTCGCCGGCTCCGATCCGACGATGCGCGCGCCGGACTGTTTCTCGAATGTCTCGAAAGAGCGCTCCGTCCGTTCAACGCCTAGATAGCGTGATATCGTCTCGCGCAGATCGTTGGCGGTGACTGCGGTGCGGAAACGGCGCAGGCTCGGCATGGGGTTCTGGTCGCGCGGCACGAAGAGAGCGGCCTGGATGCGCTCGAGCGGCTTCGACGCCCGCGACAGCGAGCCCAGCACGAAGAACAGCGTGTTGATCGCGAGGCTCCACAGGACGCCGTGGTTCAGGGGTTCGCCGGCGGTGCCGAACAGGGCCTGCGGGCGCAGCGCGGCGATGCCGAAGACGCCATTCGCGACGAAGCCGGTGTCGGGCGGCAACAGCGACGGGACAAGCAGCGTATAGGTCCAGACAGCGAAACCGGCCACCATGCCGAGGATGGCGCCGCGCGAATTGGCCCCGCGCCACACCAGCCCGCCGACGAAGGCCGGCGCGAACTGCGCGATCGCCGCGAAAGACATCAAGCCTATCGAGGCCAGCCGCGTGTTGGTGGTCGCTTCGCGATAATAGAGGAAGGCAGCGAACAGAACGATGAAGATCGCGGCTCGGCGGATATTGAGGATTACCGTCGAGAGGTCTTCCCGCCGCCGGTCCGTCGGGCGCAGCATCCCGCGGGCGAAGATCGGGATAACCAGGTCGTTCGAGATCATGATGGAGAGCGCCACGCTCTCGACGATGACCATCGCGGTCGCGGCCGACAGGCCGCCGATGAAGGCGGCAAGCGCCAGGAAGTCATGCCCCGCGAGCAGCGGGACGGAGAGGACGTACAGGTCGGCAGACGTTTCGCCCCCGACGATGGTCAACCCGGCGAACGCGATCGGCAGGACGAACAGGTTGATGAGAACCAGGTAGAGCGGGAAGAGCCAGGTCGCCGTGCGCAGTTCGCCTTCGCCGCGGTTCTCGACAATGGTGACGTAGAACTGGCGCGGCAGGAGAACGATCGCGAAGCCGCTCAGCACCGTGAGGACGATCCAGGTGGAGGGTGAGGTCTGGTAGCTGGCCGCTTCTGCCACCTGGCTGTTCGCGGACGTGGCGGCAACGAAGCCCTCGAATCCACCCAGGAACAGGAATGTAGCGGCGAGACCGATCGCCAGGAACGAGGCGAGCTTGACGATCGATTCTACCGCCACCGCCAGCACCAGCCCGTCCTGATGTTCGGTGGCGTCGGCGTGGCGCGTGCCGAACAGGACGGCGAAGACGGCAAGCAGGAAGGCAACCGCGAGCGATACGTCGCCGATGAAGAAGTCGAAGGACGGAGGGGCGCCGTTGTAGTGCTCGACCATCAGGCTGACGGACCCCGAGATCGCCTTGAGCTGCAGGGCGATATAGGGGATGGCGCCAACGGTGGCGATGATCGTGGCGATCGAGGCGACGGCGAAGCTCTTGCCATAGCGGGCGGCGAGGAAATCGGCGACGGAGGTGAGCTTCTCGGACTTCGCCAGGCGGATTACCCGGCGAAGGAGCGGAAAGCCGAAGATGAAGACAAGGGCGGGCCCGATATAGATCGCAAGGAATTCGAGCCCGCGTTCGGAGGCGAGGCCGACCGACCCGAAGAAAGTCCAAGACGTGCAGTAGATCGCCAGGCTCGCCGCGTAGATGTAGGGGCGCGAATGGCCGGATCCCAGACGCGCAGCACGGCGGTCGCCAAGGCTCGCCACGCCGAAGAGCAGCGTGACGTAGGCGATCGCGATGATGACGATGACCCAACCCTGCACGCCCGATGTCCTCCGTGTCGCGCGTCGTGCCCGACCATTGCGCATTCCGGCCGCGGCGATCAAGGGCGGCGAAGCCCCTCAGCTGGAAACCGTTGGGACCGGACGGGAAAACCGTTCGATTTGCCCTTATCGACGCAATGGAATCCGCTATGGTTTGCCGATCGGACGGCCGATGGAACGGTGGCTGCCGGCGAAACCCGCATTATGGAGGGACCAGATGCTGAAGGAATTCCAGGAGTTCATCTCGAAAGGCAATGTCATGGACCTTGCCGTCGGCGTGATCATCGGCGGCGCGTTCGGCCTGATCGTCTCGTCGCTCGTGGCCGACATCATCATGCCGATCGTCGGCGCGATCTTCGGCGGCTTCGATTTCTCCAACTACTTCCTGCCACTGTCGTCGTCGGTGACCGCGACCTCGCTTGAGGAGGCCCGCAAGCAGGGCGCCGTGTTCGCATACGGCAACTTCCTGACGGTGCTGATCAATTTCCTGATCCTCGCCTGGATCATCTTCCTGATGGTCAAGGCGGTGAACAACCTGCGCAAGCGCCTTGAGAAGGAAAAGCCCGCCGCGCCCGCCGCCCCGCCGCCGGCGGACGTGCAACTGCTGACGGAAATCCGAGATCTCCTGGCCAAGAAGGCCTGATCGTCAGGATACGTCGGCAGACCGATCCCCGGCACTGGGCCTGCCGGGGATTTCTGTTTTTTCCGGCGGCGAAAGCGGCTAAAGGCTTTGCCTTCGCCCAACCGGATACTCCCCCTTGCACGCGCCAATCACATCCTACCTTCGCCCCGAAGCGCGTCTCGCGCCGGAGAGCGGCATCGTCGCCGTGATGAACCACGGCCGCGGCAAGGAGGGACTGATTCCGCTCTGGGCGGGCGAAGGCGATCTGCCGACGCCCGAATTCATCACCCGCGCTGCAATGGAGGCACTCGCCGCCGGCGAGACCTTCTACACCTGGCAACGCGGCATTCCCGAATTGCGCGAGGCGCTGGCGCGCTATCACAAGCGGCATTTTGGCCGCGACTTCGCAGCCGAGGAGTTCCTCGTTACCGGCTCGGGCATGCAGTCGATCCAGCTGGCGATCGACGCCGTGGCCGGCGCGGGCGATGAGGTGGCCTATCTCTCTCCGGCCTGGCCGAACCTTGCCGCGGCAGCGGGGGTAGCCGGGGTCACTCCCGTTCCGGTCCATCTGGACTGGTCGGACAATGGATGGGCCTGCGACGTCGACAAGGTCACGGCGGCGATCACGCCGCGCACCAGGGCGCTGTTCGTCAACACGCCGTCGAACCCGACCGGATGGACCGCCGACATCGACACGCTGAAGGCGCTGCTTTCGCTGGCACGCGAGAAAGGCCTCTGGATCATCGCCGACGAAATCTATTCGCTGTTCTACTACGGCGGCCGGCGGGCACCCTCCTTCATGGACGTCATGGAGCCGGAGGACCGCATCCTCTTCGTCAACAGCTTCTCGAAGAACTGGGCCATGACGGGCTGGCGCGTCGGCTGGATCAAGGTCCACCCCGATCTGCAGGACGTGTTCGAGAACCTGATCCAGTATTCGACTTCCGGCGTCGCGCAGTTCATGCAGCGCGGGGCAGTGGCCGCGCTCGACCAGGGCGACGCATTCATCGCCTCGCAGGTGGAGCGGGCACACAAGGCCCGCGACATCGTCTGCAAGATCCTCCGCGACACCGGTCGCGCACGGTTCAGCGTGCCGGCGGGCGCGTTCTATCTCTATTTCTCGATCGACGGGATTACCGATGTGCGGCAGGCCGCCTTCGACATCGTCGACCAGGCCAATGTCGGGCTGGCGCCCGGCACGGCGTTCGAAAAGGATGGCGCAGGATTCTTCCGCATCTGCTTCCATCGCCGGCTCGACCAGGTCGAGGAATCGGCCAACCGGCTGGCGCAGTGGATCAGAGAACGCTGATCGCGGGCGAACTCAGCCGCCCGCGCTTGGGACGACCAGCGGAATAATCCGCTCGGTCTTCTCGACGCCCGGCCTGCGGGTATCGGTGAAGGGGATACCGAGCGCCGTCCAGGTTTCGACCAGTGCTTCCTTCAGCCCGTCGATCAGGCCGTCCGAATGGAACGGCGTCGGCGTGATGCGCAGCCGCTCGGTGCCGCGCGGCACCGTCGGATAGTTGATCGGCTGGATGTAGATGCCGTGGACGCCTAGCAGGCGGTCGGTGGCGAGCTTGCAAAGCTCCGGATCGCCGACCAGAACCGGCACGATGTGGGTCTCGGACGGCATGACCGGCAGGCCGGCGCCGGACAGGATCTCCTTGGTCCGCGCCGCCTGGCGCTGCTGCGCCTCGCGCTCGGCGCAAGAGGCCTTGAGATGGCGGATGGAGGCCGTGGCGGCCGCTGCGATGGACGGCGGCAGCGCCGTCGTGAAGATGAAGCCCGGCGCATAGGAGCGCACCGCGTCGATGATAGCCTTCGTGCCGGTGATGTAGCCGCCGAGCGTGCCGAAGGCCTTGGCCAGCGTTCCCTCGATCACGTCGATGCGATCCGCGAGCCCTTCGCGCTCGGTGATGCCACCGCCATGGGCGCCATACATGCCGACTGCGTGAACCTCGTCGATATAGGTCATCGCGTTGTAGCGCTGTGCCAGATCGGCGATTTCGGCGATCGGCGAGATGTCGCCGTCCATCGAATAGACCGACTCGAACACGATCACCTTTGCGCGCTCGCGGCCCGCCTGCTGGAGCAGCGATTCGAGGTGCTTCACGTCGTTGTGGCGGAAGACCTTCTTCTCAGCACCCGAGCGGCGCACGCCCTCGATCATCGAAGAGTGATTCAGCTCGTCCGAGAGGATGAGGCAGTTGGGCAGAAGTCGGCCGATGGTCGAGATCGCCGCTTCGTTGGAGACGAAGCCGGAGGTGAAGACGAGGCCGGCTTCCTTGCCGTGCAGGTCGGCGAGCTCGGCCTCGAGTTCCACCAGCGGATGGTTGGTGCCGGAGATGTTGCGGGTGCCGCCGGCGCCGGAGCCCATGCGTCCGGCCGCATCCTGCATCGCGGCGATCACATCCGGATGCTGGCCCATGCCGAGATAGTCGTTCGAGCACCAGACCGTGATTTCCTTGGCTTCCGCGCCGGAGCGCCAGATTGCCCGGGGAAACGATCCAACGATGCGCTCGATGTCAGCGAAGACACGATAGCGGCGCTCGGCATGGAGCTGGTCGATCGCTTCCTGGAAAAAACGCTGATAATTCATGCCTCGATCCTGCAATTCGGCCGGAACATAATCCCGGACACGGAGGGAATCCATTCGCCGCTCTTGGTCATATTGCCACGGCAAACGCTGCCGGTCTGGCAGCTATTCCCAAATGCCGGTTTCAACCCGATGTCGCCTTGTCCTGGATCAAACGCGAACAGGGCCGGGCGGCGAGCGCACGGTTCCTTAAGCCTTTCGAGCTAGTATTCCTGAACCGGGTACTGCCGGTGGCCGGTCCCATTGCCGGTCCGGGACGGCCAAAGGGTGTTGAGTATGGCTGTACTTGTCACGGGAGGCGCCGGTTATATCGGCAGCCACATGGCTTGGGAACTGCTCGACCACGGCGAGGAGGTCGTGGTTCTGGACCGTCTGTCGACCGGCTTCAGCTGGGCAGTCCCGCGCGAAGCGCGTCTGATCATCGGCGACATAGGCGACCAGGATCTGGTCAAGACGATCCTGCACCGCCACGACATCGACTCGATCATCCATTTCGCCGGATCGGTCGTGGTGCCGGAATCGCTTGCCGACCCGCTCGGCTACTATGACAACAACACCTGCAAATCGCGGGACCTGATCGAGTCCGCTGTGCGCGGCGGAGTGAAGAACTTCATCTTCTCGTCCACCGCCGCCGTCTATGGCATGACGAATTCGGATCCGGTTCCGGAAAGCCACCCGCTCGCTCCCGAAACGCCTTACGGCGTGTCCAAGCTGATGACCGAGTGGATGCTGCGCGATACGGCCCGAGCGCACGAGTTTCACTACGCGGCGCTGCGCTACTTCAACGTCGCCGGCTCGGACCCGCGCGGACGGACCGGTCAGTCGACGCGTGGCGCAACGCATCTCGTCAAGGTGGCGGTCGAAGCCGCGCTGGGCAAACGCAGCCGCATCGAGGTGTTCGGCACCGACTATCCGACGCATGACGGCACCTGCATCCGCGACTTCATCCATGTCAGCGACCTCGTCGCGGCGCATCGGCTGGCGCTCGCTCATCTGCGCGCGGGCGGCGGCAACCTCGTGGCGAATTGCGGCTACGGTCACGGCTATTCGGTGCTCGACCTGATCGAAGCGGTGCAGCGGGCCAACGCACGCAGCATCGAGGTACATCTCGCGCCGCGACGCGAGGGCGACATGCCCTGCGTGATCGCCGATCCGACGCTGCTCAAGTCGACCCTCGGCTGGGTGCCGCGATACGACGATCTCGACGTGATCGCGCAGACCTCGCTCGCCTGGGAAAAGGCGCTGGCGCAGCGCAACTCGTTCTGGGATGCCGAAACACCGGCGACGAACGACTGGAAAGACGCCGCCGGACGTATGGGCGCCTGAGCTGCGCTGCGCGGGCGCAACGCCGGCCGTAGAACTCACAGGGATTTGCTTCGCACAGGTCGCGCCGGAGTTGACGTGGCGAGGCGATGGCGCGACAGGTTGCGCCGAGGGGCAAATCGCCCGCCATTTCGGCGGGACATGAGGGTTGGCGGCGACCGGAATGAACATGCGACCGATCTTGCGGCTGGCGCTGGCGGCGGCCGTCGCTCTATTGCTTTCAGCCTGCACGACAGGCTCGCCGACCCGGGTCCTGCAGATACAGCCAATCCAGTCGGAGAAATACGCGGCGATCGTCGTCGACGCGAATACCGGCCGCACGCTATATTCCGCCTCCGCCGACCAGATCCGCTACCCGGCCTCGCTCACCAAGATGATGACCATCTACATGCTGTTCGAGGCGCTGGATTCCGGCCGGATCAGCAAATCGACCCAGATCCCGATCTCTGCCTACGCGGCATCGCGCCCGCCGACGAAGATGGGGATCAAGCCCGGCGGCTCCATCGACGTCGACAGTGCCATCCGTGCGCTGGTGGTGCGTTCGGCCAACGACATCGCCGCTGCCGTCGGCGAATATCTCAGCGGCTCGGAAGCGCAGTTCGCGGCGAACATGACGGCCAAGGCTCGCGCGCTCGGCATGTCCAAGACGACGTTCAGGAACGCGTCCGGCCTGCCCGACGCCGGCCAGCAGACCTGCGCGCGCGACATGGCGCTTCTGGGAATGGCGCTGCGTCAGCGCTTCCCCCACCACTACGCCTACTTCTCGACGCGCGAATTCGCCTATGGCGGCAAGATCGTACGTGGTCATAACAAGCTGCTCGAGACCGGTGGCGTCGATGGCATCAAGACGGGCTATATCCGCGCGTCGGGATTCAACATCGTCACCTCGGTCAATCGTGATGGCAAGCGCCTGATCGTCACCGTGATGGGCGGCGAGAGCGCCGATGGCCGCAACGCCCATGTCCAGCAGCTGATCCAGAAGTATCTGCCGGCGGCGGCGCGGCGCGGCGGGATGGGCTGACGCACGGGCGGATGCGGGGCGAACTTGGACCAACACGCTGGTGTGGCGCGGCGTGTCACAATCCCGGCGCGCGTCGCAATCTCTCAGATTCGCTCGCTGCGCCCCAGCCTCTCGTTCTTGTCGTCACCCTCTCTCGGCCACATGCTTCAGCGCCGACCCCGCGACGGGCGCGTAGCGGCGGACTTCCCGCTGGTCGGAGCGGCTTGAGTGGCCTCGACAATCATCAGATGAAACTCGTTCTGGCAATTCGAGCTAAGGTCAGGAGTGACGAAGATTGCCCCTGATCCATCGGGATTGAACTGATATCTCCCCGGCCCGGTTTTCCCACACTCGATGAAGTGGGTACCATAATAACTCAACGTGCCAGGCGCGAAGGTGACAAGGCAGTCACCGTTTTGCTGAAGGCTTCCGACCAGCGCATTCTGATCGAAGTTGAGGCAACTGGAGCTTTGGAACGTCGCGGCAACCATGTTCAAGCCAGGACCGCGAGGTCCCACCGGACCCTGAGCGCCTGCTGGTCCAGCCGGCCCTGTCGCGCCGGTCGGTCCCGTCGCCCCGGCCACGCCAGCCGGCCCCGCCGCGCCAGCCGGACCTGTCGCTCCAGCTACGCCCTGAAGCCCGCGCGGGCCGATCGGACCTGCCGCGCCCTTGGCGGCCCACAGCTCCCAGTCGAGACCGGCCACCGGCTGCTTGTTCAGGCTCGCGCGCTTCGCCCGCCAGCTCGATCCGCCGAAGGTGACGACGTCGTTCAGCAGGTAGCTCGCCGCCGCCGTCCACACGCCGCGCGGCAGGAAGCCCAGGCCGCAATCGGCGACCACGAAGTTCGCCGCCGGGCCGAGCGTGTTGTTCGGGTTGACCTTCTGCAGCGTCACGATGCAGTCGCCGGGGTGATAGAGGACCGAGAAGGTGAAGGCCTTGGTCACATTGTTGGAACGCACCTGGAAGCCGGCATTGACCTTGCCGTCCAGCCGTACGAGCATGTTGCCCGACTGCGTCGTGCCGGTGATCACCAGCCGGCCGTTCGCGATACGCGGATTGGCGGCCGTGATGTCCTGCGCGGACGCCAGCCCGGTTCCGGCCCAGGCCGCCGACACGACCGCAAGAGTGGCAAGCGCGGCACGCCGCAGCATTGCGGTTAAACGCATGGAAATCCCCCAATCCCCAGAATGTAACCCTAGGTAAGCACGTCCGAGGCTGGCTGACCATGGAGCCGGGTTCTTTTTTCCTTCCGTAGCGGCACCCCGCATATCTGAGCGCCGATAACGAAAGTGCGCGAGCGCCCGGGAACAAATCACCCGCGGTGAACGTCATCCCTGCATTGTGATTTGCTGCGCGGCTTCGGTTGCCTTCACAGTCCTCATGGGGCTTATCGGAGAACCCTGATGGAACGGATCAGGCAGGTTGCGATCGAGTGTGTCGGACGTGCCGTGATGTTCGGCTGGCTCGCCATCGGATGCGTGATGGTCGGCTTTTCCTTCGCACCGGTATCCTCATTCCGGTCGGGCGCCGTTCTCGCACTGCTGATGGCGCTGGTTCTGCTGTGGCGTGCCATCACGGCGGCGGGGCGCAATCCCAAGCACAGCGAGGTCTGGCTCTATCTGGACGAGAACAGCCGTCCCGCCGAGGCGCATGCCCGCCTGATCTTCGCGACCGTCATGCGCGAAGTGTATGGGCGCTTTGCCCAGATCACGCTCGGCGTCGCGGTCGGCTTCTTCGCCGCATCCGTGCTGCTTCAACTGGCCGGGCTGGAACCCTATTCAGTGCCCGTCGCCGGGTAATTCTGGGCGAGTCAGGTCTTGCCAGGCGGCGGAGCGTCCGTCTTTGGAGAACTGGACTCCTCTTCGAGATCCTTCGCGATGTCGATGAAGCGGCGGAAGAACCTCTCCATGAAGGACAGGCTCTGCTCGAACTGTTCCTCGGTCGGAAGCGCATCCTGCGCCGCCGGCGCTGCTTCGAGCGCGCCCAGACGCTTCTCGACTTCGTCGAGGCGGCGCGTGACGCGGTCGAGCTCATCCTGCCACGCGCTACGCTCGTCGGCGGCGATGCGGCAGACCAGTTGACCGGCGCGCTCGGTGCAGAGCGACATCTCGCCGGTGCGGGTGTCCATGCGGACATAGCCATCCGCTGTCTTCTCGAGCGAATAGCGCGTCTCCGCGTCCTGCGCGAGGCTGCCAGGAACGGTCGCGGCGAGAACAAGTGCGGCAAGTCCTGCGATGCGCATGCGTTCCTCCTGCTGGCTTCGCCATTGAGCCATGTCTTTGCGCCGGAAATGCGGTGGACAGGCGCGCCGCCGACCTGACGCGTCTTCCGGTTCGGCACCGCCTCGTCTATAGCCCGGCCATGTCACAGATCATCTACAAGATCGCGCCAAGAACGCTTTGGGAAGAAGCCCTCGAGAAGGGCGTCTTCGAAGGCGCGCCGATCGATCTCGCCGACGGCTTCATCCATTTCTCGACCGCCGAACAGGCGAGAGAGACCGCGGCGAAGCATTTTGCCGGCCAGGCCGACCTGCTGCTGATAGCCGTGGACGACGGCGTATTCGGCGATGCTATGCGTTACGAGGTCTCACGCGGCGGCGCGCTTTTTCCGCATCTCTATGCGACCTTGCCGGTTTCGGCGGCGCTGTGGGTCAAGGAACTTCCGCTCGGTCCCGACGGAAGGCATGCATTTCCAGACCTAGGCAACTGATGTTCTCTCTGCTCAAGCTCGGCCAGCCGCTTCTCTTCGCACTCGATCCCGAGAGAGCGCATCACGTCTCGATCGCGGCGCTCAAATCAGGCGTTCCGCTGGCATCCTGTCCGAAAGCCGATCCGAAGCTCGCCGTCGATATGGCCGGGCTGCGCTTCCCCAACCCGCTCGGTATGGCGGCCGGCTACGACAAGAACGGCGAGGTGCCGGATGCACTGCTGCGGCTCGGCTTCGGCTTTGCCGAAATCGGCACGGTCACGCCGCTGCCCCAGCAAGGCAATCCGAAACCGCGCATCTTCCGCCTGGTGAGCGATCGCGCGGTGATCAACCGTCTCGGCTTCAACAACGAGGGACACGCCGCTCTGGCGGCAAGGCTGGCGAAGCGGCAAGGCGACGGGGTCGTCGGAGTCAACATCGGCGCCAACAAGGATTCGGCCGACCGTATCGGCGACTACGAGGCAGGCGTCCGCGCCTTCGCGAAGACGGCATCCTACCTGACGGTCAATATCTCATCGCCGAATACACCGGGCCTGCGCGCGTTGCAGAGCCGCGAAGCGCTGGCCGAGTTGCTCGCACGGGTGCTTGCGGCGCGCGCGGAGACAGGTGCGACCACGCCAATTTTCCTCAAGATCGCGCCCGACCTCGTCGATGCGGACCTGGACGATATCGCGGCCGAGCTGCTCGCGCAGAAACTGGACGGGCTGATCGTGTCGAACACGACGCTTTCCCGCACCGGCCTGCAGGACAAGCGAACCGCGCAGGAAGCCGGCGGCCTGTCGGGACGCCCCCTCTTCCGCCGTTCGACCGCCATGCTCGCGCGGATGCGGAGGCGGCTCGGCCGCGATTTCCCGCTGATCGGCGTCGGCGGAATAGATTCGGTGGAGAGCGCGCTGGAGAAGATCCGCGCCGGGGCCGACCTGGTTCAGCTCTACACGGGCATGATCTACGCCGGACCCGGCCTACCCGGCGAGATCGTCACAGGCTTGTCGCGCCATGCGGCGAAGGAAGGTCTCGCCTCGATCCGCGACATCCGCGACAGCGCGACCGAGCGCTGGGCCTCGACCAAGCTGGATTAGGCGAAAGCCGCCCTCACCCTCCCCGGCAGCAGCGCCAGCAGGCTGAAGCCCCGCGCGAGCAGGAAGACGTGGAGCGCGATCCACAGGCCGTGATTGCCGAGGATCTGTGGCAATACGAGCAGCGCCGCGAGGAAGGCGGCGAACGACACGAGCATCATGTTGCGCATGGCGTTCGACCAGGTCGCCCCGATATAGACGCCGTCCATCTGGAAAGCGAGAACGCCGGTCAGCGCCGTCAGCGCGGCCCAGGGCAGGTAGATCCCCGCCACGGCGCGGACATCCGGCGCGGTCGTGATGACCGCGATGATGCGGTCGCCGAAGGCCAGAAACAGCAGCGTGACGACGGCGGCGGTGCCGAAGCCCCAGGTAGCGGTCAGCCATAGCGTGCGCCGCAGCGCCGGCTGCTGGCGCGCGCCGATCGAGCGGCCGGTGAGCTGTTCGGCGGCTGTAGCGAAACCGTCGAGGAAGTAGCCTCCGACCAGGAAGAAGTTCATCAGCACGGCGTTGGCGGCCAGCGTCAGTGTCCCGAGCTGGGCGCCTTGCCGGGTCATCAGCGCGAAGGCGCCGACCAGCACGAAGGACCGGATCATGATGTCGAGGTTGAGCGAAAGGGTGCGCAGGATCGGCGCGAGGGCCATAAGATCGGTCCGGCGGACGCGCGGCTGGCCGGCAAAGCGCCGGAGGAGAAACGCCATGCCGGCAAGGAAGGCGATCGTTTCGCCGAGCACCGTGCCCCAGGCCACGCCGGTCACGCCCCATTCGAGCGTCAGGCCGAGCCAGATCGACATCGCAATGTTGACGCCGTTGAGCAGGAGCTGCAGCGCGAGGCTGAGGCCGGCCTCGCCGCGCCCGAGCAGGTAGCCGAGGATGGCATAGTTGGCGAGCGCCAAAGGGGCCGAGACGAGCCGGATCGTGACATAGGATGCCATGGCCTGCGTCACGGCCGGCTCGCCGCCGATGAAGCGGCCGCCTACAGCGGCAACCCGCGGCGCGGCGGCGAGCAGAGTAAGCCCGGCCCGGATCGCGAGCACCACACCGCGCCAGAAAAGCACCAGTTAGTCTG
>JAYSFJ010000026.1:0-36329 GCA_041913465.1 Mesorhizobium sp. | reverse complement strand
TCGCCTATGACCGCCTGATCCGCGACAGCGCCAATGTCGACTATTACACCACCTTCGACAACTTCAAGGTCGGCGTCCTGCAGGCGGAATCGATCCTCAAGGGGCTCGGCTATCCTGAGAAGCAGGGTCCGTTCAACATCGAACTGTTCGGCGGCTCGCCGGACGACAACAACGCCTTCTTCTTCTACGACGGCGCCATGAGCGTGCTCCAGCCGCTGATCGACAAGGGCGTCCTCGTCGTCAAGTCCGGCCAGATGGGCATGGAAAAGGTCGGCACGCTGCGCTGGGACGGCGCGGTCGCGCAGGCCCGCATGGACAACCTCCTGTCGGCCCACTACTCCGACGGCTCGCGTGTCGATGCGGTTCTGGCTCCCTATGACGGCCTCTCCCGCGGCATCATCTCGTCGCTGCGCGGCGTCGGCTACGGCACCGCCGACCAGCCCTGGCCGATCATTTCGGGTCAGGACGCCGAGACGCCTTCGATCAAGGCGATCATCGCCGGCGAACAATATTCGACCGTGTTCAAGGACACGCGCGAACTGGCGAAGGTGACCGCAAAGCTCGTCGACGCGGCGCTCTCCGGCGGCAAGCCCGAGATCAACGACGAGAAGACCTACAACAACGGCGTCAAGGTGGTTCCGTCCTACCTGCTCGTGCCGGTCTCGGTCGACAAGTCCAACTACCAGGCGGTCGTGGTCGACTCCGGCTATGTCAAGGCCGAGGAACTGAAGTAGGCTGGCGAAGAGACTTCTTCTCCCCGTTCACGGGGAGAAGATGCCGGCAGGCAGATGAGGGGCGGCGCCAACCACGTGAATGGACATGCCGCCCCTCATCCGACCCTTCGGGCCACCTTCTTCCCGTAAACGGGGAGAAGGAAAGGAGAGCCAATGGACGACATCATCCTCGAGATGCGCAACATCACCAAGACGTTTCCCGGCGTGAAGGCGCTGGAGAACGTCAGCCTGCAGGTGCGGCGCGGCGACATCCACGCGATCTGCGGCGAGAACGGAGCCGGCAAATCGACTTTGATGAAGGTCCTTTCGGGCGTCTATCCGATCGGCAGCTATTCCGGCGACATCCAGTTCGAAGGCAAGGAATGCCGCTTCACCGGCATCCATGACTCCGAAAAGGTCGGCATCGTCATCATCCACCAGGAATTGGCGCTGGTGCCCATGCTCTCGATCGCGGAAAACATGTTCCTCGGCAACGAGCAGGCGACGGCCGGCGTGATCGACTGGAACAAGGTCCGCCGCCGCGCCGGCGAGCTCTTGCGCAAGGTCGGGCTGCGCGAGGATCCCGACACGCTGATCACGAATATCGGCACCGGCAAGCAGCAGCTGGTCGAGATCGCCAAGGCTCTCGCCAAGGACGTCAAGCTCCTGATCCTCGACGAGCCGACCGCTTCGCTCTCCGAGAAGGACAGCCAGGCGCTGCTCGACCTGCTGCTCGAATTCAAGGCGCAGGGCATGACCTCGATCATGATCTCGCACAAGCTAAACGAAATCAAACGCATCGCCGACAGGATCACGGTCATCCGCGACGGCCAGACGATCGAGACGATGGACAAGGCCGACGTGACCGAGGACCGCATCGTCACCTCGATGGTCGGCCGCACGCTGGAGAACCGCTATCCGCCGCGTTCGCCGAAGATCGGCGAGACGATCTTCGAGGTGAAGAACTGGTCCGTCTATCATCCGCTTCATCCCGAACGGCAGGTGATCAAGAACGTCGACCTGAACGTGAAAAAGGGCGAGGTCGTCGGCATTGCCGGGCTGATGGGCGCCGGCCGCACCGAATTCGCCATGAGCGTGTTCGGCCGGGCCTGGGGCGTGAACATCACCGGCGACGTATTCCTCCACGGCAAGAAGGCGGACACGTCGACCGTCAACAAGGCGGTCGCGGCCGGCCTCGCCTATGCCACGGAGGACCGCAAGGTCTACGGCCTCAATCTGATCGACCACATCAAGCACAACGTCACGATCGCCAACCTGCCGGCGGTGTCGTCGAAGGCCGGCGTCATCGACGACATGGGCGAACTGAAGGTCGCCAACGAATACCGCCGAAGGACCAACATCCGATCGTCCTCGGTCTACCAGATCGCCGGAAACCTCTCGGGCGGCAACCAGCAGAAGGTCGTGCTGTCGAAGTGGCTGTTCGCCAATCCCGACGTTCTGATCCTCGACGAGCCGACGCGCGGCATCGACGTGGGAGCGAAATACGAGATTTACACGATCATCGGAAAGCTCGCCGAGGACGGCAAGGGCATCCTGGTGATATCGTCGGAAATGCCGGAACTGCTCGGCATATGCGACCGTATCTACGTGCTCAACGAGGGCCGCGTCGTCGGAGAAATGCAGGCGGCCGAGGCCAGCCAGGAGAAGATCATGCGGGCGATCATGCGCGGCCAGGCTCGGGAGGAACAGTTGGAAAGGGCCGCGTCATGAGCACGGAAACCGCCGCACCCGCCGGCAGCCCCGCCAAGGCCTCGGCGCAGGACGCCATCAAGTCGAACTTGCGCGAATACGGCCTGATCATCGCGCTCATCGCGATCATGCTGTTCTTCCAGTTCACCACCAGCGGCATCCTGTTCAAGCCGGTCAACCTGACCAACCTGGTGCTGCAGAACTCCTACATCGTGGTGATGGCGCTCGGCATGCTGCTGGTCATCGTCGCCGGCCACATCGATCTCTCCGTCGGCGCGGTCGCCGGCTTCGTCGGCGCGGCCGCGGCCGTGCTGATGGTCGACTACGGCTTCAATCCGTTCCTCGCGGCGGCGCTGTGCATTGCGCTCGGCGCCGTGATCGGCGGCGCGCAGGGCTATTTCGTCGCCTATATGAAGATCCCGTCCTTCATCGTGACGCTGGCGGGCATGCTGGTGTTCAAGGGCCTGCTGCTCTGGCTGCTCGGCGGGCGCTCGCTCGGCCCCTTCCCGACCGAGTTCCAGATGCTGTCGGCCGGTTTCATCCCCGACCTGATCGGCCCCTGGACGATCGTCGCGCCGACGCCCAACGCGACTGGCAACCCGACGCCCGGCACCGGCGTCGTGTTGCATGCGACCACCATGATCATCGGCATCCTGATCGTCGCGCTGATGCTGTGGTTCGCGCTGAAGAGCCGGCGCGACCGCGAGAGCCACGGCTACGAGGCCGAACCCTTCGGTTTCTTCATCGCCAAGAACGTAGTGTTGGCGGGCATCATCCTGTTCCTGATGTACAAGTTCGCCTCGTACAAGGGCCTGCCCAACGTGCTGATCGTCATGGGCGTGCTGATCGCCGGCTTCGTCTTCCTGACCAAGCGGATGACCTTCGGCCGCCGCATCTACGCGATGGGCGGCAACATCAAGGCCGCCGCGCTCTCCGGCATCAACACCGAGCGGCTCACCTTCTACATCTTCTCCATCATGGGCGCACTCGCCGGTCTGGCCGGACTGATCTACGCCGCCCGCCTCAACCAGGCGACGCCGAAGGCGGGTGCGGGCATGGAGCTCGACGTCATCGCCGCGGTCTTCGTTGGCGGCGCGTCGGCCATGGGCGGCGTCGGCGAGGTCGCGGGGGCGGTCATCGGCGCCTTCATCATGGGCGTCATGAACAACGGAATGGGCATCATGGGCATCAACATCGACTGGCAGCAGGTCATCAAGGGCCTGGTGCTGCTCGGCGCGGTGGCCTTCGATCTCTACAACAAGAAGAAGGCGTAAGATTCGGGAGGATGTCCGAAACCGCCTTTTGAGGAATAGCACGAGCCCGTCCTGGGACGCGGCGGCGCGATGATGCCCCCGCGAACGGCGGAGCTTTGCCGGCAATGTCCGGGAAACGGGAAGGAAACGACAGATGCTTTTGTCCCAGATCGTCGACGAGACCGGCCGCATCCGGGTGCTGGCGCGCCACGAAGACCGGGTGCGACTGGTGGAGGGCGCGGCATCCGTCTATGCGCTGGCGCTCGAGGCCGCGCGCACCAACAAGGGACTGGCCGAACTCGTGCTGCAGCGCGGGCTCGGCGCCGACGTCGACCTCGAGCTCGCCTATCGCCAGGGCCGCGTGCGGCCGCCGATCCACCACCCGGATCCCGCCCACCTGCACCTCACCGGGACGGGCCTGACCCATCTCGGCTCGGCGTCCGCGCGTGACGCCATGCACAAGAAGCTGGAGACGGGCGAGGAGACGCTGACCGATTCGATGAAGATGTTCCGCATGGGCCTCGAAGCCGGCAAGCCCGGCGGCGGCGAGCCGGGCGTCCAGCCGGAATGGTTCTACAAGGGCAACGGTTCGATGGTCGCGGCGCCGGGCGCCCCGCTCATCTCACCGGCTTTCGCCGAGGACGCGGGCGAGGAGCCCGAGATCGCCGGCATCTACGTCATCGGCGACGACGGCACTCCCTTCCGCGTCGGCTTCGCGCTGTCGAACGAGTTCTCGGACCACGTCACCGAACGCGTCAACTACCTCTATCTGGCGCATTCCAAGCTGCGCAACGCCGCCTTCGGCCCGGAACTGCTGGTCGGTCCCCTGCCCGCCGACGTGCGCGGCCGCTCGCGCATCCGCCGCAAGGGCGTGACCATATGGGAAAAGCCCTTCCTGTCGGGCGAGGACAACATGTCCCACACCATCGCCAACCTCGAACACCACCACTTCAAATACGGGCTGTTCCGTCAGCCGGGCGATGTCCACGTGCACATGTTCGGCACCGCGACTCTGTCCTTTGCCGACGGCATCCGCACCGGCCCGGGCGACGTGTTCGAGATCGAGGCGGATGGTTTCGGCCTGCCGCTGCGCAATCCGCTGGAGATCGAGAAACCCGCACCCGTGTCGGTGCGCGCATTGTAGGGTCAGGCCGCTACCGGCCTTCCCCGCATCGAGCGCCATAGAAGCAGCGCCATGGCGGTGACGTTGACCAGGTTCCACGCAATCCCGTTGAGGAACGCCGCCGCGTAGGAACCGGTCTGGTCGTAGATCCATCCCGACATCCAGCCGCCCAGCGCCATGCCGAGGATGGTCGCCATGATGACGATGCCGACGCGCTGCCCGGCTTCCTTCGCCGGCATGTATTCGCGCACGACGATGGCGTAGCTCGGCACGATGCCGCCCTGCGCCAGTCCGAACATCGCCGAGACGACGTAGAGCGAGACGAGCCCGTCGAACGGGATGTAGAAGAGGAGCGACAGGCCCTGCAGCACCGAGCCGATGAGGATGGTGCGGATGCCGCCGATCCGGTCGGCGAGGAAGCCGGAGGCCAGCCGGCTGATGATGCCGGTCGCGAGCATCAGCGACAGCATCTCCGCGCCGCGCGCCACGCCATAGCCAAGGTCGGCGCAATAGGCGACGATATGCACCTGCGGCATCGACATCGCCACGCAGCAGCCGAGCCCGGCAACGACGAGCAGCGCTTGGATCGCACCCGGCGACAGGCCGATGTCCTTCACCACCGGCGTGCGCACAACGCCGCCCGTCTGGTGCGGCGGCCGTCGCCCGAGCATCGCCGCCAGCGGTATCATGGTGACCAGGCAGACGATGCCGATGACGAGATAGGTGCCGCGCCAGCCATAGGCGGCGAGCAGCGGCTGCATCGCCATCGGCCACAGCGCGCCGGCGAGGTAGTTGCCGCAGGCGGCGATCGCCACCGCGATACCGCGCCGCCGGTCGAACCAGTGCGAGATGTCGGCGATCAGCGGTCCGAAGGTCGACGACGATCCCGCCCCTATCAGCAGCCCCTGCGCCAACGCCAGCACGCCGATCGACGGCGCCAGCGAAGCGAGCATGAAACCGGCCCCGACCAGCAGCGCCGAGACCAGAGCCGGCACCCGGAACCCCATCCGGTCGATCAGCCGACCGGTCACCACATTACCGAGCGCAAAGCCGAGCATCGTGGCGGTATAGGCAAGCGACGCTTCGCCGCGCCATGCGCCGAACTCCGCCTGCGCCGCCGGCAAAACGACGATGATCGCCCACATGCCGACGCCGCCGATCGTGGCGAGCGCCAGCGAAATACCGAGCCGCGTCCACGCATAGCCGCCGTCGGGCGCATAGCGGTCGATTCGCACCGCCTGGTTCATATTGTCATTCCTCCCCGCCGCGCAGCAGCGCTCGCCCCGTCGGGCGTATAGCGGCACGATGTCGGATCGAGGCCGCCGGCGGCAGCGCCACGGAGCAGCCATGCACCACGCCAGCGGCGGCGGAAGGACCGACAGGCCCGGGGTAAACAACCGTCGTCGCCTGCCCCGCGGCTGCAACCGGCACCCCGTCGGAAGACGGCTTGCCATGGCACAAGATTCGCATCCGGGCGGGGTGGACACCCGGGGTCCGGTTCGCTATAGAGCCGCACCTGACGCGGTTGCCGCGTCATCTGGCCCGGGTGCGTAGCTCAGTTGGTAGAGCAGCTGACTCTTAATCAGCGGGTCACAGGTTCGATCCCTGTCGCACCCACCAGCCTGTTCTGCTTCATCTCGGCGTACCGGCCGCACTCTATCGGATGATGCCTTGTCACTTCGGCTCGACCCTCTGTCCGCGCATCCGACATGACCGAGTCCAAGCTGCCGCCCTGGGAAACCGCTTTCCGTGATCGTCGCGTCAGGGCGGACAGGAGGTTCCTGCTCAAGGTTGCAACACGCCTGCGCTGGCATTGCCGGGACTGGTTCGGACGCCGCATGCTGGTTGGAAGGGGCGTGGAGATCGGCGCCCAGTATGTGCCGACAAAGGTCGATCCCCGGAAGGCTTCGGTCGACTACGTCGATGCCGTTTCCAACGAGCACCTTGTCCGGCGCTACGCACTGCCTGAGAGGAAGCTCGTTCCACTCGCACACGTCCTGGAAGCGACGGACCTGGAACCGTACGCCGACGGCAGCAGGGACTTCCTGATCGCGCACCACGTGCTCGAACATATCGACGATCCGGTTGGCGCCGTCGTCGAATGGTTGCGCGTCCTGAAAAGCGGTGGGTTGCTCTTCCTCTCCGTCCCCAACTACCGGGGCAACCACTACGATTTCCGGCGAATGCCTCCCGATCGCGGGCATCTGCTCCTTGATCGAACCGATCCTGCCGGGCGACCGGCGCGAAACCTCGATCACTACCGGGACATGGCCCGAACCATGTGGGATTGGTCACCGGACGATCCGCGCGTCGAACAAACGGCGCGCACATGGACTGAAGCCGGGGATCGCCACCACTACCATGTCTTCGACGAATCGACCCTACGCGACGTGCTTGACCTTGCCGCGCGGGAAAGCGGATGCCGCCTCGACCTGGACGGCTATCTGCTTCTCGACCACGGATTCGAATGGCTGGTGCTGGCGCGGAAATCACCAGCCGGCGAAGCTGGAGCGCACTGGCCCAGCCACACCGTGTCCCGCCCGGCATCGTTGACGGTGTTCGGACGGACGGTCCTGAGCGAGGCGCACCGGCGACTTTTCGCACCGGGCCGGCAGCGGTGAAGACCGGCCACTGCCACGTCTGGACTGAGGACGGCCCTCGACCCGCCTACACATAAATCTCCCCCCTTCCCACGATCACCGCCTCGCCGCCGATGCGGGCGGCGGTGGCCTTGCCACCATCCACGTCGATCTCCAGGCGGATGCGCGAGGGGCGGCCCATCTCGATGCCCTGCTCTATCCAGACCTCGTGGCTGCCGTCGTCCGGCCGTTCGTTGGCGACGAAGGCGCCGACGAAGGCGGCGGCCGCAGATCCGGTGGCCGGGTCCTCGTAGGACGGCGCGGCCGCCACGAACATGCGGGCATGGAAGGAACTTCCGGCAAGGCTCGTCTCGCGGCAGTAGACATAGGCGGACGCCTTGGCGTCGTTCGTCTTGGCCGGCGCGAAGGCCTGCCACGCATCGGTGTCGAAATTGACGCGCCGCATCGCCTCCAGTCCCGAGAGCGGCACCGTCACATAGGGCACGCCCGACGACCAGGCGCCGATGGCGTGGCCGTCGAAGCCGAGATCGGCCGGATCGAGCCCGAGCGCGGCGGCGATCCGCCCCGGGTCGGGCGAGAAAGGCATCGCGGACGAAATCTGCGGCACGTCGAACTCGGCGAAGGCCGCGCCCTCCCCGCCGCTGACGATGCAGCGCACCGGCCCGATATTCTCCTCCAGCACCAGGATCTCGCCATCGCCGTGGCCGCGCTCGCGCCACAGCGCCGCCGCCGTGCCGACGGTCGGATGGCCGGCGAAGGGCATCTCGTATTCGGGGCAGAAGATGCGGATTCGCGCCGCATGCGCGGGGTTTTCCGGCGGCAGCACGAAGACTGTTTCCGACAGGTTGAACTCGCGCGTGATCGCTTGCATCCGCGCGGTGTCGAGACCCTCGGCGTCGAGCACGACAGCCAGCGGATTGCCTTCCAGCGCCGTGCCGGCGAAGACGTCGAGCAACATATAGCGGCGTCCGGTCATCATGGTCTCCATCATCCGATGCCGATTCATAGCCCGGCCGCGAACCGGCGCTCAATCGAATTGCGCGGCAAAACACAGAGTCCCGCCTGCGGGCGGGCGCGCAAGATGAACCAGATTTAATTTGTATTGCGCTGCATCAAGGCTGATTTGTCTAAGAGGGTAGCAATATCTGCGCCTTGCCGCAGTCGAGAAAGCGTTCGCCATGGATCAGGTCGTCAGCCGCACGCAGCCGGCACCCGCGCCCGAGATCGCGGCATCGCTGGCGCTCGGCAAGCAGGCTCCGCGCCGGCGTCTGTTCCGTTGGACAGTCATTCTGATCGTGCTCGCATCTGCCGCCGCCGGCGGCTGGTGGTACTGGTCTGCGGGAAGCTCCTCAGACCAGCCGGCCTATGTGACGGCGCCCGCCGAGCGCGGCGACATCACCACCACCGTCACCGCCACCGGCACGCTGCAGCCCGTCACCCAGGTCGACGTATCGAGCGAGTTGTCGGGCGTCGTGCGCACGGTGGAAGTCAGCGAGAACGAGCGGGTCGCCACAGGCGACGTCCTCCTTACCCTCGACACCACCCGCCTCGCGGCCCAGGTCGAGCGGGCTGAAGCGTCGGTGGAAGCCGCGCGCGCCAAGGTCGAGGACGCGCGCGTAACGCTGAAGGAGACCGACCTCACGCTGGAACGTACCGCGAGCCTCGCGCGGCGCGGCATGGTCGCCGACCAGGCCCTCGAGACCGCGACCGCGGCGCGCGACCGCGCGGCGAGCGCGGTGTCGTCGGCGCAGGCGAGCCTCGCCATCGCCGAGGCCGATCTGAAACTGCAGCAGGCGGATCTGGCGAAAAGCACGATCTATGCGCCCATCGACGGCGTCGTGCTGACGCGCTCGGTCGATCCGGGGCAGACGGTCGCTTCTTCCTTCTCCGCGCCGGTGCTGTTCGTCATCGCGGCCGACCTAGCCAACATGGAACTCGAGGCCGCGATCGACGAGGCGGATATCGGCACCGTCAAAAAGGGCCAGAACGCGAGCTTCACCGTCGACGCCTTTCCGGGGCGGACCTTCGATGCCGCGATCCGCGACATCGCCTTTGCCTCTGTCACCACCGACGGCGTTGTGACCTACGAGGCCAAGCTCGCGGTCGCCAACAAGGATCTCCTGCTTCGGCCCGGCATGACGGCGACGGTCGCCGTGGTCACGAAAGAAGTGAAGGGCGTGATCACCGTTCCCACCGAGGCGTTCCGCTACCGTCCGCCCGTTGTCGAGGCCTCGCGCGGCTTCAGCCTCCAGAACCTGTTCATGCCACGCATGCAGCGCAGCCGCCCCCCCGCGACCGTCCAGGCCGCGGACGGCAGTCGCATCCTCTACGTGCTGCGCGACGGCGCGCCAGCGGAAGCCCGCGTCAAGACCGGCTCGACCGACGGGCGCAAGACGGAAATCCTCTCGGGCATCGACGAAGGCGACCAGATCGTCCTCTCCACGCGTCAGGGATCCTGAGAGGTGGCCCATCCGCTCGTCAGATTCGAACAGGTCTGGAAGACCTACGGCTCCGGGGAGGCCCGCGTCGATGCGTTGGCGGGCGTCGATCTGACCATCGAGCGCGGCGAATTCGTCGCCATCATGGGCCCGTCCGGCTCGGGCAAGTCGACCGCGATGAACATCATCGGCTGCCTCGATACGCCGACGCGCGGCCGCTATCTCTTCATGGACGTCGACGCCGGCGGGCTCGACCGTTCCCGCCGCGCCCTTTTGCGCAACCTCTACATCGGCTTCGTCTTCCAGGGCTACAATCTGCTCGCCCGCACGACCGCGGTCGAGAACGTCGAGCTGCCGCTGATCTACCGCGGCGTGCCGGCAAAGCAGCGGCGCAAGCTCGCCCTCGAGGCGCTAGACAAGGTCGGACTGTCGGGCCGCGAGGGGCATACGCCCGCCGAACTGTCGGGCGGTCAGCAGCAGCGCGTGGCGATCGCCCGCGCCATCGTCACGAGCCCGACCCTTCTCGTGGCCGACGAGCCGACCGGCAATCTCGACACCGCCCGCAGCCACGAGATCATGGAACTCCTGACCGGCCTCAACCGGGAGCAGGGCCTGACCATCGCCATGGTCACCCACGAGGCGGACATCGCGGCTCACGCCGGGCGCATCGTCACCTTCGTCGACGGCAGGATCGCTTCCGACGAGGCGAAAATGGAAGCGGCCTGACCATGATCTGGGAAACCGTCCGCCTCGCCCTCCTCTCGATCCGGCGCAATGCGCTGCGTTCCGTGCTGACTCTGCTCGGCATCGTCATCGGCGTCGCGGCCGTCATCGCGATGATCACCATCGGCTCCGGTACGACCGAAAAGGTCAAGGCCGACATTTCCAAGCTCGGCTCCAACCTGCTGGTCGTGCGCGCCGGCGGCGCGCCGCAACCGGGCGGTCCGCGCATCCAGGCCAAGGAACTGCGCGACAAGGAAGTCCAGGCGCTGGTGGAAGGAATACCGGAAGCCCGCGCGATCGCGGCCGCCTCGCAGAAGCAGGTCCGCATCGTCTCCGGCACCGACAGCCTCTCCGTGCTGGTGACGGGATCCGACCCCGGCTATTTCACCGCCCGCGACTGGGGCGTAGTGCTGGGCCGCGAATTCACCGACCAGGAGGTGCGCGGCAATGCCAATGTCTGCCTCGTCGGCGAGACGGTGCGCAGCCAGTTCTTCGGCGCCGGCGATCCTCTGGGCCTGGCGGTGCGGGTCGGCCGGATGTCCTGCACCATCATCGGCATCCTGGAATCGAAGGGGTTTTCCGGCTTCGGCCAGGACCAGGACGCGACCGTGCTGATGCCGCTGACGACCTTCCAGCGCCGCATCGCCGGCAACCGCGACGTCGACACGATCTACATCTCCGGCACCGAGGGAACGCCGATGGCAGCCATGCAGGAGATGGTCGAGGACATCCTGCGCGAGACGCGCCGCATCACCGCCGACAAGGACGACGACTTCTCCGTCCGCGACATGACGCAGATCGCCGAGACGATGGCCAGCGCCACCACGGTGATGACGGGCATGCTGGGCGCCGTCGCGGGCGTCAGCCTGCTCGTCGGCGGCATCGGCATCATGAACATCATGCTGGTCTCGGTCACCGAGCGCACGCGCGAGATCGGCATCCGCCTCGCCATCGGGGCGCAGGAGCGCGACATTCTCGTCCAGTTCATGGTCGAGGCGACCGTGCTGTCGCTGATCGGCGGCCTGATCGGCATTGCGCTCGGCATGGGCCTGGCAGGCCTCGCATCCGCGACGATGAGCATCCCGTTCGCGCCCAGCCTTCCGGTGATCGCGCTCGCTGTCGGCTTCTCCGGCGCGATCGGCATGGTCTTCGGCTTCTTCCCGGCGCTGCGCGCGGCGCGGCTCGACCCGATCGACGCGTTGAGGCACGAGTAACGGAGGATTGGGTCGCTGAATTCAGGCTCAAGGACGTTTCAGAACTCGCGACTTCGCAGCAAGCGCCTGATTGACAATTTTTGAATATTTGCCCTTCTTGCCGTGTCTCATTCTCACGTGGAAAGAGACAGCAATGCGCAAATCCTACTATGCTTCCCAAAGTATATATTCGGGACCTGGGCCGCATCGCGATATATTGATGCGCGGTGGCGTCGAGCCGAGGTCAATTGCCCGCTGGATCAGCTCTTTCATGCAGCATCCTCGCGGGGCCGAGTCCCAGGAGCGAGGCTTCGGACCTGAACAGGCAGCCGATCTGGAGCTTCGTTCGGTGGCGGAGCTTCTGTCAGCCGCCGCAAATCGCGGCTTGCTTGAAGGAGATTCCGCGCAGCCCAAGGTCGGCGGCGTATGCCGGGATTTCGCCCTGCTGGCTGTCAGCGTCTTTCGGAAGCGCGGCACCCCGGCCCGCCTCCGCGTCGGGTTTGCCGACTATCTGGTGCCTGGACGTTGGGAAGATCATTGGCTTTGCGAATGGCATGACGGCAGGCGCTGGAAGCGGCTCGACGTGGAGTTCGCGGCTATCGAGGGTGTTCCAGTCGATGCCCTGGACGTGCCGCGCGAGCGGTTCCTGACAGCAAGCGAGGCATGGTTTCGGATCAAGGACGAGCCGGAGATCGCTTCGCTATATGGCGTGTCGAGCCTCGACCTTGGCGGGGAGTGGTTCGTCGCGGGAAGCCTGTTTCGCGAAATGGCAGCCCTGCGCAGGCTGGAACTGAAACCGTGGGATTACTGGGGTCTGTCGGAGAATCTTTCCCGCGATTCGACCGACTGGCCGCAGCAGGCGCGGACAACGCTCGACCAACTCGCTTCACGGCTCAGAAGCGCCGATGCCGACGGCGACGGCGAACCTGAAGCTATCGCGGACTGGCCTTTGCCAAAGCGGGTCGTCAGCTTCCCACACGGCGAGCCTGTCCCTGTCGTTTTGCGTCATTCCTGACCGCGAAAGTGCCACTCGACGAGCGGCACCATGTGCGCCATCAGCCCGTCGGGCAGGTCGCCGGCGTCGCGGATGATAATCGCCTCGTCGATCTCCGGATCCGGGTCCGCCGCGATATGCCTGCGGATATCCTCGGCGATTTCGTCGGCGCTCCTGGCGAGAAAGTAGCGCCGCACCAGCACGGTGCCGCCGTCGCCGGACCAGCCGTGATAGGCGTCTTCGGCGCGCGCGGCGTTCAGATCGAGCCCCGTCTCCTCGCCCACCTCGCGTGCCATGTTCGAGGCGATGTCGAGGCGGCCGTCGCGGACGTCGTGCGGATCGAACGATCCGGCGGCGAAATAGACCCTGCCGCCATTCGCCGTATGCGGAGCCATGCGGATGGCGACCAGCGCGCCGTCGGACGAGACCGGCATCGCATGCGCGTAAAGGTGCTCCGCCGTCGGATCCCGCCGCGACCGGCGCCAGTGCATGAAGGTGGCGAAGCGGATCGTGTGGCAGCGGGCGTCGAGACGGCCGTCCGCCCAGCGGATCGAGGAGAAGAACATCACCTCGCCGTTGAACAGCGCCGGCTTCTCGGCCTTCTCCAGCGCCCAGTTCGCCTCGATCGCCTCGCGGTGCGCGACTTCATAAGGGTGCGACGCCGGGTCGACCACGAGGTTGGCCGTCGTGACCGGCAGGATGCGGTTGCGCGGAATGTCGAACGTCATGCGGCGGCAATGTGCAGCGTAATCGCGACCGGACAATGATCGGACGCCTTCGGCCGGTCCCAGCCCGCGCGTGGAAAACGCTCGACTTCCTGGCCGGGCGGAAAAGGCGTGCGCCAGGGCTGGCCGGCGCGGATGATGTCGGGAACGGCGCGCGGATTGTCCCGTTGCAGCGCCGGCGACAGCAGGATGTAGTCGAGCTGGCACAGATGCCGTTCCTGCGGCCCGCGCGTGTGGAACAGGGTCCAGCGGTCGAGTTCGGGCCTGAGCGAGATCGGATTGATCGCGAAGCCGTCTCCGGTCAGCACGTCGACGGCCGAGTGCTCCTCCGTGACCGGTTCGAACGTATAGCCCGACCACTGGTCGCCGCCGATGATGACGCGCTCGACATAGTCGTTCAGGTCGCCGCAGATCGCCCAGCGTTTCGTCGCGGTGTGTTCGCGGCCGAAGCGGCTCTCGATGATCGCGCGCACGGCACGCGCTTCGGCAATCCGCAGCGGCATGGTCGATGTGCGCCCGTCCTGGCCGTTGCGGGGACTTCCCATCGACTTGAAATGCACGCCGTAGAGCGTCAGCGGCCGCCCGCCTATGCGCAGGTCGAGCTCCATGCAGTCGCGCCTGAAGATGCGCTCGTGGCGCTCGATGCCGACCTGGGCCAGAAGCGGGTCCCACAGGCCGAGGTCGTCGAAGGTCAGGTGCGCATGGCTGGTCATGCGCACGAACTCGATCTCCTCGCCGTCGGCCGTCTGCGGCCGCATCATCACCGCCACGTCTATGCCGCGCGTGTCGTTGCCCGTGCTCGCATACTTGTTGCGATAGCCCTCCCCGACCATCTTGAAGAGGTAGCCGTATTCGAACGCCTTCAGGGCCTCGAGATTGTCCACCTCCTGCATGACGATGATGTCGGCGCGGGTCGCGGCGATCGCCAGCGCGGTGAGTTGTCTTGCATCGTCGGCATGCGCAATGGCGCGGGCGCGCTCGAGGGCCTGGTACTCGGCCTCGTTCTTGATTTCGTAGAGCGCCAGCGTGCGGTCCTTCCACAGCTCGTTGCGGAACCCGGAGAAATCGAACCTGCTCATCAGGTTCTCGACATTGAACGTGGCAAGGCGCAGCGACATGGGCAGAACGTTTGCCCGCGCGCCGGATGAATTACAAGGGCGGCCGGCTCCCGAGAAATAGCCGCGTGGCGGCCATGACGTTCAGCGTGCGCCGCCTTATATCGGGAGCATGGATCTGCACTTCGCCCGAAGGACCCGCAGCAATAGCTCGAAAGCCCGCAGGATTGCCGCGGCGATCTGCGCTCTGCTGCTCACGACCGTGGCTGGAACGATACCCGCGGCGGCCGACAATTACGTCGTCATTCCGAGCCCGGCGATCAACGGGACGACCCCGCCATACGGGCCCGGCTTCGACACCGGCGTGGTCATTCGCCCGCAGGACGGCTGCCGCACCGTTGTCAATTGCGCCCCCGGCGACTATCGCAACCGTCCGGCGCACCGCCGCTACTACGACAATTACTTCGATGTCCCCACCCCGCGCTATTCCGGCCAGCGGCGGATCGGAGGCAATCCGGCGACGGCCGGATCGGGCCGGCTCGAAGCCACCGCGAACCATGCCGACTGGTGTGCGTCGCGCTACCGCAGCTATCGCGCGTCCGACGATACGTTCCAGCCATTCGAGGGGCCGCGCAAGCATTGCCTGTCGCCGTTCTGAGCAGCCGGTTCGCGAGAAGTTAAACCGACGTTAATCTGCCGGGCATAGCGTCGCCGCAAAAGCGCGTAGACTCATGTCTGCCGGTAAAAAACAGTTGGACCGACCATGGCCGAACCTGCAAAGGCCGAGAATCGCCGGGAACACCGCCAGCGCGTGCTGAAGGGTGCTTCCATCCTGCTCGGCATCAACAATTCCGAGATCACCTGCACCATCCGCAACATGACCAAGGGCGGCGCCGAACTGCGCGTGCCGGCCGAAGTCCATGTGCCGGCGGATTTCCTGCTCTACGTTCCGGTGGACGGCATCGGCTACAGGTCGACCGTTGCCTGGCGCACGGGCGACCGGCTCGGCGTCACGTTCCACGGCACCGAGCCCAAGCCTCACTGGCACTACTGACGCGTGCCGGCGACGAAGCCGGCTCCGGGTGATTTCACCGGGCGAACAATACCCTCGGGCATTCAAGGCTGGTGGAACGCCACGCCGATATCCGTCATCGTGCGCCAGCGCGCGACCGCGGGCCGCCAGCCGATCTCGCCGCCGAACCTCACCAGGAATTCGCTCGGGATGGCGAAAGTCTCGCAGAAGGACAGGCGTGCGCCAGTCTGCGAAAGATTGCGCGCCACGCCCTCGAACGTGCTGGTGCCGCCGTTGAAGCTGATGGTCACGCTCTTCAGCGCCCTGCGCCTCCCGGCGAGGCGACGTTCCGCAGGCATGGGCTGCCGCGCGGCATTCTGAGTTGCGACATGTGTCATGGTCGGCTCCTCCTTCCTGGCGGAGGCGATGCAAACGCCGTGCCAGCCCCGCGTGCCGGAACGGGACAGCCTCCGGTCGCCAGAGCATTCTGCCTGGGACCATGGGCAGTGAGGGTCGCGGGCGTTCCGCGGCCCCGCCTCCTTCGCCGTGCGGTTGCGCCCGGTTGCGCGCACCGCCGGCCTCCCGCCTGTTTGATGGAGACGGTATCGTGCCGCGATGACGGCTTCCGCCCCATCTCGTCTCACAAATTCCAGGCACGGCTGAACGTAATACTGGATGCATAGGATATATGTTCAGCAGGCAAGCGGGCTATCTCTTCTATTGTGTGCGCCGCGGTAGTCACAACCGCTTGATTCATTTCAGCAGTTTAAACATTTCGCGCCTTCGGCGGTCCAGCAAATCTAAAATGTATCGAAGTACATGATTTCGTTGCCGGCATGGCGACATCGTGAAGAAAGTGTTAACATCGCTTTGCACTCGCTGAGAGTGAAAAAGGGGAGCGAGAAATGATTAGGAGAACATTGCTTGCAGCTGCCATCTTAGCATGCAGCGGAACGGCCGCGTTGGCCGAGACCGTTTTCGTTGGGGCGATAACGTTTACATCTGTAACGTCACAGTGCACCACAGTGCGGGTCAATGACCGCTCTGCTTCCGTTTTCCACCCGAATATTGTCGGAAACCAAAGTACTGCAGGGTTGTCGTGGGTCTGGGACTTCTATTCTCGAGGCCACGCAATTCACTCGGGTGCGATCAGGCAAAATTTTGACGGAACTTTTAGGTCCGTCCAAACCGGCGGCACCGGCTGGGGTGACGCATACATCTGGCCTTCTACCAAGTGGGCGCAGATCAGGGTGACCAGCTATACGCCTGCAATGGCCAGCATTAATTCCTCTACTCCTTCTGTAACGATCATCGGCCAAATCAGGCGACCCAACAATGATAGCGGTGGCTTAGCCTGTGTCGCCACTTTTCGCGCAAGCTACGTGAAAGATGGCTCACAGTAGCAGGACACTTGTCAACGTAAGCCAAGCGGGCGCCGTTCGGCGCCCGCCTGCGACGCTCGGTGTCCTCAGTTCTTGGTCTTGTCGACCAGCTTGTTCTTCGAGATCCAGGGCATCATCGCGCGCAGCTTGGCGCCGACTTCCTCGATCTGGTGCTCGTCGTTGAGGCGGCGGATGCCCTTGAAGCGCGACATGCCGGCGCGGTATTCCTGCATCCATTCCGAGGTGAACTTGCCGGTCTGGATGTCCTTCAGCACGCGCTTCATCTCGGCCTTGGTCTCGGCGGTGATGATGCGCGGGCCGGAGACGTATTCGCCCCATTCGGCGGTGTTCGAGATCGAGTAGTTCATGTTGGCGATGCCGCCCTCGTAGATCAGGTCGACGATCAGCTTCACCTCGTGCAGGCACTCGAAATAGGCCATTTCCGGCGCGTAGCCGGCTTCCACCAGCGTCTCGAAGCCGGCGCGGATCAGTTCCACCAGACCGCCGCAGAGCACGACCTGCTCGCCGAACAGGTCGGTCTCGCATTCCTCGCGGAAATTGGTCTCGATGATGCCCGAGCGGCCGCCGCCGACGCCGCAGGCGTAGGAGAGCGCCAGATCGAGTGCATTGCCCGAGGCGTCATGGCTGACCGCGACCAGGCACGGCACGCCGCCGCCCTTCTGGTATTCGCCGCGCACCGTGTGGCCCGGGCCCTTCGGCGCGATCATCACCACGTCGATCGTGTTCTTCGGCTCGATCAGGCCAAAATGGACGTTGAGGCCGTGCGCGAAGGCGATCGCCGCGCCGTCGCGGATGTTGGGAGCGATCTCGTTCTTGTAGATGTCGGCCTGCAGCTCGTCCGGCGTCGCCATCATCATCAGGTCGGCCCATTTGGCGGCCTCGGCGACGGTCATCACCTTCAGCCCGTCGGCCTCGACCTTCTTGGCAGTCGCCGAGCCCGGCTTCAGGCCGATGGCGATCTCCTTGGCGCCCGAATCCTTCAGGTTCAGCGCATGCGCACGGCCCTGGCTGCCGTAGCCGATGATGGCGACCTTCTTGCCCTTGATCAGATTGAGATCGGCGTCGCGATCGTAATAGACACGCATATTGGGTTTCCTTCCCGTGGTTGGCGTTGTCAGGTTGTCGTGGACTTGGGCGCAGCTCCCGCCGCGCCGAAGAGGATGAGAAACTGCTCGACCGCCCGGCTTGCGTCGCGCGCGATCCCGGATGTCGTCAGCGCCAGCGTGTCGCCGAGCAGCAGCCTGATCTGCACGTCGCGGCCCGCGAGGCCGAAGAAGGTGCGGAACGCCTCTTCGGTATCGTCAAAGGCGAGCAGGCCGGCTTCGCGCGCGGCCTCCAGCAACGGCTTCAGGCGCTCGCCGATGGCGAGGCGCCCGTTCTCCAGCACGATGCGGCCGAGGTCGCTGCGCCCGGAGGCCGCATTGCCGATGGCGACCCGGTTCAGCGCGATCGAAGTCTGCGACGAGATCACCGCGAGCCAGTTGGCGGCAAACGCCTCCAGGCTTTCCACCAGCGCGTCGGCGTCGAGATGCTGGCGGTCCCAGTTGCCCGCCCTAACCTTCGAGGCCTGCCAGCGCACGGTGGCCGTCAGGAGCCCATCGCGGTCGCCGAACCATTTGTAGAGCGTTTCCTTCGAACACGAGGCGCGGCGCGACACCGCGCTCATCGTCACCTTGTCGCCGTCCTCGACGAGCAGCGCCAGCACGGCGTCCAGCACCTCGCGCTGGCGCTCCGTCGGCTCCGCGCCGGACTGGACAGCTGACAGGTTCAATACCACGCTCCGAAGGCGTAACGAACGTTACGGTTCGGCTGGATAGTGCATCGGCGGCGCGGAAGCAAGCGATGAATCGCCGGCCACGGCCGATCACCCCAGCCGAGGCTCGGCCCGCGTGGACAACGCCCCCCAGTCCGCCTCGATCAGCCCCGTCGCCGCCAGCGGCCGGGCGAGCATTCCCGACACCATCAGCGCCAGGATGCGCGGCACCGGCGGCACCTTGGCGACCGTTGCCACCAGCGTGTCGCGCAGGAACGGCACAAATGTCGAATCCGACTGATAGAAGGGCGTCAGCATCAGCGACAGCGCCTGGAACAGCCGCACATGGAACCGCCGCGTTGCCGCGTATGCGGCGAGCGCATCGGCGATATCGGGATAAAGGCGCAGTGCCTGCGCCAGCGCCGCCGCATCCAGCAGCGCCATATTGGCCCCCTGCCCCAGCTGCGGGCTCGTCGAATGCGCCGCGTCTCCGATCACGGCAAGCCGTCGCCCGGCCGGCATCTTCAGCGTATGGTGGCCGTAGCGCGCCAGCGTCAGGTCGTCGAAGGAGCCGATCTGGTCGAGGTAGGGCGCGCAGTCCGGCCAATATCCGGCGACCTCGTCCCTCCACGCGTCGATCCCCCTCGCCTTCAACCGCTCCACATCGGCCGGCTTCAGGCTCCAGAAGAAGGCGGCCATTTCGCCGCCCGCCGGCGCGATGCGTCCGATCGGCAGCACCCCGATCATCACCCGCGCCTTGACGTAGCGCTGCTGCAGCGCATTGCGGTCGAACCCCTCGCCGTGCCAGCCGAGCGAGGCCCAGAACGCGCCATAGGCGAGCGGCCTCGGTTCCGCCGGCTTGTAGCAGGACGCCTTGAGGCGCGATTTCGAGCCGCTTGCATCGATCACGAGATCGTAGGAGCCGAGCGCCGCGCCGCCCTCCCCGGTCAGGGTCGCGCCAGATGCGGAGACGTCGATGCCCGCCGCCTCCGTCGCGGTGCGGACCGGTATCCCCGCCGCGCCGACGGCATCGTGCAAGACATTGAAGAGCGCGGCGCGGTGAACGCCGAGGCCGAAGCGCCCGCCCGGCAGCGCGTCGTAGCGGACGTCGAGCACGGTGCGACCGGTTCGGGCATCGGCGCCGTGGAGCCGCTCGATCCGCGCGCCCTGCGCTAGCATCGCTGGCATCAGCCCAAGCTTCGACAGCACGCACATCCCCGTCGGCTGCAGGATCAGCCCGGAACCCAGCGGCTTGGGAGCGTCGAACTTCTCCAGGATCTCGACCCGATGCCCGTCGCGCGACAGGAGCAGCGCGGCGGCCAGTCCCGCCGGCCCGGCGCCAACGATCGCGATCCTGAGTGATGATGCCATGCCCGCCCCCGTTTGCACTGACCTTCGACGGTCGCCAACGGCAAATCAACCGGACATCGCGGCGCAGCCTATTTCTTCACGATCCCCAGCCGCACCAGGCTCTCGCCCGTCGCGACGATCGCCTCTTCCGGCGGACGCGGCGACCAGCCGAGAATCTCGCGGGCCTTGGCATTTGAGGCATTTCGGGTCTTGCCGAGCTCCGGGCCGGCGACCGCCTTCAATGTCGGGCTGAACAGCGCGCCGAACCGGAGGAGCCAGTTCGGCATCACGCGCGTTGGCACTTTTCGCGCGGCGGCGCCCATGCCGGACTTCAGCGCCCGCGCGATCTCCTGCACTGTCATGAAGTCGCCCGAGACGGCCAGGAACCGCTCACCCTTCGCCTCCGGCCGCGTCATCGCCAGTAGATGCAGGTCGGCCACGTCGCGCACGTCGACCACGCCGAACATCAGCTTTGGAAGCGCCGGCGCCCTGCCTTCGAGAAGCGTGCGGATGACGACGACCGAGGCCGAGTAGTCCGGCCCGAGGACCGGGCCGAAGACGACGACGGGATTGACCGTCGCAAGTTCGAGCCCGTTGCCCTCGCGCGCGACAAAATCCCAGGCGGCGCGTTCGGCGATCGCCTTCGACTTGACGTAGGCGGCGACGGGCTGCGTCGTGTCCGTCCAGTCCGCCTCCGTATAGACCGGGCCGCTGGGCGGTCTGCCATAGCCGATCGCAGCGAAGGACGAGGTCAGCACCACGCGTTTCACGCCCGCGTCGCGCGCTGCCCGCAACACCCTGAGCGCGCCGTCCCGTGCCGGCGCGATCAGTTCGTTTTCGTCTTTCGGCTGGGCGACGGGCAGCGGCGAGGCGACATGCAGAACGTAATCGCAGCCGGCCGCTGCCTCGTTCCATCCTTCGTCGCGCATCAGGTCGGCCTCGACGAAGCTCAGCCGGTCGCCGGCCTCGCAGCCGCCCTCGCGCAACATCGCCCGCACCTGCGCCTCTCGCGAGAGCGAACGCACCGTCGTGCGCACCCGGTAACCCGCCTCGATCAACCTGATGATGCAATGCGCGCCGATGAAACCGGAGCCGCCGGTGGCCAGGACAAGTCCGTTCATATGGCCGTCGCTCTCAGATTTCGGTTCGGTCGAACTGCTCGCGTGCCGCCTTCACCCGGTCGAAATTGCCTTCCGCCCACATCAGCAGGTGCTGCAGCGAATCGTACATCGAGCGGCCGAGATCGGTCAGGCTGTATTCGACGCTCGGCGGCTTGGTCGGAAACACTTCGCGATGCACGTAGCCGTCGCGCTGCAGGTCGCGCAGCGTCTCGGTCAGCATGCGCTGCGAAATGTCGGGCACGAGGCGGCGCAATTCGCCGAAACGGTAGGGCTTTTCGGCAAGCGCCATCAGCAGCAGCGAACTCCACTTGCCGAAGATGTTCTGCACCACGTTTCGGATCGGGCAATTGGCAAGCCCGCCTTCGGCGACATTGGCGCGGTAGATCTCGATCTTCTGACGGGCGGAGGCGATGCGGGCGTCCATAGCGGTTCCTTCCAGGTAACCAGTGGAGTTCAAACTGCCTTCTTTACGCAGCCACTGCAATATACAATTTAGCGCTGGTCTCGAAAAGAGAGCATGTTTCAAAGGAGCCAGCAATGTCCGACACCATCTTCGTCACCGGCGCCTCCGGCCATCTCGGCCAGGCGATCATCTCCCATCTTCTGGACAGCCAGGGCGTCGCGCCGTCGCGCATCGTCGCCGGCAGCCGCAATCCCGACAAGCTGGGGGTCCTCGCGGCGAAAGGCGTCAGGGTCGTCAAGGCCGATTTCGACGATCCGGCCGGGCTGGAGAAGGCATTCGCCGGCGCCGGCACCGTCCTCATCATTTCGACGGATGCCCTCGACGGCGCGGGCACGCGGTTGCGCCAACACAAGGCGGCGGTCGCGGCTGCCGCGAAGGCCGGCGTGAAGCGCTTCGCTTACACGTCCCTCCCCAAGGCAGAAACGTCGAAAGTCTCCTTCGCCCCCGACCATCTCGGCACAGAGGATGCGATCAAGGCGACCGGCCTGCCCTATCTCTTCTTCCGCGACAGCTGGTACCAGGAAAACCTGTTCATGAGCCTGCCGCAGGCGCTGAAATCCGGCCAGTGGTTCACCTCGGCTGCCGACGGCAGGACCACTTATGTCGCGCGCGACGACATCGCGGCAGCCATTGCCGGCGCGCTCGCCAATCCGCCTGCGGGTAGCGCCACCTACACGCTGACGGGCGAGGACGCGCTGACCAGGGACGAAATCGCCGCGCTGGCGTCCGGGATCGCCGGCAAGCCGATCAAGGTCGTCAATCTCACCGACGAGCAGCTGGCGGGCGGCATGAAGGCAGCGGGCGTTCCGGAGGCCTTCATCCCGACGCTCGTTTCCTTCGACACCGCCACGCGCGCGGGCGACCTCGCCACCGTCACGCCAGACACCGCAACGCTTTCGGGCCGCAAGCCGAAGTCGCTGCGCGACTTCCTGACCGAGAACAAGGCGGCCCTCCTCGCCTGATAATTCGGTCAATGCAGGGGATGCCGGCTTTGCCGGCGTCCCCTCGTCAGATCGCCACCTGCGTGCCGATCTCGACCACACGACCGGTGGGGATCTGGAAATACTCCGTCGCGTCGGAGGCGGTGCGCGCGAGCGCTATGTAGAGCCTGTCCTGCCACAGGGGCATACCCGAGTTGGCCGAGGCTTTCAGCGACCGCCGCGACAGGAAGAACGACGTCGTCATGATATCGTATTTCCAGCCGAGCTTGCGGCAGATGGCGAGAGCCTTCGGGATGTTCGGCTGCTCCATGTAGCCGAATTTAAGCTTGACGCGCATGAAGAGCGGGCTGACCGCCTCGATCCGCACACGCTCGTTGTCAGGAACGCGCGGCTGCTGCAACGTCACGATCGTCAGGATGACGTTGTTCTCGTGCAGCACCTTGTAGTGCTTGAGACTGTGCATCAGCGCGGTCGGCGCGCTGAGCGGATCGCTGGTCAGGAACACCGCCGTGCCCGGAACCAGCGTCGGCGGCTTCTTGGTCATCTGCTCGATCAGGAAATCGAGCGGAATCTCGGACTTGCGGGTCTTGTCGAAGAGCATCCGCGAGCCGCGCACCCAGGTCACCATGATGATGGCCATGACGCAGGCGACCACGAGCGATACCCAGCCTCCGTCGACGATCTTCACGGCATTCGCCAGGAAGAAGCCGGTATCGACCACGGCGAAGACCGCGGTTGTTACGATTGCCACCGGCAGTGCCCAGAGCCAGCGCCGCCGCATAACGACGAAGAGCAGAATCGTTGTCACAAGCATTTCGCCGGTGACGGAAATGCCGTAGGCGGCGGCAAGCGAACTCGATTCCGCGAACCCGATCACCAGCCAGACGACGCCGATGTAGAGCAGCATGTTGACGCGCGGCATGTAGATCTGGCCCTGCTGGCTGGCCGACGTGTGCTGCACCTCGATGCGGGGCAGGATGTTCAGCGCCACGGCCTGCCGTGTCAGCGAATAGGCGCCCGAGATTACCGCCTGGCTGGCGATGACCGTCGCCGCGGTGGCCAGGATCACCATAGGCAGCAAGGCCCAGGCCGGCAGCATCTCGAAGAAGGGATTGTGCGGCTGCCCGCCATGCGCGAGCACGAATGCGCCCTGGCCGAAATAGTTCAACAGGAGGCTCGGAAAGACGATCGCGATCCAGGCGATCACGATCGGCCGGCGACCGAAATGGCCGAGGTCTACATAGAGCGCTTCAGCGCCTGTCACTGCCAGGAACACCGCGCCGATGGTGACAAACGCGACATCCGACTGCGTGAATAAATAGTTGAGCGCATAGTACGGGTTGACCGCCAGCAGCACGCCCAGATCGTCCGCGATATGCGACAGGCCTGAGACGCCAAGCGCGAGGAACCACATCGCGGTGACGGGTCCGAACACGGATGCGACGCTGCCGGTACCGAAGCGTTGTACGAAGAACAGTACAGAGAGGATCACGATCGTGATCGGCACGACATAGGGTTCGAACGCGGGCGTGACGACCTTCAGGCCTTCGACCGCCGACAATACGGAAATGGCAGGCGTGATGATCGCATCGCCGAAGAACAGCGCCGCCCCGCAGATGCCGATCGCAAGGATGGCGCCTGAGCCTCTGGTCACGCTGCCGCGCGCAAGCGCCATCAGGGAGAGGGTTCCGCCTTCGCCCTTGTTGTCGGCGCGCAGGACGAAGACGACATACTTGATCGTGACGATAAGCGTCAGCGCCCAGACGATGAGCGACAACAAGCCGAGCACGTCGGCGCGGCTGGCGGGATTTCCGCCCGAGGATGCGTGCAGCGCCTCACGGAACGCATAGATCGGGCTCGTGCCGATATCGCCATAGACGACGCCGAGCGCCCCCAGGATCAGGAGCTTCAGGCTCTGCGGCGCGTGCACGCCCTGCCCATCCGCGGCTTCATCGGATGCAGGCTTGTCTGAAACCGCTTCGACCATGGAACCAAGCTCCACCCGTGACGGGCCGCCCGGGATGGGCGCTGTCCGTTATTCCTGCTGCAATGCAAAAGCAACGGCAATGTCTTCGGTTCCGGTCGTGTCTAAATCACCATCCGCAGGCTGCAAGGAAGCGCCGCACCGTCTGCGCCATGCCGAATTCCAGCGCGTCCGCCGTCAACCCGTGGCCGATCGACACTTCCGCGAGCCTCGGTATCCTTCCCGCGAGCGCCGGCAGGTTGGCGACCGTGAGGTCGTGCCCGGCATTGACGCCGAGCCCGGCGCCGATCGCGGCATCAGCCGTCTTTCCTAGCATTTCCAGGAGCTTGGCCGCCTTTTCGGAATCGTCGTAACAGCCGCCGTAGGGACCGGTGTAGAGTTCGATCCGGTCCGTGCCGGTCGCCTTCGCGGCCTCCACCTGTGCCGGATCGGCGTCGGCGAAGAGCGAGACGCGCATGCCGCCCTTCTTCAGCCGCGCCACGATCGGCTTGAGACGATCGAGCTCCGCGCGGAAATCCCAGCCGTGGTCGGAGGTGGCCTGCGACGGATCGTCCGGTACCAGCGTCACCTGCTCGGGCTGGTGCTTTTCCACCAGCTGGAGGAAATCCTCGCTCGGGTAGCCCTCGATGTTGAACTCGGCCTTCGGGAACTCGTCGTCGATCAGCGCGCGGATCGGCGCGAGGTCGGAGAAGCGGATATGCCGCTCATCCGGGCGCGGATGAACCGTCAGTCCGTGCGCCCCGGCGGCAAGCGCGATGCGTCCGAGCCCGGTCACGCTCGGCCAGGGCAGGTCGCGGCGGTTGCGCAGCATGGCGATGGCATTGAGGTTGACGGAGAGCTTGGCCGGCATGATGGTCCGCATGGCAGTTTCGACGCCGCCTTATAGGGCCTTTCGGCGGAACAGACACCGCCATTCGAGTGTTCCAGCGTCAACGCAGCGCATCCGAAGGGACCGACCATGCATCCTCTCGACCCCGTCCCGGCCGTCCGCCGCCTCGAGACCGACAATCCGGAAGTCTTCGCCATCGAGATCTCCGGTCAGGCGACGTCCGCCGATGCCGAAAACCTGTTCGGCCTGCTCGAGGGCGCCTACGCGCTGCACGACCGCATCGACGTGCTCGTGCGGGCGACGGAATATGAAGGGACGGACTGGGGCGAGATCGATCCCGACACCGTCGCGGAAGGCCGCAAGCGCGCCGAGCAATGTGTGCGGCGCTGCGCCGTCGTCGGCGGGCCGGACTGGACCGACAGCATCGGCGGCCTCTTCTCCCCGCCCGTCCCCGTCGAGCTTCGCTATTTCAGCGCCGACGACGAGGCGGATGCCTGGGAGTGGCTCGGCGCAAGGGAAATCCCGGAACGGATATGATCAGCGCACGATCGTGAGCCGCTTCGCCGCCCGCGTGATCGCCGTATAGAGCCAGCGCTGCCGCGTTTCCTTGAACGCCCAGCTCTCGTCGAACAGCACCACATTGTCCCATTGCGAGCCTTGGGCCTTGTGGACGGTCAGCGCGTAGCCGTAGTCGAAATCGTCGAAGCGCTTCTTGGTCGCCCACGGGATCTCCGTGTCCGGGTCCTCGAACTGGGCTTTCAAAAGCTTGATCTTGGCGACGCCGCGGTCGGGATCGTCCTCTTCGGGCGAGACCAGCAGATTGATGCCCGGCTTCACCGTCTCGCGCGACGACGTCATCACCTTCCACAGCGAGCCGTTGAGCAGCCCCTTGGCCGGATCGTTGCGCAGGCAGACCAGCTTGTCGCCCGCCTGCGGATAGGAAGCGGTGAAGCCCTTCAGTTCGCGCAGCCGCATGTTGTAGCGCTTGCGCGTGCGGTTGGTCCCGACGAGCACCTGGTCCGCCTCCAGCACCAGGTCCTGCGTCACCTGGTCCTTGCCAATCACCTGCGCGGTGCCGTAGTCGCCATGCATGAACTCGCGTCCCTCGCGCACGTCGAGCGCGAGGCGGATGATCGGGTTGTCCTGCGCCTGGCGGTGGATTTCCGTCAAAAGGTGGTCGGGTTCATGCTCGGTGAAGAAGCCGCCACCCGAGATCGGCGGCAGCTGCGCCGGATCGCCCAGCACCAGCACGGGCGTGCCGAAGGAGAGGAGGTCGCGCCCGAGCTGCTCGTCCACCATCGAACACTCGTCGATGACGACCAGCTTGGCCTTCGAGATCGGACTCTGCCGGTTGAGCGAGAAGGTCGGCGACATCGAGGTCCTGCCGGTCGCCTCGTCCTCCACCGCCTCCTCGCCCTTGGGCCGGTAGATCAGCGAATGGATCGTCCGCGCATTGAGCGCGCCTTTCGAGCGCAGCACCTGCGCCGCCTTGCCGGTGAAGGCGGCGAACTGCACCTGGCCGTCCACGTTCTCGGCAAAATGCCTGGCCAGCGTCGTCTTGCCCGTGCCGGCATAGCCGAACAGGCGGAACACCTGCGGCCGGCCGGATTTCAGCCAGCGGTCGACAGCCTTCAGGGCGGTGTCCTGTTGGGGCGAGAAGTCCATCAGCCTGACTGACAGGATTCGGCCGCACGGCGCAAGGATGGCGCCAGGTGAGGTAGAAGGAGTGTCCCCGGCACGCGCAAAGTGTCTTGCAAATGCATGCAACTTAAGATTTAATCTCACAGATCATACAACCAAGAACACATCCAGCTGGGGGCATCTCATGGATGGTCGGCAAACGGAGCTTGAGCAAGAAGGCATGCCGTCTGCCCAGTTGGGGCTTGCCGGCCCCTCCGCGCCCCTCCCCCCGGGCCAATCTCCCGTCCCGCCCCCTCTTGCAAGCAACGACCCTTCCACGGG
This sequence comes from Mesorhizobium sp., assembly GCA_041913465.1. Classification (GTDB taxonomy): domain Bacteria; phylum Pseudomonadota; class Alphaproteobacteria; order Rhizobiales; family Rhizobiaceae; genus Mesorhizobium_A. The sequence continues at coordinate 8,984 of JAYSFJ010000026.1, read as the reverse complement.
CGCGACGAATCCCACGGACCAAACCGGGGGCACGAGCGGGGACGTCGGCGCGTGCACGGGTTCCCCCATTCCGCCGCAACCCGACCCCGCCGCTCAGCCGGCAGGTCAGGTCGGTCAGCCGCTTCCCGGCGTCGATCCAGCGCAAGAGCCCGGCGACCAGGACAATCCGGCTCCCCTTCCGCCACCCCTACTGGATGACCCACTTCGCACCGCAATCCGCGAGGAGTTTCAGAAGGCCCTCGACACGGCTCCGCGCGACCCTCGCGAGTTCGATTTCAAGGTCGCGACCGTTAAGTGGTTCGGTATCCTCTGCGCGGTCGCACTCGTCCTGATCCTCTTCGCGAACGCCTACTTCATCGACCAATTGTTCGATACCGGCCGAGAGCACAAATCGGCAATCGCATTTCAGCCACTGATGCAGCGAATGAGTGCAAATGAGCGGCTGTATGAGCTTGCCGTCGAGAACGAAGCTCTGAATATGCGCAACAACCGTTCGGTGAGCGCACTGTTCATGCGCGCCTACACCCAGTTCCTTTCGGTGACGGCCGGAATGATTCTCGCAATGCTTGGCGCGATATTCGTTCTTGCGCGGGTCGACAGCCGCGAGACCCGGACAGAGGCCACCTGGAAAGAGTTCAAATGGCTAATGAACACGGCCTCTCCCGGCGTGCTTCTCGCCTGCCTGGGCGTCGTATTGGTCGGCTTCGTGGCCTATCGGAGCATCACGACGATCGACACGAGGGACAGCCCGGTCTTCGGCGGCACAATGTCAGCACCGGCGAGTGCACGTCTGACCAATGTGATGACCGGAGAGGAGTTCCGCAAGCAGATGGAAAGTGATCTGGAAAAGCTGAGGTCAAACCAATGAGACTGGCAATCGCATGTGGATTACTGGCAGCCTCGCTCGGCTGCGCCTTCGCGGACGACGCGCAGCAGGCCTATCAGGCCGGATTCCAACGAGGATACGAAGCCGGATATGCGGCCGGAGTCGACGCCGGAACCGTTATGAATCGCGAGCTACCAATGCGGACTCCGGGCTCAGTCATCTGGAAGCCAATCGAAATTGACCGCTCAGGTCCGGGCACTGTCATGCTGCCGGGCCAGAACTTCACCGCCACGATCGATCCGGCGCAGCCCGACGCATCGTTCTCGTTCAAGCCCGACAGCTCGGTGGCGATCATTCCCCGATCCGCAGTCGATGAAATCAAGCAGAAGATGGGCGCGGATTTCGTCGAGAAGAATATGATTCTGAACAACAACACGGGCGTGGAGTAGATCTCTCACAACGCTCGTCCGGACTCGCACAGGCCGCACTCCCATCGCCGATGCTGTGACTGCCTACCTCAGCATCGGCACCAGCGTGACCGCGAGCAGCACGCCCATTGCGATGTTGAACCATTTGAGCCGCACCGGGTCGGCGAGGAAACCGCGCAAGGCGACACCGAAACCAGCCCAGGTCGACACGCTCGGCACGTTGACCACGGCGAACGCCACCGCGACCAGCACCATGGTCAGCAACGGATGTTCAGGATCGGTGTAGACAGCCATCGCCGTAACCGCCATCACCCAGGCCTTCGGATTGACCCACTGGAACGCCGCGGCCTCCAGAAACGTCATCGGCCGCGCGCCGGCTGCGCCCTCGCCCATCGACCGCGACATCGCGATCTTCCAGGCGAGGTAGAGAAGGTAGGCGCCGCCCGCTATTTTCAGCGCGAGATGCAGTTGCGGATATGCGGTCAGCACCGCGCCCAGCCCGAGGCCCACCCCTATCAGCAGCGAGAAGAAGCCCGCGCCAATGCCCAACATGTGCGGAATCGTCCGCACGAATCCGAAATTCACGCCGGACGCGAGCAGCATCAGATTGTTCGGCCCGGGCGTGATCGACGTGACGAAGGCGAAGACGACCAGGGCGAGGAAAAGGTCGAGGGACATTGGTGCGTTTCCGGGCTCTTCTAAGTCAGCATTGCTGACATAAGAAGCCGTGCTGTGAATGGACCAGCCTCGCGCTGCCGTGGGGGCAGCGTGGAACCGCTACATCCCCTCCGGCCCGCGGTTCATCGCGGCGACGCCGGTGCGGCAGATCTCGATCAGCCCGAGCGGCTTCATGATCGCGATGAACTGGTCGATCTTCGTGCTCTTGCCGGTGATCTCGAAGATGAAATGCTCGGTCGTCGCGTCCGACACCTTGGCGTGGAACGCTTCGGCGAGCCTGAGCGCCTCGACACGTTCCTCGCCCTTGCCCGCCACCTTCACCAGCGCCAGTTCGCGCTCCAGGGGCCGCTCCTGGCCGCGCTCCTGCGCCACGACCGTCAGGTCGACCACCCGGTGCACCGGCACGATCCTCTCGAGCTGATGCTTGATCTGCTCGAGCACATGCGGCGTGCCGCGCGTCTGGATGGTAATGCGCGACAGATGCTGCTCGTGCTCGGTTTCCGACACGGTCAGGCTGTCGATATTGTAGGCGCGGCCGGAGAAGAGCCCGATCACCCGCGCGAGCACCCCCGGCTCGTTGTCGACGAGCACCGAAAGCGTGTGGCTCTCGGGCAGCGCGGTATCCTTGGCGATGAAATAGGCGGAGCCGGTGGGCTGAAGCTGGGCGTTCATGGATGAATCTCTCTCTGAAGCAGAAGGCGCAAGTCTCTGAGGAAGCTGGTGATCACACCAGCTCCCTGCCCTTCGCGTCGATGGCATTCGCGACCGCTTCGTCCGTCGCCTCGTCCGGCAGCAGCATCTCGTTGTGCGCCTTGCCCGAGGGGATCATCGGGAAACAGTTGGCGAGGTTGGCCACGCGGCAGTCGAAGATGACCGGCTTCTTGACGTCGATCATCTCCTGGATCGCGTCGTCGAGCTTGCCCGGCTTGTCGCAGCGGATGCCGTGCGCGCCGAACGCCTGCGCCATCAGCACGAAGTCCGGCATCGCCTCGGTGTAGGAATGCGACAGGCGGTTGCCGTGCAGGAGCTGCTGCCACTGCCGCACCATGCCCATGTACTGGTTGTTGAGGATGAAGATCTTGATCGGCGCGTTGTACTGCACCGCGCAGCTCATCTCCTGCATCGTCATCTGCACCGAGGCGTCGCCCGCGATGTCGATGACGAGCGCGTCGGGATGCGCGATCTGCACGCCCAGCGCCGCCGGCAGGCCGTAGCCCATGGTGCCGAGGCCACCCGATGTCATCCAGCGGTTCGGCCTGTCGAAATGGAAGTGCTGCGCCGCCCACATCTGGTGCTGGCCGACCTCCGTCGTGATGTAGGTGTCGCGGCCCTTGGTCGCCTCGTAGAGCCGCTGGATCGCATATTGCGGCATGATCACGTCGTCGTTGTTCTTGAACGCGAACGAGTCGCGCGCGCGCCAGCGGGCGATCTGCTCCCACCAGGGATAGAGTTCCTTCTTGTCGGCCTTGGCGGTCGCCCGCCACAGCCGCACCATGTCCTCCAGCACGCGGCCGACATCGCCCAGGATGCCGATCTCGGCATGCACGTTCTTGTTGATCGAGGACGGATCGATGTCGATGTGGATCTTGCGCGAGTTGGGCGAGAACGCGTTCAGCCGGCCGGTGATACGGTCGTCGAAACGCGCGCCGATGCACAGCATCACGTCGCAGTCGTGCATCGCCATGTTGGCTTCGTAGGACCCATGCATGCCGAGCATGCCGAGCCAGTTCTTGCCCGATGCCGGATAGGCGCCGAGCCCCATCAGGGTCGAGGTGATCGGGAAGCCGGTCAGGTCGACCAGCTCGCGCAGCAGGTGACTGGCTTCCGGACCCGAATTGATGACGCCGCCGCCGGAATAGATGATCGGCTTCTTCGCGGTCGACATCAGCGCCACCGCCGCCTTGATCTTCTCGAGATCGCCCTGCAGCTTCGGCTGATAGGACGAGCGAGGCGCCGTCTGCGGCGGGGTGTAGATACCCTTCGCGAACTGCACGTCCTTCGGAATGTCGACCACGACGGGCCCCGGCCGGCCGGTCGTCGCCACGAGGAAGGCCTCGTGCAGGATGCGCGCGAGGTCGTTGACGTCCTTGACCAGCCAGTTGTGCTTGGTGCAGGGCCGCGTGATGCCGACAGTATCGCATTCCTGGAAGGCGTCGGAACCAATCAGCGTGGTCGGAACCTGGCCCGTGAGGCAGACCAGCGGAATTGAATCCATCAGCGCGTCCTGCAGCGGCGTCACCGCGTTGGTGGCGCCGGGGCCGGAGGTGACGAGAAACACGCCCGGCTTGCCCGTCGAGCGCGCATAGCCCTCGGCCGCATGCCCCGCCCCCTGCTCGTGCCGCACGAGGATATGCTGGATATCGTCCTGCTGGAACAATTCGTCATAGATCGGCAGGACGGCCCCGCCGGGATAGCCGAACAGGTGCTCGACCCCGTTGTCCCTGAGGGCCTGGACCACCATCTCCGCGCCCGTCATCTCGCGTCGTCCGGTTTCCTGCGTCGCCTTGTTCATGGTCGTCGTCCGTTCAATATGCCGCTGCGGCGTGGTGGTGGTCGTTTATCGGTATCGGAGGCAATAAAAAAGGCCCCCGGAAGGGAGCCTGCTTGGCGCATGGGGTGCTTTCGCCCGGCGGTTACACCGCCTTGCCCACGCGCCGACCTACTACGAGAATGAGACTGTAGTTCATGCTTGATCGGTATCCGATCCCCGTCCTGCCGTCAAGGCAGTGGCGGCCCCAAGAAATTGAAGCGACCATCTATCCTGCCTGTCCTTGTCTGCGCGACCTACGGCGCCCTTGGGCCGGTCTCGATCTGGATACTCATCGTTTCGTAGCGCAGCGGTTCGTAGGCTCGGGAATCCGCTCCGCCGAGCGCGAACGGCACGATGGAGACGATGACATCCGAGGTGCCAAGTCGCTCTATCGCCTCCGATACATCGAACGTCTGTTGTGGATCGACGAATCCCACCTCGCGGCCGTTCAGTACGGCTGCAAAGGAGCCCACCGCCACGCCGGGACCCGGGCCGGTATCGGCCTTCGCTTTGACGAAGACACCTGCCGTGAGCGGGCGCGGCGGCGGCGTCACGCCTGAGATGGTCAGAACGTAGTTGGGTGGACCGACCGTTGTCGTCAGAGTCGGGCGCGGTACGCTGACCTCCTGGCGCGCAATCGGCGCCAGTGGCGGCGCGCCCGACTGATCGGATACGGCCATGATTGTTACCTGCGACGGGACTACATCCAACGTGTCATAGACATAACCGAGCTTGGTCGTGTCCAGAGTGTCGGCGACTGCCACTGTCACGGTTGTGCCGTCGAGCCAGGTGAACGGAAATTCGTGCTTCAGGAAATCGTCGCTGGTCGGTTCCGTCGCCTTGCGTTTCGGGTCCTGCCGCCAGATTTCCCAGAGCCGGTCTAGATTGCCATGGTGCGCGAAGAATATCGGGTCGCGGCCGGCAGTCGCAAAATCGGCCATGTCGCCGGATTGGCCCGAAGCATCCTCGCCGCCGACATAATTGTGGACCGGCCCGTGCGGCACGCCTTCGAGCCGATTGTTGCCGAAGTCATTCGCGGCATTCGGCCGCGCGATGCCGCCGAAGGAGTGCCGGATATCGGCCTTGAGCTTGGCTTCGAAGAACGTGGCGCCTAGTGCAGCGACCACCAGAGGCCCCTTTACCGGATCGTCGGGGAAAAAATCGACTTCTGGGTCCTTCAGTCCACGGTCGGGCGTGAACCGGATTGCATCGGCAAGTGGGCTGCCTGGACGCGAGAATATCGTCGGGATTCTCCGCTCGGAACTCCAGTTCCAGTAAGGATAGGCAATGTTCTGGTCGCCGGCGATCTCGCGCAGCTTGCGTTCCGGACTGTGATATAGGCCCGATGCCAGGAGAGGAACCACCAGCAGAAGTGAATCTGGTCCACCGCTCCCATCGGAATGGCGCAAAAATCCCTGTGCGCATTCGCAATCGACAGCCATCCCTTCGGATCCGCCGGGTCCTTCTTCGATCTCGCTTTCATCTCGCCGACAGTGGCTTCCAGCACCGCCAGGGCGTTCGGATCACCAGAAAGGGAAGTCGCGTTGCGGCGCGTTACAACTCCATTGGTTCCAAATGACGATCGCACCGCACCTGGAACAGCAGCCGACACCAACCCGGTGACACCTATCGCGGCGGCACCTCTGACTAACGATCGGCGGGAGACTAACCTATCTATCATGGCACCCTCCTGAGAGGTCTATTATTTAAACATTATTGTCTCCAGGCAAATTATTCAAGCCTACGACGCGCTTTTATTGTGATTATCTGAGTACTCTCATCTACGCACAGTCAGCCATTTGATCTTGGGGCAAACCCAATTCTTGTCCGGGCCGTCTCACGCCGCTTTGTCTTTCCCCCTGTGAGATTAGAGTTGCTGTGGGCAGCAGGCCTGGGAACATGTGCTAGGGGAATGTTGAAGAAAAGGCCCGACGGCCGTGGTAGGTCATCACGCGTGCCGTCATTCCGACAGCTGCATCCCCGATAGAAGAAAGGCTCCCCGCGCGGGGAGCCTTTGGAGCCGCATCTTCGAACTGTGTGATCAGCCGTTGATGAAGACGACCTCGCGGGTCTGCTTCTTCACGACGACCGGGCCGTTGTCGACATAGACGTAGCCGAACTCAGGCGCGTCGGGAATCTCGTGGATCACGACGGTCTGGGGAATGACCGTTCCGACGGCGACCTTCTCCTCGATCACCACCGGGTCCACCGGGTTGGCGATGACATATTCCCGAGCGGGCTCAGGCACCGAGGCCGCCGCGCCGATCGCGGCACCCGCCACGCCGCCGACCACCGCGCCGACAGGCCCGCCGACCACGGCGCCAGCGGCCGCGCCCGTCACGGCGCCCGCGCCGGTCTCGAATTTCTGGTTCTCGACTTCCTGTTTCGTCTGCGACGGCGCCTCCTGGGCCAGAGCGCCGGTGGCGAACGCGCCGACCAGAGCCGACGTAATCATGAGCTTCTTGAGCATTGGATTTCTCCTCGTATCGACTGCCCCCTTCCCGGAAAACGCCTCGGTCGCGGTGCGGTTCCCCGCGCCGGATCGGTTCGAATGCGACGCGTTTCGTTCACACCCCGTCAACCAAGCGTCCTCACGCGGACTTAACCCCGTTCATTTATGAAGGGTCGGGGGAATAGGGGTGCCTTGATGTTTGTCGACCGCGAAAGCGAAGGACCGGAACCTGGCGGGCAAATTGTCCGCGACGCCGCCCAGGAGGCGGCCCGGATCCTTGGGCATGTCATCCAGTGCGACGGCGCCCATGCAACGATCGCAACCACCACCGCCGGCAGCAAGAGCCAGGAAGCCGGTCAGTGGTCGGTCGGCAAGTTCATCTCCATCAGCCTGGCGACCACGCGCACGGTCGGCCTGGTGCACGACGTTCACATCGACGGCAGCTGGCACGAGGAAGGCGACAACCGCATGCTCGTGCATGTCGACCTGATCGGAGAAGTCCGCGACGGCGAGGAAGGCGCGCCGCCGACCTTTGACCGCGGCATAGCGCAATATCCCCATATAGGCGCCATCGCCCACCGCATCCGGCAGCGCGACCTGGCTGCCATCTACGAGATCGGCGGCCACGACGCTGTCCCGATCGGCAATCTGTCGCAGGACGAAAGCGTGCTGGCGCATATCGCGATGGGCCGCACGCTCAGCCGTCACTTCGCCGTGGTAGGGTCCACCGGCGTCGGCAAGTCGACCGCCGTGTCGCTTCTGCTCCATAAGGCAATCGAAGCGCGTCCAAACCTGCGCGTCCTGATCCTCGATCCACACAACGAGTTCGCCAGTGCCTTCCCCGACAAGGCGGTGACACTCGATTCCGACACGCTCGATCTGCCGTTCTGGATGTTCCGGCTCGAGGAGCTTGTCGAGGTGCTCTACCTCGGCCGCGAACCTATCGTCGAAGAGGTCGAACTTCTGCGCGATCTCATTCCGGCGGCGAAGGCCGAGCATCGCGGCGCCGGCAACGTATCCCTGCGACGGACCGCGGAAGCCGGCGGCATCACCGCCGACACGCCGATCCCCTACCGCATGGCCGACGTCATGCGCATCCTTGACGAGCGCGTGGGCCTGCTCGACAGCCGGGACCTGCGGCCCGTCTACCGTACCCTGCGTCAGCGGCTCGACAGCGCGATGCGCGATCCGCGTTTCCGCTTCATGTTCGGCGCCCGCATCATCGAGGACAACATCACCTCGGCGATCGGCCGCATCTTCCGCATTCCCGCCCAGGGCAAGCCGGTGACGTGTTTTCACATGGCCGGCATGCCGTCCGAGGTGGTGAACTCGGTCTGCTCCGTGCTCGCTCGGCTCGCCTTCGATCTGACATTGTGGGGCAAGGGCCAGATCGAATTGCTCGTCCTGTGCGAAGAGGCGCACCGCTACATGCCGGTCGACCCTCGGATGGGCTTCGCGCCGACCCGTCACGCGCTTGCCCGCATCGCCAAGGAAGGCCGCAAATACGGCTGCTATCTCGGCGTCGTCACGCAGCGCCCGGGAGAGCTCGATCCGACGATCTTCTCGCAATGTTCGACCGTTTTCGCCATGCGCCTTCCCAACGAGCAGGACCAGGCGATCATCCGCTCGGCGATATCGGATGCCTCCGCGTCGGCGCTTTCCTTCCTGTCGTCCATGGGCCAGCGCGAGGCGATCGCCTTTGGCGACGGCGTCGCCGCGACGATGCGGATGAAGTTCGAATTCCTCGACCGCCGCTACATACCCGGCTCCATCACGCGCGAACGCACCGAGCCGGAAAACGAGGGGTCCGGCGATCTCGACCTCAATTCCATCGTCGAGCGCATGCGCAACGGCGGCCGCGATCCCTCCGCCGATGACGTCTGGTTCGGCCCGGCCACGCCGACCGCGCCGGCTGCGGGCGGACCTGAGCAGCGCCCGAGCCTGGCGCGTCTCTCGCCCTTCGTCGACGAACCGATCCGCCAGGAGCGCCGGCCGGATGGAAGGCTGTTTGGGTAAGGCAGTAGGCAGTAGGCAGTAGGCAGTAGGCAGTAGGCAGTAGGCAGTAGGCAG
>JAYSFJ010000025.1:0-40760 GCA_041913465.1 Mesorhizobium sp. | reverse complement strand
CCAGTGTGGCTGATCATCCTCTCAGACCAGCTATGGATCGTCGCCTTGGTAGGCCATTACCCCACCAACTAGCTAATCCAACGCGGGCTCATCCATCCCCGATAAATCTTTCCCCCGAAGGGCGTATACGGTATTAGCTCCAGTTTCCCGGAGTTGTTCCGTAGGGATGGGTAGATTCCCACGCGTTACTCACCCGTCTGCCGCTCCCCTTGCGGGGCGCTCGACTTGCATGTGTTAAGCCTGCCGCCAGCGTTCGTTCTGAGCCAGGATCAAACTCTCATGTTTTGAAACTTGAACTGGCTTGTTCGTCGCATCGACCGAAGTCGATGCAATCTGGTCACGCTTGAATTGACGAGAACATTCACACCTAGACGCAACGACCGAAGTCGTCTTGCCTTGGTAGATATTATTCTCACCAGAAACGTGATCCGCCAAAGTCTCTGTTCGGATCTCAAATCCCTGGCGGGATGAGAGATCCTGCAGGACGATGCCGCCCACGTTTCTCTTTCTTCTATCTTCAGTTTTCAAAGAACAGACATCAGACGCGATGTCGTGGCCCGCTTCGCTTTTGGCTTCGGGGCCGGTAGAGTGTCGCTCACGCGGCTCTCTTGAATTTTTTCCAACTTTCCTGCGAAACTCAGAAGCGAACTTCTTCGTCGCCAGCAGCGTCGCCGCTGTCGTTGGTGAGGCGTATATAGTCGGCGCCCCTCCAAAGTGTCAACAACGAAAATGAGGTTTTTTGAATTTTTTGCGACACGTAAGGGAAGGTGCATCGAGCCCCTGTGAGCCGGCCATGAGGGACGCCGGGTCGGCACGAGCGCCAGTCACAAAGGAGCCGCACTGAAGCCGCATTTGCCCGGCACTCCTCCAGGCAAGAAGGAGCCAGCGGGCGCCGTCGCCTGCCGCATATGCTTATAGAGAGCGTGTGAATGGCGGGCGCAACCGGGCCGGTTCGTTGACTTGGGCCGGCAGGACAGGCAATTGTCTCGGCCACAAAAGACCGAAGCGGAATTCAGAGGGGAATACGCCGTCCTTCATGCCTTATGTAGAGGACACGATCGAAGCGCTCGGCAACGAGCCGCCCCTGATCGCGGATGGCCGCGTGGGGCCGCCCGACCGGCGTGAAGTCTCCGCCCGATGGCTGTCGGGTACCTTTCTGACGGGCCTCACCTCGACCGTGCTGATGGGCGTCGCGCTGCTTGCCGCCCTCGACGGACGAGAACAACTGGCGACACCGCCCGAGATCGCGACCGTCAACCGGACCGCCAGCAACGGCCAGTCCGGCGAAGCCGCCAAGACGACCCGGCTGGTGGTTGCCCGCAGTGCGCCGAAGGCGCGCGACCGCCGCCGCATGGAAGTCTCCATGATGACCAAGATCGGCGACCGCAACGTCGTCCGCACCATGCCCTTCGTGCAGGTGAAGATGGATCTGGCCGCCGGCCACGCGACATCGCGAAGCTACCCGCCCTTCAACCCGCTCGATGTTTTTTCGGACGACGACGCGCCGGGAGTGGCCGCGGCCGAAGCGCCCGGAGTGATCTACGGCGCCAAGGTCGAGAGCGAGGTGAGCCTGCGCACCCTCGATTTCCCGGTCGCGACCGCCGCCTTCGACGAGAAGAGCGCGCTGAACGCCGACGAGATCGAGGAAGTGGTGCGCGAAACCGGTCTGGCGCTGTCGGACGGCGCCGTCCAGGTCGCGGCACTCCATTATGTCGATCCGGAGCGCTTCGGCCAGTCGATCGGCGGAGCCGGCATCGGCCAGTCATACGCCCGCATCATTCCAGAGAACGTCTCGACCGCAATACGCGCGCCCATGGACGAGGTCTCGGTCGGCTTCTCCGAGGACTATGTGCCGGTCCGCACCGAGAAGAACCTGCGCGACGTATTCAAGGAAGCCGGCTACGACGAATCGATGTCCGCCGGCATGGCGCAATCGCTTGAAGCGCATCTCGGCGGTCCGGCGATCAAGGAAGGCAGCGTGTTGCGCATCGGCGTCGAATCGACCGGCACGCAGAACCGGATCGTCCGCTGCAGCATCTACAAGGGCGTTGAGCACGTTCTTTCGATCGCGATCGACGATCGCGACAGGTTCGTCGCGGCCGACGAGCCCGAATCGACTCCCGAACTGGCAGCGGCGTTCGATGATTCGCCGGCTCCGCGAACAGCCCGAAGCGACCTGCCGAACGTCTATGACGGCATATATCGGGCCGCCTATTCCTACGGCATGTCGCGCCCGATGACGCAGCAGCTCGTCAGGCTGCTCGCCTCCGATGTCGATTTCCAGTCCCGCCTCAAGCCCTCCGACCGCATCGTCGCTTTCTTCTCGCAGCCCGAGGAGGACGACACCGCATCCGTGGACTCCGAGCTTCTCTATGTGAATGCGACGTTCAACGGGAACACGCGCACGCTCTACCGCTTCCAGATGGAGGACGGCACGGTCGACTATTTCGACGAGGACGGCCGCTCCGCGCGCCAGTTCCTGCTGCGCAACCCAGTGCCCAACGGCAAGTTCCGCTCAGGCTTCGGCGGACGGCGGCATCCGATTCTCGGCTATGTGCGCATGCATACGGGCGTCGACTGGTCCGCACCGCGCGGAACGCCGATCATCGCCGCCGGCAACGGCGTCGTCGAAAAGGCGGGCTGGTCCGGCGGGTATGGCCGGCAGACCATCATCCGTCACGCCAACGGCTACGAGACGTCGTACAACCACCAGAGCGGCATCGCCAAGGATGTGGTCCCGGGCGCTCGCGTCCGCCAGGGCCAGGTGATCGGCTACGTCGGATCGACCGGTCTGTCGACCGGCAACCACCTCCATTACGAGCTGATCGTCAACGGCAACAAGGTCGACCCGATGCGCGTGCGCCTGCCGGTCGGCAAGGTGCTGAAGGGCGAGGAACTCGCCGCGTTCAAGAAGGAGAAGGAGCGTGTCGACACGCTGCTTCGCGAGGAAGGCGACGATCCGCTGAAGGTCGCCCAGGCCGCCGCCGCGCAGGCGAAGTAGGCCGCCGCGTTTCCCTCGGCCGAATTGGCCAACTACTTCAGCGTTTCTCCCCGCTCTCCGCCTTCGCCGCACCGGGCACCGTCGCGAGCGCGACGAGCGCCGACAGAACGCAGAATCCTGCATTGAAGAACGCGACCGTGGCGAAGGCGCTGTCACCGGCCGCGATTCGCGCAGCATCGGTCGCCGCATCGAGCGCCGTCTGCGGCGCCATGCCGAACTCCGGCACCCTTGCCGCCATCTCGCCGAGGGCGGAAGCGTAGCCGAACGCGGTGACGACGCCCATTGCCGCGACCGTGACCAGGCCGGCGATGCGCGAAACCGCGTTGTTGATTCCCGACGCGGCCCCGGTCTGCCTGTCCTCGACGACGGTCATGACGGCGGTCGACAGCGGCGAGACGACCAGCGCCATGCCGAGCCCCATGACGACCATCATCGGGAAAACGCCGGCCCAGAACGCGTGATACTGCGCCAGCGCGACGAAGCCGAGGGCCGCGAACGCCGCGCCGACGACAAGACTGCCGACGGCGATGGGCAGCTTGGGCCCGATTCTATCGGACAGTTTTCCGACACTGCCCGACAGGAGTGCGATGAAGACCGAGAGCGGCAGAAAGAGGAAGCCCGTCTGGGCGGGGCTGACGCCCCAGCCGGCGATCAGCAGCATCGGCAGATAGAACAGGATCGCCGACAGCGCGAAATAGAGGAAGAAGGTCGAAACGTTCGCGCCGCTGAAGGCGCGATTGGCAAACAGGCCGAGGTCCACCATCGGCTCGGACGCGCGTCTCTCCCAGAAGATGAATGCCGCGATGATCGCCAGGCCCGCCACGATCGCCAGCAGCGACCAGCCCGGCGAAGTGCCGTTTCCGCTTTCCGTCAGGACCGTCAATCCGTAGGCGAGCAGGCCGAAACCGATCGCGGCGAGCACCGCGCCGTTGATATCGAGCGCCTTCTGGCCGCCGGGCGGATCGGCCGGAACCTGGGTCGCCAGCAGCCAGACCGCCACGGCGCCCAGCGGCAGGTTGATGGCGAAGATCGCCCGCCAGATCGAATCGTCGAAGGCCGCGAGCGCGAACCCTCCGACGACGGGGCCGAGGGCTGTGGTCATGGCGGACGCCGCCGCCCAGATGCCGATCGCCCTGCCCCGCTCCGCCTTCGGATAGGCCTTGGCGATGATGGCCAGGCTGCACGGCACCATGATCGCCGCGCCGCTGCCCTGCACGGCACGAAACGCAATGAGCAGCGCGGCATTCGGCGCGAGAGCGCAGGCGACCGAGGCGGCGACGAAGAAGACGATGCCGGCGATGAAGGTGAGCCTGAGGCCGAATCGGTCGCCGGCGGCACCTCCCGTCAGGATCAGCGCCGCCAATGTCAGCGCATAGGCGTTGGAGATCCATTGCGCGTCGGCGAGCGAAGCGCCGAGATCGCCGCGAATCGCCGGCATGGCGATGGAAACCACAGATCCGTCGATGAACCCCATGCTCGACGCGAGGATCGCGGCGGCCAGAACGAAGGGCCGGCTCGCGGACGGACAGAAGGTCGATGAAGACGCTGACGAAACGGCCATTGCGTCAGTCTAGCCGCAAAACGGACGGCGTGGGCCGGAATTTGACCCGGGTCCGGGCGGCCGCCGCGGGCAATCGCCCGCCGCTGCCCCTGCCCTATTCGACGAACTCGACCGTCACGCCCTTCGAGACGAGCTTGGCCAGTTCCTGCGCATCCCAGTTGGTGAGCCGCACGCAGCCATGGCTGTTGGTCTTGCCGATCTTGGAGGGATCGGGCGTGCCGTGAATGCCGTAGGTCGGCTTCGACAGCGCGATCCACACCGAACCCACCGGCCCGTTCGGACCGGGCGGGATGCGCAGAACCTTGTCGTTCTCACCCTGCTTGAAGTTGATCTTCGGATTGTAGGTGTATTCCGGATTGAGCGCGACGCGTTCGACCGAGACGGTCCCGGTCGGCGACGGCGTGTCGGTCGATCCGATCGTCGCCGGATAGGCAACGACGAGGCGGCCCATCGAATCATAGGCGCGCACCTGCTCGCGTCCCTTGTCGGCGATGATCTTCGCCACCTGCCGGGTGACGTTGGCGCCGGTGTTTGCAACGCGGATCACCGCGCCCGGTCGGAACTCGACGCCCTTGTTCAGCTCCTTCAGATAGGCCTCGCTCATGTGGAAGCGCTCGGCCAGCATCTCCACCGTCGAGGTGTAGCTCATCGCCTCGAGCTGCGCCTTCTGGCCGTAGTCGGCCGGGATCGACGCCACATAGGGTCCGGCTACGTCCTCCGGCGTGATCGTGTAGTCCATGAAGGCCTCGCCGCCGCGCGCGGCGAGCTCAGCCTCGATCGCCGGAAAGTCGATAAGAGTCAGCTTGATGCCGGTGAGGTCCTTGTAGGCGGCCAGCGCCTTGTCGACGTTGCCGCCCATGTGGCCGTCGATGACGCCGGGCGACACGCCTGCGCGGTCGAGCAGGATCTGCAGCTTGGCGACGTTCAGGTCGGACTTCTTCGAGATGGTCGGCTGGTCGGTCGGCACAGAAGGCGACAGGGTGGGCTCGTCCGACGGCGCCGGCAGCGCGCGGCGCTCCACCGGCTCGTTGCGGACGATGCCGCCGGGCGCCGGCGGAAAATAGGTGCCGCCCTCGTCGATCGACGCTTCGTCGCCCGGATAGTCCTGATCGTCGTAGGGGTCGGCATAAGGCGGATCGAACTCGTCCACCGCCGCGCCGTAGCGGCGGTTGCGGTCGCGCTCCAGCCGACGCATGTCGTCGGGATCGTCGAGATAGTAGCGGTCGCCCTGCGCCGCATAGGGGTCCTGGTAGCGCGGGTGGTTGCGCGGCACCGAGCCGGTGGCGCGGCGGTCCAGATTGCGCGGCCGCTCGATGCGCAGGATCTCTCCCGTATAGGCATCGCGGATCACACGCCGGCCGTACTGGTCGTAGTAGACCTCGATCTCGCGCGCCTGTGCGAGACGATAATCGTCCTGCGCGAAAGCCGGGACGGCAGTCAGCGAGGTAGTGGAGATCGCGGCCGCGAGGACGGGCAGCAGGATGGTCTTGAGCTTCATGCGGCGAAAACTCGTCTGATCGGATCGGGTTGCAGGAGGCACACGATTTCTCCCGCGCCCCCTTTCAATGCGCAGATTATGGTTTCTCGAAGATGAACCGGCGATGAAGAGGCGGCCCGCCGCCATGACCCGGAAAGCGCCGGTGCCTAGGCGTGCGCCGGTTCCTCGGCGGCCTTGATCCTGACCACCGAGACCGAGCACAGCGCCTCGGCCACGATCTTGGTCGACACGCTGCCGAGGTGGCGGCGCATTGCCGAGGACGCCCGGGCGCCGACCACGATGTGGCTCACGTCGTTGTGCCGTGCGTAATTCAGGATCGCATCCGCGGGCGCCACCGCCTCCAGCACGTGAAAGCTGATGCGCGTATCCGGCAGGTGGAGCGGCCTCGCCCAGTCTTTCAGCGCCACCAATCTCTTGAGATAGATCGACGCGCCACTCTCGTCGCTCTCCGGCGTGCTGCCGAGTATCTCGGTCTTCAGCACCGTGATGCACGCGAGCCGGGAATCCCCCCGCGTCGCCATCAGCCGGGCCGTTTCGGCAAGCACCTCGGGAATGAGCGGGTCGTCGGCGCTGGAGAGGTCGACGGCCGCGAGGATCGTCGACGGTCCGTTGCGGCGCACTGCCGGATTTCCGACCAGTGCCTTGTCGTCCGGCTTGCGCAACAGATCGCGGATTGCCGCCAGGACGCCGCCGCGCGCCTTCCCGTTCTCACGAAGCGGAACCTGTTCGGGATGTTGCAGGTCGGACAGCACGTGCGCGGGATCGGCGTAACGCCTGGCCCGGTCGACTTCCATGCACCGCAGGATGACCGCCTCGAGCCAGCGCGGAATTGCACCGACGATGTCGCGCGGACGCCGGGGCGGATGATAGAGCCGGCGCTTCATCCCGGCAAAGGTCTGCGGCCGGCCGAAAGGCTCGATCCCGGTCGCGAGCTGATAGAGAATGCAGCCGAGCGCGAAGATGTCGCTCGCGGTGTCGGTGCGGTCGCCGAGCACCTGTTCGGGCGCCATGTAGGCGGCCGTACCCATCGGCAGCGAACTCTCCTCGCCAAGCAGGTCGGGCAACTCGGCATGTCGCGCCAGCCCGAAGTCGATGAGCACCGCGCCCCGCGGCGACAGGATCACGTTCTCGGGCTTCAGGTCGAGATGGGCGACCTTCTGCCGGTGGAGCGACACCAGGGCCGCGGCGACCTGCGCGCCGATCTCGCCCACCTCGGCGGCCGGCAGCGGCGCGCCCGCCGCGACTTCGGCAAGGCCCCGCCCCTTCACGAACTCCATCGCGAGATAGGGAATCTTGCCGATGTCTCCCGACGCCACGAACCGCGGCACGTGCGGACCCGACAGGCGCTTGGCGATCAGCTCCTCCACCTCGAAGCTCACCAGCATGGATACGTCCTGCCCCGGTTCGACGAACGGGATCTTGACGATGAGCGGAAAGTCGTGCGCCGGACTGCGCGCGTTCCACAGCGCCGCCATGCTGGCGCCGGGCCGGCGCTCGAGAAGTTCGATACCGTCGAGCAGGTCGCCGGGCTTGAGATCGGATCCGGATTGCTGGTTCATTCGCCTGACACCTCGCTTCTCGCCTTCTATCGCCCGATCTTGAGACGCATGCCGAGCCAGGGTGGCAGCCCGCTCGCGACGATCTTCCGCGCCGTCTCGTCGTAATCGTAGGGAACCCGCAGCATGGTGGCGCTTCGCTTGTCCGTGTCGATCAGGCCGAGGCAGGCGGCCGGATTGCCATCCCTCGGCTGTCCGACCGCGCCGCACACCAGCAGATGCCGGCGCAACGGCGACAGCGGCGCCGGCACGTTGTCGATGGGGGTGAAGCGGACCGGACGCCGGCCAGGCAGCTGATAATAGAGGGCGGGAACGTGAGTGTGACCGCAGACGATCATCGCTGCATCGCTCGCCGCGAGACTCGCCGCCGCGGCGTCTGTGTCGCGCACATATCGCCACTTTGCCGGCTGGTCGGCGCTGGCATGGACATAGAGCCGGTCCTGCGACATCGCCGACAGCGGCAGGCCGTCGAGGAAGGCGACATGCGCGTCCGACAGGCGCTGCCGCGTCCAGCGCACCGCTTCGCGGGCGTTTTCCGACATGTCGCGGCGATTGTGCACGACGGCCTGGTCGTGATTTCCGAGGACGCACAGCGCCCCATCCTCGACCATCCGGGCGCACCGCTCGATGACATATTCGGGATCCGGCCCGTAGCCGACGAGGTCGCCCAGCAGGACGGTCTCGTCGGCCGAGAGCGCCCGCGCGGCTTCCAGCACCGCGTCGAAGGCCTCGCGGTTGGCGTGAATGTCCGACAGAATGACTACCCGCATCGCGGCCCGTCCTGACTAAGGGGCGAAACCTCGGCCAACGACCGCGAAGATAATATGACCGAGCGCCGCGACCGTATCGTTGACACAGGTCAAGACGCCCGGCTTCCGATGGCAGAGCTTTGCTATCTACGGGCGGTACGGCAACGGCCACACCTGTGTCGAGGGGAAAAACTTGCGCTTGAAGCGCGGGAATGGCGTGGCCATTCCGGAAGGCAATGGCGAGCCGCGCTGCTCCGCGGCCCGCCTTGCGCCTGGCGTTACTCGCACTGCCGGCGCGGTCCGCCCCCGAAGGGCTGATACGTGTTGTCCTCGGGGCGATAGGACCGATAGCGGCTGAAGCAATAGTCGATATGGTCGCCGTCGATCTGCGTGTCGTCCGAAGCGTATTCGACATAGACGGCGGGCGCGTCGCTCTCTGCCTGAATGTAGCCTTCGGCCTCTGGCTCGGCCGATACCGGGGTTGGCGCGACACCCTGCGACGCCTCCGAGTAAGGCGAGACGCACCGGCGGCGGCCGCCGCCGTAGGGCGTGTAGCTGTCATCGCGCGGGCGGTAGGAGCGGTAGCGGCTGCTGCACCAGTCGGCATGCGCGGCTGCCATGGCCTCCGCCTCCGGCGAGCGAAGGGCGGGATCGTTCTCGGGCGTGACGGCAGCGGTCGTCATCCCGTCTACGCCCTGAGCCGGGGCGTCGCCGTCCGCGACGGCGGGTTCGGCCTGCGGGACCGTGCGCGACTGCTTCTCAGCGGCCTGCACGGCGGCGACGCGCTCGAAGGGCTGTTCGGAGGGATCGACCGTCTGCGGTTCTGCGGTCCACAGACCCGCCACCGCCTGGCCTGCCTTTTGCAGCTTCACCGGTTCGGCGTGGAAATAGGTGACCGCCATGACGATTCCGCTCACGAAGATCGCCAGCGACAGCACGAAGCCACCAACGAGTGCCAGAAGTGGTTTCATCCCTCGATCCTCTCAATCACCTGAGCGGCAAATGAAAACTGGCGGCATTCGGTTCCCCTCGCACGCACAATATCGACACAAAGTCTGGAGACGTGGCGCACGCGAATTGTAGGTAACCGAAAGGGGCGGCAATGCCGCCCCTCGCCGTTGAATTCGGGTCCGATGTCGTTCGATCAGGCCCGTGTCCGGGCGCCAGGTGAACCTAGAGTTTCACCTTCGCCTCGCGCGCCCACAGACGCAGTTTGCGGCAGCTTTCGAGGAAAGTCCGGATGTCGTTGGCCGAGCCGAGCGGGATGACACCCTCGTCCGTCTCGACGCCGGCCTTGTCCAGCAACGGCTGCGCCGCCTCGCTATGGGCGATGAACTTGCAGTGCGCGAAGGCGTCGGCGACGAAATCCCGCGCAGCCGCTTCCTTGCTCAACTGCTCCGCACCCTCGGGGCTGAGCATCAGCGCGACGGCGTCGTAGAGAACCGACGGCCCGCCGTCGATCATCTGTTTCGCCGCGATCAGGCTGCCGTCGGACGCTTCGACGCCCCCGACCTTCGGGGCCACGATCTCCATCATCGCGCCTTCCTTCTTCAAGGCCGCTTCCAGCTTCTTCACCAGGCCGGCGTCGCAGCCGTCGCTAACGAGAACCCCGACCTTGCGGCCTTTGAAACTGTCCGGCCCGTTCTTGACGATCGACAGCGCGTCCGATGCCGGCAGGTCGTCGCGCGGCTCGACGGCCGCATCGGCTTTCTGCGGCAGATTCCTGATGCCGAGTTTCTCCGCCACGGTTTCCCCCAACCCTTCGTCGATGTTGAGGAGATGCGAGACCATGCGCTCGCGAATGACCGGGGTTTCGACTTTCGACAGCTCGAAGGTCAGCGCCATGGCGATGTGCTTCTGCTCGGTCACCGTCTGGCTGATGAAGAACTGGCGCGCCTGGCTGTAGTGGTCGGCAAAGCTTTCGGCACGCAGCCGCACCTTCTGGCCCGCCTCGGCGTCGGCGAAGGAACGGAAACCCTTCTGCGGATGTTCGCGCGGTCCCATGCCCCATGAGTTCGGCTGGTAGTTGGCGCGCCCCACCGGATTGCGCATCGCCATGTGCCCGTCCTGCTGGAAATGATGCATCGGGCATTTCGGCGCGTTGATGGGAATATGCGTGAAGTTCGTGCTGCCCAGCCGTTTCAGCTGCGTGTCGAGATAGGAGAAGTTGCGCCCCTGCAGCAGCGGGTCGTTCGAGAAGTCGACACCCGGCGGCACGTTCTGCGTCATGAAGGCGACCTGTTCGGTCTCGGCGAAGAAATTGTCCGGCATGCGGTCGAGTACGAGGCGGCCGACCGGAATCGGCTCGATGATCTCTTCGGGAATGATCTTCGTCGGGTCGAGGATGTCGAAATCGAAGGAGTCGGCGAACTCCTGGTCGAAGAGCTGCACGCACAATTCCCACTCCGGAAAATCGCCGGCGTTGATTGCATCCCACAGATCGCGGCGGTGGAAATCCGGATCGGCGCCGTTGATCTTGACCGCCTCGTTCCACACCACCGACTGCAGTCCCAGCTTAGGCTTCCAGTGGAACTTGACGAAGGTCGACTCGTCCCTGGCATTCACGAATCGGAAGGTGTGGACGCCGAAGCCCTCCATGAAGCGGAAGGAACGCGGAATGGCGCGATCCGACATCACCCACATGATCATGTGCATGCTCTCGGGCGTCAGCGAGATGAAGTCCCAGAAATTGTCGTGTGCCGACTGAGCCTGCGGAAACGCCCGGTCCGGCTCCTCCTTCACGGCATGGACCAGATCCGGGAACCTGATCGCGTCCTGGATGAAGAAGACCGGAATGTTGTTGCCGACGATGTCCCAGTTGCCTTCCTGCGTATAGAGCTTGACCGCGAAGCCGCGCACATCGCGGGCAAGGTCGAAGGATCCCTTCGAGCCCGCGACCGTCGAAAACCGGACGAAGGCCGGGGTTCTCTCGCCGGCGCGCTGGAAGATGTCGGCACGGGTGTATTTCGCCAGCGACTCGTAGGTTTCGAAGTAGCCGTGAGCCCCGTAGCCGCGCGCATGAACGACCCGCTCGGGAATGCGCTCGTGGTCGAAGTGGAAGATTTTCTCGCGGAAATGAAAGTCCTCAATCAATGTCGGCCCGCGCTCGCCGATCTTCAGCGTGTTCTGGTCGTCGGCGACAGGACCTCCCTGGGCGGTGGTGAGCACCTCGGCTTCACCATCTGCCGTCTGGTGGAGTTCGCCACCATTTCCTCGGGCGAGCTTCTGGTCGTGAATGCTGGCGGCCTTGTTGGGGGCGGTTTTCGCTGGGGTGCGGGCCATCGGAGTTCCTCGTGGCTGTTGTGACCGGTCGAACCGGTCGGGTATCAAGGGGCGCCGGAAGGCCGCCGGCGGCGGGCCGCGAGTGGTGGCCTGATGGGGCTGGCCTCCCGGGATGCGCCCGGCACGGCCGGCCGCAGGTCGCCCGCCACGTCATGCATCGCTGGATTGAAGCTGCGCAGCGGGACGATCTTCGGATCCGCTGAGATCGCAGCTCGACGCGACATCAGCTCGAGCAATTCCGGCGCCAGTCCGTCGCGGCCACGCGCAATGCCATGAAACGCAAGCAGGTTCATCTGGCTGACTTTCGCGAAGGCAGGTCGACCCGGGACTTCTGCCCCGGGTCGACTGCCGGTTACGCAGCCTTCCTGGCCTTGGCCCGGTCGTTCGCCGACATGTCGGCCAGCTTGGTCAGGTCGCCGTCGGTCTTCGATTCTTCCTGCAGGCTGGCATCGAGCAGCTTGGCCGCGTCGGCCATGCCCAGTTCGCTCGCCCAGCGCTTCAGGGTGCCGTAGCGGGTGATCTCGTAGTGCTCGACTGCCTGCGCCGCCGAGATCAAGCCGGCATCGAGCGCCACCGTATCCTTGAACTCGTCCATGATCTCCTCGCCTTCGGAGATCATGCCCTCGATCGCATCGCAGGTCTTGCCCTGGGCGCGCTTCCCCATCAGCTCGAAGACCTGCTGCAGACGTTCGATCTGTCCCTCGGTCTCTTTCTGATGCTTGTCGAAGGCAGCCTTCAGCTCTTCCGACTGGGCGGCCCGCTTCATCTTCGGCAGCGCCTTCAAGATCTTGCGTTCGGCGTAGTAGATATCCTTGAGCGTGTCATGGAAGAGATCTTCCAACGTCTTTTCCTTCGCCATTGCTGCGATTCCTTCCGTCCTTGATGGGATATATCCAATATGCATCACGCGCACGTGATGGATACTTGAGAACGCCATCAGGTCAGAGAGGTTCCGCTGCCGCCGAATTAATCTCGACGCCCGACCATCGTAGTCCGGCCCCGATCTCACAGTTCGGGATGCATGTCCCGGAACAGCCGCGGCGCGATGCCGAAGCGGCGCTCGAACGCCTCGGCCAGGCGCGCGGGCGGGTCTAGAGAAAGACTAAACGGTCGAGTCCGTCACCGCCCCCGGCGGCGTCACCCGTGTGACGTTCACCCGCCGCGACTCGTAGCTCTCACGCCGGCCTCGCAGGCCGGCGCCGTTCTCACCCCGCCGGAACCTCGTACGTCCACACCCGGAACGACTTCAGCACATGCGGGCCGAAGGAGTTGATCAGCGGGATGTCGGCCGCGTCGCGGCCGCGGGCGACGACGATTCGGCCGATGCGCGGCGTGTTGTTGCGCGGGTCGAACGTGTGCCAGGCGCCGTCGAGGTAGACTTCCATCCAGGCGGAAAAATCCATCGGGTCGACCACCGGCACGCCGATATCGCCGAGATGGCCGTTGACGTAGCGCGCCGGGATGTTGAGGCAGCGGCAGAAGGCGACGGCAAGATGCGCGAAGTCGCGGCAGACGCCGATCCGCTCCTGCCATGCCTCATAGGCGGTGCGCGTCGAGCGCGCCTGCATGTAGTCGAAACGGATGTGACTGTTGACGAAGTCGCACACCGCCTGCACCCGGCCCCATCCCGGCGTGACGTTGCCGAACAGGTCCCAGGCGGTCTGCGACAGGCGGTCGGTCTCGCAATAGCGGCTGCCCATCAGGTAGACGAGAGTGTCGTCCGGCAGGTCCGGCAGCGGTATTTCGCGGGCGCCGGGCAGGATACGGTCGGGCAGGCCGTCATCCTCGATCGTCGCGTCGCCCCACATGGTCAGGTCGCCGGCCGGTGCGACGAGCCTGAGGCAGCGGTTGCCGAACAGGTCGCGATAGGTCGAGACCGGTACTTGCGGATGGGTGAAGGTCTGTTCCGGAACCCGGATGTCGGCGGCGCGGTCGTCGTGGACCGACATGAGACAGACGAGAGCGGTAGGCTGGGGGAAGGTGAGCGTGATGTCGTAGCCGTATCGGATCAGCATCCGGACCTCATCGGAAATCGGCGGAGGTGAGCGTGTAGGAGGTGCGCCGGCCGTGCGAGTATGCTTCGCGCGCGACGTCGTGGATAGAGCCGCGCGCCCTGTCGAACGCGGAAAGACACTCGGCCTCCGACAGCCGCGACGCGGCACGCCCGGACAGCGCGTCGGCCTCGACGAAGAACGGCACCTCGAACATGCCGTCATGGCCGATGAAGCGCACGGCGTTGCGCACCTCGTCGAAGCTGCGGCTCGGATTGGGAAAAGCGAGGCTCATGGCGCTCACGTCTTGCCCTTGGCACGCGGCGCGGTCGGGCTGGCGGCCAGCTTGATCTGGCTGCCGAACGTGCTTTCAGGCTTGGGCGGAGCCTTGTCCTGCTTCGGCTTCCTGATCTCGCGCGAGCTGCGTTTCTGTCCCTTGGCCATGGCCGAACGTCCTTTCGAGGAGGGCTGCGCCGTCCGGAGCGGACGACTGCGATACGGTTTCGAGGCTGTCCTGCGTCGCCACCCGCTCGTGGCGTTCGTCGTCGCTGCGGATGCGGTATTGCGGGGAGTTGCCCCGCGGCGGCAGCCTCGCAGTGATCTGGTAGGCGCCGGCAGTCTGAGACAGAAGACCGAAGCCGCCTTTCAGCCGGACGATCTGCCCGACGGCGAAGAGATGGGTCGCGGCCTCGCGCCGAAGCGGGCGGGTCGCGGAACGCCGGGGGTCATACGTCATGGTGCGAGGTCCCTTTTGAGCGCGGATGGAAGGTCGGCGGAGCTGATCGGCACCATCTGGCGCGTCGCCGCGGGCAGGCCGATCCGCGGCAGATGGATGAAGGCACCGATCTGCCGCCATGCGAGCCGGGAGAGCCCTTCGACCAGTTCCTCGTCATAGTCGACGCGGTAATCGCCGGCCGGCTGCGCTGCATCCAGGCCTTGCAGCCGGAAGGGCGAGGAGAAATGCACGGTCGTCTGCGTGGTGCGGATGGTCATGCTTCATGCTTTCCGCAGGCATTCGCGACGGCGTCGCCTGCAACGGTCCCACCCGAACCGGACCGATTGCCGGGCTGCCAGTACATCCGTGGTCAACCTCGGCGCTCGTTCCATGGTTCGAACGGTGCGGCCTGCCGCGCCGGAAAGGCGCAAGACGGTCGCGGTCGAAAATTCGGTGGTGAATGGCGGGTCTCTGACACCGCGAAAGCCAAGTCGGCCAAATCAACGAGACACGTATATGCGCCTCTATCGAGTTTCGAACAAGATGGCCGAAGCGTTTTATTTCGATTGCCAAGGCCTTGATATGGCCGGAGGGAATTTCCGATCCAGCTATTTCTGGCCTCCGGACAATATTTATCGATGGTCGGCCCGCCTGTTTTTCTGATGAAACTCTCCGCCCCCGGGATTTATTTCGAGCGCTCCTATTATTCGATTGGCAAAGGGACTATTGTCGTGTGGCGACCGTCCCCTGTGCCGGCCGCGGAAAGAACCCGATGAAATCCGCTCCACTTCCACGACCGCGTCGTCACCCGGCGCGCGGAAGGCGATGTGCCATTCCCCCGCGGACGTACTCGCATCGACCAAGGAGCACGCCATGATCGTCTACAGCAGGAAGCCCGAGCCGGAGACCAAGCCGGCCGAGACCGACGCCAACCGCTTCGACCGCATCCGCAAGGCCGCGGTCGACCAGCACCGGAAGTCGGACACCGACGGCACCAGGCGACGCGATCGCCAGACGGCCGAAGACAACCGGATCATCTGACCGGACACCGCAGGAGGCATGAGCGCGATGAGGTATCTCGACCGGTTGAGGGCGGAACCCTCGCTCTTGCTGCTCGTGGTGATGATCGGCGGCCTCGCCGCGATCGTCGTCTACATGGCGCTGAGCAGCATCACGTACTGACCAATTCAGGGCTGACCTTCGCACCCGCCGCAATGGTGGGCGCCGCCGCGTTGAGCGTGTCGATGGCAAAGCCGGCGGCCGCCTTGTAGCCCGCCATGAAGGCGGACCGCTCCGCCGCCGGGATGACGTCGTCGATGTTGTCGAACGTGCCGCCGCAGCGCTCGTCGACCAGATTGAGCAGGCCGAACGGCCCCGCGCCGCGGTTGCGCAGCACGAGCTGCGAGATCGGCCCGCAGAACTTCGCATCGTAGGCCGCAAGCGCCGCTTCGCCCAGCCCATGCTCGACAAGTGCGGCGCCCAGCGCCCGCCCGTCCATGATCGCCTGGCTGGCCCCGTTGGAGCCGGTCGGATACATCGGATGCGCCGCGTCGCCGATGAGGATGACCCGCCCGTCCTGCCACGTGGGCACCGGGTCGCGGTCGATCATCGGGTTCTCGTAGGCGCCGTCCGCGCGCGACAGCAGCGCCGGCACGTCGAGCCAGTCCCAGGTCCAGCCATCGAAATTGTGGATGAAGTCGGCGATCTCGACCGGCTTGAACCAGCCCGAATTCTTCCGCCCCTCGGACGCGTCGACCGTGACCTCGGCGATCCAGTTGATCGTGGCGAGCCCGCTCTCGGGATCCGGCGGCGAGATCGGGTAGAAGACGAAGCGGTGGCGGTGGGTGCCGAGCCCGACGAAGGATGCGCCGGAGCGGATCGGCACGCCGGGGGAAACGCCGCGCCACATGATCGCCCCGCCCCAGTGGATCGGCGGCTGGGCCGGATGCATCTGCGCGCGCACCGCCGAATGCATGCCGTCGGCACCGACGAGCAGCGACCCGCGCACCTCGCGCCTCCCGCCGTCGGCGGTCTCGACCAGCGCCGTCACCGTGCCGTCGGCCTCGTTGCGGTAGCCGGCGACGCGGTGGCCCGGGCGCACGGACTCCTGCCCCAGCCGTTCGACCACCGTGCGGTAGAGCAGCATCTGCAATTCGCCGCGGTGGACGGCATACTGCGGCCAGCGGTAGCCGGCCAGAAGCCCGCGCGGCTCGGCATAGATGTCGTTGCCGTTGAGCCCCACCAGCGCCCATTCGCGCGCCGGCAGCCCGATCCGGTCGAGCGCGTCGGTGCCGATGCCGAGGTCGCCCAGCTCGCGCACCGCATTGGGCTGCAGGTTGATGCCGACGCCGAGCGGCTTCAGCTCGCGCACGGATTCGAACACGAGCGCGGGCACGCCGAGCTGGTGCAGCGTCAGCGCCATGGCAAGCCCGCCGATGCCGGCGCCCGCGATCAGAACCGGATGATCCGTCATGTATACATATCCCTCCGCCCGCGTCTCCTAGCGGATCGCGGGGCGGGAGGGAACAGGGGCAGAAGGGCGCAGGCGCAGGGGACAGTTTGCTTTTTTCCGCCCGCGCGAACCGTCGAACCGACGTGCCTTTCTGCGGAAAAAAGTAAACTGTCCCCGGATTCAGGAACTGTCGAAGCGCCCGACGGCGGCGATGCGAGTGCGGCGGGTGGCTAGCGCCGACAGCTCGATCAGGCCGGCGGACAGGCGGTTTGCGGGCAGCGCCGGCCATGCGTCGAAGCAATCGTCGACGAAGGCTGAAAGCGCCGCGGCCAGCGCCCGGAAACTCGCCGCCAGACGCAGGGCCTCGGCGGCACCGTAATGGGACTCGGGAGCACCGGGCCGCAGCGGCTCCGGCGCCGAAAGGCCGGCCGCGCCCGGGGCGAGCCCGTCGAGATATTCCCGCGCCACCACCTCGCCGGGACGCAGCAGCCACACGACGAGAAAGCACACCGCCCCCGACCGCCCTGCCGCCCGGTCCAGGAGACCCGCGAGCGAAAGCAGCAGAGCCACGACCCGCCGCAGCGCCTTCTGGTTTTCGTCGATGGTCTGGCAGTATCGCATGCGGGCTCCGGTTGAACGGAGCGCAGTGTGCGGCGGGGCGGAGGGGGTGTGGATGGAAAAGAGTCGGCTCGGGAGGGAGCGGGGAGGAAATGCGGAGAGGAATCAGTGGGGCGGAGAATTGGGGCAAGGAAATCTGTCCACTGGAGAGATTGCGCATCTTCTCAGCCATCCAGCTTCACCTTGGATAGTACTATAATGGCCGTACTCACCGGCAGGAGCGACGGTATGACAGACAAGATCAGCCCCGCGCGTCGAAGCGCAAACATGTCCCGGATCCGGTCCAAGGACACTAAGCCCGAAATGGTAGTCCGGCGCCTTCTCCACAGGCTCGGATACAGATTCCGCCTCCATGAACGCAGACTGCCAGGAAACCCCGACGTGGTCTTTCGACGCAGCAAGAAGGCTATCCAGGTCTACGGTTGCTTCTGGCACAGACATGTCGGATGCCAAGACTGTTCCGTTCCCGGATCCCGGAAGGAGTACTGGCTTCCCAAGTTCGCCGCCACCGAGGCTCGCGACGAGAGGACGCTTGCTGAGCTGCGGGCGCTCGGCTGGGAGGTTCTCGTCATCTGGGATTGCGAGACCGGGGATCTTGAGACTCTCGAAAGGCGGCTCGTCGGATTTCTTGGCGCACCCGCTAGGTCGATTCGGTCGGAACCGGCGGAAATTGGCCCCCTCGGGCTTGGAGTCGATGAATGTCGGTTGTAGTGTTTCAATTATCGGCTTTCTCTTGGGGGGGGAATTGACTGACGCGGTTCTCGTCAACGACGGCAAGCAGTTGGACGCATGGCTGGGAGATCCTGCCAACGAGGGCTTTGTCGTGCAGACCCGCCTCGAGGCCAGCGACCGTGTCATCGCAAGGGTAACGGACGGCATCTACAGGCAGCCGGCCTCGGCGTTGCGCGAACTCATCTCCAACGCATGGGATGCGGATGCGTCGAATGTCACGATCCTGACGGACGCGCCCCGATTCTCCCGCATTTACGTCCGCGATGATGGCCGCGGAATGTCGCATGCGACGCTAACGCGTCTGCTGAAGAACATCGGCGGCAGTGCCAAGCGGCGTCCCGAGGGGATTGATCTCGGCATCACAAGCAACACTGACACCGACTGCACGCCGGGTGGCAGGCCGCTCATCGGCAAAATCGGCATTGGCCTGTTCTCGATCAGCCAGTTGTCCCGCCGGTTCCAGATCATTACCAAGGTCAGGGGCGAGTCATATCGCCTCCTCGCGGAAATCAAGCTGCGGGCCTACTCGGAGGATGGCGACAATCAGGTCGAGGCCGAGGACAGCGACGACTACATAAGCGGTGACGTGCTCATTCGACGTGAACACTCCGACGATCTGGATGCGCACGGCACCGACATTATCTTGGACGACGTGAAGCCTCGGGTGAGGGACATTCTGCGGAGCGCGGAGCGCTGGCAGGCCCTGTCCGAGCGGGAGGCTGCTCTTGCCGCCGGTGATCTTGACACCTGGACGAGCATGCGCGTCGAAGCGCCTACATTCCATTCCGGATACATCGACGGGCTGAAGGACCCGTCGAAAGAGGCAGTGTTCCTGTCGCGGAAGCCGAAACTCCCCTGGAACGCCGTGGACCCTGCGGGCGTGCGGATGGGCAAGCTGATGGACGCAGTGGAGAGCGAGTTCACCCGCCTCGACCGTCCCGATCTAGCCAACACGCTCGATACCTATCTGGAGATGATATGGAGTCTCGCCCTCTCCGCGCCGGTGCCGTACGTCGACAAACATCCCTTTGACCTGACGGAGTCCGACAACGTTGCGCCATTCTGGATCACTAAGGAGCGTGGCCGGGGACAGGAGCTGAAGCTGTACGGGGGCAAAACCATCCGCGAGGCCGTGCGCGAGCAGGTTTCCGGCAATCCAGAGCTTCAGGCCGGTTTCGATCCGGCTGGCGGATTCGACGTTGTAATCGACGGCGTCCAGCTGAAACGGCCGATCCGCTTCAATTACCATAAGGCCGACGCGCGCAGCCTTGAGCACGCGATCATGTTCGTTGGCCACTACCAACCGAACTTGGCGAAGGTGTCATCGCAGCAACGGGGTGGCGACCTCGCCTTGGACGCGTATCTCTTCTGGACCGGAAGGGTCATTCCCAAAGAAAACAACGGTGTTCTGGTCCGGATCAGGGGCGCTAGCGGCGCGTTGTTCGACCAAACGTTTTTGAAATATCAAGTATCGGAGCAGACGAGGCTTCGGCAGATCACGTCGGAGTTGTTCGTCGATCGCGGCCTGGATGCAGCGCTCAACATCGACCGCGAATCGTTCAACTTCGCCCACCCCCATCTGCAGCTGGTAACCTTGTGGTTCCATGGGGCGATCCGGCAGCTGACGAACAGGCTAAAGGACGAGGCGGCGCGGTTGCGGGAGGTGCGGAAGGACGCTGAGGCAGGCGCCGAACGTACGCAGCTTACCAAACGGGTCGAGGACGTCTGGAGGAGCAAGAAGGGCAGCGAGCCTCTGCCGACAGTATCGCTTGTCGATAGCCAGCAGGAGGCTTCGCAGGCAAGGAGCAGGGGTTCGATCGCGGTTCTGAAGTCCGCAATGCCGCCCGCGAAGCCTGCGGAGCGCAGCACACACGAAGAACAGATCCTAGCCCTCACTCGGATACTGACCGCCTATGACGTGTTAGAGGGCAGAACCTACGAAGAGCAGCAACAGTTGATCGAGGCTATCGTTACCGTCTTTGTGAGCCCTGATCAATGAGCACAGAGGAAATGGGCGAGCAGGCGAGGAAGCAGATCGGTATGCCGGCCGCTAGCACGGAGGCGAGCGAGCAACTGCCGCCGGATGCGGAAGAGGCCGAGTACGTCAACGCCGTCTTCAGCAGTGACAGCGGAAGCCAGACAGTTGTGTCGGCGCCTGTCCACCGCACTACCTTCGCGCCATGGCACCACCCGGTGAAGCAGATCGTTCGGGACTATCAGTGGGCGAATCTGGTGAAGCGTCTCCTGACCGATACCAGACCAGAGAACGGTCGCGACCGTCTCCGATACTTCACCCTACCTGGGGCCGATCTTCTCGACGTTCGCGTACTAGCGGAATCGCTCGCCACTATGGGCACCAAGATTGAATACTTCGGGTTCGATTCCGGCTACGAAGGTGAGGGCGACGAGGACGTCGACCTCACCGGAGCGTACCTTCTGGCCGAGTCCGAGCTTCGTCAGGCGGGCAGCATTTCTGACCGGGCAGAGATCCTACGAGACAAGCTAGAAGACATCGCACTCGCTGGAAGTCACGCGGCCGAAAGGTTGCGACAGCGCGGTGTATTCGATGTCGTCAACATAGATGCCTGTAATCACCTGGGCTACAAGCCAGCAGGCCGCAACTCCTCCATCTTCGATGCGCTGGAGAAGCTTCTGGCACATCAGTTGATGGCGGAAGAGCCGTGGCTTCTATTCGTTACAACGCGTGCGAACGTGGCGCAACTTGGAGGCCCCGCGACGAAGCTACAATCCGCCATCATGAAGAACCTTGAGACCCACCAAGATGGCTTCGCGGAATCGCTGGCCGACTGCATCGGCGGCAAGGTGGCGACGATCGCGGCAGATATGAATGGTTGCTGGTCCGCCCAGAGTATCAACTTCCTAAAGCTGTTCTGCGTTGGCCTGAGCAAATATCTTCTGCAATGGTATCATGCTCAGACAAATCTTCCCGCCGAAGTCGAACTAGCCAGTGTATTTGCATACAAGGTATCCGGCGAGGAACCGGACATGCTTTCGATGGCCTTCCGGATCTCGCCCAAGGGGCTGGCGGTCCAGGCTCCGAGCGCTGGCGGATCGACGCCGCTGCCTGTGCTTGAGCTTGCGCACGCCGTCAGAATTATCTTGAAGACGAAGAAGATCTGGGACCTGGACGAGGCGATCGCAAACGAACAGGAGGTACGCGCTGATGCCGTGTCGGGCACGGAGCGGCTGCTCGCCTCAGCGAGTTACGACATTCCGAAGTGGCGCGAGTGGCTCCGCAACCTTCCGGTCAGGCCGATGGAACTGGACGATGGGGCCTGACGTGGCAAGCGCGAGCTGGTTGGACACCGAATTAGCTACAGCAAGCGCGAGCGGAAACGGCACGGCCTCGCTGACTTGACGTATCTGCGAGGAGAGGTTCCCGTAGAGCCGGAAATCCTTCGGGAACCCCTGAAGGAGCATAGCCTCATAGACGCTCAGTCGCCGGGTTCCTGTCGGATGAATGTGCACTTCGCGGTGACCGTAAGCGACGGCGATGCTGGGCTTGTCCCATGTTAATGTCTTGAAGCTCCGGCTCTTAACGTCGCCTTCCTCAAGCGCTCCGGGCTTCCGAAACTTCGGCGACTTCGGCGTCATGCACCAATGATTAGGGTGGGGGTCGATCGTTTCGCAGTCTAAACGCCTCTCGAAGAACGCCGGGTGGGGAAGCCATGATATCGCGTCGCGTACGGTCGGCGTTGGACCATCGGCTGGGGTGGGAGGTGACCATCGCAGATTCGGGAACTTGTTCTTGTTGAAGCCGACAAGAAAGAGCCGCTCCCGCGTCTGTGGCGTGCCGTAATCCTTAGCGTTCAATATCGCTTGCTCGACCGTGAATCCGGCCCGACGGAACATCATCATCGTCTTCGCGAGAGTCTTCTGATGTCGCTTGAGCGTCAGTCCGACCACGTTTTCCATTACGAAGAAGTCCACTGGCGCCCGACGGTTCAGCTTCCCCAGCAGGCTGGCGAATGCAATTGGCATGTTGTGCCGGGGATCCTCGTCGAACTGACGCACGTTCGCCTGGCTAAAGCTCTGACAGGGGGGGCCGCCTATCACGCCGGACGGCGCGAAGCGGCCATTGCAGAGTTTGTCGAGATCCCGCAGCGTCAGAGCGGCGACGTCTCCGACGTGACCCACGCATGCGTCAGGGCGGTTCTTGTTGTAGGAAAGCACGCTGTCGCTATTTCGGTCGAAGGCAAGCCCGACTGAAAATCCAGCCTCTTCGAACCCAAGATCCAAGCCGCCCGCGCCGCAAAACAGACTTAGCAGCAATGGAGCATCTCCGGCTTTTCGCGTGCCTTATACGTCAGCGCCCTCAGCATTGGTAGGCCAAATGCGTCGTCGGCGAGCTTGAACCGCAAAGGGCCGCTGTCAATTGTCTCACACGAAAAATCATCAGTCCGCTCCCGGCACCATCTCAGCCATCGCCATAATGGAAACGCCCCCGCGTTTCCGCGAGGGCGCCTCGTTTCTAGCCTCGTGCCGGCCGTTTTACGCCGCCTCGGCCTCATGCGCCGACTGCACCCCCGTCCGGAAGTTCAGCCTGTCCGACCCGGCCGTGACCACCACCCTCGCCCCATCCCGGATGTCGCCCAGCAGGATCTTCTCCGCCAGCGGGTCCTGCAGTTCCTTCTGCATCACGCGCTTGAGGGGGCGGGCGCCGTAGGCGGGGTCGTAGCCCTTGGCCGCCAGCCACTCGACGGCCTCGTCGTCGAGGTCGAGCGTGATCTTGCGGTCCTCGAGCAGCTTTTCGAGGCGGCCGAGCTGGATCCTGACGATCTGGCCCATGTCCTTGCGGCGCAGGCGGTGGAACAGGATCACCTCGTCGATGCGGTTCAGGAACTCCGGCCGGAACGACGCCTTGACGGTCGCCATCACCTCGTCGCGCGCGGCATCCGCGTCCTGGTCCTCGCCCAGCGCCACCAGATACTCGGCGCCGAGGTTGGAGGTCATGACGATCAGCGTGTTGCGAAAGTCGACCGTGCGGCCCTGGCCGTCGGTCAGGCGGCCGTCGTCCAGCACCTGGAGCAGCACGTTGAACACGTCCGGATGCGCCTTCTCGATCTCGTCGAACAGCACGACCTGGTAGGGCCGGCGCCGCACGGCTTCCGTCAGCGCGCCGCCCTCGTCATAGCCGACATAGCCCGGAGGGGCGCCGATGAGGCGGGAGACAGAGTGCTTCTCCATGAACTCCGACATGTCGATGCGCACCATCGCGCTCTCGTCGTCGAACAGGAACGAGGCGAGCGCCTTGGTGAGCTCGGTCTTGCCGACGCCCGTGGGGCCGAGGAACATGAACGAGCCGATCGGCCGGTTCGGATCCTGCAGGCCCGCGCGGGCACGCCGCACCGCCTTGGCAACGGCCTGCACCGCCTCGCCCTGGCCGACGACGCGCTTGCCGATCTCGTCCTCCATGCGCAGCAGCTTGTCGCGCTCGCCCTCCAGCATCTTGTCGACCGGAATGCCTGTCCAGCGCGAGACGATGTGGGCGACATGGTCGGGCGTCACGGTCTCCTCGACCATGCCGCCCTTGCCGTCCTGGGCCTCCGCCGCGACGAGCTTCTTCTCGAGGTCCGGGATCCTGCCATAGGCAAGCTCGCCGGCGCGCTGGAACTCGCCCTTGCGCTGGGCGATCGCCAGATCGTTGCGCGCCTCGTCGAGCTGCTTCTTCAGGTCCGCCGCGAGCCCGAGCTTCTGCTTCTCGGCCTGCCACTTGGAGGTGAGCCCGTCGGACTCCTCCTCGAGGCCGGCGAGTTCCTTCTCCAGCTTCGACAGCCGGTCCTTCGAGGCCTCGTCCTTCTCGAGCTTCAGCGCCTCGCGCTCGATCTTCAGCTGCATGATGCGGCGGTCGATCTCGTCCAGCGCCTCGGGCTTCGAATCGACCTGCATCCTCAGCCGCGAGGAGGCCTCGTCGACCAGGTCGATCGCCTTGTCGGGCAGGAAGCGGTCGGAGATGTAGCGGTTCGACAGCGTCGCGGCGGCGACAAGCGCGGAGTCGGCGATGCGCACCTTGTGGTGCTGCTCGTATTTCTCCTTCAGCCCGCGCAGGATCGAGATCGTGTCCTCGACCGTCGGCTCGTTGACGAAGACCGGCTGGAAGCGCCGCGCAAGTGCGGCATCCTTCTCGACATGCTTGCGGTATTCGTCGAGCGTGGTGGCGCCGACGCAGTGCAGCTCGCCGCGCGCCAGCGCAGGCTTGAGCAGGTTGGACGCGTCCATCGCGCCCTCGCCCTTGCCCGCGCCCACCAGCGTGTGCATCTCGTCGATGAACAGGATGATGCCGCCGTCGGCCGAGGTCACCTCGTTGAGCACGGCCTTCAGCCTCTCCTCGAATTCGCCGCGATATTTGGCGCCGGCGATCAGCGCGCCCATGTCGAGCGCCATCAGCTTCTTGTCCTTCAGCGTCTCCGGCACGTCGCCGTTGACGATGCGCAGCGCCAGGCCCTCGGCGATCGCCGTCTTGCCGACGCCCGGTTCGCCGATGAGGACGGGATTGTTCTTGGTCCGGCGGGAGAGAACCTGGATGGTGCGGCGGATCTCGTCGTCGCGGCCGATGACCGGGTCGAGCTTACCCTCGCGCGCGTCCTTGGTCAGGTCGCGGGCGTATTTCTTGAGTGCGTCGTAGCCCTGCTCGGCCGAAGCCGAATCGGCGGTGCGGCCCTTGCGGATGTCGTTGATCGCGGCGTTCAGCGCCTGCGCGGTGACGCCGGCCTTCGCCAGGATGTCGGCGGTCTTGGCCGACTTCTCGACCGCGAGCGCGGTCAGCAGGCGCTCGACCGTGACGAAAGAATCGCCCGCCTTGGTCGCCATCTCTTCGGCGGTCGAGAAGACCTTGGCGATCGGCTGGGAAAGATAGAGCTGGCCGTTGCCGCCCTCGACCCTGGGCAGCTGGTTGAGCGCGCCTTCGACCGCGAGCAGCACGGCCTTCGCGTCGCCGCCGGAGCGCGAGATCAGCGAGGCGGCGAGGCCTTCCGGATCCTCGACGAGAACCTTGAGCAGGTGCTCGGGCGTGAACTGCTGGTGATTGCGCGACAGCGCCATGGTCTGCGCGGACTGGATGAACCCCCGGACGCGCTCGGAATATTTTTCGATGTTCATATGTGTCTCCTTCCCTCACCAGCCCTCGAAGGCGCCGGATCGGCCTGATGACGAACCCCCATGTGCGGCAGGCTCTGTTGGGCTGGATATGGGTATGCCTTCCTAACGTCTCAAGACGCCTTGACGAAGGTCAAACAAAAACCGGCGGGAAGGGTTTTCCCCTGCCCGCCGGCGGATATTGGTCGGTGCGGATGCCCCGATCGCGATGGGATCAGGCTGCCTCGTCGGACGGCTCGGTCGCCATCTCCGGTTCCGCTGCCGCGGCCTCGCCCTCGGGCGCCGCGGAGCCATCCTCCGTGCCGGCGTCGCGGTTGGCGAAATCGCCGCCGCGCCCACGCCGGCGCGGACGGCGCGGACGGCGCGGCGCGCCGTCTTCGCCTTCGCCGCCACCGTTCACCTGGGGGCGGACCTCGCGCGGCTGCTCTCCGCCGGACGCTTCCGGATTGAGCGCGACCTCGGCGGGAATGCCGCTGATCTCGGGTTGCGGGCCGCTGCCGTCATTGACCTGCGGCTGCGCCTCGAAGGACTGCTGCGGAGCAGGGTTGTCCTGATCCTCGTCGTCGTCCTGGTCGTCGCGCGAATCACGGTTGAACTGCTGCGGCATCTGCGCCTGCGCGGCCGCGATGATGCGGTTGTAGTGCTCGGCGTGCTGGAGATAGTTCTCGGCCATGACGCGATCGCCGGAGCTCTGGGCGTCGCGGGCGAGCTGCATGTATTTTTCGGCGATCTGCTGCGCGGAGCCGCGGATTTTCACATCCGGGCCGTTCGATTCGTAGCTGCGCGTGAGCGGGTTCGGCCCCTTGCGGTTCTGGTTGTTGTTATTGTTGTTATTATTGTTACGGCCGCGCATGCGCCTGTTCTGCTGTTGTGGCCTCATTCGACACTCTTGCTGGAGAGGTTGCGACAAGCGGCGCGCCGGATTGGGAGAACCCCGGTCTGCCGCTGTTCTTGCGACGGTCGGGCGCCTCGTTGCGGCGCCGCCGTCATCCGTTCTGTTTCCGGTTCAAAGCCTGCCCGAACGTTCCCCATGCGACGCACCAGGCATCGCTCACGCATGAAGGCAGTTTGTTTTCAACGGGGACCGAATCGACAACGGCACTGCCTGCTACGTCTTGTCCGGTGCCTGAAACGTAGCGACATTCCTTTGGGATGCAAGCCTTTTCTTGCGCGGGTCATTGTCGCAGGAAAGCGTGGGCCCGCTCGTGACCGCCGAGATCACGGCGCGTGTCGGCATGCCGGAAGCCGTGTCGCGCGAATATGCCCGCGACGTCGCTCTCCTGCCCTGCCCCGATCTCCACCATGATCGCGCCATCGGGAGCGAGATAGGCGGCGCCATCGCGGGCGATGATCCGGTAGGGATCAAGCCCGTCCGCCCCGCCGTCCAGCGCCCGCAACGGATCGAACCCGCGCACCTCGCGCGACAGGCCGCCGATATCGGCCGAGGGAATGTAAGGCGGATTGGAGACGATCAGGTCGAATGTCCCCTCGACCTCCGAAAACCAGTCGGATCTGACGAAGGCGATGCGTCCCGCCAGACCCAGCGCCTCGGCATTGGCCTTCGCCGTGGCAAGCGCACCTGGCGCGATGTCGGTCGCGACCGCGCTCGCGCGAGGTTCCGCCGACAAAAGCGCCAGCGCGATGGCGCCCGTGCCGGTGCCGAGGTCGAGGATGCGGCACGTCCCCCGCTCGTCGCAGGCGGATTTCGCGAAGGGCAGCGCCAGCTCCACCAGTGCCTCGGTGTCCGGGCGCGGCTCCAGCGTGTCGGGCGAAAGCGCGAGGCGCAACCCGTAGAACTCGCGGGCGCCGAGGATCCGATGCACCGGCTCGCCGGCGGCGCGGCGCGAGAGCGCGGCGGACAGCTTTTCGGCGATCTCCGCCGGGACGTCCATCTCCGGCCGCGCCAGCGCATCGGTGCGGGTGGTTCCGGTCAGTTCCTCCACCAGCAGCCGCGCATCGAGCGCCGCATCGGTGATGCCAGCTTCCGTCAAGCGTGTGCGGGCAACGCGGTGGAGGTTGGAGAGGGTAGTCATGAACGGGGAGCCTCGCGGACGGGCAGCGTTCCTTCACGCCCCCCTCTGGCCTGCCGGCCATCTCCCCCACAAGGGGGGAGATCGGCAGCTTCTGCGGGATCGACATTTCTGCAGCGTCGGATATTGGCGAAGCCATTCGCGACGGCCAATCTCCCCCCTTGTGGGGGAGATGTCCGGCAGGACAGAGGGGGGCGCTGTCCCGCAGACGTCGCAGATAACGCGATTGGCTCGACCGCGGCGATCGCCCCGCTCAATTCGTCCCGAACTCCGCCAGCAGCTTCGACTGGTGGTCCGCCGTCAGCGCGTCGATGACTTCGTCGAGGTCGCCTTCCATCACCCGGTCGAGCTTGTAGAGCGTCAGGTTGATGCGGTGGTCGGTGAGCCGCCCCTGCGGGAAATTGTAGGTGCGGATGCGCTCCGACCGGTCGCCCGAGCCGACCTGCGCCTTGCGCGATTCCGACCGATCCGAATCCGCCTTGCTGCGCTGCAGATCGTAGAGCTTGGCGCGCAATATCTGAAGGGCCTTGGCGCGGTTCTGATGCTGCGAGCGGCCTGCCTGCAGCAACACGATACCGGTCGGTATATGGGTGATGCGCACCGACGAATCGGTGGTGTTGGCGTGCTGGCCACCGGCGCTCGATGCGCGCAGGGTTTCCAGCCGGATGTCCTCAGGCTTGATTTCGACGTCGACCTCTTCCGCCTCCGGCAGCACCGCGACCGTTGCCGCCGACGTGTGGATGCGGCCCTGCGTTTCAGTGTCGGGCACGCGCTGGACCCGGTGAACGCCCGATTCGAATTTCAGCGCCGCGAACACGCCGCGGCCGGTGATGGAGGCGATGATCTCCTTGTAGCCGCCCTTCTCGCCCTCGCTGGCGGAATCCAGCTCGACCTTCCAGCCACGCGAGGCGGCGTAGCGCTCGTACATCCGGAACAGGTCGCCTGCGAACAGCGCCGCTTCGTCGCCGCCGGTACCGGCACGAATTTCCAGGATGGCGCTGCGCTCGTCCGCCATGTCGCGCGGCAGGAGAAGGATCTGGATCGCCTTTTCCAGCCCCTCGATCCGCTCGGCGACCTCCTCGATCTCGGCCTCGGCCAGTTCGCGCATTTCCCTGTCGGTGCCTGCATCGGCGAGCATCGCCTCGATGCCGGCCTTCTCGGCCTCGGCCTTGCGCAGTTCGCGCACCTTCACCGCCATGTCCTGGATCTCGGCATATTCCGAGGAGAGCTTGACATAGGCGTCCGGATCGACGCCGGCTGCCATCTGGGCTTCCAGCATCTCGTAGCGCTTGACGACCTGGTCGAGGCGATCGTTGGGGAGTGCGGTCATGGCTTGCTCAAAGCGGGATGCCGTTTTCCGCGGCGAAAGCCTGCAGGTCGCGGCGAAGGTTGCGGAAGGCGCCGCCGGCGGCGAGCGCGGCCGACAGCATGTCCTCGAGGCGGCCGACCTGGAGTTCGGTGAGCATCGCCTTCACCGGGCCTATCGCGGCGGGCGACATCGAGATCGAGCGGTAGCCGAGGCCGATCAGCGTCATCGCCGAGATCGGCCGGCCGGCAAGTTCGCCGCACAGCGTCACCGGCGTATTCGCCCGCGCTCCGGCGTCGGCGATCTGCTTGAGGACGCGCAGGAACGGCACCGACAGCGGATCGAACCGGTCGGACAGGAGCGCATTGCCGCGGTCGGTGGCCATGACGAACTGGAACAGGTCGTTCGAGCCGACCGAGACGAAGTCGACCGCCTCCATCAGTTCGTCGAGCTGCCACAACAGCGCCGGCACCTCGACCATCGCCCCCATCTTCAGAGTGGTCGGCAGGAGATAAGCGTGGCGCGACAGGTGGCGCACTTCGCGGTCGATGATCTCGCGCGCTTGCAGAATCTCGTCGAGCTGCGTCACCATCGGCAGCATGATGCGCAACTCACCGCCGCCGGCGGCCCGCAACAGCGCCCGCACCTGGGTGCGCAGCAGGCCCGGTCGATCGAGCGTCAGCCGGATCGCGCGCCAGCCGAGCGCCGGATTCTCCTCCTGCGCCGCGCCCCGGAAATAGGGCAGCACCTTGTCGCCGCCGATGTCGATGGTGCGGAAGGTCACGGGCTTGCCCTTCGCCGCGTCGAGCACCTCGCGATAGAGCCTTTCCTGCGCCTCGGCGCGGGGGAAGGTGGCGGCCACCATGAACTGCAGTTCGGTGCGGAAGAGCCCGATGCCGGCCGCGCCCGCCTCGGCGAGCTGCGGCAGGTCGACCGCGAGCCCCGCATTCATCATCAGGTCGACATGCACGCCGTCCTTCGACACCGACGGCTTGTCGCGCAGTTCGCGGTAGAGTTCCTGCCGGCGGGCGCGGAAGCGCACCTTCTCGGCATAGGCCGCCTCGACGTCGGGCTGCGGCCTGAGCTGCACCGTGCCGTCCTCGCCGTCGACGATGATGGCGTCGCCGTTTTCCGACATCGACACCACGCCCTTGAGCTGGCCGGCGACCGGGATGCCCATGGCGCGCGCGACGATCACCACGTGGCTGGTGACCGAGCCCTCCTCCAGCACCAGGCCGCGCAGCTTTTCGCGCGGGTAATCGAGCAGTTCGGCCGCGCCCATCTGGCGGGCGACGATGATGGCGTCCTTCGGCAGGGTCGCGGCGACCGTCTCCGGTCCCCGCCCCATCAGCTGCCGCAGCAGGCGGTTGGCGAGATCGTCGAAATCGCTCATCCGCTCGCGCAGGTAGGGATCGGTCATGTGCGTCATGCGCGCCCGCATGTCGCTCTGCACCTTCTCGACCGCGGCCTCGGACGACAGGCCGTTGTGGATCGCCTCCTCCAGCCGCCGCACCCAGCCGCGGTCGTGCGCGAACATGCGGTAGGCTTCGAGCACGGCGCGGTGCTCGCCCTCGAAGGCGACCTCGCGGCGGGACATCATGTCGTCGATCGAGAGCCTGAGCGACCCCAGCGCCTCGTCGAGGCGCCTCAGCTCGTCCTCGATGTCCTCGTTGAACAGGTTGGTGACGACGATGCGCGGCTCGTGCAGCACGACATGGCCGAGGCCGACGCCTTCGTTGAAGGCCAGGCCCTTGAAGCTCGCCGGCCGGGTGAGATCGAGCTCCATGCCCGGCCGGATAAGCCGGGCGAGATCGCCGGCGGCGATCATCTCGGCGATCACCATGGCGATCGTCTCGAGCGCCTCGACCTCGTCGTCGCGATAGATGCGCTTGGTCTTGTTCTGGACGACGAGGACGCCGAGCGTGCGGCCGGCGCGCAGCACCGGCACGCCAAGGAAGGAGTTGTAGATCTCCTCGCCCGTCTCCGGCAGGTAGGCGAAGGCGGGGTGATTCTGCGCGTCGGACAGGTTGAGCGCCCGGGCGCTCGCGGCGATCGTGCCGACGAGGCCCTGGCCGAGGCGCAGCTGCGCCAGGTGCACGGATCCCGGATTGAGGCCTTCCGTCGCGTAGAGCTCGAGCACCGAATCGGCCCGCAGCACATAGAGCGAGCACACTTCCGCGACCATGTTCTTGGCGATCTCGCGCACGATGCGGTCGAGGCGCGCCTGCGGATCGAGCGCCTCCGCCATGAGCTCGCGGAGCCGTCTCAGTAGTGCGCGCGGGCCGGGCACGTGATCGGGCATATCAAAACTCCAACGGGCAATCGCGCCGGGCGCCTCCCGCGCCGACGCGATCATTCCCGTATCGATGATTCCAGGCTACTGCTTATCCAGACCGTAGACGGAATGCAAAGTGCGAACCGCCAGCTCCGTATAGGGCCCGTCGATCAGGATGGAGATCTTGATCTCGGACGTTGTGATGGCGCGGATGTTGATGCCCTTGTCGGCAAGTGCCTTGAACGCGGTGGCCGCGACGCCGGCATGGCTGCGCATGCCGATGCCGATCACAGAGACCTTGGACATGCCGTCGTCGTGCTGGACGACGTCGAAACCGACCGTCTCGCGCACCTTGTCGAGGATCGCCAGCGCCTTGGCCACGTCGCCCTGCGGCACCGTGAAGGTCATGTCGGTGCGGGAGCCGTCCTCGGAAATGTTCTGGACAATCATGTCGACATTGATGCCGCCCTCGGCGAGCGGCAGGAAGATGCCTGCGGCGACTCCTGGACGGTCGGCGACGCGGCGGAGAGAAATCTGCGCCTCGTCCTTGGCATAGGCGATACCGGTGACGACCTGCTGTTCCACGATTTCATCCTCGTCGCAAATGAGCGTTCCGGGCGGGTTGAGAAGATCCCCCATGCCGGGCGCGTCCGGGTCGATGAAGGAGGAGCGCACGAAGGTGCGCACCTTGTGCACCATGGCGAGCTCGACCGAGCGCACCTGCAGCACCTTGGCGCCGAGCGAGGCCATTTCCAGCATTTCCTCGAAGGAAATCTTGGAAAGCCGCCGCGCCTTGGGCTCGATGCGGGGATCGGTGGTATAGACGCCGTCGACATCGGTGTAGATATCGCAGCGGTCGGCCTTGACGGCGGCCGCGATGGCGACCGCGCTGGTGTCGGAGCCGCCGCGGCCGAGCGTCGAGATGCGGCCGTCGGGCGCGATGCCCTGGAAGCCGGCGACGACGGCGACCTGGCCCTCGCCGAAGCGCTTGATCAGGAACGAACCGTCGATCTCGGTGATCCGCGCCGCGCCATGCGCGGTGTCGGTCTTGATCGGAATCTGCCAGCCGAGCCAGGAGCGCGCATGCACGCCCATCGACTGCAGCGCGATGGCCAGAAGCCCCGCCGTCACCTGCTCGCCCGAGGCGACCACGGCGTCGTATTCGCGTGCGTCATAGAAAGGAGCGTTGGAACCCGCGACCTTGGGCATGTTCTGCACCCAGCCGACGAGTTCGTTGGTCTTGCCGGACATTGCCGAAACGACGACCGCGACCTCGTGGCCGGCGTCGACCTCGCGTTTGACGTGCCGCGCCACATTGTGGATGCGGTCGAGGTCGGCGACGGATGTTCCGCCGAACTTCATCACGATGCGCGCCATTGCGGTCGAAAGGTCCTGATGCGGGCCGCGCTGCCGGAAGTTCGCGCGGCTGTCTGGGGTCGGGCGCCGCACTCCTCCCCGGACCGCGGCGCGGCTTCCTTAGCCAAATCGCCCCCGATCCGCAAGGCGAGCGGACAGGCGGCATCTGGCGCGCTTTCGCCGGACGATGCTAGGATTTGCGCTCGACTGTGCGGGACATCTCTATGGCGAGGAAAGTTGGAAACGGCGCGATGCGCCTGACCGAGGCGCATGTGGGCCGGGTGGCGCGCAAGATCCCCGATCCGGGCATCCAGCTCCTGCCCGGATTCGTCGCCGCGACCGACGCCGACTACGAGCGCGTCGTCGGAGAGATCATGGCAGGCGCGCCCGACGGCGGCTTCTGGGTCTTCGCCTACGGCTCGCTGATCTGGAATCCCGACTTCGATTTCGTCGAGCGGCGCACGGCAGTCGCCCGGGGCTGGCACCGGCGCTTCTGCCTCGGCTGGGACTATCGCTACCGCGGCAACCGCGAACAGCCGGGCCTCATGCTGGCGCTCGACCGCGGCGGCCAGTGCAACGGCGTCGTCTTCCGCCTGCCCGACGAGGCGATTAAGGCCAACATGCACCGGCTAATCCGCCGCGAGATGAGCATGGTGCCGTCGGCCTTCCCGCCGCGCTGGATTCCGGTGACCACGCCCGAGGGACCGCTCAAGGCGCTGACCTTCGCGATGAACCGCAAGAGCGGCCGCTATGTCGGCGAACTCGACGACGAGGCGACCGCCGACATGCTGGCGACCGCCTGCGGCTTTCGCGGCTCCATGGCCGAGTATCTGCATGCCACGGTCAACCACCTCGACATGCTGGGCATCCGCGACCGGCATCTGTGGCGCCTGCAGGAGATGGTCGCCGAACGGCTCGAGAGCGAGGGGCCCGTCAGTTCTTGAGCTTGTAGCCGGTGCGGAACATCCAGCCGGTGACGGCAAGGCATCCGACGAGGAGGACCACGGTCATCCCGAGGCTCGTCCAGACGCTCACGTCGGCCGCGCCGATGAAGCTCCAGCGGAAACCGCTGACGAGATAGACGACCGGGTTGAACAGCGACACGACGTGCCAGAACGGCGGCAGCATCTCGATCGAATAGAAGGTGCCGCCGAGGAACGCGAGCGGCATGACGACGAGCAGCGGGATGATCTGCAGCTTCTCGAACCCGTCCGCCCAGATGCCGATGATGAAGCCGAACAGGCTGAACGACAGCGAGGTCAGAACCAGGAAAAGCAGCATGACGAGCGGATGCTCGATCTGGAGCGGCACGAAAAGGGCGGCGGTCGCCAGGATCACCAGGCCGATCATCACCGATTTCGTGGCGGCTGCGCCGACATAGGCCGCGACGATCTCGAGATGCGAAACCGGAGCCGACAGCAGCTCGTAGATGGTGCCTGTGAACCTCGGAAAATAGATGCCGAACGACGCGTTCGAGATCGACAGCGTCAGGATCGACATCATGATCAGTCCCGGCACGATGAAGGCGCCGTAGCTGACGCCGCCGATCTCCGGAATGCGCGAGCCGATGGCCGCGCCGAACACGACGAAATAGAGCGCGGTCGAAATGACCGGCGAGACGATGGACTGGAGGATGGTGCGGAACGTGCGCGCCATCTCGAACCTGTAGATCGCACGGACGGCGTGAAGGTTCATGCCCGTTCCTCCAGCAGTCCGACGAAGATTTCTTCAAGCGTGCTCTGCCGCGTCTCGACGTCGCGGATAGCGATCCCCTCGCGGGCGAGATCCTGGAACAAGGTGTTGATGCCGGTGCGGTCGACGGTGGCGTCATAGGTCCAGACGAGCGCGTCGCCGCCCTCGGCCAGGTCCAGCCCATGGGACGACAGCGAAGCTGGCAGGGTCGCAAGGGGCTCTCGCAGCTCGATGCGCAGCTGCTTCTTGCCGAGCGTGCGCATCAGCACGTCCTTGTCCTCGACGAGGATGATTTCGCCCTTCGAGATGATGCCGACGCGGTCGGCCATCTCCTGCGCCTCCTCGATGTAATGCGTGGTCAGGATGATCGTGACGCCGGTGTCGCGCAGGCCGCGCACCATCGCCCACATCTCGCGGCGCAGTTCGACGTCGACGCCCGCCGTCGGCTCGTCGAGGAAGAGAATCTCCGGCTCGTGCGCCAGCGCCTTGGCGATCAGCACCCGCCGCTTCATGCCGCCGGACAAGGTCATCACCTTATCCTTGCGCTTGTCCCACAGCGACAGCGACCTCAGCACCTTTTCGATATGCGCCGGATCCGCAGGCTTGCCGAACAGTCCGCGGCTGAACGACACCGTGGCGAAGACGGTCTCGAACGCGTCCATCGACAGTTCCTGCGGCACGAGCCCGATCATGGAGCGCGTCTTGCGATAGTCGCCGACGATGTCGTGTCCGCCGACCCGGACACTGCCCGTGCCCGGATTGACCAGCCCGCAGACGATGTTGATGAGCGTCGTCTTGCCCGCCCCGTTCGGCCCGAGCAGGGCGAAAATCTCGCCCTTGCGCACGTCGAGACTGACGTTCTTCAGCGCTTCGAAACCGTTGGCATAGGTTTTCGACAGGTTCGAGATCGAGATGATCGGCTGCATCGGCCCAGGCTTTGTGGATCGTGCGCCGGATATAGGCCGCATGGCGTCTCATCCCAACCTGACCGAAACGTCAGCTGACAGGCCCTGACACGCGCCGGTCGCGCTGATCCGCCGCCTGTGCTGACAGCCGGGCGCCCGTCGCACGTCCCATTCCGCAATGCCGGCGCCTTGACATCGGCGCCCTATCGCCCGACTTGTTTGGGCCGCAGAGGGAGACGAACGACATGGCCGAAGCCAGACGCACGACCATCGACACTGACGAAGTGGAGCGCTTTTCCCGCATGGCCGCCGAGTGGTGGGACCCGAACGGAAAGTTCCGGCCGCTGCACAAGTTCAATCCCGTGCGCCTCGCCTATATCCGCGACCAGGTGGCGGCGCGATTCGGCCGAGACACCCGCGCCCCGCACCCGTTCGAAGGCCTGCGCATTCTCGACATCGGCTGCGGCGGCGGCCTTCTGTGCGAGCCGATGGCGCGCCTTGGCGCCGAGGTGGTGGGCGCCGACGCGTCTGCCACCAATATCGAAGTTGCGAAGCTGCACGGCGTGGCGAGCGGACTGACGATCGACTATCGCGCCACGACCGCCGAGGCGCTGGCCGACG
Source organism: Mesorhizobium sp. (assembly GCA_041913465.1). Classification (GTDB taxonomy): domain Bacteria; phylum Pseudomonadota; class Alphaproteobacteria; order Rhizobiales; family Rhizobiaceae; genus Mesorhizobium_A. Next base: position 5,304 of record JAYSFJ010000025.1, on the reverse strand, counting down.
AGGGCGAGCAATTCGACGTGATCCTCAACATGGAAGTGGTCGAGCACGTCGCCGACGTCGACCTGTTTCTCGCCAAATGCGGTCAGATGGTGAAGCCGGGCGGCCTGATGTTCGTCGCCACCATCAACCGCACGCTGAAGGCGCTGGGCCTGGCCATCATCGGCGCCGAATACGTGCTGCGCTGGCTGCCGCGCGGCACCCACCAGTTCGGCAAGCTGGTGCGCCCGGATGAGCTCGAAGCCGGCCTCGGCAAGGCGGGGCTTTCGATCATCGACCGCTCAGGCGTGACCTACAATCCACTTGCCGACCGCTGGCAGCGCTCGAAGGACATGGACGTCAACTACATGGTGCTGGCGGAGAAGTCCTCGCTGGTCTGAGCGATTGTCCCTGCAACTCCGCTGTGCCACTCCCGATTTGCGAGGTTGGCGACAGCGTCTCTCGCTATTCGGTCCACGGATTGATCAGGTCGAGGCCGCAGTACTCGAAATGTGCGGTGTTGCGGGTCGCGAGCCTTCCGCCATGGATGCGGGCGATCGCGGCGATCATGCCGTCCATCGATTGCATTCCGCGGCCACGACGAGCCGCGTCGCCCATCATTTCACCGTAGACGAGCGCTGCCTCCTCGGTGAACGGGAAGATCCGACCCGTGAAGCGACGGCGCCATTCGGCCAGACCGAGCGAAAGGCGCCGTGCGCGCTGTTCCGGCCTGATCTTCGAGATGCCGAAGGAAATTTCGGCAATCACGACGGTCGAAAGAGCGAGTTCCACATCATGTCGCCCGAGCCAATCCAGCACTGCCGGATTTGGCTCCGGTCGGAAGTCCTCGGAAACGACGTTCGTGTCGAGGAAGATCAAAGGTCGATGCCTGGATGAGGTTTCCGGCCTTCCTTGATGACCTCTTCAAGGTCGACGTCGACGCCGTATTGTTCGGCTATCCGCCTGTAAAATACCTCCGCCGGCTCGCGGCCCGTGGTCTTGAGGTCGTAGTCCTCCAGCGCGCGCTCGACGACGCTGGCAACCGTGCGCCTCTCGCGAAGTGCCAGTCGGTGCGCAATCTCGCTTGCCTTGGCGCTGCGGACGGAAAGCTGTCGTTCGGCCATAAGCGACCTCCGTGATCCGATCTAGCGGGACTCTAATGCAGCGCATGCATGCCATCAAGATGGCAGCTGATGGCATGCCATCAGCTGGAACTCTCGAAGAGATGAGTCAGGCCCTCAGTTCCTGTCGTCCGGAAACACCGGCAGCGGCATGAACTCCACCCCGTCCTCGATCAGACCACGCGCTTCCTCGGCGGTCGCTTCGCCATAGATGCCGCGGGCTTCCGTCTCGCCGAAATGGATCTTGCGCGCCTCGTCGGCGAACTTGTCGCCGACGTTCTCGGCGTTCTCGCGCACCTGTTTCGACATTTCCTTCAGCGCCGCCATCAGCTTCTTCTGCTCGGCGGTGGCGGCGAGCGCCATCTTCTCCTTCTTCCGGCCGGTGGACACGGCCGGTGCCATCAGCGACTTCGACACCTTGTTGGAGCCGCAGACGGGGCATTCGACGAAGCCGCGCTTCGACTGCGTGTCGAAGTCGCCATTGTCGCGGAACCAGCCCTCGAATTCGTGGGCCTGATCGCAATGGAGCGAGAAACGGATCACGACGCGGCCTTCAGGGCGGGCGCGGCGCGCGCGATCTCGACCGAGAATTCGCGCGCGTTCTTGAGGTTGGGGATCTTCTTGCGTGCCTCGGCGGACGCGGCCGGGTCGATCTCGGCATAGACGATGCCGGGTTCGGCGTGGTCGGCCTCGGCGACGATGCGGCCCCACGGGTCGACGACCATGGAATGGCCGAAGGTCTCGCGCCCGTCCTCATGCGTTCCCCCTTGAGCTGCGGCGATCACCCAGGCGCCGTTCTCGATGCCGCGGGCACGCAAGAGCACGTGCCAGTGCGCCTCGCCCGTCTGGCGGGTGAAGGCGGCGGGGACGGTCAGCACCTCGGCCCCGGCCATCGCCTGGGCGCGGAAGAGCTGCGGGAAGCGCAGGTCGTAGCACACCGCCATGCCGATCGTGGCGAAAGGCAGTTCAGCAACGACGCTGCGCACTCCCGGCTGATAGGTGGCGGATTCGCGCCAGCTCTCGCCATTGTCGAGATCGACGTCGAACATGTGGATCTTGTCGTAGGTGGCGATGTCGGCGCCGTCAGGTCCGACCATGAAGCCGCGGTTGGCGATCTTCTCGCCCGCCGCGATGGCGGTGGAGCCGACATGGATGTGGACGCCGAGTTCCCGCGCCAGCCGGCGAGCGGCCGATGCGATGAGGTCGCCCGTATCGTCCCTCAGAGACGCCTTGAGGGACGCGCGGTCACGCATCAGCGCGCCGGTCATCTCCGGCGTCTGGATATAGGTCGCGCCGTTGCCGGCGGCCTCGCGCACCATTTTCTCGAACGTCTCGGCGTTCCTCTCGACCGAGGTGCCCGAACGCATCTGGACGGCGGCGGCCTTGAATATGGTCATGTCGCGGTTCCTCAGGCGGCCAGCAGCGGGTCGAGCTTGCCGGTGCGGTCGAGCTCGTAGAGATCGTCGCAGCCGCCGACATGCGTCTCGCCGATGAATATCTGCGGGAAGGTCGAGCGGCCGTTTGCGCGCTGGATCATCTCCTTGCGCAGATCCGGCGAGAAGCTGGCGTCGTGTTCCACGAAGTCGACACCCTTTTGGCTCAGCAGCCGTTTCGCCGCCGCGCAGTAGCCGCAGAAATCGCGCGTGTAGATCGTAACCTGTGCCATGTCCTGTCCAGCCTTGACCGCCTGCACCGCTATATAGTGCCGTCTTCCTCGGGTCGAAAGTCCCCCGGCAGGACGCGGGCGAAGGTGAGCACGTCGATGCGCGCAGCACCCGCCCTGCGCAGGGCCCTCGCCACCGCCGAAACGGTCGCCCCGGTCGTGTAGACGTCGTCGATGACGACGATGCGCCGGGCAGCCACCTCGATCTCCGCCTCAGGCGCCACCTTGAACGCGCCGCGCACATTGTCCTCGCGTTGCCTGAGCCCGAGCCCGACCTGCTGCCGCGTCGGCTTCACGCGATGGACCACGTCGGGCGAGAAGGGCACGCCCGACAGGCGCGAGATCGCCCGCGCCAGCTCCGCCGACTGGTTGAACCGGCGATGCAGGAAGCGCATGCGGTGCAGCGGCACGGGCACGATCAGGTCGGCGCCCGGCAAAAGCTCGCGCCCCGCCCGGATCATCCAGCGGGCCATCCAGGGCGCGAGATCGGTGCGGTCGCCATATTTCAGACCGTGCACCATGCGCCGCGCGATGCCGCCATGCGCCACGGCCGCGCGCGCCCGGTCGAAGGGCGGCGGATTGGCGATCGCGTCGGCCGAGAGCATTCCCGGCCCCATCTCGTGGCTGAACGGCGTGCCCATGATCTCGCACCAGGGCTGTTCGAGGAAGCGCAGGCCCCGCCAGCATTCGCCGCACAGCGACCCCGGCTCGCTGACGATCCGCCGGCATCCCGCGCAGACGGGCGGAAACAGAAGCCGCGCCGACATCGACGCGGCGGCTGCGGCGAGGCTCTTGATCTCCTGCATCCGATCCGCCACCTGAGGAAGGACACAGGCTAGCACGCGACGGCGTTGCCGCAAGGGCAGGCGCGGCGTGCTCAGCCAGAAGCCCGGATCGCGCCCTTGGAACCCATCATCGACACCGAACTCGCGACGCGTCGCAAGCTCCGCGCGATGGCGAACCCTGCTCCGGGTGCGGACTTCCTGCTCAACCGCGCCGCGGAAGACCTCGCCGACCGCGTCGCGACCGTGGCGCGGCGCTTTCCGCGCGCCGCCACGCTGTTCTCGCATGGCGACGCCGCCGCGCAGGCATTGCTGTCGACCGGCAAGGTCGACGAGGTCGAGCAGATCGCTGCCCATGCCGCGCTTGCCGGCTCGTCCGGCTCACGATTGGCGGCGCCTGAAACGATTCCGGTCGAGCCGTCCTCGCTCGATCTGATCGTGTCGCTCATGGCGCTGCACGAGGTGAACGATCTGCCGGGCCTGCTGGTCCAGGCGCGCCGCGCGCTGAAGCCGGACGGCCTGTTCCTCGCCGCGTTCCCGGGGGCCGGGACGCTGGCGGAACTCCGCGACAGCCTGCTCGGCGCCGAAATCGAGAGCACCGGCGGCGCGAGCCCGCGTACCCTGCCCTTCGCCGACGTCAGGGACGCCGGGGCGCTGCTCCAGCGCGCCGGCTTCGCGCTTCCCGTCGCCGACATCGAGTCCGTGACCGTGCGCTACGAATCCATGTTCTCGCTGATGCGCGACCTGAGGGCGATGGGCGCGACGAACCCGCTCCTGGCGCGCATCAGGAAGCCGACCGGGCGGGCCCTCTTCCTGCGCGCGGCGGAGCTCTATGCGGAACGCTATTCTGATCCAGACGGGCGCATCCGCGCCACCTTCTCGACAATCTGGCTGTCGGGCTGGGCGCCGGACGCATCGCAGCAGAAGCCGCTCAGGCCCGGATCGGCGAAAGTGTCGCTGGCGAAGGCGCTCGGCGAGCTTGCCGACAAGTAGCCGGAGATCAGTGGCCGAGCGTGTTCTGCAAGGCGCGCGCGGGATTCATGAACATGTCCTGGACCGAATTGCCCGTCTGCGAAATTCCGCCGATGATCACCAGCGACAGGCAGACGACGATCATGCCGTATTCGATGGCGGTGGCGCCGCTGCGATCCTTCAGAAAACGGCTGAACATCCCCGACATCCTTGTCGACCCTCTCGCGAGCACCATAGCGGCGCGGAATTAAGAAAGGTTAACGCGACAGCATTAACCAAAGCTGAAAATCAGCCGCAATCGCCGCTGCGCGTGCCGTTGTCGCGGATGATGCAGATCGCGGCGGGCGAATCCTGCAGCACGCTGCGCCGGATCGTGTAGCTGCCCGAATTCCCTCTCCGGCTGATCGACCCCGTCGACATGCGGTCGAGGCCGTCGCCCCCGCCTTGCACGAACTGCCGTGTCTGATTGTCGGCGATCGGCGCCAGGATCAGCGCCAGCGCGACGGCGGCCGAACCGAACAGCAGGGTTATGCGCAGGATGCCGACGCCGGCAATGCCGAGGACCGAACCGTGGTCGCCACGGATGGATTGCCAGTCAGCTTCCGGATTCATGAATGCCCCTGCGCTCGCATCCCGGGTGCAGCCAGCACCCGGTTTCGAAAGGCAGTATTTTCACCTTTGGCTAAAGGATCGATTAACGACGTTGGACCGAGACGAGGCCGCTGACACGTACCACCGTCATTCCGGGGCCGCGCAGCGGAACCCGGCGACTGTCTTGGTTGGTCAAGTG
>JAYSFJ010000024.1:0-45875 GCA_041913465.1 Mesorhizobium sp. | reverse complement strand
TCGAGATAGGGCTTGATGTCGGCTTCCATGGTCGGCATCCAGTTGCCGAGGAAGACGTCGATGTCCTTGTTGGCGAGCGATGTGTAGGTGACCGGCACCGAGAGCAACTGTGTCGACGGCTCGTAGCCGAGCGCGGTGAGCACGACCGACGCGGTTGCGGTCGTCGCGGTGATGTCCGTCCAGCCGACGTCGGCGAAGCGCACCGCCTTGCAGCTCTCCGGATCGGCCGCGAGCGCCTGGCCGGCAGCAAGGCTGACGCCCAGCGCCAGAAGCACTGATGTGGTTTTCATAGGTAGTCTCCCATTGTTGCGCGGATCGAGGGGAATATCTTTGTTGTGCCCCGAACGAACCACCATTCTTCGGTTCTTTCAAGCCGCCCGCCTGTTCTAAGGCCGTCACATCGCTGCTTGTCCGCGACGCGCGGCGCGGGCTCCGGGCAATTTTCGGTGGAACCGGCGGACGCCCCCTCCCCGTTTAGCGGCCGAGGCGGTAAAGGCGGGCAATGGCCAAGCTCTATTTCCACTATGCGACGATGAACGCGGGCAAGTCGACGATGCTCCTGCAGGCGTCGTACAACTACCGCGAGAGCGGCATGCACACGCTGCTCCTCGTCGCCGGCCACTATCGCAAGGAAGACGGCGGCTACATCTCCTCGCGTATCGGGCTCGAATCCGACGCCGACATGTTTCGCGACGGCGACGACCTTTTCGATCTGGTGGCCGAACACCATCGCCACCGCACGATCCACTGCGTCTTCGTCGACGAGGCTCAGTTCCTGGAGGACGCGCAGGTCTGGCAGCTCGCCCGCGTCGTCGACCGGCTCGACGTTCCGGTCATGTGCTACGGGCTGAGGACCGACTTCCAGGGCAACCTCTTCTCCGGCTCGAAGGCGCTTCTGGCCGTCGCCGACGAGCTGCGCGAGGTGCGCACGATCTGTCCGTGCGGGCGCAAGGCGACCATGGTGGTGCGGCTCGGCCCCGACGGCAAGGTGGCGAAAGAGGGCGACCAGGTGGCGATCGGCAAGGACGTCTACCGATCTTTGTGCCGCCGCCACTGGGAAGAGGAAATGGGCCGCATCGCGCCTGAAGACTTCATCGGCTTCGCCGGCGGGTGAGCGGCCCGTAGGCCGGAATATCCAGACATTGCCGATATTTAATGCAACCCGATCGCCTCTGCCTCGTTTGCGGAACGAGGGACTTATCAAGGACGAGGCAGATCATGATGAAGCTAGGAAACACTCTCTGCGCGGCTCTCGCGCTCACCTTCGCGGCGGGATCGGCCCTGCCGGTCGCCGCGGCTCCCGTGTTCGTACCGAAGGCGCAGTCGCTTTCGGCCGAAGGCAACGTCGTCGATGTACAGTTGAGGCTGGACAACCAGGAGCGTCGCTTCGAGCGCCGGCAGGACCGTCGCGAACGGCGTTTCGACCGCCGCCAGGAACGCCGCGAGGCGCGGTTCGAGCGCCGTAACGGCGGCTACTACTACAACGGCCACCGCGGCTATCGCGACCGCCGCGACGGCTACCGCTACTACAACGGCTACTGGTTCCCGGCCGGCGCCTTCATCGCCGGTGCGATCATCGGCGGAGCGCTGAACAACGCCCAGCCCTCGAGCAGCTATGGCTCCGCTCACGTGAACTGGTGCCACGATCGCTATCGGACCTACCGCTCGTCGGACAACACCTACATGTCGAGCGCGGGCTACCGAAAGGAATGCTACTCGCCGTACAGCTGATCGGCGACGCACGCTGATCAGGACGCCCGTCCCGGTTCGCCGGGGCGGGTGCCATTGCGCCGACAGCCGATAGCGGCGGGTGCTACATTCATTCGCTCCCGCGACTTTCAATCGAAACACAGCACTCATATATTCGCCCGCGTGACCGAACGTCGGCCCCGGAGGGAATTCATGGCGACACTGCAGAACTTCGATTCCGAGATCGAGAAGACCAAGCGCACCGTCGAGGAAATGCGCTCCAAGATCGAACAGTCCGGAATCCTGCTGGAAAAGTTCGCCAAGACCGACCAGAAGATCGGTGAAGCCAATTTCGACATCGAGAACGCCCGCATCGAGGACGTGCTCAAGCAGCAGAAGACGATGGAGGCGAATATCGCCGACCTCATCATCGGGCTTGAGGACGCGACGAACGTGTTCGGCGCCGAATTCGAGACGATGAAGAGCTACACCGGCTGGGAGAACTTCGTCGGCATCTTCTCGCAGCAGCGCCGCCAGCGCATGCGCACCGAGCGCGTGCGCAACATGTCGCTCGCCGGCAACCTGCAGGAACTGCTGGCAAAGTCCGACACGATCGTCGGCATCCTGCGCGAGCAGAAGAACGTTCTCGAACAGCGCTACAAGACCTCCGAGACGAGCCTCGGCCAGGTGATCGAGCGGCGCAAGGTAACGATGGAGAGCCTGACCGCGACCCAGAAGCGCATCGAGGAACTCAACCCGCTGCTGCTCGACATCGAGAACAAGATCGCCGCCTCCACCAGCCAGCAGGAGCGCACGCAGCTCGAAGGCGAGCGTTCGAAGCTCGCCACCGAATACAACGAGAAGCAGGCGAAGGAGCAGGAGCTCCTGGCCGAGAGCCAGACGCTGGAGCGCTACACCTCGATGTTCCAGACCTTCGTCGATTCGCTCAACAACCAGATCGCGGCGCAGTCGACGCTGATCAACAAGCTGACCATCGACACAGAGCAGCGCATCGTCCTCTACAAGGCGCTGGAAGACTCGCTGAAGACGGCGGCGCAGCAGGACGTCGCGCACAAGATCAACACGCTGGGCTCGCAGGTCGACAACACGGCCGAAGAGACCATGGCGGGCATCGGTGCCGCCGCCCAGAAGCACATCGGCGACCTTCTCGAGATGCACGAGAAGAACATGGTCACCACCGCCGACATCCAGCGCCGCAAGAAGCTCGCCGACGACGCCTTTGCGCGCCGCTTCGACGAGGTCATGCGCAAGCACAATTCGGCGGACTACGTGAAGGCGTAAGGGCGACATACGGCCAAGCCGGTGGATATCGGACCCCCCTCTGGCCTGCCGGCTGCCCCCGATGCTGGCGTCATCCTCGGGCTTGTCCCGAGGATCTACGGCGTTCGGATGGATGTCGACGGGCATCGGAGACCCCTGAGCAACGCGGCAGAGTCAGTGTCTGCAAACTCGGTAGATCCTCGGGACAAGCCCGAGGATGACGACGCTGGGGCCGCAGGGACAGGCCAGCAGGCCTCGTTGCTCTCAATGCATCACACATCTCCGCCTCAAACGCGGACACACCCATGACCCCCGACAACCCCGCCGCCCGCTATTTCGACGCGATCGCAGCCGCGCTCGCCGGGCTCGACATCTTCCTGCGCGACGATTCCTCGCCGCTCTACCGCCACGACGTGATCGCCCAGGTGGTGGCGGAATATATCGTGCGGCTGGAGAATTCCTTCGGCGCCTGGCGCAACCGGCTGGGCTTCATGGAGAGCTTCCGCATCTCGCGCGCCGAGAGCGGCTTTCCCGTTTTCCAGAATGTGCTGGAGCTGGAGAACGATCGCCGCAGCGCCGAGAAGCGGCTGGCCGCGATCCCGGCTCCCGATGCGATCCGCGCCGAGATGGCCGACTTCATCCTGCGCCACAAGGCCATGCCCAGCGATCTGCAGCGGATGATGGCCGAGCGGCTCTACCTGCAGGACGTCGGCACGGGCCTGATCTTCGCCCCCTTCGTGCTGCCCAAGACGGTGAAGGTCTCCGCCAACCCCAAGACCATGCGGCCCTACTATTTCGTCCACTGGGGCGCCTTCGACGGGCTGGCCAACCTGCCGCTCGTCTATATGGCGGCGGTCGAGGACTCGTCCGAGCGGATGGTCGAGACGCTGGTGACGCGCGACGGCCAGCTGAACGAAAAGGTCGAGATCCCGCTGCCGGTGGAAGGGCTGCTCAACCCGGACCTGGCGCACCGCTTCGACGATTTCGCCGCCAAGAACTCCGCCTATTCGCTGTCGCCCTCGACGATCGCCGGCAACCTCGACAAGGATTTCGAGACGCTGCACCCCAAGCAATTGCGCCGCTTCGTGCTCGGCCCGTTCTATTCGGCCGGCATCACCGAGAACAATTCCACGGTGCAGCAGGTGCTGGAAAAGGTGCGCAAGGCTGAGAACGCCTGGCTGCTGACCTGGACCGTCCAGGAGGTCTATTCGAAGAACGAGCGCCCGGGGCGGAAAGGCCTGTTCTCCAGCGAGAAGGCGACGCAGGAGTTCTACATCAACACGGACGACCTCGAAGCCGCGCGCATGGGCGTGTCGACCTACGAGAAGCACGCGCTGATCCCGCACGAAGCCTACCAGGCGCTCTACGCCGCCGGCGAGGCGCAGAAGATCTTCGGCGGCTACAAGGTGCATATCCTGTCCGGTGGGCGGGTGATTTCAGATGTCTAGCGGTATAGGCTGATGAAATCGCAACCAGATAGAGTTCGAAACAGACGGGAAGTTCTGTTCATCATAACATCTATTGCGTCGATACCCACTGCGATTTCAATAATTGCGCGGTTTACATCAAAAACAGAATTGCAGCTGATAGGAACCATTGGAAATATAGTCATAGGATACAACGCAATATTAAGAAAAGCATTGAACAATATACAGAAGATTATAGGTTTAGATATCTATATTCCTATAGATACGTTTTTTCTGGGAATTTCACTCACATTTATTTACATTTCGACATTCATCACTAAGCGATATTTCATAGATACTCCCGGAATACACGATGTTGAGGATGATAATTTGTGGGTGTATTTCAGTGCAGTCATCACAATTGCGCTTATTGGCAGCTTTAGCGATAAAGAAACAGTGCCTCTGTTCATATTCTTGTTTATTACAGTTGGGATTGCGGAATTCTTATCTCAGTCAATTGCTGCTTGGAGAAGGGATAAGGATACATTTCGATCTTTTATTAGCTTTGCGCTTATACCGATTTTATCCGTGATTTTGATTATCATTTTTGTGAGAACTGCGTATCTTTTGACATTTCATGAATACAGTATTCGCGATATTTGGGTAGCAGTTCCGGTATACAGCTTTTTGATATGCGCGCTGATAATTAGGCAAAATGTTCGCGCGCTGCCGGCTATCATTTTGGCAGTAGGCGGATTGTTTCTCGCTGATTTGATCTCCGTCGTTCCCGATCTGCTCGAAACCTGGCTCTTGTGAGGTTAGAAAATGGACACCGGCCTGACCACCATCGACGAGAAGGACATCGACAAGCACCGCTCGACCGCGCAGTCGATGGTGACGCGCGTGATCGTGCTCGAAGCCTCCACCGGCCTGTCGAACACCGCACTTGCCGGAACGGGGCGGCGCTTCGTCTCGACGGTCGCGACCGGCTCCGTCCAGCGGACCAAGGAGGTGGAGCTTGCCAAGACCGTGGCGGCGGTGCGGCCCGACGACCAGATGCTGTCGATCCTGCAGCACACACTGCTTTTCCGCGCGCGGCGCGGGCTCTCGATCTCGCTCGCGGTCGCAGACGTCTTTGCCCGCGGCAACGAACTCGAGGCGCTGCAGGCGAAGAATGCGCGCACTCCGCTCGAGGGCGAGGAAGCCTCGAACTTCAAGAAGCTGATCGCGGCTTCGGCTTACGTCTCGGCCTTCTCCTTCGCCTCCTATTTGTCCCAGACGATCGAGGCCGACGGCGAGCCGCCGAACGACATCGCCGAGCCGAACTTCCTGTTCGACACCGCGCAGGATGCGCTGAAGTCGCTGGTGGCCGGTCTCGACGCGGCGATCGCGGGCTCCAAGGACGACCACGACATGATGGCGCGGGCCAAGCAGTTCGCGCGCGTGGCGATCGAGGGGCTGCTGACGCGCAGGGGCCGCTTCGACGGGCTCGGCGCCTTCGAGGACGCGCATATCCGCATCGAGGCGGACGATTTCACGCTGAACGGCTTCGACGTCGCTCCGGGGCAGAAGTCGAAGCCCCTGGTTATGACCTTCAAGAAGCCAGACGAGGTCGTCGGCAACCACATCGCCAAATACCAGGCGGTGAGACTGGCCAAGATGCTGATGGCCTACGACTTCGACAAGCAGATGAACCCGTTCGTCGAACTAGGCGGCTTCCTGTTCACCTTCATCGGCGACGGCGCGCCCGGCACCGGCAAGACGACGCTGATCCAGATGATCGCAGGCCTCGTCCACGGCCACTGCCAGGTGGCGGGATACCCCTTCCACTACGAGAATTTCGGCGTCGACCAGATCTCATCCTACCAGGGCAAGTCGGGCCAGAACTGCAAGGCCTTCATCGACAACGTGCTCAATCCGCGCGCCATCGGTTTCGGCACCGTCGACGATATCGACCAGGTGGCGGCGAAGCGCTCCGACGACCGCGCCTCGGCAGGCCAGCACGAGATCACGGGCGTGCTGATGGCCGCGTTCTCCGGCGCCATGACCGTCATCCGCGGCAACTGCTCCTTCGGCATGTTCTCCAACTATCCCGAGAACGTCGACGACGCGCTCAGGCAGCGCGCCGGCGCCCGCTGGCTGGTCGACGGGCCGCAGACCCGCGACGACTACATCGACATCTTCGTGCTTCTCGCCGGCAAGAACCACAAGATCCCGCTCGGCGACCACGACCTCTACGCCGCGCAGGAAATCCAGCGCGCGGTGAACGACGCCTACGAGAGCCACTCCAAGCCACACGAGGACGGGCTGATGCGCGTCTACGAGCGTTTCATGAAGGAGAAGGGCCAGCCCAAGACCATGGCCGACATCGGCACCTATCTCCACCTGATCAAGGAAGCGGAACCCCGCTTCACCGGCCGCGCCATCAAGAACGTCACCGACGCGATCAAGATGCGCGCCATGGACATCGAGTTGCCCGACGACTGGTTCACGGCCCCCGAGACCTTCATGCACAAGCCTTACGACGACAAGAAAGCCATGATCGAGGAACTGCGCGGCCCCTTCGACATGGACATGGTCATGCAGGAGGTGAACCGCTACGCCGATTCTGAATTCCGCTACTCCGACCGCTCCGACGACGCGGCAGTGTCGAAGCTGGTCCGCGACGCGAAGCTGCGCGAGCGGGCGGTGAAGGAAATCGAGGAGATGAAGGCGAAGGGGCTGTGGGGATGAGGCGGTGGAGACGGCTTCGGAGATCTACCTAGCATACGTGCGCCCGCACATGTGGATGGTATTTCTTGCGGGGCTGGCGGTGATTACTTTTCGCAGTGGTGATCGCTGGAAATCATATGATCAAGCGCAGCGAATTCCGCGCCACAAGAATGGATTGCCGAGCCTCGAATACATCCGGGGGGCGGGCTATGCGTCGCTCCGGCTAATCGTTCCTTTCTGGATATGGATGCTCGTGTTTGGCATTCCGATGATAGTCATCGATGTTATCTTTGGGCCAGCCGCCAATTGAAATCCTTGGCCTGAGACTGTAAATTGTGGCGTGGCTGGCTAGAAATGGTGACGACATGCCCGAAGCAGGCATTCTTGAAGCACGTAACTCGTTCAGCGCCCTGATCGAACGCGTCGAGAAAGGCGAAGAGATTACGATCACCCGACACGGAAGGGCCGTTGCCAGGATCGTTCCGGCGTCAACGCCCCACGATGTCGAAAAGGCGCGCGCAGCAGTTGCGGCGATCCGTGAACTTCGCAAGTCCGTCAAACCCGACCCGGAGGGGCTGACGATCCGCGATTATATCGAAATGGGGCGGCGCTATTGAGTATCGTGGTCGACAGTTCGGTGGCCTTGAACTGGATCATGCCCGATGAGGACCGAACGTTGACCGAAGACCTCATGGACACGGTGGCCCTTAACGGCGCGGTAGTTCCGCCCCTTTTCCAGATCGAGGTGGGCAATTCGCTCTTGGTCGGTGCGCGAAGGAATCGCATCGAAGGCGCCTATATCAGCCAGGCGCTGGACCTCATCCAGAAATTGCCACTGCGTATCGACAGTTCGAGCTCGGATTATGTGTGGAGCAGCACCATTGAAATCGCAGCGGCATACGGTCTGACGCTCTACGACGCGATCTATCTCGAGTTGGCCATCAGGCTGGACATGCCACTAGCAACACTGGACGAGCGGCTGGCTAAAGCTGCAGCAATAGCTGGGATATCCTCGCCCTGGGCGCAAACGCGGAACTGATCCATGGACCTCCTCCGCGACAACGACCTCATCTACGGCCGCCTCCTCGTCGTCGACGAGCCGCATCTGATCGAGCGCTACAACAAGGCGCTGAAGGCGTTCGGGCTGAAGCCGACGAAGCTGAAGAGCTTCGAGATCGACCGCACCGGCTTCTCCCCCGAAATCGCCGCGGAACTCGGCGACCCGCAATATCTCGACCCGAACGAGGTCAACCGCCGCTTCATCATCCTGACCCCGGCGCAGGCGGAACTTCCCGTCGTTCACACAGCCTTTTCAAACACGTCTCAGCTTATGTTCGAGTTCTATTCGAACAACCGGCGGGTCATCGACGCGCTGACGATCAAGGACGTCATCTACGGCGAGATCGAGGATTCGGTGTCGAAGGTGGAGGACATCGAGGACCTCCTGTCGATCAACCAGGTCGAGTTCCGCGTACTCTCGGCCGAAGACGTGCTCGGCAAGGCCGGCGAGTTGAGCGCCCTGGTCGACCGGCTGAAGCAGGAGCCCGACGCCTGGCGCGACACGGCGATGCTCGAGCGGATGGTGGACCTCGCCAAGGTCACCGGCGATATCCGCGAGAACAAGCTGGTGCCCGACCGCGTGATCTTCCGCCACGAAGCGTTCTGGACGACGCATTTCGGCGGCATGTACATCTTCATCGACAAGGACATGACGACCGTCATCTCCGACCCCGCGACACCGGGCTTTCGCCGGTCGCGGCCCTGGCAGGTAAGCTATCTCGGCATCCGCGACGCCGAGCGCGTGTTCCGCTTCCTCGCCTCGACAGGCCGCCTCGACCTGCCCCGCGCCTCCTGGATCGAGACGTCGAACTATCTGGAGCACAGGGCCGAGATGGCAATCCGCTCGCTGATCCACCGCCAGCAGCCGAATCTCGACTTCGACAAGGTCGACAAGGTGTGGCTGCAGACCTGGATCCATTCGAATGCCGACCTGATCAACAAAGACGGCACCTTCCCCTTCCTCAACGCGGCAAAGCGCGAGCTCGCGCAGACCGGCAAGCTGAGGCTCGAGGACATGGAGCCGGAACGGCGCTTCCTCGTCGTTCGCGCCAGGCCCGACCATCCGGACGCGTGGCTGACCAACCGGCTGATCTCGGATTTCGTGCCGGACGATTTCGTCTCGCTCTACGTCTTCTCGAAGCAGACCTTCTACAAGCAATACGAGGCCTGGCCGGCGCGCTGGCGCGCGCATGTTGTCGAGACGCTCAAAACCACATATCTCAAGGACAAGGCGGCGTTCCGCGAACGGCTCTACGGGCTGAAGGACTGAACGCCTGCCGCCGCGCCATACCGGGGGACCCATGCTCGATCCGATCGTCTCGTTCTTCACCATGGTGTTCCAGTGGATCGGCCGCGCCATCGGCCTCCTGATCGGCATCCTGATGTGGCCGTTCCTGTGGTTCGGCCGCTGGTACATCCAGAAGGGCTGGATCCTGAAGGCCGTGCTCGGCGCGGCCATCGCGGTGCTGGCCGCGATGTATATCTACTTCCTCTACGCGACGCAGTTCTGGAACGGGTTCGACCCGGATTATGTGGCGAAATACGATTTCGAGCAGCGCCGCCGTTCCGCCGGCGAGCAGGCCATGGGTGCGCCTCCGCCGGCGCCGCGAACGCTGTTCGCCCAGGCCGAGGCGGACTCGAAGCCCGCCGCGCCGGCAACCGCTCCCGCCGCGACCACGACCACGACGACTCCCGCTCCGACGCCCCAGCAGCCCGCCACCACGGCCACGGGCCGCAGTTGCGGCCGATCGGCGATCGCCGAGGTCGCCGCCGACCTGACGGACGTCAACGTCAACCAGAACGCCTGGATCTCGTCGATGATCCTCTACAAGGTCGGCCTGTTCGGCCTGTCCTGGGACAAGACGCCCTTCCTCGATAACAAGGCGTCGTTCCAGCGCGGCGTCCACGAAGCCATCCGGCGCACGACGATCGAGCTCGCCGACAATCTCGGCCGGGTGCGCGGCACTTCGCAGATCGACTCCAACCTGCAGAGCGCGCGCGGCAATGCTCAGTTCGACGAATACACCTGGTATGTCGGCCTGAACCCGCCCGGCCCGAAGACGCCGACCCCCTCCTACTATCGCCAGATCGTGCGCGACCTGCACGCCTTCGACGACCGGCTGGCGCGCTGCGAGGCGGTGTTCGACGCCCGCGCCGACAATCTCATGCAGTATCTCGACCGCATCACCAGCGCGCTCGGCGACACGTCGGCGATCCTTCGCGAGCGGTCAGAGAACTACAATCGCGGCTTCTTCGACACCCGCGCCGACGACCGCTTCTGGTTCTCCTATGGCCAGCTCTACGCCTATTACGGACTGATGAGCGCCGCGCATGCGGATTTCGAGGACGTGATCCGCGAGCGCAATCTCGACGCCCTGTGGAACGCAATGGAAGGCCAGTTCCGCTCGGCATTGAGGATCCGCCCCTGGATCATCGCCAACAGCGCAGAGGACGGCCTGTTCGCGACTCATCTGGCGACCATGGGCTTCTACGTGCTGCGTGTCCGCTCGAACATGACGGAGATTCAGGGAGTGCTCCAGCGCTGAGCGGCTGGACATTCGCGGGCAACGGATTATGTGAGCGGCGATCGCAATCCGCGAAGGAAAGCGCCATGCCTCCTCAGACCGTCACGACGCCCAGGGCCAAGGTCAAGCCCAAGACCGAACGCCCGAAGCTGCACAAGGTCATCCTCGTCAACGACGACTTCACCCCGCGCGAATTCGTCGTGATGGTGCTGCGCGGCGAGTTCAGGCTCACAGACGACCAGGCTTACCGGGTGATGATCACCGCCCACCAGAAAGGCGTCTGCGTCGTCTCCGTCTATCCGAAGGACGTGGCCGAAACGAAAGCCACCCGCGCCACCGACGCCGGCAAGGCCGCCGGCTTCCCGCTGATGTTCACGACCGAACCGGAGACGTGAGCGCGTAGCGTCTGGGGCGAGACTCCATTCCTTGGACCGCGGAGAGCCAAATCCTAGCGAGACATTCGCGTCGTCTGGTGCTTTTCTGAACCTTCTGCCATCGGAAGTTCATCGCCTTCGATTGGTGGATCGTCGTTTCCCGCTCTCTCGAGGATCGACAGAGCTTCTTTGACATTCGCCCTCGAAGCTCTTTCGGCAAAATAATCGGCCGTGCGCAGGGCCGAGAGCTTTTCGGCCACGGCGACATTGATGAACTGGTTCAACGCGACCCCTTCGGATCGAGCAACCTTGCGAGCTTCATCGAGCAGCGAGGTTTGAAGACGGAGCGCAAAATTACTGCGATTCATGACCTCTCTCCGAAACGTAGCAGATATTGGGCTGGTGAAGCTGCGGGAATCCCGAACCGCGCCTCCAAGCCAGCGAAATCCTTCGCATTGAACGTCACCACCATGTCGGCGCCACCGTTTACCGCTGTCTCAATCACCATATCATCATTGGGATCCGCCGACACAGGGCGCCACGTGAAGGCAAGATCGACTGCTCGGGCCACACCAACGAGTGCATCCAACAGCCTCTCGACCTCATCTCTGGATAATCCGAAGGCCCTGAGGTGCTCCGGACGCGTCAGCACCGCCTCATATTCGAGCGCCAGCGGAACCGACAGGACTATCTCAACCTGCTGACGCAGAGCGTCAACGAGCAACAGTCGCGACGAACCCTTCCGGCTGCGAAGAGCAGCTACGAGAACGGACGTATCCAATACCAACCGCATAACTAGCTATCGCATGCGATATCACAAATCCAGCAGATTCCTCGCATTTCGCTGCCTGGTGTCGTCTGGTCTTCGCATCCCGCTGCGATAGAGTGCTGGACAGGGATGGCAGCTTCAAGGAGAAGAACGATGAACAAGGTCCTCGCCGTGGCATTCGCCGCTGGCCTCACCATCCAGATCGCGCTCGCCGGAGACTCGATGGCCCAGGATAACCGGATCGACCAGGTGCGTCCCGATGCGCCGGAACTCGCGCCCTACGGCGAGATGGAGATCGGCGTGCGCACGCTCGACCTCGTCAACAAGCACCAGATCGACATCGTCAATGTCGAGCCAGGCAAGGAGCTTCCCCGCTACGACCGCCCGCTCAAGATCGAGGTCTGGTATCCGGCCGCACTGTCGCCGTCGGCGCGGCCGCGCGACTACGAAGGCGTCTTCCTGCGCGACGGCGAGACCCAGGTCACGCTGCACGGAAAGGCGCTGCGGGATGCTGAGCCGATCGAGAGCGAAGAGCCCTACCCGCTCGTCATCATCTCGCACGGCTATCCCGGAAACCGATTCCTGCTCAGCCATTTGGCCGAGAACCTTGCCTCGAAGGGTTATGTCGTCGCCTCGATCGACCACAAGGACTCGACCTATGACGATCAGGGCAAGTTCGGCTCGACGCTGGTCAACCGCCCGCTCGATCAGAAGTTCGTCCTCAACGAGATCGAGCGCCTGGGCGGCGAGGCCGACAGCTTCCTCAACGGGCTCGTCGATACACAGAAAGCGGCGATCATCGGCTACTCGATGGGCGGCTACGGCGCGGTGATCTCGGCCGGGGCCGGCGTCACGGAAGCCTCCGTCGGCTACGAATGGGGGGCGCCGGAAAAGACGCTTGCCGTCAACCAGGCCGGCTCGGAGAGCCACAACGCGCTGCCCGACGAGCGCGTCAAGGCGGTCGTCGCCTTCGCGCCTTGGGGCATGGAGCGCGGGTTCTGGGACGAGGACGCTCTGGCCAAGATCCAGAAGCCGATGTTCTATGTCGCCGGCAGCGTCGACGACGTGTCGGGCTACGACAAGGGCGTGAAGGCGATCTACGAGGGCACGATCAACGCCGACGCCTATCTGCTCACCTTCGAGAACGCCAACCACAACGCCGCCGCGCCGATCCCGGCCCCGGCGGAATCGTGGAAGAAGTCCGAAAAGCTCGGCTGGGCGCCGTTCGACCACTATGCCGATCCCGTCTGGGACACGGTCAGGATGAACAACATCGCCCAGCACTTCGTCACCGCCTTCCTCGGCAAGTATCTCAAGGAAGACGAGGCGATGGACGCCTATCTGAATGTGATCCCCAATGCGGCCGACGGCGTCTTCGCGAAGAACGAGGACGGCACATTCAAGCCCGAGCACACCTATTGGAAAGGCTTCGCCGACCGCACCGCCAAGGGCCTGTCGCTCAGCGGCCGGATGGCCGGGAGCAATTGAGAGGGGCTAATCCCCTGAAAACGCGCCCGGGCTTTTCGCCCGGGGCAGTTGGCAACGATCTTCCGCCGGTCGATTGAAACGCGGAGCCTATCAGTTCGACTTGCCCACCTCATCAGAGCAGGCGCGTCACCCGCCAGCCGGGCGAGAAATCGACCAGCCGGACGACGCGGTCCGGCTGCGCGTAGCGAATGAATGGCACGGAGGCTTCAAGATCGGCGCATATGCCGTTCTCACGAAACGGTTCGCAACGTGCAGTGAAGAAGAAATCGAAGAATTCGATGTCCCTCAACCCCTTGGCAGACAGAACTTCAACCACTTTTTCCGGTGATGTTCCGTCGACCACGCCCAGAAGAATCTGGCCTGGCACCTTCGGAAAGATGAGTTGACCGCTGTCGCGCGACGTAATGCTTCGGATTACGGGCAGCTGCTTCGCTGGAAAGACGGGATCACCCAGGTAGACGTTATTCCAGGTGAAGAACCCGCCCACGAGAGACTCGGCCCCAACGTCCAGAACAAAGAGGAACTCGGGCGGGTATATGACCGCGAGCACGTCTTGATTGTCGATTGACGCTTCGGACAAAGCCCGGATCAGGTATAGTTCCGCCGACCTTGTTGGCGGAAGACTGGCTCCGAACTCGGCGAGAAGCTTTTCGGCTATCTCTCGAACAGCTTCCACGGCTTCGACCCCGGACGGCGGTTCAGATCTAAATCTTGCCTGCCCCACCGCGCTGGTAGTGGCAGACATTCTCGCGGCCTCCGGACGTAGAGACCAAGGGAACGGCCATGGTAGTGGCATGCCTTCAGCCATCTCGAATCCTCCTCAAGTAGAGAAAAATACAGCCACGATCTTGCCCGCATAAAATGCTTGAAATCAACAGATTTATTATTTCATACTTCCAGACCGTCTTATGGGAGGAATAATCGTGACAATAATCTCGCTTGTTGCAGATTTCAGCAGCGCTCTGACTATTCCCAGTCCAGTGAACGCATTCAGCGCGAGCGGCTTCGACTTCGCATCGGTCGATCCCATGCAGACAGGGAAGAAGAGCGGTGTCCAGGGCCTCGATTTCCCGAACAGTGGCGTGAGGATTCGTTTGCCGGTCACGCGAGATATAGTGTCACTCGCTCTCCAGGGCGCTGCGACCGAAATACGCGTCCAAGGCCTTTCCGCTGAAAACGGGCCGCTTGTGACTGCAGTGGTAAATCCCGATCACACCATTCATCATCTTTCCTTGAAAGCGGCCGGCATCGCTTCCGTCTTGATCGACCAAGGAAAAAATGAAGGGAGCCTCATCTCGATCAGCATCGACGTAGAGATCGCGTCGTAGCGATCAGCTCCTTTCTCCCTTGCCCTCGCCCTCCATCGGTGGTTCGATACGCCCATGGCCCTCACCGGCCGCACGGCCGGACAGGCCTTGCGACGGCCGGACGGGCCGGCCGCCGCTCATGGGAAAACATGAGAGGAGGAAAGCATGGGCAAGCGCGCCGGAGAGAGGCGTCGGGGACCGAAATGCATTGCCATCATCGGTCCCTTCGCAAGCGGCAAGACCACCCTTTTTGAAGCCATCCTCGCCCGTACGGGCACAATCGGGAAGCAGGGCAGCGTCGCTGCCGGAACCACGGTCGGCGACAACACGCCCGAGGCCCGCGCCCACCAGATGAGCACCGAGGCGACCTTCGCCACGGTCAACTTCATGGGCGAAACGATCACCTTCGCCGACTGCCCCGGTTCGATCGAGTTCTCCTACGAGGCAATCCCGATCCTCGCCGCCTGCGACGCGGCGATCGTTGTCGCCGAGGCCGACGACAAGAAGATCCCTGCCCTGCAGCTCATCTTGCGCCAGCTCGACGATCTCGGCCTGCCGCGCATGCTCTTCCTCAACAAGGTCGACAAGATCAGCGCCGGCGTGCGCGACGTGCTCAAGCTTCTCCAGCCGGCCAGTTCAAAGCCGCTTCTCCTGCGCCAGATCCCGCTGCGCAAGGACGGCATCGTCGTCGGCTCGATCGATCTGGCGCTCGAGCGCGCCTATGTCTGGCGCGAACACGCCGAGAGCGAGGTGACCGCCATTCCCGACGACGAGAAGGCGCGCGAGGTCGAGGCCCGCTTCGCCATGCTGGAACGGCTGGCCGACCACGACGACGCGCTGATGGAGCAACTGCTCGAGGAGATCGAGCCGCCCAGCGACGAGGTGTTCGACGATCTCGCCGCCGACCTGCGCAACGGTTCGGTGACGCCGGTGCTGATCGGCTCGGCCGAACACGGCAACGGCATCCTGCGCCTCCTGAAGGCGATCCGCCACGATGCGCCGGACGTCTCAGACACGCGCAAGCGGCTCCGCGTCTCCGATTCCAGCGCCATGCGGATCATCAAGACGTTCCACACGCCGCATGGCGGCAAGCTGTCGGTCGCGCGTATCTTGAGCGGTACCGTGGCCGACGGTGCCGAACTCGCCGCCGACGGCGGCCGCACCGGCAAGGTCTCGGGCGTCTACCGCCTCACCGGCCGTGACCAGGCCAAGCTCAGCGTCGCAGCGGTGGGAGACACGGTGGCATTCGGCAAGCTCGACGATCTGCGCACCGGCGACGCGCTGGCGATCGGCAAGGTCGCGCCGGCAAAGGCGGCCCTGCCTCCGCCCCCCGAGCCCGTCTATGCGCTGGCGCTGAGGCCGCGCGAACGCAAGGACGACGTGAAACTGTCGGCCACGTTGCAGAAGATGGCCGAGGAGGATCCCTCGCTCTTCGTCTCCCAGAACCAGGACACCGGCGAGACGGTGCTGGCCGGCCAGGGCGAGATGCATCTGCGCGTCGCGACGGAAAAGCTGGAAGGCCGCCACCAGATCCCGCTTCAGTCGCGCGCGCCGCAGGTTCCCTATCGCGAGACGATCCGCAAGAGCACCCAGCAGCGCGGACGGCACAAGAAGCAGTCGGGCGGCCACGGACAGTTCGGCGACGTCCAGATCGAGATCAAGCCGCTGCCGCGCGGTTCGGGCTTCGAGTTCACCGACACGATCACCGGTGGCGTGGTGCCCAAGACCTACATCCCCTCGGTCGAGGCCGGCGTGCGCGACTTCCTCAAGACCGGGCCGTTCGGTTTCCCTGTGGTCGACATCGCGGTCAACCTGTCCGATGGCTCCTACCACTCCGTCGATTCCTCCGACATGGCGTTCCAGATGGCAGCGAAGCTCGCAATGAAGGAAGGCATGCCGGCCTGCGCGCCGGTGCTGCTCGAACCGGTGATGAAGGTGGAGATCGCGACGCCGTCGGAGGCCACCGCCAGGATCACGGCGCTGATCCCGCAGCGGCGTGGCCAGATCCTCGGCTACGACGCGCGCGACGGCTGGCCGGGCTGGGATGTCGTCGAGGCGACCATGCCGCAGGCGGAGATCGGCGACCTGATCGTGGAACTCCGTTCGGCCTCGTCGGGCGTCGCCTCGTTCAAGGCGACCTTCGACCACATGGCCGAACTGACCGGGCGCCTGGCCGACGATGTGACGAACGCCAACGGCAAGGCCGCCTGAGCGACGAGGGGCGCGGCCCCGCCGCGCCCGCCAGGCGATCGGGAAACCGTATCTCCAGACAGAAAAAAGGCCGGATCGTAAGATCCGGCCGAGTCAATTGGAGTTGCCGTTGCCGGCGAGCCTCCAGAGGGGAACACTCGTGAGCGCTAATGGGAGGAGAACGCGCTCAGGAGATGATCGTGATATGTGCGCGTCGTGCCGAAATAACAAGCAGTCCGGCTGCAAACCTGCCATGCAAATACGCATGGATTGCCGGAATTGCTTGATTTTTCGTCTTTGTGGACCAAGCCCCAACGTAAGCTTGCCTAATCAATAGGCCCAGCTTCTCGCCTTCGAGATCAGGAAATCACGGAAAACCTGCAATTTCACCTGGTTCTTCATGGCGTCCGGATAGCAGAAATAGGTGTCGAAGGACGGCACCTCGGTGTCTGGCAGGACCTGGACCAGCCCCGAATCCTTGTCGATGACGTAGTCCGGCAGCATCGCGACGCCGGCGCCGCGCTGCACGGCACGCTTGATCGACAGGATGTCGTTGATCTGCAGCAGGTTGAGACGTTTCGAGCCGTCGGCGCGGCCGGCGGTCTCCAGCCAGTTCACGTCGCTGATGTGGACCGGGATTGGCTCGCCCCACGACACGACGCGGTGGTTGTCGAGATCTGCGAGAGAGGTCGGCTTGCCGTGCTTCTCGATGTAGGTCGGCGCGGCGTAGATATGGAAATGCACCGTGAAGATCCGGCGCTGGATCAGGTCCGGCTGCTGCGGCTGGCGCAGGCGGATGGCGCAGTCGGCCTGCCGCATGGTGAGGTCGAGCTCCTCGTTGGCGAGGATCAGCTGCAGCTGGATGTCGGGATAGAGCTCGAGGAACTCCGGCACCCGCTCGGTCAGCCAGCCGGCGCCGAGCCCGACCGTCGTCGTCACCCTGAGCGGGCCCGACGGGCGATCCTTGGCATCGGTCAGCCGCGACTTGACGTTTTCGAGCTTCATCAGCACGTCGTGCGCCGTGCGGTAAAGGATCTCGCCCTGCTCGGTCATCACCAGGCCGCGGGCATGGCGGTGGAACAGCGGCACGCCGACGTCGTGCTCCAGCGCGCTGACCTGGCGCGAGATCGCCGATTGCGACAGCCTCAGCTTCTCCGCGGCATGCGTGAAGGATCCGGCTTCGGCGGCGGCGTGAAAGACGCGCAGCTTGTCCCAGTCGAGCGGCATGTCTTTCCCCCGTGAGTGAGCCGGCATCGGCCAGCGCCCTATTCCGCGGCTTCGCGGTGCGATTCCATCTCCGCGATGTATTTCTCCGCTTCAAGCGCGGCCATGCAGCCCATGCCGGCCGCGGTCACCGCCTGGCGGTAGATGTCGTCGGTGACGTCGCCGGCGGCGAAGACGCCCGGCACGTCGGTGCGGGTGGAGTCAGGCGCCGACCACAGATAGCCGTTCGGCTTCTGCTTCAGCTTGCCGACGAAGAGGTCGACCGCCGGGGCATGGCCGATGGCGACGAAGACGCCGTCGATCGGCATCTCGGTGATGGCGCCGGTCTTGACGTTGCGCAGCCGGATGCCGGTGACCGAAGGCGGCAGCGGCTTCTTGCCCTCGGTGCCGACGATCTCCTCCACCGCGTGGTCCCACATGACCTTGACGTTGTCCTTGCGGAACAGGCGCTCCTGCAGGATCCGCTCGGAGCGGAACTCGTTGCGGCGATGGATGACGGTGACGGACTTGGCGAGATTCGACAGGTAAAGCGCCTCTTCGACCGCCGAATTGCCGCCCCCGATCACCACCACGTCCTTGCCGCGGTAGAAGAAGCCATCGCAGGTGGCGCAGGCCGACACGCCGAAGCCCTTGAAGGTCTCCTCGGTCGGAATGCCCAGCCATTTCGCCTGCGCGCCGGTGGCGACGATCAGCGCGTCGCAGGTGTACTGGTCGCCGGAATCGCCCTTGAGCAGGAACGGCCGGCGCGAAATGTCGACTTCGACGATCACATCGCTGATCATCTCGGTGCCGACATGCTCGGCCTGCTTGCGCATCTCCTCCATCAGCCACGGGCCCTGGATCGGATCGGCGAATCCCGGATAGTTCTCCACGTCGGTGGTGATCATCAGCTGCCCGCCCTGCTGCATGCCGGCGATCAGCATCGGCTTCAGCATGGCGCGCGCGGCATAGATCGCAGCCGTGTAGCCGGCCGGTCCAGAGCCGATGATGGCGACCGGTGCGTGGCGTGTGGTCATGACGAAACCCTCGATCGAGCCGAGCAGGCAAAGCAGAAGCCCGCGCCGCGCGCAAAGAAGCGGCGGCATGGCAGATGTAAGGAGTCTGCCACCCCTTGTGCAAGTCCGCGCGCCCGTTGCGCACAAGTAGCGATCCGTGCGACTGCGGCCTTTCCGTCGGCCGACAGTTCGCGTAACTTTGTTGCGTACAGGCGCAGGATTCTGTCACGAAGGAGACCTCCCATGGCGGCGAAGGCCGACCTCGACGCCATCGACTGGAAGATCCTGAAGGAACTGCAGGACGACGGCCGCATGACCAATGTGGAACTGTCGAAACGCGTCGGCATCTCCGCTCCGCCCTGCCTGCGCCGCGTCAAGCGGCTGGAAGACAGCGGCATCATCCGCGGCTACCGCGCGCTGATCAATGCCCCCGCGCTCGGCCAGCAGGTCGTCGCCTTCTGCCTGATCGGCCTGCACCACCAGTCGGACGCGGAACTGAAGCAGTTTTCCGAGCGCACGCGCAGCTGGCCGATCGTGCGCCAGGCGTGGATGGTGTCGGGCGAATCCGACTTCATGCTGCAATGCGTGGCGCCCGATCTCGCCACCTTCCAGGGCTTCGTCATCGAGGAACTGACCTCGACCCCGAACGTCGATACCGTGCGCACGGCGCTGACCATCCGCCAGGTCAAGGACGAGGGGCTGGTGGATATGGGCTGACGCATCGCGCTTAGGCGAGCAGTGGAGGTCCTCTTGACAGGGCCGCCTTTGATCGCTTTAGCCACCAGAGCCATCCGTCCGGGCGGCTAGCCATCCAGCGGAAGCGTGCAATGCGGAGACGTGGACCAATCAAGAGGCTGACACGGAGGATACGACTCGCCATCTATCACTGGCGGTTTGGCCCCGGCTTCAATTATCACGGCATTCCGATCGCCATTCCCGAGGAGATACCTTTCGGTATCAAGAAGCAGCTGATGCAGGGCCGCTACGAGGAACCTGAGCGGCGGCTCATCGAGCGGTTCGTCGACCCAAAGCAGCCGATGGTGGAGCTTGGCGGTTCGCTGGGCGTTTTGAGCGCCTACATCGGGCGCAAGCTGGCGCCTGAGACGCCGTTTCTCGTCGTCGAGGCCAACCCACGCATCATTGAGGCTTGCACGGCAAACGCCCGGGCAGGGCGCGGCCCCGACGGACGCCTGACCGTCATGAATTGCGCGCTCGCCTATGGCGCCAGCGAGGTGTCCTTTCCCGTCGGCGACAATGTCCATGTCAACCGGCTCTCCGGCGCCCGACCTGACCTGCAGAAGACAGCGTCCGTGCCGGCGCACACGCTTGCCGAATTCAGGCGCGCGCTCGACGAACGCCCTGGCTCCTTTACGCTCGTCATGGACATCGAAGGATCGGAGTTTGACGTATTCGCCAACGATCGTGAGGTGCTCGAAAGCTGCGCGCTGGCCATCGTCGAGGCCCATCCATATCTGTTCGTCGAACGCGGCAAGACTCTTGAAGACTTTCTCGACCTGGTTCACGGCGCTGGCTTTCATACCCTCGCCCGAGACGGCAATACCTTCGCCTTCCAGCGGACATGACAGCAATGTTCTCGATCGTGCTGGTAAGCTACAACAGCGTCGAGGTTCTCGGCGAAGCGATCCGGTCGATCCCGCCGGGGCATCAGGTCATCGTGGTCGACAATGCGAGCCAGGATGGTTCGGCGGAGCTTGCTCGTTCGCTCGGCGCCACAGTGCTCGAAATGGGCGAGAACCTCGGCTTCGGCACGGCCTGCAACAGGGGTGCGGCATTGGCACTCCACGAGAGACTGCTGTTCCTGAATCCCGACGCCACGCTCAATGCAGGCGCCCTCCCCGCATTGGGCAGGGCATTCGACGCGTATCCAGACTCGATCGCCTTCAATCCGCGCATCCTCAACGCCGACGGTACTCTTTTTGACCGCCGCCGCACGATCCTGCTGCCCAGGCCCTATTGGTTCCGTCCGCCCCCGCCGACCACGGATTGCAAGATCATCTCGGCCTCCGGAGCCGCGCTGCTCGTGCGCAAGAGTGAGTTCGAGCGTCTTGGCGGTTTCGACGAAGCTATCTTCCTGTACTACGAGGACGACGACCTTTCGGCCCGCATCATCAAGTCGGGACGAACGATGCACCTCGTGCACGATGCGGTGGTGCGCCACCTGTTTTCGAAATCCTCGCCGGACACACCCGCGCTTTCCTCCTTCCGCGACTATCAGGCGATGAAGTCACGCATCTATGTTTGTCGCAAGCACGGCATAAGACCGATGCGCGGGCTGCGCATCGTCGAAGAACGAATACGCCGCTTCCTCGCCTCGCGGCGCGGAGACGCAAGGCGCGCGGCTCGTGCCGAAGCTCGCCTGCGCGCGCTCATGGAAGACCGGGGCTGACCGGCCTATCCCGGTTAAGCTCCGGGCCGATATGGTGATTGTTGAGGGTCTGCCGCATGCAAGAACCGCTTCCCATCTCCGCCTATATCATCTGCAAGAACGAGGCGCGGACGATCGCGGGATGCCTGAAGAGCCTCGCCGGTTTCGCCGACATTGTTGTGGTGGATTCCGGATCGACCGACCAGACGCTGGATATCGTGCGCGGCCTCGCAGCCGATGGACTTCCCATCCGGCTGTTCGAACGCGAGTGGCCCGGCTATGCGCCGCAGAAGCAGTTCGCGCTCGAGCAGTGCCGCTTTGACTGGCGGCTCAATCTCGACGCCGATGAGCGCCTCGATCCCGAACTGCGCACGGCTTTGGCCGCGCTGCGCCCTGAGGATCCGGGCGTCGCGGCCTACAAGCTGTACCGCATCGACTGGCTGCCCGGCTTTGGATGGCCATCGAAGTTCGTGCACAAGCGCACCGTCCCGCGATTGATGCGCGCAGGCCGCGTCCGGTACGACCTTTCCACCGTCGTTCATGAGGGCGTGATCTTCGACGGCAGGATCGGGCACATCCGCGAGGGATGCATCCTGCACGACCGTCTGCTTTCGATCTCGGAAGAGATCCCCAAGATCACCAACTATGCCAGGCTGAAGGCAAGGGCGCTCAAGGAAAAGGGCCGGAGGGCAAGCTTGTTGTCCCTCTTCTTCAATCCGATCGGCCGCTTTGTGAAAAGCTATCTGCTGCAGCGCTATTTTCTCTGCGGGAGAGCCGGTCTGATCTACGCGACAATTCTCGCGATATACGTGTTCCTTACCGAGGCCATGCTCTACCGGCTCCACGACGTCCCGGACCTGCCGGAAGCGTAAGCGCCGTTCCGCCAGCCATCCGTCCGTCAGCCGCGACCGCCGCCTGACGGCGCGCGCCGGAGCAGCACCACGTCTGCCCGCCGTTCGACCACCGTGAAACCGGCCCAATCGATCAGGTCAAGCATCGCTTTCTCGGAACGGCCGCGCCTGACATAGTCGCGCGGATGCAGCTCGACGATCGCCAACTCGACGCTCTGCAGCGCCTCGCCCTCCTGGCTGAACAGGTCGAACTCGGCGCCCTCGATGTCGGCGACGAGTGTCACCCGGGGCGGATCGCCGATCTGCCGCTGCAGCTCGGCAAGGCTGACGGCCGGAACCTCGACCACCTTCCCCTCGCCTGCGCCCGTGTCCAGCGAATTGGCGTGCGGCTCCTGCCCGATGCGAAAGCGGGCGACCGGACCGCCGTAGAACAGCGCGGCATTCACGACCTCGGTCGACCCCGCGGCCGAACCGATCGACGCGTTCCTCCGGCAGGTCCCGACCAGCTCCGCATTGGCCTCGACGATCAGATGCTTCACCCCCGGCGCCAGCCGCGACCGGATCAGCCGGGAGACCACGCCCAGCGAGCCCCCGAGCTCGATGACCGGCAGGTCCGGCGGCAGATGTTCGAGGATCAGTCCGGCCTCTTCGCGCTCATACTTGCCGCGGATCAGAGCGTTGGCGGTTGACAGTTCCACGTCGCCTTCGAAGGAGACGGAGAGCCCGTGATACTGGAAGTTCGCCCCGTGCCGCGACAGGTGCCGCTTGACCCGTATGCGCCGGAAGAAGTCTCGAAACAGGTGGCGCGCGCTCATCGGCGATCCATATGCGGGATTTCGGCCTGAACCAGCGGCGCGCGATAAGCGCCTCCGTCGCGTATCGCCGACCACGCCCCGAGCAGCTGGCCGAAATGCTTCGCCCGGCGCCGCGCCGAGAAGAGATTATGCGGCAGCAGCGCCTCGAGTGACGCGCGAAGGATGGTGCGGGTGACGGCGAACTGCCTGCCATGCTTCGCCATCACATGCGCCCGCGCACGCGCCATATGGTAGCCTTTGAGCCGGGCAATGGCGTGGGACCTGCCGGAGGAATGCCCACCCTGGTGCTTCACCGTCGCCTGGGGGACGAAGAAGAGCCGGCCGCCCGATTGCGCGATGCGGACGGCGAGATCGTCGTCCTCGTGGTAGAGGAAAATCTCCGGATCGAACCCTCCGACGGCTTCGAAGGCCGTCCGGCGACAGAAGAACGCGCTTCCAAGCAGGGTCGGAACCTCCGTCGCAACCGCCGGTGCGCGATTGCCGACGCTCGCCGCCGGCTGCGACAGCAGCGACCGGCCGCGAAAGCGCGGCTTGCCCCTGCCGTCCAGGATCCGCGGATTGGCCGCGGCGGCGGCCGGTTCGGCATCGAAGAACGAGACCAGCGCCTCGATCGCGCCCTCGACGACGATCGCGTCCGGATTGACGAAGAAGATGAACTCGCTGGTGCAGAGCGCGGCGCCCGCGTTGCAGCCGCGGCCGAAGCCGGCATTTGTTTCGAGACGCACCAGCCTGGCGCCGAAGCGCTCCGCAACGCCGGCGACCGCGTCCGTGCCGCCATTGTCGACGACGATCGCCGCGACCTTTGGCGGCAGCGATGACAGCATGTGCTGGAGAACATCCGCGCTGTTGTAGGAAACGGTCACGACCGTGACCCTTTCGGCCTCGGTTCCGGCACTCATCGGCCCGCGTCCCACAGGTCGCGGTAGACCTCGCCGATTTCCCTCGCCTCTCGCTCCAGCGCGAAACGCTCGCGCACATGGGTAAGGCCGGCCCGTCCGGCTGCTTCGCGCCGGGCATCGTCGTCCATCAGCCGCGCGGTCGCAGCCGTCATCGCGTCGATGTCGTCCCGCGGCACGATCTCGCCTGTCACGCCGTCGACCAGCAGTTCCGGAAAGGCGCCGACATCGCTTGCCACCACCGGAACGCCGCTGGCCATTGCTTCGAGAGGCGTAAGCCCGAACCCTTCCCAGCGCTGCGGCGCCACGAACAGCTCGAGCGCACGGTACCATGCGTCGATGTCGCGATGCTCGCCGACGAAGCGGATGCGGTCGCTGAGCCCGGCCGCTTCGACCTTGGCCCGCAATCCCGCCTCGAATCCTCGGTGCTCCGCCGTCGCACGCCCCGCCACGATGGCCGCCCACCGCGGCCGCGACGGCAGGAGGCGGATCATTGCGTCGACGAAGAGGTCCGTCCCTTTCTGGTGTCTCACGCGGCCGAAACAGCCGACATAGTGCAATGCCGGATCGAGGCCGCGCGCGGCGATCGCCTCGGCCCGGTCGGCCGCCGGCGAAAACCGCCGCGTGTCTATCCCGTGCAGGATGACGCGGTTGGGAACCACCAGATAGGCAGCCGTCTTCGCGCTGGTGGCGATCACCGCATCCATCCGCCCGATCAGGAAGCGCGTCCAGCCGGTGTGGCGGCGCTGCGAGGCCGACGTGAAGACGATCCGGAGCGGCGCTGAAAAGATGTCGCGAAGGATCACGCCGGCAAGCATCTCGACATTGCGTCGGGCATGCCAGATGCGGAACGGCCGTCCTGTCGGACGCCGCAGCAGCGCCGGCACCTTCCACCAGCGCAGCTTCGGCAGGCCGGAGGGAAGTCCGGGCCCCAGTGTCGCAATACGAAGCGATTTGGCCTGGAGCGGCACCAGCTGCACGATCGTGCTCGTCACGCCCGACAGCCTCCGCTTGAAGTTCGGAGCGATGACGTCGATGTCGCCCGGATCGACGGTGACTTCGTTTCCAGGGGGCACGGTCATCGCACCAATCCGGCTGCCTGGAGGAATGCCGGCGTCGCGGAGCGCAGCCCGCCCGGGCAAACGCACATCCGCAGTCTCCGGCTCTCCAATCCGCTCAGCCGAAGCGCAGGTCGACGATCTCGTAGCCGCGCGCGCCGCCCGGCGCATTGACCTCGATCGTGTCGCCGACCTCCTTGCCGATCAGCGCGCGCGCGATCGGCGAGGAGATGGAGATGCGGCCGGACTTCACGTCCGCCTCCTGGTCGCCGACGATCTGGTAGGTCTTCTTTTCCTCGGTGTCCTCGTCGACAACCTCGACGGTCGCGCCGAACTTGACCTTGTCGCCGGAGAGCTTCGACACGTCGATCACGTCGGCGCGCGCGATGAAATCCTCGAGTTCGGCGATGCGTCCCTCGTTGAGGCTCTGCGACTCCTTGGCCGCGTGATACTCGGCATTCTCGGAGAGGTCGCCATGCGACCGGGCCTCGGCAATCGCCTCGATGATGCGCGGACGCTCCTCCTGTTGACGCCAGCGCAGCTCTTCCTTGATCGCTGCGAAGCCAGAGGCGGTCATCGGGACCTTGATCATTTTCCTGCCCTTCCTTTCATTCCCCGGCGGCGTCGCACATCTGCGCCTCGCCCCGCCCGGACAAAAAGAAAACGGTCCGCGAGCCTTGGCTAACGGGACCGCTGAACCTCTTTTGCCGTCAATATAGCTGCTTCGCGGCGATTATCACGCAAAAAATGCTGACGCAGCGGCGTCTATCCCGTCAGAATGCGCGGAATTTCCGGAAGTTCCGCCGGTATTTCGGCCATCGGCGCCGGCTTGCGCTGCTCCAGGCGGGCGAGGATCGCCGCGCGCGCACCTTCCGCGTCGGCAAGGTCGGCGACCTCGAACGGCACTCCGCCCGCGAGATCGATGACCAGCGTCGACGTTCCCGACAGACGGCCGCCGATACCGCGCCGCACCCTGATCCCGCGGATGACGGAATAGGGCACGACGAACTGCCCTGTCCGGGGAAAGCCCGGATGCAGGAGAAGCGTGTGCGGCATGACGTCGACCCGCGCGGTCGCGCGCCTCAGGACCGCATAAGCGATCAGGAAGGGCAGAGACAGGCAAAGAGCGAGGATGCAGAGCCTGGCGAGCGCCCCGTCGCCCTGTCCGGCGATCAGAAGTCCCGCGAGCGGCAGGCCGTAGAGCCAGCCGACCATGAGAACCGGCAGCGCCAGTCCGCGGGCGGAAGCCGTGAACGGGCCATCGCCGGCAGTCTCGGCATTGTCGTTCGCGCCCCGCATGATCCCCGAATCACGATCACCCGCTTGTGACCGCGACTATAGGCACTTTTCCGTTTTGCCGAAGAGGATGTGCTTGCACGGGCACCGCAACGCCCCATGTCAGGGCAACAACCAACAAGAAAATTGTCAGGAGATGAAACGATGCGGCAGATTTCCACTTTCGCCGTCGCAATTCTCGCTCCTGCCGCACTCGCGGCAGGACCGGCGGCGGGCGAGGAATACTCGACCGAGAAGGTCGATGTCGTCACCTCGATCGTCGCCGAAGGCCTCGACCGTCCCTGGGGCCTCGACTTCCTGCCCGACGGCATGGCGGTCGTCACCGAGCGGTCCGGGACCCTGCGTCTCGTCAACGCCGACGGCACATTGTCGGAGCCGGTCGAGGGCGTGCCGGAAGTCTCTGCCCGCGGCCAGGGCGGGCTCCTCGACGTCGCGGTGGCGAAGGACTTCGCGCAGTCGGGCCGCATCTTCTTCACGTTCTCCGAGCCCGGCACCGGCGGCGCGGGCACCGCGATTGCCGGCGCCCGGCTGGTGCGCGACGGCGCGGCCGCGCGGCTGGAAGACATGCGGGTTCTGTTCTCGATGCCGAAGAAGACGGGAAAGGGCCAGCACTTCGGCTCGCGCATCGTGCTGCATCCCGACGGAACGGTCTTCTTCACCACCGGCGACCGTGGCGAGGGTCCGCGCGCGCAGGATAGGACGGACGCGGCGGGCGCGGTGCTGCGCATCAATGCCGACGGGTCGGTGCCGGCCGACAACCCCTATGCCGACGGACGCGGCGGCGCGCTACCGCAGATCTGGTCGAAGGGCCACCGCAATCCGCAGGGCTTCGCGATCGATCGCGATGGCAAGCTCTGGACCGTCGAGCACGGCGCGCAGGGCGGCGACGAGGTCAACACGCCGGAAGCCGGGAAGAACTACGGCTGGCCCGAGATCAGCTACGGCCAGAACTATGGCGGCGGCCAGATCGGCGTCGGCACCAAGGCGCCGGGTTTCGCACAGCCGGTTCACTACTGGGATCCCTCGATCGCGCCGTCGGGCCTCGTCGTCTACGAGGGAGCCATGTTCCCCGAATGGCGAGGCGACCTGATCGCCGGTGCGCTGAAGTTCCAGCTTCTGTCCAGGCTGGACCGCGACGACAAAGGCGCGATCATCGGCGAGGAGCGGATGTTCGAAGGCGAATTCGGCCGCATCCGTGACGTCAACGTCGCCCCCGACGGCTCACTCTGGCTGCTGACCGACGAGGACGACGGCAGGATCGTGCGGGTGGGGCGGGGCGAGTAGACCCCACAGGTGGCTGTGAGTGTAGTCATACGTGTCCGGGCGGCCAACCAAACCCACCGACGTCATCCCGGACGCCGAAGGCGATCCGGGATCTATTGGCCTTGGCTGGTTGGCGCCGATCGTCTTTCCTGGATCGCGGGGAGCTATCAGAGTGTAGCTGGAGAGAAGAATGGATCCCGGGCCGCCTCCGGCGCCCGGGATGACGCCTCACAATTACGGTCGACCTCGCCGCGAAACCCCCTCACCCGCCAACCGCGGCGATCTGCTTCTCGAGCGCCGCATATTCCCCGCAGCCCTTGCCGCAGCGCTTTTCGATCTCGGAGAGCTGGTTCTTCGCCGAGGCGACGTCGCCGAGCGTCAGGTAGGCTTCGCCGAGATATTCGCGGGCCAGCGTGAAGTCAGGATTGATGGTCAGCGCTTCCTGGTAATAGCCGAGGCCCACCTCGATGCGCCCGGACTTGCGGTGCGAGAAGCCGAGCATGTTCAGGACGCGCGGGTCGTTCTTGTCGGACACGAGGCCCAGCATCTGGATCGCCTCGCCGTAGCGGCCGGCATAGGCGAGCGCGCGCCCCGTCTGGAACAGGTCGTTGTCGTCGATCGCGCCCTGGTTGGCGGGAACGCACTTCTTCTCCTTCTGCGAATAGACTTCGCCCGCCTTGCAGGTCGGCGTCTGCTCGGTGCCGCCGCCGGCCGCGAACGCCGGCACCGCGAAGGGTACGGTCAGCGCAACAAGTGCCGCGGAAAGCGTCATACGGATCGACATGGGGACCTCCTCTGTCCGTTCTGGGCTCGTATGATCGATCAACGACCGCGGCTGCCCGAGTATTCCCGGCAATCATACCGCAACGGAACATCGGCGCGAGGGGACGGCGATCACTTTTCGCGGCGGAGCGGCGTCAGGTTTCGTGAACGCTCTCCACCGCCGGCCGGCCGGCCGCCCGCGCGGCCGAACGCAGCAGCGCGAGTTCGCCGAAGATGACCTCGGCACGGTCGGGCGGAAGCGCCTGCACCAACGCCTCCTGCGCCTGGCGCCAGAGGGGAATGGCGGCGATCAGCCGCTCCTGCCCCTCGGCGGTGAGTTCATGCAAAAGGCGCCGCCCCTCCCCCGGTCTCGCCACGATCAGGCCGAGCTTCTCCAGCCGCTCCAGGTTGCGCGCCAGCGTCGAGCGCTCGACGCCGACGATCTCGGCGAGTTCGGAGGCAGAGCCGGCGCGCCCCGCCTCGATCTTGCGCAGGATGGAATACTGCGTCACCTCGAGCCCGCACGGCGCGAGATAGGCGTTGTAGATACGCGTGACGAGGTTCGCCGTGCGCCGCAGTGCCGCCCCGATGCACGCGATGTCGCCCGGGCTCGGAGCATTGATGCGCGGGGCGGTTTCGTCGGGATCCGGCATGCCCGTGTAGATACAACAGAGCTTGGCATTTGCCAAACGCTCGCGTCAGGCGCGGAAGATGAATGTCGCACCGATGGCGATCAGCGCGAAGCCGATGGCGTGGTTCCAGGTGATCGCCTCCTTGAGCCAAAACACCGAGAAACCGGCGAAGACGATCAGCGTGATCACCTCCTGCATCGTCTTCAGCTCCGCCGCCGAATAGACATGGTGGCCGATCCGGTTGGCCGGCACCGCCAGCCAATATTCGAAGAAGGCGATCCCCCACGACACCATCACCGCGGCCCAGAGCGGCGAGCCGGTGAACTTCAGATGTCCGTACCACGCAAACGTCATGAACACGTTGGAGGCGACGAGGAGAACGACCGGCAGGACGTAGGGCGACACGATCAGCGACATGGGAAGACCTTGCGGAGGGGAACGCGAGATTTCGTTCAGCGCCTTGTTCCTGTCAATCGCATGGGGTCTTGCATCCGCGCAAAATCGGCTATGGTCGCGGCAGGAGAGCAGGCATGC
This sequence comes from Mesorhizobium sp., assembly GCA_041913465.1. Taxonomy (GTDB): domain Bacteria; phylum Pseudomonadota; class Alphaproteobacteria; order Rhizobiales; family Rhizobiaceae; genus Mesorhizobium_A. Next base: position 16,363 of record JAYSFJ010000024.1, on the reverse strand, counting down.
GGCGTATTCGCGACAAGGAATGGGATCTGACGATCTCGCCGGACACGATCCGGGAACTGATTCTCAAGGCACGCGCGGTGAGCGCGGGCATGAACGCCGACTACGAGGACGGCGCCGAGCACGACGTGGAGGTCGACGACCGCGGCCACGAGACCCACCATCATGACGGCCTGGCGGAGGAAGAAGAGGAAGACCTGACCGCCCGCGAACTGCGCGCCCACATCCGCGAGCTGAACGAGGACGAAGCCGCCGAGCTCGTCGCACTGATGTGGATCGGCCGCGGCGATTTCGACGCCAGCGAATTCAAGACGGCCGTGCAGGAAGCGAAGAGCCGCTCCGACATCAAGCCCTGGCGCTACCTGCTCGAACGGCCGATGCTCGGCGAATGGCTGGAGGACGGCTTGCAGGCGATCGGGGCATAGGAATGCCCGATTACCCTGTCTCCAAAGACAGCCTTAACGGAGTCGGGGTCACAGGGCACGACGGCGCGACCTACCTTCGGAATCTCCTGCGCGACGAGCCGAACGGGGAGACGATTGCGGAATCCCTTCTTGCCCGGATTGATCGCAATGAGCCCGTTGACGTTCCGGCTGAGTTCTTCGCCGCCGGCATCGGCTGGCCGCAGATGATCAAGACCTTGCGGACGATCTACGGGGTCTCCATTCCGCATGCGCAGGACATGGCTCTACGACACTCCGGCTGGCTGCGCTGGGTGAAGCTCCGCTGCGCAACGGATGGCTCCTGCATGAAGCAGGCGCATTTTTCGGCGCAGAACGGATCGCTTCCGGGCTGGCTTACGCTTGAGAACGGCAAGCCGACCTTTATCCGATAGCCGCTTCACACCCCCTCCGGCCCTTCGGGCCACCTCCCCCGTGGAGGGGGAGGAGTGATCCGAGGTTGCAGCTGCCTTCGTTCGCGAGGGCATGGCGTTTTCGTCTTTGCTAATGCCCGTGGATCGACCGCTGCGATTGCCGCCCTCCCTCCCCTCGACGGGGAGGGTGCCGGGCGAAGCCCGGTGGGTGGGGTGACCGGCGCTGCCCTTCGGGATAAAGCGCCCACCCCACCCCGTCGCTTTTCTCATACAGCATGCCGGAAGGGCCTCCTGCGCGGCGCGGGACTCGGCGGTAGTCTGCCTCCATCGGGGGCCATGCATGCAGGCATACGACTTCATCATCGTCGGGTCGGGATCGGCAGGCTCGGTCGTCGCCGAACGCCTGTCGGCGAGCGGGCGGTTTTCCGTGCTAGTGCTGGAGGCCGGCGGCTCGGACCGGCGCTTCTACATCCAGATGCCGCTCGGCTACGGCAAGACCTTCTTCGATCCGGCCGTGAACTGGAACTACAAGGCCGAGCCCGATCCGGGGCTCGCCGGCACCGCCGACCACTGGCCGCGCGGCAAGGTGCTGGGCGGCTCTTCCTCGATCAACGCGATGGTGTGGATCCGCGGAGCGCGCGAGGATTTCGACGACTGGCGCGACGCCGGCAATCCCGGCTGGGGCTATGACGACTTGCTCCCCGCCTTCAAGGCGATCGAGGACAACCAGGCCGGCGCCGACGCCTGGCGGGGCACCGGCGGCCCGGTGCACGTCACCGACATGAGCCCTGCCGTCCATCCGCTCACCCATCGCTACATCGAGGCAGGCAAGCAGGCCGGCCTGCCCTTCAACCCCGACTTCAACGGCGCCGCCCAGGAAGGTGTCGGCATCTACCAGATCACCACCAAGGGCGGCCGGCGCATGTCGGCCGCCCGCGCCTTCCTGCGCCCGGCGATGAAGCGGTCGAATGTCCGCGTCGAAACCGGCGCGCTCGCCACCCGCATCCTGTTCGAGGGCTCGCGCGCGGTCGGCATCGAATACGTGCAGAACGGCCAGACGAAACAGGCCCGCGCCGGCCGCGAAGTGATCCTGTCCGGCGGCTCCATCAACTCGCCGCAGCTGCTGCAGTTGTCCGGCATCGGCCCCGGACCTCTGCTCCAGTCGCTCGGCCTTCCGGTGGTCCACGCCAACGCCAATGTCGGCGCCAACCTGCAGGACCATGTCGGCATCAACTACACGTTCAAGGCCAGGGTGCCGACGCTGAACTCGATCCTGCGCCCGTGGTGGGGCAAGGCGCTGGTCGGCGCGCGCTATCTGCTCTCCGGCACCGGCCCGCTGTCGCTGTCGATCAACAATGGCGGCGGCTTCTTCCGCACCGACCCGTCGCGCACGCGACCGAACATGCAGCTCTACTTCCAGGCTTTTTCAACCGTCATCCCGCGCGCCGGCGAACGGCCCATCCTGGCGCCCGATCCGTGGCCCGGCTTCTCCATCGGCCTGTCCAACGCGCGGCCCTCGTCCCGCGGCGAGATCATGATCCGCTCCGCCGACCCGCGCGACCAACCCAGGATCGTCGCCAACGCCTACTCGACCAACCACGACGTCGAAGAGATGCTGGCGGCCGTGAAGTTCGTGCGCAAGATCGCCGCCCAGCCGGCAATCGCCGAGGTGATCGCCGAGGAAGTCCTGCCCGGTCCCTCGGTGCAATCCGACGCCGACCTGATCGACGACTTCCGCCGCCGCTCCGGCACCGTCTACCATCCCTGCTCGACCTGCCGCATGGGCCCGGACGCGGCCACCTCGGTGGTCGACCCCCGCCTGCGCGTCCACGGCATTTCGGGCCTGCGCGTCATCGACGCCTCGATCTTCCCCGGCAACATCACCGGCAACACCAACGCCGCCGCCATCATGACGGCGTGGAAGGGGGCGGGGTTGGTGCTGGAGGATCAGGGGTGAACAACGCCACCAAGGGAGAACCCGCATGAAACTCACCGACGTGAAGACCTGGGTGGTCGGCAACCCTCCGCCCGGCATCGGCGGCAAATACTTCATCTTCGTCCGGCTCACGACCGACGGCGGAGTCGTCGGCTATGGCGAGGCCTACAACGCTACCTTCTCCGCTCATGTCACCGCGAAAATGATCGAGGACATGGCGGAGCGCTACTTCATCGGCCAGGATCCGCACGACATCGAGCTGTTCTTCCGCCGCTGCTATTCGTCCGGCTTCACCCAGCGGCCCGACGTCTCCGGCATGGGCTGCTTCTCCGCACTCGAGATGGCCTGCTGGGACATCATCGGCAAGGAGGCGAACAAGCCGATCTACAAGCTCCTCGGCGGCCAGGTGCACGAGACGTTGCGCACCTATACCTATCTCTACCCGCACACCGGCAGCGTCCACACCGAAGACGCCCCGCCGAAGAACGTCTACAACGACCCGGACATGGCCGCCGCCTGCGCGGCCGAATATGTCGAGCAGGGCTTCAACGCGGTGAAATTCGATCCCGCCGGCCCCTATACCGCCTTCGACGGCCACCAGCCGCGCCTGGTCGACATCGACCTGTCGGCGCGGATGATGAAGGCGGTGCGCGAGGCGGTCGGCACCCGCGCCGACATCCTGTTCGGCACCCACGGCCAGTTCACCGCCTCGGGCGCGCTGCGCCTCGCGAAGGCCATCGAGCCCTATGATCCACTCTGGTTCGAGGAGCCCGTGCCGCCCGACATGCCCGAGGTGATGGCGCAGGTCGCGCGCGGCACGTCCATTCCCATCGCCACCGGCGAACGGCTGACCACGCGCTTCGAATTCGCCCGCGTCATCGAGCAGCGCGCCGCGACCATCCTCCAGCCCGATCTCGGCCGCTCCGGCGGCATCCTCGAGACCAAGAAGATCGCCGCCATGGCCGAGGCCTGGCACATCCAGGTCGCGCCGCACTGCTATTGCGGCCCGATCGTCGGCGCGGCCAACATCCAGCTCGCCGTGACCCTGCCCAACTTCCTGATCCTCGAATCGCTGAAGCAGTGGGACGGCTTCCACGCGACGCTGCTCAAGAAGAAGATCGAATGGCAGGACGGCAACGTCATCCCCTCGAAGGAGCCGGGCCTCGGCGTCGAGCTGGACGAAGCCGTCTGCGACGCGCACCCCTATGACGGACCGCATCTGCACCTGCAGATGATGCAGACGCCGTTGATGCCTTAGTTGGAAGTCGCAATGCTGGCGCCGAATCACCCCCTCACCGACCCTTCGGGCCACCTCTCCCCCTGCCCGGGGGAGAGGAAAGTGCTGCCGCGATGTCGGCGCCTTTCTGGAAAGTGCGGGCTTCTCCAGCTTGGGCTCCTCTCCCCCGGGCAGGGGGAGAGGTGGCCCGCGAAGCGGGTCGGTGAGGGGGTGTTATGAGCGGATTCATCACAGGCGGAGCGGCACCGATATGACCCACACCCACTCCTACGCCTTCGTCGGCCTCGGCCATCTCGGCGGTCACCTCGCGGCAAGCCTCATCCGCAACGGCTTCGCCGTCACGGTCTACGACCGCGATCCTGAGGCAGTCGCGCGCCTGGTCGCGCTTGGCGCTACGGCAGCGGCAAGCCCCGCCGACGCGGCGCGCCAGGCCGGCAACGCCATCACCTGCCTGCCCTCGCCGAAGGTCAGCGAGGCGGTGCTCGCAGGTCCCGGCGGGCTGCTCGAAGGCCTGCCGGAGGGCGGCACGTGGATCGAGATGTCGACCAACGGCCGCGACGAGATCCAGCGGCTGGCGAAACTGGCCGCCGAAAAGAACGTGCGCACGCTCGAATGCCCGGTGACAGGCGGCGTCCATCTGGCCGCCGCCGGCAAGATCACCGCGCTCGTCGGCGGCGACGCGGACCTCTACGAACAGCACCGCGCGGCGATCGAGGCGATGTGTTCGCGCTCCTTCCTGATGGGGCCGGTGGGCTCGGCAGCGGTGATCAAGGTCATCACCAACATGCTGGCCTTCATCCACCTCGTCGCAGCCGGCGAGGCGCTTATGCTGGCAAAACAGGGCGGCCTCGACCTCGCCCAGGCCTATCACGCGATCTGCGCTTCCTCCGGCACCAGCTTCGTCCACGAGACCGAAAGCCAGCTCGTCCTCAACGGCAGCTACGACATCGCCTTCACCATGGACCTGGCGCTGAAGGACCTGGGCTTCGCCACCGGCATGGGCCGAGAGTTCAGCGTTCCGCTGGCGCTTGCCTCCAAGGTCGAGGAGATCTTCCGCGAGGGCAAAGCGGCCTATGGCGGCGACGCCTGGTCGACCAAGATCGTCAAGCTCCTGGAGGACGAAGTCGGCACGGATCTCCGCGCACCGGGGTTTCCGGCGAAGCTTCTGTAGGCGACTCGGGTGAAGCTGCCTCTCTTTCCCCTGCTAACGGCACAGTAGTCGCATATCGAGTTTTGAAGGGTGCGGACGGCCTGAAACCCCCACCCCTAACCCCTCCCCACAAGGGGGAGGGGAATGATCTCGTACCGTCGCAGCCGGCCGTAGGCTACTCTCGGGACTGTGACGGCTTGGTCCACCGGGTTCCCCTCCCCCTTGTGGGGAGGGGTTAGGGGTGGGGGTCATTCCATATGCGATTGGCCTCCGCTAGCGGGGAGAGATGGCCGGCAGGCCAGTGAGGGGCTGCGCCCAACTCACGCAAGCTCGCGCCGGCCCCTCATCCGCCCTCCGGGCACCTTCTCCCCGCAAGCGGGGAGAAGGAAGTCCCGTTTCATCCACCGCGCCGTGCGGCACAGCCACGTTACGCGGATCGGTGAATCGTCTATCCTGCATGAATTCGCAGCAGGAAGCCCTCCATGACCCTCATCCAGAAGCTCGGCATCGCCTACGCCGTGATGTTCTTCGCCGTCGTCGGCCTCAACTACGTCCCCTTCATCCACGACGAGAACGGCATGATGTTCGGCCTGTTCTCGCTGCAATGGTATGACGACCTGCTGCACGGGTTCTCCGGGCTCTGGGTGCTGATCGCGGCCTTCGTCTCGCATCGCGCGGCGGTGCTGTTCTTCAAGATCTTCGGCTCGATCTACCTGTTCGACGGTGTTCTAGGCCTCGTCACCGGCTCCGGCTGCCTCGACGGCGGGATCTTCATCGACGGCTTCCGTTCCTTTTCCGATGTCGAGTTCCCGGCGCGCTTCTTCGCCAACCTGCCGCACCTGCTGATCGGCGGCATCGCGGTCTATATCGGCTTCGTGCTGGCCAGGCGCGTCTCGCAGAAGCTGCTGGCGGCCTGATCCGGATGCTGCGCTTTCTGCGGAAGGTTCTTCGCGCGGTCCTGATCGTCCTCGCGGTGATCGTGGCGATCCCGATGCTCGGCCTCGCCTACGGCTGGCTGACGACCGCGCCTGTCGGACAGGCGTCGATCGTGTCGCGATCACCCGAGGTCGCCGCCATCTCGCAGCGCCTCGCCACCGACATCGCCGGCTACAAGCGGCCGGAGGAATCGACCTTCCTCACCTATCCCGAGTGGTCGATCGTCTATTCGGCGCGCGAATATGCCGACTTCGTGCAGGACAAGAACCCCGCGGACTTCCCCTACCTCGCCCATGTCGGCCGGTTCTGGAAGGACTATGCGGCGATGATCCGCGCCAGCGCCGACTATCCGTTCAATTTCGAAAACCATCTGATGCTGACGGTCATCGGCACCAGCCACACGATCGAGCATGTGATCCAGTCTGTCTACGAGAACACGATCGGTCGGCTCAGTTGGGCGTTCGGCCATGCGATCGGCGAGGATGCGGTGCTGGCCGGCGTCGCCGCCGACTACGCGCTGTTTCTCGACCAGACGCCCTGGTACCGCTTCCCCTATGCAGAGCGGCGCGCCGAGCTGTGGGATTTGCCCGCGGCACCCGGCTGGGCCGCCGTGCGCTCCTGGGAGCGCAAGCTCGGCTACGGTGCCGCGCTTTCCGTCAAGCAGGTCTATGCCGACCTGATCGCATCCGGCCTGTCCGCGACCTCGGACGCCGCCTTCCTCGACATCCATGTCTGGGCGCAAGGACCGGTGGCGGACGCGATCGCCGGCGAAGCCGACACGACTCTCGAGCGCGACCTCGGCGCCGACGGCGCGGTCTTCGTGACGAAGCGCTATCAGGTCTTCACCGAGATGATCCCGCGGCTGATCGAGCGCGGCGTCAGCTTCGTCGAGATCGGCGGCAACTACGACATCCTCGTCACCGTCGTGTCGAACGAGGAGATCGACGCGCCCGACGGAGCGATGAAGCTGTTCTCCTACCCGCTGCCGACCGACAACGCGACGATCCGCACAGGCTTCACCGTGTCGGTACCGATACTGCATGAGGCGCTGCCGGACCTCGTCAACGCCGGCGCGCAACTGGAGCATGTCTACGACTACTGAGGCGCCGCTAGTCTTGGTGCACGTTGACCCGGCGCAAGCACCCCCTCACCGTCACGCTTCGCGTGCCACCTCTCCCCCTGCCCGGGGGAGAGGAGTCGCCAATCGCCGAAGCTCCGTCTCCTCGCCCCCATGAAATGGGGGGTCCGAAGGACGGGCGAGACGAGCGGCTCGCCCCGGTAGGTGGATCGGGCGAAGCCCGAGACGGTGAGGGGGTCTGCGGCGCGCCGACAAGGACTCCACAGTCAGGACGACGATCCGTTGCCCTTGGTGCCTCATGACCGCCATGCTAAGCTGTTGTCCATGAACAAGCCCGAGCGAGAGTTCAGCAAAGCCATCCTCACCGCGCCGATGAGCCGGCAGGAAATCGATGCGATTCAGGCTGTCGAGGGCCTGCATCTATCGCCGCGCATGAAGGCGCTCTTCGATCAGGCGGAGCGGGAAGGTGTCGACGGCGACGAACTGGACCGCCGTATCAACGCTGCGTTCGGGATCAAATAAGCTCGCGAATGGCATACGGCTCATCGAAAGATCCGTATTGCTATCCTGGAACCACCATCCTCAAGAATCGGCCCGGAATTCGGGACGCGGGGGAACTCCAGGAATTCGAGACTGCCCGTTTTCGCCGCCGAACCGAAACCGGCCTTCCAGATGGCAAGCTCGACAAGGCCCACTACTACGCCCTTCATCGCCACTTCTTCCAGGACGTCTACGACTGGGCCGGCAAGCCGCGCACGATCCGCATCGGCAAGGGCGGCAACTGGTTCTGCTTTCCCGATTTCATCGACGGCGAACTCGACCGCCTGTTCGGCGACCTGAAGGGAAAGCGGCACCTCGCAGGACTGTCGCTGGACGATTTCGCACGCGAGGCGGCCCATTTCATCGCCGAGGTCAACGCCATCCATCCCTTTCGCGAGGGCAATGGCCGAACCCAGCTTGCCTTCCTGCGCCTGCTTTGTCTCAATGCCGGCTGGCGCTTCGACGCGTCGATGCTCGACCGCGAGCGCGTCATCGGCGCCATGATCGCGAGCTTCGACGGCAAGCTCGATGCGCTGACCACCCTCATCCGCGACATCGCGTCGCCAAAACCATAAGCCTGGGAGGCACCATGTTCGAGACCACCATCGCCGGCAGCCTGCCGAAGCCGTCCTGGCTTGCCGAGCCGGAAAAGCTCTGGGCGCCGTGGAAGCTCGCTGGCGCCGAGCTCGAACAGGGCAAGCGCGACGCGGCGCTGATCTGGCTGAAGGAACAGGAAGACGCCGGCATCGACATCGTCACCGAGGGCGAGCAGTTCCGTGTCCACTTCGTCCACGGCTTCGTCGAGCATGTCGGCGGCATCGACTGGCAGAAGAAGACGAAGATGGGCATCCGCAACAACCGCTACGTCGTCGACGTGCCGACCGTCACCGGGCCGTTGACCCGCAAGCGCCCCGTCCACAGGGCCGAGGCCGAATTCGCCCGCGCGCATACGAAGCGCAAGCTGAAGTTCACCCTGCCCGGTCCCATGACGATCTGCGATACGGTGGCCGACGACCACTACGGCCGCCGCGCCGACATGGCGATGGCCTTCGCCGACCTGCTCAACGCCGAGGCAAAGGAACTGGAAGCGGCGGGCTGCGACGTCATCCAGTTCGACGAGCCGGCGTTCAACGCCTTCACCGAAGAGGCCGTCGAATGGGGCATCGCAGCCCTCGAACGCGCCGCGGCTGGTCTCAAATGTACCACCGCCGTCCACATCTGCTACGGCTACGGGATCAAGGCCAATATCGACTGGAAGGCGACGCTGGGCGATCAGTGGCGCCAGTACGAGGTCTTCTTCCCCTCGCTCAACAGGAGCCGCATCGACCAGGTCTCGCTCGAATGCGCCAATTCCCGCGTCCCGCCCGACCTGATGGCGCTGTTGAAGGACAAGACGATCCTCGTCGGCGTCATCGACGTCGCGACCAACGAGATCGAGACGCCGGAACAGGTGGCCGCCACGATCGCGACGGCGCTGAAATTTGTCGACGCCGAGCGCCTCCAGCCCTGCACCAATTGCGGCCTGGCTCCCCTCCCCCGCAACGTCGCCGTCGGCAAGCTCCAGGCGCTCGGCAAGGGCGCAGAGTTGGCGCGGCGGCGGCTGGGTTAAGCCCCCAGAACCCCTTCCCTCAGCGCGATCGACACGGCGTCCGTGCGGTTGCGCGCCTTGAGCTTGGTGCAGACCGCGGCGACGTGGAATTTTGCGGTGTGGACCGAGATGTCGAGCTTGCGCGCGATCACCTTGTTCGACGCGCCTTCGGCGAGCAGCGCCAGCACTTCGCGCTCGCGCTGGCTGATCGGCGCCTGCTGTTCGAAGGCCGGCGGCGTGTCGGCGCGACGCTCGGCTCCGCCGGCCTTCCTGATGGTGTAGCCGGCGGCGGCGAGCCGGGTCGCGGCGGCGACCAGATCGGCCGAGGCGTCGTTGGAAAGCACCGCGCGGGCGGACGATGCCGCATCGCGCGCCGGGTCCTCGCTCAGCATGACCAGCGCCAGTCCGCTCTCGGACCGGCGCACGATCCGGCCAGGCGCCGGCGCGCGGAAATAGAGGGAACTGTCGACCGCGGTCACGGTCTGTTCGGCGAAATCGGGCGGCGCATAGTCGAGAAGCATGGGATGTCCTTCTTCGCGGAGGGCGACCGCGGCAGCGGACGCGAGAAGTTCGTAGGCTCCAATGTAGGTCGGATAGCCGTTTATGAAAGGGTGGGGAAGAGGCGGCGCGACGGGCAAGGGAGCGAAGCAACAGTCTTGCGCAGCCGGAACAGATGCGAAACTGCCCGATCGGGCAGGTCGCAAGCGCCTTACAGCAGCGCCCGCACCGTGCGCTCGAGCAGGTCCATCCCGCCCGGCCGCCAGCCGAGCGAGCGCAGCTGTTCGCAGTTCATGGCATTGACCGGCGCAGCGGAACGCGGCGGCAACGGATGGGTCGAACCGGTCGCGGACTGCACGATCGCCAGCAGGTCGTGGCGATCCAGCATTATGTCGGAGACATTCAGCACCGGCGTTGGCTCTGATACGTCGAGTGCGACAAGCACGGCGGCCGCGACATCGTCGCCATGCACTTCGGTTGCGCGGCGCGGCTCGATCGGCCGGCCGGCCATGTAGTCGTCGAACAGGTCGGCCCATTTGTGCGACCGCCCCGGCGCCGCCGGCCCATAAACGCCGGTGACGCGCAGGCCGACGCCGCGAAAGCCGTCGCCCGACATCGCCGCCAGCGCCCGTTCCGCCGCCAGCTTCACCTCCCCGTAGAGCGTGTCCGGGTGCAGCTCGGTCGTTTCGGAAAGCTCCGCGCCCGGCGGCTGGACGCCGTAGACCGCGCGGCTGGAGAGAAACACGACCCGCCCAACGCCCGCCCGCTTCGCCGCCCCGAACAGCGCCACCGTCCCATCCATATTGCGTCGCCGGAAGCCGGCCGCGTCGTCCCCCTCCCCGCCCCGATAGCGGCCGGGCACATGGTCGAAGGCGGCGTGGACGAAGGCGGATACGCCCTCGAAGGCGGCCGACTGGTCGCGATCAGGGTCGAGGTTCCCCTGTACGAACTCCACCGGCCGGGAGAAAAAGCCGTCCGCCGGCCTCGCCCTCGCCATCACCCGCACGCCCTCCCCGCGCCGCAGCAGCGCCTCGACGACGAAGCGCCCGACGAAGCCGGTTCCGCCGGTGACGAGGGTAGTCATTGATGTACGCAGCGCCAAAGGGCCCCCTCACCGACCGGCTTCGCCGGCCACCTCTCCCCCATTTCATGGGGGCGAGGAGATGCAGCTTCGGCGATTGGCGTCTCCTCTCCCCCGGGCAGGGGGAGAGGTGCCGAGCGGAGCGAGGCGGTGAGGGGGTGCTTCATCCTAGAGCACCGAGGCCGACATCGATGGCCCCGGCAGCGACGCGAGGTCGGGAATGTCCCTGCCTTCGAAATAGGCCCGCCACAGCTCGATCAACGGCTTCAGCCTGTCCGCCTTGTCGTGGTCCTCCCACGGCTTCTCATACTGGTAGTGGATGACGCGCACCGAGTTCCAGTCCCACAGGTCCGGCAAGTTGAACCAGACATATTGCAGCATGTTGTCGAACACCGGCAGGCCATGCCAGTCGGGGAAGAAGCTTTCCAGAAACGTCTGGTCGGTGCGCCGCCAGAAGGCGTCGGGCGCGTCGAGCCGTGCCAGCATCGCCTCGAACGTCGCCTTCGCCGGCCTGGCCACGAAGACGCCGGAGTTCAGCCGGTGGAAATCGGCCAGGCTCTCGTAGACGTTCGGCGCCGCCGAAAACTCCGGATAGGCAAACAGCCGGTCGATGTTGCGCACGACCAGCGTGTCCGCGTCGAGGAAGACGATCCGCTCGTACTCCTCCATCTGCCACAGCCTCAGCTTGGCAAAATTGTCGAGCGGCGTGTGGAAGGCGGGTTTCGTTCCCTTGGTGAAGGGTGCGGCCCCATGCAACTTCGCCCGCGCGTGGCGCTCGTTGAAGCCGTCCGAGGTCGCCAGCAGCTCGACCCGCACCAGCCTCGCGCCGAGCCGCGCCACCGGCTCGAGCGCTCCCGCCGCCACGCCGCCCGTGTGCAGCACGAGGATATCGGCCTCGGTCCCGGTGAGCTTCAGCGAGCGCACAAGCGCGGTCGCACCCATCGCGTAGTCGGCATTGGTGACGAGGGTGGCGTAGGCGTTGCGGCTCATGGGGCGGTCGCGCCTACCCCACGCTCCGCAGCCGCTTCCCTTCCGGATCGCGCTCCAGCGTCGGGGCGATGTCCTTGGTCCAGGCCGACACCGCCGGAATGCGGCTGCGGTCGACGCGATAGGCGAACTTCTTCGCCACGTCGACCACCTCGGACAGCAGCCCCTCTTCCAGCGTGATCGGGTCGAGGCCCAGCGCCAGGAACTGCTCGTTCTTCACCACCAGATCGTTCTCGGCCGCCTCCTTGCGCGGGTTGGGCAGGTAGGCCACCCGCCCGCCGCCGATCCGCGCCACCATCTCGGCCAGGTCGCGCACCCGGTGCGTCTCGGTCATCTGGTTGAAGATCTTCACCCGCTCGCCGCGCTTCGGCGCATTCTTCAGCGCCAGCTCGATGCAGCGCACCGAATCCTGGATATGGATGAACGCGCGCGTCTGCCCGCCCGTGCCGTGCACGGTGAGCGGATAGCCGATCGCCGCCTGGATCAGGAAGCGGTTCAGCACCGTGCCGTAGTCGCCGTCATAGTCGAACCGGTTGACCAGCTGCGCGTGCCGCCGCGTCTGGTCGGTATGCGTGCCCCAGACGATGCCCTGATGCAGGTCGGTGATCCTGACCCCGTCGTTCTTGGCATAGAACTGGAACAGCAGCTGATCCAGGCACTTGGTCATGTGGTAGATCGAGCCCGGGTTCGACGGATACAGGATCTCCTGGGAAACCGTCTCGCCCGCCATCGTTTCGATGCCGACCGGCAGGTAGCCTTCGGGGATCGCCGCGCCCACCGTCGAATAGCCGTAGACGCCCATAGTGCCGAGATGCACCAGATGCGCGTCGAGCCCGGTCTCCACCAGCGCGTTGAGCAGGTTGTGCGTCGCGTTGACGTTGTTGTTGACGGTGTAGTTCTTGTGCCGGTCGCTCTTCATCGAATAGGGCGCCGCGCGCTGCTCGGCGAAATGGATCACCGCGTCCGGCCGGTTCTCGGCAAGCCACCGCTTCAGAATCTCGTAGTCGCGCGCGAGGTCGATCAGGTGGAAGTGGATGCGCCGGCCCGTCTCCTGGTGCCAGATACGGGTCCGCTCCTGGATCGAATCCATCGGCGTCAGCGACTGCACGCCGAGCTCGGTGTCGATCCAGCGCCGCGAGAGATTGTCGAGGATGTGGATCTCGTGTCCTGCATTGGACAGGTGAAGCGAGGTGGGCCAGCCGACGAAACCGTCGCCGCCGAGAACTGCAATCTTCATCGAATCGGTCCCTCTCTCAACGATCCCCGCCGCTTAGACGAAGAGTGTGACAGCATGAATGTGGTGGAGAAAAGGTAGCGACGATTATCCGAGCCTGAGCGCCACCACCCCCGCCACGATCAGCAGCGCTGCGGCGATGCGCCAGCCGGTCACCGCCTCGCGCAGCACGGCCACCGAGATCAGCATGGCGAACAGGATGGAGGATTCGCGCAAGGCCGCCACCGCGGCGATCGGCGCCTGGGTGAAGGCCCACGCGGCGACCCAGTAGGAGCCGGCGGCGAGCGCCCCGGTCAGCGCGCCGGTCTTCCACTCAGGCGCCATGACTGAAACGATGCGCGGTCCGCGCAGCATCAGCGCCAGCGCCACGCACCAGATCGCGTCCAGCACATAGAGCCAGGCGATATAGCTCGTCGCCGAAGCGGCACTGCGCGCGCCCGCCCCGTCCGACAGCGTGTAGGAGGCGACGAACAGCGAGGTGATCAGCGCATAGGCGACCGCCCGGCCGCCGATCGCCGTCGGATCGCCTCCCTTGAACGACATCGACAGCGTGCCAAGCGACAGGAGCGCAATGCCGCCGATCGTCAGCGGGGTCGGCAGTTCCGCCAGCAACACGACGGCGCCGAGCGTGGTGAGCAAGGGCGCCGTGCCGCGCGCCAGCGGATAGGCCTGCGCCAGATCCCCGGTCTCGTAGGCCTTCACCAGGAACCAGCGATAGCCTGTGTGGAAAGCCATCGAGGCGAGGATGTAGAGCCAGGTCACCCCCTGCGGTACCGGCACGAGGAACAGCACCGGCAGCGCAAACACGCCCATGCCGACGAACATCAGCGTCATCGAGGCGAAGCGGTCGAGCCTGACCTTCACCATCGCATTCCACGACGCATGCGCGAGGGCTGCGGCAAGCACGGCGAGGAAGACGGTAAGGGACATGGACGGTTCCGGCAGCGCCGAAGGCCTCGGCACGCCGCGTGTTTAGCAGCCGGCTAGGGAAATGGGTATCGGCCAGAGAGGCCGGCGATGGGGACAGCCGGCGGGGACGGACGCGACGCCTCCACCAAACGCGCCGTCATCCTCGGGCTTGTCCCGAGGATCTGCTGCGGCTGAAGGAAAGGCACTCGGCCAACGCGCATCGCCCCCACCGCGGGCAGATTCTCGGGACAAGCCCGAGAATGACGGCGGAGCCCAATCTTTCGCAGACTCAAGCTTTCGGAAACAGCCAGAAGAAGAACCGGAAGAAGACGTAGAGCATCAACCCGGTAACAAAGCCGCCACCGCCCGACAAGATATAGAAGTCGACGAGCGGATATCCGGTCGCCACGAACTTTGACTCAGACAATTTCAGCAAGCCTGCTGTCGCAAGGCTGCACAGGGCCACAAGGCTCGCCGATCTGAGTAGGTATGTCATCAAGCCACGCCGAGCCTTTGCTACCTCGGCGGCGAACGCCACGGAAATCACCACGATCCCCAGCCCGATCAGCCGATCATGGGGACTTAGTCGCAGAGCAAGCGCGAAAGCGTCACCGAAGCTTGCCAGATTTCTGGAGAGTTCAAGAAGGAGAACCAGATGCAAGACCGCAACGAGGGCCAGGAAGAGGAAGAAATAGCGGAGAACGCTTCCTTCCGGTCTGACCTCGTCAACTCGCCCCTCACTCACCCTTCCATCTCCATCCGCACCGGAAAATGATCCGACGCCCGGTTCGCGACATCCACCGACACCGCCCTCACCTTCCCCGCCAGCCCCGCCGTCACGAAGCAATAGTCCAGCCGCCGGAACTGCATCGCCCCCTCGAACATCCGCTCATGCGTATGGAACGCATCCGGTGCATGCCCCGCTGCCACGGCCGCGTCAACGAACCCCGCATCGACCACCCGTCGATACTCCTCGCTCCCCGGCAGCATGTTGAAATCCCCCATCCAGACCGCATCGGCCGGCGCCTCCGGCTCGGGCTCGCCGTTCGACCACGATCGCTCCGGCTCGTCGTCGCGTCCGCTCCACGGCCCGCCCTCCTGCGGCACGCGGCGGTGACGCGCCACGAGCCAGTCGATCTGCTCCAGCCGCTCGGCGGCGTCGATATGAGCCAGATGCAGGGAAAAGACGCGCAGCGGCCCGGCCGGCGTTTGGATCAGCCCTTCCAGCGCCGGGTTCTGCGTGTTGAGCCGGTGCGTCATCCGCCGCATCGGCAGGAGATGCAGGCGCGACCACACGATCGGCCAGCGCGAGATCAGCATCGTACCGAACTGACGGCGGCGATTCACCACGCGCCCGTCCTCCACGGTGCTCGCATCCATGTCGAAGGCCGGCCCGTAGACCCAGTAGCGCTCGGGCAGCATCCGCGAGATCAGCTCCGGCTGGTCGTCCAACCCGGTACGCGGCCAGTTCCGCTCCACCTCCTGCAAGGCGATGATGTCGGCATCCGCCACGGACGGCACCGCGCGCGACAGGTCGTAGCGGCCGTCGAGGCCGAAGCCGTACTGGATGTTGTAGGAAACGAGCTTCAAGACGAAGGCCTGCAGTGCTGGGACGCGACAACTATCTCGCGCGGATCGCGCCGCACAAGAGCGCGCTGAACCCGACGGGGGCAAAGAACAGCGGCTGCCTTTCCGCCATGCGCCGCCTAACCCTTGCCGAGGCCGGCGACCGACAGCCCTCTCGACCGCCATCCACCCCGCACCTCCATCATCGCGCAGGCCGAAGGCCAGCCCCCGTTCCGCACCCACACTTCCGTCATACCGGCGGCCGAAGGCCAGCCGGTATCCATTCCTCTGTCCGGTTACACGCCGAAAACGCCTGCCTCCGAAGCCTGTCCGACGGCATTCCATTCACCGGCGATCAATGGTTCCCGGCTGGCCTCCGGCCGCCGGGATGACGGCCGCGTGAGGGTGTAAGAGGCGGCCGAACACCCAGAGGCGGAAGGCGCTCCACCCGTCTCGCACCCCCACATCTCCGTCATACCGGCGGCCAAAGGCCAGCCGGTATCCATTCTTCTCTCCGACTACACGCCGAAAACGCCCGCATCCGCGTCATATCCGACGGCGCCCTTCTCCCAGCGATCAATGGTTCCCGGCTGGCCTCCGGCCGCCGGGAAGACTGCTGCGTGAGGGTGCATGCGGCAGCACAACGCCGCCAGGGCCCGAAGGCTATCCGCCCGTCTCGCACCCCTACACCTCCGTCATACCGGCGGCCGAAGGCCAGCCGGTATCCATTCTTCTCTCCGGTTACACGCCGAAAACGCCTGCCTCCGAAGCCTGACCGACAGCGACCGACTTGCCAGCGATCAATGGTTCCC
>JAYSFJ010000023.1:0-54726 GCA_041913465.1 Mesorhizobium sp. | reverse complement strand
CGATCGCCATGGAGGAGAAGCTGCGCTTCGCCATCCGCGAAGGCGGCCGCACGGTTGGCGCCGGCGTCGTGGCGAGCATTAAAGAGTAGTCGGAATCAACGGAATCTGGGGGCGCGGAATACGCCGCGCCCAACCGGACAAGGAAGTGACGCATGAACGGACAAAATATCCGAATCCGCCTCAAGGCGTTTGACCACCGGGTGCTCGACGCTTCGACCCGCGAGATCGTGTCGACCGCCAAGCGCACCGGCGCCAACGTCCGGGGTCCGATTCCGCTGCCGACGCGGATCGAGAAGTTCACGGTCAACCGCTCGCCGCACATCGACAAGAAGTCGCGCGAGCAGTTCGAGATGCGGACCCACAAGCGGCTTCTCGACATCGTCGACCCGACGCCCCAGACCGTCGATGCTCTGATGAAGCTCGACCTGGCGGCAGGCGTGGACGTCGAAATCAAGCTCTGACGAGCACGAACAAGAGCCCGCCGGCCGAGTTGCCAAGAGGCTCCTCTGAAGGAAGATGAACTGATGCGTTCAGGTGTGATTGCACAGAAGTTGGGGATGACCCGCATCTACAACGATGCGGGCGAGCATGTGCCCGTGACCGTTCTCCGCATGGAGAATTGCCAGGTGGTGGCGCAGCGTACCCAGGAGAAGAACGGCTACACCGCGGTGCAGCTCGGCGTCGGCCTTGCCAAGGTCAAGAACACGGCGAAGGCCCAGCGCGGCCAGTTCGCCGCCGCCTCGGTCGAGCCGAAGGCGAAGGTCGCCGAGTTCCGCGTCAGCCCGGACAACCTGATCGAGGTCGGTTCCGAGATCACGGCCGACCACTTCGTCGCTGGCCAGAAGGTCGACGTGACGGGCACCTCGATCGGCAAGGGCTTCCAGGGCGTCATCAAGCGTCACCATTTCGGTGGCGGCCGTGCCACCCACGGTAACTCCGTATCGCACCGCACGCACGGTTCGACCGGCCAGCGCCAGGACCCCGGCAAGGTGTTCAAGGGCAAGAAGATGGCCGGCCACCTGGGCAACACCCGCGTGACGACGCAGAACGTCGAGGTCGTCTCGACCGACGTCGACCGCGGCCTGATCCTGATCCGCGGCGCGGTTCCGGGATCGAAGGGCGCCTGGATCATGGTGCGCGACGCTGCCAAGTCCGCGCTGCCCGACAATGCACCGAAGCCGGCAGCCGTCCGCAAGAACGGCGCCGCTGAGAAGGGGGCCGAATAATGGATCTCAAGGTAACCACGCTCGCTGGCAAGGACGCCGGCAAGTTGTCCCTCTCGGACGAGATCTTCGGTCTTGATCCGCGCGACGACATCCTCGCCCGCGTCATCCGCTGGCAGCTCGCTGCACGCCAGCAGGGCACGCACGTCGCCAAGGGCCGCGCCGACATCGCCCGCACCGGTGCGAAGATGTACAAGCAGAAGGGAACGGGCCGCGCCCGCCACCATTCGGCTCGTGCTCCGCAGTTCCGCGGCGGCGGCAAGGCCCACGGCCCGGTGATGCGCAGCCATGCGCACGACCTACCCAAGAAGGTCCGCGCGCTCGGCCTCAAGCATGCGCTGTCGGCCAAGGCGAAATCGGAAAGCCTGATCGTCATCGACGATCTGGTGCTGGGCGAAGCCAAGACCAAGGCGCTGGTGGAGAGCTTCGCGGCACTCGGCCTGACGAACGCACTGATGATCGGCGGCGCCGAGCTCGACGCGAACTTCAAGCGGGCAGCCGCCAACATCCCCAACATCGACGTGCTGCCGGTTCAGGGCATCAACGTCTACGACATTCTGCGCCGCGGCACGCTGGTCCTTTCGAAGGCCGCCGTCCAGGCTCTCGAGGAGCGTTTCAAATGACCGATCTCCGTCACTACGACGTGATCGTCTCGCCGGCGATCACTGAAAAGTCGACCATGGCTTCGGAGCAGAACCAGGTCGTCTTCAACGTCGCCAAGAAGGCGACGAAGCCCGAGATCAAGGCCGCGGTCGAAGCGCTGTTCGGCGTCAAGGTCGTCGGGGTCAATACGTTGGTGCGCAAGGGCAAGGTCAAGCGCTTCCGCGGCACGACCGGTCAGCTGAGCGACTTCAAGCGGGCGATCGTCACGCTGAAGGACGGCGACTCGATCGACGTCACGACCGGCCTGTAAGCGCTGAGAGGTTAGGAACATGGCACTCAAGAGTTACAAGCCGACGACGCCGAGCCAGCGCCAGCTGGTCATCGTCGATCGCTCCGGCCTCTACAAAGGCAAGCCCGTGAAGGGTCTGACCGAGGGTCTGAAATCCTCGGGCGGCCGCAACAACGCGGGCCGCGTCACGGCGCGCTTCCAGGGCGGCGGTCACAAGCGCACCTACCGCATGGTCGACTTCAAGCGTCGCAAGCTCGACGTGTCGGCGACGGTCGAGCGGCTCGAATACGATCCGAACCGCACCGCGTTCATCGCGCTTGTCAAGTATGAGGACGGCGAGCTGAGCTACATCCTGGCTCCGCAGCGCCTCGCAGTCGGCGACAAGGTGATCGCTTCGGCGAGCGCGGACGTGAAGCCCGGCAATGCGATGCCGCTGCAGGCCATGCCGGTCGGCACGATCATCCACAATGTCGAGCTGAAGCCGGGCAAGGGCGGTCAGATCGCACGCTCGGCGGGCGCCTACGCGCAGCTCGTCGGTCGCGATCAGGGCATGGCGATCCTGCGTCTGAACTCGGGCGAGCAGCGCCTCGTGTCCGGTTCGTGTTTCGCCACCGTCGGCGCCGTGTCGAACCCCGATCACGGCAACATCAATCTGGGCAAGGCCGGCCGTTCGCGCTGGCTCGGCCGCAAGCCGCACAACCGCGGCGTCACCATGAACCCGGTCGACCATCCGCACGGCGGTGGTGAGGGCCGCACCTCGGGCGGCCGCCACCCGGTCACCCCGTGGGGCAAGCCGACCAAGGGCAAGAAGACCCGGTCCAACAAGTCGACCGACAAGTTCATCATGCGCTCGCGCCATGCGCGCAAGAGCTAAGAAGAGGTTAGCGAAGTGACCCGTTCAGTCTGGAAAGGTCCGTTCGTCGACGGCTACCTGCTTAAGAAGGCCGACAAGGCTCGCGACGGCGGCCGCGCCGAGGTGATCAAGATGTGGTCCCGGCGTTCGACCATCCTGCCGCAGTTCATCGGCCTGACCTTCGGCGTCTACAACGGCCAGAAGCATGTCCCGGTCTCGGTGAACGAGGACATGGTCGGCCACAAGTTCGGTGAGTTCGCTCCCAGCCGTACCTACTACGGCCACGGCGCGGACAAGAAGGCGAAGAGGAAGTAACAATGGGCAAGGCCAAGGCTCCGCGCGGACTTGCGGACAACGAGGCGCGCGCCGTTCTGCGCACCATCCGGGTCAGCCCTCAGAAGCTGAACCTGGTGGCTGCGCTGATCCGCGGCAAGAAGGTCGCGACCGCGCTGAACGATCTGGAATTCTCGCGCAAGCGCATCGCCGGGACCGTCAAGAAGACGCTCGAGAGCGCGATTGCGAATGCCGAGAACAACCATGACCTCGACGTGGACGCGCTCGTCGTGGCCGAGGCCTATGTCGGCAAGTCGATCGTCATGAAGCGCTTCCATGCCCGCGGCCGCGGTCGCGCGTCGCGCGTCGAGAAGCCGTTCTCGCATCTCACGATCGTCGTGCGCGAAGTTGAAGAGAAAGTGGAGGCCGCCTGATGGGCCAGAAAGTCAACCCGATCGGACTTCGCCTCGGCATCAACCGCACCTGGGATTCGCGGTGGTACGCGAACACCGGCGAATACGGCAAGCTGCTGCACGAGGACATCAAGATCCGCAAGTATCTCGAGAAGGAGCTGAAGCAGGCTGCCGTCTCGAAGATCGTCATCGAGCGTCCGCACAAGAAGTGCCGCGTCACGATCCACGCCGCCCGTCCCGGTCTCATCATCGGCAAGAAGGGCGCGGACATCGAGAAGCTGCGCAAGAAGCTGATGGAGATGACGAAGTCGGACACGAGCTTGAACATCGTCGAGGTGCGCAAGCCCGAGATCGACGCCAAGCTCGTCGCCCAGTCGATCTCGCAGCAGCTCGAGCGCCGCATCGCGTTCCGCCGCGCCATGAAGCGCGCCGTGCAGTCGGCGATGCGTCTCGGTGCCGAAGGCATCCGCATCAACTGCTCCGGCCGTCTCGGCGGCGCCGAGATCGCGCGCATGGAGTGGTACCGCGAAGGCCGCGTGCCGCTGCACACGCTGCGCGCCGATGTCGATTACGGCACCTCCGAAGCCCAGACCGCCTATGGCATCTGCGGCGTCAAGGTGTGGATCTTCAAGGGTGAGATTCTCGAACACGATCCGATGGCTTCCGAGCGTCGGGCGATCGAGACCGAAGCCCCGACCAGCGGCGGCGGTCGCCGTCGCGAGAACGCGTAAGAAAAGCGCGGCAGACGTAAGAAGGATAGAGAACGATGCTGCAGCCCAAGCGCACAAAGTTCCGCAAGCAGTTCAAGGGCCGTATCCACGGCGTCGCGAAGGGCGGTACGAACCTCGATTTCGGCGGCTTCGGCCTGAAGGCGATGGAGCCCAACCGCGTCACCGCGCGTGAGATCGAGGCGGCCCGCCGCGCGATCACCCGCGCCATGAAGCGCCAGGGCCGCGTCTGGATCCGTGTGTTCCCGGACGTGCCGGTGACGTCCAAGCCGACCGAAGTCCGCATGGGCAAGGGCAAGGGCGCGGTCGACTACTGGGCCTGCCGCGTCAAGCCCGGCCGCGTGATGTTCGAGCTCGACGGCGTCAACGAGGAGACGGCGCGCGAAGCGCTTCGCCTCGGTGCCGCCAAGCTGTCGGTCAAGACGCGCTTCATCCAGCGCATCGCAGAATAGGAAGGTCGAGAGCCATGAAAGCCGCCGACGTGAGGGCCATGAGCCCCGATCAGATGAACGACGAACTGGCCAAGCTCAAGAAGGAGCAGTTCAACCTGCGCTTCCAGAAGGCGACCGGCCAGATGGAAAAGACCGCGCGCGTGAAAAAAGTCCGCCGCGACATCGCCCGCATCAAGACCATCGCCGCCCAGAAGGCAGCGGGCAACAAGGCTTAAGGATCAAGATCATGCCGAAGCGCATCCTGCAGGGTACGGTCGTCAGCGACAAGAACGACAAGACGGTGGTCGTCCGCGTCGAGCGTCGCTTCACGCACCCTGTGATGAAGAAGACCGTTCGCCTGTCGAAGAAGTACAAGGCGCACGACGAGAACAATGCATGCAAGGTCGGCGACCAGGTGTTCATCCAGGAGTCGCGTCCGATTTCGAAGGACAAGACCTGGGTCGTCGTCACCGACGCGGCTGCGAAGTAGAGAACAAGAGACAGGCCGGAGAGCGGTGCCCCGCTTTCCGGACATGAAGAAAAAGGCGGTCAGTCATGATTCAGATGCAAACTAACCTGGACGTTGCCGACAATTCCGGCGCGCGCCGAGTCATGTGCATCAAGGTGCTGGGCGGCTCGAAGCGGAAGTATGCCTCGGTCGGCGACATCATCGTCGTCTCGATCAAGGAGGCTATCCCGCGCGGCCGTGTCAAGAAGGGCGATGTCATGAAGGCGGTCGTGGTTCGCACGGCCAAGGACATCCGTCGTCCCGACGGCTCGGTCATCCGCTTCGACAAGAATGCGGCCGTGCTCGTCGACAACAAGAAAGAGCCGATCGGCACGCGTATCTTCGGGCCGGTTCCGCGCGAGCTGCGCGCGAAGAACCACATGAAGATCATCTCGCTCGCGCCTGAAGTGCTGTAAGGAGCCGGAACAATGCAGAAGATCCGCAAGGGCGACAAGGTCGTCGTGCTCGCCGGCAAGGACAAGGGCCGCACGGGCGAAGTGATCCGCATGATGCCGAAGGACGATCAGGCGATCGTGCGCGGCATCAACATGGTCCGCCGCCATCAGCGCCAGTCGCAGACCCAGGAAGGCGGCATCATTTCCAAGGAAGCGCCGATCCACGTATCGAACATCGCCGTCGCCGATCCCAAGGACGGCAAGCCGACGCGCATCGGTTTCGAGGTGAAGGACGGCAAGAAGGTGCGCGTGGCGAAGCGCTCGGGAGCAACGATCGATGGCTAAGACCGCTTATCAGGCGCGGCTGCGCAAGGTTTACGACGAGAAGATCCGCAAGGAGCTTCAGGAGCAGTTCAACTACGAGAACGAGATGCAGATCCCGCGTCTCGACAAGATCGTGCTGAACATGGGCGTCGGCGAAGCCACCGGCGATTCCAAGAAGCCGTCGGTCGCCGCCGAGGACCTGGCGCTGATCGCCGGCCAGAAGGCCGTCGTGACGCGTGCCCGCACGTCGATCGCGGGCTTCAAGGTTCGCGAGAACATGCCGATCGGCGCCAAGGTGACGCTGCGCAAGGAACGCATGTACGAGTTCCTCGACCGCCTCATCAACATCGCGCTGCCGCGCGTCCGCGACTTCCGCGGGCTGAACCCGAAGAGCTTCGACGGGCGCGGCAATTTCGCGATGGGCATCAAGGAGCACATCGTTTTCCCCGAGATCAACTACGACAAGGTCGATCAGGTTTGGGGCATGGACATCATCGTCTGCACGACCGCCAAGACGGACGACGAGGCGAGGGCCCTTCTCAAGGCCTTCAACTTCCCGTTCCGGCAGTAACGGCAAGCGATAACAAGGGTATTTGAAATGGCCAAGACCAGTTCAGTCGAGAAGAACAACAAGCGCCGCAAGATGGTGGCGAACGCCGCTGCCAAGCGCAAGGCGCTGAAGACCGTCATCATGGACCAGTCGCTGCCGCTCGAGGAGCGCTTCCGCGCTCAGCTCAAGCTCTCGGCGATGCCGCGCAATTCCGCCCGCACCCGCATCCGCAACCGTTGCGAAGTGACCGGCCGTCCGCGTGCGTTCTATCGCAAGCTCAGCATGTCGCGTATCGCGCTGCGCGAGCTTGGGTCGCTCGGGATGATCCCGGGCCTCGTGAAGTCCAGCTGGTAGGAGGGCACGAAGATGTCTTTGAGCGATCCCCTCGGCGATATGCTGACCCGCATCCGCAACGCCTATGGCCGCAAGAAGTCGAAGGTTTCGACGCCTGCGTCCACGCTGCGCGCCCGCGTTCTCGACGTGATGAAGTCGGAAGGCTACATCCGCGACTATACCCAGACCGACTTTGACAACGGCAAGTCCGAGATCGAGATCGAGCTGAAATATGCCGAAGGCCAGCCGGTGATCCGCGAAATCGCGCGCGTCTCCAAGCCCGGCCGCCGGGTCTACGTTTCGGTCCGGTCGATTCCGCAGGTCGCCAACGGCCTCGGCATTTCGATCCTCTCGACGCCGAAGGGCGTGATGGCCGATCACCAGGCCCGCGAAGAAAACGTCGGCGGCGAAATCCTCTGCCAGATCTTCTGATCAGGCGGATTTAGAAACAGGAACGAGGACAAGACAATGTCTCGTATTGGCAAGAAACCCGTCGCTCTCCCGCAGGGCGTGACCGCTTCGGTCAGCGGCCAGACGGTGAGCGCGAAGGGCCCCAAGGGCGAGCTGCGGTTCGTCGTCAACGACGAGGTCCTGGTCAAGATGGACGAGGGCCAGATCGCCGTCGAGCCGCGCGACCAGACCAAGCTCGCGCGCTCCAAGTGGGGCATGTCCCGCACGATGATCGTGAACATCCTGAACGGCGTGAAGGACGGCTTCGAGAAGCGCCTGGAAATCACCGGCGTCGGCTATCGCGCGGCGATGCAGGGCAAGAACCTGCAGCTGTCGCTCGGCTTCAGCCACGAGGTGGTCTACCAGACGCCGGAAGGCATCACGATCTCGACGCCGAAGCCGACGGAGATCGTCGTCGCCGGCATCGACAAGCAGCAGGTCGGCCAGGTGGCCGCCGAGATCCGCGAGTATCGCGGTCCCGAGCCGTACAAGGGCAAGGGCGTGCGGTACGCGGGCGAGAAGATCGTCCGCAAGGAAGGCAAGAAGAAGTAATCGCCACGGAGGGCGGTTGCGGGCCGATCTGGACCGCGCAGAGCCGCCACCGTCTTACAAGGCAAAGGAAGAAGGCCATGGCCTCCAAGGACTCCATTCAGAAGCGCGCGCAGCGCATCCGCCGCCAGATCCGCAAGGTCGCCGGCGACCGTCCGCGCCTGTCCGTGCATCGTTCGTCCAAGCACATCTATGTGCAGGTCATCGATGACGCGAGCGGCCGCACCCTGGCGGCTGCCTCGACCCTCGACAAGGATCTGAAGGCGTCGCTGAAGACCGGTGCGGACGTCGCAGCCGCGGCTGCCGTCGGCAAGCTGGTCGCGGAACGCGCGAAGAAGGCCGGCGTCTCCGCCGTCGTGTTCGACCGCGGCGCCTATATCTATCACGGCCGCGTCAAGGCGCTGGCCGAAGCCGCCCGCGAGGGCGGACTGGACTTCTAGTCGGCCTTCCCGCGCGTCGGGACAGCCTTCTGGTTGAAACCGGGCCGGCGCTCGTGTAGACGCCGGCCTTCACATTGAAACCCGGTGCCTCCGGAAAAGAACAAGGAACAGGATATGGCACAAGAACGTCGGGAAGGCGGCCGCGATCGCGAACGCAGCCGTGACCGCGAGGAAAAGGACAGCGAGTTCGTCGACAAGCTGGTCCACATCAACCGCGTCGCCAAGGTGGTGAAGGGTGGCCGTCGTTTCGGCTTCGCAGCCCTCGTCGTCGTCGGCGACCAGAAGGGCAAGGTCGGCTTCGGACACGGCAAGGCGCGTGAAGTGCCTGAGGCCATCCGCAAGGCGACCGAGGCCGCCAAGCGCGAAATGATCTTCGTGCCGCTGCGCTCCGGCCGCACTCTGCATCACGACGTGGCCGGCCGCCATGGCGCCGGCAAGGTTCTGCTGCGCGCGGCCAAGCCCGGCACGGGCATCATCGCGGGCGGCCCGATGCGCGCCGTCTTCGAGACGCTCGGCATGCACGACGTCGTCGCCAAGTCGATGGGGTCTTCCAACCCCTACAACATGGTGCGCGCCACCTTCGACGCCCTGAAGAACCAGATGCACCCGAAGGACATCGCAGCGCAGCGCGGCATCAAGTATTCCACTCTCCAGGCGCGCCGCGGCACTGCCGCCGGCGAAGAGTAAGGAGCAGGATGATGGCGAAGACCAAGTCCAAGACCGTGACGGTCGAGCAGATCGGCAGCCCGATCCGCCGTCCGAAGGAACAGCGTGCAACGCTGGTCGGCCTCGGCCTCAACAAGATGCATCGTCGCAGGACGCTCGAGGACACCCCGTCGGTACGCGGCATGATCGCGTCCGTCGCCCACCTCGTCCGCGTCGTCGACGAGGCTTGAGCGAAGGCGCAGGAGAAGAGACATGAAACTCAACGAATTGCGCGACAACGAAGGCGCCACCCATTCGCGGAAGCGTCTGGGCCGCGGCATCGGCTCGGGCTCCGGCAAGACCGGCGGCCGTGGCGTGAAGGGTCAGAAGGCGCGCTCCGGCGTCGCCATCAACGGTTTCGAGGGTGGCCAGATGCCGCTCTATCGGCGCCTGCCCAAGCGCGGCTTCAACAACATCCACGCCAAGTCCTTCGTGACGGTGTCGCTGGCCAAGATCCAGGCGGCGATCGATGCGAAGAAGCTCGACGGCAAGGCGACCATCGATGCGGCGGCGCTGATCGCCGCCGGCGTGATCCGCCGCGCCAAGGACGGCGTGCGCGTGCTGAGCGATGGCGAGCTGAAGGCGAAGGTCTCCCTCGACGTGGCCGGCGCCTCGAAGGCCGCTCTCGAGAAGATCGAGAAGGCCGGTGGTTCGGTGAAACTGCCGGAAGCCAAGTCCGAGTGACATAGCTGGCAGCGGTGCGACGGCGCCGCTGCTTGCAACTTTGCGGGCCGGAGCCTATTTCGAGGCTTCGGCTCAAAGCATGACTCGCTCCCCGCGTGTCATTTCGCCTGCCGAAGCGGAGAATTCCCATGGCGTCAGCAGCCGAGCAGCTTGCTTCGAACCTCAATTTCGCGGCTTTCGCCAAGGCGGAAGACCTGAAGAAACGTATCTGGTTCACGCTGGGCGCGCTGCTGGTCTACCGCCTCGGCACCTATATCCCGATCCCCGGCATCAATCCGGAAGCCTTCGCGCAGGCCTTCGAGGGCCAGTCGCGCGGCGTGCTCGGCATTTTCAACATGTTCGCGGGCGGCGCCGTCGAGCGCATGGCGATCTTCGCGCTCGGCATCATGCCGTATATCTCCGCTTCCATCATCATGCAGCTGATGACGTCGGTCATTCCGACGCTCGAGCAGCTGAAGAAGGAAGGCGAGCAGGGCCGCAAGGTCATCAACCAGTACACGCGCTACGGAACGGTGCTGCTCGCGACGGTCCAGGCCTACGGCATCGCCGTCGGCCTCGAGAGCGGCGCGGGCATCGTCAGCGACCCGGGCTGGTTCTTCAAGCTCTCGGCCGTCATTACGCTCGTCGGCGGCACGATGTTCCTGATGTGGCTCGGCGAGCAGATCACCGCCCGCGGCATCGGCAACGGCATTTCGCTCATCATCTTCGCCGGCATCGTCGCCGGTCTGCCGTCGGCTCTCTCCGGCACACTGGAGCTCGGCCGCACGGGCGCGCTGTCGACCGGCATCATCCTTGCCATCATCGTGCTCGCGATCGTCGTGATCGCGCTGATCGTCTTCTTCGAGCGCGCGCAGCGCCGGCTCCTGATCCAGTATCCGAAGCGCCAGGTCGGCAACCGGATGTTCCAGGGCGACACCTCGCACCTGCCGCTGAAGCTCAACACCGCCGGCGTCATCCCGCCGATCTTCGCGTCGTCGCTGCTGCTCCTCCCGGCGACTGTCGCGGGCTTCTCCAACACGTCGAACCTGCCCGCCTGGGCGAGTTCGATCCTGGCAACGCTCGGCCACGGCCAGCCGCTCTACATGCTGCTCTACGCGGCGATGATCGTGTTCTTCGCCTTCTTCTACACGGCGATCGTGTTCAATCCGAAGGACACCGCCGACCAGCTGAAGAAGCACTCCGGCTTCATCCCCGGCTATCGCCCGGGCGAGCGCACCGCCGAATATATCGACTATGTGCTGACGCGCATTACGCTCGTCGGGGCTATCTATCTCGTCGTGATCTGTCTATTGCCCGAGTTTCTGATTTCGGCGACGGGCGTTCCGTTCTATCTCGGAGGCACTTCGCTGCTGATCGTTGTGAGCGTTACGCTCGATACTGTCGCGCAGATCCAGGGACACCTGATCGCGCATCAGTATGAGGGGCTGATCAAGAAGTCGAAACTCCGGGGGGGCAAGAGATAGAATGAGGCTGATACTGCTGGGCCCGCCGGGGGCGGGCAAGGGGACGCAGGCGCAGCGACTGGTCGACAAGCACGGTATCCCGCAGCTCTCCACGGGCGACATGCTGCGCGCGGCGGTGAAAGCCGGAACCGACGTCGGCAAGCGTGCCAAGGCAGTCATGGACGCGGGCGAGCTGGTCTCCGACGAGATCGTCAACGCTATCGTCGCGGAGCGTATCGACCAGGCGGACTGCGCCAGGGGCTTCATTCTCGACGGCTATCCGCGAACCCTCGTGCAGGCCGATTCGGTGGAGAAGATGCTGTCGGATCGCGGCGTCGGGCTTGACGCGGTGATCGAACTCGTCGTCGACGACAAGGCTCTGGTGGGCCGCATCGTCAAGCGTGCGGAAGAGACGGCTGCCGCTGGTCTTCCCGTGCGCAAGGACGACAACCCGGAAGTCTTCGAGGAGCGCCTGCGCGAATATTACAAGAAGACGGCGCCGCTGATCGGCTACTACTACGCCAAGGGCCTGCTGAAGGGCGTCGACGGCATGGCATCGATCGACGACGTGACCGGCCAGATCGAGGCTTTGCTGTCCGAGATTTAGTCCGTTCCGGCTGTTGACGCAGAAGGCGCGTTGCACTATAGCGGCGCGTCTCCCATCAGATTGCATGGTTGGTTGTCCGCAAGGACGTGCAGCCGCTTTGATCGGAACACCCGCATGGGCCGGCCTCCACCGGACGCGGGTCAACAACAATGCCAGCCTGACTGGCCCACATGGAGACGAAAATGGCTCGTATAGCCGGCGTAAATATTCCGACCAACAAGCGCGTCGTCATCGCGCTGCAGTACATCCACGGCATCGGCCCGAAGTTCGCCGCCGAAATCGTGGCGAAGGTCGGCATCCCCGCGGAGCGTCGCGTCAACCAGCTCACCGATTCGGAAGTGCTGCAGATCCGCGAAGCCATCGACCGCGACTACAAGGTCGAGGGCGATCTACGTCGCGAAGTGTCGATGAACATCAAGCGTCTGATGGACCTCGGCTGCTACCGCGGCCTGCGCCATCGCCGCTCGCTGCCGGTCCGCGGCCAGCGCACGCACACCAACGCCCGCACCCGCAAGGGCCCGGCGAAGGCGATCGCCGGCAAGAAGAAGTAATCGGGCGAATAGCGAAATGGCGAATTGCGAATGGGGACTCCCACTCGCCATTCGCCACTCCCCATTCGCCCTGGTGTAGCCGCTGGAACTACGGCGGCGTAGAGATCGAAAGGTAAGACATGGCCAAGGAAGCCGCACGCGTCCGCCGTCGCGAACGCAAGAACATCTCGACGGGCGTCGCGCACGTCAATTCGACGTTCAACAACACGATGATCACCATCACCGACCAGCAGGGCAACGCGATTGCCTGGTCGTCGGCCGGTGCCCAGGGCTTCAAGGGCTCGCGCAAGTCGACGCCGTTCGCCGCCCAGATGGCCGCCGAAGACTGCGCCAAGAAGGCCCAGGAACACGGCATGCGCATGCTGGAGGTCGAGGTCTGCGGTCCGGGTTCGGGTCGTGAATCGGCGCTTCGCGCGCTCCAGGCTTCGGGCTTCACCATCACGTCGATCCGCGACGTGACGCCGATCCCGCACAATGGCTGCCGCCCGCGCAAGAAGCGTCGCGTCTGATATTTTTCATACTTGCCGACGGCGCCCCTCGAAGGGCGCCGCAGGCGTTTTCCAGACCGCTTGCCACGATTGGATGGTGGCAAGGTAACGGAAGGACCGCAAAATGATCCAGAAAAACTGGCAGGAACTAATCAAGCCGAACAAGGTCGAGTTCTCGTCGAAGGGCAAGACCCTGACGACGCTCGTCGCCGAGCCGCTGGAGCGGGGCTTCGGCCTCACGCTCGGCAATGCGCTGCGCCGCGTGCTGTTGTCGTCGCTGCGCGGCGCGGCCGTGACCGCGGTGCAGATCGACGGCGTGTTGCACGAGTTCTCCTCGATCGCCGGCGTGCGCGAGGACGTGACCGACATCGTCCTGAACATCAAGGAAATCGCCATCAAGATGGAAGGCGATGGTCCCAAGCGCATGGTCGTGCGCAAGCAGGGCCCCGGCATCGTCACCGCCGGCGACATTCAGACTGTCGGCGACGTCGAGATCCTCAATCCCGACCATGTGATCTGCACCCTCGACGAGGGCGCCGAGATTCGCATGGAGTTCACGGTCGACAACGGCAAGGGCTACGTGCCGGCCGATCGTAACCGCGCCGACGATGCGCCGATCGGGCTCATCCCGGTCGACTCGCTCTATTCTCCGGTCAAGAAGGTTTCGTACAAGGTCGAGAACACCCGTGAGGGCCAGGTTCTCGACTACGACAAGCTGACGCTGTCGATCGAGACCGACGGATCGATCACCGGCGAGGACGCGGTCGCTTTTGCGGCGCGCATCCTGCAGGACCAGCTCGCGCTGTTCGTCAACTTCGACGAGCCGCAGAAAGAGCAGGCGATGGAGACCGTCACCGAGCTCGCCTTCAACCCGGCGCTGCTCAAGAAGGTCGACGAACTCGAACTGTCGGTCCGCTCGGCAAACTGCCTGAAGAACGACAACATCGTCTACATCGGCGACCTGATCCAGAAGACCGAGGCGGAGATGCTGCGCACCCCGAACTTCGGCCGCAAGTCGCTCAACGAGATCAAGGAAGTTCTCGCGGCCATGGGCCTGCATCTCGGCATGGAAGTGCCGGACTGGCCGCCGGAGAACATCGAAGACCTCGCCAAGCGCTACGAAGACCAGTACTGAGGCGAATGGCGAAATGGCGAATGGCGAAATGGGGTAGCCCACTCGCCACTCGCCACTCCCCACTCGCGGAACGAAACACCGGGCACCCGCCCAGAACCTTAGGAGATAAGCCATGCGCCATGGACGTTCCGGCCGCCGGCTGAACCGCACCGTCAGCCACCGCAAGGCCCTGTTCACGAACATGGCCGCATCCCTCATCGAGCACGAGCAGATCGTCACCACGCTGCCCAAGGCCAAGGAGCTTCGCCCGATCGTGGAGAAGCTGGTCACGCTGGGCAAGCGCGGCGACCTGCACGCCCGCCGCCAGGCGATTGCGGCGATCGGGTCCGACAAGCTCGCCAAGCGCCTGTTCGAGACGATCGCCCCGCGCTACGCTTCCCGCAACGGCGGCTACCTGCGCATCATGAAGGCCGGTTTCCGCCACGGCGACAACGCGGCCATGGCCGTGATCGAGTTCGTCGACCGCGACACCTCGGCCAAGGGTGCTGCCGACCGCGCCCGCACGGAGGCGGAAGCCGCCAGCGAGAGCGAAGCCGCCTGATCGGCTTCGCATCGGGATGAATGACGAAGGGCCCCGCAAGGGGCCTTTTGTTTGTCTGGGAATCTTAAATCCAAATACGCCGATTGATCGGAACCGTCCGATCAAGCCGGCGGTCTTGTTCTCGTCGTCGCGTCGTGTGCACGATGGTTCATCGCCATGGCTGTTGCGTCGAAGCCACAGGGATAATAGGTTCGGCTGCCACTCCCTGCGTCCCTCGACGCAGGCCGTGAGTCTCGTCCCGCTTCAACCCGCGTCGCCAGAAACGTACTGCGCTTCATTCGAATCCGATTTCACTTTCGGAGTATCTGCATTGCGCCACCTGTTTCGCGGAATGGTCATTCTGATCACGCTTGGCATCGCCGCCCTGATTGTCGCAATCGTGTTGATTGCGCTGCCCTTTCCGCCAATGCCGCCAGAGACGGACGTCTTCGGCTTTGCCGGGGAGCGGGACAAGAGCGCCACGGAGCCGCCGCCTCTGGTGCAGTTCCGCGCGCGTGATGGCGATGCGCTTGCCTACAGGTTTTATGATGCGGCAAGCGAGCGGATCCTGATCTTCATTCACGGGTCCTCCTACCACGGCGGCGGCTATCACGACCTGGCGACCTATGTCAGCGGGGCAGGAGCCGCCAAGGTCGTCCTGCTGAACATGCGGGGGCACTATTTCTCAGGACGCCGACGCGGCGACATCGAATATATCGGCCAGTACGAGGACGATGTCGTCGACCTCATCCGGGAACTTCGCAAGCAGGGACACAAGGGACCTATCGTCCTGGGTGGCCATTCGAGTGGCGCCGGCTTCCTGCTGCGCTTTGCGGGTGGGCCAGGTTCAAAACAGGAGGCGATTGTGGGCTATGTCGCCCTGGCTCCGATCATTCCGCGCACCGCCGCCTTGCGTGGTGGCGACGCGGGCGGATGGAACGTCATCGATCTGCCCCGTATCCTGGGACTCGTGGCGCTGAATATTATCGGTGTGCACGGTTTCGATGGGCTTCCGGTCATCGCCTTCAACAAACCGGCCAGCGCATGGAACGGGACCGAGACGCTTGCTTATTCCTGGCGGCTCAACTCGTCCTTCCTTCCTCGCAACGACTATGCGTCAGATGTGAAGGCGATGCCCGCCAATGCGCTGATACTCGTCGGCGACAAGGATGAAGCCGTCGACGGCCTCGCGCTGCTCGATCTGCTGAAGGCCGCTGGCTACCGGGGCAGCGCCGAAATCCTTGCGCAGACCAACCATTTCGGCATTTTCCACAATGAAGAGGCGTTGAAGCGGACAGCCGACTACGTCGCCAGCATTCCGGAACCGTGAAGCAAGCTGATACCGTGCTGAGCCGGGCCGCAGGTAGACCCTCGGGTTAGGCCCGAGGATGACGGCGCTGATTATGCGAGACCGTGCACCTTCAGGCCGCCCGCACCAGCACGTGCTTCTTCTTGCCGAGCGAGAGCTTGATCGCTCCGTTGTCGGCGATGTCGGCGGCCGTGATCTGCATCCGCTCGTCGGACACAGGCCTGTCATTGACCCTGACCGCGCCGCCCTGGACGTGGCGCCGCGCTTCGCCGTTCGAGGCGGCAAGTCCCGCGGTGACGAAGAGCGACAGGATGCCGACGCCGCCGTCGAGCGCCGCCTGCGGCACCGTGACCGTCGGCAGGTCGTCCGCGACCGATCCTTCCTCGAAGGTCTTGCGGGCCGTCTCCGCCGCCTGGTCGGCGGCCGCGCGGCCGTGCAGCAGGGCGGTTATCTCTGTGGCGAGCACCTTCTTCGCCTCGTTGATTTCGGAGCCGCCGAGCGCTGCGAGCCGTTTCACCTCGTCGAGCGGCATCGTCGTGTAGAGCTTCAGGAAGCGCTCGACGTCGGCATCCTCGGTGTTGCGCCAGTATTGCCAGAAGTCGTACGGGCTCATCATCTCCGGATCGAGCCAGACAGCGCCGGAGGCGGTCTTGCCCATCTTCGCGCCCGACGAGGTCGTCAACAGCGGCGTCGTCATCGCGTAGAGCTGCGGCGTGCCCATGCGGTGGCCGAGATCGATGCCGTTGACGATGTTGCCCCACTGGTCCGAGCCGCCCATCTGCAGCCGCGTGCCGTAGCGCTTGTTCAGTTCGACGAAGTCGTAGGCCTGAAGGATCATGTAGTTGAACTCGAGGAAGGACAGCGACTGCTCGCGGTCAAGCCTGAGCTTGACGGAATCGAAGGACAGCATCCGGTTGACCGAGAAATGCCGGCCGACGTCGCGCAGGAACTCGACATAGTTGATCTTCATCAGCCAGTCGGCATTGTTGATCATCGTCGCCTTGCCGGGGCCTTCGCCGAATGTCAGGTAGGGCTCGAAGTTGCGGCGGATGCCGACGAGATTGTCGTCGATGTCCTGCGGCGTGAGCAGCTTGCGCGCTTCGTCCTTGAACGACGGATCGCCGATCATCGTGGTGCCGCCACCCATCAGCGCGATCGGCTTGTGGCCGGTCTTTTCGAGCCAGTGGAGCATCATGATCTGGATCAGCGACCCCGCATGCAGACTTTTCGCGGTTGCGTCGAAGCCGATATAGGCGGAGACGCTCTCCGTGCGGAACAGTTCGTCCAGGCCGCGCTCGTCGGAGATCTGATGGATGAAGCCGCGCTCGGACATGATGCGCAGGAAATCGGACTTGAAGGCGGACATGGCGGCTTTCCGGACTTTGTTGGACGACGGGGGCATTGGCCCCGGCGCGCCCGCGCGTTTAGCATCAGTGGGCCCGGAATCACAAGGATTGAGGGACATGGCGGCAATCTGTGCGATCGGGCTGATGAGCGGCACGTCGATGGACGGCATCGACCTTGCCGTGATCAGGACCGATGGCGTGAACCTCGTCGAACGCGGCCCTTCGCATTTCGTGCCGTACGAGGCCCCATTCCGGCGTCGCATCGAGGCTGCGCTGGATGACGCCAAGACGATCGGACGGGGGACCGAACGCCCCGGCAGCCTCGGCGACCTGGAGCGAGAGATCACGCTTCGCCACGCAGACGCAGTGACGGCGTTCCGGTCGAGCCTGTCCGGCGGCTGGGCCGAAGTGACGCTGATCGGCTTCCACGGACAGACGGTGCTGCATAGGCCCGAGCGCGGACTGACCGTTCAGCTCGGCGACGGCGCGTTGCTCGCCGCGAAAACCGGCCTTCCCGTGGTCCACGACATGCGCGCCAATGATATGCGGCATGGAGGTCAGGGGGCGCCACTCGTGCCGGCCTATCACGCGGCACTCGCCCACTCGCTACCGGCGGATCTGCGGAGGAAGCTGCCGGTCGCCTTCGTCAACATCGGTGGCATCTCGAACGTCACCTGGGTGCCAGAAAAGGGCGATCCGGTCGCCTTCGATTCCGGGCCGGGCAATGCGCTCATCGACCAGTGGGTGGCTCGGGAAGGGGGGCTGCCCTTCGACGAGAACGGCATGATCGCGTCCGAAGGCGGCGTCGTGCAGAGCGTCGTCGACGCCTATCTCGCCAGCGCGTTCTTCTCGCGTCCGGCGCCGAAGTCGCTCGACCGCAACGATTTCACGCTGGACAAGGCAGTCGGCCTGGAACTGGCCGACGGCGCCCGGACGCTCGCTGCCGTATCGGCGAAAGCCATCCTGCGCGCGGCCGAGCACATGCCGGCGATGCCGGAATTATGGATCGTCTGCGGCGGCGGCCGGAAGAACCCGCACATCGTCGGCGATCTTCGCCGCGATGCGGAGCGCCATGGCGGAGAGGTCATCCTTGCCGAGGATGCGGGGCTGGACGGCGATGCGATGGAGGCCGAGGCGTGGGCATACCTTGCGGTGCGCGCAAAACGCGGCTTGCCGCTGACATTCCCGACGACCACGGGATGCCGCATGCCCGTGACCGGCGGGGTGCTGAGCCTGCCGTCTGAGCCGACAGGCTCCGCGGATCGCTGATTATTTCTTGGCGGGAGCCTTGGCCTTTGCCGGCGCCTTTGCCTTGGCCGGTGCCTTGGCAGCAGCGGGCTTCGCGGCAGCGGGCTTAGCGGCAGCGGCCTTCGCAGCCGGTTTGGCGGCGGCTTTCGGGGCAGCGGCGGCCTTTGCCGGTTTCGCCGCAGCCTTTGCTGCCGGCTTCGCGGCGGCCTTGGCGGGCGCCTTTTTCGCAGCCGTGTCGACGGTTTCGACCGGCGCGTCGGCGACGTTCTTCTTGATCGACTCGATGGTCTTCATGGCCGAGGCCTTGGCCTTGTAGCTTTCCGACGTGAAGACGATCTCGCCATTGGCCGCGCGAAACCGGAAGCGCGTCTCGCCCTTCTTGTCCTTGTAGACTTCGAACTTGCTCACTGCAGGGTCCCCCTCGTTGGAGCTGTGATTCGTTCACCGGCAAAAAGTGACACTTAGTCACGCCTCTGTCGAGAATTGCCGTTGCTGCGGCGCACACAGAAGAACAGGCCGGGAGGAAGATGACCTCCGGCCTGTTCTTGGGAATGCTCCTGTGAGGAACTTAGCGCAGCCGTTTGGGCCGCGGATCGGCGAGCTCGCCGGCGAGCCGGCGGTCGAGGTAATCCGAACACTCCTCGATCAGCACGTCGGCGTCGTTGGAGAAGAAGTGGTTCGCGCCGGGTATCGTCTTCTGGGTGATGGTGATGCCCTTCTGCGTGTGCAGCTTGTCGACGAGGCCCTGCACATCTTTCGGCGGCGCGACCTTGTCGGCATCGCCATGGATGATCAGCCCGGACGAAGGGCAGGGCGCGAGGAAGGAGAAGTCGTAGATGTTCGGCTGCGGGGCGACCGAGATGAAGCCCTCGACCTCCGGGCGGCGCATCAGGAGCTGCATGCCGATCCAGGCGCCGAAGGAATAGCCGGCGACCCAGCAGCTCTTCGAATCCGGATGCAGCGACTGGACCCAGTCGAGCGCGGCGGCCGCGTCGGACAGTTCGCCCGACCCGTGGTCGAACTCGCCCTGGCTGCGGCCGATGCCGCGGAAATTGAAACGCAGTGTCGTGAAGCTGCGCTTCTGGAACATGTAGAACAGGTCGTAGACGATCTTGTTGTTCATCGTGCCGCCGAACTGGGGATGCGGGTGGAGCACGATGGCGATCGGGGCGTTCTTTTCCGTCGAGGGCTGATAGCGGCCTTCGAGGCGGCCGGCAGGGCCGTTGAAAATGACTTCGGGCATGTATACTCCAACTGCCAAACCGCCGCTGCGGTCCGACTCTTGCGGTTCCAGCTTGACGCCGGGGCGGGGTATTCCTATTAACCAGTTTAGAACAGTTCAAAACTGGGAATGGTCGTCCGCTCGTTCGAGGGGCTAAATAGGACGCCCGCCCTTTGAAATTCAAGGAAATTGCGCGGCAGTCGCACGATTGTCGCTCCAGGAGCGAACCAGGCGCGTCATGGCGGCCAGACGGACCTATCTCGACCACAATGCGAGCGCCCCGCTGAGCGACAGCGCGCGCGCGGCGATGGTCGATGCGTTGGCGATCGACGCCAACCCGTCTTCGGTGCATGCCGAGGGCCGGGAGGCGCGGCGGGTTATCGAGACTGCGCGCCGCGAGGTTGCAGCGCTGGTGAACGGCGATCCGGCCAACGTGGTCTTCACATCTGGCGCCACGGAGGCCGCGTCCTGGCTGCTGACGCCGAACTGGCGGATGGGCCGCGCGCCGCTTAATGTATCCAGGCTGATCGTTTGCGCTGCGGATCATCCGGCGACGCTGAATGGCGGCCTTTTTCCGCAGGACGCGGTCACGCGCGTCGGCGTCGATGCCAACGGCATCCTTCGCCTCGACGAACTGACGTCCGAACTGGCGGCACACGACCGCGCGATGGGCCAGGTGCTGGTTGCGATCCATCTCGCCAACAACGAGACGGGCGTCGTGCAGCCGGTCGCGCAGATCGCGAAGATCGTGCGTGAGGCGGGCGGCATCCTGGCGCTCGACGCCGTCCAGGCAGCGGGCCGCATTCCGCTGGACATTTCCGATGGTTGCGCCGATTTCCTGATTCTCTCCTCGCACAAGATCGGCGGCGCGAAGGGCGCCGGCGCGGTCGTTTCGGCCGGCGGCGTTCTCATGCCCGAGCCGCTGATCAGGGGCGGCGGGCAGGAGCACGGCCATCGCGCAGGCACCGAGAACGTCGCAGCCGTCGCCGGCTTTGGTGCCGCCGCGCGGGAAGCCGCGGAGCGGCTTTCGCGTTCGGCGGATGTGGCGAGGATGCGCGACCGTTTCGAAGCGGCGATCCTGGACCTCGTGCCCGACGCCATTCTCTTCGGCCGCGCCGCGCCGAGGCTGGCCAACACGACCTACTTCGCCATTCCGGGCATCAAGGCCGAAACCGCGCAGATCGCCTTCGACCTCGAAGGCGTGGCCCTTTCGGCGGGGTCCGCCTGCTCGTCGGGCAAGGTGGGACCCAGCCATGTCCTTGCCGCGATGGGCCATGGCGCGTATGGCGGCGCGCTGCGCGTGTCGATCGGGCATCAGACGTCGGACGAAGACCTCGCGGCCTTCGCCGCTGCGCTCGGGAAGCTGATTGCGAGGAGGGTGGTCAAGGCCGCGTGATGCGGTTTGCGAATACCGGCCGTGTCGAGATGGGCCTGTATTTTCCCGCCAGAAACACTAAATGAGGCGTGTGCCCAACGGCGCCGCCAGGTTTGAAAACGGTCGGGCCTTGAACCCGACATGGATGGAGAACGCTGATGCCTGCAGTGCAGGAGACCATCGAGCAGGTCCGCAATATCGATGTGGACCAGTACAAATACGGATTCGAATCCTTCATCGAGATGGACAAGGCGCCCAAGGGCCTGTCCGAGGACACGATCCGCTTCATTTCGGCCAAGAAGGGCGAGCCCGACTGGATGCTTGAATGGCGTCTCGGCGCCTATCGCCGCTGGCTGACCCTCGAGGAGCCGACCTGGGCGCGCGTCCACTATCCGAAGATCGATTTCCAGGACATCTACTACTACGCGGCCCCGAAGAGCCAGTCCGGCCCGAAGTCTCTGGATGAGGTCGATCCCGAGATCCTCAAGGTCTACGAGAAGCTCGGCATTCCGCTCAAGGAGCAGGAGATCCTCGCCGGCGTGCAGAAGCCCGCCGAGGACGGGGAAGCTAGCGACAACGTCTACAAGTCAGGCCGCGTCGCGGTCGACGCCGTGTTCGATTCCGTCTCGGTGGTGACGACGTTCCGGGAGGAGCTTGCCAAGGCCGGCGTGCTGTTCATGTCGATGTCCGAAGCGATCCGCGAGCATCCGGATCTGGTGAAGAAATATCTCGGCTCGGTCGTGCCGACGACCGACAACTATTATGCGACGCTGAATTCGGCGGTCTTCACCGACGGGTCCTTCGTGTTCGTGCCCAAGGGCGTGCGCTGCCCGATGGAGCTGTCGACCTATTTCCGCATCAACGAGAAGAATACCGGTCAGTTCGAGCGCACGCTGATCATCGCCGAGGAGGGCGCCTACGTGTCCTACCTCGAAGGCTGCACCGCGCCGCAGCGCGACGAGAACCAGCTGCATGCCGCGGTGGTCGAGCTCGTCGCGCTCGACGATGCCGAGATCAAGTATTCGACGGTCCAGAACTGGTACCCCGGCGACAAGGACGGCAAGGGCGGCATCTACAATTTCGTCACCAAGCGCGGCGACTGCCGCGGCGCGCGCTCCAAGATCTCGTGGACGCAGGTCGAGACCGGCTCGGCGATCACCTGGAAATACCCGTCCTGCATCCTGCGCGGCGACGACTCGCGTGGTGAGTTCTATTCGATCGCGGTCTCGAACGGCTACCAGCAGGTCGACAGCGGCACCAAGATGATCCATCTCGGCAAGAACACGTCGAGCCGCATCATCTCGAAGGGTATTTCGGCCGGGCATTCGAACAACACCTATCGCGGCCAGGTGTCGGTCAACCGCCGGGCGACCAACGCGCGCAACTTCACCAATTGCGACTCGCTGCTGATCGGCAACGACTGCGGCGCGCACACGGTGCCTTATATCGAGGTGAAGAATTCGAGCGCCCAGGTGGAGCACGAGGCGACGACGTCGAAAATCTCCGAGGATCAGAAGTTCTACGTCATGCAGCGCGGAATCCCCGAAGAGGAGGCCATCGCGCTGATCGTCAACGGCTTCGTCAAGGACGTCATCCAGGAACTGCCGATGGAGTTCGCCGTCGAGGCACAGAAGCTGATCGGGATCAGTCTCGAGGGGAGTGTGGGGTGATTGCTTTCGCCCGTCATTCCGGGGCCGCGTAGCGGAACCCGGAATCCAGAGCGTGAAGGTTGAAAGCGAGATGTGCATCGGGGTCGCGGGAATTGGAAAAGTCCGCCCCTCTGGATTCCGGGTTCCGCTACGCGGCCCCGGAATGACGAAAGTGAGAGATGATAGAAATGCTTGAAATCAGAAACTTGCACGCCCGTATCGCCGAGAGCGGCATCGAGATCATTCGCGGTCTGAACCTGACGGTGAAGGCGGGCGAGGTCGCTGCCATCATGGGCCCGAACGGCTCAGGCAAGTCGACGCTCAGCTATGTCATCGCCGGCCGCGAAGACTACGAGGTCACCGAGGGCGACATCCTCTACAACGGGGAGTCGATCCTGGAGATGGACCCGGCCGAGCGTGCTGCCAAGGGCGTCTTCCTCGCCTTCCAGTATCCGATGGAGATACCGGGCGTCGCGACCATGGAGTTCCTGAAAGTCGCGATGAATTCGCAGCGCAAGGCGCGCGGCGAGCCAGAACTCAAAGTGCCGGAATTCATCAAGCGCGTGAAGGAGGAGTCTTCCTCGCTCGGCATCGATTTCGCGATGCTCAAGCGTCCACTCAATGTCGGCTTCTCCGGCGGCGAAAAGAAGCGTGCCGAGATCCTGCAGATGAAGCTCCTGGCGCCGAGCCTCTGCGTGCTCGACGAGACCGATTCCGGTCTCGACATCGATGCGCTGAAGGTCGTCGCCGACGGCGTGAACGCGCTGCGCTCGCCCGACCGGGCAATGGTCGTCATCACCCACTACCAGCGCCTGCTCGACCTGATCGTGCCGGACAGTGTGCACGTTCTCTACAAGGGCCAGGTGATCAAGTCCGGCGACAAGGATCTGGCGCTCGAACTCGAGAAGGACGGCTATGCCGGCCTGATCGGCGAGGCGGCGTGAGGTCGAGATGAACATCCACTTCACCCCGAAGCTGACGGCGGCCGAGACGGCGCTGATCGACGCCTTCGGCGAACGCCTGTCGGACCTTCCCGGCGACGCCGCCGTCGCCGTGAAGCGCGACGATGCGGTCGAGGCGCTGAAGGCCGGCCTGCCGACGCGGCGCGTCGAGGCGTGGCACTACACCGACCTGCGTCGCCTGCTGACAGCCGTGCCGGGCCATGATTCGACGCTCGCCGCCCGTGCGAAGCCCGTGCTGCTCGCCGGCTCGACCGTGCTGCCCGTGCTGAATGGTGTCTCCGGCGCCGGCGCGCGTATCGAAGGCGCTACGGTTACCCGCCTCGTCGACAAGCTCCTGGACGGCTCGTTCGCGCCCGCGCTCGGACCCCAGGAGGCCGCCGACGCTGTCGGCGCGATCAATACGGCCTTCGTCGCGGACGGCTACTTCATCGATATCGCGGCCGGAGCGAAGATCACGGCTCCGATCGAGATCCAAAACGTCCAGGCCGGCGGGCAGACCCACGGCCGTTTCCCGGTTCGGGTGGGACAGGGAGCGAAGGCGACGATCGTCGAACGACAGACCGGCGAGGGGAATGCGCTGGTGAGTTCGATCAGTCATCTGACGCTCGCGGAAGGCGCCGAGCTCCTGTGGATCATCGTCCAGGACCAGCCGGACGGCGCGACTCATTTCGGTCAGTTCAACGCCGAGTTGGCGAAAGATTCCAAGCTGACGCTGTTCTTCATGAATGCCGGGGCGAAGCTCGTGCGCCAGGAGATCCGCGTCAGCATGCCGGGCGAGGGCGCCGACTTCACGCTGCGCGGCATCAATCTGCTCTCCGGCGACACGCATTGCGACGTGACGATGATGCTCGACCACCTGGCCGAGAACACGACCTCGACCGAAATCGTCCGCAACGTCGCCAACGGCACGGCCAAGGGCGTGTTCCAGGGCCAGATCAAGGTCGCCAAGGAAGCGCAGAAGACGGACGCCAAGATGGCGTGCAACACGCTGCTGCTCTCCGACGAGGCCGAGTTCTCGACCAAGCCGGAACTGGAAATCTTCGCCGACGACGTGGCGTGCGGCCATGGCGCGACCGTGACCGAGATCGACCGCAACCATCTCTTCTACCTGATGGCCCGCGGCATCGACGAGAAGACGGCGCGGGGCCTGCTGGTGAAGGCTTTCGTTGCCGAGATCATTGAGGAACTGGAGGACGAAGCCACCGTCGAGGTTCTGGAAGCGATGCTTGACCGGTGGTTCGCAGAGCATGTCTGAGATGGACCAGATCGTTCGCCAGGAGCCCTACGACGTCGAGGTGGTCCGCCGCGATTTCCCGATCCTGTCGCGCGAGGTCTACGGCAAGCCGCTGGTCTATCTCGACAACGGCGCGTCGGCGCAGAAGCCGCAGGTGGTGCTGGATACGATCCAGCACGCCTACGCCCTCGAATACGCCAACGTCCATCGCGGCCTCCACTTCCTGTCCAACGCGGCGACCGACGCCTACGAGAAGGCGCGCGAGATCGTCCGGCGGTTCCTGAACGCGCCTTCGGTCGACAACATCGTCTTCACCAAGAATACGACCGAGGCGATCAACACCGTCTCCTATGGCTGGGGCATGCCGAATATCGGCGAAGGCGACGAGATCGTCCTCTCGATCATGGAACACCATTCCAACATCGTGCCCTGGCATTTCATCCGCGAGCGGCAGGGCGCGAAGCTGGTCTGGGTGCCGGTCGACGACGAAGGCGCCTTCCACATCGAGGACTTCGAGAAGAGCCTGACGGCGAGGACGAAGCTCGTCGCCATCACGCAGATGTCGAACGCGCTCGGAACCGTCACGCCGATCAAGCAGATCGTCCGGATCGCGCATGAGCGCGGCATCCCGGTGCTGGTCGACGGCAGCCAGTCGGCGGTGCATATGACGATCGACGTGCAGGATCTCGACTGCGACTGGTTCGTCATGACCGGCCACAAGCTCTACGGCCCGTCCGGCATCGGCGTGCTCTACGGCAAGAAGGAGCGGCTGGAATCGATGCGCCCCTTCCAGGGCGGCGGCGAGATGATCTTCGACGTGACCGAGGACATCGTCACCTACAACGACCCGCCGCACCGCTTCGAGGCGGGCACGCCGCCGATCGTGCAGGCGATCGGGCTGGGTGCCGCTCTGGACTACATGGAGAGCATCGGTCGCGAGCGTATCGCCGCGCACGAGGCGGATCTGAAGACCTATGCCCATGAGCGCCTGTCGCGCATCAATTCGCTGCGCATCTTCGGCACCGCGCCGGGGAAGGGGGCGATCGTGTCGTTCGAGCTGCAGGGGATCCACGCGCACGACGTGTCGATGGTGATCGACCGGTCCGGCGTCGCGGTGCGCGCGGGCACGCATTGCGCCCAGCCGCTCTTGAAACGCTTCGGCGTGACTTCCACGTGCAGGGCGTCGTTCGGCATGTATAATACGCTGGCCGAGGTCGACGCCTTGGCCGAAGCGCTGGAAAAGGCGCGGAAATTCTTCGGGTGACGCGATGAACGAGACCGTTGGACGAGACGAGATACTGGCATCGTCGGCCATTCCGCCGGAGGAACTGGCGCGGCTGACCGACGACATCGTCTCGGCGCTGAAGACCGTCTACGATCCCGAAATCCCGGCCGACATCTACGAACTCGGCCTGATCTACCGGATCGACATCGAGGACGACCGCTCGGTGAAGATCGACATGACGCTGACCGCCCCGGGCTGCCCAGTCGCCGGCGAGATGCCCGGCTGGGTCGAGAACGCGGTCGGCACTGTCGAAGGCGTTTCGGGCGTCGACGTGAAGATGGTGTTCGATCCGCCGTGGACGCCGGACCGCATGTCGGAAGAGGCGCAGGTCGCGGTGGGGTGGTATTGAGGGCGGCCGATGGACCCGATCGATGCCGTTCTCGATCTTGGTCACATCAATAGTGACGCCTGGGGCGATCCCAATGGCTATGAGAGACTAACCCGTGAAGTGCCGAGTGAGTTGTTACGGTTTGTGGCCGCTAACACCTTGTTTGGAGAAGTATATAATGGCGGATTCGATCAGTTCTTTTCAAACTCGTCGGGGATCGTGATCAATGATGCGATCGCGGGACTCGGTGAGATGGATCTGGATCAACACGCGGCTATTGCCCAAGAGGCCTTGGCGCTGATGGGCGATGCATTTGTGCAAGATAGGTGGGAACGTTGCCGCCGAATGTATGCGGCTTTTCCAGACAATTGCGCCACGGATGTTTTCGAAGACCTGGACAGGCGATTCTATGCAGCAGGAGAAGACGAGGCTTGCGAGGCGTTCGAACGGCGCGCTTTGATTCTGCTCACCCGCTACGGCACGTAAGTCCTCAGATTGGGTTGCGCTTGCTGACGTTGTTCACCATTTTAGATGCATGTTCGTTCCGCGGGCCTTAAACCCGGCGGCAATGGAGAAAGACCGATGGGCCGTTTTGCAATCATGACCATGACCGATGCCGCGGCGGATCGCGTGCGCGAGATCGTCTCCGCGCGTGACAACGCCAAGGGCATCCGCGTCGGCGTCAAGAAGGGCGGCTGCGCCGGCATGGAATACACGATCGACCTCGTGACGGAGCCGAACCCTAAGGACGACCATATCGAGCGCGCCGGCGCCGATGTCTGGGTCGCTCCCGAAGCGGCGCTCTTCCTGCTCGGCACCGAGATGGACTTCGAGGTTACGACGCTGCGCACCGGCTTCACCTTCCACAATCCGAACCAGAGCTCGGCCTGCGGCTGCGGCGAATCGGTGGAACTTAAGCCCGCCGACCTCAAGGCTCTGGCCGAAGCCCGCGCCAGCGCGGCCTGATCAGTCCACCCAGGCGCCGTGCCGTCGGTGCCAGTCGGCGATCGACTCCTCAGGATAGAGTTCGAAGGTCAGATCGCCCTTTCGGATATCGGGCTCGACCCAGTTCGCCTTGTATTTCAGCATCAGATGAACGCTGGACTTCGGCACCGGCAGATCGCTGTCGATCGCGGAAGCGAACGGGTGGACCAGGTCCGGCCATGTCGGGTCGTAAAGCCATAGCGCCGAGCCGCACCTGCGGCAGAAGCGCCGTTCGCCTGTCGATATCTCGCATCGCGGATGCTCGTCGTCCTCGATCTGCGCCCTGTAGAGGCCGAGGTGGCGCTTGCCCTTGATTTTCAGCGTTTCCGACAGGGCGCCGAGATTGATCGCGTAGCCTCCGCCGCCCTGCTGCTTGCGGCAGATCGAACAGTAGCAGCGCTGATAGGGAACCGGCGTGTGGCTGTCGACTTCGAAAGACACCGCGCCGCAGCGGCATGACCCATTCAGTCTCATCGGCATTGCGTCTCTCCATCCGGCGTCGCGACGCAGTCTGCGGCCATCGGCGATCCGGTGACAAGACGGCGGGACTCGGCCATCATCGCCGGATGGATCAGGACCATCTTCGCGATCTCTTCGAAGGCGTTGCGCCCGTCACCTTCCGCCGCATGTTCGGCGGCCATGGCATCTATCGCGACGGCATGATTTTCGCCGTCGTCCTGCGCGACCAGCTGATGCTGAAGGGCGATGCCCAGGTGGCCGACGACTACGAGGCGGCGGGGATGGAGCGCTGGCACTATGTCGGCAAGCGGCACGGCAAGACGGTCGCCATGCCCTACTGGACCGCGCCAGAGAGCGCGCTCGACGATCCCGATGAAATGACGGTGTGGGCGCGCAAGGCGATCGAGGCCGCGCGCCGGAGCGGGAAGGTCTAGACCTTC
Source organism: Mesorhizobium sp. (assembly GCA_041913465.1). Classification (GTDB taxonomy): domain Bacteria; phylum Pseudomonadota; class Alphaproteobacteria; order Rhizobiales; family Rhizobiaceae; genus Mesorhizobium_A. Next base: position 26,391 of record JAYSFJ010000023.1, on the reverse strand, counting down.
CCCGAAACCTTCATGAAGGCCGGCAGGTCGTCGCCGAAGCCGACGGTGCCATCGTCAAGGTCGTCGTCACGGCGGCGCGGACGCGGCGTGTCATCGCGACGCGGACGTTCGTCGCGGCGAGGCCGGTTGTCGTTGCGGGCCGCCTGCGGCTTGTGATCTTCAGCATCCCGCGGCTTGCGTTCGGCGACTTCGCGCGGTTTGCGCTCTTCCGCAACGCGGGGCTGCTGTGCCGGCTGAGGCTTCTCCGTCCGGGCTGCACCCGGCAGGTCGGCGACGGGAGCCGTCCCGAGATCCTCGTCGGGAACGTATTTCTCCATCGACGCTGGCTCGCTCGGCAGCTTGCCGCTGCGGCCGCGCTCGCGCTTCTCGCCAGTGCGCGAACGGCTCGCACGTTCCGGCTTGCCGCCGCGCGACCGGCGCGGTGCGGACTCGTCTTCCGGTGTCGAGACGACCGTCGACAGGTCGCCATCGAGCCATTCGAGCTTCTGGCCGGTCAGCTTCTCGATCGCATCGAGATACTTCTGGTCGTTGCGGGTGACGATGGTGAACGCCTTGCCGGCGCGGCCGGCGCGGCCGGTGCGGCCGATGCGGTGGACATAGTCCTCGGCATGAATCGGAATATCGTAGTTGAAGACGTGGCTGACATCGGGGATGTCGAGGCCGCGCGCGGCGACATCGGAGGCGACGAGCAGTTTCAGCTTGCCTTCGCGGAAGCCGGCGAGCATCGCCATGCGCGCTCGCTGGTCCATGTCGCCATGCAGCGCGCCGGCATCGAAATCGTGCTTCACCAGCGAACGGAAAAGCTCGGCGACGTCGACCTTGCGGTTGCAGAAGATGATCGCGTTCTTGATGTTCGCGTCTTCCTCGCGGATGATCCGGCGCAGCGTCTCGCGCTTGTCCCAGCCCTTCGAGCCCGACTTCACCAGCTTCTGGGTGATGTTGACGCCGGTGCTGGCAGCCTTCGACACCTCGATGCGAACCGGCGCCTGCAGGAATTTCTCCGTCAGCTTGGTGATCTCCGGCGGCATCGTGGCCGAGAAGAACAGCGTCTGGCGGGTGAAGGGGATCATCTCGCAGATCCGCTCGATATCGGGGATGAAGCCCATGTCGAGCATGCGGTCGGCCTCGTCGATGACGAGGATCTCGACGCCGTTGAGCAGGAGCTTGCCGCGCTCGCGGTGGTCGAGCAGGCGCCCGGGCGTCGCGATCAGCACGTCGGCGCCGCGCTCAAGCTTCTTCTCCTGCTCGTCGAACGACACGCCGCCGATCAGGAGCGCGATGTTGAGCTTGTGGTTCTTGCCGTATTTGACGAAGTTCTCCTCGACCTGCGCGGCGAGTTCGCGCGTCGGCTCGAGGATCAGCGTGCGCGGCATGCGGGCCCGGGCACGGCCCTTTTCCAGCCGCGTGATCATCGGCAGGACGAAGGCTGCCGTCTTGCCGGTGCCGGTCTGGGCGATGCCGAGAATGTCCTTGCCGAGAAGGGCGTGGGGAATGGCTCCTGCCTGGATCGGTGTCGGAACTGTATAGCCGGCATCGGTTACGGCGGAGAGGACCTTTGGCGAGAGACCGAGGTCCGCAAAGGTGAGCGCTTCTTGCGCAGTCTGATTGTCTGATGACACGGTGCTGGTTGTCTTTGGCTTCGTGTGGCGAGGGCCGTCTCGGCTGCTCGCATATGCCGGACCTGCGGAATGTCCGCCATCCAAGGATTGACCATGCGGTTACGTTGCGGCGCACCAAATGTCAACAGAACAGGAACGTCCAGGCATCGTGTTTCGAACATTTGGCCGAGATTTCCGCCATTTACCCTAACGCGGGCCTGTCTCAATAGCGGAACTGCTCTGCCAGAATGCGCTCGTCCCAGGAATGGCTGGCGTCGAACAGGATCGTCGCGGTCGTGTCCGGCGCCTCGCGCACGGTGACGCTGGCGACGGATTTGACCTCGGCATTGTCGGCCACGGCGTTGACCGGCCGCTTGTCGATTTCAAGAACCTGGAAATGCACAACCGACTTGTTGGGCAGGAGTGCGCCGCGCCAGCGTCTCGGCCGGAACGGACTGACCGGGGTGAGCGCCAGCAGCGGCGCGTCGAGCGGCAGGATCGGGCCGTGCGCCGAGAGATTGTAAGCCGTCGAGCCGGCGGGCGTCGCCACCATCACGCCGTCGCAGATCAGGTCGTTCAGCCGCTCGCGCCCGTCGACCGAGATGCGCAGTTTCGCCGCCTGATAGGATTGGCGGAAGAGCGAGACCTCGTTGATCGCCAGCGCCGTCGTCACTTGCCCGGCTTCGTCCACCGCGCGCATTTCGAGCGGCCGAATCGTTTCGGGAACAGCGGCGGTGACGCGTTCGCGCAGTTGCTCCTCCGCGTACTCGTTCATCAGGAAGCCGACCGTGCCGCGGTTCATGCCGTAGACGCGCTTGCCCGAGTTCATCGTCTCGCGCAGCGTCTGCAGCATGAAGCCGTCGCCGCCGAGCGCCACGATGACGCTCGCCTCGGCGATGTCGTTCTGGCCGTAGAGCACCGCAAGGCGGGCCGCCGCTTCCCTCGCGCCCGGCGTCTCGGACGCAACGAAGGCGAAGCTGTCGAGTTGTGGTGTGGACATAAGGCGGTCGGCTCCTCCACTTTCCGCCTAGCATGCCGGATCATCCGTGCAAAGCGAGGCCAGGCCGGACATCGAAGGGAGCAGGCGATGAAGATCGACGGAGCGTGTCACTGCGGCGCAATCGAATACGAAGCCGAAATCGACCCCGCGCAGGTGCGGATCTGCCACTGCACCGACTGCCAGGAGCTGACGGGCACGGCCTTCCGCTTCACCGCACCGACGCCGGAGGCAGATTTCAGGCTCACGCGCGGGCAGCCGGCGCAGTATCTCCGCACCGGGGAGAGCGGCAGGGGAAGCGTGCAGTATTTCTGTCGCGACTGCGGCTCACCGCTCTACACGGGCCCGGTCGGAGAAGGTCCGAAGATCGTCGGCATACGGGCAGGCACGATCAGACAGCGGCGCCAACTGACGCCCCGCCGCGAGTACTGGCGCCGCTCGGCGCTGCCCTGGGTGCCGGAGATCGCCTGCGCTGAAGCGTTCGATACGCAGTGAGTTCGTGGTTTTCACCCGCCAGGAAATTTGCTAACGCACCGCCATGCCCTTGTAGCTCAGCGGTAGAGCAGCGGTTTTGTAAACCGAAGGTCGCGGGTTCAATCCCTGCCGGGGGCACCATCGATTTCCTAGGATGCTGAAAACGCTTACGTTTTCGAGTTTTTCTCCGCATCGGAAGTGGAACAGAGCATCACGCGAACGCCATCTTGCTGAAAGGGTCGGGCATTCGCGAACTGCACCGAATACCCCATCTCTTCGGTGAGCCGTGTTGCTCGCATCGTTCGTCTCCTTGCTCGACGGACTTTACCCAAATCTGGAGGAAGTTCAGGATCTCAGGTCAACCGGAACTGTCTATATGTTCCGCTCTCGTAAGGCAGACCGGCTGAAGCTGAGCGGATATTTCCGTAGCGGCCTTACGTGTTTATGTGGCGTAGCCGCGACAATTAATCGGAGTTGACATGCCTCCTAAAAATGGCCCCGGATGGAACCCAGCAAAAAGAAACAGGAAGATTGGAACTGAGGGTCAGGGCTTCAAGCGCAGGAACTATTTCGACATTCCTACCTCGTGGCACGGTGACAGGATATATTGGCAGAAATTGAAAGACCCCGTGGCCCTGCCGTGTACAGTTGGTAGCCATGTGTTCACTGTCCTCGTTGAACCGACGCATCGAGACTACAAACACCACGTCTCGATCTCCGATCTTCTCCAGCTCGTCCGTTATATCCCTGAAGATCATCGGCGCGATATTACTGTGTTTGCGTTCCGGCAACCAAAGCGAAAGGAGGCCATATTCGCCCCCGCTTGGGGCAGAATGGGATATCTGGCGGACTTCGGTAGATTTTCGGGGCCTACCGTCCTGCTGGAGGCTCAGCCCGTGAACTTCACCTACAAGGTAGAGAACAATCTCTCTGCCGACTTGATGCGCGAGCTAGCATTGTTGGAGCAGGAAGGACACGATGTTCGGTTGATGAAACGGCACTTTGCGGTCCAGTCGTCTCCCGAGGCGATCCGGAACACACAGCTCTTTAGGACGCTCATTCACGAGATCGGACATTATGTGGACTACTTGGAGAAGGTTGTACAGCTTGGGGAAGAACCTGATGCCCCCGATGATTTGCAGGATCGCTATTTTGCCCGACCAACGATGGAGAAAGAGCATTTTGCTGAGAAATATGCTGCGTCAGTCCGTGATGAACTTGGTGCAAAGGGCGTAGTGCCTTTCGCACCATTGCCAATCTCAGTGGAGCATCGTTCCAAGATCAACCCGGAATGGTTCGCTTTCCCATAGCTCGATGCCTGCCTGCGATTCCTCGCCGTCGAATGCAAGATTCCTGTCAAAGTGTGACCACCACATCGCTTATGGATCGGCGCTGCCGGCGCGATGCGGCCTCAACAGCCTCCTTTTGGGAAGCCAAATCCCCATAACTGCCCGAAGCGCCGGAAACACGCTATTGGGGAGCGATGCCAGAACAATCAAGAATCGGTTCGCCGCAGCCCCATTAAGGAACGGGGGTACGGGAAACGCACGAGATTTCCCAATCAGAACAGATCCAGGCCCGTAGCAGGTGATGGGATACAACCGGTTGTTTCAGTTCAGTTTCTCAACATTTGCCGGGGCACCAGCCGTTTCCCTGCCGCGTCGTCGTCACGCACCCTTGCACTATTTGACAGTTGCGGCGAGCGGCGGTGGGGTCGAGACTGCGGATATCCGCCAGTCGGCTCAGACCGTCTGGCGTGAAGGGATGACCGAGCATGGAAACCCGTCCGACGTTTGCGACCGACACGACCGCGCGCTTTCTGATCGTCGACGACCACCCGCTGTTCCGCGAAGCGCTGCACAGCGCGGTCAGCATGGCCTATCCGAAGGTGGAGACGATCGAGGCGACGACGGTGGCGGAGGCGCTGGAGATCTTGAAGGGCGGCGCGCCGTTCGATCTCGCGCTGCTCGACCTCAACATTCCGGGCGTCCAGGGCTTCGACGGACTGCTGCAGATCCGGACCAGCCATCCGCGCCTGCCCGTCGTCATCGTCTCCGGCCACGAGGACAACCGCATCATCTCGCAGGCCCTGTCCTACGGGGCGGCCGGCTTCATCCCGAAATCCAGCCGCAAGGCCGATCTCGCCTCGGCGATTCGCGACGTGATGGAAGGCGCGGTCTACGTTCCGCAATCCTATCAGCCGCAGCCGGGCGCGGCCCGCGACGAGGACCGGTCGGAACTGATGCACAGGCTCAGCACGCTGACCCCGCAGCAGATGCGCGTCCTGACCATGCTCCGGCAGGGCCTTCTCAACAAGCAGATCGCCTACGAACTGCAGGTCGGCGAGACGACGGTCAAGGCGCATGTCTCGGAGATCCTGCGCAAGCTGCATGTCTACAGCCGCACCCAGGCGGTGATCGAAGTGTCCCGCCTCGATCAGGCGGATCTGTTCCGCGAGGCCGATAGCGTCGTCTGATCCGGGTCAGGCGAGGAGGTGCGCCATCAGCGCGCGCAGCTCCGCCGGCTTGACCGGCTTGTGCATCAGTTCGATGCCCGAGCGACGCGCTTCGACGGACAGTGCGTCCGAGGGATCGGCGGTGACGAGGAGCGCGGGAACCGCGCGTCCGGCCTTGATGCGGGCATGGCGGATGGTCTGGGAGCCGAGATCGCCATGGTCGAGATGCTGATCGGCGATGATCAGGTCCGGCCGCCAACCGCCGTCGAGGCAGGCAAGTGCGGCGCCGCGGGTTGCAGCGACCTGCACCTCGCAGTTCCAGCGTGACAAGAGGGCCGCCATCGCTTCCCTGACCGCCTGGTCGTTTTCGACGACGAGCACCTTGGTACCGTACAATCCGTAGCCGCGGGGAGCGGCGGGTGCGGCGTCGGCGCGGTCGTGGCGGTCCGAGGCGGGCGCCGCAGGCGCGAGAATCCGGAAGACGGTTCCCTTGCCGACCCGCGAGGCGAAGGAGATCTCGTGCCTCAGCGCATCGACGAGCCGGCGTACGATCGCGAGCCCGAGGCCCAGGCCCGCGCCCATGCCGGCGCGATCCCCTTCGAGCGCGTTGGCGCCGCGGTGGAACTCATCGTAGACCGCCTCGTGCTGATCCGGCGGAATGCCGGTGCCGGTATCGACGACATTGACCAGCACCTGGTCACCGCGGCGGCGCGCGCCCACCAGAACGCCGCCCGTCTCGGTGTAGCGGAGCGCATTGGAGATGACGTTCTGCAGGATGCGGCGGAACATGGGACGGTCGGTGCGGATCACCGCATCCGTCGCGCGAAATCGCAGATCGAGACCCTTCTTGTCCGCGATCGGCCGGAAATCCGATTCGAGCGAGTGGAAGAGCGGCTGCAGCGCCACGTTCCCGATCTCGGGTCGCACCACGCCTGCATCGAGCTTGGAAATGTCGAGCAAGGTGCGCAGCAGGTCGTCCATCGTCTCCAGGGCGCGCTCGACCTGGGCGACAAGCTGCCTGCCTTCAGCGGTCGTCTGCAGTTCCGACAAGGCGGAGACGGACAGATGGGCGGCGTTCAACGGCTGCAATACGTCATGGCTGGCAGCCGCGAGAAACCTGGTCTTGGAGAGGTTGGCCTGTTCGGCGTTCTCCTTGGCCGAAACGAGATCGAGGTTCGACTGCTCGAGCCGTCGAAGCGCACCGCGCAGGTCCTCCGTATGCTGCCTGACGCGGCCCTCGAGGTTGATCGCCGTCTGGAACAGCGAAAAGGCGTTGCCCTGCTGCTCCATGGAGCGCTCGACGCGGCTGATCAGCGCCTGGTTGATGCGCTTCAGCCGGTCGACGTCGTCGATCTGCGAAATGCTCATCACTCGGCCGCGAGCCTGTGCCCGAAGGCGATGCCGGTGAAGGTCTGGTTCAGGTGCATGGAGCGGTACTGCTCGCCATAGGTGCCGAAGCCGATGACATTGTTGGCGCGGTAGAGTTCGGACATTTCCCGGAAGACCTGCCTGTTCTGCGCGTCCAGGCGGCGCAGCACGCAGTCGAAGCCGAGCACCATGTCGATGCCGCCAAGCGTGTCGGCGACATTCCGCAGCGCTTGCCGGGTCGATTCCACCATGCCCGTCGGTTGCGCAATCGTCAGGACGATGCCGTCGTCGATGGCGCAGAAGAAGGTGAGCGAGCCGTCGGCATTCACCTTCTGGATCGACCGGCAGTAGTATTCGCCGCCGACGCGCACGACGACCGGGTGGGAGGCGAAGCTCATCGGCGTCAGCGAGCCGGCTTCGATGCCGATCGCGGCGGCGAACTCGTCCGCAGCACCTGCGGCATTGAACTCCCTGACCACCCGCCGGTCCGGGTCGGATGCGGTGACTACGAGCTTCTCGCCGGTGGGCACGAAGTTCTCGGTCTTGAAGACCTGGAATGGCAGGTCGGTCGAGACGAGCGCGACGATCGCGCAGTCGTGCGCGACGGCGCCGTTGAGGACCAGCGTCGTCGTCTCGAATTTGAGATCGTCGCCGGCCGAGCCGCCGATCAGCGGGATGTCGTCCAGCCCCCAGTGCAATGCCGAGGTGACCGCTTCCTCGGCAAAGGACATGCCGTCGATGAAGCAGAGCGCGAATACGCCGGACCGATGCGCGAAATCCTCGCTTTCGCGCCGCGTCCGCTTGAGCGCTTCGACTTCGGCGGTGATTTGGCTCATGCCGGCGGCGGACAAATCCCGGATCATGATGCTGTCCACTGCGAACGACGCGGCCGGCAGGAGGATCGCGATCGCCTGGCCTTCCTCCAGTCCGGCGGGAGTGATCTCGCCCGCTGTCGAACAGGCCGCGTAGGAAAGCCACGGCGCCTGGCGCCGCAACGCGGCGGCGAGACGGTCCGCACCGATCAGGGCCTGGGAAAAGAAGATCAGCGCGAACCCGGCATCGACGGCTTGCGCCTCTCGGCCGATGTCGGTCGCGAACTGTTCGGCCTCGGGCGAGTCGGTTGCCAGCGCGACGACCCCGCAGCCATAGATCGTCTTCGACAGGACCAGCGGCGTTCCTCCCACAGAAGCCTAGCGCGCCCGGCCGCGCCTCTTCGCCCGAGCGATGACGAGCATACTTGTCACAATCACCGACGTTGGCAATGGCGCGGTTGCCGGGTCCCGACCGAAAGTACAATATACGCTCGCGAGGTCGGATAGCATTCTCGACCGCGTGTGATTTGGGAGGCGAAGAACGGGTCCAGCCGTCGTCTTCCGACCGGCCGCCGCGGGGAGGTTGGTGTCGGTTTCGTCCAATGGGAGGTTTCATGTCTGACGTTTCGCTGGTTGTGAACGGCCGCAAAGTGTCGGGCAGCGTCGAGGATCGAACGCTGCTCGTTCATTTTCTGCGTGAGAATCTGGGCCTGACGGGAACGCATGTCGGCTGCGACACGTCGCAGTGCGGCGCATGCGTGGTCCATGTCGACGGCAAGGCGGTCAAGTCCTGCACGATACTGGCCGTCCAGGCCTCGGGCTCCGAGGTGGTCACGATCGAAGGGCTCGCCAACGGCGCGGAACTGCATCCGGTTCAGGCGGCATTCAAGGAGCACCACGGCCTGCAGTGCGGCTTCTGCACGCCGGGCATGATCATGTCGGCGACCGACATGATCCGCCGCCATCCCGAAGGCCTCGACGAGGCGACGGTCCGCGCAGAGCTCGAGGGCAATATCTGCCGCTGCACCGGCTATCACAACATCGTCAAGGCGGTCCTCGCGGCATCGAAGACGATGTCGAAGTCCAAGGGCAAGGCCAAGGCCAAAGCTGCCTGATCGACGCGGTCGCCGGCACACGGCGATCCGGATCAGCGACCCACGGTTCACCAGACATCACTCCCGGGAGGAGACGTAAGATGGGTATCGAAGGCATCGGCGCACGGGTTGCGCGAAAGGAAGACCGCCGGTTGATCACCGGCGCCGGACGCTATGTCGATGACATGGTGGTTCCCGGCATGAAGCATGCCGCGTTCGTGCGCAGCCCGCACGCGCATGCCGAGATCAAGAAGATCGACGTGAGGAAGGCGAAGGCCATGCCCGGCGTCATCGACGTGCTGCTGGGCAAGGAGCTGAAGACCGACGGCATCGGCAATCTGATCTGCGGCTGGATGATCCATTCCAAGGACGGCACGCCGATGAAGATGGGTGCCTGGTCGCCGCTCGCGGTCGACCGGGTGCGCTACGTCGGCGACGCGGTCGCCATCGTGGTGGCCGATACCAAAGGCCAGGCACGCGATGCGGCCGAAGCCGTCGAGATCACCTACAAGGAGCTGAAATCCGTCTCCGAGGCGGTCGATGCGCTGAAGAAGGGCGCGCCGCAGATCCACCCCGAGGCCGACGGCAATCTGATCTACGACTGGGAGATCGGCGACGCCAAGGCGACGGACGCCGCGATCGCCAAGGCCGCGCATGTGACGAAGATGCATATCGTCAACAATCGGCTGGTTCCGAACGCGATGGAGCCGCGCGCCGCCCTCGGCCACTACGACAAGGCCGAAGACCATTACACCTGCTGGACGACCTCGCAGAATCCGCATGTCGCGCGTCTTGTGATGAGCGCCTTCTACAATGTGGCGCCGGAGAACAAGCTGCGGGTCATCGCGCCGGACGTCGGCGGCGGCTTCGGCTCGAAGATCTACATCTACCCGGAAGAAATCGTCTGCCTCTGGGCCTCGAAGAAGACCGGCGTGCCGGTCAAGTGGGTCGCAGACCGCACGGAGAGCTTCCTCACCGACGCACATGGCCGCGACCATGTGACCGAAGTGCAGATGGCCTTCGACAAGGACAACAAGATCACCGGGCTGAAGGTCGACACGATCGCCAATTTCGGCGCCTACATGTCGCTCTTCTCCTCCGCTGTGCCGACCTATCTCTACGCGACGCTGCTGTCGGGCCAGTACGTCATCCCGGCGATCCACGCCAATGTGCGCGCGGTCTACACCAACACCGCGCCGGTCGATGCCTATCGCGGGGCAGGGCGGCCGGAGGCTACCTATCTGCTCGAGCGCACGATGGAGACGGCGGCGCGTGAGTTGGGCGTCTCTCCCGCCGAACTGCGCCGCAAGAACTTCATCACTTCGTTCCCGTACCAGACGCCGGTGATCATGTGCTACGACGCCGGCGACTACGCGGCTTCGCTCGACGCGGCGATGAAGGCGGCCGACTATGCCGGCTTCGCCAAGCGCAAGGCAGCGGCCGCCAAGAAGGGCAAGCTGCGCGGCATCGGCATGTCCAACTACATCGAGGCCTGCGGCATCGCGCCGTCGGCCGCGGTCGGTTCGCTCGGAGCCGGTGTCGGCCTGTGGGAATCGGCAGAGGTGCGCGTCAACGGCGTCGGCACGATCGAGGTTCTGACCGGCTCGCACAGCCACGGCCAAGGCCACGAGACGACATTCGCGCAGCTCGTCGCCGACCGGTTCGGCGTGCCGATCGACTCGGTTTCGATCGTCCACGGCGACACCGACAAGGTGCAGATGGGCATGGGCACCTACGGCTCGCGCTCGGGCGCCGTCGGCATGTCGGCCATCGTCAAGGCGCTCGACAAGGTCGAGAAGAAGGCCAAGAAGATCGCCGCCCACCTGATGGAGGCCGACGAGGGCGACATCGTCATCGAGAACGGCGTCGCCAAGGTCGCCGGCACCGACAAGAACGTGCCCTGGTTCCAGGTCGCGCTCGCCGCCTATACGGCGCACAACCTTCCGGCCGGCATGGAGCCGGGCCTAAAGGAAGGCGCGTTCTATGATCCGTCGAACTTCACCTTCCCGGCGGGCTGCTACATCTGCGAGGTCGAAGTCGATCCGGAAACGGGCGTGACCGAGATCGTCCAGTTCGTGGCGGCGGACGATTTCGGCAACATCATCAACCCGATGATCGTCGAGGGCCAGGTGCATGGCGGCATCGCGCAGGGCGTCGGCCAGGCGCTGCTGGAAGGCGCATCCTATGACGGCGCCTCGGGTCAGCTCGTGACGGCCAGCTACATGGACTACGCCATGCCGCGCGCCGACGATCTGCCGTCGTTCCAGGTGTCGACCTCGAACACGCCCTGTCCGTCCAATCCACTCGGCATCAAGGGCTGCGGCGAGGCGGGCGCGATCGGTTCGCCGCCAGCGGTCATGAACGCCATCACCGATGCGATCGGCAACAATGACCTGACCATGCCGGCGACGCCCCAGAAAGTCTGGGCGGCGATCCGCGCAGCGAAGAAGCACTGAGGGAGCACGACCATGTATTCACTCAACTACCACCGCGCTTCCTCCGTCGCAGACGCCGTGAAGCTGCAGAAGAAGGGCGAGGACGCCAAGTTCGTCTCGGGCGGCATGACGCTGATCCCGGCGATGAAATCGCGCCTCGCGGCCCCTTCGGATCTCGTCGACCTTGCCCACATCGCCGAGATGAAGGGGATCAAAGTGTCGGGCAAGACCGTGACCATCGGCGGCGGCACCACGCATGCCGAGGTGGCATCAGACGCGAAGCTCAAGGCGGTGTGCCCGGCGCTCACCTATCTGGCGAGCCACATCGGCGACCCGCATGTGCGCCACAAGGGCACGATCGGGGGCTCGATCGCCAACAATGACCCGGCGGCCGACTATCCGGCGGCGATGCTGGCGCTCGGCGCCACCATCATCACCAACAAGCGCGAAATCGCCGCGGACAAGTTCTTCACCGGCCTGTTCGAGACCGCCCTGAAGGACGGCGAGATCGTTACCGGCGTTTCGTTCACTGCGCCGGCGCAGGCGGCCTACGAGAAGTTCCGCAACCCGGCCTCGCGCTACGCCATCGTCGGCGTATTCGTGGCCAAGGGCAAGGACGGCGTGCGCGTGGCTGTCACCGGCGCCGGGGACGAAGGCGTCTTCCGTGCCCACGGCATGGAGAAGGCTCTGACGAAGGCGTTCGCTCCGGCATCGCTCGACGGACTCGCGATCCCCGCGGGGAGCCTGATGTCGGACATGCATGCATCGGCTGAATACCGCTCAAGCCTGATCACGGTCATGGCCAAGCGCGCGGTGGCGAAAGCCAGCGCCTAGGCTTCGCAGACTTCACTTATGCAGAGGGGCCGGCAGGCCCCTCTGTCGTTTCCAGACGCGCGCCTTGTGCGCACAGCCTTCGGTGCCTTTCCTGTGAAGGCAGGTCGACCGGCTTCCATTTTCCGCCGCATTCCGTGCTACAAGACGAATGACGGGGACAGGCCCGCGCGAAGGCGCGGACGAGCAAGGAGAGGGAATTCATGAAGACCAGGATCGCCGCGGCCTTTGCAGCCGCGCTGTTTGCAAGCGCCTGCACCACCGACCCGTATACGGGCGAACAGAAGATCTCGAATACGGCTGGCGGCGCTCTGCTCGGCGCGGGCGTCGGCGCGCTTGCCGGTCTCGCGGTCGGCGGATCGCCGCGCGCCCAGCGCAACGCCGTGCTGATCGGCGCCGGCATCGGCGCGCTGACGGGCGGGGCGATCGGCGCCTATATGGACCAGCAGGAGGCGGAACTGCGCCGGAGCCTGCAGGGCACCGGCGTCGGCGTCGTGCGCAACGGCAACAACCTGTCGCTGATCATGCCGTCGAACATTACCTTCGCCACCGATCAGGACCAGATCAATGCGGGCTTCTATCCGACGCTCAACGCGGTCTCGACGGTGCTGCGGAAATACAACCGCACGCTGGTCGACGTGAACGGCCATACCGACTCGACGGGCGACGATAACCACAACTACCGCCTGTCCGAGCGTCGCGCGCTGTCGGTCGCGAACTACCTGACCTCTCAGGGCAACGATCCGCGCCGCTTCTCCGTCCTCGGCTTCGGCGAGACGCAGCCCATCGCGTCGAACTCCACGGAATCCGGTCGCGCGCAGAACCGCCGCGTCGAGATCCAGCTCGCGCCGATCTCCTGACCGGCATCGCATTGCTGCGCAGGCCCGAAATCCGAAAACGGATTTCGGGCCTGTCCAATTGACTTTCGCTCTAACGGCCTTCGACGGTCAGAATATCGGTGTGCTTCTTGAGCGAACGGAGCACCACGTAGACCGTGGCTCCGAACAGGAAGAAGACGGCCCAGATAGCACCGATGTGGATTTGGCCTTCGCCGAAAGCCTCGTGCGCATAGTTGATCGCCACGGCGGCGGCGATGATGCCGAAGAAGCCGGAATATTCGCGCCGCAGGACGTTGCGCATCGAGAAGGGCAGTGCGGGCGGCATCCAGAGCGAGAATTTCGGGAAGAAGACGGGAACGCGCGCGGTCCAGGCGCGATACTCCTCGCCGAACTTGTTCGCAAGGAACCGCTCTTCGGTGGCAATGATACGTTCCAGATAGATGACAAGGAACAAAGCCATTACGAGCGAGAAGTATAGGCTTTGGGTGAGAAGCGCCATCGCCATGTAGGTGATCGCGTTGCCGAGATAGAGCGGATTGCGGGTGATGGAATACATCCCCGTCGTGTTCAGCGTATCGGCGACCTGTTCCTTGGTATTGCGGCCGGAGGTGCCGCGGGGCGTGTAGCCGACGGTCAACATCCGCACGCCGAGGCCGGCGAAAGCGAGCACGATGCAGAATACTTCCCACGCTCGGTCGGCGACCTCGCCAATATTCGCTTCAATAGGTTCATGCGTGCTGATTGCGTAGATGCCGAGCGGGATGAAGGCGAGGATTACATAGCTGCGCCAGCGGAACAGCCAGTCACCCTGGCGCGCAATCGTATCGGTCAACATGGTTGCCCCCAAGCCCCGGTCATTTGCCGGCGCAGCCGCGTTATACTTCGAATGAGGCGGGATTGTAACCGGCACAATCGACCACCTAATACGTTGGAATAAGAGGATATTTTGTCCGGGTCATTTGAAGGGGCGCATCGGTGAAGGTCAGCATCCGGACGGCCCGGCGCGAGGATGTCCCCGCGCTCATCCGCCTGTTCGCGGACGACATGCTCGGCGGCCACGCCGATACGACGGACCCGTCTGCCTTGCCGGCCTACCTCGCGGCGTTCGATTGGATCGACGGCAGCCTGACAAATACGATCTATGTGGCCGAGGATGATGACGAGGTGGTCGGAACGTTCCAGATCGTTCTCGGACGATCCCTTTCCAACCGCGGAGCCGCCCATCTGACGGTCGCAGCAGTGCAGACCAGGGCGGACATGCGCGGGCGCGGCATCGGCGAGGCGATGATGCGGTATGCGATCGAAAAGGGCAGGGAGCTTGGCGCCTGTCAGGTGAAGCTGACTTCGAATCTCGCGCGGACCGACGCCCACCGCTTCTACCGGCGTCTCGGCTTCGAGCAGAGCCACGCCGGATTCACGCTGATCCTTTGACGAAACGCTGCGCCGCAGCGGGCGATAGCGCGCCTGTTTGTCCCGCCCGCAACCCCTTGCCTTGCGGACGCCATGGGGCCATAAGCGGCGGTACTTTAAGCGTTCGACCACGGGGCCGGCATGCTGAAATTCCTCACCCAGTTCTTCACCTGGTGGAACGGACAGACACTCAACACGCGCTTCCATACGTGGCGGCGCGGGACCGAGGTCGGCCGGGACGAGGCCGGCAACATCTACTACACGGGTGGGATCGACTCAGAGGGCCGTCAGCGCCGCTGGGTGATCTACAATGGCTATTCGGACGCCACCGCCATCCCCCCCGGCTGGCACGGCTGGATGCACCATCGCACCGATGTCCTGCCGAGCAAGGAAGACTACAAGCCGCGCGAATGGCAAAAGCCACACGAGCCGAACCTGACCGGTTCGCCCGCGGCCTATCGGCCAAAGGGGTCGATCCTCGGACATCAGGAACGGCCTCGCGTGACGGGCGATTACGACGCCTGGACGCCCGGCAGCTGAACAACGCCTTTTGTCGCCATAATTCGCGGCTACCGGAATCCGTCGCGAGGCCGTCGCGTGGATTCGGCCGACAGGGGTGAGACATCCATGCCGCCTTTCCTGAAAGCATCGATCCTGATTGGCGCCGCCGCGGTTATTGCGTCGCTGGCGCATGCCCAGGAGGGCGAGGCCCCGGCCGAGGGCGCTCCCGAGGAGCAGACGATCGAGGCTCCAAAAGGGCCGACGCAGATTTCCAATCCGGTCGCCGAGTTCACCGGCGTCGACAAGATCACCGGCCGCATCATCACGTTCGACGTCTACATCAACGAAACGGTGCAGTTCGGTGCGCTGCAGGTGACGCCGCGTGTCTGCTACTCGCGGCCGGCCACGGAAGAGCCGAAGACCGACAGTTTCGTCGAGGTCGACGAGATCACGCTCGACCGCAAGATCCGCCGCATCTTCACCGGCTACATGCTGGCCGAAAGCCCTGGCCTCAACGCCGTCGAACATCCCGTCTATGACGTGTGGCTGAAATCCTGCAAGCAGAAGTCCGAAGTCCCGGCACCCGAGGCGGCGAAAACGAACTAGCGCGGGTCGCGCCGGACAGGCCATGCCATCCATAGAGATACTTCTTGCCTTCATGGCGACCACCGCGGTCTTCGCCTTCATCCCGGGACCGGCGATGCTCTACGCCGCGGCGCGCACGCTGGCGGGCGGACGGATGTCGGGGATGATGGCGACTCTTGGCATTCACGTGGGATGCTACGTACACGTCGCCGCGGCGGCGGCCGGTCTGTCCATCCTTTTCCACGCCGTGCCGCTGCTCTATCTGGCCGTGAAGCTGGCCGGCGCCGTCTACCTGATCTGGCTCGGCATCTCGCTGTTCCGCTCGGCACCGGCGGCCGAACTGGAATTGCCTGCGGTGCGGCCAAAGACCGGGCGTCGCGCCTTTGCGGAGAGCATCGCCGTCGAGGTGCTCAACCCGAAGACGGCGATCTTCTTCATGGCATTCCTGCCGCAGTTCATCGATGCGTCCGCGAGCTTTCCGGTCTGGCTGCAGTTCCTCGTCCTGGGCACGATCGTCAACCTCACGTTCTCGTTCGCCGACATCGTCTGTGTCCTGATTGCCGGAAGCCTGATGGCCCGTCTCAAGGGATCGGCGCGCGCCCAGCGCTGGGTGCAGCGAGCGGGAGGATCCGTTCTCGTCGGGCTTGGGCTGAACGTCGCCCTCCAGCGCAGCTGAGTCGCGCTACGGCGCGAACCGCGCCTCGCCGGAAAGAGCGTCTTCCAGCATCCTCTCATATTTGCGGCGCGGCACGTCGACTGCGCCGAAGCGCTTGAGGTGTTCCGTCGTGAACTGCGTGTCGAGCAGCACGAAGCCGCGCTCGCGCAGGCGCTCGACCAGATGCACGAGACAGACCTTCGAGGCATCGGTCTCTCGCGAGAACATGCTTTCCCCGAAGAAGGCGCGGCCGAGCGAGACGCCGTAGAGCCCTCCCACCAGGCGACCGTCGCGCCAGGCTTCGACCGTATGGCAATTGCCGAGTTCGAACAGGCGGCCATAGGCTTCGCGGATCGGGCCGTTGATCCAGGTCGAGCGGCGAACGTCGCGGCTCTCGGCGCAACCGTCGATCACGCCGGAAAAGTCGCGGTCGAAGGCGATCTCGAAGCGGCCCTGCCTGACGACCTTGGCGAGGCTCTTGGGGATGTGGAAGGCATCGAGCGGGATGACGCCGCGCGATTCCGGCCGGACCCAGAAAACTTCGGGATCGTCGGCGCTGTCGGCCATCGGGAAGACACCCGACGCATAGGCCTTCAGGAGAAGGTCGGTCGGGATGCGTTCTCCGGGCGCGAACGGACGCGACATCGCCGCCGGCTACTGCTCCTCGTCGGCGAGGTACTTTTCGAGCCAGTGGATGTCGTAGTCGCCGTTCGCAATGTCGGCATTGCCGACCAGATCGCGGAACAGCGGCAGCGTCGTCTTGATCCCGTCGACGACGAATTCGTCGAGCGCGCGGCGCAACCGCATCATGCACTCGACCCGGTTACGGCCATGCACGATCAGCTTGCCGATCAGGCTGTCATAGTAAGGTGGGATCCGGTAGCCGGAATAGACTCCGGAATCGACGCGGATGCCGAGACCGCCGGGCGTATGGAAGTGCGTGATCGTGCCTGGCGAGGGGGTGAAGGTGCGCGGATCCTCGGCATTGATGCGGCACTCGATGGCGTGGCCGGAGAAACGTACTTCGTCCTGCGTGACGGAGAGCCCGGCACCCGAGGCGACACGGATCTGCTCGTGCACGAGATCGATGCCGGTGATGGCCTCGGTAACCGGATGCTCGACCTGGAGACGGGTGTTCATCTCGATGAAATAGAACTCGCCGTCCTCGTAGAGGAACTCGATCGTTCCGGCGCCGGAATAGCCGAGGTCGGCGATCGCCTTGGCGCAGGTCGCGCCGATGCGCTCGCGCTCCTCGGCGTTGAGGGCCGGCGAGGGCGCCTCTTCCCAGACCTTCTGGTGGCGGCGCTGCAGGGAACAGTCGCGCTCGCCGAGGTGGATACCCTTGCCCATGCCGTCGCCGAACACCTGGACCTCGATGTGGCGGGGCTTTTCCAGGTATTTCTCGATGTAGACCGCGTCGTCGCCAAAGGCCGCACCCGCTTCCGAGCGCGCCGTCTGGAGTGCGATCTCGAGGTCGGCCTCCGTTCGCGCAACCTTCATGCCGCGGCCGCCACCGCCGGCGGACGCCTTGATGATGACCGGGTAGCCGATCTCGGCGGCGATACGCCTGGCTTCCTTGTCCTCCGTCACGGCGCCGTCGGATCCGGGCACGACGGGAATGCCGAGGCGCTTGGCCGTGCGCTTCGCCTCGATCTTGTCGCCCATGATGCGGATGTGGTCGCCGGACGGACCGATGAAGGTAATGCCGTGCGCCTTCAGGATGTCGGCGAACTTCGCATTCTCCGACAGGAAGCCGTAGCCGGGATGGACGGCGTCAGCCCCGGTGATCTCGCAGGCGGCGACGATCTGGTGGATGTTGAGGTAGCTGTCGCGCGCGGCCGGAGGGCCGATGCAGACGCTCTCGTCGGCGAGGCGCACATGCATGGCGTCGGCGTCGGCGGTGGAATGGACCACGACCGTCTGGATGCCGAGTTCCTTGCAGGCGCGCAGGACCCTGAGCGCGATCTCGCCGCGATTGGCGATGAGGATCTTCTGGAACATGGCGTGCGCCTTTCCGTCCCTACTCGATCACGACGAGGGGTTCGCCA
The DNA here is from genome assembly GCA_041913465.1 of Mesorhizobium sp. Lineage (GTDB taxonomy): Bacteria > Pseudomonadota > Alphaproteobacteria > Rhizobiales > Rhizobiaceae > Mesorhizobium_A. The sequence continues at coordinate 8,289 of JAYSFJ010000023.1, read as the reverse complement.
TATTCGACCGGCTGCGCATCCTTGAACAGGATCGCGGTCACCGTGCCGGAGCGCGGCGAAGGGATCTGGTTCATCGTCTTCATCGCCTCGATGATGAGCAGAGTCTGGCCCTCGCGCACCTGCTGGCTGACTTCGATGAAGGGCTTGGCGTCGGGCGAGGGGGATGCATAGGCAGTGCCGACCATCGGCGAAGGAACGGCATTCTTCGAAGGATCGGCCGGGGCAGCGGGCGCCATCGGCGCGGCTGCGACTACGGGCGCGGCCGCCGGGATCTGGGCGGCCGGGGCCGCATAGGCCTGAACATTGATCTGCCGCGACACGCGGATGCGCAGGTCGCCCTGCTCGACCTCGATCTCGGACAGGTTGGTGTCGTCCAGGATGCTGGCCAGATCGCGGATCAGCTGCTGGTCGATACCGGTTTTCTTGGTCGACATATGGCGTTTCCTTGTCGTTTGGTCAGATCCGCGCGGCGAGCGCCTGGAGAGCCAGGACATAGCCGTGCGGACCGAAACCGCAGATCATTCCGGTCGCGACGGGCGCGATCATGGTCTTGTGGCGGAATTCCTCGCGGGCGTGGATGTTGGAGAGATGGACTTCGGCGACCGGCAGCGGCTGGACAGCGCGGATCGCGTCGTGGAGGGCAATGGATGTGTGACCGTAGGCGCCGGGATTGATGACGAGCCCCTTCGCCTTCGATCCGGCCTCCTGAATCCAGTCGACCAATACACCTTCGTGGTTCGACTGGCGGAAATCGACTTCGATACCGAGCCGCGCCGCCTCGGCCCTGCAGTCCTCGCCGATCATGGGCAGCGTCTTGCCGCCATAGATTCCCGGCTCGCGAACGCCCAGCATGTTGAGGTTCGGGCCGTTGAGGACGTAAATCAGTTTCGTCATTCAGCAATCCATTCCGGCACGATGGCCGCGGGCGCGGGCCACCCACCGGTTCGGCTTAAAGTGTGCGCCGCCAAGCGCAAGGCCCTTGTCGCAATGTCCACAAACGCGCGGCGGCAATGGCGGGTATTTCAGCAGGTTTCGCTACCACAGCCCCGTGCGAGCGCAACCTTTTCCTCGAGCACAGCCTTGCCGAGCGCCCCGAACACGACTTCCTTGCCGACCACGTAGGACGGGGTGCCGGTGATCGCCAGCTTGTTGGCGAGATCGTAGGTGGCCTCGAAGCCGGCGACGATCTGCGGGTTCTGCATTTCCTTGCGCAGAGCGGCTTCATCCGCACCGAGCGAGAGGGCGATGCGCATCGCGCTCTCCTCGGTCGCGCGGGACGCACCCATAAGTGCCAGATGGAACTCGGACCATTTCTCCGGCATCAACGCGCGGAACGCGGTCGAGACGACGTGGGCCTTCTGCGAGTCCGGCCCGAGGATGGGGAACTCCTTGTAGACGACGCGGACGTTGGGGTCGTCCTTCACCAGCGCCTGCATGTCGGGGAAAGCGCGTTTGCAGTAGCCGCAATTGTAGTCGAAGAACTCGACAAGGGTGACGTTCCCCTGCGGATTCCCGCCCCAGCCGTCGTTCCTGCCGCTGAATATCTGATCCTTCTGGGTCGAAATGGTCGTCTGCTGGGCGACCCGCTGCTTCTCCGCCTGTTTCGCCTCCAGGGCGGCCTGAACCTCGACCATCAGTTCGGGGTTGGCGAGAAGATAGTCGCGCACGACCTCCTCGATCTGTGCGCGTTCGCCGCCAGACGTCGCCATCTCGCTCGGTGGCGCGGCGGCAACCGCCGTCCGCTGGCCGGAGTAGAAGCCGAAGCCAAGCATCGCGGCGGAGATTGCGACCCCCGCCAGACCGAGTGCGACCGTCTTGCTCATCTTGGTTCCAGTCCTTCCTGCGCCCGCGATCGGGTCAGTTACGTTTCTTGCCCGCTTCGCGATAGTTGATGATGTCCTGCGCGCGAACCCATCCCGGAGAGCCCCGTTTGAGCTTCGTCTGGGCCCGCGCGGCAAAGATCTTTGCGTCGAGATACTTGCCCGAATAGTACTCGCCCTCGGCACTGGCGAGCTCCGCCAGGCCGATCTCCCCCATCTGCCCGTAGGCCTGTGCAAGCGGCCGGTAGGCGGACGGGTTTTCCCGGTCGCGCTCGATGCCCTTGCTGATCTCGGTCACCGCGCGTTTGACCGCGTCCGGACTGCCGATGGCGAGCAGGGCCTGCCCGTAGCTGACATTGATGAGCCCGGAACGAGAGGGGTCGAGCTTGACTGCCTTGGCATAGGCGTCGGCAGCATCGGACGCCCGGTTCGCCTTCATCAGGATGTCGCCGCGCAGCTCGTGAAAATAGGCATTCTGCGGCTGCTGCTTGATCAATGCCTCGATCTTGGTCAGTGCCGCGCGCGGATTGCCGTAGAGATATGTGGTGATCGCGTCGCCATAGAGGGCCGGTATTCCGCGCGAATCCTTGCGGAACATGCGTGACGTTGCACCCTGGCCGCCGGTGAAGGCGGCAATCTTCGCCCGCATCATGTCGTGCCTGAGCTGAAGCGCCGGCGGGTCCGTCTTGCCGAAGTTCGGGCTTTTCTGCGCGCGCTCGGTCAGGTTGGCGATACGGTCGCGCGGCATCGGGTGGCTGGCCTGATAGGGGTCGACGCGCGCTCCGCTGAGCGCCAGCGCGCTCTGGAAGCGCCCAAAGGTCTTCAGCATGCCTTGCGCGGACTGGCCCGTCGCATCGAGATAGCGAAGCGCCGCGATGTCGGCCGCGGACTCCTCCGTACGCTGGTAGCCCAGCAGGGTGCGACGCGCGGCCTCCGCGCCGCCCATGGCGATGCCGGTGCCGGCACGCCCAAGATCACCGGAATTCGTCGCGGCTCCCGCGACCGACGCGCCGATGCCGAGCAGGGAGGCGACGACGGCCATTGTCTGGGCACGGGCGAGCTGGTCGCGCAGCCGTTCCTGATGATTGTCGGCGAGGTGACCGGCCTCGTGCGCGATGACGCCGATGATCTCGTTGGGGGTCTCGGCCGTCATCAGCGCGCCGGTGTTGATGAACATGCGGCGTCCGGCGACGAAAGCGTTGAAACCATCGTCATTGACCAGGACGATGTCGACGCCGGCCTTGGTCAGGCCTGCGGCCTTGAGGATCGGGCGCACATAGTCGCGGACCAGGGCTTCGATCTCGGCATCGCGGACGATCGGAAGACTGCGCTGCTGTGCGTTTGCGGCGGGTGCAAACAACGCGGCCGGAACCGCGACCGCAGCCGCGAGCGCGGCGCGCGACAAGCGCTTCACCCAGCTGCTGTGCGGTCTGTGAACGGTCATGTCGGAGGCTACACCTAGACGAGCATCGGGACGATTAAAAGGCGAAACGGGGCGTTCCTGAACTTGTGATCCCCACACCATTCCGGCAAATGTGCGGCGCACCATGCAGACCGGAGCATTCATGGCCATATCGATCTCCCGCCGCAGCCACATCGAGCCGTTCCACGCGATGGACGTTCTTGCGGAGGCGAACCGGCTGCGCCAGCAAGGTCTTGACGTCATTTCGATGGCCGTCGGACAGCCTTCCGGCGCAGCGCCGATGGCGGTGAGGGAGGCCGCCGTCCGCGCGCTCGCCACCGGGCGCATCGGCTATACCGACGCCCTGGGGACGGCTTCACTGCGGAACGCCATCGCGCAACATTACGCCGATCACTACGGGATCGAGGTTCCGCCGGGGCGTGTCATCGTGACGACGGGCTCGTCTGCGGCCTTCAACCTCGCATTCCTGGCGATGTTCGACCCGGGTGACCGTGTGGCGATCACGTCGCCGGGCTATCCGGCGTACCGGAACATCCTCGCAGCGCTCGGTCTCGAAGTGGTCGAGATCGAACTCGGCGATGCCGGCTATCTGACCGCGGACTTGCTGGAGAAAGCACATGCGACGTCGCCGCTCGCGGGTGTGCTGTTCGCCAGTCCGGCGAATCCCACCGGTGCGGTCATTCCCGCCGACGAACTGTCCCGCATCGTCGAGAAGGCGAGGGCGCTCGCCATCTCCGTCATCTCCGACGAGATCTATCACCGCCTTGCCTATGCCGCTCCCGACGTGACCGCGCTTGGGCTGGGTGACGACCTGGTCGTCATCAATTCCTTCTCGAAATACTACTGCATGACAGGCTGGCGGATCGGCTGGATGATCGTGCCGGACGAACTGGTTCGGCCGATCGAGCGATTGCAGCAGAGCCTCTACATTTCAGCCCCGGAGCTGTCGCAGATCGCCGCTTGCGAGGCATTCGGGGCGACAGCGGAGCTGGAGGCGATCAAGGACACCTACCGCCGGAACCGCGAGCTGCTGCTTCGACGTCTGCCGGAGCTGGGCTTCCGTATCGCCGCGCCGATGGACGGCGCGTTCTACGCCTATTGCGACGTGTCGGCCCATACGAACGACAGCATGGAATTCGCGCGGCGCATGATCGCCGAGGCGCATGTCGCGGCGACGCCGGGTCATGATTTCGATGTCGCCAACGGCAACCGCTTCATGCGGTTCTCCTACGCGGGAAGCTTCAACGAAATGGAGACCGCCATGCACCGGCTGGAGAAATGGCTGAGGTGAGCGATATGGCCGCCGATATCGAGACCGTCCTGGCCGACATTGCAGCCGAAATGGCAGCCCGCCCCGACCGGGGCGAAGTCGCGACCTACATTCCGCAACTGGCGAAGGTGGATGTCGCCCGGTTCGGCATCGCGGTTGCCATGAACGATGGCCGGCTTATCGCCAGCGGCGATGCCGACATCCCGTTTTCGATCCAGAGCGTGTCGAAGGTCTTCACGCTGACGTTGGCGCTCGGCAAGATCGGCGACACACTGTGGAAGCGGGTCGGGCGGGAACCGTCCGGCAACCCGTTCAACTCGATCGTCCAGCTGGAGCACGAGCACGGCATTCCGCGCAATCCGTTCATCAACGCGGGCGCAGTTGTCGTCACGGATGTCGTGCTGGCCGGCCACGAACCGCGCGAGGCGATCGGCGAGATCCTGCGCTTCATCCAGTTCCTGGCGGACGACGAGACGATCTACATCGACCGCGAGGTCGCCGCTTCGGAACAGGCGACCGGATACCGCAACGTGGCGCTGGCCAATTACATGCGCTCGTTCGGCAATATCACCCATGCGCCCGAACTGCCGCTCGGGGTGTACTATCATCATTGCGCCATTGCGGTGTCCTGCCGCCAGCTGGCGCTGGCCGGGCGCTTTCTGGCGCACGGCGGGCGCCATCCCGCCACCGGTCATTCGGTTGTCTCGGCGGAGCGCGCGCGTCGAATCTGCGCGCTGATGCTCACCTGCGGCCACTATGACGGATCGGGGGATTTCGCCTTTCGCGTCGGCATTCCGGGCAAGAGCGGCGTCGGCGGCGGCATCCTGTGCATCGTACCGGGAGTGGCATCGATTGCCGTCTGGTCGCCCGGCCTCAATCAGAACGGCAATTCCAAGCTCGGATCGATCGCCCTGGAAAAGCTCGCCAAGGCGATGAACTGGTCGCTTTTCGCGCCGAGGCCACCGCAGGCGGACTGACGCCAGGCACTTCCGCAATCCCCGCCGGCAGGTCCCCGCCGGATCCGAGCGCAGAAATTGAAAAAACCCGCGCGACCGGCAGGCCGTGCGGGTTTTTCTCAAGAATGTCCTGCGATCAGAAGAAGCTCTTGCGCTGCCACCAGCCGCCCTTCTTGGGCTTGTCCTCGGGCACCGGTTCGACCACGGTCGAACTGACCTTCGGAACGACCGGGGCGTCGATGTCGGCCGCGGTGACACGCCGGCGTGACGGCCGCGCGGGCTGCTCCTCGGCGACGGGCGCCTCCGCCGGTTCGGCGGTGGCCGCGACGGGCTCCGGCTCGGCGACGACCGGCGCAGCGACTGCGACCTCGGCTTCCGCGGCCGCTTTCGTCTTGCGCGGCGCGCGCCGGGGCTTCTTGGCCGGAGCTTCGGCCTCGACCACCGGCTCGACCTCTACGACGGCTACGGCAACTTCAGGCTGCTCTTCCACAATCGCGGCCGGAGCGGGGGCGACGAAGCCCTCTTCCTCGGCGAATTCCACCTCGGTGCTCGGGGCCTCGCCCAGAAGTTCGTCCGCATCGCGGCGATTTCGCTTGCCGCCGCGCTTGCCGCGACGGCGCTTCTTGCCATCGCCTTCGGCGCTTCCAGGTGCCGATGCGACGATGGTTTCGCCGGCATCCTGGTCTTCGCCGCCGACGTCCTCGACATCGCCTTCACCGTCATCCTCGGACGAGGCGGCTTCGAGCCCGCCCTGATCGGCGGGACGCTGGCCCTGTTCGGCACCGTCGCGGTCGCGACCGCCGCGCCGACGGCGGCGCCGGCGCCGCTTCTTGCGTGAACCATCATCGGCCTCGCCGTCGCGACGCTCGCCGTGGGATGCCTGAGCGGGGCGCTCGCGGGCCTCGCTCTCGACGACCTCCTCCTCCTCGACCTCGTCGATGATCTCGTCTTCCTCCTCGACCGGGGAGGCGATCGGAAGTTCGGTGATGGTCGTCACGACCGGCCGTTCCACGGGGGCACCGCGCGTGATCGCGTAGAGCTGATTGCCGAGCGTCTCGTCCGCCTCCATCGAGATCGTCAGGCCGAAGCGCTCCTCGAGTTCGGACAGGTTGCGCCGCTTGTGGTTGAGCACGTAGAGCGCGGTCGCCGACGGCGTGCGCACGGTGATGTGGCTGCGCGCGTCCTTGATGAGGAACTCCTCGATCGCGCGAACGACATGCAGCGCGACCGACGAGTCGGAACGGATGTGGCCGGTGCCGCCGCAATGCGGGCAGGGCTTCATGGTTGATTCGAGCACGCTGGCGCGGATGCGCTGGCGCGACATTTCGAGCAGGCCGAAATGCGAGATGCGTCCGACCTGGATGCGCGCGCGATCGTTCTTCAGATTGTCCTTGAGCTTCTTCTCGACCGCGCGGTTGTTGCGGTTCTCCTCCATGTCGATGAAGTCGATCACGATCAGGCCGGCCAGATCGCGCAGGCGCAACTGGCGGGCGACCTCTTCGGCCGCCTCCAGGTTGGTGTGGAGCGCCGTCTCCTCGATGGAGTGTTCCTTGGTGGAACGGCCCGAGTTGACGTCGATCGCGACCAGCGCCTCGGTCTGGTTGATGATGATGTAGCCGCCCGACTTGAGCGTCACCTGAGGCTGCAGCATGCGGTCGAGCTGCGCCTCGATGCCGTTGCGCGCGAACATCGGTATCGGGTCGCGGTAGGGCTGAACCACCTTGGCATGGCTCGGCATCAGCATCCGCATGAAATCCTTGGCCTCGCGATAGCCTTCGTCGCCGGCGACCAGGATTTCCTCGATGTCCTTGTTGTAGAGATCGCGCACCGAGCGCTTGATCAGCGAGCCTTCCTCGTAGACGAGGGCAGGGGCCGTCGACTGGAGCGTCAGGGTGCGCACAGTCTCCCACATCCGCATCAGGTATTCGTAGTCGCGTTTGATCTCGGCCTTGGTCCGGTTGGCGCCGGCGGTGCGCAGGATCACGCCCATGCCCTGCGGAACCTCGAGATCCTCGACCAGATCCTTCAAGCGCTTGCGGTCGACGGCGGAGGTGATCTTACGCGAGATGCCGCCACCGCGCGCGGTGTTCGGCATCAACACCGAATAGCGCCCGGCAAGCGACAGATAGGTGGTCAGCGCCGCGCCCTTGTTGCCGCGCTCCTCCTTGACGACCTGCACCAGCAGGATCTGCCGGCGCTTGATCACTTCCTGGATCTTGTACTGGCGGCGATTCGGGCGGCGCGGCGCGCGGCTCGGCAGTTCTTCCAGCGCGTCCTCGGCTCCGACGGACTCGACGTCCTCTTCGCCGCTGCCGGCGCCGGAGATCTCCTCGACTTCGCCTGAATGGTCCGAATCGGACTCGTTGTTGCGCGCGGCCTCCTCGACGCTCTCTGACACGCTCTCGCTGTCGGTCGCGGCAAGCATCGTCTTGCCATCGTCCGGCTCGTCCGACGGTTCGGGCGACTCGTCGAAGACAGGCGAAGCGTCCGACGCATCGGGCTCGGGCGCCGCGAACGCATCGCCGGCCGCTTCCTGCTGCTCGTCAAACGCCGCGGGCTGGGCCTCTTCGCCGTCCTCGGCCTCGGAATCGGCCTTCACCGCCTGTTCGGCGCCGCGTCGGCTCTGGTCGCTGTTGCGGCCGCGGTTCTTTCCGCCGCGGCGGCGGCGGGATTTCCTGTCGTCCTCCTCGGCCTCGTCTTCCTCGGCGTCTTCGGCATCCGCCTTCAGCAACGCCTGCCGATCGGCCAGCGGGATCTGATAGTAATCGGGATGGATCTCGCTGAAGGCGAGGAAGCCGTGGCGGTTGCCGCCATATTCGA
>JAYSFJ010000022.1:33049-60970 GCA_041913465.1 Mesorhizobium sp. | reverse complement strand
AGGGAGGCGCGGGCAAGACCACCGCGCTGATGAACATCGCCGGTGAATATGCCCTACGTGGCGGACGGGTGGCCATGATCGACATGGACGGACGCAACAACCTGATGAAGTGGTGGTCGGATTGCCAGGAGAAAGACGCCCAGCCCGAAGGCATCGAGGTCTATAGCCACAAGACGGCAAGAGGGCTGGAGCGCTGGAGGGAGGACAACGCCGGTGTATTCGATCATCTCTTGATCGACACGCCCGGCGAGGACACGTCGATTGTGGACGCTGTGATTTCGGCCGCCGACTTGGTGGTTTCGCCGATTCAGCCGTCAAAACGCGAAGTGCTCGGCGCCATTGACAGTTTCGAGAATGTTCTTCGGGTCAACGAGGCGCTGGGAAAGAGCTGCCGGCATGGCGTGTTGCGCACCCGGATCACGGTGACGGTGAGGCACACGGAACTTTACCGAAAGATCAGGCCGATCATCGAGGACACGGTCGGGACCTACCTGTTCCGAACCGAGGTGTTCGAGCGCAATGTCTATAAGGACATCCACAACGGCATCGGCACGCTTCAGATGCAAGAGGTGACCGAGGCGATCGCCAAGGCGCGGCGGGAGACGCAGGCGTTGGTCGCTGAAGTCGACCAACTGCTCATGAACGGGGCAACGACGGGGCGCGCGGCATGAGCGGGAAAGAAAGCCTGTCGCTGGACGAATTCGCCACCGCGCCGCGCCGTCAGCGTCCGGTGGCAAGTTTGGCCCAGGATCACACCGGGGATGCAAGCCTGGCTGCGCCGCAGGGTGCGCCCGCACCGGCAGCGACAGAGAACAAGGGGACAGGCGTGACATCCAGCGAGGCGAGCAAGGCGCTGCGGCAGATGAAACGGGCGCGGATGAAAGGCGCAAATCACTTCGTGAATGTCAATCTGGATCGCGACATGAAGCGGAGGCTGAAGCTGGCTTCCTTCAACATGGAAACGTCGATGCAAGCCCTCATGGAGAAAGCCATTCGACAATATCTGGACGCGAACGGATTCTGATCGGAATTGCAGTCTCCACAGACCTATTCCCCAAGAGTCGAGTTGATGTCGTGCTCCAATCCCTGCTAGGAACACTGTCGTTTTGGCTCTGATTTTTGGGGTTTGGAGCCAAATCAGGAATTTTCCCGTCGTTTTTGGCGGGTGGGGAAGCGAATTCAAACCGAGCCGGGCAGATGGCCATCAAGGACGTCCAGACATATATCGAAAGGCGCGGACTTGTCGAAACAAACGACTCGGAGGTTGACAAGCCGATCTGGCGGAAGCCCGGCTTCAACGGTGTTCGCAGCCTTCTGGAGATCGAGGAAGAACTGAGCCGCTATTTGCGCGAACGTCGCGATGCGCAGAATCTCAATCGCGAGCAGGTCGGCATGATGGTCGGCCTTCATCAGGAGATTTATGCACGACATGAAAGGGCAGGCGCCAAGCTCAGGGTCGCGCGCTTGATTCATCTCGCCGAGTTGCTCGATTTCTCGCCAATCGAGGCGCTGTATGCGGCTGCCCCTCATCTGTTCGGCGAAAGTGAGCAGGAGGCCGACGTCAAACTAAAGCTGATGTTGCGCATGCTCGATCTGCCAGCGTCGACAGCCCAGCATCTCTTGATGACGATAGAGGAACTGGCGCCGGACGCGGACGCCGCGCCACGGCGCGGCCAGAGCAGGGCCGGCGAGTGAGGCCCGGGTCCGCGCACAACCGGGAATAGCGGCCGGACCGGGGCAGCCGCCAAGGCCTTGCAGGCGTTGCATGAGTGTCTGCTGCGGCCGCGATCTGGAGCTGTGGAGGTGATGCGACGTCTCCTGATTGACGGCGAAACCTATGCTGATGAGGGGCCGAAGCTCCAGGCCGCGCTCGCCGCCGCTTACGTGCGCAAGGAGCGGCCGCTGTGCCTGTGCCGCGATCCGGGATGCGCGATGTACATCGCGCGGATCGGCGATCTCTTCGTGACCAAGCGAATGCCGCTCAGCGGCGGTGCGCACGACCCGTCCTGTGACTCCTATGAATCGCCCTTCGATCTGTCGGGTCTTGGCGCGCTTATGGGCAACGCGATCCAGCTCGACGAGCAGACTGGAAAGGCGGCGCTGAAGCTCGACTTTAGCCTGGCGAAAACAGGCAATCGGGCGGCCCCTGTCCCAGGCCGAGATAGTTCTGCGAGCGTGTCGGGAGATCCCAGGAGGCTGTCGCTTCGCGGCCTGCTCCATTATCTATGGCACGAAGCCGAGCTGACCGTCTGGACGTCCAGATGGGCAGGTAAGCGCCATTGGTGGAATGTGCGCTGGCATCTTCTCGCGGCGGCCAACCAGATGATCGCCAAAGGCGCACCACTCGGCGATATCCTGTTCGTGCCCGAGCCGTTTCGCGCAGAGAGCAAGGAGGCGATCGAACAGCGTCGCAACGCAGCACTCGCAGCGGCGGTGGTACCCAAAAGTGGCCCGCGTAAATTGCTGGTGCTGATCGGCGAGGTGAAGGAGGTGGCGCCGGCGCGGGTCGGCCAACGGCTCGTCATCAAACACATGCCCGGCTTCCCCTTCATGATCGACGACGCGCTCTATCGGCGTTTGCAGACGCGGTTCGAAAGCGAGCTCTCACTTTGGGGAGCGGACCCATCCTCCCATTTGATTGCGGTCTCGACGTTCGGGTTGAACGCGGCTGGCCTCGCCATCGTCGAGGAGATTGCGGTGATGGTGGTGTCCGAGAATTGGATTCCGTACGAGACGGTTTCAGAAAAGAAGCTGATCGACGCCCTCGCCCGGCTTCGCGAGAAAAGTGTCAAGGGATTGCGCTACGACCTGCAAGCTGACCGACCTATCGCGAATGCATTGCTTCAATACAGGAAGAATCCGGTCGCGCTTTTCGTCGTCCCGGCCTCATCAGACGAGAAGTTCGAGGAATCATTGCAGGACATGATAGCGAGCCGGCCGGAAATGCATGCATGGACGTGGCGGGTCGCCGATGGGGATATGCCCGACTTGCCGTAGCCGTGAGACCCGTGGAAGCCGGACCCGCGGAGCGGGCCCGGCAATGCGCCGTCAAACCGTCGCGATGACGGTAGGCGCAACGCACATGAGCTTGACCGTGAACCCGGCGACGCGGCTCCCGAAGACGACCGGCCCGTTGAGCACCTCGAATGTCGGGGAAAGGACGGGGAACCGGATCGTCAGCCTCGCCGCGATGTCCTCGATTGGAAGGGTCGCCGAAACCGTCTCGCCGGCGGCGTCATTGCCGACGATGAGCAGGTTGCCCGCGAGCGGGCTGGCGTAGTCCTTCAGTTCGGTGAAGCAGGTCAGCTCATCGGTCAGGCCATTGTCGTCCACGATGATGCAATGCGACCTGTCGATGCGCACTATGTCGATAAGCTCACATCCGATGTGCCGGCGGATTTCCGCGAGGCTGTTCCTCGGATCGATCGTGACGGCACGGATCGTCCGGCGCTCGACATCCACGAGATAGGCGGTGAGGAAGTTTGTCATGCTGATCTCCTTTCATTGCGATGACGGAGATCGGCAGCGGGCAAGTCGCGCATCGGGTCAGGGATCGCGCAGCGACCGCCAGAGGCGGCGAGCGGGGGAGCCGATTTTCCGACGACGCCCTTTCCGGGCGGCGGCCGAAAATTGGGGGAACCGCGATGTCCTTGAGGCGATGGGCGCGGCCCGCAAAATAGGACGGCAGAGTGAACACAACCACGGCGCCGCCAGGCGCCGTGTCCGTTTCCGGCGACCAGCCGGCCGGCGGCACCTCGTCGCCCGCCAGCGCGCCGGAAGCGGTCGATCCGCTCCGGCGCGCTATCGAGCAGGGAAGAAGGAAGGCAGGGCGAACCCTGCCTTCCTTCGGATTCAGCCACGGTTGACCCGTGCCGCGACGATATGCACGCCGATCTCCCGCTCGATCTTGTCGAACAGGTCGGGCAGTCCCTCCAGTTGGGCGGTCGGGACCTCCGCGTAATCGAGTGCCACGACGCAGGCCTCGCCTTCGCCGTCCCTGTGGACGAGATAGATATCGTCAAGGATTGAAATTTTGCCTCCGTGCATCCATCGATGCTCGAACACCGTGCGGTCGTAGTAAATCTTGAAGAGAAAGGCGTCGGCTTCCGAGTCGCGGCGGTGAGCGTGCAATTCCTTCCAGGTCTCGACTTCTCGCTGGAGGTCGGCAACCATCGCCTCGATCTCTTCGAGAAGGCGGCCGTGGAGCTCGCGGGCGAAGGCCGTCCCGCAAGTGTGTCGGCTGGCGAGTGTGTCCGCGCGGATGCCATCGAGGCGGCGGATCAGCGTGACGGGATTGAACTTTGTCATAACTTTCTCCTTTCGTTCTGACGAAAGGTGGCCACGCCGTTGACCAGAGGGGTCAGGGATCGCGAAGCGACCGCCAGCGGCGGCAAGCGGAGGAACCGGTTTTCTGATCCGGCCCTTTAGGGTCGGAGCTGAAAATTGGAGGGGCCGCGATGTCCTTGACGCCGGATGGGCTGGCGTATGATCGGACGTCAGAAGAAGAGCCCCGCGCCCGAAGGGCGCGTCCGTATCCGGCGACCAGCCGGCCCTGCACCCTCCCCGCGCGGCGCCCGTCTCCTATCCCCGCCGGCATCGCCGCGCCGCGAGAGGTTCGTCACCCGCATGGGCCGAAACCGCGCAGCGGGTTCGGTGAGCGCCGCTGGGCGCGAGTAGAGCCGTGTCCCGAAGGGACCTCGCCCAAGCCTTTCTTCCGAACGCCATCCCAACCATGTGTCGGCCGATGACGCCGATTCATCACGAACATGAATCGGTCGGGCCGCATTGATTCAGCGATGTCGTTGGACGCCGCTTCTGAAGGAAGCGAGACTCCGGTCATGGAAATCCAGGCATCAGGCCCTGTTCATCTTCGCCGCATCGACCCGTCGCGGAACATGCGGCGCTTCTATACGCTCGCCATCCAGCCGACCTTGTTCGGAGGCGCCTCGATCATCCGCAACTGGGGCCGGATCGGGACGAACGGCCGCTTGATGGTGGAGACCTTCGACAGCGACGGCGAGGCCACCAGTGCCTCCATCCGCGTCGAACGCGCGAAGCGCCGCAAGGGATATCGCGATGGCGACACCGCTTGAACGCGGCGAAACGCCAGCAATTCCGCGCTTTTCGGTGGATGCGCGCTGTCACCCAAGAGCCTCCCCTACCGCCGCGGCCCATTCGTTGCCATAGAGGGGATTGATCCACCCGAGAGGAGACCTCCCGACATGACGACAGCAACCGAGATCGCCGACAAGATCGCGGCAACGCAGAACCTGACCAAGGCGCAGGCCAAGACCATCGTCGACAACATATTCAAGGAGATCGCGGCGGCGGCCGCGAGCGGAGCCGAGACGAACATTCCTGGATTCGGCAAGTTCAAGGTGAAGGCGACGCCGGCACGCGAGGGCCGCAATCCGGCCACCGGGGGAACGATCAAGATCGCGGCGGCGAAGAAGCTGGCCTTCGCGCCGGCGAAGGCCTTGAAGGACGCGCTCAACGGCTGAGGCCGCCGAGCGCGTCCGAGGCGCGATGCCGCCCTAGAAGGGCGGCTCGCTGCTGGCAAGGCCTTCCTGCTCGGCCCAGATCGCCTCGCGCTCGGCCAGCGCCATCACGAGCTCCTCCTCGATCCAGCGCCGCTCGTCGGGATAGACGGCATTCCGCAGCTCGGCCCGTAGCTCTTCAATGTGTTGATCGATCGACATCGTCGTCTCCTTGATGTTTGTGAAGGACGACGCCGGCGGCCGTGGCGGGCCGGAGGGGTCAAGGATCGCGCAGCGACCGCCAGCGGCGGCGAGTGGGGGAGCCGATTTTCTGACGACGCCCTCTTTGGGCGGCGGCTGAAAATTGGGGGCACCGCTCGTCCTTGAGGCCTTCGGACCGACATGGCACCATGGGACGATCTGAGCAGACCCCCGTTTGCGATTACACGCCCTACGACGTTGGTGGCGCGTAGACGTGGACAATCGCGGGCAGACCGCGGAGCTTCGCCTCGACCAGATCGCGCACGCGGGGCCAGTCGAGCCCGCCGCGCCCGCAGCCGAGCGCCGGCAGGGCCACGGTCACCGGCCCGAGCGGCGTCAGGTAGTCGCGCAGCGCATCGAGCCCGGCGGCAACGTCATCGAGACGCGAGGGATCGCGCCAATGACGCTTGGTGGGAAGGTTGATGATCCAGGGCGAGCGCCAGATGTGGAGGCGACCGGGCCTCACTTCGCCGGCCGCGCATGCCTGCTGATAGGCCTTGAACATGGCTGGGTGGCGCCGCCTGAACGCAAGGGCGAGGCCGGCACCCATGACGCCGACGCAGTTGACCGGATTGACGCGGATGTCGGCCGGCGCTGCGAAGAGATCGCCCTGCCTACACATGATCATGACATGGCTCCCTGGCTGCGCGATCCGCCACGTCCTGGATTTGCGAGCTCGACGAGGACGTCGCCATGGCATGCCAGCGGCGCGCACCAGCAGACGAGATCGTGGCCGCGCAGTTCGTCCAGGGCGTTCATAAGCTCGGGTTGCGAGACGATCCAAGCTCGATATTTCGCGATGACCTCGTTGCGTGTGCCGTCGCGACCGATGACGAACGGGTTTCCCCATTTGCTCGGGCGGCCGATGTAGACGCGGCCGTCGATCGCTGCTTTTCCGACGTGTCGGGCATTCAGAACCTTGCACATTATGGTGCTCCTGCTTCTGTTGAGAGATGGCCCCGCCTCGCGGCGGGGCCATGCGATCCGCGCTTCAGAAGGGGATCTCGTCGTCGACATCGGTCTGGCTGCTGCTTGCTTCGCGCTGCTTCGGCCAGGCGAGGAACTCGATGCGGTCGGCGATGATCTCGGAGCCGTAGCGCTCGACGCCTTCGCTGTCCTTCCACTGCGTGTAGTGGATGCGACCGATCACCGAGACCTTCATGCCCTTCACACAGTGCTTCTGCACCGTCTCGGCCAGGCCGTTGAAGCACTTGATGCGGTGCCATTCGGTGCCCTGCTCGGCGTAGCCGTTCTCGCCCTTGACGACCTTGCCGTCGACGCGGCGCGGGCGGGAGGTTGCGATGCGGAAGTCGGTGATCTTGGTGCCGCCGCGTGTGGTTGCGGTTTCGGGGTCGTTGCCGACGTTGCCGGCGAGAAGAACGATGTTGGTCATTTCCTGTCTCCTTTGCTCGTTCGGGGGACCGTCCCTCCGAACGAGACCCTGCAAAGGACGTCGGGAGGCGTCTGCAACCGGCGCGGCACGCGACGGCTCGCCCCCAAAGGCCCGGAGTGGTGCGGGCAGGCGCGCAGCGACAACACGGTCCGGTGCCGTGCGGGGTTGCGGTCGCAAACCGAACGGACTTAGGGGCTCAGTTTCGGATCGGAGGGACCAGTCCACCGGCAGCAGAACCGGAGACGGAATGCCGGCGACAGCGCCATGCCGCCAATGTCGGCACCGGCCTCGCCGCCGCCGGGCGACGCGGGACCGGGCTTTGCCGCCTGTCGGCGACCTCCCGCCCGGAAGCGACATCGATGGCTGGCCAGTGCGAGGGCTGAGCGCGCCGCCTCAGGACACCGATAACGATACAACCGCATGCTCAACGGTATGGCGACGTCTGGAACGGGTCCCGAAGGCTAAAGGGGTCGAGGTCCGCCGGCCCGCTGACGTCGGGGGAAGAGCGTGATGGTTCGGTTGAACCGGCTGCGGTCATGCCGCGGCGCCGTCGCTCGTCGGCGCAGTCGCACCAGCCCCAGACGACCTTGCGACGTCCTACCCGTCCCGTCCGCGGATCGGTCCCGCTCCGCGAGACGGCGAGCCGCACCCAACCGTCGAAGCGGTAGAGATTGCCCGAATGAAGTGCCGCGTCCTGATAGCTCAATGCCCATCGGCAACCGCGATCGAGACAAGCGCGGGGAAAACGAAGGTGCGCCAGAGCCTCAGCGCGACCCGGCACAGATCGGGCTGCGCCGCGCAAAGCCGCGACAGCTCGATCGCGTGCCGCCGCGACAGACCGGCAACGCGCGGCCGGATCAGCGTATCGGTGGCGACCACGGCCAGCAGCTCTCCGTCGCAACGAAGCCCGTGCGACCAGCCCCGTGTCGGCCGGTTGACCGGCCCCATGGCGTGGTTCCAGGCGACAAGGTGATGGTTCAGCGCATCCCGATCGATCGCCTCGAATGAGACGCGCGGGAAGCTGAGAGCGGGCATGACGGCGCGCCTCACGGACGCGACCTTGCGATTTTGCTCTGGCGTAGAGACAGGAGCTCCCGATACCGCGCCTGGATCGACCTCCGGTCAAGGCAGCTCGAACGGAAGCCATAGAGATCGGTGACCACGCGACGGACCGATGCCAGCGTGTCCGCCTCGCGATCTGACAGCACCCGGGTGGGCCAGCCGCGGACATAGAGCATGTCGTTGGTGATGGTGCTCTCCACCTCAATCCTCTTGGCAGCACGGAGCTTCGCATAGGCCAGCTGCTCCCGTTCAGCTCGGGTGAGCAGCTGGGGAGCGATGTCGCCCAGCCACCGTGCGCCCTGGAACGCGAAACCGCTGCGGGATTCGAGGGACACGAGACGGCGAAAGAGCGGGTGCGTCTCCCCTTGGCGCGTCGCGGCGATCAGGTCCGGCAGGCTGGACATGATACAGAATCGGCAGGACACACGGCTCATGCCGAACTGACGATAGGCGGGATGCGGCTCGAGACCGTGTCGCGCCATGCAGGCGAAGACCTCGGCCTCGCTCCAGTCCAGGATCGGCCGCCAGTTGCAGATGCGACCATCGGAACTCCGATCGGCGACCGTCAGCCGGGCCCGCCGACGGCTTTCGGCCCGGCGCACGCCGGTGACGTTGATGATCGGCTGGGCCGGGAAGCGGCGCTTGAGCATCGCCTCGATCGGATGCGTCTTCATCTCCGAGGTGCAGAAGCGCATGGAGGGCGTGCTCCAGCACGGCACCAGCGTCACCGTGCTGAGATCCTGATACCGGTTCACGCTGGATTGCCAGCGGCTTTCCCACCTGTCCATGAGATCGCCACGCCGGCGCCGCAGGACGACCAGCTCGCTTCCCAGATGGTCGGCAAGCTCCTGGCAGACCGGGAGCGACGCCCGCCATTCGACGGTGCCGAGGTCGGCATGAACCAGGATGCGCGGCCCGGCATGGCCGGCCCGGTCGAGATGCTCGAAGACGGAAAGGGCGGCCGCCTGGCTGTCCTTTCCGCCGGAGACGCCGATCGCGACCGGCATGCCGGCCGCAATCATCGACGTGATCTGTGGGTCGCTCGCCAGAAACATCACGCGCCCTCCCCTTCGACGACACGCCTGCACTCGCATCTGGACGAATACGCATGGGTGGGCATCGCCATCTCAGCCATCGTCGGGCGCACGACCCGATGGAGGTTTCCGGCGTAGACGCTCACGACCTTCCAGTAGACCGCCATCGGCGCCTTGTTGCGGCTCCAGCTCTGTTGGGCGCGCTCGCGCGCATCCAGCGACAAGTCATGGAGCAGTGCGGCGAGCGCTCGCCGGGCTTCCGGCGGCAGCGCCAGGATCTGCTTGGTCGCGCGCAGCCTCAGGAGGGGATTGCGCACCTCGGCGCGCACGGAGCGGTCAGCGACAGCGCGTCGGCGTGGATCGTTCCCGCCGGAGGGGCAGTCGATTGTTTCAGGGTCGAGCGCGCGCGGGATCGCGCCCGTCCGGTGGGACGGAGCTGTTTGGGTCACGGGAGTATCCTCTTCTTCGGATGTCGGGGCGGCGATTTCCGCCTGTGAGCTGTTGCGCTCCGTCGCCTACGCGGCGGCGCGTCTGTCGACTGCGTTGTCGTCGCGACGAAGCTGGTCAGCCAGCGCGAGAAAGCGGGCGCGATCGACAGCGCCGCGTCTGACGCGGAAATTCTCGTCGACCACGCCGTTGACCCGCGCCCACTGGTTCCACGAAAAACTTCGGCCGAGACCGACGGTGGTAGACGTGCTTGGGAATCGGTCGGCCGTGCGAACGAGCTCGTCCCATGAGGCTCCGAACTCGATCGCGTCGAAGCGGCTGTGCCGCCCTGTCAGCGCGTTGCGCTCGAGGGCGAGCGCACGCTCGAGCTGGTCGGGATGGTGGGCGGCCAGCCAATACAGTTCCCAGATCTTCGACGTCGGGCAGAAGAAGCAGGCCGATTTGATCGGCACCATCTCGGCGCCGAGCGTCCCGGTGATGACGTCGACGCAAGCGGCGCGATCCCATCCGAGAATCTGGAGCGGATAGCTGAAATCGAAATCCGCGTCGGCCTCCGGCAGGTTGCGGGAGCGCCGCATGTCGGCGCGGCAGCAATCGTAGCCGATCAGCTTGACGATGCGCTGGCCCCGCCGCTGCGCCTCGATCCAGATCGGATGCGGACTGCAGGCGTTGGGACCCGATTTCACGCCCTTGATGAGCTGGTCCTGCGGTTTCTGCTTCCACTTGATCGAGCAGGATTTCAGCCCGAATGCGAGGCTCGGAAGCGTCTCGTTGGTCATGCAGTTGTCGTAGAGATCGGAATAGCCCGTGCCGGGAAGCGTCTCCTTTTGGCAGACAGTGACGGTGTCCCATCCCCATTGCACCGACACCGCGTTCATCCAATCGAGATGATCGAGCATCTCCTGCTTCTCCGCATTGAGGTTGGCGAAGGTGATGAGATGGGGGCGCAGGTCTGCGAGCTTCAGCGCCACGAGCATGGCGGTGGAGTCGACGCCGGCGCCGAAGCATGCCGCCAGCAGCCGGCCGCCGAGCGCGCCGTTCAGCAGGCGTCGCTGGTGAGCGGAAAGCACCATTAGGCTGCCTCCCGCTCGGTGACCGCCTGCGGCTGCAGGCCGTGCAGAAAGGCGACGGCACGCTGCGCATGGGCGGCGGCCTGGAAGATCGCGCGCTTGTCGTCGGCCAGCACCTTGAGCCAGCTTCCGACATAGGCGGCGTGATCGGGCCGCGGCTCGAGTTCCGGCACGATGCCGAGATCGGCGCAGAGCAGCGCCGAGCCGATTTCGGCGACGAGTTCTTCGCGTGCCCGCTCGCTGCGGTCCCTGGCGTAGCGGCTGAGATCGCGACCGATGCGACGCGGGTCCGCGGTCCAATGCACGCTTTCGTGGCTGAGCACCGCGACATAGGACGCCGCGTCGCGGAACGCCTCGAAAGGCGGCATCTGGATATGGTCGGTCGAGGGCGAATAGAACGCCTGCGAGCCGCCGTGCCGGATCACGGCTCCGGTGTTGGCGAAGAAGCGGTCCGCGTGCTCAATGCGTTCGATCGGATCGGGAGCGGGCTGCGGCTTGTGGTGATAGTGCTCCGGCAGCCCCTCGATCTGCTCGACGTTGAAGACCGAATAGGCCTTCAGGAACGGGATGTCCTTCTCGACCTCGTCGCCGCGGGCGTCGGTCTCGGTCCTGGTGAAGCGGCTGGCGTAGATGACCATGGAGCCGGATTCGCCCTTGCGGACATGGGCGCCGAGCTCGCTGGCCTGGCGGAAGGTCATCCAGATCGGCGAGGCGAAGCCTCGCGCCATCGCCTCGGACCAGAGGAGCAACACGTTCATGCCGGTATAGGGTTCGCCATTGTGGCGCAGCGGGCGCGTGATCCGGCCCGTGGTGTTGGCCGCGCTCCAGGGCTGCACCCAGGGGCGGACGCCCTTCTCCAACTCGGCGACGATCTTCTCGGTGATCCGCGCATAGATATCGCCGCGCGACTTTTCCTCTCTTTTTTTCATGTCCTGAACCTCCGTTCGAGGGCCGCGCCCGTCGCGGCCCGTCACGGGGTCCCAGGCCGGGGAGATCAGGGGGCCGGCGCACCCGAAGGGCCGGAACAAGGAGGAGGGCGGCGAAGCCGCTGCGCCGGCCGCCGGCCCCGGCAGGACCGACAACCGGGACGGGCCGCGCGGGCGCCTCCCCCTACCCTCTTCGTCGCCATTCCTGCACTGCGATCTGGAAATCCTGCCTTGCCCGTGCTATCTATCTGACTAGCTGACTAGGTGTGGATCGATGGGCCGGCAGGCGGAATTGACGAAGACGAAGAAGTCCGCGACCGGAGCGGCCACGGCACGGTGGAAGCTCGAGGACGCGAAGGCGCGCTTCAGCGAGGTGGTGCGGCATGCCCGCGAGGACGGGCCGCAGCGCGTGAGCGTGCGCGGCCAGGACGCGGTGGTCGTCATGAGCGTCGAGGAGTTCGAGCGCCTCGCGCCGGAGAAACCCCGTGCGCCGTTCGTCACGTTCATGGAGAGTCTGCATCTTGGCGGGCTCGATCTCGAGCGCGAGATGGACCGCGGCCGGGACGTCGAGCTTTGAAGGGCTGGCTGCTCGACACCAATGTCGTGGCCGCACTGATCAATCCGCAGGGCGCGCCGTCGGTGAAGAATTGGGCGGCCGGGCAGGATGAGCACACCTTCCATATCAGCGTGCTGACGCTCGCCGAATACGACAAGGGGATCCACAACCTTCCTGACGATCATGCGGAGCGGCCGCGTTACATCGCGGCGCGCGACGCGCTCGCCGAACGCTTCGGAAGGCGTGTGCTGTCGCTCGGCGACGAAGTCGTCCGGCGTTGGGGACGGATTTCAGGCGAAGTCAAGAGGGGCAGCGGGGGCCACTCGCCGCCGGTGATCGACACGCTGCTCGCCGCGACGGCGATCGAGCGCAACCTCTATCTCGTCACCCGCAACGTGAACGACACGCGCCCGTCGGGCGCGTTCGTGTTCGATCCGTGGAACGACGATGCGGCGAACTTCCCGCTGAGCCCGCGCGCCGGCGCGGCGCGATAGCGACACGACGAAAGGCCGGCCCCGTGAGGGACCGGCCTCGTGATGCCGCAGATGAGGGGGCGAGGCCGAAGCATCGCCCGGACCAGCTCAGCCGAAGGCCGCCAGCTGGAGCTCAGCCGACTTGCGGCTGACAGTCTGGCCGGGATTCTCGACTTGCCGCTCGAAGGGCTTCCAGCGCTCGCCGACGATGTGCTCGTACGCTGCGACCGCACCCTCGGCCGCCATGCGCAGGGCGTGGGACTGCAGCGCCATGTCGGCGGCGAACTCGCGCTTGCGCTGTGCCGCGCTGTCGAAGCCGGCCGGGCCGTCGAGGTCCTCGTCGCGGGCGTCGTTGGCCGCCTTGGCGGTTGCGTCGCGGGCCTCCGTCACCGCTCGGCTGTAGAACTGGCCGGCGCCATGGGCGGACCCGACATAGGCGCCGACGATCCGCTGCAGGTGGATCTGCATCGCCCGCTCGCCGAGACCTTCTCCGAGCGCCTGGGCGGTTTCGACGATCATGCGCTCGTGGAGGTCGCGGATGCCGTCGCTGTCGAGGATGGCGAGGCCGAAGCTCTCGGCGATGAGCGTGACCTGACTGGCGTCGGGGCAGCAGAGGCGGACCATTTCGACAGTGGTGGCCTTGCGAAGCTGGACGACCTTGGCGGACTGGCGGGGAGTGCGAGCGGACTTGGTCATGGGAATTTCCTTTCCTTGCCTTCTCCCGAAGGCTCAGGCCGACCCGTGCCGGCCCTCCCTTCGGGCGCGGTCGGAAAAAACCGGCGACAGGCGGACGCTTCAGGGTCCGGAGACGCCAGAGCGAGCGACGTCGGGTTGCGGCCAAGCAGGGCTCTCAGCCCTCGCGCGGGCCGCGGCCCGGCGTTGCCGAGATCGGCGGTTCCGGCCGCCCCGCGGCGCGAAGCGGCCTTGAAGCGTCCGGCCGACGGTTTACGACCGCAGCAAAGACCGAAGGGAGGGCCGACAGGGGTTGGATTGCCGATAAGGGAAGCCGCAGGAAAGGCCACGCATGACCGTTCGCTTCACCTCCCGCGTCCGGTCCGACCGGCAGCACGGCACACATGAAATCGTTCTCGTCGCAGCCGAACGCCTAGATCAGCCTGATCGCCGAAATGCAGCGATCGCCAACGACGCCGGGAACCGCAACGATCCGATGATCCTGATCGAACCGCGTGCGCTGCGGGAGAGGTGCGCGAGGACGATCCATCCACCGCGGGATAAGCCGACGCCGCGGTCGCCCGTCGGCGAGGACCGCTACGCGGTCTCGGTCGCCCGCTGCGCGACCAGCGGCCGCCACTGCGCGATGATCTCCTCGATCTCGGCGCGATAGGCTGTGGGGTACTCCGCGTTCGACCTGCCGGCGATCCAGCCGAACACCAGCGCATGTCAGCGGCGATGGCCGCGTCGACCGCGAAGAGATCGGCGACATCGAAGCCGCCGAGACTGCCGGCGTTCCACCAGGCCAGGATGAAGCTTGCCGCCCGGCCCGACTGGCCCGTGTCGTTTCGGGCGATTTTCAGAAGCCGCTCGAACGCGCCGCGTGTGGGTTCGTCCATGATCCCGCTCCGGGGCGCTAGGGTCAGCATAGTTCATCGCCGGGTCGGTTGCACGTCATCGGCGATGATCGTGCAGGCGGCGACATAGGCGTTGAAAAGACAGGCCAGGAACGCTAGCTCTAGGATACCCGTCGGTTGTGTTGGAGCGAGGCGCGCAATGACAGCTTTGTCGATCCGTGGGCGCGAGTGGGCTGCCAAGATCGTGGCAGTAGTTGCCGCAGCACTCTTCTCCGGCATTCTGGGACAGTATCTGCCAAACGCGCTGACGCTGCTTGGTTTCGGCGTGGTTTTAATCGGCACCTACACGGTCCTCACCAACAGATCGCCGACCGATACGCGCCATTGGGCATCGGCAATTGTCGGTGTTGCTGTGATGATTGGGGCCGTGACGGCCTTCAATATCACCTTGAACGACTTCGGCCCCGCGGCGGCTGTCGTGGCGGTGACCGCCGTTGTGATCTACGGCATCGAGCGGCTGCTCGCTCGCACGCCATATTTCCGGGAACGCTAGCATCAGCGTCGGCTGTCGCACGCCATGTCCTCTGAAGCCGCTTGAAGGCGGCGTGCGTGGCTTCGTCCATGGCAAACTGCCAGTTATCGCTATTCCCCTTTTCCGGCCATGAGCCGATCCCAACTGTCCCGAAGGAATTTTGGAATGTCTAGATCGCGATCGACAAAAGCATTGTCGATGACGCGCTTGGGCACGGTTGCGACCTGTGTGCCGCCTTCGGCAGAGGAAGCCGGCGGTTCGCAGAGCGCGTCGAGAAGAGCCGCGAGCTGGGTCCTGTCCTCGATGCTGATTTTCGTCGTGGCGCCTGGAGGCAGCCCCTCGCGGATGCGGTACTGTTCGGCGTCGCCCTTCATGGCGAACCACCGGCGCCTCACGTTGTAAACGATCATGACACAGGCTCCTTGGAATCGCTGCTCGACGTCGCATGGCGATCGCGAAAGGCTGCGATCGCCCGATCCTGCCGGGCGAGCTTGCGTGACAGCGCGTCGATCTCCGGCTGGCGCTCCGACGTGATCGCCACCAGGTTCGAACGGTAGCGTTCGAGGAACGCGCTGGAATCGGGAGGTTTGCCGCGCCGGTAGGCGGTGGGCTTGGGCGACAGCTGCGGGATCAGCGCCGTCATCTTGCGGATGATCTGGCGGTTGATGAGGTCGAGCTGTCGCTGTGTTTGCCGCCGCGCATCTTCCAACGTGGCGAGATCGGGCGGTCGTTTGGCGGAAGACGTCATGGCGACCCCCTACGCTGCCAGCCGATAAAGCTCGACGGACCGGCATAGACTTGGTGACGGGTCATATCGATGACGAAGCCGAAGCGGCCGATCTCGTATTCGTCCGAGGGAACCAGGAATCGGCGTTCCTCGGTTCCCGGCCCCCGCTTGCCGCCGGGCGTCGCGACGCATTCAACGAACTTCTTCCGGTGCTCGGACGTGATCGCGGAGACCACGATCCAGTCGTCGGCGTGCTTTTCCTCGAACGCCCGGCGATCCTTCGTCCAGGATTCGCCGGGGGTCAGGCTGCGGCCGAAGATCGCCTCCCAGGCGTCGGGCCAGGAATCGCGCAGGGTCCGGTCGGCGCAACGGCACTCATAGGTGGTGAACAGATGCGGGAAGGTGATCGCCACAATGGCCCAGGCGGCGTCCTCCTCGTACCAGCCGCCTTCGGCGCGGAGCATTGAAGAGACCATGCGGTTGCGTGTGGCCGAGAGATGGAAGCCGCCGTGACCGGCCGTCGAGTGGAAGACGACATCCTCGGCATAGAGGGTGGCCCCCTGTGAGACACCCCAGGGCGTGTTGGCCGACGAGCGGACATCGCGGCGGCCGAGCGCCCGCTTCTCGAGCTGGTGCTGGGCGTTTTCGCCGACGTTGGCCCGGAACGCCGCCTCGTCCGCGAGATCGCCGGAATGGCCGTAGAAATCGGACCGTGTCCACTGATCGATCGGACGCGAGATGCGCCAGCCGGTCACGAGATAGTGGTGACCGTCGCACGCCAACGCCATCGCGAACGCGGTGTCGGCGACACGTGCGGCGAGCATGCCGTCGGATGTTCGCCCATATTCGACCTCCGGAAACTCGGAGGTGGAGCTCTGCCTATGCGGAGAGGAGGGTATCATGCGGCCCTCCCTTCGACACCACCAGCTGCGGCCTCTTCGGCTGTGACGTCCTCGAGCACGGCGCCGGGATAGTCATGCCGGGAGAGCCATTCCTCAGCTGCGGCGCGATGGGAAGCAAGGTGAAGGAGTTTAGGCTGGTCGCCCGGCCTATCCAACACACGCACTGCGCCTGCCGGCGGACGCTCCACGACGGTGAAGAGCAGGCCGGAGCTCAGCGAGAACGTGCGGTAGACGCGGATGGCTATGATACCACCTGCCCCATGGTCGGCTTCATGCAGGGTGAAACTGCCGACGGTCCCTAAGTTTGGACCGCCCTGTTTGCTGATGAGACGCCCTCGACTGTTGTTCGTCGTCCAGGCATCGAGCTTTCTACGGTGGCGCTCCGGTGGCCGAGAGGTCCCGTCGGACCAGGCGACGATCGAACCAAGAGGTGCCTCAAAAGCGAGATGAGCGGACATAATGTCCTCCTGTTCTGGATGGTTGAAACAAAGCCGCCGCCGGCAGGAGCCGGCGGCGGGATATCGTTCGGGACGAGGATGTCCGGCCTTACTCGGCCGCCTCGCGGAACTCGTCCTCGTCCGAGGACGGCTCGCCGTTGGGATCGGCGGCGTCGCCGGCCGGGGCTTCGGCCTGGTCGTCGAGATCCTCGTCGTCGTCGGCTTCATACCGTGCGAGCCAGTTGGTCAGCTCCGCCGTGTCGGGCGCAAACTGCGCCGACGCATGCACGAAGCGGCCGTCCTGGAAGTGCTCGACGAGGGCCGCCCTCGTGTCCTTCACCCGCTGTCGCGGCAGGACGGGTGTGTCCTTGCACGAGCCTTCGAGGGCCGCACGCGACAGGCAGGACAGGAACTCCTCCGTGCCCATGTTGGGCAGGAAGGTATCGGCGCCGATCGCCTCGCCGGCGATCCGTGCGACGATGCCGGACTGGGACCGGCTTTCCCGGCACGACAGCACGTCGACCAGCACGGCGCGGGCCGCCTGCTGCAACGTCTCGCGGTCGAAGCCCAGCTTGCCGTCCTCGCCGATCAGCCGCACCGCGTGACGGTCCATCCTCGCGTAGCCATAGATGTCGTCGCCCGAACCGGACGCGATGGAGATGTTGCGGCCGGCGAAGGCGAGCACGAGCAACGCCATCAGCGTGTCGTCCTCGATCGGCGCGCGCGCCAACGCTTCGTGAAGCGCGTCGGTGCGGAAGTCGCCGATCATGTCGCTTCCCTTGCGCGTCACGTCAGGACGCGGCTTCGTGGTCACGGAAGGGTCGTCCGCGCCGTTCTTGCCCTTGGCCTTCTTCGGGTCGGGCAAGCGGTAGACGACACTCTGCACCTTGCCGTTGCGGTCGAGGTAGAGCGCGGTATGGTCGGACTTCGCCTGCTTGCCGTGGACACGCTCGGCCTTGGGCGGAAGCTTGACCTGGCCGTAGTCATTGACCTCGGCAATGACCCCGCGCTTCGGCAGGTTGTTCGCCATCCACTCCTGCTGGGCGCCGAGGAATGCCTCAACATTCGTGGTGTAACGGCTGTCCTCGTTCTCCGGCGCGAAGAGGTCCGTCGCCCATTCGATGCCGTAGGCCTGGGCGAGGTCGTCGCCGAAGCTCGCGTCCCTGGCATACATGCGGGTCTTGGTCAGAGCCTGGGCGACGCGCCACCAGTCGGCGCGCGGAGACTCCTTCGACGGCTTGTGCTTCTTCCAGACCTCCCTCTGCTCGTCGATGGCGGCGGCCGCGATGGTGCGGAGCTGCTGCTCGTTCGGCAAATCGCCCTTGGCCATGTGATCGAGCATGGCAGGCAGCACGGTGGCGAGCAGGCGAAGCTGCTTGATGCGACGGCTCGTGAGCGCCAGCGCAACGGCGATCGCTTCGTCGGACCAATCGAGCCCGGCCAGGCGCTCGATTGCCCGCCAGAGATCGACGGGGTTCAGCGGCTCGTGACCGATGTTCTCCGCCAGCGACCGCATCGCGCCGTTGTTGTTTGCCGCCTCGTCGACGACGACCTCGATCTCCTCGAGCCCCGCCTTGATCGCCAGCCTCGTGCGCCGGTGTCCGGCATCGATGACGAAGCCGTTGCCGCCATCTGTCTGCTGCGACACGACGGGCGGCTGAACGATGCCGACCGCCTTGATGGAGGCAAGCAGCAGCGCGTCGGCCTGGGGCGTCGACTTGGTCTGCCGCGAGCGGTCGGGGTTTTCCTTCAGCGCGCGTGGATCGATTTTCAGGACGTACATGGAATGCTCCTTTTCGGGGTTGCGGGACGCCGCCGATCGCGGGTCCTTGTCCGTCTCCTTCCCGGAGACCCCCACCGGCCCGCGGAGCGGACGGGCCGGCACAATTGCGGCCGAGCATCCCTGCCCGGCAGGACAAGCAGGGCTTACAGCCCTGCGCCGGACGACGGGCCGGGATTGCGAGCGGCGCGGTTGAGCGAAGCCGTTGCCGGTCTGGCCGGTCTGCGACGGCAACCCTCCCTTCCCGTCTCCCCTTCTCTCCTGCTCCTGGCTATTTCAGCGGAGCGAGGTTCGGACGATACCGAACACGAGGGGACGCCAGATCAGGCGGCGATTGCTGCAGGAGCGCCTTCGACATCCGCGGCAAGCGACTTTTCGATCACGGCCAATTGCCGGCGTTTTTCGGCCAGGTCGCCGGCAAACGAGAACTCGCCCACCTCGCGCGACTGATAGGAGGCGAGCCTGCGATGCGCGTCCGCGAGGCGCTGCCGGTAGCGCTCGCGCTCCTGGTCGAAGCCATCGAGGGCGTGCTCGAGCCGGGAGACGGCGCCGAGCGGCGTGACGGTGACGGGCAGGTCGATCTCTTCGTCGGCGCCGGTGCGCATCAATGCGGTCGTATAGCTGTAGTCTCTACGAGCGTGGCGCTCGCCGGAGAAATGGAGGTCAAAGCCGCCGATCGAGGCGATGACGGTCTTGTCCTCCTTCTGGAGTTGCACGAGCGTCAGAATCTCTTTCATCAGCGCCCTGCCCGCCTCCTTGCGCTCCGTGTAGGACTTGCCGGCGACGGTGATGGCGAAGGTGTCGCCGGTGGTCGGCCGCAGACGTTCGATGTCCTTGCCGATTTCGGCAATGCGGCGCGTGGAGTGCTCTATGTCGCGCTCTGCATCGCGCACCTGCCACCTGACTGCGTGCTGGTCGTCGATATGGGCGGCGCGCAGCCGCTCGAGCCGAGCGATGTCGGCTTCAAGGCCTGCCTTCTGCATGAGGCGCGGGTCGCCGGACGCGATCGCCTTCGCCATCGCGAACTGGTTCGCCTGCCCTTCGGCGAGATCGTCGAGCCGGCGGATCGATCGGTCACCCGAAAGCGCCGCGGCGATGAAGCGGGCTTTCCTCTCATTGTTCTGCCACATGCTGGCATCCAACGAACCCTCCGTGGCGTAGGCGTAGATGTCGACGACATCGTTCTGGTTGCCCTGGCGCACGATGCGGCCTTCGCGCTGCTCGATCTGCGATGGGAGCCAAGGGACGTCGAGATGATGTTCGGCTATCAGGCGAAGCTGGGCATTGACGCCGGTTCCCATTGTGTCCGAAGAGCCGATCAGGAAGCGGACCTTGCCGGCGCGCACGTCGCCGAACAGGCGCTGCTTGGCCGCCGACTTTTTGTAGTCCTGCATGAAGGCGATTTCCGACTCCGGGACGCCCAGCCGCACCAACTCGTCGCGAATCCAGCGATAGGCAGAGAAGCCCCTCGTCTTCTCAACGTTGATCGTGCCGAGATCGGAAAAGATCATCTGCGCGGCCCCGGTGATCTCGAACGGCTTGCCGTCGGGCCGGACATAGATGTTTTCGGAGGTCTCGTTCCAGATGCGCAACGCGTTCGCGATCAGCAGGTTGAGCTTGTTGTCCGGCTCGTTGTCATTGTCGGGATCGACGAGACGTAGGTCGATCGCAGCGTGGCGGCCGTCGGTGATGACCGACAGCAGGATGTCGTCGCCAGGCTGTGGGACGGTGTTACGCTTTTCGATCGCCTTGATGCGGGCGGCGAGCACGGTCTGGTAGCGCCTAAAGGCCGCCGAGGGCTTCGCCGTGAGGATCTGGCGCCTGCCCGTCGAGATCGATGGCACCTTCACATACTGGCGCAGCTCGTCCGGCAGCACCACGTCGGCGAAATGCCGAAACATGGCGATCAGGTCCGCAACGTTCACGAAGGTCGCGAAACGGCTGACGGGCTTGTATTTGCCGGACGGTTGCAGCTCCAGCTCCGTGGTGGTCTCCCCGAACGTCGATGCCCAGGCATCGAACTCGTGCAGGCCTCGCACCCTCAGCGCCTCCGGGTCCATCAGCCGTTGAACGGTGAACAGCTCGCCCAGCGTGTTGGTGATCGGCGTTCCGGAGGCGAGCATGAGCGAGCGCCCCGGATTCCTCGTCTCGACGAAGCGGGACTTCACATAGAGATCCCAGGCGCGCTGGGATCCGTTCGGGTCGACGCCCTTGAGCGTCGACATGTTGGTGGCGAAGCTGAGCTTGCGAAACTCCTGCGCCTCGTCGACCAATATCTGGTCGACGCCGAGCTCGGCGATGGTGAGAACATCGTCCTGTCGCGTCGACAGGGTGATCAACCGCTCCTGCAAGCCCTCCTTGAGGCGCTCGAGACGCCGACGCGAGACGCGATCCTCGCCGTCGACCTTGGTCAGCAGATCCTCGTAGAGCTCCAGCTCGTCATGGATCATCTGTTGTTCGAACGCGGCTGGCACGCCGATGAACTTGAACGCGCTGTGCGTGATGATGATCGCGTCCCAGGTCGCGGTGGCGGCGCGCGACAGGAACCTTGCCCGTTTGTCTTTGGTGAAATTGGTCTCGTCGGCGACCAGGATGTTGGCGTTCGGGTAGAGCGCCAGGAACTCGCGGGCGAACTGGCCAAGGCAATGGCCGGGAACGGTTATCATCGCCTTCGCGATCAGCCCGAGCCGGCGCTGCTCCATGACCGCGGCAACTTTGGTCAGCGTCTTTCCAGCACCGACGGCATGGGCGAGATAGGTCGAGCCGGAGGAAATGATCCGCCAGATGGCGCGCTTCTGATGTGCGTAAAGCGAAAACGCGCCGGAGGCGCCGGGAAGCGTCAGATGGCTGCCATCGAACGATCGCGGCGCGATATTGTTGAACCGGTCATTGTAGTCGCGCGCGAGCCGGTCGGTGCGCTCGGGATCGGTCCATATCCACCTCTGGAAGGCGTCCTTGATCTTCTGCAGCTTTTCCCGCGCCGCTTCGGTATCGACGACATTGAGGACGCGGCGCTCCGAAGTCCCCTCCACAACCGTGTCGAAGATCTGCGGGATCGTGGAGTTGAGCGCGTCCGAGAGGAGCTGGCCCGCATGGCGGCGTTTCGTGCCCCAGTCCGAGGTGCCGGCTGCCAGATAGGCGAGTTGGCGGGGCTCGACCGTCCAGGACGCCAGTTCCGGCATGTGGTGGATTTTGATCTCCACGCCCATCATTTCCTGGACGAAGGCCACGATGTCGGCGGCGGGGATCCAGGGCGCGCCGAGCCGCGCCGTGATGTCGGATGGCCGCAGATCGGCGGGCTGAACGGCGCGCAAAGCCCTGACATTGCGCTCAAACGCGGGGTCGAGATCGGCGGCCGCCTCGGCGACCTTCAGCTTGTCGCGGACATGACCGGACAGGTAGGCGTCGGCCGGCTGCCAAGAGCCGTCGGCCGGATCGCGGAAGATCGTGTCGCCGAGCTCCGCGATGACGTCGACGACATTGCGATGCAGCAGCTCGGCGATGTGGTCGATGTCGATAAGCCCGCGTTCGTTGAGCACGACGGCAAGTGCATCGGCGGCGCTGACGATCGCTGGCGGCGCCGGCGGGGAAATCACCCTCTGCGTGACGATCGGCCCTGGCCTGGCCGTGTCGTTGTCGAGGTCGTAGTCCTCGATCGACGCCACCAGCCAGCAATCGGGGTCGTCGAGGAACGGGGCAAGATTCGGGTGGCGATGCGTTTCGCGGACCTCTCCAGTTTCCGGATCCGCGGTGATCGAGACGGTCGTGTGATTGATCGGTCCGAAGTCGCGCACGAAGCTCGACCAGGCGATGCGCAGCCTGACTGCCGAGTCTTTCCAGGGCTGATCGTGCTGCTGGGCGTGGAGCACCGCGCGCACCGCATCGCGGATCGGGATCAGCTTGCGGATGATGCGGACATGCTTCTCCGGGATGCCGTCGGCGCTGCGGCCCTTGCGGACCTTTACGGCGACCGGCTCACCCTCGATCACCTGCATGAGGCCCTGGCGGGTATCGAAGAAGTAGCTGCCTTCGCGCACATGGCGCTCCTCGGGCAGGTCGACCACGATCTGATCGCCGGCAAGTTCGAGATTGAGGTCGATCTCGGTTGGCTCGCCGTCGTAGCGGGACTCAGGGAGAAGCACGACTGCGGCGGTGAGTGCGGTGCCGAGATCCTCGCCGACACGGGGAAGGCACGTATAGGTCTCACCGAAGGGTCCTGAGGTCAGCGCATGAGTGCCGAGCACGAACTCCGGATTGAGCGCGAACCATCGGTTGACACGGATCGCCCCATGATCCGCGGTCGCAGGCTCCATCTCCTCGAGGTCGAGCCAGGCCAGGTCCCCCTGCGGTTCGGCGACCTTGCGCTTGCGAAAGAAGAGGACGTCGACCACGACATCGGTCCCGGCATCGGCGCGGAAGCTGCCCTCGGGCAGGCGGATGGCGGCGAGCAGGTCGGCCGATTTCGCGATATGCGCGCGGGCGGAGGAATCGGCCTTGTCCATCGTGCCGGCGCTCGTGACGAAGGCAGCCAAGGCGCCCGGCTTCAGGAGATCGATCGACCGCGCGATGAAATAGTCGTGCAGCCGCAGACCAAGCGCGCGGTACGCGCGGTCCGATCGCACGGTGCGGTCGGAGAAGGGCGGATTGCCGATGGCAAGATCGAAGCTCGCCGGTAGCTCGGTGCGGGCGAAGTCGCCGGTGACGATGCGCGCGCGCGGCTGCAGGAGCCGGGCGATGCGCGCCGTGACGGGATCGAGCTCGACGCCTGTGACGTATGATATGCCGCGGAGCGGCTCCGGCATCAGCGCGGGAAACAGGCCGGTGCCGATTCCTGGCTCCAGAATGCGGCCGCCACGCCAGCCCATGCGCAGCAGCCCGGTCCAGATCGCGCGGACGACGTATTCCGGCGTGAAATGGGCATACTGCGTGCAACGCGCGAGCGAGGCATAGTCGGCCGTGGCAACGAGATCCTGCAGTTCCTCGCCTATGTCCTCCCAGCCCTTGCGAAACCCTGCCTCGCCGGGGCGGCGGAAGACATTGTTGGTGAGGTCGCCGGCGCCGAAGCCGGTGAACCGGATGAGCCTCTCCTGCTCCTGCCGCGTCGCCGCGCGCTCCTGAGCGTCGATGTCGCCGGCAAGACGGATGGCCTCAAGATTCTGACGCGCGCGTTCCTTCCACCCCCTGGCAAGGCCGCGGTCGCCGGCGAGATGGAAATCGTCGCCGCGCTGCCGCGGCGGCGACTTGTCGGTGTGACGGGGTCCGGACGCCGGGTTCGCAGTCGACGGCATCGTCGTTGGCGGACTGTCGTCATCGTCGTTTCCAACGTCCGGCGCGAGCGGAAACGCCGTCACGCCGAGGCCGAGTCCCGAGCTGAGCGCGGTGTTGCCGAAGAGGTCGAGCGTAAAGGGATCGTCTTGAGTCATGGGGAGCTCCTGTCGTTGTGGCGCGCGCCATCGCGCCGCGCCGGCGTGTCGGAGCGGATGGCGATGCGCGAGGTTTTCGGGGGATCGGCTCCGGTCGCGTCAGAGCCTGAAGGTCAGGACGAGGTCCTGGTGCCTGGCATGGCAGCCGAGCATCTTGCGATAGAAGCGCTTGCGCTCCTGGCGCATCGCCGGCGACCGGCGATGCCTTTTGGCAATGCGGCTGCGGGCGGCGCGAACGACGTCGCGCCACGAGGCCGACACATGCACATGGAGGCGATCGTACGTCGCTTGCATCGTCACCACCTCATGCCGCGATGACGTCGGGAAGGTAGCGAAGATGCACCGGCAGCTTCGCCGCGATCTCGATATCGGTGAGCTGGTCGAGCGGCCGGAGTGTGGGATCCTTCGCGCCGCCGTAGAACAGGACAACGCGCCTGTCGCGCATCGCCTGCGGCCAGTCCGCCCCGGCATAGCCGCGATATTTGTCCTCGGTGGCGCTCCATATATGCTCCAGGCGCTCCTGACGCGTCATCGCCTTCGCGGGACGGGACTCGCGCTCGATGATGGCCGCCTTTATGCGATCGGGCGAACCGATCTCGGACAGGTCGCAATAGCCATGAAAGTATCTGACGGCGCCGTCGATGCTGAGCGAGTAGAAGACGCTCGTGATCAACCCCGTCAGATACTCGCGCATGATGAACATGTCGTAGCGCATCCAGAGCGGCGGCAGGATTTCGAACATGTGGTCATGGAGGTCAGCGGAGATTTCGAACCATTCGCCGGCGTAGAGCGCGCCGGCATCTTCCTCCCAGCGGTTCGGGCGCTGGGCATGGCGGTCGAACATCCGGAACATCTGCCGGCGGTCGGCGATGCCCTGAAAGATCTTGCGGATGAGAGCGAGGGTCATGATGGCTTCCTTCAGCCTCGTCGGGCGCGGAGCGCGGCTCATCCTCGCGATGTCACCATCATCTCCAGCCCTTCCCGAGACCCTTTCCCGCGGCCGCCTCTCCGTCCGGCCGGGTCAAGGGCCGCGGAACGCGGGCGAAGCTTCACCCTTGACGCGGCCGGCGGGCATGCGGCAGGCGGGCCTCCTTTCCTTCCCCCCCTCTTCCATCGATGGACCGTCTCGGCCGATCCTACGGCTGCTCGACGTCGAAGCCGGGATCGCACCCTTTCTCGCCGGGATAGTGGCCGCCGACGTCGCAGATCATCACCTGCAGGACCTCGTAGTTTTCGTGGCCGAGATGGCGTCCGACCTGGATCGTGAAGCGGGACCGCGCCGCCGGGCCGGCCTTCCTGATCCTGAACGGATAGGACCAGCCGATATCGACCAGGCCTTCGGGGAGCGGCCGCCCGTCCTCGCGCATCTTCGCGCCAAGCTCGTTGAGGACCCGGCCGGCGAGCGCCGGCGGGAAGCTGCCGATCAAGAGCAGCTCGGGCAAGCCGCGGGCGGTATTGCCGATCGTATAGGCGAAGCCGGGTTTGCGAATGCTCTCCGGGAATATGATGAAAACGTGCTGGCCGTGCGCCTCGATGTTCCCGCGCACCTCGCGCATGATGCGATCGATCATCGGGATCCTCCTGATTGTAACGGGATAGCGCGGAGATCGCTCCGCGATGGGAAGGGTCGGACGCCGCAGCACGCGCCGCGCGGCGGCTCACTTCGGATCTGGCGTCGTGCGTTTCCTGCCGCGGCCGATCTCGAGCGCGTTCGCAAGCAGCTCGTCGATCTCGTTGTCGCTGAGGTCTTCGAGAAGCTTCAGGATGGTGCCCAGCCCGCCGGCGTTGACGAGGATGGTGCGCTTGCCGCGCTGTTCCGGCGGCCAGGCGTTCGGATTGGTCGCTCCGGCAATCCCCCTGTAGTCCTCGGGCGTGGCGCTCCAGATCGCCTCGAGCTTTTCATCGCGGGTCATGGCGTCGACCGCCGCGGTCTCATGGGCGATGATCGCTGCGCGCATGGCTTCGGGACTGGTCTTGTCGGCCAGGTCGCAGAAGCCGTGGAACCAGCGCTCGCGGCCGCGAATGCGGATCGCGAAGAAGACGCTGGTGACGTAACCGGCGCGGAACTCCGAGATGCCGAACATACCGGTCCGCTTGAACAGCGGCGGAAGCAGCGCTTGCATGAAGCTGTACTCGGCGGCGCCGATCTCGAACCACTCGCCGGCATAGGGTCTGCCAGAGAGCGGATCGACACCGGCGTCACCGCGATGCTGGTCGAACAGCGCGAACATCTCGTTGCGTGTTGCGACGCCGTCGAATACCTTTCGGAAGGTCGGATGGCCCGGCATGACAAAGCTCCTTTTCGTGCATGCCTTCGGCGAGCGCCGAGACTGATCGCGGCGAACGAAAAGGCTGGTTGGTTTTTGGGTGAGGCTCGCCAGTTACCAATCGAACTGGGGGAGGTCGTCGACGGCGTTGCCGTCGCAATCGAGAAGCAGGTAGTGGCAACCCTGCTTCCGTGCCCAGGTCATGACCGCGAACAGGTCGTCAGGGATCGCGCCCGACCCTTCGTTCAGGTTTTCGTCATGGGCATAGAAGAACCAGCCATACCCGGCGTAGGGTCCGCCGGCATAGGGCCAGTTCCTGGCCGGTGTCGTCTCGAGAAACCGGGCGGTCCTCTCGGTGAGGTGGCTGGTGGAGATCACCACGAAGCGATGGATTTCGGGGGAGCTCATCGGTCTGCTCCCTGCGGGATGGCAGACACAGGATCGTCGAGTCCGAGTTTGTGCGGCGAGGTCGCCTGCAGCATCCAGCGTTCGCCTTTGATGCGACGCAGGAACTCGGTTGCGGGCGGAACGCGGCCGAGCACCGCCTGGACGTGGTGCTCCGCGACGACGCGCGTTGGCGCGGCCCGGCCCTCTCCCAGGCCGATCACCGGGCCGAAGCGGGCTTCCGCCTCGAACACGCCGAAGGCATGGTGGCGGAACATGAGATGTTCCGGGCCGACACACCAGTCAGCCGTTGCGAGGAACCATCGATGCAGAGACAGATAGGAGCTCGCCTTCCCGCCGAACCGCGCGGCGCTCTCCCGCGCCAGTTCATCGGCTGATGCGTACTGGGTCGGAAGCCAGTCGGGCCTGTCGAAATCGATCAGCCACTCCGAGGCTTCCGGAAGGTGCCGGCAATCTTCCTCGAGATGCTGCATGCCGAGAATCTGGGTCGGGATGTCGGCGCCATCGCTGTTGCGGATCGCAGGGCCGAAGATTGCCATCGTCTCTGCCACACCTTCGATGTGGTGGCGCAGCGCCCGGTGCGTGAACCGGCACAGAAGCGCCTTCGTGGCGTCGAACCATGAATGCAGGGCAAGATAGTCCTGCCAGACACCGCCATGGGTGCGCGCGGACGAGCGCGCGTGATCGTAGGGATGCATGTGCGTTCTCCTTGTCGGAATTCAGTAGAGGGAGCCGCCGTCGCTGCGCCCGGCCGGTGTCGCGGCCAGATGCGCCAGCGCCTCGTCGAATGCGCGGGCGAGGCCTGACTGGTCGCACCAGGCGTCAAATGATTCCGGCGTTCCGCGAGGCAGGAGCGGAAGATAGAAGGCAAACACGTCTCGCGCATGCGTGAGCGGGAGGGCATCGGCGCTCCAGGACCCATCCCATGCGCGCTGCATGCGTTTGCGATACCGCGTGATCTTCGCGGCGTTCATCGGGTGCGATCCGGAACGCAATGCAGTCAGGAAATCCCGAAGCGGGTCATGCAGGTGCGGGGCCGGCGGCGTGTTGCGCCGAGCCTGGAACTGGCCGACCCGCAGTGTCGGCGTCTCGATATCGCTGCCGAGTTTGACCTCGGCCGTGGGGGCCCCCCCGCCCGGGGCCCGCGCCCCCCGGGAGAGCGGGTCGCCCCGCCGCCGGGGGGGTAATTAGACCCCGCCCCCACCATCAAACAGCCCCCC
>JAYSFJ010000022.1:0-33039 GCA_041913465.1 Mesorhizobium sp. | reverse complement strand
CCCGCTGTGGGGGCGTCTCTTTTTGGGGGCCGTTTTGGACCGGGGCGGGGGCGACAGGCGTGCCGTTTGCGCGCCGGGAGTGGTTCTGGGTGCCCCCACGGCGGCAGATGTCATAGTAGCCGCCGACGCAATGATCGAGCAGCCGTCCCTCTTCCACGAGATCGGCCGCCGACGCCAGCACCACGATTTCGAAGCGACCGCACTGTGATCGCCACGGCGCGCACAGTCCCGGCCAGCCCGGGCGCCGAGCGCGCCGTTCGTGCCGAAGCGCCGACAGTGACGCTACGCGGCGGTGCCACAGGGCGACCGCCTCGCGGAACGCCTTCTCCCGGCGAGGACCGACCACGGCCGTCCGGATTGCGGCGAGCAGCTTCCGCCGCTCGATCCCGCCCCCGCCCGAGCCTCCGAGCTCGATGCTTCTGGCGAACGATTCAAGTGACCGCGTCCGCTCGAATCCACCGAGACGGAGCCGCTCCGCTACGAGTGGGCGAAACAGGTCGTCGCGCAGCGCGTTCATCGCGTCGTTCACGCCGTCGTTCGGGGCGCCGACATAGTCGGGGCGGATGAGATGGTTCCGCGGGGCCTTAAGCCATACCGAGCCTTCCCAGGCTTCGGGCTGGCTGGGTTTACCGTTGCCGGGCCACTGCGCGAGCGGCACCTCGTGCGCCTTCAGCTCTTCGACGGCGATCGCGAAGTCGGTCGGCTGCTCGATCACATCGCGCAGGCGCCGGGCTTCCCGAAAAGCGCGCAACTCGGCAGTCGTGAGCCCATGCCGCATCATCAGCAGCGGCGCCAGCGGCATGCCTTTGTCGACGGCACGCGTCATCTCGGCATCGCGCAGCGTCGCGGCGAGAGAGCCGTAGATCTGCATCGCTTGGAGCCGGCGTGCCAGCACCGTGACGCGGCTGGGATCCCCCGACGTCTCCGACGCCAGCATCCATTCGGCGTTCTGCGTCAGCTGGTGCCGGAGAAACGATGCGTGAGGAAGGTCCCGGTTGAGAACAGCTTCGAGATGTGCGTCGCAGAGGGCCGCGATCCTTTCCTTCAGCGTTCGGATTGCATGTGCCACGATGTGGGCGAGGGCCGAGAGCTCGTCCTGCGGAGCACCGCGCGTCAGAAGGTCGGCGATCAATTCCGCGAAGCCGTGGTCGTCGAGCCAGGAACCGTGATCGACCTCCACCCGTGGGCGGGCGTGGCGGGCACGGTCGCTGACAACCTCTTCGATCCGCTGAAGGAGACGCTGCGTCAATTGATCGGCGGTTGGCGCCGGCCGGATGGAAAGGCGAGCCTCCAGTCGGCCGGGGGCCGTATGCGCGGTCAAGCGGACGCCTGACAGCGCGATGATGGTGACTGGCGCTGCGATGCGCTCCATCGGTGTATCGGCGAGAAGTGGACACGCTTCGATGAGCTGGCGATGGGCATCGGCCTTGAGCTTGACCCATGAGGAGGCGGTCATTGGTCGACCTCCCCCGCCTGGACGGAAGGAGAGGCCGGCGCCGCGGGGTCGGGATCGTCGTCCGGATCGTCATCGAAATCATCGTCGTCGAACTCATCACTATCGTCGTCGTAGCCTTCTTCGTCGCCGAAGGTCATGTCGCATTCGATGACTTCCTCGTCCTCTCCGTCGTCGGCGAAGGGCCGGACCCAGACCGTGCCGTGGCCGCCCTCATTGTTGACCCAATCGCCTTCCGGAGCGTCGGCGACGATCCGTTCGAGGGCCTCGCGCAGGGAGTGAACATTGCCGCCCTTGTCGATGAGGACGGGCACGTCGGGCAGGACGTTGCCCTGGCTGCCGTCCCTGAGGCGGACGTGGTCGAGCTCGACCTCGCCGGAGTCCCCGCCGCCGCTCAGCGAGTATTGGATTTCTTCGATGTCGAGGGCGCGCAGGATCGCGACCGCTCGGTCCAGAAGACCTGTCGGATTCATCGGATTGACCTTTCCCTGGGTGTTGAAAACACCCTCGGGCGGCCGCGTCTCTGTCCGGCTGGGTCAAGGGCCGCGCAGCGGGCGAAGCTTTACCCTTGACGCGGCCGGCGAGCACGCGGCAACCGGGCCATCCGTCCCAATCCTGTTCCCCGATCCCTTTCCTTCCTCGCCTGCAGATCCTGGTTCCAGTCTTCTTCAGTCGGGCGCAGCCGATCGAAACCGCAGCCGACTTCATCGGCGATCGCCCGCAGGCGGCCGGCATAGATCTCGCCCTGGGCATTGTTGTCAGTTGCTGCGACGAGTTTTGACGGTTCCCTCGCGGCAAGCGCTCTGATCGCCATGGCCGTCGCCGGTGCCCAGCCGCCGCCTGTGCTGAGATAGAGGCTGTCTGCTCGAAGTCCCTCCATCTCCGCAAGGCTCATGGCGTCAATCGCAGCTTCGGTGACACAAAAGCGCCAGGCGTCGGGAGGGCCGAATCTGAACAGACGCTTCGCCCCGCCGGTCGCGAAGCCTCTCCACTCCGGCCCGCGTTCCTCCCAGCCGGTAACGATGCCCCTGTCATCGCTATGCGCAGCCCACATGCTGCCGCGTGGTCCTTCTCTGAGGTGATCCTGCAGCGCTGCTGCCCGGATCACAGGTTCGGGCAGGTCCCTCTCGCTATGCAGATAGCGCCATGTCGCGGATCCGGGCCACGGCGGACGACGACGCTCCCAACGCTCGGCGACGGTGATATCGTTATCGAGATCGCTGGCGGGCAGCCGCCAGGCGGGTTCGGTGTGGACGAAGCCGATCAGCTCGGCCACCCGCTCCAGGCTCTTGGCGAAGCCGACGCTGTCCAGGTGTCCGACGAGCCTGAACACATCCCCCTTTGCATCGGAGAGGGGGTCGAACCATCCCTTGCCGTCGTGAATCACGATGATGATCGCAGCGCCGCTCCGATACTTCACCGCCCCTCGTGTGCTCTCCTTCAGATCGACTGCAAACCCGGCGCTCTCCAGGACGGCTGCGCAAAGAACCCGATCCTTCAACTCTTCAACTTCTCTCTTCTCCATTGGCTTTCCCAGGCGCGTCTCGCACCCGGACCTTTCTTGCTCGGTTTCCCTTCCCGCACATTGCGGGACCCTGCCCGGCCGCCGCGAAGAGCGAAGGCGGCAAGGGCGCGGCTGGCAACTGATGAGTTTCGCAGTACAAGTATCGCCAGCCAGCCGCGGCGCAGCCTCCCTTGCCACCGCCCGCTCGCACGCGGCACGGCCGAGTGCACCGCGACCGTCCCCCTGTCGCCGACCGATTGGCGTTTGCTTATCTGGCGCGTTCTCGGTATGTTCGATCCGTGGGTATTTTCAAGCTGGAGGGCCGAGCGCCGGCCACCATGGCGATCACGTGGAACGAAATTGTTGCGATCTATTTGAGCCAGCCGTGGTGGGTCTGGCAGCTTGGTATCGTTGCTGTTTGGCTTGGATCAAAAGGACTCGTTCACGCTGTTCGCGCGTATGCCGAGAGTCCGGTAATATCGGACCGAGGATTTCGTCAGTGCCGCGTTGATGTCGACTATCGTGCCGGCACGATCAGGCTTCCGCGCGGAGATACCTTTCCGGTTTCGAGGGTTCGCGGACTGCGTTGGGAAAACTATCGTCGGTCAGGATTCTATCAGGCAGTCATCGAGATCGACGATATCAGGCCACCGCTTCATCCGGTGGTGTTCTCGACGCCGGATGGGCCGGCCGAGTTTGTCTCTCGGCTGAGGAGTGCTATCGAGAGGGCCGGGGGCCACGGTACTCGGAGGTGAGTTCCGACAGGATAGAAATCATCAAACGCGACCTGCGTGATCCGGCTATGGCCGCAACTGCGACGCGGGTGGCTACGCATGGGCGACAGGTTTCGTTGTTACGTTCTGAATAGCTTGCCAGCCGGTCTCACCGACACGGGCGCGGTTGCTGTGCGAGCTCATGCACTGGGTCTACAACGTCATCGATCTGGTCAATCGCCTCGAGACAGAGCACCGCAACGGCAAGCAGGGCCGGCTCGCCGATTACCTGACCCGGCTCGACTTCGTCGTGCTCGATGAACTCGGCTATCTCCCGTTCGCCCAGGCTGGAGGACAGTTGCTCTTCCACCTGATCAGCCGCCTGTATGAGCGCACTTCGATCATCGTCACCACCAACCTGGCGTTCGGCGAATGGCCGGCCGTGTTCGGTGACGCCAAGATGACGACAGCGCTGCTCGACCGCCTCACGCATCACTGCGAGATCATCGAGACCGGGAACGAATCCTGGCGCTTCAAGAACCGCGCCTGAATGTCCTCATCAAGTCGATCCGCGCTCGCCCGGGCTGCGCAACCCTGACCAGCTCCGCCCGGCGAGCGCTGACCATTGTGCCCTACGAAGGGGTCCCTTTTGCGCGCCGATCCAGGGTCCCCATTCCGTGCTGATTGACAGGGCAATTGGCCAAACGGCACGGGTGTCGTGTTGTTGGCATCGCGGGCGGCCTGGAAAAATGCCAGCACGTCGTCAGCAAACTCGGCTTTGACGTCTGTCTCGACTACCGCTCGCCTGACATCGAGGCCGAACTCGCCGCTGCACTCCCGGCAGGAGTAGACGTCTTTTTCGAGAATGTCGGCGGGGATATGTTTGACAGGGTTCTCGGCCACATGAATCATCATGGCCGTATCGCCATATGCGGGCTCATCGCACACTATACGAAACGCAGCCCCGTCTCCGTGTCCAACCTGAACAGAATTCTCGACGCCGCGCTGCGCATCCGGGGCTTCCGGTTCGGTGAGCACCTCGACCTCCAGCCAAGAGCCACCGCGGAACTGCTTGCCGCTTATCACGAGGGCAGGCTGACATTCGATATCACGAAGGCTCATGGGCTCGAAAAGGCCCCCGAGGCTCTGCTCGGCTTGCAGGAGGGACGCTCACTGGGCAAAACTGTCGTGGATTTACGAACGTGAGAAACTGACCGACGGCGGTCCCAGGAAGCCCGTCGAATTCGAAATCGCCTATCGGTCGTAGAGCTGACGAGCCCTTTTCGGTTCGACCGCAATACCGAATTTGCCGCCACCGATATGGCATAAGCCCCGTAGATTTGCATTTGGCATAGCGGAACCGGCTCGACATCGGTGCGATCAATCCCGGCTGTCTCGAACAACCAGATCCGCCGGCGAAGATCGTCTGGAAAATGAACTGGCCGCCGCCGAATTGGATCCGACGACGGCCAGCGTGCCTTGGGAGGCAAACGAATTCATACGGAGGTCGGCGGCCTTGATACCGACGCGTCTCCTCAGGCCAATCTTTCCCGATGCGGCGCAGACAGCGCCATGATTTTCCTCGCCCTCAAGCGGACTGGTTCATCGACCATCGCTCCATCGACGGCGGCCGCGCCATCGCCGGAATTCAATACTCTCTCCGCCCAGGCAATCTCCGCCCCAGTGGGAGCGAAGCCGGAACGAACAGGAACGATCTGCTTCGGGTGAATGCAGAGTTTCCCACCGAAACCCAAGTTGCGTCCATGAAGCGCATCATCAGCAATGAGTTCTGCGTCGTCGATCGCCGTGGTTACACCATCCACCGGCGCTGGCAATCCGGCCAGACGGGACGCAAGCACAAGTTCACTTCTCGCCGCTAGCAGGGCGTCGCGCTCATGAGCACAGCCCAGATCGGCGCAGAAGTCGATCGAGCCGAACGCAAGCCGCGCCACCGCAGGATGGCTGGCGATGGCGCGGGCATCTGCGAGACCTCTCGCCGACTCGATCAACGCGATCACCGGCCGTTTCAATGCCAGGTCGACATGTATCCTGTCGAGCGTGCCGTCCGACTCCGCCTTGGGAAGGATGACCGCGGCGAAGTCGTGCCTGGACATCGCCTCGATATCGGCATCGTGCCAGTTTGTACCGCTCGCATTGATGCGAACGATCACGGGCAGATCCGTGAAATCCGTTGTCAGGGATGACCTGGCGCTGTCTTTCCGCGCTGCGGCAACGGCATCTTCGAGGTCAAGAATGATGGCGTCTGCGCCAGCGGCGGCTGCCTTCGTGAACCGCTCGGGACGATCGGCCGGGACGAAGAGCGCGGTTGTAAAGGAAAGGTCTGTCATTGCCATTGCGCCTCGGCCGCCATGGCCACAGGACCGTCCTGGGCGGCAGTCCAAAGTTCAAGCTTCCCGTCGCTTTCCTTCGCATGGAGAACCAAAGGCGTGCCATCGAACAGTGGCGACTGGCTGCGAAAGGAAAAGCGCGACGGGGGGCGCCCCTCGATATCGGTTGCGAACTGCATCAAGAGAGTGGCCTGCAATGGGCCGTGGACAACCAGCCCCGGATAGCCTTCGACCTGTGTTGTGTAGGGCCTGTCATAGTGGATGCGATGTCCATTGAACGTCAGCGCCGAATACCGAAACAGCAATGTGGCCGTAGGATCGACTTCACGACGGTGAACCCCCGTGGGCGCAGGCTGCAGCGGCTGCCTTGGCGTGGACGCTGGTGCAGGATCGACGCCGCGATAAACGATATCCTGCCGTTCATCGATCACCTGTAGTCCTTCGACATCGAAAAGATGACGGACAGTCACGAAGCAGAGAGTTCCGGTTCGGCCCTCCTTCACGGACACGTCCTCGATCTGCGAGACACGGCGAACGGTGTCATCTGGCCGAAGCTCGCCAGTGAACTCGAGTTTACCGCCCGCCCACATCCGCCGCGGCAGCGGGACAGGTGGCAGGAAGCCACCGCGAGCCGGGTGACCATCGTCTCCGAGAGAGGCTGTTGGCGCGGCGGGCTGTGCCATGCAGAAGTGCAGGAGCCGAGGTACGGGATCAACCGTTCCGAGGTCAAACGTCGCGGCGAATTTGCGCAGGAGTTCCGGCGAGACTGTATCGATCGTCGTTTCCTGCCGGCCGATCCATCCTCGAAGATGGCCCTCATCCAGTATCGGTGATGTCGCTTGCATCCCTGCTTCCCCGGTTCAACCGCCGCCCTGCATGCGCGGTCCGATCCACCGCAAGAGCGCTGTTTCATAGCCGCGATGTTGTTACATGACGATACCCATCAGAACGATCTCGGAAGGCCGAGCACATGTTCCGCGACATAGGAGAGGATCAGATTGGTCGAGATTGGCGCGACCTGATACAAACGCGTTTCGCGAAACTTGCGCTCGACGTCGTATTCGGCAGCGAAGCCAAAGCCGCCATGAAACTGGATGCAGGCATTGGCCGCTTCCCAGGAAGCTTTTGCCGCTAGCAGCTTGGCCATGTTCGCCTGCGTCCCGCACGGCAGGTTCGCATCGTACCGCCGGCACGCCTCGTAGCGCATGAGGTTGGCTGCTTCGACCTCTATGAA
This sequence comes from Mesorhizobium sp., assembly GCA_041913465.1. GTDB lineage: Bacteria > Pseudomonadota > Alphaproteobacteria > Rhizobiales > Rhizobiaceae > Mesorhizobium_A. The sequence goes on along the minus strand of JAYSFJ010000022.1, from coordinate 25,787 downwards.
GCTCTCAGCGATCGGAAACTGAACCCCCTGATTCTGACCGATAGGACGACCGAAGACGATGCGTTCGTTCGCATAATTCGTGACCTTGTCGATGAACCAGTATCCGTCGCCAATACACTCGGCCGCGATGAGAACCCGTTCTGCGTTCAAGCCTGTCAGGATGTATTTGAACCCCTGACCCTCCTCGCCGATCAGGTTCTCCGCGGGAATTTCGAGGTTGTCGAAAAACAATTCATTGGTCTCATGATTGACCATGTTGAGGATCGGCTGAACACTCAGCCCATTGCCGATCGCAGCCTTCAGATCTACGATGAAGATCGACATGCCGTCCGTCTTCTTTTTCACCTCGGCAAGTGGTGTGGTGCGCGCCAAAAGAATCATCAGGTCTGAATGCTGGATGCGTGAGATCCAGACTTTCTGACCGTTGATCACATATCGGTCGCCCCTTCTCACGGCTGTCGTCTTGATCTTCGTCGTGTCCGTGCCCGTCGTCGGCTCGGTCACCCCCATCGACTGGAGCCGCAGTTCGCCTGACGCGATCTTTGGCAAATAAGTCCTGCGTTGCTCATCAGAGCCGTGCCGGATCAGAGTGTTCATGTTGTACATCTGACCGTGACAGGCGCCTGAGTTGCCGCCCGAGCGATTGATCTCTTCCATAATCACCGAGGCTTCCGTCAGCCCAAGGCCAGAGCCTCCGAATTCTTCAGGGATGAGCGCCGCCATCCATCCGGCTTTCGTCAGCGCATCGACGAATTCTTCCGGGTAACCGCGCGCCTCATCAATCCTGCGATGATACTCGGCGGGAAACTGCGCACACAGGGAGCGAACCGCCTCCCGGACGTCGCCATATTTTCCTTCGTCGATCGTTTCGAGCGCCACGTTGCAGTTCCTTCCAGTCTGCGCCTCTATAGCGAACTGGTCTCACATACAGAAACGCCAAGTGACGATGTCAGATATCCAGTCACGGCATATCTCGGGCAATGTCATTTTCTGGCAGCACGCCTTTCCAAAGGCCGTGTCGAACGAGTTTCGACACTTCCTCGACGACCGTATCAGCAAACAGCCTGGTGGCTGCGCTCATCGGTCGATCGAGGGTGTTTGCAAGGATCAGACGTCTCTTGATCTCTGGAAGGATTATCGGCCTCACCGAGAGGACACCTTTCTCGACGTCGGAGGCGACGGGCAAGAGAGGCAGGATCGTCGATCCCATGCCGCGGCGTACAAGATCTATCTGCGCCGGAAGCGAGTCCACTTCGGCCACCGGCCCAATACTGTGACTGCCTTGTGCCGCAATTTCATCGAGCAGAACCCTCAGGCCGTGCTGCTTGCTCGGCAGGATAAGGCGGCGCACCAACACATCCGAGAACGCCAGGTCGGATCCAGCGGCACCAGGGCGCCCTTTTTCTACCAAGAAGAGCCTTTCCACCAGAAGCGGCCTCGACCTGATCATCGGCGGATGCTTGATCTCGTAGAGGATTCCCAGATCGATGATGCCGCGCTGCAGCCATTCAAGAACATGGCCGCTGTAGCCGGATGATACTCTCAGTCGAACCTGAGGATGGAGACGCGAGAAGGTTTCGATGAGCGGACCTGACAGAAGATCGGCAACGGTGGGGGGAAGACCAAACGATACTTCGCCGGTGAGGTGTTTCCCGTCCACCTTGATTTCCGCCCTCGCCTGCTCGACCTCGCGAAGGATAACTGTCGCACGCGCGAAAAGTGCTGCACCCTGGGTGGTAAGCTCCACACCGCGTCCGTTGCGATGGAACAGGCGAGCCTGAAGCCCTGCCTCCAGAGATTGAATCTGACGCGTGAGTGCAGACTGCGCGATGTGAAGTCGATCAGCGGCCAGACTTATGCTGCCGAGTTCGGCGACGTGAACGAACGTGCGAAGGTGCCTCAATTCCAATCCGTTTCACCATCGGTGAGGGAGCTGACACGGCGTTACTTGCTCCGGCCTAGGGGCTCGACAGAAGCTTCTTCACCTTGGGCGGCGCCAGCACCGCCACCAGGAACTTCGACGGGATGTCGACCTCGAGCAGCCGGTCGCGGTTTTCGAGAACACCAAATGATCCCAGGCCGCATCGTCGACGCCGATGCCGACGAACCAGCGGAACAGAAGGTCGTATTCCAGCCGCTCCATCAACAGCCGCTCCGAGCGGATCGAGTAGAACGCCCGCAAGAGCATCGCCCTGAGCAACCTCTCGGGCGGGGTCGACGGCCGCCGGAGTGGCGAGTACAGCGCCGCAAAGTCCGCAGCCAAGGCGGCGAGCGCCTCGTTCACGATCGTCCAGATCGCCGCAGCGGATGATTGGATCAAACCCGCGCCTGAAGATCGACGTAGCTGAACAGTTCGCCAGTCCGATTGTCGTCCCGACGCGTGCACCCGCCTCCCAATCCCTTCGGAGACTCGGAGACAATGAATCACGGTCAAAGTCTCGCGGCGAGTGACTTCTTCAGCAGCCTGCTAGGGGAGCATACATCAGGATCGATGCCGATCTAGAACATCTTCTGGAGATCCACACGGTAGATATGCATCGACGAGGCGCGACTTCAAACCGCGAGAATGCTGGAACTATCGGAAAAGGCAGGATCAGCGTAAACCAAACATCTGACGCTCTAATCTCCGCGCCGAGAACCGCGTCAGCCTTTCGTATCGGGCCGGATGTGCGCGGTCGCCTCGTCCTCGACCCGCTGCCAAATTTCCAGCGCGATCGGCCGCTCGGACTCCTCAAGAATATGGCCGACAAGCCCGACCGCCCTGGCCATGACGCCGAAGCCGCGGACGATCTTCCACGGAAAGCCGAGTTCACAACTGATTGCCCCGATCGCGCCGGTCGCGTTGAGCGGCAACTCCTTGCCGGAGACCCGGCAGGCCTCGGCGGCGATCTTTTCCACCAGCGCAACATACCGGCCGCGATAGCCGTTTTCGGCGGCGACCTGGAACAGACGCGGCGTGCGGGGATCCGTCGGCTTGTGCACCGGATGGCCGAGCCCGGGAACGATGCGGCCGGCTTCGACGTGGGTCTTCACGACGTGGGCCGCAAGAGAATCGAGGTCGGTATCGGGCGCGTCGAAGGGGAGCGCTTCGCCAAGCATCCTGGCGCAGCCTTCCATGCTGCCGACGAAGACGCTGCCGAGGCCGCAGAGGCCGGCGGCGACGGCCGCCTGGAGCGCTTCCGGCGCGCCCGCGTAGGTGAGACGCGCAGCGAGCGCGGAAGGCGTTATGCCGTGCTCGACCAGGGTGACGACGATGGCGTTGAAAACTACCGACTGGCGCGCATCCGGCATCCGGCCCGTAAGCTGAAGGTAGGCCATGTCACCCAGATTGAGCTTGCCCAATATGTCGTCGGGAAGGCTCTTTCCGCGCACCTCGATGCGGTCACGGGTGCTCCATGCGATATCGGAACGGATCTCTCTGGCTCGACGGCTCACTTCGTCATCCTCGGGCAAAAACAGGGGGTGAATCGTTACCGGCGCGAAGCGTCAGGCGGGCATCTTCTCGAGGCCACGGCTGTAGGCGGTCATTTCGCGGCCCTCCCGGCTGCGATCGATGATGTCGGGGTTCGCGATCAGCATCCGCGCCATCGACACCATGTCCGCCCGACCCCGCTCCAGAAGCGTTTCCGCGTCGGCGAGGGTCTTGACCCCGCCATTGGCCATCAAAGGTCCATCGAAGCAGGAGCGCACGACGTCGACCAGACGCTCGTCGCCGACGCTGCAGCGGTCGACGGCGCGCGTCGTCACATGGATCATGTCGACCCCGGCCTCGACCAGCATGCGCACGATCGCCTCCATCTCCTGCCTTGCGCCCGGCGGCTGATAGTCCGGCTTGTCCATCTTGTAGAGCGACAGGTTGTAGCTGAGCACGATATCAGGCGCGGCGCGGCGCACCGCTTCGACGACCGATCTCGGAAAGCGCATGCGATCTTCCAGGCTGCCGCCGAAACCGTCAGTCCGATCATTGGTGCCGCTCATGAACGCGTCGAGCAGATAGCCGCGGGCGCCGTGCAGCTCTATGCCGTCGAAGCCCGCCTCCTGAGCCAGAGCAGCGGAGCGGGCAAAGCCTTCCACAGCGCGGCCGATCGCAGCCTCGTCCGCACGCAGGACCGATTGATAGGGCAGCCTCTGCTGCCAGCTGAGACCGGTGGGAACCGCACCCGTAGCGTCAAGGCCGGGGCCAAGCGGCGGTTCGCGGAATGCGCCGCCATGCTGTAACTGGGCGAAGAACCGCGCGCCGTGACCGCGAACGCCCTTGATGATCGGCGCCCAGAATGCGGCCTGCGCCGGGGTGGACAGGCCGGGCTGACCAACATAGGTCTGGCTGAACTGCTCGGCAACGTACATCGCCTCCGAGACGATCAGCCCGATGCCGCCGGATGCGAAGCTCTCGTAGTAGCGCCCCATCTCCGCGGTCGCGTTTCCCTTGTCGCCCGCCATGCCCCGCGTGACCGCCGCCAGGGCCAGCCGGTTCCTGAGCGTTTTGCCCTTGAGCGAATAAGGTTCCAGTATTCTCATCATGCAACTCCGCTTGCCACGGCGCGTGCGCCGCGAAACGTTTCCGGGCTAAAGGTAGGAATCGCGGACCGCTTCCGACCGCGCCAGGTCGGCGGCCGGTCCGCCCAGCTTGACCTCGCCGATTTCGATGACGTATCCGAAATCGGCGACGTCGAGGGCCTGCGCAGCATTCTGCTCGACCAGAAGCACCGCCACGCCCTCCTTCTTGATCAGTTCGATCTTGGTGAATATCTCGTCGACGATGAGCGGTGCGAGACCGAGAGACGGCTCGTCGAGCAGAAGGACCCTCGGGCGTGACACGATCGCCCGGGCGATCGCCAGCATCTGCTGCTCGCCGCCGGACAGAAGCCCTGCCTGCTGTTGCATGCGACGACCGAGGATCGGGAACAGGCCGACGACATGTTCTATGTCCGCAGCCACGGCGGCCCGGTCGCGGCGGAGGTATCCGCCAAGCATCAGGTTCTCGCCGACCGTCATCTGGGTGAACAGTTCGCGGCGCTCCGGAACCAGTGCGATACCCTGCGCCAGCGCCCGGTCCGGCGTGCGATTGTCGAGCGCCTTGCCGTCGACCGTAATCGTGCCGGCGGTGCGGGCGATGATCCCGACGATGCTTTTCATGAGGGTCGACTTGCCGGCGCCATTGGCGCCGAGCACGGTGACGATACTGGCATCCGGCACGGATATGTCGATGCCGTGCAGGACCGTGCGCGGCCCGTAGCCGGCCGACAGATCAGCTACTTTGAGCATGCTTGCGCCCTTTCGAAGTGCCGAGATAGGCCTCGACGACGACCGGGTTCGCGACGATCTTGTCAGGTGTGCCGTGGGCGATCTTGCGCCCGAAGTTGAGCACGGTGATCTCGTCACACACGGTCATGACGAGCGGCATGACATGGTCAATCAACATGATCGTCAGAGACTTGCTGGCGGCGATCTTGCGCAGCAGCACCTTCTGGTCTTCGATCTCTCCCGCCCTGAGACCCGCAGCGGGCTCGTCGAGAAGAAGAAACTTCGGGTCGGTCGCCATCGCACGCGCGATCTCGAGCCGCCGCTGGCTCGCGAAAGGCAGGTTGGCAGCCAGTTCGTCCTCCGAGCCGGCGAGCCCGACAAGCTCGATCAGTTCCATGGCCGCAGCCCGGCCCTTCTTCTCCGCGCTCCAGAAGGACGGCAAGCGAAGTATCCCCGCAGCCGGCCCGTAGCCGAAGTGGCGGTGCCAGCCGACCAGCACGTTGTCGAGCACGCTCATGTCGGCGAACAGCTCGGTGTTCTGGAACGTCCTGCTTATGCCGTGCCGCGACAGATGGAAGGGCGGCGTGCCGAGAACGGGCTGGCCGAGAAACCTGACCGTGCCCGAGGTCGCTCTCGTTATGCCCGATATGACGTTGACGAGGGTGCTCTTGCCGGCGCCGTTCGGCCCGATGACCCCGTGAATCGAGCCCGGGAGAATATCCAGGTCCAGCCCGTCGATGGCGACTAGGCCGCCGAACCGGACAGACAGGCCCTGGATGCTGAGAAGCGCATCGCTGGTCAAAGCTGCCACCCTTTCCCACCCCGCAGGAACTTCGGAACGATGCTGAGGACACCTTCCGGCCTCAGGATCAGCATGACGACAAGCGCAATGGCGACCGCGGCACCGGCGTAGTTCTTGAAGTCGACCAGAAGCTCCGGCAGCACGACGAACAAGGCGCTTCCGAAAACCGCCCCGACCGGGCTCGCAAGCCCGCCGAGCACGGCCACGGCGACATAGTGGACCGACTGCATCACGCCGAACTGCATGGGATCCAGGTAGCCCGACAGCAAGGCGGTCAAACCGCCTCCGATGGAGCCGAAGAACGCGCTGACAGCAAAGGCAACCGCCTTGTAGCGCAGGACATCTATGCCGAGCGTGCCCGCCGCAATCTCGCTCTGCCGCAGAGCCGCCAGGGCGCGGCCGAAACGCGAAGCGATGAGCAGCTTGACCGACAGGATCGCCAGCACCGCCAGAGGCAGAACGAAGAAGTAGAGTTCCGTTCCCGTGGAGAGCGTCCTGCCGGCGATCGATATCTGGGGCACGGGCATGCCAGCCGCGCCGCCGGTCAGCCATTCGGCTTCTATGATCAGAACCTGGAGGATCGCCGTCACGGCCAGCGTCGCCAAGGCCAGGTAATGTCCCGAAACCCGGATCGTTATCAGGCCGAGGAGGAAGCCGACCATTGCAGCCAGGATGCCCGACAAGAACAGGGCCGGGATGAACGGCACGCCGACATTTTGCACCAGAAGCGCGGACCCGTAGGCGCCGACCGCTGCGAAAGCCGCCTGGGCCAGCGTGATCTGCCCCGTCAGGCCGGTGACGACCATGACCCCGAGCGCGACGATGGCGACGGCTGCGATCAGCGATATCTGATAGAGACGGAACTCGGGCAGGAACCAGGGGGCCGCACAGAGCAGCACCAGAGGCAACCACCACGCCATGGCTTTGAGAAGGCCGCTCACTTGTTACACCTTCTTGAGATGGATGACGCCTGCGAGGCCCTGGGGCCGGACGAGCAGGACGGCAATGAGGACGGCAAAGGTGACGAGATCCTTGAGGGCGGTCGAGACATAGACGCCGGCGAAGGTCTCGAGCATGCCAAGAACGATGCCGCCGACAACGGCGCCTCCCAGGGTAAAACCTCCGATAACCGCGGCCACGAAACCCTTGATCGCGATCAGCCCGAGTTCCGGGGACAGGGTAAGGATGGGCGCGATCAGAATGCCCGCGAGACCGGCGATCGCCGATGACAGCATCCAGATGCCGAGGAATACGTGCGAGGTGCGGATGCCCATGAGGCTCGCGCCGACCTGGTTCTCGCAGGCAGCCAGAACGGCCTTGCCCAGCCGCGTATGTTCGAGGAACAGGTACAGCATCGCGAACACGGCGAGCACGACGCCCAGTATGGCGAGATTGGCAGGAACCAGCCGCATGCCGGCGAACTCGAAAGGAGCCGGGGACAGCAGGAAGGGAGCAGGCCAGGCGCTCGGCCCCATGAACGCCCGCATCAATTCCCGCATCGCCATGCCTATGGCGAGGGTCGCGATGAGCTGGATCAGGACTGCCGCCCTGGCGAGAGGCCGCATAACGAGGAGGTAGATGGCGGCGCCCGAGACCGCCGAAAGGAGGATGGCGAACGGCACGGCGATAGCCAGCGCACCGCCCAGAAAGACCTGGGTCATCACCACGAAATAGGCACCCAGGGTAACCTGTTCGCCATAACCGAAATGGATGACGCCGGTGCCGTTGTACAGAAGGACGAACCCGAGCGCGATCAGGCCATAGATCACGCCGATGGTAATACTGCCAGTCAGGACCTGCGCCAGCATGATGCCTCCAGTCAGGAAAGGATCGCTATTCCCTTGATCTCAATGAGCGCCTGCGGGCGGATCAGGGATTTTACCATGACCCCCGTCGCCGCAGGCCAGGGCGGCCCGCCGAAAATCTCCCTGCGAAGATCCGCCGTCTTGTCGTAGTTTTCGAAGGTGGTGACGTAGTCCGTGGTCTCCACGATGTCGTGGATGGTCCCGCCGGCCTTCTCCAGCACTGCGGCGAACTTTTCGTAGATGTAACGGGTCTGCGCGACGATATCGCCGACACCGACGACGTTTCCCTTCTGGTCGGTGGAGACCGTTCCGGACAGGAACAGCATGTTGCCTCTCCTGACACCCGGCGAGAACGTGAAAGATTCCGGCCATGTTGCATGTGGCAGGACGGCTTCGAAGCTCTTCTTGGTCATCTGTTCATCCTTTATCTCGAAGGAGAAAGCGCTGGATCTTGCCGGTCGTGGTCTTCGGCAGGTCGGCGACGATTTCGATCTCGCGCGGCACCTGAGGACGGCCCAGCGTCTGCTTGACAAGCTGCACGATCTCGTCGGGAAGCTCGTCCCGGGCAGACAGACCGGGCTTCAGCACAACGAAAGCCTTGACGATCTCGCCACGCCTCTCGTCCTTCTTGCCGATGACGGCTGCCTCAGCCACGTCGGGATGCGCAAGGATCGCGCTTTCGACCTCGAACGGGCCGATGCGATAGCCGGAGCTCTTGATCATGTCGCCTTCGCGACCCTGGAACCAGTAGTAGCCCTCGGCGTCGCGACGGGCGAGGTCGCCGGTCTTGATCCATCCGTCGATGACGGTCGACCGCGTCGCCTCCTCGTCGTTCCAGTAGCCGAGGAAGTACCTCGAATTCGGCTCCTGCCGCTTGGTGATGAAGCCAGGCGTGCCTTCGGGCACCGGCTTGCCGGCGTCGTCCAGAAGGGCGATCTCGTGGCCAAGGGCGCAGAAGCCCATGGAGCCGGCGCGGATCGGCATGATCGGCGGCGCGTAGTTCGATACCAGCACCCCGAACTCCGTCGCGCCGAACTGGTCGAGCGGACTGATGTTCCAGACCTTGCGGAAGAACTCGACCACTTCTCCGTTGAGGGGCTCGCCGCAACTGGTGATGGTGTTCACGGCGCAGCCCGCCCCGCCAACATGATCGGGTCCGAGCGCAACCATCTCCCGCAGAAGGGTAGGCGTCGTCGCCAGGTTGTTGACACGCTCGCGGGCGATGAGAGCCAGCGCATCGGGGGCCTTGAGATTGCTCCGCACCGAGACGATGGTGCCACCCAACGCCAGGCCGCAAAGATAGCAGATGAGGCCGTATCCCCAGCCGGGATCGCCCGTCGGCCAGAACCGATCGCCCTCGCGCAAGGCCGCACCGTAGCGGATATAGGGCCATATCGACGCAAGAAGGTTTGCCGCGACCATTCCGCCTTTCGGCATGCCGGTCGAGCCGGAGGTGTAGATGATGCCGAGCGGGTCGTCGCGTCGAACCTTCACATTGGTGAATTCGGCCGGCTCCTTGCGCAACTCGCCCCAGAAATCGATGCCCTGCTCCAGCCGGTCACGCACGCAAAGGACGGCGCAGCCCGTCAGGTCATCGACCTGCGGATAATATTGCTCGTGCGTGCAGAGGAGCTTGGCTTCGCAGTTCTCAAGCCGGAAGCGGATCGCTGCCGAGGCAAAGCCGGTGAAGATCGGCACATAGATGGCGCCCACCTTGAAGCAGGCCACCATGATGATGATGGTTTCCGGAACCCGGGGCATCAGACCGGCGACGCGGTCGCCCTTCGAGATGCCCATCCGCCTGAGGACGCGGGCACAGCGACTGCTCTCCTCCGAGAGCCAGCGATAGCTGAACTCAAGCGCCTTGCCGGAATCGTCGACCCAAACAAGCGCCGGATTGGAGCGGTCGACGTTCCTGTCGAGAATGGTGGCGCCGAGGTCTATTTCCTGGTCGTCGCCCCAACCAAGCTCTGCGGCGACCTGCCCCCAGTCGAAACCCGCGACGAGCTCCGAGTAGGGTGGGAAGCGCTCTCCCCCCGCACCCGACGTATCAGGCCGCGCGGTATCGGAGGTGGTATGCATGGAATCCCTCAAGGACGGTTGTGTCGGGTTCTTTCGTGAGCTTGACAGCGAAGGTGACGACTGCGACGTCGCCGCTCCGGCGCCTCTCGACCGAGACGGTCTCGAAGTGGCTCATGACCAAGTCTCCGACGAAAACAGGGCTGATGAAGCGGCACTCCTGGCGGACGAAGGCCACCATGGATTCCTCAAGGGCATGAGACATCTCAGTCGCCCCCAGCGCGGTCATTCCCATGAGAAGAAGACCATGCGCGAGAGGCTTCTTGAAGCGCGTCTGCCGTGCATATTCGGCGTCATAGTGAATTGGGTGGTCGTCCCCGGTAAGGTCCGCGAAAAGCCGGAACCCCTGCTCCGTCACCTCTCGCGGCGAACCCTGGAACTTCAGCCCGACACTCATGTCGTCGGCGTAAAGCTGGCGCACGGCAGACGTCGTCATGGTGCTCTCCTTACTTGGCGACGATGACGTCGGGGAGCAGCTTGCGCGTCAGATCCGGCTGGATCTCGAAAATCCGCGTCGCGCTGTTGCCTTCGTGGTTGTCGGCCGTGAAGGTGGTCGGCAGCGTGATCCCGGTCTCGAACTTATCCAGGGTCTCGAGGGCGGCGATGAAGCCCTTGCGGGTCAGGTCTGCGCCTGCGCGGTTCAGTCCCTCGAGAAACGCCTTGGCGCCGCCATAGGCAAGCGTGTCGGCGAGGTCGGGGCGGTTCTGACGGGCATAGTCCGGGAAACGCTTCTCGAAGGCCTCGCGGAAGGCGACCATGCGCGGATCCATGCCGGATTCAGGCAGGTCCTCGAAAGTGATGATGTTCAGCGCACCGACCGCGGCCTCGCCGACAACTTCGGGATAGACGCGGCTGTTGGCGGCGTTCGAACCGAAGATCTTGCCCTTGAGACCGAACTGACGAGCCTGGCGCGTGATGAGGGCGGAGGGGCCAGGATAGCCGTAAACGATGAGAACTTCGGGCTCGACGGCGGAGATTCTGGCGATCTGCGAGGTGAAATCCGTATCAGCGATGCCGAACACCTCTTCGGTCGCTTCCTTGCCGCGCTCCTTGAGCCGGCCGAGGAAGCCTTCAGCGCCGCGCTTTCCATACTCGTCGGTCTGCCGGATGATCGCGATCTTCTCGGACTTCAGGATGTCGAGGACGTAGTCGGCCATGGCAATGCCCTGCACCCGATCATTGATCGGACCGGTGCGGAAGACGTTGGCCTGGAAAGGCTCCGTGAACGACGGGGTCGACGGCACGCCCACGAACACGGGAACGTCCGAATACTGCTTGAAAGACGGAACGAGAGACTGCCCGATCGCGCTCGCGGACGGGCCGAAGACCGAGAATACCTTCTCCTGATCCACCAGGCGACGGAAGGCGATGATCGCCTTCGGCGGAGACGTCTCGTCGTCGACCGTCACCCATTCGATCTTGCGGCCATTGATGCCGCCGGCGGCGTTGATCTCTTCGAACGCAAGTACGGCACCAGCCTCAGTGCCATTTCCAAAAAGCGCGCCGGGGCCCGTCAGGCTGGCCAGAATTCCGACCTTGACCGTGGTGTCAGTGACGCCAACATCCGCCGCCTGCGCGTAAGAGCCGGACATACCGAATGCCGCAGCCACGCCGATCGCGGACATGAGTTTGGATACAAGCTTCATGTGTCATTCCTCCCTGGTGAATAATTTCCGAAAAACGGAATAATTGTTTTGTTAAATAGAATTTACAGATTTTTGCCGGCTTGTCAAACGGGTATCACGATCGCCGTTGGGTGACCCGAAGCAAGCTTCGAACGGCCTCGCCAATGGGGGGCAAGAGGCTGAAAAGCAGGATGAAATCAGGAATGCAGGAGGCGAGTTCTCCCACGTCCGGCTTCAAAGACGGCAAGGATTTTCAGGTCCGGACTTCCTGCGGGAGGGAGCCAGAACGCCCCCCATGACGGGATAGCGAAAAGATCAGCTAGTGACCAAGCACCCTGTCCGTGTCCTGGGCGGCCAACTGGGCCTCGTTGAGGACATAGGCCAACTCGTCGCTGGCCGCCTGAAGCTTGGCAACGACCTCGGCAATGTCATACGAGCGCAGCCTTTCCTCGAGACCGGAGACGGCAACCGAATAGACGACGCCCAGTTCCGGCAGACCGATCGGGCAGGCTATGGCCGCGAGACCGGTCTCAAGCTCCCCCCAGCAGGTCGCATATCCGCGACGCCGCACCAGTTCATATTCGGCCTGGATCTCGTCCCTGTCGACGATGGTGGTATCAGTCAGCTTGGCAAGCACCCCGCCCAATGCCTCCTTGATGACGGACTGGCGCTGGAAGGCGAGGATAGCCTTGGCAGAGGCAGAGGCATGGGCTGGCATCATCTGCTCGGGCAGAAGAAAACCCCGCATGGTTCCCGCGGCAGGGACCGCCCAGGCGATCGACTCGACGGCGTAGCCGTTGAGGCGCGCCAGGAAACAGGTACTGCCCAGCACGGTCGCCACCTTGTCTAGGACCGGCTGCACGGTGATTTTGAGATAACCCTTGGCAGTGCCGCCATGCACAAGGCGACGCAATCGCTCGCCGACGATCATCAGCCGGGGATTGTCGACGCTAGGGCTCAGCAGTTCGGCGTTCAGAAGCACGTTGACGATGCGATGGGCCGTGCCGGCGGGAAATCGGCAGCGGGTCGCGATCTCGGTCAGCGTCAGCCCGCTCGGCGCGGACGCTACGGCCTCCAGCGCCTTGATGTAGCGATCAAGCGGCGATTGCTTGTCTGCAACCACATCCTTCTTCTCGCGGCCCTTGTTCTTCAGCATCGGCAATTTCCTTGAAAGGCGCAACTCATTGACAACAAAACCGCGCCCATGCAAGCTATCCTATATATAGAATTTTTCTTCCGTTTTTCGGATATTTTTCACCACTTAGGCACTGTTTCCGGGAGGATTTGCGCCATGGGTTTCATCGACATCGTCACCAATCTCTTCACTCCCCTGGAGATCGAGCGCGGACAGACCGGGTTCGATTCCAAGTTCATGGAAAAGGTCGGGATGAACCCCGAGATCAGGGGAGGCCTCTCCGAGGAAGCCTATATCGAGAAGATGGACCGCGCCGGCATCGAACGCTCCCTCCTGATCGCCGTCCGCGCCGGCGACCGGCGCATGACGACATCGGTCGAAATCCCCTATGAGCGCGTCCGGGACGTCTGCCAGCGAAATCCCGATCGCTTCTCCGGCCTTGCAGGGATAGACCCGTTCCGCGGCATGGAAGGTCTGCGCGATCTCCAGCGGGCGGTCGAAGAATACGGCTTCGTCGGCGCGCATCTCTACCCGCACTGGTTCGAGATGGCCCCCGATCACGCGCGCTACTATCCCTATTACGCCAAGTGCTGCGAACTGAACATTCCGATCATGATGCAGGTGGGGCAGAACCTGATCTATCAGCGCGGCCAGAAACTGCCCAGCGTCGGCCGTCCCATCTGCCTCGACCAGGTGGCGATCGATTTCCCGGAACTGACCCTGATCGGCATCCATATCGGGATCCCATGGACCGACGAGATGATCGCGATGGCCTGGAAGCACGAGAACGTCTACATCGGCGTCGATGCCCATGCGCCCAAGCACTGGCCTTCGGCGCTCGTCCATTATCTGGACAGCTACGGCCGCGAAAAGGTGATGTTCGGCACCGACTGGCCGGTGATCGACCCCGAGAGATCCGTGGCCGACATCGCCAAGCTGCCGATCCGCCCTGAAGCGAAAAACATGCTGATGCGCGAAAATGCGCGCCGCGTGTTCCGCCTGCCGTAACCGGAGGAGCCACGACATGCTGAAAACCGATCTTTGCGGAACGCTCGGAATCGATCACCCGATCCTGCAGGCAGGGATGGGGGTGTACAAGGGTCTCATCACCTCCCCCGAACTCGTCGCCGCTGTGTCCAATGCGGGGGGTATGGGCTATCTTGGAGCGACGGGGCTCGAGCCCGATGAGCTGCGCGAAGCGATTCGCCAGCTCCGTCGGCTGACCCGGCGCCCCTTCGGCGTCGACCTGATCATTCCCACGGCGGTTTCGACCGAGAACGGGACGCGCGAGGAAATCCGCCAGGACATCGCGAAGCGCTTCCCCGAACATTGGGCGCTCGTCCAGCGCCTCTTCGAAAGCTACGGCTTCGAGCCTCGCAAGATGGAGATGTCCTACAGCCTGACGCGCGAACTCACGCATGCCCAGGCCCGCGTGGTCTTCGACGAGAAGGTCGACGTCCTCGCCGTCGCACTCGGTGATCCTGCCGAACTGGTCCCGGAGGCCCGGCAGGCGGGGACCAGAATCGCCGGCATGGCCGGCAGCATGAGCAATGTCAGGCGCCATCTGGCGGGCGGCGTCGACTTCATCATCTGCCAGGGCGGCGAAGCCGGCGGTCATGTCGGGACCGTGGCCAGCTTTCCCCTGATCCCGCAGGCGGTCGATGCCGCCGGCGCCACGCCCGTCGTCGCAGCAGGGGGCATCGCCGACGGCCGGGGCGTGGCCGCAGCGCTCGCGCTTGGGGCGCAGGCGGTGTGGTGCGGCACGGCCTTCCTGTTTTCCGAGGAAGCTGCGGTCCATCCGCAGCATCGCAGCCAGCTGCTGTCCGGCCGCTCCGAGGATTTCCTGCCCAGCCGCGCCTTCACCGGAAAGCCATCCCGCACCTACCGCAACGCGGTGCAGAAAATCTGGGCCGATTCCGGGCTGTCCCCGCTTGAGATGCCGCATCAGCAGGTGCTGATGGAGGATTTCCTGGAAAGCGCCAGGGCAGCCTCCCGACTCGACCTCGTGCACAATCCGGCCGGCCAGATCGCAGGCATGCTTGACGAGATAAAGCCAGCCTCAACGATCGTCGGCGAGATGCTCGAAGGCGCACGCGCAACCATCCGCCGACTGGGATCGCTCGCTTCCTGAACGCGCGCAACGGGAGGACTGCCATGAAAGACATCGAAGCCCTCCGACAGACCCTGCCGGAGGGCAGTGTGCTCACCGACGAACATAGCCTCGCCCTCCACGCCACCGACATCTTCTGGTCGTCGCAGACGCCGCCGCTCGCCGTCGTGGCACCCTCGACGGAGGAGGAGGTTGCGACCGCCGTCCGCATGGCAGCCGAACTCGGGCTGCACGTTCTGCCGCGCGGCGGCGGCATGTCTTATACCAAGGGCTACGTTGCCGAAAAGAACCGATCGATCGTGCTCGACCTGCGTCGCCTGGATCGCGTCCTGTCGGTCAATGCGGATGACGGCTATGTCGAGGTCGAGTGCGGCTGTACCTGGGCGACGCTGCACGCAGCGCTCGCCGACACCGGCCACTCGACCGGCTATTGGGGACCGTTTTCGGGACTGATGTCGACCGTCGGCGGAGCGGTCTCGCAAAACAGCGGCGGTTTCGGATCGGCCCGCCACGGCACCGTCGGCGAGTCCGTGCTGGGACTGCATGTCGTGCTGTCGGATGGAACACGGATATCCACCGGCTCCGCAGCCCGCACCGCGACGAAGCCCTTCACAAGGACGAACGGCCCGGACATCACCGGGCTCTTTCTCGGCGACAATGGCGCATTCGGCGTCAAGACTCGGATCGTCCTCAGGCTGCGGCGCAAAAGCCCCGACATCGGGTTCCTGTCGTTCCGATTCCCATCGCTGGACAGGCTGGCGGCGGCGCAATGCGACCTTGCCCGAGCGGAGGCCGTCAGCGCGAGCTACGGGTTCGACCGGCTGAAGGCAGCCCTTGCGACGCGCTCGATGACGCATGGCGACGGCGCCCGAGTCCTCTACAACATCGCGAGAAGCGGCTCGCGTGTCAGCGGCGTTCTCAACGCGGCGAAGGCCGCCGTCACCGGGGCTGGTTTCCTGGACAAGCATCCGTTCACGCTGCACCTGACGATCGAGGAGTGGGGCGCGGCGAGACTGTCGGACAGGCGATCGGAAATTCTCGGCATGATGGCGCGGCATGGCGGTGTCGAACTGCCTTCGACTGTGCCGCAGGCACTGCACAGCACTCCCTTCGGTCCGCTCCGAGGCATGCTGGGACCGGACGGCGAACGCTGGGTGCCTGTGCATGGGATCTTTCCGCTCTCCGCCGCGACCGACGTGGTTGGAAAATGGCAGGACTTCATGGCCGGCTGGAAGGCAGCGATCGAGGCGCACGGGATACAAATCTCACTTCTGACCCTGACGGTTGACAGGCAATTCTTCCTCGAGCCGGCCTTCTACTGGCTGGATGAGATCCTGCCGATACATCACGCGGCGCTCGGAGACAGGATAGAGCCGGAATGGTCCCGCCGGTCTCCTCGCCCGGAAGCCCGCGCCACGGTGGTCGAACTGCGAAGCGCCACCCAGCAACTCTTCGCTTCGCTGGGCGGGATAAGCTGGCAGATCGCGCGCGACTATCCTTTCCAGGAACATCTGCACCCCGGCTACCGGACCTTGCTGGAATCTATCAAGCGCGCCGTCGATACGCGATCGATCATAAATCCCGGCTCTCTTGGGCTCGGCTGATCGCGAACTAACTGACCTCTTCGTCAGTCACGGACAACATGTTGTGTGCGTTGATCGCGTTCTTAGTGCGCATGTAGAATCGCGCGATCACCGTCTGGTTATGCAGCGCCTTCAGCGATACCTGCATTTTCTCACTGCTCTTCAGTACAATTCGTCCGACCAGCGCAGGATGAACACCGATACGCAGCCCGACATGTTTTCAGGAAGCGATGCGGCAGATACTGGACATGCTTCGAAAAAGTGGAGAGTTGAATGATGACGAATTCACCAATGCAAAAGAGACGATTTACGAAGGAATTTGAAACCGACGCAGTTCGGCTGGTGCAAACGAGTGGCGCACGCAGCGCGAAGTGGCCGACGATCGCGGGCTTTCGACGCTGGTGCGCTGGATCAACCGAAGCCGGGATCGGTTGATCGATGAGCTGACCACCACTGGTTCGGAGGATGTGGCGTTCCAACTGAAGCGGCTGCGGCGCGAGAACGAGATCCTGCGGCAGGAGCGTGCAATCCTGAAACGGGCTGCAACTTTTTTCGCCAAGGCACGTTTAACAGAGTTAAGCGACAGAGCGGCTCCAGCGAGCTTTGCGACAACAGGCCAGTGCCGCAGCCTATTGCGCGTGGTGCGAGCCGCCGCCCGTCTGGGGGCCGCGTTACCGCAGCCAGCCTTTCCGCCGAATGTAGATCAGTGGAGAAGTGCAGCCGCCAGCGTCATGACGATCATCACTGTGAAGCCCCCTGGCACCCTGCTCGCTGACCTTTTTCCAGTGCAGAAGGGGATCCGTGTGATTGGCGTGAGGCTTTCCTCGCTGGAGGACCCGCATCGTCCGAACCACGCCCCGTCAACTGGCGCTGTTCTGACCAGTCTGGCGATTGATCGCTTCCTGGAACCTCTCGATCCTGAAAAGGATGTCGTCGAACGACAGCGGGGTATCGTCGAACATCATCGGCGCCATTGCGCGATAGTCGGCCCTGAGATCTTTGATCCGCGCTTGGCTTGGCATCAACCGCAAGGATCCCGGACGGGCTGCGTCATAGTCTGCCCAGCCAGAGCGGAAGAACGTCGCCTTGTGTTTCGCCACCGCTGCCAACAGCTCGAAATCGACGACCGCGGCCCTACCCTCGTCGGAGTCGAGCAGCATGGCGAGATCGTAGAAGTGGCGCGAGAAATACTGTGGCGTCGGCGACTCTGCCGGACGGTTGGCTTCCGCGTGCAAGGCGGTCGCCTTCTCCCAAAGGGTGCGCCGCGCAGACAACACGGTGACTGTCGTGTCCGGATCATCGAAGAAGTCCGGGAAATCCTCGGCCGCGTAGGGGCGGATGATCTTGGTCTCGGAAGGCCACGGATCGCCGCGGGCCCCGAGCTCAAGCTTCACGCGCGGCGTGATGTAGGCCATGCCACGATATTCGGTCGCCGCAAGCGCAACCGGATAGTGAAAGTTCAGCGTCTGCGCATCGTCCGGATCGATCGCCAACGACCATTCTCTTTGGCGGGGGACCCCGAGCTGCTCGACGATCGCAGAACGAAGAGCGGGAAGCAGGTTGTTGGCGATGTGCTTTTCGACGTCGCCGACCAGGTCGTCGATGAGCTGTCCTGACTTTTTTCGGCTGAGTCCCTCTTTTTCCGGATCGCGATCGCCTTTGTAACCGAGGTCACCCCGGTCGAAGGACAGGTCGATATCCTCTGAAAACCGGCGAATGATGCCGAAGGCCTTGGAGAGAGAAGTCCCACCCTTGAAAACCAGACCTGCGGCTGCGTTCACGGGGAGCCCGAACAATCGCTTCAGCGTCCAGCAGACCCAGAAGTCTTTCTCGATGATCGTATCGGCGACGCCGCGGCCGGCGCCGGTTTCGCCGAACAGTGCAGCTCGATCACCCGCCGGGAGAAGAGCAACCCTATCCATTGACCGAATCCGCTGGCGCGGCGCCGATCGCCATCAGCGTGGGACGCATCCAGGCGGGAGCCTGGACCGAGGTGGATGCGAGTATCCTCTTGTCGTTCGCGGAGAGCCGACGCGCTGCGACCTGTGCGACGTCGGCGGCCCGCGTCGGCCCGACGTGGCGAAGCGCCTGGACAACTGTTCCGGCAGGGCTGCCCGGTGCGATCAGGTGCTTGGGCGAAGCGTGTCGAAGATCGATCACGCGCTTCCCCAGCACGATCCGGCGTGACGGTCCGTCCGTCAGATAGACGCTCTTTGCCGGGACCTGAGTTGAAAGGCCGAGCGCATTCGCGGCCTGCACGCCGGCGATCTGCGCCTGCGATCCGGTCTCCCGAGCAAGCGCGAGGGCAACATCGTCCGGCGCCGGCGAAAGCAGCCCGAGCTTCGGATGGATCTTCGGGTAGTCGTAGAGGCCGCGTGCCAACCGGCGCAGCTTTCCACTCCTGGCCAGGCGTGAAAGGGCCTGATCGACCGCCGCGCGCGCGGCAACATCAAGGAAATCACTGGGCGTGAAGACGCTGCCGCGCCCGGCTCCACGGGCACGTCGCATGATCCGATCGGAAACCGATGCAGCGGACGTTTTCATGGTCAGAAAATAGTGCATGTTTTTCTGACATTCAAGACGCTGATCAACCGCTTCGGAAATGGTCGCCACAGACAGGGCAATACGCTCAGTGCAGGACGGGCTTGACGTCCGCCAGCGCGACGTTCGACAGCGGCCAGACAGGGCCATGACCTTTCGCTTCATGCCCCCGACCGAGCCTGTTCAGGACGTCCGCCGCCGTCACGCGCCAGGTCAGCCACTCTCCCTTATCGTTCGTGATCGCCCGGACGTAGTCATGGAAGCGCCCGGGGAAAGCGGTCACGAGACGAAACTGGTGCTGCGGACAACGCGCCATTACCGCAAAGAGTCTATCCAGAAACAACGGCGATTGAACTCGAGCGAAGATATCATCCGGGACCAGAAAGTCGTGGCGTTCGGCCCAGGAAAACGGGGCGAGCAAAGGTTCGCCCGACCATTTGATCATCGCAGGTCGATGCGTCATTGTGACTTCTCCTCACTAGGCAGCGGAAACGGAGAATGGGCCGATTCGTATAGACCGGACAATACTTGCGTCCGGACGGTCGACAGAAGTCCACTCCCCCAGGATTGTCCGGGATCCATAGCGATCTCTGGCGGTCACCTCGCTGACACGCTGGAGCTGGGATTCCGCCATCTCTCGAAAAAGACGCCATCCGGCACTTCTCGAACGAAACTCATCTGGCTTCGAAAGCGAACTGCAATTTGCCAACCCCAACAGACCTGAACGTCAGGTTGCGTTTGGCACGGCAGGTCCGTAGAAAGCGGCGTCTACGCGCCGATCTATTTCGAGGGACCCTATGACCGAAGACGTCGAAAGCAAAAGCGATAACCTAATCCAGCTCACGGCCGACGTTGTCTCTGCGTATGTCTCGAACAACCCCGTCCCGGTCGCCGATCTCCCGTCCCTCATTGGCTAGGTGCATTCGGCTCTGAAGAATCGGGCGAATGGAACCGTCGACGAAAAGGTCGAGGCCCTCAAGCCCGCCGTGCCGATCAAAAGATCCGTGACCCAGGACTACATCATCAGCCTCGAGGACGGGAAGAAGTTCAAGTCGTTGAAGCGACACCTGGCCACTCACTATGGACTGACGCCCGACGAATACCGTGCGAAGTGGGGCTTGCCGGCCGACTACCCGATGGTTGCCCCGGCCTACGCGGCGGCGCGCTCCGCTCTGGCAAAGACCATGGGCCTTGGCCGCAAGCCCAAGGAGCCGGAGAAGCTAACACCGGCAAAGCGCACTCGGAAGAAAGCGGCGGGCTGAAATTAGCGCGATCCGCAAAAACCTCGGTCGATCACGAGCCAGGGATTCACGCCGAGCTGGCATACTACATCTTGGGTCTTCGCCAACAACAGCCGGTCGTGCGCCTTAGTCTAGACACGAAACTCGCCGCCTCGCGGATCGCTTCGACGAACGCGGGAAGGCGATCGGTCCGACCTCGCGCCCGACGGCGTTCGCGCGTGATCTTTTTGCGCGCCGAGATGCAAGCAGGTGAGATGGTGATCAGCAACGCTCTGTAAGCCGCGCCGATTCTTTCAGCGATTTCGCGCAGGTTTTCCTGTCCAGCATACATCAGGGCATGACGATCGTCGGTATCAGCGTCGTCGCCCGCCATGCGGGCTCGCGAAGGCGATGCCGGCCATCGAGCCGGCGCCGGACTCAGAGAAGCGACGGCAGGAACATAACGATCCCGGGAAAGATCGCGAGGATGAAGGCGAAGACGATCATCAGCACGAAGAACGGGAAGGCCGCCTTAACCACGGTGCCCAGCTTCTCGCCCGTCAGTCCCTGGATGACAAAGATGTTCATCCCCACCGGCGGCGTGATCTGCGCCATCTCGACCACAATGATAAGGAAGACGCCGAACCAGACTTTGTCGTAGCCCGCCGCAGTGATCAGCGGCAGCACGATCGGGAGCGTCATCACGATCAGCGACATGCCCTCCAGGAAGCAGCCGAGCAAGATGTAGATCAGTAGCAGCAGCGCTACCAGTTGCAGCGGCGTCAGGTTCAGCGCGTTGATCTGGTTGGCGATTTGTTGGGGCAGGCCGAGATAGCCCATCGCCGTCGACAGGAACGAGGCAGCCGCGATGATCAGACCGAGCATGCTGACCGTACGGGCCGTGCCCATGCAGGCGTCCATGACGTTTCGCAGCGACAGCGTCCGCTCGATGGCCATTATGCCCATAGTGACGACGACGGCCAGCGCCGCAGCCTCCGAGGGGCTGGCCAGACCCGAATACATCGAACCCAACAGCGACACCATCAGGATGATGAACGGCAGCAGGGTCGGCAGGCGCGAGAACCGCTCGCGCCAGATGTTGCCCTGCGATGCCTCTGCCCGGACCTCGAAAGGACGCAGCCAAGAGTAGACGACCAGATAGCCCATGAACAGGAGCGCCAGCAGCGCGCCAGGTATGATGCCGGCGGCGAAGAGCTTGAGCACCGAAGTCTGCGACAGCACGCCATAGACGATCATGATGATCGAGGGCGGGATAAGGAAGCCCAGCGTGCCGGCCCCGGCGAGCGATCCCATGGAGATGAATCGCGGATAGCCCCGCTGTTTCAACTCGTCGAGGGTGATCTTGCCGATGGCGCTGGTGGTCGCCGCCGACGATCCCGAGATCAGCGCGAAGAAGGTGCAGCCGAGGATGTTGGTGTGCAGGAGCCCGCCGGGAAAGTGGCGCACCCACGGTTCGAGCGCGTGGAACAGCCCACCGATGAAGTTGGAGCGGAACAGAAGCTCGGCCATCAGGATGAACAGCGGCAGCGCCAGCAGCTCGGGAGACGCCAGCCCGTTCCAGACCGTCTGCGCGAGGATGCGGTCGACCGGCAGGTTGCGGAACAGCTCGAGGCTGCCGATCCCGACCCCCATGAGGCCGAGGCCGACCCAGGCACCGGCCCCGAGAAGGCCGAACAGGAGTAGGATGGGGGTGATGACGGAAAGAGGCATGCTTGCTTTGCCTTCCCTATCTGGGCGCTCCTGTCGGGGCGCGTCCTATTCGGCCGAGGGGCTGTTGAACCAGGGCAGTTCGATGCGTGTGCCGAGGACAAGGTGGACGAGCCGCAAGGCGAGTTGCAGCGTCAAAATCGAGGCACCGAAGGCCACGAAGATCATCGGATAGACGAGCGGCAGATTGTCGACGGTGCCGGAGGTGCGCCAGGTAGCGCCCCAATTGTAGCAGAGCCGGATCAGGGCGACGCTCAGATAGGCCGAGATCGCCAGACCGACCACGGTCGAGATGTAAAGGAACCCGCGCGGGATGACGGTCGAGAGCAGGGTGACCTGGATATGGCCCCCGGTCCTGAGCGTGAAGGCGAGGCCCATGAAGATCGCCGCGATATGCATGTACGCGGCATATTCCCACACGAAGGTCAGGCTGATGCCGGCAAGGTTGCGGAACCCGATCTCGGCCATCTGCATCAGCGCGATGAGCAGGATCGTGACGCCGGCCAGCCAGGCCATCGCGCGGGAGATCGTATCGACGGTTCGGTAGATCGACTGCCACATGGAAGCTCTCCGGGAAGCTCTCCGCCAAGGGGTGGGCAGGGGTAGCCGCGCGCGCGGTGCGGCGCGGCTGCCGGTTTGGGCTCAGCGTTTCCCGAAGGCCTCGACGACGGCGATGGCGCGCGGCCCCATCTTCTGGATCTCGGCCTCACGGATCGGTGCGGCGCGGTTGCGCAGTTCCTCACGCGTGGCGTCGTCCAGGTTGCCGTTAACCATGCCGTGCTCGGCAAGCTTCTTGAGCTGGAGGGCGTCGGTATCCTGCGCCGACTGCCAGAACTCCGGCTCCATCCGCTTCGCCGTCTCGGCGATCGCGGCCTGATGCTCCTCGGACAGCGCGTTCCAGGCGTCGAGATTGACGCTGACCGCATTCAGGTTCCAGGTGTGGCGCGTCGTGTAGCCATGGGTCAGGAATTCCCAGAACGACCCGTCCACCGCCGAGGGCGAGGAGGTGCCGACGGCGTCGATGGCGCCCTGCTCGAGGAGACCCGCGCACAATCGGCGCGCGAGGAGGAGCTTCTGCGCCAGATCGCCGAGGGCCGCTATGCCGGCAGCTATGGTCTGCCTGCCAAGGGCTGAGGTCAATCACTGGCAGGCGTCCCACCCGTTTCAATGTGGCCTGAGACAGTTGCCCTGTTGACTCGCGAACTCGGCCTGGTCGGCCCGAAGCTGCGATTTTGGCCAGGTTGAAGAACGAATGTTGAACGTTCGAGCCTACCAAGACCGTTCTTCGCCGCCGATTTCGTGGATATCGACCTCGATGGAGCACCTGTAGCTCTCGGCGATGTTGAACATCTGAGAACGGCGGTGAGAAAGTCGACCACGGTAGCGGCGGGATAGTCCCGCTGCGGGCGGCGTAAAAGTCGTCCACTTTTCCCTTTTCTGCGTGGCGCAGGGAGGGACGAGGGATCTACACCGTGGAATTATATCTGAAGGTTCGCGTGGCTTGCGACAGGGGCATGAGCCAACGCGAGGCAGCAAGGCATTTTGGCATATCGCGCGACACGGTTCGCAAGATGATGGCGTATTCGGTTCCGCCCGGCTATCGGCGGCAGGCTCCGGTGCGACGCCCGAAGCTGGACGCGTTCATCCCGATCATCGATCAGTGGCTTGAGGCGGACCGTGCGGTCCCGCGCAAGCAGCGTCATACGGCCAAGCGCGTTTTTGATCGCCTTCGTGACGAACATGGGTTTACCGGCGGCTACACGATCATCAAGGACTACATGCGCGACCGGGCGCGGCGCGGCCAGGAGATGTTCGTGCCGCTGGCGCATCCGCCAGGCCATGCGCAGGCCGATTTCGGCGAGGCGACTGTGGTGATCGGCGGCGTGGAGCAGAAGGCGCACTTCTTCGTGCTCGATCTGCCGCACAGCGATGCGTGCTATGTTCACGCCTATCCTGCGGCGGTGGCCGAAGCGTGGGTGGACGGCCATATCCATGCCTTCGCCTTCTTCGGGGCTGTGCCGCAGTCGATCGTCTACGACAACGACCGCTGCCTGGTGGCGAAGATTCTGCCCGACGGCACGCGCAAGCGGGCGGCGCTGTTCAGCGGCTTTCTGTCCCACTACCTGATCCGGGACCGCTATGGCCGGCCCGGCAAGGGCAATGACAAGGGCAGCGTCGAAGGACTGGTCGGCTATGCGCGGCGCAACTTCATGGTGCCGATCCCGCGCTTTGCATCGTGGGACGCGTTCAACCTGTGGCTCGAGGAGCAGTGCCGCAAGCGCCAGGGTGACCGGCTGCGCGGCGAGAGCGAGACGATCGGCGAACGCTTGCTGCGCGATCTGGCGGCGATGCGCCCGCTGCCGGCATCGCCCTTCGAGGCCTGCGACCAGGCCAGCGGTCGGGTCACTTCGCAGGCGCTGGTGCGCTACAGAACCAACGACTACTCCGTTCCGGTCGCCTTCGGCCACCAGGACGTCTGGATCCGTGGCTATGTCGACGCGGTGGTGATCGGCTGCGGCGGGGAGATCATTGCCCGCCATCCGCGCAGCTATGCGCGCGAAGAGGTTGTCTTCGATCCGCTGCATTACCTGCCGCTGATCGAGCAGAAGATCAACGCGCTCGACCAGGCGGCCCCCTTGCAGGGCTGGGAACTGCCGGAGGCGTTCACGACACTGCGCCGTCTCATGGAGGCGCGGATGGGCAAACAGGGCCGGCGCGCCTATGTGCAGGTGCTGCGCCTGATGGAAAGCTTCGATCTGGCCGACCTGCACGCAGCCGTGAAGCAGGCGCTGCATCTGGGCGCCATCAGCTTCGATGCCGTGAAGCACCTCGTCCTGTGCCGGGCCGAGCGCAGGCCGCCCAGGCTGGACCTCGACATCTATCCCTATCTGCCCAGAGCCACTGTCGAGAAGACGTCGGCCAAGGCCTATATGCGCCTGCTGGACCGTGAGGAGGAACCGGCATGAGCAGCGATGCTCCCGAACTCCTGCTCGCTCATCACCTCAAGACCTTGAAGCTGCCGACCTTCCTGCGCGAGCACCAGAAGCTTGCCCGGCAATGCGCGGTCGAGGGCGTGGATCATGTTCGCTATCTTGCCAGGCTGGTCGAGCTGGAACTGATCGACCGGGAACGCAGGATGGTCGAGCGCCGCATCAAGGCTGCGAAGTTCCCGGCCGCCAAGAGCCTCGACAGCTTCGACTTCGCCGCCATCCCGAAGCTCAACAAGATGCTGGTGCTGGAACTGGCGCGCTGCGAATGGATCGAAAGGCGCGAGAACGTCATCGCGCTCGGGCCCAGCGGCACGGGCAAGACCCATGTTGCGATCGGTCTCGGGCTGGCGGCCTGCCAGAAGGGATTGTCCGTGGGCTTCACCACGGCCGCCGCGCTCGTCAGCGAGATGATGGAGGCGCACGACGAACGCCGCTTACTGCGCTTCCAGAAGCAGATGGCCGGCTACAAGCTGCTCATCATCGACGAGTTGGGCTTTGTGCCGCTGTCAAAGACCGGAGCGGAGCTGCTGTTCGAACTGGTCTCCCAGCGTTACGAACGCGGATCGACGCTGATCACCAGCAATCTGCCCTTCGACGAATGGACCGAAACCTTCGGGTCCGAGCGCCTCACAGGCGCGCTCCTTGACCGCCTGACCCACCACGTCAGCATCCTCGAGATGAATGGCGACAGCTATCGCCTCGCGCAAAGCAGGGCCCGAAAAACCGACGCCGTCACCCCATAAGAACGCCGACGCCGCATTCGGGAAACTCTGGTCGGGCTACGCCCTCCCGACGTTCCCCGAATGCGCCGCCAAGTGGCCTACTTTTGCGCCGCCCAATGGCCTGGTTTTGCTCCGCCGTTGACAGATCGCTCGACAGAAGCTTCTTCACCTTGGGCGGCGCCAGCACCGCCACCAGGAACTTC
>JAYSFJ010000021.1:0-63057 GCA_041913465.1 Mesorhizobium sp. | reverse complement strand
CGCCCGGACGGGTCCAGTCGAGGTCGGAGAGGTGCACCATGCCGTCCACGTCGCCGTCGAGGCCGATGAACAGGCCGAACTCGGTCTTGTTCTTGACCTCGCCCTCGACGGTCGAGCCGACGGGGTGGCTGCGCACGAAGGCTTCCCACGGATTCTCGAGCGTCTGCTTGAGGCCGAGAGAGATGCGGCGCTTGGCCGGATCGACCTCGAGCACCACGACGTCGACGTCCTGGCTGGTCGAGAGGATCTTGCCGGGATGAACGTTCTTCTTGGTCCAGGACATCTCGGAGACGTGGATGAGGCCTTCGATGCCCGGCTCCAGTTCCACGAACGCGCCGTAATCGGTGATGTTCGTGACCGTTCCCTTGATCTTCTTGCCGATCGGGAACTTGGTGCCGATGTCGCCCCACGGATCCGACTCGAGCTGCTTCATGCCGAGCGAGATGCGGTGGGTTTCCTGGTTGATGCGGATGATCTGCACCTTGACCGTCTGACCGATGTTGAGGATCTCGGTCGGATGGTTGACGCGGCGCCAGGCCATGTCGGTGACGTGCAGCAGGCCGTCGATGCCGCCGAGGTCGACGAACGCACCGTAGTCTGTGATGTTCTTGACCACGCCCTCGACGACCTGACCCTCTTCGAGGTTCTGGACGATCTCGGAACGCTGCTCGGCACGGCTCTCCTCGAGCACGGTGCGGCGCGACACGACGATGTTGCCGCGACGGCGATCCATCTTGAGGATCTCGAAGGGCTGCGGCGTGTGCATGAGGGGCGTGACGTCGCGGATCGGACGGATGTCGACCTGCGAACGCGGCAGGAAGGCGACCGCGCCGTCGAGGTCGACCGTGAAGCCGCCCTTGACCTGGTTGAAGATGACGCCTTCGACGCGCTCTCCGCGGTTGAACTTCTCTTCGAGCTTGACCCAGCTCTCTTCGCGGCGGGCCTTCTCGCGCGACAGGACGGCTTCGCCAAGCGCGTTCTCGATGCGCTCGACCATGACCTCGACCGTGTCGCCGGCCTTGAGATCCTTCGCCTTGGTGCCGAATTCCTTGAGCGGTACGCGACCTTCGACCTTCAGGCCGACGTCGATGATGGCCATGTCCTTTTCAATGGACGTGATCACGCCGCGGACGACCGATCCTTCGGCGGAATTGCTCTCCGAAAACGATTCGTCGAGCAGGCTCGCGAAATCGTCGCGAGAGGGATTTGCAGCTGACATGTGTTCTCCTGGACATCCCGCGTTGCGGGACGGAGCGCCGTGGTTAGTGTTGCGTCGACCTGCCGGCGTTCCGGGCGAAAAGCCCTTGTGCCGCCCGTGGCGGCAAGTTCCGGCGCATGAGAATGCTGGCAGGCTGGTTCAGTGGCCGGATATGGCTGGCGAGCTTCCGCCTGGAAGGACTTGCCGCCGGATCAGGCCCCGTTCCGCTTGGCCAGCACGCCATCGACGATGGCCCGGGCCGCCCGGAACGCGGCCTCTATAGACATTTCGGACGTGTCGAGCAAGTGCGCGTCTGGCGCAGGGCGCAGGGGCGAGTCGGCGCGGCCGATGTCGCGCTCGTCGCGGCGGCGGATGTCGGCCAGAATCTCCGATACATCCGCGTGTCCGCCCCGGTCCTCGATATCGCGCAGGCGGCGGCGCGCGCGCACCTCCGGGCTCGCCGTCACATAGAGTTTCACGTCGGCGTCCGGCGCAACGACGGTGCCGATATCGCGGCCGTCGAGCACGGCGCCGCCAGGCTGGCGGGCAAATTCGCGCTGCTTTTCGACCAGCAGGCGCCGCACGTCCGAGATCACAGCGACGCGCGAGGCGGCCTCGCCGACGCCGTGCGCCGACAGCGCATGCTTGTCGAGATTGGCGAGATCGACGCGACGCGCGGCCTCGATCGCCTGCGCCTCGTCGTCCAGCGGCTGGCCGCTGCGGATCAGTTCGTGGGCCACGGCGCGATAGGTCAGCCCGGTGTCGAGATGCGGCAGGTGATAGTAGTCGGCAAGGCGGCGCGAGAGCGTGCCCTTGCCCGAGGCGGCCGGTCCGTCGATGGCGATGAGGAGACTGGTCATGGCCGGCATCAAGCCTGTCCCGAGCTTTTGCGCAAGTGCGGACTGCGCCCTAGCCCCAGAACCGCGGGGATCGTTTCAGCCTGCGCCAGAGGCCGGCGGCTTCGGTCCATGCGATCTCGGCACGCAATTGCGTCGCCCCGAGGATCCAGCCGACGGCCCGCTGGAGTTCGGGATCGGCCGTGGGGGCGAAAGCCGGATCGGTCAGCAGCCGCCGAAGCATCGCCGCGTCGTTGAGCTCGCCGAAGATGTCCTGCAAGGCCTCGAGACGGCGAGCCAGGCGCGCCGTGCGCTTCGGCTCGTAGAGCGGGCCGAAGAACTCGAACGTGTAGCGCAGCTTCTTCAGCTCCTTGCGCAATTCGTGGCGCTCCGCCACGCTGAGTTTCTTCAGGCCCCGCGCGTGACGGCGCGTCTTTTTCCAGCGTCGCGCCAGGGCTTGGTCGGCAAAGGCCGACACGGGCGCGGCAAGCCGCCTGGACTGGCCGAGATCGGCTTCCTCGAACCAGCCCCGGGTCTCGACGAAGCGGACCAGGTCGAGTTCGAAGGCCTGTGTGCGGCGTCCGTTCAACACGAGCAGGAGATTTTCGCGTTCGCCGGCGGAATGGCGGGCGAGCAGCGCGGCAAGCGCTGCGAGCGCGGATTCGCCGGGATATCGCGCCGCTTCCGCGCCGACGATGTCGCGACACGCCACGTCCATGTCGCGCAGGCGGCTGACTTCGCCGGCCAGCCATGAAGCCTCCCCGGCGAGCCGGTCGAGCTCGGCGCTGCGGGCGACATGCCGGAAGATGGACAGCCAGCTGCGCAGGCGGCGCAACCCGACCCGGAGCTGGTGCGGCCCTTCGATGTCGTCGCTATCGCGCACGACATCGATGTTGGCGCAGATCTGGTCCGCGCATTCGCGCATGATGTCGCGTGCCGCCGCCTCGATGGACATGTCGCCGGAAAGCGCTACTTCCACGGCGTTGCGCGGCGCGGGACGGGGGGAGACACGGCCTTCCGATGCCAGAAGCTCGGCGCGGGCGGATTTGGGCAGGCGCGAGAAGCGCAAGCCGCCATCCGGATAGAGCGCGTTGGCGACGTCGAACAGGGCCTTCGGGCTGCCTTCGATCCGCTCGATCTCGAGTTCGCTCCAGGGCGCGGTGGCGCCGTTGGCCGAGATGGTGCCGATATCCGTCGATACCTCGACCCTCGCGCCGTCGGGCAGCGAGACCACGCCGCTCGAGCGCCTGAACCGCATGTCGGCGACGACGACCAGCGCCTTACCCCGGCAGAGTTCGACGATGCGCGATCGCAGCGCCTCGTCGGGGATCGCATTGGGGTCGGGTGTCCGGCCGCGCATTACCGTCTCGGATTCCTGCACGTCGGTGAAGCCGCCCAGCGCCTGGCGGCCGGCCTTGACCGTCTGCAGGGACCGCCTGCCGTCGCGCCGCGTCCGCAACGCGATGCCGGCATCGTGCAGCGCGCGATCGGGCGTGTCGTAATAAAGAGTGGCGAGGGTTCGCGTATGCGGCCCGGCGAAGCTGCTGTCGAGGTCCTTCACCCGGGCCCACAGTCTTGCCGGCGGCTCCGCGAGCACGAACTTGAGTTCCATCTCCCGCATGGAGAACGATCCGATTCGATCTCGGCGACCGCCTCTCTCGGCAGGGTCTTCTGCTCTTATGATATCGACCGCATCAGGCCGCCGTCGACCCTGAGATTCTGGCCGGTGATATATGCCGCACCGTCGGAGACCAGGAAGGAAATGGTCGCCGCGATCTCGTCGCTGGTGCCGTAGCGCTGCATCGGCACGCCGGCGCGCCGCTCCTCGGTTGCCGGCAGGCTGTCGATCCAGCCGGGGAGCACGTTGTTCATGCGCACGTTCGCAGCCGCGTATTCGTCGGCGAAGAGCTTGGTGTAGGCGGCGAGACCGGCCCGCGCCACGGCCGAGGTCGGGAACATCGGGCTCGGCTCCGACACCCAGGCGGTCGAGATGTTGACGATCGCGCCGCCGCCTTGAGCGGCCATGACCGGCGCCACGAGGCGCACCGCGCGCACGACGTTCATGAAGTAGACGTCGAAGCCCTTGTGCCACTGCTCGTCGGTGATCTCGAGCAAGGGCGCGCGCGGGCCGTGGCCGGCGCTGTTGACGAGCGCGTCGATACGGCCCCAGCGGGCGAGCACGAGGTCGACGAAACGCTTCAGATCCTCGTTCGACTGGTTGGACCCGGTGACGCCCAGCCCGCCAAGCTCATTGGCGAGCGCCTCGCCCTTGCCCGAGGAGGACAGGATGGCGACGGCGAAACCGTCGGCCGCCAGCCGGCGGGCCGCCGCCGCACCCATGCCGGATCCGCCGCCGACGACGAGGGCTACCTTTTGTTCGCTCATTTCACCTGCTCCGTGTAGGATTGCCGACTCTCGCCGACATCATTCGATCTCGGCGCCAAGGCCGCGCATCAGGTCGGCAAACCGCGGGAAGCTGGTCGCGATCATGGCCGTTTCGTCGACCGTCACCGCGTTTTCGGCCGCCAGCCCCATGACGAGGAAGCTCATGGCGACGCGGTGGTCGAGGTTCGTCTCCACCGTGCCCCCGCCGAGGCCCCGGCCTTCGGGCGAGCCGCGCACCAAAAGCCAGTCCTTGCCCTCCTCGCAGTCGACGCCGTTTACCTTCAGCCCCGCCGCGACGGACGCAAGCCGGTCGGATTCCTTGACGCGCAGTTCGTCCAGCCCCTGCATCAACGTTTCGCCCTCGGCAAAGGCCGCCGCGACCGCCAGCACGGGATATTCGTCGATCATCGACGGCGCACGCTCGGGCGGCACCGTGACGCCCTTCAGCTCAGAGGCCCGTACGCGCAGATCGGCCACGTCCTCGCCGCCGGTCGCGCGGCCGTTGAGAACCTCGATCGAGGCGCCCATCTCCCGCAGCGTATCGATAAGACCGGTTCGTGTCGGGTTCATCAGCACGTTCTCGACCAGCACGTCCGAGCCGGGCACGAGAAGTGCCGCGACCACGATGAAGGCGGCCGAGGACGGATCTCCGGGCACTACAATCGCCTGGCCCGTCAGCCGCACCTGCCCGCCGACGCGGATGTGGCGCAGGCCGCCGGCATCCGTCTCGACCTCGAGGCTCGCACCGAAGGCGCGCAGCATCTTCTCGGTATGGTCGCGGGTCGGAGCGGCCTCGATCACGCTCGTCACGCCGGGCGCGTTGAGGCCGGCGAGCAGCACCGCCGACTTGACCTGCGACGAGGCGACGGGAACGCGGTAGGTGATCGGCGCCGCCGTCTTCGGCCCGCGCAGGGTGAGTGGGAGGCGGTCTCCCGGAGTGGCCTCGACCTGGACGCCCATCAGCCGCAGCGGATCGAGCACGCGCCCCATCGGCCTTTTCGACAGCGACGCGTCGCCCTTGAAGGCGGTTTTCATGTCGTAGACGCCCGCCAGACCCATCGCGAGCCGCGCGCCGGTGCCGGAATTGCCGAAATCGAGCGGGCCTTCCGGCTCGAGCAGGCAGCCGTTGCCGACGCCCCGCACAATCCACTCGCCGCCGGCGCCCTCCACGCTTGCACCGAAGGCGCGCATCGCGGCGGCGGTGCGCAGCACGTCGTCGCCTTCGAGCAGGCCGGTGATGCGGGTCTCGCCGGCTGCGAGGCCGCCGAGCAGGAGCGCGCGATGCGAAATCGACTTGTCGCCCGGCACCCGCGCATGGCCCGTCAGCGGGGGCGAACGGCGGGCGGTCGCTGGCTGCAGTGGCGGTCGATCGGTCATCGGCGGTTCCTGTCCCATCCCGCGCGCGTTCTGCGCCTCTCGCCACGGGTCGAGGCGGGTCTAGCATGCGTCCGCGGGACGGTCATCCCCGCCGCGCGGCGCTCTCGCGCGGCCATCCCCGGGCAAGGCGGCAATTCCGGCCCTGAATAGGCTTTGACACTGGCTCCACTTGTGGATATGGGACCGAACTCATTTTTACGGCGCGGCTGCGGCGGACGATTGCCCGCGCGGCGCGGCCCGGTCTCTCTCCGGGCCTGTTTCCACGAGGCGGACACAGTGGCGAAACCTGAACTTGGCACCAAGCGTATCGACCCGGAGACGGGCAAGAAATTCTACGACCTGAACCGCGATCCGATCGTCTCGCCCTATACCGGCAAGAGCTATCCGCGGTCCTATTTCGAATCGACCGTCCTCAGCAAGATCGAGGAGGAAGAGGAAGTCGTCGAGAAGGAACTGGACGCCGAGGACGAGGCCCCCGAAATCGTCAGCCTCGAAGAGGCCGACGACGAGGCCAAGGGCGGCGCGGACGATATCCCGGACCTGGGCGACGACGACGTCGAGATCGACGACGAGGACGACGACACCTTCCTGCCCGACGAGGAGGAAGAGGATGACGACGTCGCCGACATCATCGGCGTCGGCGGCGAGGACGACGACGAGATCTGACGGTTCGGGCCGGCGGACAGGATTCCGACAAAGTCGGCAATCGTGTCGGTGAGGCCTTGATCTTGCGGGGCGGCGGGGTTAGAAGCCGCCTCGATCTTTGGCGGGGTTCCCATTCCGCCAAGCTCTCCGCCGGAGACGGCGCGGCCGACAGGCCGGAGCGTGGGGCCATAGCTCAGTTGGGAGAGCGCTTGAATGGCATTCAAGAGGTCGTCGGTTCGATTCCGATTGGCTCCACCAAACACTCCTCTGCGCTACGGCGGTTTTGCCTCGTCTCCAAATCACCTCGACATTTCCGTGCCTTAGCAGGTCTGAGACCGCATATCGTGGTCGAGAGACGGCGTTTCCGGCTGCAATGAGGCCGATAAGACGAGGTCGTCTCAGAGACGCGGCTTCCTCGTCCACGATATTGTTCGGGCGATGCTTGAAGATCGGCTGGATGCTGCCTTGAGTTCGGCTGCATCCGGTCCGATTCCGGTTTGATAGGGGGCAGGCTCTCATCAGAACAGCAGCGTGGCAACCCGCACCGCTCGGCGGTCAGCGCAGGAGACGCGTTTCCTGATCAGACCAACGAAGCGGCAGATCGCTGACCCTGGCGAGCTTGCGGACGGTCAGATCTGCGGGCTGGGTGCCATTCAGGATCTTCTCGACGATCTTCGGCGCCAGGAATGCGAGCGGCAGGATGCGACTGACGTCGGCACTGTGGACGCCAATCAAATTGGCGACGTCCGCAACGGTACGACCAGCTCCGTCGGTGAGTTTTCCGAGATAGAGATGTGCTCGCGCGATAGCGTCAACCAGCCTAGGGTCCGGCTTTCGACTTGACGCGGAATCTGCATCGATCACCAGTCGAGTTTCGACGCCACGCCGTTTGATGGTGATAGGCGTCGAGATCAAAACGAACGACGAGTGTTGCGCATCGACGCGGGTATCGGCGGCCCGGCCGGTCGGACCGATGTCTGCCTCGCCGCAATCCAGCCAAGCCAGAAGCCTACCCGTATCGATCTGCATTTCAATGCGATCCGGGTGCAGCGTGGTCCGGCGGACGACCTGGCTGATCACGACTCTTGTGTCATCTGCGCTGTATTTCGCGAGTCGAGCAGCCGCCGCGTTCAGAACGCTCTGGATCTTGCCTGCATCGGCTGTCGCATCGATCCATGTTGCCAGGCGAGCCTGATCGCCGAGTAGCTGTCTGATCTGCTGCTCGACGATGGCTTCCAGCTCCAATGCGGGAACACGCCATCCATCGTTGCGGCGGGCTGTCTTTAGCCGTGCCGAGACGTAGTAACGATAGCGCTTGCCATGATTGCTCACATGAGCGGGATTGAGCCGATCGCCAGTCTCGTCGTAGAGGATGCCAGTAAGCAGATGCAGATCTGCTGCGTTCGAGGACGACCTGGTTCGACGCGGCGCCTGGACCGTGAGCAGCTTTTGAACCTCGTCAAATTGCTCCGCGTCGATGATCGCCTCGTGGTCCCCGTCAAAATGCCGATCATGATGGCGCACCTTGCCGACATAGATCTGATTGGCCAGCAGGTAGTAGAGCTTGCCGCGGGACCACTCTGGAGCATCGGTCTCGCTGGAGCGCTTGATCTTCGCGCGGTTCACCTCGTCGGTGAGGGCCAGGACTGACTTGAGATGCAGGTAGCGCTCGAAGATATGGCGCACATGGCGCGCATCCTCCTCATTGATCACCAGCCTGCGATCCTTCACCTCGTAGCCGAAGGGCACGCGGCCACCCATCCACATCCCCTTCTTGCGCGATGCCGCGATCTTGTCCCTGATACGCTCAGCCGTCACCTCGCGCTCGAACTGGGCGAAGGACAGGAGAACGTTCAGGGTCAGGCGACCCATGGAACTCGTGGTGTTGAAGGCCTGTGTTACCGACACGAAGGACGCGCCGTTCGCGTCGAAAATCTCGACAATCCTGGAGAAGTCCATCAGCGACCGTGTCAAACGATCGATCTTGTAGACGACGACCACATCGACCCGCCGATCCCGGATGTCTTGCAACAGCCGTTGAAGCGCCGGTCGCTCCATAGTGCCTCCGGATATGCCGCCGTCATCATAACGGTCCGGAATCAGCTTCCATCCGAGACCAGCCTGCGATGCGATGTAGGCGACGCAGGCTTCGCGCTGCGCGTCGAGCGAGTTGAACTCCTGATCAAGCCCTTCCTCGCTCGACTTGCGGGTGTAAACAGCGCATCGCAGTTTGGGCGTGCTGCTCATAGTCCGAAGAACCTCGGGCCGGACCAATGCGCCTTGGTGATCTTGCGCGCGATAGCCGACAGGGAGCGGTGAACCTTCCCTTCGAACAGGTAGCCACCCTCGACTACATCCACCACGTTGGTGTGACCGTTCCACACCCGGACAAGTCGAGCGCCAACCGAGGGCATCGAAGCCGGCATCGAGACCGCCTTGACCGAGAGTGTGTTGTCACCAGGCGACAACCCTTCTCCTCTGATCTCGCTTTTTGGAGTTCGCAAAGTGCCAACGCCGCTGGCCACCTGAGCGATTGCTTGCCTCAGTCGTCGCTTTGTCTCGGGGGAATATCCCCCGAAACGCTTCGACTGCAGATCCCAGGCGACTGCGTGGCTGAGCAGCTCGCGGCGGATGGCAGGTGGACGTTGGCCGTAGATCTTCGTCCAACGCACTGCCAGTTGATCTCGGCTGAGCACGTCGATGGCGGCGATCTCGCCGTCCATTCTGGTTGAGACGCCAGTCATCTTAAGCCTCGGCGGAGATCTGAGTCGCGATCCGATACCGGCGCGTACCGTCTTTGCCGACCTCCGACACCAACGTATGGCCAAGCTTCTTCCGAACCACCCCCGAGAGGAAGCCGCGCACCGAATGAGCCTGCCAGCCGGTTGCTTCCATCATTTGCGGAATCGTTACTCCCTTAGCCGAACCGAGCTTCTTCAGAAGATGCTCCGCCTTGCTGGTAGCGGCATTTGCAGTGCGCGACTTTGGCGGACTATCCGATCCGCGGTCCTTGGGGGCCTTCTTGGGACGTGCCGTACGAGGGGCTGCGTCGCTAATCGCGTTAGGGGAGGTCTGGTCAGTCATCATCTTGGTTCCTTTGGTCGGTGCCGGCCAATCCGGCGCTTGCACTGACCAAAGCCCGCAACGTTATGCGGGCATAAGGAACACGAGCGCGTCCGCGTTCGCCCCGTCACCAATGCGTGGTTTGTGGCTGCAGTCCAGTCGGAATTTGTCGTCGGCGGATGTGCGCCCCAATATCGCCGTCCGAGGCACGCTACTTTGTCCCTGAAAGCCGCCATAGATTCAGGACTCTCGGAGAGTCTTGAGCAGAATCATAGGGAAACGAAAGTTGCCGGACGAATACGTCCGGCAACAGCGGCCGCTAAGCCTTTACCGTGATCTGTCCCTTCATGTTGGGGTGGAAGCGGCAAAAATAGTCGACGGTGTCTTCGGCGGTTGCGATATGCGTCGCCACCGTACCGGGAGGGATGAGGACTTCCCAGCCGCCCTTGACGGTGGCGGTATGGCCGACCACATCCTTGTTGGACCATTCGATCGTTTCGCCGACCCTTACCTCGACCTTAACGGGTAAGAAGGCGAGGTTTTCGATCGTGACATGGACCGTGCCGCTGTGGGCCCGGACAAGCGTTGAGTTCGCCAGCACAACGGCACTCGTCACGAGAAGCTGTCGCCGGTTTAGGACGCCCTTCGTCATTTCAAGCCTGCGGCGACATGCTCTGCATGCTGCTGGTGGCCCTGAAATAGTTTCAGGCCGGTTTCGAGCAGGCTTTTCAACTCAGCATTCTGCGCCGAAGGGATCAGCAGGGTTTCGAGCGCGCTGTTGACTTGGCTGTGATAGGCAACTTCGTTGTCGATGTAGGCCTTGTCGAAGGCAACGCCGTCGAGCTTGGCGAGCTCGGCACGCTTCTCTTCCGCTGCCGTGGAGAGCGCTTGGCTGGTGGCATTGTCCTCCGGCGTGACATTGAGTTTCTTGACCAGCGCCATCGCCATCTCGTTGACGGCTTCATGGTCCTTCTGCATCGACTCGGCGAAGGCCTTGACGTCGGCGTTGGTCGTCTTCGAGAGGGCAAGCTTGGCGGCCTTTACGTCGATGACTCCGGCGGTGTAGGCGATGTGGGCGATCTGCGGGTCGGTCGACTTTTCGGCGGCCGTGGCGATGGTGACGGTGAGTGCGACGCAGATAGCGCCGAATAGGGCTAAGAGGGGTTTCATCGAGATCTCCTTGACGCCTGCGGATGGCCGGCGCTGTTTCAGTTAACGCAGCATTGGATGCCGGTGGACCAAAGAGGTTCCCGTTATTCTGCAAGGCCGAGGCTTGCGATGACGGTTTCCGTCAACCGGTCACAACGCGTGCCGGCGAAGGGGAAGGCGTCGAGGAAAACCGGGCCTATCTGCTTTTCCAGGCTGGTGCGGATCAACTTTCGCGCGCGGTGCAGACGCGTTTTCACCGTGGCGACCGGCAGATCGAGCAGGGCCGCCGTCTCTTCCACGCTCAGCCCCTCAATTATACGAGCGACGAAAACGAGGCGAAAGGCTTCGGGAAGCGCATCGGTCGCCTCCTCGACGAGGTAGAGAAGCTGCCGTTGTGCCATGACATGCTCCGGATCGGCGGTAGAGGAAGAGAGTGGGAAGGGGATGATCTCTGCCTCAGCCGAGCCGACCATGGTAGCGGCGCGCTTCAATCGCTTCTGCGCCCTAAGCCGCATCATTGCGGTATTGAGGGCGATGCGCGACATCCAGGTCGACAGCGATGCCTCGCGCCGGAAGCTCTCGAGATTGGCGAAAGCCTTGAGATAGGCTTCCTGCAGCACGTCCTCAGCATCTGCGTTGTTTTGCACGATGGCGCGGACGAGCCGATAAAGACGCTGGTTGTGGGTCTTAATGATCGCCCGGATGGCCTCCGCTTCGCCCGTGACGGCGCGGGCGATCAGATCCGCGTTTTCTTCGATCGAGGTCGGCGAGTGGACATCATGCAACGCTGGCATTGGCGTACTCCTGTCGGGATCCAGTTGGATGCCGTCTGCGGCGCAAGGTTCCCGCCAAAGGGTGGTTTACAGGATGGAGGGTCGTCGTTCCGGAGGTTGCGGCAAACACTGTCCTTGATCACCGTCTCCGCCGACGGCTTCTGTGTCCCGGCTCTCTGTCTCATCTTCGCTGCTGTGTAGGGCTACGATGAGCGAGAAACCCTCCTCTCTCAATTAGCTCAGTTCTGTCTCAATCGTGCTGACGCTAAATAGTATTTCTACTGCTGCCCGGTTTTCAGTTCATGCGTGGGTGGTCATCTTGGTCCGTCGAACGAAATTTTATGACTGTACGTAGCAAAAAAATTCTATTGAGTTGCCGGCGGGCAGGGGCGATCGGTAGCGATATATACTGATAGTTGATGGTGCAATAAAGCTGTCCCCTAGCCCAAGATAATTTCGTTTGTCAGGCGTTCCAGTGACGCAAATAGTGAGCTCTGACAAAACCCCGACGGGCGCGGAAGCATTCACATGGACTGGCCGAACAAAGGACTCCTCGAGACGATCGGCATGGAACTGCCGATCATTCAGGCACCCATGGCAGGTCCTGTCTTCGCCGACATGGTTGTGGCGGTCTCGGAGGCTGGCGGCCTTGGGTCGCTGCCGTGCGCCACGATGACCGCCGAGCTTGCGCGATCGGAGCTTGCGAGGATACGGGAAAGCACCTCGCGGCCGATCAATGTCAACTTCTTCTGCCATGACCAGCCGGCTGACGAGCCCGGGAGGGACATGGCCTGGAGACGAACCCTGGAGCCCTACTACCGGGAATTCGGCCTCGACCCGCAGGCGCCTTTCGCGTCGTCGAGCCGCAACCCTTTCGACGATGAATTCTGCGGGTTGGTCGAAGAGTTCCGCCCGGAAGTGGTGAGCTTTCACTTCGGGCTTCCTTCTAGGCGCCTTGTCGATCGAGTTAAGTCCACCGGCGCCAAGGTTTTCTCGTCCGCCACGACTGTCGAGGAAGCGCGCTGGCTGGAACTGAGAGGCTGCGATGCCGTCATCGCGCAAGGGTTCGAAGCGGGTGGACACAGGGGGAACTTCCTTGTGACGGACATGGCTACCCAGGTCGGCACCCTTGCGCTCGTTCCTCAGGTGGTAGATGCCGTGCGGGTGCCAGTCATCTCGGCGGGGGGCATCGCCGATGCGCGTGGCATCGTGGCGGCGCTGGCTCTGGGAGCGTCTGCCGTTCAGATCGGCACAGCTTATCTGTTCACGCCCGAAGCCCGTCTCACGACGCCGCATCGAAAAGCTCTGAGAGACAAACGTGCCGAAGAGACTGCGCTGACCAACGTTTTCACGGGACGTCCCGCCCGAGGCATACTCAATCGCGTCATGCGTGAGCTTGGTCCAATGAGCTCGGACGCTCCTTCTTTCCCGTTGGCGGGCGGAGCGCTGGCGCCTCTGAGGGCCGCGACAGAGAAGTCGGTGTCCGGCGATTTCATGTCACTGTGGTCCGGTCAGGCGGCAAGGCTTTGCCGCGAGCGTCCTGCAGGCGAACTCACACGGCAGCTTGCCGCCGACGCGCAAGGCCTGCTGGCGCGGATGGGAGAGCGGCGGGAATGACCCGACGCGGCCGCGGCGCAGTCCTTCGGGAACGAACGCCGCTCCCGCTCCGACCCGACGAGGACCGCTCCGAAGCGGCTGTCGCTTGGAATGAGCTCGACAAGGCCGAGCAAGCGGGCCTCCTGCGTCTCAACCGAGGCCATTGCTTCGGGATCGATCGGGTGACCGGCGCTCGATTGCTCTGTCTCGGTCTCGCGACAAGACTCCCGTCGGGCTTGGGCATCAGCAGGACAGGACGCGAGCTTGCCATTTCAGCGCTCCTTTCCTCCAAGATCGTCACCGAACCACCTGCTTGAGACCTTCAATCGCCGCTTGGAGATCTCCGCGCGCCTCGCTACCGTCAGGATAGATCGCGTACGCCGGATAGGTGTAGCGCGGCGCATCCACAACGAGCTCGAGCTCTGCCTTTTCAAGATGCGGTTTCACCGCCCCCCTGCGAAAATAACCCATGCCGCCGGCACGAAGGATATAGCTCAGGCCCAACGGACCCAGCCCCACGGCGAGTCCCGGGGCTTCGGCAGCCGTTCTCGCGAAACCATGCGCCGCGGCAAACTGCGGACCCCAGTCCACGTGGACGTAGTCAGGCTGCTCTCCCTCCTCGCCGTGTTGCGGCGTGCGCACGAGCACCAGTTCTTCTTCTTCGACGAGTTCGATCCTGAAGCCCGGCAGCAGTGGCGGCGCGTATAGAACGGCGATGTCGAGAACGCCTGTACGAAGTTGTTCGATCAGTTGGTCGGGAACGCCAACGTTGGCCCGGATGCCTATCGCAGGATGTCGCTCCTTCATCCAGACCAGCCAGTCGAGCAGAACGGGATTCCAGAGACTGAGTTCTCCCCCGAGTGCGATGACGCTGGTGCGCCCCGGCGGCACTGAAAGCTGTTGTCTCGCACGCTCCCACACCTGGACGAAAGACTGCGCGTAACGCTCGAACTCTCGACCTGCGGCAGTCAGTGTCACGCCGTTGCGGCTGCGCACGAATAGCCGTTTTCCGAGGCTTTCTTCCAACGTGCGAATACGGGCGCTTACGGTCGTCTGGGTTACGTGGAGTCGATCGGCAGCCTTGAGAAAGCTCCCGGTATGGACGATCTCAAGAAACGTGCGTGCGCGATCGACATCCACGTCGGTCCCCTCATCAATGCAACAATATTGCATTGATAGCGCATTTAATTCCGTTTGCCTTAAGGTTTCCTCGGGCGCAGCTTCAACCCGCACCTTAACGACGAAACGGTCTCCGATGTCAGACGAAGACGAAGCCGACCTGCCGGAATACGCATCCCCTCCGTGCTTCATGCACGAGCTGTCACGGGACGCGCCGCTCGCGCCCAACCGCAGCGATGCATGGGACGATGTCTCACGGTGGAGGAAGGCGGAGCGCAGGCGGCTGATCGACGAGCGCATGGCGCTGGAATCGGCGGACCGTATCGCTCGGTCCGAGCGTCTCGCGGAAAAACTTGACCAGGCAATCGGCCGCGTCTCGGGGCGCATCATCTCAAGCTACTGGCCGTTTCGTGGCGAACCGGACCTTCGCAACTGGGCCATAAAGGTGATCGAACGAGGCGGGCGGATCGCGCTGCCTGTCGTGCTTCGGAAGGCAGAGCCCCTGGAATTCCGCCTCTGGCAACCGGGAGATCCGCTGGAGCGAGGCGTCTGGAACATCTTGGTCCCGTCCCGCGGCCCCGCCGTCCTTCCGGACATCGTGATCGCGCCAGTCGTCGGTTTCGACGCGGCCAACTATCGCCTGGGGCACGGCGGTGGCTATTTCGATCGAACGCTGGCGGTTATGCCCCATTTGCCTCTGAGGATTGGTATCGGCTTCGCCACCGCGAAGATTGCGACCATCTACCCGCAACCGCACGACATTCCAATGGATACGATCGTCACCGACTGACCACGGAAGGCTGGCATGGCCTGCATGCGGATGGCTGCGACGGCATCGCCGTCAAGCTGCCGCGTCTGCGGCCCCGAAAGGCAGGATATGATGTCGGACACTGCAACGACCGGAGAGGACCAGCGGCCTCGCTTCTTCGTGCGCTGGGCCTTCTCCACCAACCATAAGGATATCGGAACGCTCTATCTGGTCCTGGCGATGCTTTCGGGAGTGCTCGGTACCGGGCTTTCAGTTGCCCTGCGCATGGAACTGCAGGAACCGGGGATGCAGATATTTGCCGATCCTGGACTGTTCAATGTCGTAGTGAGCGCGCACGGGCTTGTGATGATCTTCTTCGTCATCATGCCAGCGCTCATCGGCGGGTTCGGCAACTGGTTCGTGCCGATCATGATCGGCGCGCCGGACATGGCGTTCCCACGCTTGAACAACGTCTCGTTCTGGCTGCTGGTGGCTTCCCTGGTCCTGTTCGCCTGCTCGATGTTCGTACCCGGAGCGTCCGGCATTTCTGGACACGGCGGCGGCTGGACGCTTTATCCGCCATTCTCCAGCACTGGCCAGCCGGGCCCCGCCGTCGACTTCGTCATACTCTCAATCCACCTTTCCGGAGCGTCGTCAGTACTCGGCGCCATCAACTTCATCACCACGATCTTCAACATGCGCGCACCCGGCATGACGCTGCACAAAATGCCGCTCTTTGCATGGTCCATGCTTGTTACCGCCTTCATGCTGCTCTTGGCGCTGCCAGTTCTTGCCGGGGCTATCACCATGCTCCTGACGGACCGCAATTTCGGCACGACCTTCTTCGCGCCGGAGGGTGGCGGAGACCCAATTCTCTATCAGCACCTGTTCTGGTTCTTCGGTCACCCAGAGGTCTACATCATGATCCTCCCAGCCTTCGGTATCGTAAGCCACGTGATTTCGACGTTCGCGAAAAAGCCGATCTTCGGCTATCTCGGCATGGCATACGCGATGGTAGCGATCGGCATGATCGGCTTCGTCGTCTGGGCACACCACATGTTCACCGTCGGACTGTCTTTGGACAGCCAGCGGTATTTCGCTTTCGCTTCCATGGTCATCGCTGTGCCGACCGGCGTGAAAGTCTTCTCCTGGCTCGCCACGATGTGGGGCGGCTCCATCACGATGAGGACGCCCATGCTCTGGGCGGCGGGCTTCGTACTGCTGTTCACGATCGGCGGCGTAACGGGCGTGGTTCTTGCAAATCCCGGCATCGACCGCGTCCTGCACGATACCTACTATGTCGTCGCCCACTTTCACTATGTGCTGTCTCTCGGCGCCGCTTTCGCCATTTTCGCGGGCTGGTACTACTGGTTCCCGAAGATGAGCGGCTACTTGATGAGCGAGACGCTCGGGAAGCTTCACTTCTGGCTCACCTTCGTGGGAGTCAATCTCGTCTTCTTCCCCCAGCATTTCCTCGGCCTCGCCGGCATGCCGCGCCGCTACGCCGACTACCCCGACGCGTTCGCAGGCTGGAACCTCGTCTCTTCGATCGGATCCTACATCTCGGCAGCCGGCCTGTGCGTCTTTCTTGTCGCGGTGGTCGAAGCATTCGCCCGGAAGCGCGCGGCGGGCGCGAATCCTTGGGGGGAAGGCGCGACGACGCTGGAATGGGCGCTGTCCTCGCCTCCGCCGACGCACCAATTCAACCAACTGCCACTGATACGCTGACAACACGGTCATGAACGAATCCGGCGAACTCGTCGCCAACCTTCCAGCGATAATCTTCCTGTCGTTCTGGTGGGCAGTGGTTTCCGCGCTCGATCGACGCCTGTCGCGTGACAAATCGGAACAGGCGCGGCAGCAGGTTCCGGCGTCTGGGGTGCCGCCTGACCGACACCAGCCAGATCCCCGCCTCGACGCCCTGTGTGCGGTCGATCCCGGGTTCGACTTGGATACGTTCCTTGCGGGTGCGGCACGAGCTTACGAAGAGATCCTGAACCTGTACGCAAACGCCGATCTGGAAGCCCTCAGACCGCTGATCTCGGCGGAGGTCCATGAAGCATTTTCCGACGTCAGGAAAGCTCAGGATGAAAGAGGTGAAGCGGTCGTCTTCGCCTACGTGGGCCTCGCGTCCGCCGTAATCGAGTGCGTGGAGGTGAACGGCGCTCATGCCGAGATCGGCGTGCGCTTTCAGGCCGAAATCGTGAGCGCGGTTCTATCGGCGAAAGGCGCCGTGATGAGCGGGGAACCCACCGCCGTGACGGGGACAGACGAGGTATGGACCTTCGCGCGCCAGTTGGACAGCGGTGACGTCAACTGGATCCTTGTGGCAACTTGCCAGGATTGATGAGAGCGTAGGCTCAATGCCACGGCAGGGCAAAGAGCCTGCCTTCGCCTCCTGGCCGACACCACAGCGGCCTCTGAAGCCAGGCGGATACTGTGCTCGGATCATGACACCCGTCGCAAAAGCTTGATGCGGACAGTGCAAGGAATGCGGATTCAGGCTGCATTTCTATTCGTTTGATTGACGACGACCGAGGCGCGACGATGCGGGCGAGGGTCGAGGCCCGTGCACGTGGTCGCCCTCAACCAAGGAGGCGTCGACATGCTGCTCGCGCAAGACATCATGACCCGTAAGGTCGTCACCGTTCGATCAGATAGCACGATTTCAGAGGCTGCGGCCCAGATGGTCCGTCACCGCATCAGCGCGGTCCCGGTGGTCGACGACGGTCTGCTGGTGGGGATTATCAGCGAGGGGGACCTCGTTCACCGCGCCGAGATCGGAACCGCGGAACGGAGCCGCTCCTGGTGGCTCACCCTCTTCCGGGACCCGTCGACTATGGCCAAGGAATACGCCCGGTCCCACTCCAGACACGTCGCAGACCTGATGACCCGGACCGTCCGATCGGTGGAGGAGAAGGCGTCGGTTGAACAGATAGCGGAACTCATGGACCGCGCCCGGATCAAGCGGGTTCCTGTGACTAGAGGCGGCGCTGTGGTCGGCATCGTCAGCAGGGCGGACCTCGTCAAGGCGATCGCGGGCGCGAGGCCGGAGGATACGGATGCGCATCCGAGCGACGAGGGGATACGAGCACGGCTGATTGAGGAGCTTGGGCTTCAGCCCTGGGCAAGCGCGACACAGATCGGCGTCGAAGTGCGCGACGGATTCGTCTCTTTCTGGGGGACCGTGAACTCGGAAGAGGAACGGCGCGCTTCTCGAATCCTGGCGGAGAACCTCGCCGGCGTCCGTGGCGTCGAAGATCATCGGCTGGCGATCGATTTCCCCGCCTACGCCCTCTAGCCACGTGCGCATTCCTCCGCGATCCCCGACGGCTGCACGCTTGGCAAAGCCATGCGACTTTGCAAACTGGCCCGGAACGGCTATCAAAGGCGTATAGAAAAGAGCGTCTCCAATTGCTGTCGCATCCTGAAGGCCACATTGTCGAAAGTTTCCGCGGGCGGTTCTTCAACCACGCCGGCTGCCTCATCGCATGCATTTAGCCCTGGCGCGGTCGCGAGGCCGTCGACCGGGGGCCGGAAATCCAACCAAGCCTAAAATTCGGTTCTGATTTCCGGGTCCGCCACCGCTGGCCCGGTGGAGATGCATCATGACAGACGAAATCCATGGTCGCCCAGGCGCGGCATTCATCTTCGTTGTCCGCGGGAGGCGGATATGAGGGTGGTCATCGTAGGAAGCGGGGTCATCGGCGTGACCTCGGCGTGGTACCTGGCTCGCGCGGGCCATGAGGTCACCGTGCTGGACCGCCAGCCCGGTCCTGCGCTCGAAACAAGCTTCGCCAACGCGGGGGAAGTATCCCCCGGCTACTCGTCTCCCTGGGCAGGCCCCGGGGTGCCGCTGAAGGCGATCAAGTGGCTCTTGATGAAACACGGGCCGCTGGCGATCCGCCCACGTCTCGAACCCGCGATGTGGTCTTGGATCTGGAAGATGCTGTCGAACTGCACCTCGCAGCGATACGCGGTAAACAAGGCACGCATGGTGCCCA
This sequence comes from Mesorhizobium sp., assembly GCA_041913465.1. GTDB lineage: Bacteria > Pseudomonadota > Alphaproteobacteria > Rhizobiales > Rhizobiaceae > Mesorhizobium_A. Next base: position 44,164 of record JAYSFJ010000021.1, on the reverse strand, counting down.
TCGCGGAATACAGCCGCGACTGCCTTCGCGAGCTGAGAACGACCACCGGCGTCGAATACGACGAACGGTCACGTGGCACCCTGCAGCTCTTTCGCACGCAGAAGCAGCTCGACGGGATCGTCAGCGACATCGAGGTCCTGAAGCAGTTCGGGGTCGAATACACGGTCCTTGCGGCCTCCGGCTGCGTCGCCGCGGAACCCGCGCTCGAACGCGTGAGCCACAAGATCGTCGGCGGCCTCCGGCTTCCTGACGACGAGACAGGAGACTGCCGCGTTTTCACGGAAAAGCTGGCGGCGCTCGCGTCCGCCGCTGTCGACTTCCGCTACGGTGTCGCCGTCGACGGTCTCGTTCAGGAACGCGGCAAGGTTTCGGCTGTCCGCACGGCGAAAGAGTTGTTCCCCGCCGATGCGGTCGTCATCGCGGCGGGGAGCTATTCGTCACGCTTGCTGAAGCCCATGGACGTCCGCATTCCGGTCTACCCGGTCAAGGGCTACTCGCTGACGTTCCCGATCGCGGACGAGGCTGCCGCGCCTCTGTCCACGGTGATGGACGAGACCTACAAGATCGCTATCACGCGGCTCGGCGACCGGATCAGGGTGGGCGGCACGGCCGAGATTTCCGGCTTCGATCTCTCCCTGCCACGCTCGCGCCGCGCACCGCTCGAACATTCGGTCACGGACCTGTTTCCAGGAGCCGGACTCGCCAGCGAAGCCTCCTTCTGGTGCGGCCTCAGGCCGATGACCCCGGATGGCCCCCCGATCGTGGGCGCCACGTCCGTGCCCGGGCTTTTCGTCAATACCGGGCATGGCACCCTCGGGTGGACGATGGCCTGCGGTTCCGGACGGATCCTCGCCGACATCGTGTCCGGAAGGATTCCAGAGATCGACGTGACCGACCTCGGTCCTGGGCGGTACCGATCATGAGCGCCGCGGCCCTGCGCGCGGGCGCGATCCTGGCGGTGGACCTCGATGCGGTCGTTGCGAACTGGCGGCTGCTGTCGAAGCTGGCGGAGGGCGCCGAATGCGCTGCCGTGGTCAAGGCGGACGCCTACGGCCTCGGCGCGAGGCGGGTCGGCGTCGCCCTTCAGGCGGCGGGTTGCAGGACCTTCTTCGTCGCCCATCTCGAGGAAGGACTCGAACTCCGGAAGGCGATCGGCTTCAGTTCGCGTGTCTTCGTCCTGAACGGCACTCCTGCGGGTACCGAAAGCGAGTTCCTCAACTCGGTCCTGATCCCGGTCGTCAACACGGCGGGAGAACTCGCCGCCTGGCGCGATCATGCCCGGGAGAAGGGACGCAGCATGCCTGTCGCCCTCCAGCTCGACACTGGCATGTCGCGCCTCGGGCTGTCGCACGGCGACGTGGCCGAGCTGGCGGGGGAGCCGATGGGCCTTAGCGGCCTCTCCGTCGAGCTGGTCATGAGCCATCTCGCCTGTGCCGACGCGCCGGCGCACCCTGCCAACGGACGGCAGCGGCGCGCGTTCGCCAAGCTCCGGACTGTTCTGCCCAGGCGAGCGGCATCTTCGCTCGCGAACTCCGCCGGAATTCTCCTGGGGCCGGAATTCCGCTTCGACCTGGTTCGGCCGGGAGCGGCGCTCTACGGGATCAACCCGGTCCCAGAAGGTTCGAACCCGTTCAGGCAGGCCGTTACGCTATCGACGCGTGTGATTCAGATCCGCGAGGTCCCAGCCGGGACAAGCGTCGGCTATGGCCACGCGCGGACTGTGGAAAGGCAAAGCCGTCTCGCGACGCTTTCGCTCGGCTACGCGGACGGCTGGCCACGCGCCGCGAACATGTCCGCCTTCTACAAGGGTCAGGCACTGCCCTTCGCGGGGCGCGTATCGATGGACAGCATCGTCGTCGATGCGACCGACTGCGCCAAGGCCCCTCGCGAAGGCGAGTTCGTAAGTCTCATGTGTCGAGAACAGACCGTGGACGATGTCGCCCGTGCCGCCGGCACGATCGGCTATGAGATCCTCACCCGGCTCGGCCGACGCTTCGCTCGAGACTATGGTCGCCACGCAGCGCTCGCTGCCTGATCCGCGCCATCGCGGCAACACTCACGACCAAGCAATATCAATGAAGGAAACATGATGGCTGAACACACCCTGCTCGATGACGCGCTGATCCGCCTCGACGAAGCCGCGGCTCACCTGAGCATCGATCCCGACGTGATCGAGAAGCTGAAATACGCCCGCGAGACCACCAAGGTCAGGCTGATGATCCGCATGGACGACGGATCGCGGAAATCGTTTTTGGCGTGGCGGTGCCGCTATGACGACACGCGCGGACCGACAAAGGGCGGCATCCGCTTCCACCCGGCTTCGACCGCCGAGGAGGTCGAGACGCTCGCTTTCTGGATGACGTTCAAGTGCGCGGTGATGAACCTGCCCTATGGTGGCGGCAAGGGGGCCGTCCAGGTGGATCCGCGAACTCTGTCCAAGGCGGAGCTCGAGAGGCTTTCCCGCGCGTACATCCAGGCGTTCGCACGCATCATCGGACCCGACCGGGACATACCCGCGCCGGACGTCTACACGAACTCCATGATCATGGGCTGGATGGCCGATGAGTACGCGCAGATCGTCGGCCAGCACCAGCCTGCGGTTATCACCGGGAAGCCGATCGCGCTCGGCGGCTCCCTGGGACGCAGCGACGCCACCGCGCGAGGCGGCTACTATCTCGTGAGACATCTGACATCGGACCTGCAACTCGACGAGACGATGCGGGTGGCGATCCAGGGCTTCGGCAACGCAGGGCAGCATATCGCGCGGCTGCTTGCCGCGGACGGCCACAAGATCGTCGCCGTATCGGACTCCGAGGGAGCGGTCTTCTCCGCAGCGGGCCTGCATGTCGACCTGCTCATCGACGCAAAGGCCAACGGAAGATCCGTTTCCAGCACCGCCGGAACCGGCGGCCACGAGCGGGCGGGGCCGGACGAGCTTCTTGCGGCCGAGTGTGACCTGCTCGTTCCCGCGGCATTGGAGAACATGATCCACGAGGGAAACGCCGGAACGGTCAAGGCGAAGCTCGTGCTTGAACTCGCCAACGGCCCCCTTACGCCGGAAGCGGACGAAATCCTGCAGGCAAACGGAACCGTCGTGCTTCCCGACATCCTGGCGAACGCAGGAGGGGTCACTGTCTCCTACTTCGAATGGGTCCAGAACCGACAGGGCTTCTACTGGCCAGTCGAGGAAATCCACGAGCGGCTGCGGACGATCATGGAACGCGAAGGACGCGAGGTCTGGAACGTCAGCAGGAGCAAGCAGGTGACGATGCGCACCGCGGCCTATGTCCACGCGCTCGGCCGTCTCGCCGAGGCGATCGAGGCTCACGGCACCCAGAGCTTCTTCACCAGCTGATGCTGCGGCATGACCTTCATCGGAGATCGCGTTGAACCTGCTGCTCACCCGTCCCAAGGCGCAGGCTGCCGCCATGTCGGAGGTTCTGGAGCGAAGAGGGCACCGTGTCCATCTCGCGCCTCTGCTGCAGGTGGATCCCCTGCCATTCGACGGCAGGGCCCTCGGGACAGCCTCGGCGATCATCCTCACCTCAGCCAACGCGGTGCCTGCTCTCGAGGGTCTGGATCCGGCGATCCGGGTTTTCGCGGTAGGTCCCGACACGGCATCGGCCGCGAGGGCTGCGGGCCTGTCGAACATCGCGGCCGCTTCCGGCACGGCTGGAAGCCTGCTCGAAATGGTCAGGCACCACTGGCGGCCGGAGTATGGGCCGTTGGCATATCCCAGCGGCCGCCATGTCTCGGTGGATGTCGCGGGAGCGCTTGCGGCGCAGGGCTACAGCTGCGGGCGGGTGGAAGTCTACGCTACCTCCCAGGCCCGGCAGCTGCCCGACGAAGCGAAGAACCTCCTGCGACGCGGACAGATCGACGCCGTGCTGTTCATGTCGGTGCGGACAGCGGATGCATTCTGCTGACTGGTCGCGTCGACGGGCAATTCCGAAGTCTGCAGGAGGGCGAGGTCCCTGTCGCTGTCGGACAAGATCGCCACTCGGCTGGGGCATCTGCCGTGAATCGAGTCCCTTACGGCGGCCTCGCCGACAAGGGAAGGAATCCTTCGCGCAGTCGACGGGCTGGAGGCCCGCCGCGACGCCGAAGGATTCCGGATCGGATCCCGCTGATGCGGGGCGGAGGGCAGTTCGGACTGCCAGAGCGCCCTCCGCAGTAATCAGGGAAAAAGCAGGATCCGGTCGTCGCATCCCTCGCTGAGATGCGTGCACAGTCCGAGCTGGCCCAGCAGCCCGAGGAAGGGTCGCGGCGGCAGCTCTTCCACGTTCGCCATCCTGCCCACGTCCCAACGGCCAGTGGCGACAAGGATCGCGGCGGCCGCAGCCGGCACGCCTGCCGTGTAAGATATGCCCTGGCTGCCGACCTCCTCGCATGCCTGCTCGTGGTCGGCGACGTTGTAGATGAAAATCTCGCGCTCGCGGCCGTCCTTCACGCCTTTTGCGAGGGTGCCGATGCACGTCTTGCCCGTGTAGCCGTCAGCCAGTGACGACGGGTCCGGAAGCACCGCCTTCACCACCTTGAGCGGAACGACATCGACGCCCTCCGCAGTGGTGACGGGCTTTTCGGACAGGAGACCCAGGTTCTTCAGGACATTGAAGACGTTGATGTAGTGATCGCCGAAGCCCATCCAGAAGCGGACGTTTGGGATGTCGAGCAACTGCGACAGGGAATGCACTTCGTCATGCCCGGTCAGGTAAGCCTTCTGCCGCCCGACCACGGGAAGTTCCCACTCCTGCCCGACCTCGAACATCCGGTTGGAGGTCCACTTCTCCTCCTGCCATGACCAGACCTGCCCGGTGAACTCCCGGAAATTGATCTCCGGGTCGAAGTTCGTGGCGAAGTACCTGCCGTGGCTTCCCGCATTGATGTCGATGATGTCGATGGAGTCGACACGGTCGAAATAGTCGTCCTTCGCCAACCGTGCGTATGCATTGACGACGCCCGGATCGAACCCGGCGCCGAGGATCGCGGTCACCTTGGCTTCCGCGCACTCGTCGCGACGCTTCCACTCGTAGTTGGCGTACCATGGCGGCGTCTCGCAGACCTTGGCCGGATCCTCGTGGATCGCGGTGTCGATGTAGGCGGCTCCCGTGGCGATGCATGCCGACAGCACCGACATGTTCAGGAAGGCCGAGCCGACGTTGATGACGATCCGCGCTCCGGTCCGCCGGATCAGTGCTTCCGTGGCGGCGACATCCAGCGCGTCCAACTCATGTGCCTCCAGTTGACCTTCCACCTTCAGGGCATTCCTCTCGCGGATCGAGGCCAGGATCGCTTCGCACTTATCGAGGGTCCGCGAGGCGACATGAATGTCGCCGAGAATGTCGTTGTTCTGCGCGCATTTGTGCGCGACGACCTTTGCTACGCCGCCCGCGCCGATAATCAGGACATGCTTTTTCATTTCGGGGAGGGTGCTCCTTCCTTGCTTGGATGAGGATTTCACGAGAGGCTGGATTCGTAGTCGGCGTAGCCAAACTCGCGGACGGTCCGGATGGACCCGTCGAGTTCCCGCACCGCGATGGAGGGCATTGCCACGCCGTTGAACCAGTTCTTCTTCACCATGGTGTAGCCAGCCGCGTCCTGGACCGAGACGCGGTCGCCGACTTCGAGCGGGGTCTGAAAGCGGAAGCTGCCGAAGATGTCTCCCGCCAGGCAGGACTTGCCGCAGACCATATATTCGAAGGGTCCGCTGTCAGGCGCGATCCTGGCTTCCTGCCTGTAGATCAGCAGATCCAGCATGTGCGCTTCGACCGAGGCGTCGACGATCGCCAGCTTCCGGCCGTTGTCGAACGTGTCGAGCACTGTCACTTCGAGCGTCGCGCTGTCGGTGATCGCGGCCTCGCCTGGCTCGAGGTAGACTTGGGCGCCGAATTTCTCGGAGAAGCGCCGCAGGCGTTCGCACAGCGCGTCCAGCGGATAGCCCTCTGCTGCAAAGTGGATGCCGCCGCCCAGGCTGATCCAGTCGGCGTAGTGCAGCAGGTCGCCGTACCTCGCTTCGATCCGGTCGAGCATCTGGGAAAACAGCGCGAAGTCGCCGTTCTCGCAGTTGTTGTGGATCATGAAGCCGTTGATCCGGTCGAGGACGGCTTCGATCCTGCCCGGGTCGGTTTCGCCGAGGCGACTGAACGGACGCGACGGATCGGCAAGATCGAAGTGCGACGCGCTGATGCCCGGGTTGAGCCGAAGCCCGCAGGCGAGGCCGCCCACGCGCGCGCCGAAGCGATCAAGCTGGCCGATCGAGTTGAAGATGATCTTGTCGGCAAGCATCGCCGCTTCGTCGATCTCGTGGTCAGCCCAGGCGACGCTGTACGCGTGGGTTTCGCCTCCGAAGCGGGTTCGCCCAAGCCTGACCTCGTTGAGCGAGGAGGAAGTCGTGCCGTCCATGTAGGGGCGCATGAAGTCGAACACGCCCCAGGCCGCGAAGCACTTAAGTGCAAGCAGCGCCTTCGCACCGGACTTCTCGCGCAGGTAGGCGATCCGCTCGAGGTTGCGGAGCAGCCTGGACTTGTCGATGAGATAGTGCGGGGTCTTCGTCATGCCTGGCCCTTGTCTTTCCGGATTGCCGACATCTTCAGCGGATCGACCACGGCGAGGCCGAGCGCCCGCCTCTTCATCGAGCGCGCCGCCAGAGACACGTTGACCGAAACCTTCGTCGCGTAGGATTCGGCGAAGGACCGGAGCGGGATGTCGGACGGTCCCTGCCGCATCCCGGGGGAGCGCTCGGAGAACCTGTCGGGAGCAGGGCGGAAGCGGCCGTCGACGACAGTCCCGATCCATTCGCAGACGTGGTCCTCCGGCTCTCGCAGCCGCGCGAGCAGTTCCAGGTACTCTTCCTGGAGCGCAGGCGTGTCTTCCCGCTTGCTTGCGCATGACAGACGGTGGAGCTCGCAGGCGAGCGCGTGTGCGTCGCGCCGGGGCTTCCGCCAGTAGACGCGCCTACCGTCCGCAACGTCCAGGTATTCGTCGGCCGCGGCTACCGGGATGGACTCCGCCGCGTGCGCGGTGAACAGCATCAGCGGATCCGCGCAGCCGCCGTCCGGAAGATCATCTTCGCCCGGACGGAGGCCGCGAGGACGGAACTCTAGGAGTTTCGCCAGCGACGCGGAAACCTGCCAGCTTCCTGAGGCAACGGCAGCCGCATCGGCGAGACCCAGTCCGCTGACCTTGTGGAGTGCGTGGGCGATCGCCAGCGTGACGCAGGCCTGAGCCCCGTGAGGTCGCTCGCAGCGTGCGGCTTCAGCCGTCGAAGGCGGGCGGGAAAAAGAAGCGAGGATCTCCCGTACCAAGTCTGCGTCGCATGCCAGCGCATCCGCGATATCGAGATCGGTCTTCATTTTCTCATGCCAGGCAATCTCCCGGCAGGAATCCTTCATCGCCATCATCTGAACCCCGTCCGTCTTGAAGCTCCCGCCGGTCCCGTCAAAGCCGCCGGGATTGCAGTAAGGGGTTCCGAGGCGACGCCGTCTGAAGCCCCCAGGCATGCGAGGACCTCGTCAGACGAAGGAGCGCTTCGGATTCCTTTGATGACGTCCGGACACGATAGCTTGCGGCAGAAGCGCGCCACCGCAGGCGAGAATTCACCGCCACGTTCCCGGGGCCAGATCACCGCAAGCACCACGTCGACAGGCTGTTCATCGGGAGCCCGGAACCAGACCGGGCGGTCGAGGATCGCAAGCGTCGCAGCAGGCGCTCGGAGTCCGGTCAGAAGGGCGTGAGGAACGGCTATGCCATGCCCGATACCCGTAGAACCGAGGCTTTCCCGGTTCAGAAGCGCCGCCAGGACCGTCTCCTCAGGTGCGCCGGCCCGGGCAGCCAGGCGGCCGGATAGCGTCCTGAGCAGTGGCCGTCTTGCCTGTGCCGGCTCCCGGACGTGAATGTCCCGCGGATGCAATAGATCGAGAATATCCATGATGGCCTCCTCGCTTCGGCCTAACTGCCGAGGCGATCGTGCCCGGGTGATGGGCGCGAAGTGGATGTCTGTCGTTTGAAGCCTGGCAGACCCGGACGCTGAGCCAGGGGTCAGATCGCGTCCGGGTCAGGATCCCGATTTGAGGAGCCGTGCTTCACTGGGTGAAACGAACTGCGGCAGGATCAGCATGGGCCGATCCCGGCCGTTCCGGCCAGCGGCGCGGACCCTGACAGGCGGCGGTCGAACCGAGCTGAGATGACGTGCAGCGGCTCGTCCGGGTCTTGCACTGTCGAGCCCGACATGACGGAAGCGAGCAGCTCTGCAAGTCCGGGATCAGCTGCCAAAGCCCGTGCCTCGGTCAAGGGCATCCACCGCCTCAGGACCTTCGTTTCGTCTGGCCAGCGGACCAGGGTGCCCCACACGTGCAGTCCGTATACGGTCACGTCGCAGGAGTCCTTCCGGCCGTCGGCCAGGGTGAGGGTCTTGTGAAAGCGCCCGACCGGTGCCGGTGCAAGCCGTCCGGTGACGCCTGCATGCTGGAATGCAGCCCGCTCGGCTGCTTGAAGCTCCGTTCTCGTTCCGGAACGGGTGCCGCTGGGCACGGTCCACCGCTTCTCCTGCCGTTGTAGAATCAGCAGGACCTCCATCGTTCCCTCGCCACTGATGCGCCACGGTAGCGCCGCGCACTCGGCTCTGCACGATGTATCGGCGACGGGCTGCCTTGCCATCCCGGCGGTCATTGCCTCACCGCCTGCGCAACCGAACAGCCTGAAGGGCGGGCGAAGGAATGGAAAAGGTTTCCAGAGGGCTCGACCATCGTCGACAGGCACCAGGGACACCTGTTTGCTGATCTCGGAAGCGAGCGGTTACATGGAAGGCATACTAGCCGGACACGGGACGTTCTCATCATACGCTCCATCGATGCGGCGCATCAGGCCGCAGGAGTAGACCGCAATGTCGCAGAGATTTCCCGGAGCAGGCTTACGTGCGGATTTCAGGGTGGGGCAGCCGGCTCCGGGACGGGATGCGCCCGTTCCCGGCAAGCCTCGACACCTTGATGAAAGTCTCCATGCACATGTCACTTAGATAAGGCTTTTTGGCCCGCTTTCCGAGGCGACATTATGCCGCCAAAGCGACGGTCGCCATCGCACAGCTCGATCTCAAATCCGCCTCAAAGAGCTGACACCTTGAGGTTCAATTGATGAGCGGGAGAGAGTCGGAACAACCGACCGCCGAAGGAGCAACCGCCCCGGAAACTCTCAGGCACCCGGACCGCCCGTCGATCAACACTCTGGAAAGCGGAGCAGCAGCTCCCGCCGAAGGTGTAAGCCGCCGTCGCCTGAAGCGATCGCGGCCAAACTCTCAGGCCAATGACAGAGGGGGCATGCATGCTGCGCACGCATCGCTGCCGGGGGCTTCTGATGAACATCTTTCCCTGATCGTCGGGTTCGTCCCATCGCCGTCCGGCTCCCGAACGTCATCACAGATCATTCGGTCCGGACCGTTTCTGTCCGCACATTCCCGACCCGTAGGCGAGCCACCGCTCTTCGTGGGGCCTCGATGGCTGTGCGTAATCCTGAAGATGACCCGAATGACTACGAATCCACGATTCCAGACGAACAGGCGAGCCGTGCTCGGCTCCCTCGGCAGCGTCCTCGCGCTGACGCTTGCGGGATGCGCGACGACGGCTCCCATGCCACGCGCATTGCCGGCTCCCTCTCCAGCCCGGAAACATCCTGATTACGCGCTCCTGATGTACCGAGCGATGCCGGAGGAGGCATTCCCGATCCCCGCCGTCGATCTCGCGCGCCTCGATCCGCGCTACATCCGCGAAGTGGTCGAATACCCTTCGGATGAGGAGCCTAGCGCGGTCGTAGTCGATACGGCGAACCGCTACCTCTACCATATCCAGTCTGGCGGGATGGCGACGCGCTACGGCGTCGGGATCGGGCGAGCTGGTTTCGACTGGTCCGGTCGTGCTCACATCGCCTACAAGCGCGAGTGGCCCGTATGGACGCCTCCCTCGGACATGATCAAGCGCCAGCCTCAGCTGGAACGGTGGCGGCATGGCCAACCTCCCGGCATCGACAATCCACTCGGCGCGCGGGCGCTCTACATCCAGCAGGGCAACGTCGACACCCTCTACCGCATCCATGGAACGGCGGAAGCCTGGACCATCGGCAAGGCGGTGTCGTCGGGCTGCGTCCGGCTGCTGCATCAGGACGTGATCCACCTTCACGACAACGTCCGGTCCGGCTCCCCGATCGTCGTGCTGGCGGCCGATGCCGTGACACCCGGCCTCGTGTGAAGGAGGGAGCGATGATCGACGCTGCCGTAATCTTCCTCGACTGGTTCGGGGTCGTCGTGTTCGCCGTGACAGGATCGCTTGCGGCCTCCAGGAAGCGGATGGACATCGCCGGGTTCGTTCTGCTCGGCACGGCCACCGGGATCGGCGGCGGGACGTTCCGCGACGCGGTGCTCGGGGCCACGCCGGTCTTCTGGGTGACCAGCCCCGGCTACCTGCTCGCCTGCGTGGCGGCGTCGGTCGCCGTGTTCTTCCTCGCCCATGTGCCGCGGACCCGGGAATCCTTGCTGCTCCGCTTCGACGCGGTCGGCTTGGCGCTCTTCGCTGTGCTGGGTGCGGGCAAACGATCCGCTTCGGGGCCCTGCCTTGGAAATGGTCGCTGCCTCGGTACCGCCAGCCTTCCGGCGACACGTGACCGCCGTAACCCGGCCTCGGCGCCCTTGCTTCCGAACAGCGGCAGGAGAAGACTGGCCCGCCATTAAGAACTGAAGGAGAAGAGAATGATAACTGGTTCGCAATGCCGGGCGGCGAGGGCACTCGTCGAGATCACGCGCGGCAAGCTCACCATCCGCTCCGGCGTCGACGAAACCGTCATCCGCGACTTCGAGCACAAGCTCGACGAGCCTGGCGAAAGGACCATCGCGGTGCTCCAGGCAGCCCTGGAAGAACTCGGCGCGGTGTTCATCGAGGAGAACGGTGGTGGCATCGGCGTGCGGCGCAAGTTCACGGAATCGGAAGCGAAGCGCATCGCCCGCATGGAGGGCGAGGGCGGGATAGTCGCGAACGACCGGGTGCCCTGATCCTTCTGGACGCGCGATCCGCGCCGCACGCGCGTCCCCGCCCTCATTAATCCACCGCGCCATGGGAGACCGCGCCGCCATCTGCGCGGATACGCGCTCGCGTGCCTTTTCGCGACCGAGGCCTCGGTCGGCGATGCCGCCCGGCGCATGCATTCCGAAAACCGAGTCTGCCGCGGAGGCGCACCGCATTGTCGGGGGCAGTACCGTAGCAGGGCCGTTACATGCGGGATTCAGGATGAGGGCTGCCCGCTCCGGCACTGCCCCCGACAGAGCCTCGAATTCCTGCTGAACGTTTCCGTGCACAGGGCGAAAACTTGGCTGTCCGCCTCTCTCGCGACGGCGCGCCGTAGCGAGAGAGGCTTGTCTACTTCAGATCACAAGGAACGCGATTATCATCATGCCGAGGAGTCCTACGGCCACGATCGTCCTGGTCGTCAAGTCCATCACTGCCTCCTTCACTGGTATCGGGCTGCCGTCAGGAGCCTGGCGGCATGCGCCGAGATCCGGGCATCCTGTGTCGAGGTCTCGATGTTCGAAGGGACGAGGCCTGCCACGACGCGGGGGATGTCGTTCCTCGAGATGCCGATGTCCTCCAGCTGCCGGTCGTCGAGGCGATGGAGCGCTGCTGCCGCCTGGCCGCGCTGCCAACGCTGCGTCGCCCGGAAGATGAGATCCGCTACTGTCGCGCGAAAACCCGTGCGACGGGATGATGCTGGATGGGTTCCTGATCGCTTGAATTCGGACATGATTGCCGCTCCGTTCACAATGTTGATCGAACCGCGCGCGCAAGAATGCGAAGGCGGCGTGCATGGCGCCGGGTGCGTTCCAGGGAGGAGCGCGCCGTCGCGATATGCTCTGATTGTCATCTTGGAAGCCCCGAGGCGGCGAACGCGTGCGTTCAAGCCGCTCGGGGCTAGGAGCGGGTCAGGGATGGCGCTAGGAAAGCAAACCAGTTGTTATTTTGGGCAAAGTTCAACATATCAAATATATAATCAATTCAGAGGTATATTTCAACAGACAAATCCCGAGTGCGGCCTTGCGTCGCTGCTTGTCGTCGCCTCATTATGTTTGACTTTATTTTTAGGATCGTCATGATACAGGCCATGACTAGAATTACTTCATACGGACTTTCCTTCCGGCGGCGGCCCAAAGCAGGCTTCTAGCCCTGGTCCGCGGCGAGCGCCCAGGACCAGGGCTGACCTTCCCACAGTTCGAACCATTCCCATCCAGACATCCGGCGCGCTCGTGCGCGGCCCGACCGATGGGACATTGGAAGAAGGAATACCGAAATGGCGACAAGAAGAGGCAACCGCGAAGTCCGCAAGCCGAAGCAACCCAAGGAGAAGAAGGTTCAGGCTGCGTCGACAGTGTCAGCGATCGCCGCGCCCGGACCTGGAGCGAAGCGGCGCTAGCGCTCCGCAACGGCCGGGCCGCGTGAATGCGGCCCGGCCCCATCGAGGTCTTCTGATCGTGCGTCCGGGGACATCCCGTCAGTCCATTCATGCCACGAGCCTCCAGAAGAACGCCGCGCTCATCGCGGTGCCGACGGCGATGACACCCGCTCTCACCATCCACGACGGAAGCGCCCTTGCGACAGGTGCGCCGAGATAGCCGCCGATCGTCGCGGCCGCCATCATCACGACCGCCTGCGGCCAGGCCACCAGGCCGGCGGCCGCGAAGGTGGCGACCGAGATCGCCGACACGATGAACGAGAGGCCGTTCTTGAGACCGTTCATCTGGTTGAGGTCGCGCATTCCCCATAGAGAAAACAGCGCAAGCAGCATGATTCCGAGACCGCCGTTGAAGTAGCCTCCGTAGACCGCGACGAGGATCGTCCCGACGTGTCCCGTAGCGCCCGCTCCGACGGCACGCTTCTCCATCACGTTCCTGAGGCGATCGCCGAACGCGAAGACGAGGGTGGCCAGCGCCAGAAGGAACGGGACCACGACCGCGAAGGCTTCGTTGGAAGACACGAGAAGCAGCAGCGATCCGACAAGACCGCCTAACGCAGTGGCTGCCGTGGCCTTCAACAGCCGACCCCGGTCGAATGCCCTGATCTCCCCGCGAAAGCCCGTCGCCCCGCCGAGATACCCCGGAAAGACGGCGACGGCGCTTGTCGCATTGGCGGCCACCAGCGGCACGCCCGTGTAGACGAGGGCGGGGAAGGTCAGGAACGTGCCTCCGCCCGCCACCGTGTTGAGCATGCCCGCGAAAAAGGCCGCGACGGCCAGCAGCAGATACTCGGTCATCGTGTGCTTCTCGAGTTCACGACGCTGCCGTCATGCAGCCGAAGGGCCTGGATCATCGAACCCGTCCGGGGAGACGGCGACGAGCGGTTCCCGGTCGTAGAACGTGCCGCGGATCAGCCTTAGCGAAGGCTTGCCGGGAGCCTGTCCTATCGAGTGTCTCTCCAGAGCTTCCTTTTCACGCCGGGCGGACTCCGGCTGATAGTGGACCTTCTCGAGCAGGATCCGCTCCTCGAAGCCGTCGCTGTTCGTGAACACGAAGTCCTCGCCCTCGGCGAGACCGAGAAGCGCCAGCCCGCGCAAGGTGGTGACGGGCAGGAACATCCCGACCGGAGACGTCATCCGGTCGTGCGAGATGATCCTGGTATCGGGATCGCGCCCGTTCACGCTGAACGTGACGCGGCTGCTCATGGTGGCGACATCGTCCGGAACGTCGTCGCGGAACACGACGATCGCGGATTCGATCTTTCGCTTGAGGATCGGCGCGAGCGGATCGTCCTGGCCGAGGCAGCGATCGCGCATGACCTCGACGATCGTGAAGTCCTTCGTGGTGAGGATGCAGGTTTCTTTTGACATCGTAGTTCTCCATTGCTCCGCCTGGGAGCGGTAAATCGGGACGAGGTGGAGAACCCCTGGCCGCGCGGGTGCGGCACAGGGGGCTACGAGCCTGCGATGAGGCATCCTCCGTAAAGCGAGAGGCGGCTGAGGGGCATCGACACGGTCATGCCGTCCGCAGTTCCGGCTGCGGCCGTGGCGGTTGTGCGACATCGTTCTGTCCAACGTGCTCGACGGTCAGCCTGTGGACGCGGCCGTCGCGCGACGTCCAGTCGATCGACTGCGAGACGGACAGGCCGATCAGGGCCGCGCCGATAGGCGCCAGGACCGAGACCTTGCCCATGGCGATATCTGCCTCCCCAGGGAACACAAGCGTGACGGTCCGGTCTTCGCCCGTGTCGGTGGTGAACCGCAGCGTCGAGCCCATGCGGACGACGTCGGCTGCGATGCGTCTGTCCTCCACCACGCGGGCGCGGTCGAGTTCGGCGAGGAGCTGCTCGGACATATCCGGATCCCTGGCAGCGCGGGATTCCGCAAGACGCGACAGGCTCAAATGGTCGGAGCGAGTCATCGTGATGGCAGGCTTGCGCCCGCCCGTGGTGGTGGCCATTTCAAAACTCTTTCAAATGATCGAACCGCGGGCGCGACAACGGGCGCCAACGGCTGAAGGTTTGTCTGTGTGGATTGATGTGTCGCCGCTTCTACAGCGCCGCGTTTCGCAGCGCGTGTATGTCTATGCCCCGCGGCCGGGACGCGACGCGACCGAGCCGGGGGTTAGGTGCCCGCGATAGGGAATGCCCGTTCAAGCGGGAGCATGCAGCGATCAGTCAACATGCGGGAGAACGTGGGACACCCTAGACATAAAGTCAAGCTGGGCGAATTCCTGCATCCGCGCCCGACTGTTCCGAAACGTGCACGTCGGCTGACCCGAACGGTGCTTCCCGGCCGTCACTGTGCGGCGGCCCGGAAGCTTCAGATCGTAAGCAGACTAGGCAAACCCTGCCTGGCAGAGCTGGATTCCGAGTGGCAACTTTCCGCCCAACTCTCCCCATAACCCAACTGTCCGTAGACAACCTCGCTCGTCACTAGTAAGCGCCATTCCGGACCAACTGCCGACGCCAGATCTCCAACGCAGAATCAAACCAATTGACATGAGATACCGTTCGAGACAGCGCACAGCCGCCGAGTTTCGCCGGTGCTTGCTGACGCGATCCGGCGCCAGCTCACCGGAGACTGACAAATCCGCCCCGCCGACCCGAGATGTCGATTGCCGTTTTCTTTTCTCCTGCAATTCGTCTGGGGGTCCCTGCAGGTGCCGACATATGCGGAACGGCCGAAATGACCGCACTAAGTTCCGTACGGTGGGACTGATCCTCGTCGCGGTCGCCTCGAACGCGATGGGTGGGAACGTGGCCGCGATAAGCGCGCAACGTCCTGACAGCTCCCTCCGTCAGCCTCCGCCGAACACGAGGGGAGGGACAGATTTCGTCCTGTCGAAGAGGTGCGCCCGCAGACCTGGACGCCGATCGACGATCTTGCCCACCTTGTCCGCCTCCAGCAGGCTGAAGGCGGTCGAGAACGCGTCCGCCGCGGTCGCGTCCGGAGCGACGACGGCGACGCTCCGGTAACGCCCGGCTCCAAATCCGCTGCGGGGATCGATCAGGTGGTTGAAATGGCCGGCCGCATCGAAACGGAATCCCTCGCCGCTTGATGTCGAGACGGCCCTGTCCTCCACCTCCAATATCGTGGCCAGACCGCCTTCGTCACGCGGGTCCTCAATACCCGCCTTCCACGGCGAGCCGTCGGGCCGGGATCCGACTCCACGAATTTCGCCCATGTCGACAAGGGTCTTCGTCACGCCTCCGCGCCGCAGGAGATCGACGATCCGATCGGTGATGAAGCCCTGGGCAATGCCGTTGAGGGTCAGAGCCATGCCCGCGCGGGTGAAGGCGACGCGGCTGGCGCTGAACACCACCTTGTCGAGACCGACGCGCTGAAGTGCCTCGCCGAGCAGCTCCCGCGGCGGGCCGGATGGGTCGGGCTCAGCGCGGCCGAAATGGTCCACCAGCAGCGTCCAGAGTGGCTGGACAGTCGGATCGAATGCCCCACCGGTCAGTTCCCAGACCTCGCGGCTCGCCTGGAGCACGGCTACGAGCTCCCCTGGCGGTATCTCTAGCGCACCTACCCGATTCAGCTCCGACAGGGCCGAATCCGGCCTGTAGAGGCTGAAGATCCGCTCAAGCCGTTCCGTCTCGACGACAGCCTGCCTGATCAACAGCTCGGCAGCTCGCTTGTCCGGATGATAGAGGATCATTCGCGCTCGAGCGCCCAGGGCATTTCCTTCCCAGGTTACCGGCTGCATTTCCCTCGCGCTTGCGCCGGACGGCAGCAGCGCCATGCCCGCGGCGGACGCGGCGATGGAGATGAAACGGCGACGGTCGAGCAGATGGGCCATGTCGCGCTCCTAGTCGGTTGCGCCGGTGGTTTCCGGCGTCGGGTTTCCGTTCGCTCCGGTCTCTTCCGTGCCCAGAACGTAATCGCGGGGGATGTCGGCGAATGAGACGACTTCCCCGCCATTGTCGCCTGCGAACTTGACGGCAGCGGCCTCGGTCGAGAACGGCACCGTTTCGGGTGCGCCCATGCCGCCGCGCATCGAGCTTCCGATGACGTAGAAGGCCTGACGTGCATCGATCCAGTTGACCGGGCCAGGCTCCTCCCAGCTCGGCGCGCTGGCCATGTCGGAGACGTAAATCGCCGAAATGTCCTTCGGCTCTTCCGGAAGCATGGTGAAGGCGACCGCGTCGCGGGCCGACGAGAACCATATCGGCTCGGGTATCTGCCCGAGCATGATCTGTCCTTTCGGGCCGGGATGCTCCAGCACGTTCATGCCGCAGTAGTGCCCGATCGCCTCCGACGTCAGCGCCAGCGGTTTGGGGGCCTCCAGGCCGGCGTCGCCACTGCACGCCGCAAGCAGAACCAGGGCGGACATAACCAGCATCAAACGCGACTTCATAGTTCCCTCCGCGAAAACACCATTGCCGCAGCTGTCAGGGGGACAAGCGTCCAGGCGACGAGCGCCGTGACGAGGGCGGCAGGTCCGAGCTCCGCGTTATCCCCAACGCCGCCCATGCCGGACAGGGCTCCCGCGGTTCCGGAGCCAAGGTTGAGCAGACGGTAGGCATCCGTCGGATTGGCGAGAAGCAATGCGTTGAGCACACTGCCGCTGACGGTTTTTCCCTGATCGACCACGAGCAGTCCGAGCAGCGCCATATCGTAGATCAGCACGCAGAGCAGCCAGACGCCGATCGCGATTCCGCCGGCCGTGCCGCGCTCCGCGACCAGAGCGCTGATCAGGTAGCCGATGGCGACGAACACCGCGCCCAGCAGGATGGATGACAGGACCATCGACGCAAAGGCCCAAAGGCTGGCCGCGTCGATCACCGTCCCCGTCACCGCAAGGGCAACGGCAGCCGCGCCGTAGCCGAGCAGCGTTGCGAAGGACAGGATCGCAAGGTGGCCGATGAACTTGCCCATCACGACCTGCCCTCGCCCGATGGGATAGCTGAGCAGGAGCAGCATCGTGCCGCGTTCCATTTCGCCCACGATCGCGTCGTGCGAGATCAGGAGCGCGATCAACGGGACGAGGAAGATCGTGAGGCTGGAAAGGCTGACGATCACCACGTCGAGTGCGCCCGCGCCGACATTACCCGTCGGCGCGCTGCCGAGGAATGTCAGGGTGAGTGCCAGCGCGGCCAGGAGCAGCGTCGTGGCGAGCACCCAGCGGTTGCGCAACCCTTCCTGGATTTCCTTGCGGGCGACGATGAGGACGTTCTTCATCGGGTCGCGGCCTCCGAGCCGAGGAAGTGGGCGTAGAGCTCGTCCAGGGTTGGCGGGACTATGTCGAGATCGGCGATCGGCGCATCGGCGGAAGCGGCACTCCTGATCAGGGAGAGCTTCTCCTCCGGCCCGGCCTCGATTTCGAGCAAGTGGCCGTTGATCCGCCGCCAGGCGCCGGTTCTGCCGATCCACTCGTTCATCCTTGAGGCGTCGGCGTCGGAATACCGGACCCGGATCCGGGTCGGCAATTGGGCGATCCGGCGCAGGTCTTCGATCGTGCCGTCAGCTATCTTCACTCCGCGGTTGACGATGATGACCCGGTCGGCCTCGCCTTCGAGTTCGGTCAGGGCATGCGATGACAGCAGAATGGTCGCGCCATCCGCGCGAAGATCCGCCACGATCTCGTAGAAGCTGCGCCGCAGGGCCGGGTCCAGCCCGGTCGTCGGCTCGTCGAGAAGCAAGACGCGAGGCCGGCCGAGCAGCGCCTGGGCGAGGCCGAGCCTCTGGCGCATTCCCTTGGAATAGGTGCCGATGCGCCGGTCGCCGGCTCCGGCGAGCCCCACGCGATCGAGCAGCGCTCCGACGGACTCGAGCGGCGCCCGTTTCAGGCGGGCATAGAAGCCAAGTGTTTCGCGGCCCGTCAGCGACATGTTGAACGAGACGTTCTCGGGCAGGTAGCCGAGCCTTCGGCGCGCCGCGAACTGGCCGGCCGCCGGATCCTCGCCCAGCACCCTGACCGTGCCGGCGCTCGGCCCGATCAGTCCCAGCATCAGCTTGATCAGCGTCGTCTTGCCCGCGCCGTTGTGGCCGACCAGCGCGATCGTCTCGCCCTCGCGCAGGACGAAGGAGATATCGGTCACGGCGCGAACCTTGCCGTAGGTCTTGGTGACGCCGGTGATCTCGACAGTCGGCGACGCGTTCATTGCAAATTCCCTCTTGCCGGCGGGGGCGCCATCATCGGTCGGGAATCGACGACCCCGCCCGGCAGAATGGCGGGGAACTGGCTCTGCGCCCAACGGATGACCTGCACCGCAGGGCTGTTCATCAGCACCTTGGCCTGCGGCGACGTCCACAGAACCCGGTCGACCAGGTCGTTGGGCCGGTAGGGGTTGTCCGCGACGCCATCGCCGTCGAGGTCGAATGCGGGGTTGTCGCTCCAGTAGTTGCCCCGGCCTTCGGCGGACCAGTCCAGATAGCGCGAGCCGACATATTTCACTTGATGGCGATTGCGGATGAAGGAATTGCCCGAGATCGCATTGCCCTCGGAACCAGCCGTGAAGTGGATTCCGACCCCGCAGCCCTCGAACCAGTTGTCGAGGAAACGATTGCGGTTGGCGTTGTAGATGAAGACGCACTTCTCGGGCCCCAGCCGCATGCCCGCCCGTTCCACGCCCGCCGGTTCCCTTTCCGAGGGAACTCCGTGCGTGCCGCTGATCTGCGTCGCTCCCGTCCACCGTTCGACGGGCTGAAGCCGACCGCGCACGACGTTGCGGCTGATCTCCGAAGCGTTGGCGTAATTCAAGAGCAGCCCGTGGTCGCGGTCTCCGTCGGAGACGTTATCGACGACGCGGAGCCTGTCGGAATACATGATCGCGTAGCCGACATTGTTGTTCTCCGACAGATTGCCGCTGATCTCGCTCTGGTTCGTGTACATGTAGTGGATGGCGAAGCGGACGTTATGGAGCCTGTTGCCGCTGAAGACGTTCCGCTTGCTCGTCTTCGTGAAAATGCCGTCGCGGCCGAAGCTGATGTCGTTGCCGATCACCTTCGCGCCGGGAGCGTTCCAGACCGAAACGCCGTCGCCGGCCTCGCTGACGCGGCCTTCCCGCAGGCCGATGATCGTATTTCCCTTGGCGACGGAATCCTTTGCCCCGTGCAGATAGATGCCGACGAGGTTGCCAGTAATCCGGTTGTCCTCCACCCGCGTTCCGGTCGCCGTCTGCGCCACGAACACGGCCGAATCCATCGCGGAGAGATCCTTGCCGGATCCGGTGATTTCGAGGCCGCGGACGACGGACTGCGCGGCGGTGACGGTGATGACGCTGCCCTTGCCGTTGCCTGCGACAACCGCGCCCGGTTCGCCCTCGATCGTCAGCGTCCTGTCGAGGGTGATCGGGCCCGCGTGCCTGCCTTCGGCCAACACGATGACGTCGCCCGCCGCGCAACGGTCGATCACCGCCTGAAGCGGCATTCCGTCCGGACGGTGATGGATCGTTTCCGCCAAGGCAGGCGTGCCGAGGACGGCGGCCAGCGCCGCCGTCCCCATTGTCAACATGGTGCCGCGACCTGTCATCAGGCGCCCTGCGGCTCGACGAGCATGCGGCCCTTCATCTCCATGTGCATCGCATGGCAGAACCACGAGCAGTAGTACCAGTAGACCCCCGGCTTGCTCGCGGTGAAGGTCACGGATGCGGTCGCCTGCGGCGCCACCTCCATGTTGACGCCGTAGTTGATGATGCAGAAGCCGTGCGTCAGGTCTTCGACGTCGTCGATGTTGGTGATGTAGACGGTCACCTCGTCGCCCTGCCTGACGGTGAACTCCTCCAGACCGAAGGCCGGCGCCACCGAGGTCATGTAGACGCGGACCTTGTTGCCGTCACGGATGACCTTCGAATCCGCCGTCAGATCGACGCCGTCGGCTTTTGCCTGAGTGACCGCGTCCGCGAAGAACGGGTCGTCGCGGCTCCAGACGTGGACCGGATTGATCTTGGATCGGTGCACGATGGTGGCGTCATGCGGCTCGGCGAAGGAGGGGCCGTCATGCACCAGCTTCATCTCGTCGCCGGAGATGTCGATCAGCTGGTCGTTCTCGGGCTTGAGCGGGCCGACATTGAGGAATCGGTCCTTGGAGAACTTGTTCAGCGAGATCAGCCATTTGCCGTCCGCCTCCTTGGTCTGCCCCATCGAAGTGTGGTTGTGGCCGGGCTGGTAGTGCACGTCGAGCTTCTGCCGGATCGGGTCGACCTGCTCGCCGGCAAATGCCTTCTTCGCGTCCTCGATGTTCCACTTGCAGACCTGGCTGTCGATGAACAGCGTGGTGTAGGCATTGCCCTTGCCGTCATAGGCAGTGTGCAACGGTCCAAGGCCGAGTTCCGGCTCGGCGACGACCGTGTCACGCGGCTGGATCTTGTCGTCGAAGAGATCGTCGAACTTGCGCACGTCGAACACCGTGACGGTCGGCGACAGCTTGCCGTTGGCGACGACGTGGATGCCGTCGGGTGCGGTATTAATGCCGTGCGGGCTGTTCGGAACGGGGACGTAGCGCGTGTAGGGCGAACCCTTGCGCCCGTCGAGCACCGGCACGCCGTTGATCTCCTGGAAATCGCCCTTGGCCACCGCCTCCTCGATCCTCTGCAGGTTGAAGATGACGATCCAGTCCTGCTCGGCCCCCATCATCTCGGCAAGGGTAAAGCCCTCTTCCGAGTCGTAGCAGGTCGCGAAGCAGTATTTGCCCTGGTAGTCGGCGTCGACGTTATCGAGATTGCCGTCGACCATCACCTGCCAGGCCACCTTCATGGTCTCGCCGTCGATGGCAGAAAAGATGCACCGGTACGAGTCCTTTGCGCCCATGGTCTTGCCGTCATTCGGCATCGGCACGCGGTCTTCACCATTTGCGAAGACATAGCCGGTCTTCGGATATTTCTGCACGCGCAGTCCGTGGACCGTATGTTGGTTCGGCAGCTCGATGATCTTGTCGCACTTCATCACGTCGAGGCGGATGCGGCAGACGCGCGTGTTCGCCTTGTCGTTGGCGTAGAGATAGCGGCCGTCATAGGTGCCGTCGGTCTGCGAGGGGTGAGGATGGTGCAGGTCGCCGTTGAGGTGGATTCCGCCCCTGTCCTTGAGGAACTCCACCGTCTCCGGGGTCAGCCCTTCGGTGAGCACCTTCCGGCTCTCATTCGTCTGGCCCCAGCCGGTGGCGCTGTCGCGATTGAACACAGGAATGCGCATCAGCTCGCGCATCGACGGACAGCCGACCACGCGCACCTCGCCCGACTGGCCGCTGGAGAAGAAGACGTAGTATTCGTCGAGCTCTCCCGGCTTGACCTCATAGCTGCCTTCGGCGGAGGCGCTCTGGGCGGCGGCAGGCGTGACCGCGCCACCCGTCAGCGTGATTCCTCCGCCCACTCCGACCGCGCCCGCGGCCGCGACGGCTGCGCTGCTTCCCAGCAACTGGCGTCTGCTCAGTCCCTTCCTTGTTTCGTCGGATTGCATCGTTTCTCTCCTTTGGTTGATCATGTGGTCGGTCGTGTCACGGTGTCCGGCATGTCGACCGGCTTGCCCTTGTGTGAAATGACCGGCTTCGCAGGCCCTCCGCCCCGCGTGGCGGGCGAGGAGAGAGCTTCGAATTTCTCGCGCTTCAGCCGCACCTGGATCATGTGCGGGCAGCGGTGATCGTCGTGGTAGAGTTCCTGGCAGTGCATGCAGTAGATGCACTCGTTGACGTTGATCTGGCCTTCAGGATGGATCGACTGGACCGGGCATTCCTTGGCGCAGCGCTGGCAGGGCGAGCCGCATTCGGGCCACCGCTTCAGCCATTCGAACATGCGGATGCGGCCGGGAATAGCGAGGGCAGCACCAAGCGGGCAGAGGTAGCGGCAGAAGAACCGCTCGACGAACAGCCCCGCCACCAGAAGCGTGAGCGCGTAGATGACGAACGGCCATTCGCGGGCGAATTTCAGCACGATGGCGGTCTTGAAGGGCTCGACCTCGGCAAACACCTCGGACAGAGCGAGCGAGTAGAACGACAGGCCGAAAAGCCCGAGGAAGATGATGTATTTGATCGGCCACAGCCGCTCGTGGAGACCGAACGGGATCTTGAGCTGCGGCACTTTCAGCCACTGGGCGAGGTTGTTGAGCAGTTCCTGGAGCGCCCCGAATGGGCATAGCCAGCCGCAGAACGGACCGCGACCCCAGAAGAGAAGGCCCGCTGCCACCGCCGCCCACAAGATGAACACGAGTGGCGCCGAGAGGAAGAACTCCCAGCTGAAATTGGTCATCAGCGAGTTGGTGAAGGTCAGCACATTGACCACTGAGAGCTGGGCATTGGCGTACCAGCCGAGCCAGACCAGCGCGAACAGGAGATAGCCGCGGCGAACCCAGACACGGAGCAGCGGCCGCCGCGACAGCGAGTCCTGGAAGAAGAAGATCGCGGTGAGAACGAGGAGGGCCGCGACCGTGATCGCGATCGACACCGTGTTCATCTTCCAGATGCGCTGCCAGAGCGGCTCGTCTTCGGCGGCACCACCGGCGCCGACTTCGCCTGGCATGGACTGGCCTGCCTGCGGTTCCGGCGCGGCTGCGACGGGAGGTGTCGCGGCTTCGGAAGCCGCCGGCTGGGCAGGCGGAAGGGCCTGCGTCACGGTCACGTAGCGGTCGGGAAGGGAGTAGCCGAGGTTGAAAGGCAGGGTCGCCTTGTCGCGCGCGCCGATGCTGCGCTGGACGAGCAACTGCAATTCCCACTCTGCGGTGACGTCGAGGCGGAAATCCTCGGGAACGACGAAGAGCGCGATCTCGCGCAGCCTCGGGGCGCCTTCGGCGGCGAGATCGCCGAGCCGGGTATGGTTGCGGTCGCGGAAGCGAACCCCCTCGCCGCCCTGGAGAAGTTCGATCCGGTCGAAGATGCCGCCGCGGACATAGCCGGACCCCTTGAAGGAATAGGCGCCGTCACCGGCGACGACGATCGCCTGCTGCCCATCCTTCAGCCTGCCGCGCAGGCGCTCGTAGCCATCCTTGCCGAGCAGGCTGAGCCCGATCGCCGGCACGCTGACCGGCGCGACGTAGAGGTCGATGAAGACGTCGGCGGGATTTCGGGTTTCCGGATGCTTCGCAGCCTCTGCCTGGCCCACGCGTTCGAAGGCGTCCGTCACCTCGCCGACCGTCAGCCTAAGGCTTCGCACGGAACCGTCGCCGGTGAGCGTCTGCCAGTCGCGGACTTCCTGGTATTCGAGGTTCACTTCCCGGGTCGCGGCCGGCGCCTGAGCCTCCGCTCCGCCAACGGCAACCGCCTCCAGCCGGCCGCTGCGGATGAGCTTGACCGCGGAGCGCACGATGCTGTCGCCCATGACGAGCACGGTCACCGTCGCGCCGCCGACGATATCGACCTGCGGCGGTCTTTCCGCGCCCGCGGCGACGCGCGCCAGGTCCCGACCGATCAGGGAGTTGAGCGCGGCGACGACCTTCGCTTCGGGAATGCCGATGAGGACGATGGGCTCGGAATGGGCAACCAGCTTGAAACCGCGGATCACGCCCGTCCTGTCTATTCCCACCAGGATCTGTATCGGCTTCCCCGAGTAGCCCACCGAGCTGGTGAAATCGCTGTTGAGATAGACATATCCGGCAAGATCGCTGCCCCGGTAGACCGGGACCACAGGCGGATCGCCCTGCAGTTCACCGAAGCGGTCCGCTCCTTCGAAGAGCTCGGATGGCTGCGCTTTCTGGAGGAATTCGGCCAGCCTGCCGGCAGCAAGGGTCTGCGCCGGGCTGAAGACAAGGAGAATGAAGGCGATCGCCAGCGCGACAAATGCCGGGAAAAATCCAAGGCGGCGTGAAAGGGCATGAGTGGAGGAGTTGCTGATCAAGACACGCATCCAATGATGGGCCAGCGGTCTCCCGCTGTCCTCGCCCCGACAAGGAGGCTATCGCTACTGGCGCCGATTTCAACCCGCCGTCTTTGCGCCAGCGCAAACAACGGCGAGTTAGCTGGTGTAGAAAGGTGACACGTCAGGATCTGGGAGGTCGGAGATGTCGCTGCTGAAATCGGAGCCCTTCGCGGCCGTCACGTCGATGGACGAACTCCTGGCGATCGCCTCCGTCATGGAACAGGAGGCCATTGCCGCCTACTCGAATCTCGCGGACATGATGCGGCGGGAGGGAAGGGTGGACCTGGTCGCGGTATTCGACCGGCTGGTCGGCGAGGAAAGCCAGCATCTGGGAAATGTCGAGCGCTGGTCCGAAACGCTGAGCGGCAGGAAACCGGACCTGGCAAGCCTTCGCTGGGAGCCGGTCGATACATTCGACGATGAGGGCGCAAGCTCGATAGCGCCCGAACTGATGACGGCCTATCGCGCGTTTGCGATGGCCTCGCGCAACGAGGAACGTGCCTTCCTCTTCTGGACCTACGTGGCGGCGCAGACCGACAAGGATGCGCTGCGGGAAGCTGCAGAGAAGATGGCGAGGGAAGAGCTTGGCCATCTCACCACGCTGAGGCGGGAACGCAGGCTTGCCTTCCACGCCGGGCTGGATGCGGCCCGGTCCGCGCAGGCCGCCGACCTTGCCGCACTCGAGATGCGGCTGGCGGACCATCTGGAGGCTGAGGCCGCCCGGAACCGGGAAGCCGGTGCGTCCAGCCTCGAGACGATGGCCCGGAAGGCCAGGGCCAGGGCCTCGAGCATCGCGCGCCAGCCTCTAGGGGAGTCGCCCCTGCTTCGCAGCGGGGTTACGCCGGAGGTGGCCGCGCGAACGGCCGCGCTGTGCGAACTGCTGCTCGACTGCTACCTGGATTTCGGCGAACGCCTGCCCGACCAGGAAGGCCGCAACCGGGCCCAGACGTTCGCTGCCGAGACGGTGGAGTGCAGATCGGCGATCCGGGCAGCGCTCACGTGACCGGCGCTGCGCGGGCCAAAGGCAGACTGCCATGGTGAGCATAGGTATCCTGACCATCTCCGATCGTGCGAGCCGCGGCGAATACGCGGACGCGAGCGGAGGCGCGATCGCAAGCTGGCTCGAACGGACGGTCATCTCCCCTTGGCAGCCCCTTCGGCGCATTGTCCCGGACGGTATCGAGCCGGTGCGAAACGCCCTGATAAGCCTTTGCGACGACGATCACGCCGATCTCGTCCTCACCACGGGCGGCACGGGGCCTGCGCCCCGCGACCTGACGCCGGAGGCCATGCGGACGGTGATCGAACGCGAACTGCCAGGCTTCGGCGAGCTCATGCGACGCGTCAGCCTGGAAACCGTGCCGACCGCTATCCTGTCGCGGCAGATGGCGGGCCTGCGCGGGAAGACCCTGATCGTCAACCTGCCGGGCAAGCCGGCCTCGATCGACGTGTGCCTGAATACGGTCTTTCCGGCGATCCCCTATTGCCTCGATCTGATCGGCGCCGGCCGCATCGAGACCGACCCGCGAACCTGCAGGGCTTTCCGACCTGCGTGAGGCCGCTTCGGCCGGCCATCCTCTTGCGACAACAGTCCATTTGTTTGCGCTTCGACAAAGAGGCGCGGCGGTCGGGCGGATAGGGTTCCATCTACGGACCGTCTAGCGCGCTCCGCACCTAATTGATTGTGACCGGAGCATTGCCGCATGAGCATGGAAGACGTTGCCGATTCTCCCGAGATAGACGTGCGTGTGATCCCGCATGTCCAACGGCATTCTATCATATTCGCGGCGCTTGAGGCGCTGAAACCGCGGCAATCATTCGTCGTCGTAAGCGACCACGAACCAAGGCCGTTGCATTACCAGATCCAGGCAAGATTCCCGGGCCTGTTCGGCTGGGACTATGTCGAGCAGGGGCCGGACGTCTGGCGTGTCGTCATCTCCCGGGAGGAGAACAGCGGCTGCGAATGCTGTTGCGGCTCCTGAAGCGGCAGCTCGTTTCCGGAGCCGGCATCGGGGCGGCCCGGGGCTGACGCATCCGCCGCGGAGTGAGCAAAATGATCGGTGGATCTCTGTCCCGCTGGACGATGGCCTATTTCGCGGCGGCGCTGGTTTCCCTGCTGGCGGCCGAGGCCTTGATGGCGTGGGGCTATGGCTATCCCGCCGCTGCGCCGACGGCGCCGGCCACGCTCGTTGTCGTCCATCTCGGCACCATCGGATGGCTCAGTCTGCTCATGTGCGGCGCGCTGTTCCAGTTCGTCCCCGTCCTCGTGAACCGTCCGCTCGCCAGTCCCGCCCTGGTACTGCCCGCCCTGCTCAGCCTCGTGGCCGGGCTCGTCTCGCTCGTGCTCGGATTCCTTTCGCTGGACGGCTCGATCGACCCGTCGATACCTTTCCTGCCGATCGCGGGACCTTTGCTCTGCCTCGGCTTCGGCATGGCAGCGTGGGTTGTCGGCATGACCATCGCCCGGGCCCGGCCGCTTTCGATACCGGCGGCATTCGTCGGAGCGGGGCTCGCCGGGCTCGCGGCGACGGCTGCGCTTGGCCTGGTCTTCACACAGGTGCTTGGCGGCACGATATCGGAAGGGCCTCTCGTGCAACTCGCCGCCCGGGGCGTGCCGATTCATGCCGCAGCCGGACTCGGTGGCTGGCTGGGAATGTGCGCCGTCGGCGTCTCCTACCGCCTCTTCCCGATGTTCCTGCTCGCGCCGGATCTCGTCCGGCCCGGCACCCGGCTGGCCTTCATCCTCGCGACGATCGCTGCCGGGACCGCGATCGGCGGAGGACTTGCAGTGGTGCTGGCAGGATGGCCGCTGTCGCAGGTCATGTCCGCAGCCGCGCTCGCCGGGGCGGGAGCGGCACTGTTCTACGGCCGGGACGTCGTGTTCTTCTACCGGGCCCGCCGACGCCGAGAACTGGAACTGAACACGCGCGTCGCGATCCTCGCGTTTGCCTCGCTCGGCATGTCGGTCCTGCTGCCTGCACCGCTTGCCGCATTGGTCGGCTTCGAAAAGGCGGTCGCAGCCTCAGCCTACCTGGCCGCATTCGGATGGTTGTCGGGCCTCGGCCTGGCCAAGCTCTACAAGATCGTCCCATTCATGACATGGCTGGAATGCTACGGACCGGTCCTCGGCCGCACGCCGACGCCCCGTGTGCAGGACCTCGTCGCGGAGGACCGCGCACTGCCCTGGTTCCTCCTGTATTTCGTCGCGGTGTGGGGCGGAACGGCCGCCCTTGCGCTCGGGAGCGGGGCCGGGTTTCAATTCGCCGCCGCGGGCACTCTCGCGGCGACGGTCGCCGTGGCGGCGCATCTGGTGCGGGCACGCCTGCTTCGCAACGTTGACCGCGCCCGCAGGTTTCCCCAAGGCACGCACCGGCCATCGCTGCTCTACTCGTTTGCGGCGGATGCTGAACACGGAGTATCACATTGACCAATTACGTTGAACTCGACGTCCGGCCGATTCTCGCAGCAGGCGACGAACCGTTCAGCCGGATCATGGAAACCATACAGTCGCTGGGACCCGACGAGGGGCTGCGCCTCATAGCGCCGTTCCGGCCGGTTCCCCTGTTCTCGGCGCTGGGTTCCAGGGGCTTCACCTATGAGGACTACGAAATCGGCGGCGGCGACTGGGAAGTGCTGTTCTCCAGGGCGAGTGTCGCCGGGAAAGGGGCCTAGCCGTGGACGGACCGTCGCGGGAGTCGCTCGCGGGGATGGTAAAACAAGCGCTACGCTCCGTCATCGATCCCGAACTCGGCCAGAACGTCGTTGACCTCGGCCTGATCTACTTCGTCGCCGTCGACGAAGAGGGCACAGCCCATGTCGTCATGACCACGACCACGCCGGGGTGTCCCGCTGTCGGCTATCTGCGGGAAGGGGTGCGACAGGCCTCGATTTCGGTAACGGGCATAGCGACCGCCGAAGTTTCGGTCACCTACGATCCGCCCTGGTCTCCAGACATGATGTCCGGTGAGGCCGCCTACCAACCAGCAATCGCGAAGCGCTCACGACGGCTGTGGTGACTTTCCTGAACAACCCGCAGCTTTGCGCACGCCTCAGCCGGTCGAAGGCGGTGAAGAAGATCTAAGAGCCAAAGGTGAGCCCCCAACGCGCCTCCAATCGAGGCGGGTCGCCCGGGTAGCACTTCTTCCACAGGCAGCGGGACCAGCGCTGCCCACGTCGCGCCGCCGGAAGGCTGAGATCGTAGATGGTACATGCACTATCGCATTCCTACCCTTAAAGTTATTGGATTGGAGAGGACACGTGCTGATTTGCGCGCGCAGTTCAGTCTCGGATGACCCGCCCGATGATCTTAATCATCTTCCTGGTGTGCTCGATATCGTCCTCAATGAGGTGCCGATATGAACATGTCGGATCGTCTAGGAGCATCTGCTGAAGTTCGGCGAGCTCGGTTTCGAACTCGCGTTTGCGTCCGCGCAGTTCGTCCCATTTGACCTTGTCCTCCTTGGTCATCGGACCGCGGACGGTGACCAGGCCAGTGTTCATGTCGATGACGATATCGTCGGGGTGCGGGATCGGCGCTGGCGCATCGATGCCCAGGCGCTTTCGCCGTTCGAGCTCCTGGTCCCATTCCACCTTGTAGGTGATGGCGGTGTCCAGCCACTCGTCGGCGAGACGCTTGTTCTCTCGCTCCGTCGTGGAGAGCAACTGGGTGAACAGACGCTGGGCACGCTGGTTTCCTTTGACGGCATTGACCGCGAGCGAACGGATGACCGCCTGTGCCATCGGGATGCTGACCTGACCCGCACCCTCATTGACCTTGATCGTGCGATACGCCTCCTGCATCAGGATGGACTTCATGCGCTCCTCGTTGAGAGCAGGGGCCTTTGGTCGCGACTTGCTGCCCTTCGGCCGCCCCTTCGGGTTGCCGGACTTTCCAGGGGCAAACCGGGTCGCGGCTGGTGGTTTGCCGTAGCCGACCTCGTATTCGGTCGGCAGTGATGTGAAAGCCTTGCGGTTTCTTTCCTCGTTCATTCCGCTGCCTCACGCCACGCACGAGCGGCGTCGATACCGCAGGCGATCAGCTCGGCATCGTCCTTGGCGAAGGTCTCCCACCGCCGGATGATGCGGTCGCAGTAGATGGGGTCGAGCTCGCACAGGCGGGCGCGACGACCCGTCTTGTGGGCCGCGATCAGGGTCGAGCCGGATCCACCGAACAGGTCCAGCACGATGTCGCCGCGGCCGGAGACGTCCTTGATCGCGTCGGCGATCATCTGCACCGGCTTGACCGTGGGATGAAGCTCCAGCTCGTCCATCCGGCCGGCCTTCAAGGTGTTGACGCCGCGATACTGCCAGACGTTCGTGCGGTAGCGGCCATGCTGGCCAAGCTCGAAGGAGTTGATGTGCGGCGCCGTCCCGTTCTTGAATGCGAAGATCAGCTCGTGGCGCGAGCGGTAGAAGGTGCCCATCCCGCCATTGTCCTTGACCCAGACGATCAGGTTCTTGAGCTCGGTATAGGCGCGACCGCCAGCCGCGAGCATCTCGTCCATATGGCGCCAGTCCATGCAGACGAAGTGGATCGAGCCGTCGACGCTGCATGAGGCAAGGTTCTGGAACGCTGTCGTCAGGAAGGTTTCGAATTGCGTCTTCGACATCTCGCCGGAAGCCATCGCGAACTCTCGATGCTTGATCTTGCCCGAGTTTCCGACATGGCCGTCGATCGGAACGTTGTAGGGTGGATCGGTGAAGACCATGCGGGCGATCTCGCCATCCATGAGCGCCGCGGCGACATGGTTGTCCAAGGCCGAACCGCAGACGAGGCGGTGCGGGCCGAGCTGCCAGATGTCGCCGGGACGAACGCGCGATGCAATCCCATCCTCCAGGACGACATCATCGTCCGGGTCGCCCGGCTCCTCCGGAATCAGTCCCTCGACCAGGCTGTCGATCTCGGCGATCGCGAAGCCTGTCACCTCGATGTCGAAGGCCAGGTCTATCTCTGACAGTGCTCGGAGTTCCTCGGCCAGGATCTGGTCGTCCCAGCCGGCATTGAGCGCAAGCTTGTTGTCGGCAAGCACGTAAGCCCGCTTCTGCTCCGGCGTCATATGCTCGATGCGGACGCACGGGACTTTCTCCATGCCGATCAGCTTCGCCGCCTCGACGCGGCCATGACCGGCGAGGATCGTCTCGGAGCCGTCAATGAGAACGGGATTGGTGAAGCCGAAGGTGCGGATGCTCTCGGCGATCTGCTTCACCTGTTTGCGCGAGTGGGTGCGCGCGTTCTTCGCCCAGGCGCGGAGCGCGTAGGGAGGGATCATTTCGATCTGCGGGTTCATGGCTGCGTCCTTCGATTCGGATACGCGGATCGTAAGGTAAAAAGAACGATTTCGTCAATCACCACATCTGCCGCCAACGTCAGGTCATGTTGACGGCGACGCTCGAAGTGTGGTTTGTGGTTCGCGCAGACCCGGAGCGAACCATGACGCTGGCGACCCGCATCGCAGAACTGCGGCGGCAGAAGAACGAGTCCTTCCAGGACGTGGCAACAGCCGTCGGGGTGACGAAGACCCACATCTGGGAGCTCGAGCGGGGCCGTGCCAAGAATCCCTCGCTTCAGGTGATCGAGGGTCTGGCCAACCACTTCGGGGTCTCGATCGCCTATCTCGTGGGCGAGGATATCAATGCTGCCGATGCTAATCCGGACATGGCGCGAATGTTTCGCCTCGCCGGTGAACTCGAAGAACACGAGCGGCGTGTCATCGAGGACATGATCGAATCCTTCCGTCGCCGGCGCCTCGAACGTGACGGACATCGCCCTTGACCGCATGGCGGTCGACGAGGAGGCCGCCTCACCGGAAAGGGCGGCGGCCGAGATTCACCGTCAGCTGGGAATGGTGACGGGCGCAGTTCCCGTCTTCGAGATTGCGCGGGCGCTCGACATCGAGCAGATCGATCAACATCCCCTGCGTGGCTTCGAGGCCATGTTGCTCACGGCGCCTGAGCGCGACTTCGGCCATGTCATTTTGAACTGCAACTCCAACGCCCGACGGCGCCGTTATTCGCTGGCGCACGAACTGGGGCATTTCCTGTGCACCTGGCATCGACAGTCACAGCAGGACGGGTTCGCCTGCAGCCGCGGCGACATGGTCTCCCCCGTCGGGCCTGCGCAGCACATCGCCCAGGAGCGCGAGGCCAACGTCTTCGCGATCGAACTCCTCGCGCCAGGGCATCTGGTTTTGCCGTTTCTCAAGCGCCTTCCCGACCTCGACGTCATCCTGGCCCTACACAAGCGGCTCGACATCAGCAAGGTCGCGGCAGGACGGCGCTACGTCAGCCTGCACTCCGCAGCGCTGGCTTTGGTCGTCGCCAAGTCGGGCCAGTTCCTCTACGCGGAGCGCAGCGAGAGGTTTCCGTTCCTGCCCTTTGAACGAGGTGACCGGCTGCCCGTTCTGCCTCCCATCGCACCGGGCGGCCCGACATCCGAAGTGACGGACGCGGACCCGGCCGCCTGGCGACTGCCGCGACCCCCGGGACAGCTCTTCTCTCAGGTGCTGGAACAGGAAGACAGCCACGCGCTGATCCTGCTGCAATTGGACATCGAAGAACCCGAATAGGGCGGTTTGCCTGTTCCCGACTCTTGCTTCCCTGTTTCGAACTGATCATTCCCTGTTCGGCCTTGGCGAATTCCCTGTTATCCTGAACAGGGAATTCGGGCGCAACGTGCTGGAAGACCGCGGGTTTTCGGGGTGTCGAACTCGTTTCCAGGTTGAAAAACGTCGAAATTCCCAGTTTCTTCCCTGTTATCTGGGAAATTCCAGGAGAGATGGGTTCGCCTCGGACTGCCCCCACCACCAAACATTCCTCCGCGGCGACGCGGTTTTGCCGCCTCTCACAATAGCCTGGATATTTCAGCGCCTTCGCGACAGCGAGACGATTGATCGGCAGCTGCCCGGCTCTGGTGCGGGTCCGCAGCATGCACGGGCAGTCCGAGCCGAAAGCTGCCTGTCGGCCTTCGGCCCCATCGCCGACACTGATGCGGCGGCCACATCGGGCATGTCTACCCTCTCACCCCCAACCGCGTCATCTTCTCCCAAAGCGTCGAACGGCCGATGCCGAGCAGTTCGGCGGCCTTGATCACCTGGCCGTCCGTCTGTTCGAGCGCACGCTCGATCTGCCGACGCTCGGCCGCGTCCCGGACGTCGGCCAGGGGGAGGAAGCCAGGCGAGGGCTGGATGCCCGGACGGTCCGGGAAGAGATCGCCCGGCATGATCCATTCCGAGGCCGTGAGCGCCACGGCGCGATCGACACGGTTGCGCAATTCCCTGACGTTGCCCGGCCAAGCGTAGGCGAGCGCTGCGTCCTCGGTCAGGGCACTGAAGCCCCGGATACGGGTTTCCGAACGCGCGACCGCGTTGTCCAGGAAACGGTCGAGCAGCCAGACGATATCCTCCGGCCGCTGCCTCAAGGGCGGAATCTCGACGGGGAGCACCGCAAGCCGGAAATAGAGGTCCTCGCGGAAGCCCGATGCCTGCCCCGGCGACAGGTCGCGGTGTGTCGCCGCGACGATGCGGGCGCGGAATGGCACCGGCGCCTCGCCGCCGAGGCGGGTGAAGGATTCGCTTTCGATCAGCCGGAGAAGCTTGGCCTGCAGCTGAGCCGGCATGTCGCCGATCTCGTCGAGAAAGAGCGTGCCGCCCCTGGCGCGCTCGGCATAGCCGAGATGGCGCTGGTGGGCACTTGTGAACGCGCCTTTCTCATGGCCGAAGATCTCGCTTTCCAAGAGTTCGGCAGGGATCGCCGCGCAGTTCACCGCGACGAAGGGCTGTTCCGCCCGCGCCGAAACCTGATGCAGGAGCCGCGCGGCGACTTCCTTGCCGGATCCGGTCTCGCCGGTGATCAACACGGGCAGATCATGCGCCGCGTAACGATGGATCTGGTCTTCGACCTGTTGGATCGCGGACGACTGGCCCAGCACGTATTCCTTCGACCGCATGCCCGAGCGCGTGCTTCGGCGGCCGGTGGCAATCCGCTTCAGGAACTCGTCCATGGCGAAGGGTTTGGCCAGGAAGTCGACGGCCCCGGAGCGCATGAGCCGAACGGCCTGGTCGATCTCGGCGAAGCCGGTGACGAAGAGGAAGGGCGGTGCGTTGGGCTGCCGGGCCATATGTTCGAACACCGTCTCGCCGGACATGTCCGGCAGTCGGATGTCGCAGATCACGAGGTCGAGAGAATCAGCGACGCGGCCCAATCCCACGACGGCTTCGCTCCCGGTGTGCCACCAGGTTACGTCCCAGCCTTCGAGCTCCAGCCGCTGGACGATGGAACCGCCCATTACCGGATCGTCCTCGACAAGGCCGACGCGGCCGCGCTCAGGCGGCATGGCTGCGCTCATCTTGTGCTTCCTCCGGGATCGGCAGGATCAGCATCACGACCGATCCGCCCGACGATCTCGCCTCGACCGTCACCTTGCCGCCGCTGGCATCGACCATGCGGCGCACCATCCACAGGCCCAGCCCTCGTCCGGCGCGGACGGCCGGGCCGGGGTCCTCGTCGCTGAGCATGGCGATGGAATCCCTGGGCATGCCCGGGCCTTCGTCCCAGACGAAGATCTTCAGGTGCTGCGCCGTCCGCTCGACGGTGAGACCCATCGATCCTGCTTCGGGAGTGGCGGCGCTGGCGTTGAGCAGCAGGTTCAGGACCGCCTGACGCACAGGACCGCCGGGAATGGCTGCCGTGGACCCGGCCGGCCAGTCGACCCGCCACTCGAGCCGCTGCCTGCGCCGGCGCAGCTCCGGCTTCATGAGAACCCTGACGTCCTCCAGGTCTTCGGCGCTCAGCGGTCTCGCCGATCGTTCAGGGCGATAGGTCGCGAGCGCCGCCTCGACGACTTCGCGGATGCCCTGCAGGCCCCGCTCGATCAGGCTGATCGAGGTGTCGCGCACGCCGGGTGTCCGGCCGTGCGTCTTCAGCGTGTCGATGGCGTTGAACAGGCCGCCGAGCGGATTGTTTATCTCGTGCGCCATGCCCGAAGCCAGCCGCCCGAGGCTCGCCAGTTTCTCCTCCTCGGCAAGCTGCATCGCAAAGTTAGCGCGCTCGCGCTCGGCATGGACAAGTGTATTGTAGCCGTTGAAAAGGCTCGCAACCTCGCCGCCGCGCGACGGGAACTCGCGGGCGGGGATCGGTTCGGCGACGCCGTTGGCCGCGGCGCGCATGTGGTCCTCCAGCACGCGCATCGGCTCAATCATGCGGCGCACCATCAGGAAGCCGCCGAGGGCGAAGATCGCCGCCAGGACGCCGTTCGTGACGAGCAGCGTGGCGAGTATCTCGCGGCGCTCGGCGAAGATGTGCGAGGCGTCGAAGGCGGTGTGGATCGCGCCGACCCTTTGGCCCTGGTAGACGAGGTCGCGATGGGCGAAGCCGGTGTCCGAGTCCCGGTCGAAGGTGACCATGGTCGCGCCGTAGCGCGAGGCGTAGGCTTCGGGCAGGTCCGAATAGGGCGGGATGCGTGTCGGGTCGGTGGCAGCCAGAACCTTGCCGTCGGCGCCGGTGACGACCGCTTCGATCGGCGACAGCGCCTGGTAGGATTTCTGCGAGCGGTCGAGAGCGTCGAAGACCTCCCAGACGTCGCCGCGCAGCACCGCGGGCAACACCGCCGCGGTTAATCCGTCGAGATAGCTGCCGGCAAGGCCGTCGAGGAAGGATTCCTGCGTGCGCGACAGCCGGTCGAGCACGCGTTCGGAGATCACCGCGCTGATCGCCACCATCAGGAGCGCCACCAGGATCGGCACGCGATACGAGACCGGAATGGCGCGGAGGCGAGCCAGGAACCTCATCCGAACCGCCTCACCGCATCGACCTTCGCAGCGATCGTGTCGAACAGGGCCGGCTCCGTTGCGAGGAAGCCGTCGAGGCGCAGCAGCGCCAGGACCCTGCGGCCTTCCTCATGGCGTTCCATCCCGGTCAGCGCCGCCTTGAGACGACCGATGCGCGGGTCGCCGGAGAGAGCGCGGGGCGACGCGACGGGCGGGAAGCCGAGCCATTCGGAGCGGCGCAGGATGCGGGTCTGGCCGACGAGCTCGGGTTCCATCTCCCGCATCACGTCCCAGACATAGCCGTCCACACTGCCGGACCGGGCGAGGCCGGAAGCGACGGCGCGGATCACGTTGCGGTGGCCGTAGGTGTAGAAGCTGCGCGAGAAGAAGGTCTCCGGCTTCAGCCCGTTCTCGGCGAGCAGTGCGCGGGTAACGAGGAAGCCGGAATTCGAGTCAGGGTCGGAGAAGGCATGCACGTCGCCCCTGAGGTCCTGCCAGCTGTCGGCCTGCCTGTCGGCTGCGACGATCAGGTAGGACTGGTAGAGCGGCTTGCCGTGCCAGGAGGGCGTCGCCACGAGGTCGAGTTCGGACCGGAACTGGACGTAGGGATAACCGCAGATCCAGGCGGCGTGGAGCTGGCCCGCGACGAGCAGCGCCGTGATCTCCTGGTAGGTGCGCCGGCTGACGAGCTCCACGGGCTCGCCGATCTGCTCGGTGAGATAGGCGCGCAGCACCGCCAGGAGTTCGAGGTCGTTGGACAGGAAGACCGGTGTCAGGCCGAATTTGAACGTATCTTCCTGCGCCAAGGCCGGCCCACGCGACAACAGCACCGACGTGGCGGCGGCGCCGGCAAGGGCGATGGCCGACCGGCGGGTGAGTACCTGGCTTGCGGCTGGGTACCGTGTGGCCAAATCTGCATTCCTCCCTGCCGGACAGACTAGCGCCGCAGGTCGCCGAAATCGACTGGAATCCTGCGTTCGAGCGCACGTCCGGAATTCCGGACCTTCGGCGCCGCAGCATGTCCGGAAATCCGGACGCCGCTTTTCCGGGCGCTCCGCAAGACCTTGACTCTGCTCATATCGAATGTCCGGCGCCGGCTGGCACCCTCCTTGCAACATCCTCCGCGTACCCAGTCGCGAACCAGGGAGGAACAAGATGGAACGTTGCGACAAGCTGGTCGATGTCGGCCGCCGACAGTTTCTGCGAGGCGGAGCGCTTGCAGCCGCGGCAACCGCCACCGCCGTTGCGCTGCCGGCTTCTCCGGCAAAGGCGGCGGCGCTTGCGCGGGTTGACTACCCGTCCAACCGGCTCGGCAACGTCGCCGACCTGAAGCCCAACGAGCCGCTCGACGTGACCTATCCCGACGACAGCGCACCGGGCGTATTGCTCAAGCTCGGCACCCGCGTCGAAGGCGGAGCCGGACCGGACGGCGACATCGTCGGCTTCTCGACGATCTGTCCGCACAAGGGCTTTCCGCTCAACTACGTCGCCGCCGACCGTACGCTGAACTGCCCCGGCCATTATTCCCGCTTCGACTGCGAGGCCGGCGGCCAGCAGATCTGGGGCCAGGCGACGCAGAACCTGCCGCAATACGCGCTGAGGGTCGACGAGAAGGGCGACATCTACGCCGAGGGCGTGGACGAGCTGCTCTACGGCCGCCTGTCGAACGTGCTGGCATAGGAGGATCGGAACATGGCTTACAAGCGACACATCGACCGCCTGCCGATCATCCCGGCGGACGCCAAGAAACACAACGTCACCTGCCACTACTGCATCGTCGGCTGCGGCTACAATGCCTATACCTGGCCGGTGAACAAGCAGGGCGGCACCGACGCCGCCGCCAATGCCTTCGGCGTGAATCTCGCCGAGCAGCAGCCCGCCGAGACCGAAGCCTGGTACTCGCCGTCCATGTACAATATCGTCAGGCAGGACGGAAAGGACGTCCACCTCGTCATCAAGCCGGACAAGGGCTGCGTCGTGAACTCCGGCCTGGGCTCAGTGCGCGGGGCGCGCATGGCCGAGAACCGCCGCTCCGACAAGACCGGCACCCAGCAGCAGCGGCTCACCGAGCCGATGGTCTGGCGCTACGGCACCTGGCAGCCGACGAGTTGGGCCGACGCGCTCGACCTCGTCGCCCGCGTCA
The DNA here is from genome assembly GCA_041913465.1 of Mesorhizobium sp. Classification (GTDB taxonomy): domain Bacteria; phylum Pseudomonadota; class Alphaproteobacteria; order Rhizobiales; family Rhizobiaceae; genus Mesorhizobium_A. Next base: position 6,986 of record JAYSFJ010000021.1, on the reverse strand, counting down.
CCGCCCGCGTCATCGACAAGGACGACGAGAACGACCTGTTCGTCTCGATGTTCGACCATGGCGGCTCGGCCGGCGGCTACGAGAACACCTGGGGCACCGGCAAGCTCTATTTCGGCTCGATGAAGGTCAAGAATTGCCGCATCCACAACCGGCCGGCCTACAATTCCGAGGTGCACTCTACCCGCGACATGGGCGTCGACGAACTGAACTACGCCTATGAGGACTATGCGCTCGCCGACACGATCATGCTGGTCGGCACCAATCCGCTCGAATGCCAGACCAACCTGTTCCTGAACCATATGGTTCCCGGCATGCGGAACGGCGCCAAGGTGATCATCGTCGATCCGCGCCGCACCATCACCGCCAATGCCTGCGAAGTGGAGGCGGGCGCGGAGAACGTCCTGCACCTGGCGATCAAGACCGGCACGGACCTCGCGCTGTTCAACACGCTGTTCACCTACATCGCCGACCAGGGCTGGGTGGACAAGGACTTCATCGCCGCCTCTACGCTCCAGGGCGACGTCGCGGTGGCGCAGGACGAGGCCCATCCGGCGGCCCTCGGCTCGTTCGAGATGGCGCGGGCGAAGTGCAAGATGTCGCTCGCCGAGGGCGCGTCGATCACCGGGCTTGCCGAGGCCGACATCGTCAAGGCGGCGGAATGGATCGCCAAGCCGAAGGACGACGGCTCGCGCCGCAAATGTGCCACGGGTTACGAGAAGGGCATCATCTGGGGCAACGACAACTATCGCGTCATCGGCGCGCTGGTGAACATCGGCCTGGCGACGGGCAATATCGGCCGCGAGGGCGGCGGCGTGTGCCGTCTCGGCGGCCACCAGGAAGGCTACTTCCGCCCCTCCGACGCCCATGTCGGCCGTCCGGCACCCTATATCGACCAGCTGATCATCGCCGGCCACGGCAAGGTGCATCACATCTGGGCCAACGACCACTACAAGACGACGCTCAACGCGACCGAGTTCAAGCGCGAATACAACCGCCGGACCAACATGGTGAAGGACGCCATGGATGCCCATGCGGGCGCGACGCGGGAAGAACTGGTCGAGGCCATCGCCGGTGCGATCAATGCCGGCGGGCTGTTCTCGGTCAACGTGGACATCATCCACAGCCAGATCGGCCAGGCCGCCCACGTCATCCTGCCGGCGGTGGAGTCGGGCGAGATGAACCTGACCTCGATGAACGGCGAGCGCCGCATGCGGCTCGTCGAGAAATACATGGACGGTCCGGGCAACGCCAAGCCTGACTGCCTGATCGCGGCGGGCATCGCCCAGAACCTCGAACGGGTGCTGCGCGAAGAGGGCCGCGACGCCTATGCAGACCAGTTCAAGGGTTACGACTGGAAGACGGAGGAAGATGCGTTCATGGACGGCTATCACTCCGGCAATCCGGAAGTGACCTACGAACGCCTCCGCGCCATGGGCAACAACGGCGTGCAGGAGCCGGTCGTCGGCTTCGAGAACGGCCAGCTGGTCGGCACCAAGCGCCTCTACACGGACGGAAAGTTCACGCGGCACGGCCGCGAGGACGGCAAGGCGCTGTTCTGCGGCGGCGAGTGGCGCGGATTGCAGGCGCCGGGCAAGGCCTACCAGAGGGACAACTACGCATACCTCATCAACAACGGCCGTGCCAACGTCATCTGGCAGAACTGGTTCCTGGACAAGGCCAACGACTTCGTCTCCGACCGCTTCCCGATCCCGTTCATCGAGATCAACCCGGAGGACATGGCCGAACTCGGAGTCAAGGCCGGTGACCTGGTCGAAGTCTTCAACGACGTCGGCGCCACGCAGGCACTGGTCTATCCGACGCCGACCGCGCGCCGGAAGGAAACCTTCATGGTGTTCGGCGCGCCGAATGGTGCGCAGGGCAACATCGTCAATGCCGGGACGAACGAGCTGATCCTGCCGAACTACAAGCATACCTGGGCCAATATCCGGAAGATTTCGGATGCGCCGGCCTCGGCGGCGGATCTGTCCTTCAAGTCCATGGAATACAGCGCGGGCTGACCGCCGCGCTTCGCGCCGCCGGGCCATACCACCCCGGCGGCGCCTTCAGCATAAAACCGGGGTGCGTCGTGAACTTGTTGGCTGTGAAAGCCGTATCTCGTCGTCTATCTGAGAACCCTGCCGGAGTGGCCATGATCCCGTCCGCGCTCATCCTTCCCGAGCACTGCGAATCCGGCGCGGCCGGGGCGGTCATTCCCGTCGACATCGCCGCCGCCAAGGCGATCGCCGCGGCAGTCCCGGTGGCGGAAACCGAAATGCTCGACCTGCTTGCCGCGAACGGGCGCGTGCTGGCGGCGGAAGCGCGCGCGGGCCTGAATCTGCCGCCGTTCAATGCCTCCGCGATGGACGGTTATGCGGTGAAGGCGGCCAGCTTTACGGGGCAGGGTCCATGGCAGCTCAAGGTGACGGGCCGCGTCGCGGCAGGCGATGCACCGACGCAGTCCCTTGAAGGCGCTGTGCGTATCCTGACCGGGGCGCCGATCCCCCATGGATTCGACACCGTCGTCATGCAGGAGAAATGCCGCGTCGACGGCGACTCCATCGTCATCGACCAGAAGCCCCGCGCGGGACAGAACGTGCGGATCGCCGGCGAGGACGTTCGGAGGGGCGAGACTCTTCTGGAGCCCGGCGACATCCTGAAGGCGCAGCATCTCGCGCTCCTCGCCGGTCAGGGAATGGCCGAAATCGAGGTCCGCCGGAAGGTCCGCATCGGGCTGATCTCGACCGGCACCGAACTGCGAGAACCAAGCCAGCCGCTTCATCCCGGACAGATATTCAACTCGAACCGCGTGATGCTTAGCGCCAGTCTCGATGCATTGCGCTGGGCCGAGGTGCTCGACTTCGGCATCGTTCCCGACGCGCGCGAGGCGATCGCCGCGGCCCTGGCCGAGGCGGCCGCGCGATGCGATGCGATCATCACGACGGGCGGTGTTTCGGCCGGAGAGGAAGACCATGTCACCTGGGCCGTCAGCTCAGGCGGCGGCATGCTCGACGTCATGAAGGTCGCCATGCGACCGGGCAAGCCCGTGAAGGTCGGCAAGCTCGGCGCGGCGCTTTTCCTCGGCCTTCCTGGCAATCCGAACGCCACGCTCGTTACCTTGCGCATGATCGCCCTGCCGGCCCTGCGCCGGCTGGCGGGCCTGTCGAACAGCGCGCCGACGTGGACGCAGGCGGTTGCCGACTTCACCTACGAGAAGCGTCCAGACCGGACCGAGTTCGCGCCAGTGCGCATCGGTGCCGCGGGCTCCGATGGATTGCCACGCTTGACCATGCTTGGCCGCGGCTCTTCCGCCAGCCTTCGGGCCATCTCGCAGGCCGACGGGATTGCCCTGCTGCCGCCGGGCGTGGACAGGGTCGAGCCAGGGATGCGTCTCGTCTTCGAGGCCCTGTGAGTCGATAAACGTCAGCACTCCCTGCTCGGTGATGGCGATTTCCCTGTTAAGCCCAAACAGGGAATTCCTGCGCATCGTACTGAAGCATCGAGGGTTTTCGATGCGCAGAAGCCGCTTCCAGGTCCAAAAACCTCGAAATTCCCAACTTACTCCCTGTTGTCCGGGAAACTCTTCCAGAGACTGGTTCTCTCAGGACTGCACGCGCCACCAGACATTCCTTCAAAGCAGCTATTGTCGCCTGCATCGCAGCAGGCGAGTCGCGTTTTCCGGGCGGCATGCGATCGGGCCGGTAGGGCGGTCCGGCATCAGCGGCCTGGTTCAGCCGCTCCTATCCCGACCATCTGAGTCGCTGCCGGCTCGTCTTCTTGCGCCAGCGTGCGACGAGATGCTGCGGGTCTCGCGGCGAAGATGGCGTCAGTTGCCATCGCGGTAGACCGGCGTCCGCTTTTCACGGAATGCGGCCAGTCCTTCGGCGAGGTCGGCACCGTCGAGGTGCGTCGTGAAGCTCTCGAGTTCGGCATGGATCCGGGTCTGGCGTTCCGCGTCCTTCGATTGCCGGGTCAGCGCCTTGATGTGGCGCACGACTTGCGGGCTCGCCGCGGAAATCGCGGCGGCGATCTCGCGCGCGCGCTCCAGCAGTCTATCCTTCGGCACGACCTCGTCGACGAGGCCCCAGTCCTCCATCGTGCCGGCATCGACCAGTTCGGCCGTGTAGAAGAGCCGCGCGGCCCGGCCGGGGCCGATCCGCTCGCCCAGCCTGACGGTCGCCCCGCCCGCCGGGACGATGCCGAACTTCGCGTGCCCGTCCCCGAGCTTCGCGCCTTCGGCGGCGAGGATGATGTCGCAGGCCAGCAGGAGTTCGAGCCCGCCCGCGACGGCCGTGCCGTTGGCGGCGCCGATGACCGGCACCGGCAGGTCCTCGACCATCTGGATGACGTCCTGGTTGTAGCGCAGCATGTCGACGAGCCGCGTGCCGCCTGCCCTGAGCGCCGCCTCGAACTCGATCAGGTCGCCGCCCGCGCAGAAGGCACGGCCCGTGCCGGTCAGCACCACGGCCCGAAGGCCGGGCAGGCCAGCGACCACGCGCAGCCGGCGCTCCAGGGACTGCATCATTGCCTGCGACAGCGCATTCATGCTGTCCGGCCGGTCGAGCGTGAGCGTGGCGACGCCATCGGCGAAGGCGAGCCGCACGCCCTCGTCCTGCATCTCGGCGGCGCGGACGAGGAAGGTCTGCGGCAGCGGCTTCAGCGCCGCCTCGAGCTCGGCCAGCCTGTCCGGCGCGGCGCCGGAGACCGCGACCTCGACGACGGTGCGCTTCTGGGCGTCGATCGCGACGTCCACCGCGGCCGAGGCATGCTTGCCGCAAATGCGGTCGACCTCAAGGCGCACCTTCTCCTTGATCGCCAGATCGCGCAGCGCCGGCTTGAAGATCTTGCCGACGGCTGTGACCGGCAGGGCATCGATGACGAGGACGCTGCGCGGCCGGGCCGGCGGCTCGTGCACGTTCTCGTCCAGATGGCGCCGAACGGCGTCGAGGTCGATCTCGACGCCGGGCGACGGCACAACGAACAGCGCCGGCACCTCGCCGGCATATTGGTCGGGCATGCCGACGGCCGCGCTGATCTGGACGCCGGCGAAGCGGTTCGCGACGTCCTCGATCGCGGCCGGATCGATGTTGTGGCCGCCGCGGACGATCAGGTCCTTCTCGCGCCCCGTCAGCACCAGCCTCTCGTCGGCAGTCAGATAGCCGACATCACCCGTGGTGAGCCACCCGTCGGCCGAGAGCGTGCCGGCATTGTGGGCGGGATCGACATATCCGGGAAAGACCTGGCGTCCCTTCACCTGCACCAGCCCGCTTTCGCCGGCCCCGCATAGAATATCCTCGCGACCGATGCGAACGACGCGGGTCTCAGAATAGGGCGCGCGAAAGCCGACGCTGCCCGCGACCGGCGTTCCCCGCCCGGGATTGAAGGCGATTGCGGCGGCGGTCTCGGTCATGCCGTAGGTCTCGAAGAGGCGGATGCCCGTCGTCGCCTCGAAACGGGCGCCGACGGCTTCGGGCAGCACCGCGCCGCCGGTGACCGCCATGCGCACGCTCGACACGTCCGATCCTTCGACCCAGCTGTTGGTGATCGCGGCAATCGAGGTCGGCACGCCGCCGATGACGGTCGCGCGGAACGCCTCGACGAGCGTCCAGTAGCGCTCGACAGTCTGCGGCTGGCGCATCCCGTAGGGCGACGGGACCACGATATGTCCACCCGCCGCAAGCACCGAGAGCCCCACCGTCATCGTTCCGCCGACATGGAAGAAGGGGAAGCCGTTGATAACCGTGTCGTTCTCGTCGTAGCCGAACACCTGGGCGAAGCCGAAGGCGGCGTGGATCTGGTTGCCGTGGGTCAGCTGCACCAGTTTCGGTCGGCCCGTCGTGCCGCCGGTGTGGAACAGGGCGCAAACCGTGTCGCGGTCCTGCGACGGCGAGAAGTCGAGCGCGTCCGCGCGGCAGCGGGTCAAGGCCTCGTCAAGCCTCAGGTGGCCGGCGGGCAGGTCGCCTTCGCCACCGACGACGAGCACCCGCTCGAGGGTCGGGACGTCGGCGAGGACCCCTTCCGCCTTTGTCCAGCACGTCTCGTCCAGGGCGCGCGAGGAGAGGACGAGGATCGTCGCCCGTTCGGCATTGAGCAGGTCGACGATCGCGTCACGGTTGAGCAGGTAGTTCAGCGCACTGGCCACGCCCGCGACCTGTGCGCCGAGAAGCAGCGCCGGCAGTTCCGGCAAGGTGGGCGACAGGAAGGCCGCAACACCCTGCCCGGGCGCGAGACCGAGGGAGCGGAACAGGTTGGCTGCTCGCGTGACCTCCGCGAGCAGACCGCGATGCGTGAGCGAGAGACCGACATCGGCCGGATCGGGCGAGCGCAGCACGGTCAGCGCCGCGCGCTCTCCCCCGTGCCGGGCGGTCGCGCGGAACAGGTCGTGGATGTTGCGCGCGGTGACGAGTTCGTCGTAGGGGCGTGCCTCGATCGCCTCGACATCGGCGATCGTGCGGACGTCGAGCACCGGCCGGGTGGTCCTCAACGTATCGTCCATCAGTGCACCGCGGCATACATGATGGTTTCCTCGTCGGCCGTGTGGCCGTCGAACTCCTCGACGATGCGGCCCTGGCGGCAGACCAGGATACGGTCCGAGAGCTGCAGGATCTCGGGCAGGTAGGAGGAGATCACCATGACCGCGATGCCCTCGTCGGCGAGCCGGTTGATGAGCTGATGGATCTCCGCGATCGCACCGACGTCGACGCCGCGCGTCGGCTCGTCAAAGATGACGAGCTTCGGCTTCTGCACCAGCGCCTTGGCGACGACGACCTTCTGCTGGTTGCCGCCAGACAGTTCGATCACACGGGCGTCGGCGTTGATCGCCTTGACGTTGAGTGCCTTGATCCACTCCTCCGCGACCGACCGCATCTCACTCATCGAGACCGTCGAGGATTTCGTCTGCCCGCCCGCCAAGGCGCCGAGATGGATGTTCTCGGCGATCGACATGGTCTCGAAGAAGCCTTCGACCTTGCGGTCCTCGGTGACGTAGA
>JAYSFJ010000020.1:0-63394 GCA_041913465.1 Mesorhizobium sp. | reverse complement strand
CTGGGCCAGATCCTCGATCGAGTAGATGTCGTGGTGCGGCGGCGGCGAGATCAGGCCAACGCCGGGCGTCGAATGCCGCGTCTTGGCGATCGTCGCGTCGACCTTGTGACCGGGCAGCTGGCCGCCCTCGCCCGGCTTGGCGCCCTGGGCGATCTTGATCTGCATCATGTCCGAGTTGACGAGGTATTCCGCCGTCACACCGAACCGCCCCGACGCGACCTGCTTGATCGCCGAGCGCTCCGGGTTCGCCGAACCATCGGGCAACGGCTTGTAGCGATCCGGCTCCTCGCCGCCCTCGCCGGTGTTCGACTTACCGCCGATCCGGTTCATGGCGATCGCCAGCGTAGTGTGCGCCTCGCGCGAAATCGAGCCGAACGACATGGCTCCGGTCGAGAAGCGCTTGACGATATCGGCAGCCGACTCGACGCTGTCGAGCGGCACGGGCGCGCGGCCGGCATCCTCGGCAAGCTTGATGTCGAACAGGCCCCGGATCGTCTTCGCCCGGGCCGAAGCGCTGTCGATCTCCGCCGAATATTCCTTGAACGTCTCCCACGACTTCTTGCGCACGGCGTGCTGCAGCGTGGCCACCGCGTCGGGCGACCACATATGCGCCTCGCCGCGCATGCGGTACATGTATTCGCCGCCCACTTCGAGCGCGCTGCGCAGCACCGGGTTGTCGCCGAAGGCATCGGCGTGACGGCTCGCCGTCTCGGCCGCGATCTCGTCCAGACCTACGCCTTCGATCGTGGTTGCGGTGCCCGCGAAATAGCGATCAACGAACTCGCTCTTCAGGCCCACGGCGTCGAAGATCTGCGCGCCGCAATAGGACTGGTAGGTCGAGATGCCCATCTTGGACATGACCTTCAGGATACCCTTGCCGATCGACTTGCTGAAGCGCCCGACGAGTTCGCTGGCGTCGACCTCCGGCGGAAACTCGCCGCGCTTGTGCATGTCGAGAAGGGTGTCGAAAGCCAGGTACGGATTGATCGCCTCCGCGCCATAGCCGGCAAGGCAGCAGAAATGATGCACTTCGCGCGGCTCGCCGGTTTCGATGACCAGGCCGACGGACGTACGCAACCCCTTGCGGATCAGGTGATGATGCACCGCTGCCGTGGCCAGCAGCGAGGGAATGGCGATTCGGTCCGGCCCGACCTGCCGGTCGGACAGGATGATGATGTTGTAGCCGCCTGCGACCGCCGCCTCGGAGCGCTCGCACAGCCGCTCCAGCGCGCCCTGCATGCCCGCCGCCCCTTCGGATGACGAATAGGTGATGTCGATCGTCTTGGTGTCGAAGCGATCCTCGGTATGACCGACGGAACGCAGCTTCTCGAGATCGCCATTGGTCAGGATCGGCTGTCGCACCTCGAGCCGCTTGCGGCGCGACGTGCCGACCAGATCGAAGATGTTCGGCCGCGGTCCAATGAAGGACACCAGGCTCATCACCAGTTCCTCGCGGATCGGATCGATCGGCGGGTTGGTGACCTGGGCGAAGTTCTGCTTGAAATAGGTGTAGAGCAGCTTCGACTTGTCCGACATCGCCGAAATCGGCGTGTCGGTGCCCATCGAGCCCACGGCTTCCTGTCCGGTGGTCGCCATCGGCGACATCAGGATCTTGGTGTCTTCCTGCGTGTAGCCGAAGGCCTGCTGTCTGTCGAGCAGCGTCACGTCGCGGCGCGGCTCGCGCGGCGCCACCGGCTTCAGATCCTCGAGGATGATCTGGGTGTTCTTCAGCCAGTCCCGGTAGGGATGCTTGGCCGCGATCTGCGACTTCACCTCGTCGTCGGAGACGATGCGGCCTTCCTGCAGGTCGATGAGCAGCATGCGGCCGGGCTGCAGCCGCCACTTCTTGACGATGTTCTTGTCGGGCACCGGCAGCACGCCGGCCTCCGACGCGAGGATCACCCGGTCGTCGTCGGTGACGATGTAGCGCGCCGGACGCAGACCGTTGCGGTCGAGCGTCGCGCCGATCTGGCGCCCGTCGGTGAAGGCGACCGCCGCCGGTCCGTCCCACGGCTCCATCAGGGCGGCGTGGTACTCGTAGAACGCCTTGCGGTCGGCGCCCATCAGCTTGTTGCCGGCCCAGGCTTCCGGGATGAGCATCATCATCGCATGCGCCAAGCTGTAGCCGCCCTGCGTCAGGAACTCGAGCGCATTGTCGAAGCAGGCCGTATCCGACTGCCCCTCGTAGGAAATCGGCCACAACTTCGAGATGTCGTTGCCGAACAGTTCGGAATCGACCGAAGCCTGCCGCGCCGCCATCCAGTTGACGTTGCCGCGCACCGTGTTGATCTCCCCGTTGTGGGCGACCATGCGGTACGGATGCGCCAGCTTCCACGACGGGAAGGTGTTGGTCGAGAAGCGCTGGTGGACCAGGATCAGCGCGGATTCGAACTCCGGATCCGCCAGATCCTTGTAATAGGCGCCGACCTGGTAGGCGAGGAACATGCCCTTGTAGACGATCGTCCGCGAAGACAGCGACACGCAGTAGGCGCCGATATCCTTGTTGCCATGCTCCTGGTAGAGGCGGCCGGATACGACCTTGCGCAGAATATATAGACGCCGCTCGTATTCGTCGTCGGACGCGACGTCAGAGGGCCGTCCGAAGAAGAACTGGCGATGCACCGGTTCTGCCGCGGCGATATCCGGCGCCTTGGAGAGAGAGGAATTGTCCACCGGGACGTCGCGCGAGCCGACCAGAGGCACGCCTTCGGAGGCCGCGCTCTCCCGGATCACGTCCTCGACGTGACTGCGGGTCGCCTCGCCCTGCGGCATGAACCAGTGGCCGACCGCGTATTCTCCGGCGGCAGGGAGAGCCACGCCCTGCGCAGCCATCTCGCGGCGGAAGAACTTGTCCGGGATCTGCACCAGCACACCCGCCCCGTCGCCCATCAGCGGATCGGCGCCGACGGCACCGCGATGCGTCAGGTTCTCGAGCATCTTCAGCCCGTCGACCACGATCTGGTGCGACTTGACGTTCTTCATCTGCGCGATGAAGCCGACGCCGCAGGCATCGTGCTCGTTGCGCGGGTCATAGAGGCCCATGCGGCCGAACGGCGTTTTGACGGCGCGCGCATTGCCCTGCGCACGGGCATCGAGCTCCGTCGTCAGAGATGGCGTCACGTCCGTCATCGCTTCATCCTCCTGTTCGATCGGGGAACCGGTCCCCGCGCCTATCGCGCGCAAGGCCGGAGTGGCGCGATGATACGCCATTTCCGGCCACTTAAGCGACGATTAATACGACAGCAGTGCTGTCCTAAATTTCGTATGCCAGAAATCTCGCCGACGCACAAGACCGAAATGCAAACGCCGAACCTTCCAGGCGTATTTTTCATGCCCCGGCCTGCGGCGGCGCGAAATATTGTTTCGCGTCGGTGCTGCGAGCCCGCATGCCCACCGGTCTCCGGCCCTGGTCGCTTCGAAGGCCGGACTTGCGCACGGGCTCACCAATGAACATTGTCCGCCCGAAACAGCGGCAACGGACAGTGCAATGATATTCTCCTCCGACAATTGGGCAGGCGCCCACCCCAGGATCGCCGAGAGCCTGGTCCGGCATGCCGACGGCTTTGCTCCTGCCTACGGCTCGAGCGATATCGACAGGACGGTCAACGACATATTCAGCCGCATCTTCGAGCGGGAGGTCGTAGTCTTCTTCGTCGGGACAGGGACAGCCGCGAACTCGCTCGCCATGACAGCCTGCAACCGGCCCGGCGGCGTCGCCTTCTGCCACTCGGAAGCGCATATGATCGTCGATGAGTGCGGCGCGCCGGAATATTTCACCGGCGGCGCACGGCTCTGTCCGGTCGAGGGGCCCCTGGGCAAGATCGACCCGTCCGCCCTCTCAGCGGCAATCGCCCGTTATCCGGCGGAATTCGTGCATCATGGCCAGCCCATGGCCGTCTCGATCACCCAGGCGACCGAGATCGGCACCGTCTATTCGCTCGACGAGATCGAGGCCGTCGGCAAGGTCGCCCGGTCGAACGGCCTTCCGCTCCACATGGACGGCGCCCGCTTTGCCAACGCGCTCGTGGCGCTGGACACGACTCCTGCCGAGATGACCTGGAAGCGCGGCGTCGACCTCGTCTCCTTCGGCGGCACCAAGAACGGCTGCTGGTGCGCCGAGGCCCTCGTGGTGCTCGATCCGGCAAAGGCCGCCGATATCCCCTTCCTGCGCAAGCGGGCGGCTCAGCTCTTTTCCAAGTCCCGCTTCATCTCGGCGCAATTCGAAGCTTATTTCGAAGGAGATCTCTGGCTCGAGATGGCGCGCCATTCGAATGCGATGGCTCAGAGCCTGTCGGAAGTCCTGTCCTCGTCGAACCGCATGCGGCTCGCCTGGATGCCGGACGCCAACGAGGTCTTTGCGATTATGCCGACGGGCCTGATGGACGACCTTACCGGCAAGGGCGCCCGCTTCTACCCCTGGGCAAGACCAGCCTCCTTCGAGGGCACGATCGGCGACGACGAAACGCTCTGCCGCTTCGTGACGAGCTTCGTTACCCGTCAAGAAGATATCGACGCGTTTCGTAAGCTTCTCATGTCGAAATAGATCCTGCCCCGATTGTCAGGAGCTTCGCCGGCTCCGGCTGGCTCGGTGAACCTGGGTCTCCTAGACCGGTTGATGGCAAGGTGCCGTCCACCGGAATGGAGCCACACGATGTCGTCGTTCGCGGAATTCATGAATCGTCGCGAGGCCGCGGCAGAGGCATACAGTCGCGGCCGTTCCGACCAGGTGGAGGAACTGGCGTCCGAATCCGAGCCGTCGACCTTCTTCGGGCCGGACGGCAGGGTGCTCACGGGGCGGACCTCGATCGTCGAGTCCTATCGCGCCGGAGCGTCGCGTTTCGGACCGGATGGAGAGAGCCGGCTGGAAATACTGCAGTCGGCCGAAGGCGGCGACATCGCCTACTGGTGCGGCATTCAGAGGGCAATTGTGGAGATGGATGGAAAGGCGGTCGCCATGAACCTGCGCGTGACCGAACTGTTCCGGCGCGAGGACGGCGAATGGAAGCTGGTCCATCGTCACGCTGATGTGCTGAGGGCCTGAAAACGAAAGCGGCGCCCGAAGGCGCCGCCGTGGTATGCCGTAAAAGCCGGATTACGCGGCCGCTTTGGCCTCGATCTGCTTCGAAGGCTTGCCGACGCTCGAAATCGCGATCTTGCGGGGCTTCATCTCTTCCGGGATGTTCCGCTTGAGATCGACGTGCAGCAGGCCGTTCTTCAGCGTCGCGCCCGTTACCTCGACATGGTCGGCGAGCTGGAAGCGGCGCTCGAACGCGCGCGACGCGATGCCGCGATAGAGGAGTTCAGCGCCTTCGTTGGCGCTCTCTTCGGCCTTCTCGCCCTTGACGGTCAGGACATTGCGATGGGCCTCGATCGAGATCTCGTTCTCGCCGAAGCCGGCGACCGCCATGGTGACGCGATAGGCGTCCTCGCCGGTGCGCTCGATATTGTAGGGCGGGTAGGTCTGGCCGCTGTCCGGCTGGCCGATCTGGTCCAGCATCGAGAAGAGACGGTCGAAACCGACCGTGGAACGATAGAGCGGCGAAAAATCAACGTGACGCATGGGTGTTCTCCCTTGAGCAACAAGTCTTGCGTGATGACAGACTCTCGGAAACCCGCATCGGGCGTCTCCTGTCTGCCAGCGGCCCCTACAGAGGCGGCCGCACCGGAGATTTGGGAATGAGACGGACCCATTTCAAGGGAAATTGCCGGTCCTTTCGATGAACGGCGGATGAACCGCCGCTTCGGGTCCCGTTCAGCCCGGGCGCACTAAAGTCCGGTCATGGATCAAAGATCGGAGACGGTCGGAGATCCCGGTTCGGGTGTATCGTCCCTTCCACCCGGGCTCGAATAGGCCGGAGGCGGCTTGTCCGCTTCCGGCCGCTTTTTTTGGTGCCGGCCAACCTGGGCCGACCGCCCGTCGCTGCCAAATCCTTTGCTTTTGAGCTCCGCTCTACCTATCAAGGGCCGCCCGCCCCCGCCGCCTCACCGGACTCCTCAATGACCGAACGTCTGGTCGACATCCCCGAAAACCCAGTGCCCGAATGGGGCGAGGTTTCGCGCTTCACGGCGCATGACGGACGATCGATCCGCTACGGACGTTTCCCGGCGCAGACGCGCCCCCTCAAGGGAACGGTCATCATTCTCGCCGGCCGCAACGAATGCATCGAGAAGTATTTCGAGACGATCCGCGATCTGTCATCGCGCGGATTCGGAGCCGCGATCATGGACTGGCGCGGCCAGGGCGGCTCGGAGCGGCTGATCCGGGATCCGGCTCGCGGCTATGTCGGCAGTTTCGACGAGTATGTCGCCGACCTGGAGAAGTTCTTTGACGATGTCGTGCTGCCCGATTGCCGCGGGCCTTACTACGTCTTGGGCCATTCCACCGGTGCCTTGGTCGCCCTCCTCGCCACTCCACGGCTCTTCAACCGTGTCCGGCGCATGGTCCTCATTGCACCGCTGATCGAATTCGTCGGCCTGCCGGTCTCGATGACGACGCTACGGCGGATGACGGCCTTCCTCTATAGCCTCGGCCTCGGCACCATCTACGTGTCGGGAGGACCGCGCCCGAAGGGCGGTCATCCTTTCGCAGCGAACAAGCTCACCACCGATCTTGCCCGCTTTTCGCGCAACACGGCTCTCTTCAACAGTGCCCCGCAGCTTGCGATGGGTGGGCCGACGGTGGCATGGATCCACGCCGCCTCCGCCGCCGCGGAACGCCTTCGAGATCCGGACTTCGCCGCCAGGCTGCACGTTCCGACGCTGCTCGTCGCCGCAGGTGCCGACGAGGTCGTCTCGACGCAGGCTATCGAGACATTCGCCCGTACCCTGCGATCCGGGTCAGTCGTCACGATCGACGGAGCCCGGCACGAGATCCTGCAGGAGGCGGACGTCTATCGCGAACAGTTCTGGGCCGCCTTCGACGCCTTCATTCCGGGCGAGAATGCCGACCCCTGACGCCGTTCAGTCGTTCACCAGGCGCAGTGCCTTTTCGTGCAGGACCGGATTGGCGCTGGCGAGGATATCGCCGCCGTTCTCGGCCGGACCGCCCGTCCAGGTGGTCACCACGCCCCCCGCCTGCTCGATGATCGGAATAAGCGCAACGATATCGTAGGATTGGAGCCCGGCATCCACCGCTATGTCGACGTGGCCCGCCGCCACCATCGCGAAGGCGTAGCAGTCGGTGCCGTAGCGCGCGAGCCGTACCGCTCTCTCCAGCCGGTCGTAGCGCTCGCGCATCGGGCCCTTGAACAGCGTTGGCGTGGTGGTGAACAGCGTCGCGGCGGAAAGGTCGTCGGTGGCGCGCGTCATCAGTTTTCGAGGGCCGCCAGGCCCCTCATAGTGGGAGGCGTCGCCGTCGGCGTAGAACAGTTCGCCGGTGAACGGCTGAGACATCAGTCCCGCTTTCGCGTCGCCGTCGATCGTCAGCCCGACCAGCGTGCCCCAGACCGGAAGGCCGGAGATGAAGGCGCGCGTTCCGTCGATCGGATCGATCACCCAGACGTGGCTGGCCGACTCATTCTCGGATCCGTGCTCTTCGCCGAGGATGCCATGGTCGGGATACTCGGACAGGATCAACGCACGCAGCGCACGCTCCGCCTCGCGGTCGGCCTCGGTGACCGGATCGAACCCGCCGGCCTCCTTGTTGGAGACCGCTCCCGCGGTGCGAAACCTGGGCAGCGTCTCGGCGGCCGCGGCCTTGGCGAGCCTGCGCATGAAATCGGCGCCGACGATCATTCTGCCCCCTTTTTACACCTGAATCCGGCGCACGCCGGTAGGCACATAAGTATGAATTATTTTTAACGGCTGCGTATTGACATTTGTGCAGCGCAACATGATTGTAGCGACAGACGGGTTCGCCCGTCTATGCCCTCCTTGGGCGTTTCCTCCCTAGACTTGACCGCGTCGTGCGAACGATGCGGTCTTTTTTTCAGCCCTTCCCTTCGCCGGTCTTCGCTTCTCCGGCCCACTACTCGGCCGCGAGGGCCGGGCGGCCGAAGTAATACTCGGCGAAGGCGATCAGCCGGCCCGAGAATTCGGTGAGGTCGTGGGCGAGCGCCTCGAAGCCGGCCGATTTCTCATAGGACCGCTCGTCCATGTAGAGGCCGCGGTTGATCTCGACCTGCATCGCATGCAGGCCCCTGCCCGGCCGGCCGTAGTGCTCCGTGATGAAGCCGCCGGCATAGGGCTTGTTGTGGGCGACGGTGTATCCCATGTCGGTGAGGATCGCGATTGCCTGCTCGGAAAGCGCGGGTGCCGCGGACGCGCCGAACCGGTCGCCGAGGATGAAGTCCGGCCGGATCCCGTTCTCGCCGACCCGGATCGAGGCGGGCATGGAGTGACAATCGATCAGGATCGCCCGGCCGAAGCGCGAATGCGCCTGCATCAGGAGGCCGCGAAGACGATGATGGTACGGCTTGTAGAACGAGTCGATGCGCGAGATCGCTTCCGCCAGCGGCAGCCTTCCCGCATATATGTCCTGCCCCTCCCCGACGATCCGCGGAATTGTGCCGAGCCCTCCCGCCACGCGCGCCGAACGCGCATTGGCAAATGGCGGCAGCGGTTCGGCGAACATCTTCGGATCAAGTTCCCAGGGCTCGCGGTTGACGTCGAGATAGGCACGCGGAAAGTTGGCCGAAAGCAGCGGCGCGCCAAGCGAAGCGACCCCGGCGAAGAGCTCGTCCACATAGCAGTCTTCCGACCGGCGGATCGCCGCCCGGTCGAGGCGGATCATCTCCAGGAACCGCGCCGGATAGTGGCTGCCGCTATGCGGGGAGTTGAAAACGAACGACCCAGTGGTCCCCGCCGGTGACGTCTCTGAATAGGGCGGTATCTCCGCGAAGTCCGCGCCTGCAATCATCAATGGCTGGTCCGTTGGCATGCGATGAAAACGTCGCCGTACCGTGCCACCCGTGCGCGCCCATGTCCAGTGCGGCAGGCCTTCGCGACGCGCAAGCGTTCACTTGATCTTTACCCCGCGTCCTTCATATAGAGTTCATGGTTAACGGGCGGATTTCATTCGCCTGGCAACATGATTCGGACGGGACGATGGCACGAATTCTCCTTGCAGAAGACGATGACGACATGCGCCGCTTCCTGGTGAAGGCGCTGGAGCGGGCGGGCTACGACGTCTCCGACTTCGACAATGGCGCGTCGGCCTATGAGCGGCTGCGCGAGGAGCCGTTCTCGCTGCTTCTGACCGACATCGTGATGCCGGAGATGGACGGGATCGAACTCGCCCGCCGCGCGACCGAGATCGATCCCGACCTGAAGGTTATGTTCATCACCGGATTCGCCGCTGTCGCCCTCAATCCGGATTCGAAAGCCCCGAAGGACGCAAAGGTCCTGTCGAAACCTTTCCACCTGCGCGACCTCGTCAACGAGGTCGAGAAGATGCTGCAGGCGGCCTGAGCCGGCCGTTTTCGCCTGATGCGCACGCCTTGCGTGGCGTGTCGCCTTCGCCGCATTTCGCTATTGACGCACGGCGTCTGGCATGATGTATGCGCGGCTTCGGATGGGCGTGTAGCTCAGCGGGAGAGCACTACGTTGACATCGTAGGGGTCACAGGTTCAATCCCTGTCACGCCCACCATCCGAACTCCAGGACCTTCGATCCGCACATTTGCGCCGCCTCCCCGAGGCGCGTGAAAGCAGCCCCACAGCCACGCCACGCGTCCTGCCGACCCGCGTTAGTTCAGCCCGCCGTCGGCGAGGATCGTCCGGCCGGTGATCCAGCGGGAATCGTCGGAAACCAGGAACGCCACGATCCCGGCGATGTCGTCCGGCTGGCCGATCCGGCCGAGCGGCGTTGTCGCGCGGATCTGGTCGCCGCGTTCGGCGATGATGGCCGTCGTCATGTCGGTCTCGATCACGCCGGGCGCAACGGCGTTGATCGTGATCCCCTTCGCGCCCAATTCCTTGCCGTAGCCATGCACCATGGCCGAGACGGCGGCTTTGGACGCCGCGTAGACGGTGCTCGTCGGGATCGGACTGAAAGCGAGGCGCGAGGAGACATGGACGATCCGGCCGCCGGCCGTCATCGCGTCTGCGGCCGCCTTGGTCAGCATGATCGCGCCGAGCACGTTGGTGTCGAACATCTGCCGCACATAGGCCTCGTCGACGGCGGCGAGCGGCCTGTAGGGGCCGATCCCCGCCGTATTGACGAGAATGTCGAGCCGGCCGAAGCGGTCGCAGGTCTCCCGGACCATCCGCGCCGCATCGCCATCGACGCCGATGTCGCCCTTCACCGCGATGGCCCGCCCGCCGGCGGCCTCGATCTCGCCGACAAGCGCGTCGGCTTCTGCTGCGGCGGCGCGGTATCCGACGGCCACTGCCGCGCCGTCGGAGGCGAGCCTGCGCACGACGGCGGCCCCTATTCCCCGCGATCCGCCGGCGACCAGCGCCACCTTGCCTGCCAGTCCTGGTCCGCTCATCACAGTCTCCCTATCGCTGTTGCTTCCACGCGCCGTCCGGAACGAGGTCGAGCGGCTTTGCGATGCCGAGGCTGCGGTCGACAGGCTTGGCTGCCGCGGCGAGGACGCGCTGCTCCAGTTCGTCGAGATAGGCGGCACGGCCCGCGTCGTCGGTGCGCGGCGCGGCGAACGCGACGAACGGCGGCTCCAGTTCGTATCCCATGTATTCGAGGCCGAGATGCTGGATCTGCCACAGGACCTGCCGCTCCAGTTCGCCGTAGACCGCGCCTTCTCCGAAGCGGGCGGTCGTCCCGCCCGACGTCATCGACACCATCGCCCGCCGCCCCCGGAAGACGCCGGTCTGGAATCGCAGCCCGTCCGCATAGCCGAAGCCGTAGGAGAAGACGCGCTCGCCCCAGCCTTTCAGGATCGCCGGCACGCCGCCCCACCACAAGGGAAACTGCAGGATCAGCAGATCGGCGTCGGCCACGCGTGCCTGCTCGCGCGCAAGGTCGGGCGCATAGGTGCCGTGGCGGGCGGCGTGCGCCTGCTCGGTCTGATAGTGGAACACCTCCCTGTCGGCGACCGAGAGAAAGTCGTGCCGGCCGGCAACCGGATTGAAGCCCTCGCCATAGAGGTCGGAGACGACCACCTCGTGCCCCGCTTGCGTCAACGCATCCCGTGCGCGGGCGCACATGGCGGCGTTGAACGACGCCGGCTCCGGGTGTGCGTAGACGATCAGAACCTTCATTCGTCCGGTTCCCAATTCAGAACGCGACCTTGTCGGCGCCCTTGAGCTTGAGGATGTCGCGGGCTTCGGCCGGAGTGGCGATCTCGAGGCCGAGGCTTTCGACCATCTGGCGGGCGATCGTCACCTGTTCGGCATTGCTCGCCGCCAGGCGCCCCTTGCCGGCCCAGATCGAGTCCTCCAGCCCGACCCGCAGGTTGCCGCCCATCAGCACCGACTGCATCGCCACCGGCATCTGGTTGCGTCCGGCGCCAAGCACCGACCACTGATAGGAATCGCCGAACAGCCGGTCGGCCGTGCGCTTCATGTGCATCACGTCTTCCGGATGCGCCCCGATGCCGCCCAGGATGCCGAACACCGACTGGACGAAGAACGGCGGCTTCACCAGCCCGCGCTCGACGAAATGCGCCAGCGTGTAGAGATGGCCGATGTCGTAGCACTCGATCTCGAAGCGCGTGCCGTTCTCGGCGCAGGTGGTCAGGATCTTCTCGATGTCGGCGAAGGTGTTCTTGAACACCCGGTCGCGCGAACCTTCGAGATAGGGCCGCTCCCAGTCATGCTTCAGGTCCTTGAACCGCTCCAGCATCGGATAGAGCCCGAAGTTCATCGAGCCCATGTTGAGCGAGGCGACCTCGGGCTTGAAGTTCGCCACCGGCTTCAGGCGCTCGTCGATGGTCATGGTCGAGGCGCCGCCGGTGGTGATGTTGACGACGCAGTCGGAGCGCTGCTTGATCACTTTCAGGAACGGTTCGAACGCCTCCAGCGACTGGTCGGGCAGGCCGTTGACCGGATTGCGGGCATGCAGGTGCACGATCGCAGCCCCGGCCTCCGCCGCCCCGATCGCCGCATCGGCGATCTCCTCGGCCGTCACCGGCAGGTGCGGCGACATCGACGGCGTGTGGATCGACCCCGTCACCGCGCAGGTGATGATCACTTTGCGACTGGCCATGGGCAGGCGTCCTTGCTCTTCGCTCAATCAGGCTGCCTCGGCCAGCAGGCCGGCGGCATTGGTCGAGATGATCTTGGTGATGTCGGACTTCGGCACCTGGTGGTCGAGCAGGTCCGACACGATCATCCGGTAGCCGTCGACCGGCTTCGGCGCCTGGGTCAGGCCGAGATCCGAACCGAGCACGGTGCGGTCCACGCCCGCGACTTCCATCATGTGAATCAGGTCCTCGGTCTCGTGCTGCTTGGCGCGGCCCGGGATGAACATGCAGATCGAATGTTCCATGTAGGCGCCCAACGCGACCAAGCCGCGGATGTCTTCGTCGGAGCAGCCGATGATGTAGCTCGGATGGTTGACGAGCATCTTCTTCACCCCGCGCTTCCTCGCCTCCTCGAAGAGGATGAAGAGCTCCGAGACGTGCAGATGCCCGCCCGCCAGGATGATGTTGGCTTCCGCGATCAGGTCGCAGATCTGCTTGGCCTCGTCGGTCAGCTTGCCGTTGGCATCGAGCACGGTCAGCGGGATCGGCGGCAGCATCGGCTTCGCCGTCTTCGGGAAGGACTTCGAGGCATAGGCTTCGATATGGTTCTTCGCGGCGAAGGTCGGGAACCAGACGATCTTGCCGCCGAGCTTGATGGCGTGGTCGACCGCGTGCGGGTTGATGCCACCCGACGCATTGTTCAGCGCCACGCCGGAGAAGAGCTCGACCTTCGAATCCGGATAGATGTCCTTCAGCACCGCGCAGTGCGGCATGCCGACATAATAATGGTCCTTGTAGAGCAGTGCCTTGAAGCCCGCTTCTTCCGCCATCCGGAAGGCTTCCGTGTGCCCGAGGATGCGCGGCATCGCCGCCGGCCCGGAATGGCAGTGTAGATCGACGGCGCCAACCAGCAGATCAGCCACCTCGTCGGCACGCTTCGGCTCCATGTCCGGAAGCGGCACGATCAGCGGATAGTTTGTCGTTGTGTCGGCCATGGTCTTTCTCCTTACTGGCTCGCTTCAGGCGCTCTTGGCGCCCACGGCGGAAATGTCGGCATAGGCTTTCAGCGCGGCCTGGCGCATGAAGCCCTGGTCGGACGCGACGATGAACGTCGTTGCGCCCATTGCGTGGAATCGGCGCGCGTCGTCGGCATTGGCGACCATCATCGCCACCGGCTTACCGGCCTTCTTCGCTGCGGCGATGATCGTCTCGCAGGCGGCCATGATCTCGGGCGCATCCATTGCCGGCGCGCCAAGCGCTACGGTCAGGTCGCCGCGACCGATGAAGACGCCGTCCAGGCCTTCCGTCGCCACGATGGCATCAATCTCGTCCAGCGCCTCCGGGTCTTCGATCATCGCGATGAACGTCACCGACGCGTCCTGCGCATCGACATGCGGCCACACCCCGACCGCGCCGAAGTTCCCGGCGCGGGTCGTGTTGGAGAAGCCGCGACGTCCGCCGCGGAAGCGACAGGCGCGCGCGATCTCGGCGGCCTTGGCGGCCGAGCTGACATGGGGCACCAGCACCCCCGTCGCGCCGTCGTCGAGCACGGCGAGGATTTTTGCCGCGCTCGGCTCCGCGACGCGGACGATGCCGGCGGTGCCGGACGCACGCGCCGCCAGAAGCGCATGGTCGATCGTCACGCGGTCCCAGGGCGCGTGTTCCTCGTCGATGACGACGAATTCGAAGCCGGCCTGGCCGAGGATCTCGACCGGATGGCTGGCCGGCGTCTTGACGAAGGTTCCGACGAGCGTCTCCCCGGCGATGAAGCGCTGGCGGAACGCGGGAGGAGAGGCGGATGCGGTCATGTTCAGGGTTCCGACGCGATGGGTGAGTTCAGTTGACCGGAAGCATTGCGTGCGGCAGCAGCAGCGTGACGGCCGGGATCGCGGCCACGAGGATCAGCACCAGGAGGCATACGGCGAGCAGCGGCGCGGCTTCCCTCGAGACCGCCGTCAGCGACTGCCCCGAAGCGGCGCAGACGATGAACAGGAGGATGCCGACCGGCGGGGTCGCCATGCCGATCACCACGTTGAGCACGACCATCGTGCCGAACTGGACCGGGTCCATGCCGATGATCTTCAGGAACTGCATCAGGATCGGCATGGTCAGGATCAGGATCGAGATCGGCTCGAGGAACATTCCGAGGATCAGCAGCACGATGTTGAGCATGATCAGCACGACGATCGGATTGTCGCTGATGGTCAGCACCGCCTCGGCAATCGTCGTCGGCACCTGTTCGAGGGTGAAGACAAAGGCCACGATATTGGCCATCGCCGTGATGAACAGGATCGACGAACTGATGATCGTCGTCGCGATCATCGCCTCCCAGACGCGGCTGACGGTGAGGTCGCGATAGGCGAATCCGATGATAAGCGCATAGATCACGGCCACTGCGGCCGCCTCGGTCGGCGTGAAGATGCCAAACTTGATTCCGGCGACGATTATGAGGGGAAGTATCAGCGCAGGCAGGGTACGGATCGTCGCGGTGCGCCGCTCCGCCCATCCCATCTTGGGCGTGATGGGGAAGCCATCGCGCCGCGCGCGGTATCCGGCATAGGCGAGCAGCCCGCCGGCCAGCAATAGCCCTGGTCCGACGCCGGCGAGGAAGAGCTGCCCGATGGAGGTACCGGACAGAACACCGTAGACGATCATCGTGATCGAGGGCGGGATGATCGGTCCCATGATCGAACTGACGCCGACCAGTGCGGCGGCATAAGCGGGGGGAATGCCCTGTTTCTGCATCGCCGGGATGAGGATGGACCCGAGCGCGGAAGCTTCGGCCGTGGCGCTGCCCGAGATCCCGGCGAAAAATCCCGAGGAAAGCACGGTTACCGACGACATGCCGCCTCGGCGATGGCCCACCATTGCGCGGGCAAAGGTCACGATGCGGTCGGTGATGCCGCCGACATTCATCAGCATGCCGGCGAGCAGGAAGAGCGGAATTGTCAGCAGAATGAATTGATCGACGCCCGCCATCATCCGCTGCGGCAAGGCGAGGATCACCGCGCCATTTCCCGACAGGAACAGGTAGAACATGCCGCCGACGCCGAGCGCGAGCGCGATCGGCACACCGGTGGCGAGGAGGAGGACGAAGGATCCGAAGAACGCGCCCATCCGTCAGCCCTCCGCCTCGGTCGGCGCCGGTCGCTCAGGCGCGTTGGGTAGCTCCCGCCAGTCGAGCACCAGCGAGGCAATGATGTGAAGACCGAGAAGGGCCGAGCCGATCGCCACCGACACATAGACCCAGAAGATCGAAAGGCCGACGCCGCGCCCGATCAGCGACATGAAGATGAAGTCGACCGCCGGAACGATCTGATGGCCGAAGCGGGTCGAGTAGTCGAAGCCGTTGACCATCATCAACCAGAGAAAGGCGAGGATCGGCATCGACACCAGCACCTTCAGCGCAAGCCGCCATTTCGGCTCAAGCATCAGGGGCACGATGTCGACCGCGACCAGTTCGCCCTTGGTGTAGGCAAGCCCAATGAACAGGAAGGTCTGCCAGATCAGGATGTAGCGGCACAGTTCCTCGGCCCAGATCAGCGACGCGCCGAAGACATAGCGGGCAATGACCTGGGCGGTCATGATCGCAACGATTGTCAGCATCGTCGTGCCTGCGAGAAAGCGCAGGGCGGCGACATACCAGCCGATGACGGCCCAGCCGGGTCCGCCTGCTGTGTCTTGATTTGGCATCTGTCCGCTCGTCATTCGTCTCGGTGCATGGTGAGGGCGGACGATAACTCGTCCGCCGCCCTGAGACAGCCTCAGGCCATGCCGCGTGCCGCCGCCACGAACTCCGCGATCAGCGGATCCTTGGCGCTCCAGGTCTCGACGATCGGAGCGACCTTCTTCTGCATCTCCGCGAGGTCCTCGAGCTGGTGGATCTGCACGCCCTTGGCCTTGAGTTCGTCGCGGCCGGTCAGATCCTGGTTCTTGGTGTAGGCCAGAGTGGGAGCGACAGAAGCGCGGCCGGCTTCCCGCACAGCCTTCTGCAGCTCCGCCGGCAGTCCGTCGAACACCGCCTTGTTCATGGCGATGACGTTGTGCCACGGGTAGTGGCCCGTGAGCGTGAAGTTCTTGCCGACCTCCCAGAGATTCTCGCCCAACATCGAGGAGACGTTGATCTCCACGGCATCGATGACCTTGGTCTCGAGCGCGCCGTAGACCTCGCCGTAAGGCATGCCGACCGGCGAGACGCCCACGCCTTCCCAGATCGCCTTGTGCAGCGGCACGGGCAGGATGCGCGTCTTGAGACCGGCGAAATCCGGCACGGTCTTGACGACCTTGGCCGCCGACAGGAAATGACGCTGACCGATATCGGTTGTCTGCAGTCCGACGAGGCCCGCAGGCGCGAGATCGTCCAGCACCTTCTGCCCGATGTCGCTCATCGCTACCTTGGTGAAGTGGTCGTAGTCCTTGATCAGGAACGGAAGCTGGTAGGCATCGAGCGCCTGGCGGCCCGTGACGAGCGGGAACAGAACGCCGGAACAGCCGCACAATTCGTTGGTGCCGGCCATAGCCGACTCGAGGTTCTGCTTGTCCTCGCCAAGCTGGCGGTTCGGGAAGATGGTGATGTCGATTGCGCCGGGCACGAGCGCTTCGAGCGCCTTCTTGAACTCGACGGCGGCGATGTGACCCGGATGGATCTCATTGGCCGCATGCGCGAGCCGCATCTTGATCGGTGCGGCGCGTGAGACATGGGGCATTGCAAGTGTGGCGGCCATCGCGCCTGACGACACGATGAGTTGGCGGCGGGTCAGCATGAACGTTTCCTCCGTTTCGCTATGCAGAACGCTGTTCCGATAGATAGTCCCTAGCTCACATCAGGCTGTCAAGCCATCTTCGCAAATTTTGCTGAAGGCGTGCTGGCGCATGTCGGGCTTGACAAGTGCCCGGCATCCGGCGATCTAATTTCGCATCATGTGTTCTGCAATACAGAACGATTGATTGGGAGAGAGAACGATGTACGATCCGAGTGATCCGCGCTCGCGCATGGCCGCTTCGGCGCCTGCTTCGAAACCTGCCGGGGCGCAGGCATTCGCCGGCGCCGACTACGGGCTGTTCTACGAGATCGGTCCGCAGATCGTCGCCGATGGTGCACGAACCTGGCTGACGCGTGGCCAGAACTTCCTCGTCGGCCAGAGCGAAGTCGAACCAGGCGGCTCGCTGTCGCGTCCGAACCAGCCCGACGAATATGTGCTGCTCCTCCCCGACCGGGATACGCCGGCCGTCGTCGAAGCCAATGGCGAGCGGGTGGAAGTCGACGGATACTCGCTGGTGATCGTTCCGCCGGGCAAAAGCCGCATCACGCTGCCGCAGGGCGGCCGCGCCACCCGCATCTTCTCGACGCGTTCCGAAGATCTCAATTCGGCGTGTTCGAATGCGGACTCCTATGCCGCGCCTCATCCGAATGTGGCCTTGCTGGAGCCCTGGCCGGATCCGGTGGGAGGTTTCCGCATCCGCGCCTACAGTCTCGACGTGCCGCCGACGCCCGGCCGCTTCGGCCGTATCTTCCGCTGCACGACGCTGATGGTGAACTATCTCGACGCACAGCACGGGCCGCGCGACATCACCAAGCTGTCGCCGCACCACCACGACGATTTCGAGCAGGGCTCGCTCGCCCTGGACGGCGCCTTCACCCATCATCTGCGCTGGCCGTGGACGACGAACCTCAACGTGTGGCGCGACGACGAGCATGCGCTGGTGCGGTCGCCGTCCCTGACGGTCATTCCCCCGCCCGCCATCCATACGTCGCGGGGCATGGAGGCTGGCCTGAACCAGCTGGTCGATATTTTCTCGCCGCCGCGCGTCGACTTCTCGAAGCAGGGCTGGGTCCTCAACGCGGACGAGTATCCGATCCCCGCCTCGCTTGGCTGAAGCCATGCGCCGCCCGTCCCCACGCAGCAGGCTTGCCGAAGTCGAGAATGAAGGTAAGTCTGCAACCACGCCCGCAGGGGCCGATGGTGGGAGGGGTGATGCATTCTCGGGAAAGAACGCGGCGATGAGCGCCACGCCGCACGGTGGATCGATCCAGGCCGTCGAGTTCGCGCTCGAGATCCTGGAATATGTGGCCCGCTGCCAGACCTCGGTCGGCGTGTCGGAGATGGCGCGCGCTTTCGATACCACCAAGAGCCGCATCCACCGGCATCTCCAGACGCTGGTGTCGGCCGGCTACCTGATCCGCAACGAGGACACCGAACGCTACTCGATCAGCGCGCGGCTTATGGCGCTGGGACAGGCGGTGAGCGAGAGCTTCGAACTGGCCACGGCCGCGCGCGAGATTGCCCGCGAATTGCGCGATCTTACGGGCCACGCGGTTGCCATCAGCCAGCCGGAACAGGACGGCAACCGCATCCTCCTCATCGTGCCCAGCCGGTCCAACATCGAAATCCACGTCAAGCCAGGCTCGTTGCTCGCCTTCAACTCGAGCGCCCAGGGCAAGATTTCGCTTGCCTTCGGCGATGCGCTGCTGCTGCCGCGCGTCCTGTCCGAGCCGATGGAGATGCGCACGCCCTTCACCATCACCGACCCGGAGCGGCTGCGGCTCGAAGTCGAAGCGGTGCGCCGTCAGCGCTGGGCCGTCGGACCTAATGAATCGATGATCGGGCTTAACGCGCTCGCCGCGCCCATCTTCGACGCCCTCGGCAACTATGTCGGGGCGATCGCCCTGACCGATTCGGTGCAATACATCCCCGAAACGCCGACGACCGACCAGGTGCGTCACCTTCTGGCCGCCGCCGCCAAGATCTCGGCCAATCTGGGCTACCGTGCCGGCAAGTGACTTTGCTGGTCAGGTTACCCGCTCGCCGCGGCGCCATACCGAGCGCACGGTCGGAATGCCGTGATGCTGACGGACACGAACGAGGTCGGCGCGCTTGCCCGGCGCGATCTCGCCCCGATCGTCTAGCCCGACGGTGCGCGCCGGCGTCGAGGTGACGAGCGCGACCGCGTCGGGCAGCGAGATGCCCCCCTCGCCGTCCGCCAGCAGAAACGCCGCATGGACCAGCGACGACGGGATGTAGTCGGACGAGAGAACGTCGAGGATGCCCGCATCGGCCAGATCGCGCGCCGCGATGTTGCCCGAATGCGAGCCGCCGCGGACGATGTTGGGTGCTCCCATCAGCACGCTCATGCCGGCCTCGTGCGACGCGCGTGCCGCCTCCAGCGAGGTCGGGAATTCGGCCAGACGGACGCCGTCGGTGATCGCCTCGTCGACATGGGCCAGTGTTGCGTCGTCATGGCTGGCGAGCGTCACGCCCGCGTCCCGGCAATGTTCCGCGATCGCCTTGCGGTGAACGCTCGAATAGCGGGCAGACTGCTCCTTGCGGGTGGCGACATATCGCTCGAAGGCCTCGTCGGACATGCCGCGCTTGGTCTTGTAGTAGAGCGTGTACTGCTCCATCGTCTGGAACTGCCGCTGGCCGGGCGCGTGGTCCATCAGCGAGGCGAGCCGCACGTTCCGGTCGTCCCTGAACCGCTCCAGCGCATCGAGCACGTCGGGCGACGAGACCTCGCAGCGCAGGTGCAGGAGGTGTTCGGCGCGAAGCCTGCCGTGGCCCTGCGCAGCCTCGATCGCATCGGCGAGCAGCCGCATCTCGTGCGGATCGAACCCGCCGTCCTCATCCGAGCCCATGCGCAGGCAGTCGAACACGGTCGTGATGCCCGACGCCGCGATCTGCGCGTCATGTGCCTGGACCGCGGCGATCGCGTTCCACCGCACGCCGGGACGGGGCGAATAATGGCCTTCGAGATGGTCGGTATGCAGCTCGACCAGGCCCGGGATCAGATAATCGCCGTCCATGTCCTCACCGACCGCGCTGGAGGACGACACGTCCGCGATACGGCCGTCGCGGATCAGCACCGCCCCGGTCTTCACCTCGTCGCGAAGGACGATTGTGGCGTTGCGGAGCACGGCTTCCTGCGGCATGCGGACGACTTTCCATTGGCTGGCGGGCCGCCGGTTTCGAGATGGCGGACGTGAAATGGTCGCTTAGGAGATTTGCATGACAGTTTGACGAAGGCCGGTGGGCAAGCCTCCGGACTCACGATGCCGCGCCTGGTGGCGAGATCAGCCGCTGCCTCAGTGCAGTTGAGATGTTGTCGAAGACGAAGACGACGATCAGGATCAGGATCACCATGTAGGCGACGTTCTCCCAGTCGGAATTGGTGCGGATCGCCTCCCAGAGCTTGAGACCGATGCCGCCTGCTCCGACGGCGCCGATGATCGTGGCCGAGCGCGTGTTCGATTCCCAGAAATAGAGCGACTGCGACAGGAACACCGGCAGCACCTGCGGCACCACGCCGTAGCGCTGCACAGCGGTAGGCGACGCGCCGACCGAGCGGACGCCTTCGCGCTGCTTGTCGTCGATGTTCTCCAGCGCCTCGGCATAGAGTTTCCCGAACGTGCCGGTGTCGGTGAAGAAGATCGCGGATATGCCGGCAAGCGGTCCCGGACCGAAGGCCCGGGTGAAGAACAGCGCCCAGATCAGCATGTCGACCGATCGCTGGAAATCGAAGAAGCGCTTGGCCACCTGATTGAGCACACGGTTCGGCATGATGTTGCGCGCGGCGATGAAAGCCAGCGGGAACGCCACCAGCGAGGCGAGTACCGTGCCGGCAAAGGCCATCACGATCGTTTCCAGAAGCTTGGTCCACACGTCGAGATGCTGCCACTCGGCATTGTAGAGGAAGTTGTTCCAGGCAAGCGACAGGTTGGAGCGAGACGGTTCGATCCGCTCGCCCGACACGACGAGATCGAACACTTCGCCTGCGGATTTGCCCCAGAAGGGAGAGTTGATGTCGAAGACGAAGTTCGCCCAGCCGAGGAAGCGGTGGCGGATCTTGACTTCGTCGCTCTCGATCTCCGCGCGGCCGGGTACGCCGAAATAGACGACCACCTTGTCGCCCGGCGAACGTTGGGTCGCCCAGGACGGCAGCGGACCTTGTGCGTTGACAGCGACGTCCCTGACGATGTCCAGCACCAGCGTCTCGTCCCCGCGCGTGACGGTGACCCGATCCGGGCGGATATCGACCGTGCCTGCGCCGCTGAAATCGACGGTCGCGCGAACGACTTCTTTCGAAGGCTCGATTGGTCCTGCCGCCGCAGATGGAACAGGCGCGGCGCCGTCCGATCCCGCGCCAGCGGGCGCACCGCCGACCGGTCCGAGGAAACTGCCCGATGAGCTCGAAACGCCTCCGCCTGCGCCTCTGGTCTGTGCCGCCTTCTTCGCGACCATCGCCGTCTCGCGCGCCAGCCAGTCGGGATTGCCGTTGGGCCCGAGAGGATCGAAACGGGTGAACTTCACCTCGAGATGGTCTTCGCGCAAATCGATGTTCGGGCGCACCTCGTAGGACACCCAGTCGGCAAGATAGGCGCCCGCGATATCCCATTTGGCATTGGCGAAGACCGTTCCGATGGAGAAGAACCACCAGGCAAACAGCAGGTAGCCGACGATGCCTGTGGCGACCAGCCAGGAAATCCGCCGCTTTCGCACCGAACCCTTCAGCACCGCCGGATAGCGCGCCGCGACCTCGTGCATCTCTGCGGTGACGGCGCTCGCCATGATCAGCCCCCTCGCCCGAACTCGAAAGCCTGTTCGCCGACGAGCTTGCGGCGCAGCCAGGCGGAAAACTGGTCGACCGCCACGATCGTCAGGAAGAGCAGAAGCACGATCGCAAGCGTCTTGGCCTCATGCGTCTGGCCGATCGACAGCCGCAAGGCTTCGCCGATGCCGCCGCCCCCGACCGCGCCGATGATCGTCGAGGCACGCACGTTGATCTCGAACCGCAGCAGCGCGTAGGAGACGAAGTTCGGCATCACCTGCGGCACGATGCCGAACCAGACGCGCTCGATCCAGCTGCCGCCGACGGCGCGAAGACCTTCGTCGGGGCGCATGTCCGCGTTCTCCACCACCTCGAAGAACATCTTGCCGAGCGCGCCGATCGTATGGATCGACACGGCCAGGATCGCGGGGATGGCGCCGAGCGAGAACACGGCGAGGAAGAAGCCGGCGATCACGATCTCAGGAAAGGCGCGCAGGATCTCCATGAACCGGCGCACGAAGAAGCGCAGCCAGCGGTTCGCGACGAGATTGCGCGCCGCGAGAAAGCACAGGCCGAAGCCGAGGAGGAAACCGATCAGGGTCGAGAGCAGCGCGATGTTCAGCGTCTCGACCATCAGGTAGACGTATTCCGGAGCGTAGAGCGTCTCCGTGAAATAGGCGCGGCCCTCCGGATAATTGTACTTCAGGCTGCCGTCGTCATAGGGCGATGGCAGATCGAACATCGCGCGCCAGACTTCCCATCCGTCGCGCGGGACCAGTTGGCCGAGGAAATCGAAGAGATAGGGCAGGCGGTCGAAGAATTTGCCGGCATTCGATTCGTTGGCGAACCAGAGCGATCCCGCCATCGTAGCGACGAGAAAGACGACCCCACCAATGGTATAGAGCCGCCGGCGCACGGCGAGCTCGCGCCAGTGGCGCTCGACCAGGCCGCCCGTCTCGGAGAGGGACGGCTTCGTCGGTCGGCTGGTCTCGGTGATCGCGCTCATCAAATATCCCGCAAGAGAAACGCCGCGAGGTTTCCCCCGCGGCGTCGCCATTCAATCTGAGATCAGGAGCCGATCTTGGCCTTACGGGCGTCGATGATCGGCTGGTAGAATTCGGTATTCACCTCGGTGAAGCCGGTGAAGTCGCCGCCCTGGATGGCCGAGAAGCAGGCCGCGTCGGTCTTGGGCAGGTTCACCATGAAGTCCTTGAACTTGGCCTTCATGTCGGCGTTGAGCGAGGTGCGGACGACGATCGGGCCGTTGGGGATCAGCGGCGACTTCCAGATCTCGGTCAGGTCGTCCATGTCGAGGACGCCCTTGTCGACCATCTTGCGGAGGTTGCCCGAGGAATAGCCCTCGGAGAATTCGCCGACGCCCGAGCCCCAGGTCGTGCCGGCATCGAAGGTGCCCTTGAGCACTTCGAGAACGAGGTTCTCGTGGCCGCCGCCGAAACCGGTTTCGGAGAAGTAGTCCTTGACCGGCACGCCGCCGAGATCCTTCGGCAGGGTGACGCTCGGGATCAGGTATCCGGAGGTCGAATCGGGGTCGGCGAAGCCAAGCTTCTTTCCCTTGAGATCGGCCAGCGTCTTGATGCCGGAGTCCTTCTTGGCGACCATGATGGAATAGTAGCCCGTCGAGCCGTCGGTCTGCACCGTGGTCAGGATCGGTTCAACTGCGTCGGCCTTCTCGAGATAGACCTTGGCGAAGGCCGAGGCGCCGAGTTCGGCATAGTCGAGCGTGCCGCCGAGCAGGCCCTGGACGACGCCGTCGTAGTCGGCCGCCGGGAACAGCGAGACCTTCTCCACGCCCAGAACCGCCGGGAGCTTGTCGACCATGCACTGGAAGTTGCGCAGGCGGTCGGCTTCGTTTTCGCCGCCGAGGATGCCGATGCGGAACTCCTTGAGATCCTCCGCCTGGGCGGAATTGGCGACCAGCGCGCCGAGCGCGGCGGCGGCCAGAAGTGCTTTCCTGAACATGTCGTCTCTCCTGTTGCGAGCCGGCGACTGCCGCTCTCGGATCTGTCTGGTGCTGGCCCTTGACGGAGGCGAGGCGATCCCGGCGTTCAAAGCCCGGCGAATGCGGGTTCGAGCGGTCCGGCGGATTGGAACTTCCGGAGCTTCTCCGGAACGATGCTGGTGGAGGTGATCTCTTCGGGAATGTCGTCCGCATCCGCGCCGTAGACTCGCGCGACCGCTGCGCGGTCGAGATCGTCCGGTCCGCCGTCGAAGACGACCTTGCCGCCCGACATGCCGATGATGCGGTCGCAATAGCTGCGCGCCGTGTCCAACGTGTGGAGGTTGGTCACCACCGTCAGCCCCTCCCGGCGGTTGATGTCCCGCAGCGCGTCCATGACGATCTTGGCGTTGAGCGGATCGAGCGAGGCGATCGGCTCGTCCGCCAGGATGACCTTCGGCTGCTGCATCAGGGCGCGTGCGATCGCGACGCGCTGCTGCTGGCCGCCCGACAGTGTGCCGGCGGCCTGCAGCGCGGTCTGCGCGATACCGAGCCGCTCGAGCGCGTTGATGGCATGGATGCGCTCGTCGCGGCTGAAGACGCTGAGAAGATTGAGGACCGTGGAACGATGGTTGAGACGGCCGAGCAGGACGTTGGTCAGCACATCTAGGCGCGGCACCAGGTTGAACTGCTGGAAGATCATCGCGCAATCGCGCTGCCAGTTGCGCAGCGGCGCGCCGCGCAGTGTCGAGACATCCCTGCCGTCGAAATGGATCGACCCCACGGAAGGGTCGACGAGACGGTTGATCATGCGCAGCAGCGTCGACTTGCCGGCGCCCGAGCGGCCGATCACGCCGACCATCTGGCCTTCCTCGATCTCGATCGTGACATTGTCGACGGCGGTGTTCTTGCCGAACCGACGTGTCAGATTGGTGATCTTCAGCATCCGCGACATCCCCCGTGCGCGGGCTTTTTCCCTTTCGCACATGCGAGAAGCGCTATGGGATCAACATGAAGCCGCAATGTCCGTTGGATGACGGTTTTGTTACGATTCACAGCGGCGACAGTGCAGAACAAGTGCCCTAGCCGCCGTGCTTTTCGAGGAACGCCTCGGCGCTCAGCTGCCTGAAGTCGTCGAGCGCGTCGCGCAGCCTTGCGTGATCCCAGTCCCACCAGGCGAGCGCCTGATAGCGCCCGGCGATCCCGCGGTCGAAACGCTCGCGGATCGGGCGGGCCGGAACCCCGGCGACAATCGTGTAGGGCGCGACGTCCTTCGAGACCACCGCACCTGCTCCCACCACCGCCCCGTCCCCGACGGTGACGCCGGGCAGCACAGTAGAACCATGTCCTAGCCAGGTGTCATGGCCGATCGTCACCTTGCGCGCCCGGCGCGCGGCGAAGAAATCGGCCTCGTGCTCGGCGTCCGGCCAATAGTCGGAAGCACGGTAGGTGAAGTGGTGCAGCGTCGGCCGGTCGACCGGATGGTTCGTCGCGTTCAGCCGGACCGAGGCCGCGATGTTGGCGAACTTGCCGATCGCGGCGCACCAGACGTGGCAGTCCTGCATGAGGTAGGAGTAGTCGCCGATCTCCGCCTCCGCGATGCGGCAGCCTTCCGCGATTTCGGTGTAGCGGCCGAGCGTCGTGTCGGTCACCTGCGCCGAGGGGTGGATCTGCGGCGTTTCGGACAATCCCTTGGGCATCAGGCAGCCTTCCTCGGCGCGAACGTGGTGACGTCGACGATGCGGTCGGCGACCGCTTCGCGCACGTCCTGGTCGTGGAAGATACCGAGCATCGCGACGCCGTCGCGCTTCTTCTCGGCGATCATGCCGATGACGATTTCGCGGTTCGCCGCATCGAGCGAGGCAGTCGGCTCGTCGAGCAGGAGAATCGGATGGTCGGTGATGAAGCCGCGCGCGATGTTGACGCGCTGCTGCTCGCCGCCGGAGAACGTCGCCGGCGGCAGTTGCCACAGCCGCTCCGGCAGGTTCAGTCGTTCGAGAAGCGCGCGCGCCCTCGCCCGCGCCTGCTTCCTCTCCTCGCCGCGCGCCAGGAGCGGGTCGGCGACGACATCGACGGCCGACACGCGCGGCACCGCCCGCAGGAACTGGCTGACATAGCCGATCGTGTCGCGACGGATCGCGAGCACCGTGCGCGGGCTCACCGACGCGAGATCGACCAGGTGCCCCTCGTGCGCGACGATCACCTGGCCGGCGTCGACGCCGTAATTGCCGTAGAGCATCTTCAGGATCGAGCTCTTGCCGGCACCCGACGGCCCGCCGAGCACAGCGCATTCGCCTGCGCTCAGCGAGAAGTAGACGTTGCGCACCACGGGCAGTTCCACACCGCCGCGCAGATGCATGACGAAACTCTTGGCGACGTCGGAGACGACGAGCGGAGTGGACATGTCACACCTGAAGGATCGAGGAAACGAGGAGCTGGGTATAGGGCGCGCGCGGGTCGTCGAGCACGCGATCGGTGAGTCCTTGCTCGACCACCGCGCCGTCCTTCATCACCATCATCCGGTGGGAAAGGAGCCGTGCCACGGCGAGGTCGTGCGTGACCACGATCGCCGCCAGGCCGAGGTCGCTGACCAGCCCGCGCAGCAGGTCGAGCAGGCGCGCCTGGACGGAAACGTCGAGACCGCCCGTCGGCTCGTCCATGAAGACGAGGCGCGGCCCGGTGACGAGATTGCGCGCGATCTGCAGCCGCTGGCGCATTCCGCCTGAAAACGCGCGCGGCTGGTCGTCGATGCGATCCTCGGCGATCTCGACGCGACCGAGCCAGTCGATCGCCGTCTCGCGGATACGGCCATAGTGCCGGTCGCCGATCGCCATCAGCCGCTCGCCGACATTGGCACCGGCCGAGACCGACATGCGCAGCCCGTCGTCCGGGTTCTGGTGGACGAAGCCCCAATCGGTGCGCATCAGAAAGCGGCGCTCCGCCTCGCTCATCCGGTAGAGGTCGCGCCACTGGCCGTCGCGCATGCGGTAGGAGACGAGGCCCGAGCTCGGCGGCAGGCGCGTCGAGACGCAGTTCAGCAGCGTCGTCTTGCCGGAGCCGGACTCGCCGACGACGGCCAGCACCTCGCCCGGCCACAGGTCGAACGACACGTTCTCGCAGCCCCGGCGCGCGCCGTAGGACTTGGACAGCGATGTGACGCGCAGCAGCGGTTCGTCGGTCACGACACGACCTCCATCTTCTCCCCCAATTCCCCCACATGCCCCTCGGCGCGCCGCGTCTCGCAATGATCCGTGTCCGAGCAGACGAACATCCGCCCGCCGCGGTCGTCGAGGATCACCTCGTCGAGATAGACATGCTCCGCGCCGCAGAGCGCGCAGGGTCGGTCGAAGGTCTGCACCTCGAACGGATGGTCCTCGAAGTCGAGGCTGACGACCTGGGTGAAGGGCGGCACGGCATAGATGCGCTTCTCGCGCCCCGCGCCGAACAGCTGCAGCGCCGGAGACATGTGCATCTTCGGATTGTCGAACTTGGGCGTCGGCGACGGGTCCATCACGTAGCGCCCTTCGACCTTGACCGGATAGGCATAGGTCGTGGCGATGCGCCCGTGCCGCGCGATGTCCTCGTAGAGCTTGACGTGCATCAGCCCGTATTCCTCGAGCGCATGCATCTTGCGCGTCTCGGTTTCGCGCGGTTCGAGGAAGCGCAGCGGCTCCGGGATCGGCACCTGGTATACAAGCACCTGGCCCTCGGTCAGGGGATGTTCGGGGATGCGGTGCCGCGTCTGGATGATCGTCGCCGCCGCCGTCGATGTCGTCACCGCGACGTTGGCGACCTTCTGGAAGAAGGCGCGGATCGAAACCGCGTTGGTCGTGTCGTCGGCGCCCTGGTCGATGACTTTCAGCGTGTCGTCGGGGCCGATGATCGAGGCGGTCACCTGCACGCCGCCCGTGCCCCAGCCATAGGGCATCGGCATCTCGCGGCTGGCAAATGGCACCTGGTAGCCGGGGATCGCGATGCCTTTTAGGATCGCGCGGCGGATCATCCGCTTCGTCTGCTCGTCGAGATAGGCGAAGTTGTAGGCGGCGATGTCGGTCATGACACGATTCCCGGCGAACGGAGCGCGCTTGCCGAACGCACATAATTGTGCGAGCCTCGGCTTGGGTTGGGGATCCGTCGATGAAGAGGGATACGCTTCTTCGAGAACTGCGCGCGCTGGCGCGAAAGCAAGGAAGAGCTTTCGAGGTCTTCACCGACAAGGGCAAGGGATCGCACTACCGCGTGAGATTTGGCGACCGCCTGACAACCATCCAATCCGGCGATCTGTCCAATCTGATGGTCGCAAGGATCAGGAAGCAGCTCGGAATCGACGAATAGGAGCAATGAGCGGCGATGGAATACGTTTTCCCTGCCTTGATCGAATCCGATCCCGATGGCGGCTATCTGGTGACGTTTCCGGACGTGCCCGAAGCGATCACCGGCGGCGAAACCCTGACTGAGGCCCGTTCCAACGCGGTCGAGGCGCTTGGCCTTGCGTTGCGTGGTGTGTTGGCCATGGGCCGTCCGTTGCCTTCGACCCGCGCGAGAGGGGCTGGACTGATGGAGATCGCGGTTGATCCGACGACTGCTCTCAAGCTTGCGGTCGTCGAGGCATTCAACGAAAGCGGCCTCTCGAAGTCGGAACTCGCCCGCCGGTTGGGACGGGTTGAAACCGAGGCCCGCCGCATCCTCGATCCCGATCATCCGACGAAGCTGCCTCTCTTGCAGGAGGCGCTTGCCGTTCTGGGGAAGGACATCATCGTATCGGTCAGGGACGCCGCATAGGCCGTTCATTCAGCTGCCTCCCTGCGCTCGTCCTCGCCCAGCCCTGCCTCGAATTCCGCCCGCATGCGCCGCACGAGGTCGAGCTCGGCCTGAAAGTCCACATAGTGCGGCAGCTTCAGGTGCTCGACGAAGCCGGTCGCCTGGACGTTGTCGGAGTGCGAGATGACGAACTCCTCGTCCTGCGCCGGCGCCACGATGTCCTCGCCGAATTCCGAGGCGCGCAGCGCACGGTCGCAGAGCGCCATGGCCATCGCCTTGCGCTCCGACTGGCCGAAGACGAGGCCGTAGCCGCGCGTGAACTGCGGCGGCACCTTCGCCGACCCCTTGAACTGGTTCACCATCTGGCACTCGGTCACCCGGATCATGCCGAGCGGCACGGGAAAGTCGAGTTCCGGAACGTCGAGCTCCAGCTCGGCCTCGCCGATCCTGATCTCGCCGACGAAGGGGTGGGTACGCGCATAGCCGCGCTGGGTGGAATAGGCGAGCGCGAGCAGGAAGCCTTCGTCGCCGCGCGCCAGCGCCTGCAGGCGGGCATCGCGCTCGAGCGGAAACTCCAGCGGCTCGCGGGTGATGTCGGCGACGGGTTTGCCCGCCGGCACGGCGCCGTCCGCCTCGATCAGCCCCTCGTCGCCAAGCAGGTCCGAGACGCGGGGCATCGGCGCCGGATCGACCTGGCGTTGCGCCGGGGCTCTGGCCAACTCGTCACCGGCCAGCGCCGGATCGAGCAGGCGGTGCGTATAGTCGAAGGTCGGCCCGAGAAGCTGGCCGCCCGGCAGGTCCTTGTAGGTTGCCGAGACGCGCCGCTCGATCGCCATCGCCGTCGTGTCCAGCGGACGCGTATAGCCGAAGCGCGGCAGCGTGGTGCGGTAGGCGCGCACCAAGAAGATCGCCTCGATCATGTCGCCCCGCGACTGCTTGAGCGCCAGCCCGGCGAGTTCGCGATCGTAGAGCGAACCTTCGGCCATGATCCGGTCCACCCCGAGCGCCAGCTGCTCGACGATCTGGTCGAGCCGAAGAGCGGGGACGGAGCGGTCTCCGCGCCTGCGGTCCGCCAGAAGCGAATGGGCGTTCTCGATGGCGGCTTCGCCACCCTTCACCGCGACATACATGGCTCAATCTCCCGTCTGTGCGGCTTCGATGCGGGTCGTACGCGGCAGGCAGGCGATCTCGTCGCGCGACACCAGGATCAGGTCGACGCCGCGAGGGAACCGGGCGTGGTTCTGCCGCCACTGCGCGATGAAATGGCGCGGCATCGGCGACGGCGCGATGGTTGCAGTGCGCTCGATTCCCGGTCCGGCGAGCGTCAGCGGCGCGCCGGTGTCGAAGCTGTCGACCTGCAGGACGATGGTCGTCGAGCGGTCCGGATATTCCTGCGACCCCTGCGCGAAGCTCTCCAGCGCGACCAGTTCGTCCGCCGCGCCCGCAAACGCGAAATGCGCCTCCGTCGCGATCGGCGTCACCGGCGCGCCGCTGTGGAAGCCCAGCCATTCGCGAACGAGCGGGGTCGACAGCTGGCGGTCGAGCCAGACGGGCGTGTCGTGGTCGCACAGAGCCAGAGCGACGGCGCCCGCCAGGTGCGACATCGGTTCCGGCG
Source organism: Mesorhizobium sp. (assembly GCA_041913465.1). Classification (GTDB taxonomy): domain Bacteria; phylum Pseudomonadota; class Alphaproteobacteria; order Rhizobiales; family Rhizobiaceae; genus Mesorhizobium_A. The sequence continues at coordinate 33,436 of JAYSFJ010000020.1, read as the reverse complement.
GCGCGGTCAGTGTTGCCACGCGGCGTCGGCTCCCGGGGCGGGCCATCGCGTCCATGACGGCGCGGAATACGGACTGGGAGTCGAAGACAGGGCTTCGAAAGCCGCCCTGGATTGCCGTTGACATCTGCATCAGTCCTCTCCCCTGACCATCGTGAAGAAGTCGACCTTCGTGGCCGCTACCTCGGCCGCGCGGCGCGCCGAATTGGCATCGTGCTCCAGTCGCAGCGGCGAGAGGATCAGGTCTTCGAGGCGCAGTCGCAGCTCCGGCTTCTGCCAGAGCGCGTCGATCGTCGCCGCGATCCGCGCCTTGTCCTGATCGCGGCCGAGCGTATAGGAATGGCCGACCTCGCCGCTCGCCAGCCGCACGGTCGCGCGCGTCACCGTCGCTTCGCCGACATTGAAGGCAGCACCGCCGCCGCCGATGCGGCCGCGCACGGTCACAAGGCCTGTTTCCGGGCCGCGCACGGGTTCGGCCGCCGCGTCGAAGCCGGCATCGTGCCAGAGCCCCGCAAGTCGCGACGACGGCGCATGGGCGAGCACCGCCATCATCTGGCGCCGCATTTCGCTTTCCGGCTTCGCGCCCGTCCGGGTGCCATGCATCGCTCGAACCTACTTGTATAGTGATATAGACAACTATATAAACAGGCATCTCGTTAGACACGGTCCATGACGTTCTGATGACAGCCACAGGTGCAGAACCCGTCCGAGACGCCGCAATCCGCCGCAACAGCGGCGTGTCGCTGTGGCGACAGATTTCGGACCGGATCCGCCGGCTGGAGACCAGCGGGGAACTCGACTCCGACGGTCGCCTGCCGCCGGAATTCGCGCTCGCCGAGGAGTTCGGCGTGAACCGCCACACCGTGCGCAGCGCGATCTCCCACCTCGTTCAGGAAGGCGTGCTCCGCACCGAACAGGGGCGCGGCACCTTCTTCCGCAGCCGCCCGCGCCTGACCTATCCGATCGGACGGCGGACGCGGTTCTCGGCCGGCCTGGAGGGGCAGGCCTCTTCGCTGCAGATGGTGCTGGTGGAATCCGCGACGGTCGACGCGGACGCGCGGGTCGCCGAAGGACTTGGCCTTGCGGTTGGAGCGCCAGTTGTCTGGCTGCGGACGATCGGGCTGGCCGACGGCGAGCCGGTCTCGACCGCCGAGAGTTGGTTTCCGGCCGGTCGCCTGCCAGACATCGCCGACGCCTTCCGCCGCACCGGGTCGGTCACCGCAGCGCTCGCCTCGCTCGGAGTGGCCGACTACACGCGCCGCGCGACCACGCTGACGGCCACGCATGCGAGCGACGAAGACCTCGCCCGGCTGAAGCTCGCGCCGGGAGCGATCATTCTCGCGGCGGTGGGCGTCAATGTCGATCCGGACGGCAAGCCGATCCAGTATTCCGAAACGCGCTTCTCGGCCGACCGGATCGAGCTGACGATCGAGAGCAGCTGATCCGGCTCAGCGCCGGCCGACCGTCACCACCACTTCGGCGTCGGCGCCAAGCGGTATGTATTCGGCGACTTGGCCGTTGACCGAGATCGCGGTGCCCGGCGCGCCAGCCTCGGCCAGGACCCGGATCCGGATCACCTTGCCGTCGAGCTTCAGCGTCGCCGAGTAGCCATCCCACGCCGCGGGCAGCGCGGGGTTGACGGTCAGCCTGTTTCCCTCGCGCTTCAGCCCGAGAATGCCCTCCACCGCCGTGCGGTAGAGCCATCCGGCCGAGCCCGTGTACCAGGTCCAGCCTCCCCGTCCGGCCAGCGGGCCTTCGGAATAGATGTCGGCAGCCACGACATAGGGCTCGACCCGGTAGCGTTCGGCCGCGTTCGCGTCGAGAGCGTGGTTGATCGGGTTGAGCATCCGGAAGCCCTCATAGGCTTCGTCACCGAGGCCTAGCTCCGCCAGAGCCAGCACGAACCAGGCGGCCGCATGCGTATATTGCCCGCCGTTCTCGCGCACCCCGGGCGGATAGGCCTTGATGTAGCCTGGCTCCTTCTCCGTCCTGTCGAAGGGCGGCTTGAACAGGCGGATGATGTCGATGTCGCGCTCGACGAGCCGTTCGCGCGCCGACGCCATCGCGATACGCGCCTTCTCAGGATCGCCATGGCCGGAGAGCACGCTCCACGACTGGGCGATCGAATCGATCTGGCATTCGTCGGATCGGGACGAGCCGAGCGGGGAGCCGTCGTCGAAGGAACCGCGGCGATACCATTCGCCGTCCCAGCCCGAGCTCTCCAGAGCCGCCTTCAGCCGCGCCGCGTGGCCGAGCCATGTCTCGGCGCGGGCCGCGTCGCCCTTCTCTCGCGCGAACGGGGCGAAGTCGTTGAGTGTCTTGAGCAGGAACCAGCCGAGCCAGACGCTGTCGCCCTTTCCGCCTTCGCCGACGCGGTTCATGCCGTCGTTCCAGTCACCGCCGAGGATCAGCGGCAGGCCGGTGTCGGCCGTCCGCCGGATGGCGAGATCCAGCGCCCGCGCCGCGTGCTCGTAGACGCTTGTCCTGTCCTTCGACACTTCCGGCGTGAAGAAGGAATCGTGCTCGTCCGGCTTCAGCCCGTCGCCGAGGATGAACGGCAGCTGCCGGTCGAGGATGGAACGGTCGCCGGTCACCTCGATGAAATGCGCCACGCCATAGGCGAGCCAGACCACGTCGTCCGAGATCATGGTGCGGACGCCGGCACCTGTGCGCGGCAGCCACCAATGCTGCACATCGCCTTCCGGAAACTGCCGCGACGCGGCGTTCAGAATCTGCGCCCGGGCCAGTTCCGGATCGTGCAGCAGGAGCGCCATCGTGTCCTGCAACTGGTCGCGGAAGCCGAACGCGCCGCTCGCCTGGTAGAAGCCGGCCCGCGCGCGGATGCGGCAGGCAAGTGCCTGGTAGGGCAACCAATGATTGACCATCGTGTCGAGCGCCGGGTCGGGCGTCTCGACCTGCACCGTGTCGAGGAAGCCGCGCCAGTTCGCCTCGTTCTCGGCGAGGCGCTCGTCGAAGCTGCGCGCGCGGTGCCGCTTCACCAGGCTCACCGCCTCCTCCGCCGAGGCCGCGTCGCCCATCAGCCAGAGCATGTCCAACGACATGCCTGGCGCGATACCGATATCGCGGGCGAGCGCCGCGCAGCCGTCATGTCCCGGCTCGACCTTGCCCGAGAGCGATGCCGCCGATGCGACCGCCTCCGGCAGCGTCACCGAGCCGGCCGGTCCCAGGAACTCGAGACGGTCAGACGTGCGATGGGGCGGCGCAGCGTCCGACGCCAGGAAGGCGACGCGGTCGCCGTAGTCGAGGCTGTAGGCATTGCGCGCGAGCAGCGCGCCGGTCTCGGCATCAAGGGACGGCACGATCATCGGCGCCGTGCGGCCGCGATTGTTGCCGAGAACCCATTCGGCATAGGCATAGACGCGCAGCCGCTTCGCCCTGTCTCCCCGGTTGGTGATCCGAAGCCGCGTCACCTTCGCCGGCTCGGTCGGATCGACCAGCATCTCGGCGCGGACGGACAGCTCGTCCGTCTTCGCCGAAAACACGCTGACCCCCTGCCCGTGCCGCGCCTCGTAGCGCGCGCCCGCATCCGGCGCGAGCGAGGCGAAAGGCGAAAGCACCGCGCCGCTGTCGAGATCGCGGACGTAGAGCCCCTCGCCCGGCCGGTTCGTCACCGGATCGTTGGTCCAGGGCGTGAGCTGGAAGTCGCGGCTGTTGCGGCTCCAGGTGAAGGTCGAACCTTCCGCCGAGACGTGAAAGCCGAAGCTGGAATTGGCAACGACGTTGACCCAGGGCTGCGGCGTCGCCCCTCCGGCGTTCAGGCGAACCACATAGGTGCGACCGCCATCGGCGAAGCCGCCGAAGCCGTTCCAGAATTCCAACCCCTCGCCGGACACCGCGACCGGATGCCTCGTCTCGGCCTTCGTCGGGATGCCAGACTTCGCTGCTACCGGCCATGGTGCCGCCAGCTGTTCGGCTTCCGCGCGGTCGATCTGGTCCTCGATCTTGCCGTTGCGGGTATGGAGCACGATGCGCGCCGAGGCGATAAGCGTACGGTAGGAGAGCTCGTCCATGAGGTCGCGGCGAACCGCGAAGATATGCTGGCGCGGACCGAACTCGTTGCCGCGATGGCGGGCGTTCTCACAGAGCGCGTCGATCGCGTTCTGCAGATCCTGCACATAGGACGAGGCCTGCTCGTTGATCACGACGAGATCCGTGAGCAGGCCGCGGGCGCGCAGGTATTCCTGCATGCGCAGCGCCTTGGCGACGATCTCGATGTCGGCGACATCGGCGATGCGCAGCGCGAAAATCGGGAAGTCGCCGGAGATGCTCATCGGCCACAGCGCCGACTGCGGCCCCATCCCCGAGGCGATCGTCTCAGGTGCTGCGCGAAGTGCTGGATGCGGATAGAGCAGATAGCGCGCGAGCTTCTGCACGTTCGCCGCGTCTTCGAGGCTGAAGCCGAGATGGCGCGTCTGCACCTGCGAACGGGTCCAGGCGTGCATGGATTGCCGCGCGAAGCTCTCGGCGTGGTCGAGCCGCACGATCGCCTCTTCCAGTTGCGCGCGATCGGCCGCGGCGATCGTCCAGAAGGTGACGCTCACCTTCCTGTGTGCGGGAATGCGGATCCGGCGCCTGAGCGAGAAGATCGGGTCGAGCACGAAACCCTGCCCGCCGGCCAGGTGGGCGCCGGTATCGAAAGCGGCCGGATCGCGGATGTCGCGGCCGCGCCCGATGAAGGCGCGCCTGTCGGTTTCGGCTTCCGTTTCTCCCGGATGGCTCGCCCCGATCGTCATGAAATGGGCGGCCGCGATGCTCCGGTCCGACGGCGAACGCTTCCGGCGCTCGGCGAAGATCACGCCGCGGGCGCGATCGATCTCGGTCTTCACGAACATCTTCGAGAAGGCCGGGTGAGCGCTGTCGGCTGCTTCCGGCGCCAGCGCCAGCTCGGCGAAGGAGGTCAGTTCCACCACGCGTTCGCTGGCGCTCTGGTTGAAGACGGTGACGCGTCGGCCTTCTCCGTCCGCTTCCGACGTCACGATGCACTCGACCTCGCTGCGCAGCGACCCGACCGTCTTGAGGAAGGTCGCCTTGTCGTCGGCGAAGATCACCTCGCTCGCCTCGCCCGGGGCGGCCTTGGGCTCTGCCGTCGCCGACCACCATTCGCCGCTTTCGAGATCGCGCAGGAAGATGAACGAGCCGGAGCGGTCCTCGACCGGGTCCGGCTGCCAGCGCGTGATCGACAGGTCGCCAAGGCGCGAGTAGCCGGCGCCGCTCGACGACAGCATCAGCGAATAGGTGCCGTTGGACAGCACGTTGGTCGCCTTCGGCAACCGGATCGGATCGGGCAGCTTGCGGATGTCGCGCGTTTCGTCGACGGCGTCGAGCTTGCTCCGTTCCGGCGCCTCGCTGCGGACCGTTGTGACCGGGATGTCGCGCGGCGCCTTTTCCTGCAGCAGCAGTTCCGCCGCCTCGATCACCGGGTCGGCATGGAAGCGCTCGCGCATGCGACCCTCGTGGATCACGTTCGAGATGGCGACGATGCACATGCCCTGATGGTGGGCGTAGTAGTTGCGCACCACCGCGCAGTCCTGTCCTTCCGGCACGCGCGTCGGCGTGTAGTCGACGGCATCGTAGAAACCGTAGCGGCCGACGGCACCGACCGACGCCAGCCGGTCGAGATTGTCGACGGCGGCATGGGGCGCAAACTGGCTCGCGAGGACGGAAGCATAGGGCGCGATGACCGTATTCTGCGCCAGGCCGCGCTTGAGCCCGAGGCCCGGCACGCCGAAATTGGTGTACTGATAGGTCATCTCGCGGTCGCGGGCATTGTAAGCCGCTTCCGAGACGCCCCACGGAATCCCCTTGGACCGCCCGTAGGCAATCTGCCGCCTGATGATCTGGCGGCTCGTCTGGTCGAGGATGCTGCCGGCCGGCTCGTTCATCACCAGCGGCGGCATCAGGTATTCGAACATCGATCCCGACCACGAGATAAGCGCGCCCTTGAAGCCGATTTCCGCGATGGGTCGGCCGAGCCGGAACCAGTGCTCGGTCGGCACGTCGCCCTTGGCGATGGCAAACAGGCTGGCGAGCCGGGCTTCGGAAGCGAGAAGGTCGTAGCAGCTTTCGTCGAGCTGGCGGTCGTCGGCGCGGTAGCCGATGGACAGGAGCTTGCGGTCCTGTCGCAGCAGGAAGGAGAAATCCATCTGGAAGGCGATGGTCCGGGCCCGGCGCGAGATCTCGGACAGACGCTCCCGCAAGGCCTTGAGCCTGGATTCTTCGAAATGCGCGTCGGCGATATGCGCCTCGCACACGCTCTGCAGCTTCAAGGCCCAGGTGACGAGAACCTCAGAGCCGGTCGTGCCCGTCTCCTCGTGCAGAGAGCGCGCAAGCTTGAGGATTTCCCCCGCGTTGACGGCGAGGTTGAGGGTGCGGATGGCGGCGGTTTCCGGCTCGTTCTTGATCGACAGCACGGCCCGGCGCATGCCGGTCGTGCGTTCGACGAGGCGCTGGCGCACCGGCCGGATCTGGCGGCGGTCGTCCGGGAGGCTCGACAGCGCCATGTCGAAAACGCCGAGCGTGTCGAGGATCCCGTCGAGATCGCCCTGCAGATAGGCGGCGGGAGCCTCCGCCCACTCCGCGAAGGCGCTCGCGACTGCGATCAGGTGGCCGGCGAGATTGCCGCTGTCGACACTTGAGATGTAGCGGGGGAGAAGTGGGTTGAGCGACCTCGTGTCGTACCAATTGTAGAGGTGCCCCCTGTGCTTTTCGAGCCGATCCACGGTATCGAGCGTGCCGGCAACACGGTCAGCCGCCTCGCCGAGCGAGATCCAGCCGAAGTCGCGCGCCGAGACGGTCGACAGCAGATACATGCCGATATTGGTGGGCGAGGTGCGGCCTGCCTCCACCGGATGGGGCGTCTCCTGGAAATTGTCCGGCGGGAGGAGATTGTGTTCCGCGGTGACGAACGTCTCGAAATAGAGCCAGGTCCGCCGCGCCACACGGCGCAGCTTCTCGCGATCGGTCTCCGTGACGGTGATCTGGTCCTCGATCTCGGCTGAACGGCTGACCAGCCATGCGATCGCCGGCGCGGCAGCCCACAGGACCCCGTAGATGACGGCGAGATAATATCCTGTCGTCCCGCCAAACCAGGCGATCACGGCCGCAAGCAGGCCCACGATCACCGATCCACTCATGAGACGGTAGTAGGGAAGAACCCCGTCCGACTGCGACTTCTGCACCTGCGACGCCGTGCGCCATTCGAGCAAATGGCGCCGCGACACGAACACCCGGTGCAGGGTGCGCAGGATCGCGTCGCCCATCATCCACGCGGAGTGGCTGATGAAGGTGATCTTCAAGGCGACCTGGGCCGAGGCATAGACGAAGTCGCGCACGAAGGCGGCGAAATGGCCGCGCAACGTGTTCTCGGTGCTCTTGGGCGTCAGGTTGTGGATGATGTCGAAGGTCGGCGCGATGAACAGCGCGACGACGAGCAAGGCCATCCACTGCGACGCGAACGTGAAGGGCATCAGCGTCCAGGCCGCGACCGCCGCAAGAATCCAGAAGATCGGCGTGAGCGACCGGCGCAGATTGTCGACCATCTTCCAGCGCGAGACGCCGCTCATGCCGGAGCGAAGATCGAACATGTAAGGCAGGAGCTGCCAGTCGCCGCGAGCCCAGCGGTGATGCCGCGACGCGTCGACCGGATAGTGGGCGGGATAATCCTCGACCACCTCGACATCCGTCACCAGGGCGGCCCGGGCGAAGGCTCCTTCGAGGAGATCGTGGCTGAGGATGGCGTTCTCGGCGATCCTATCCTTCAGGGCCGCGTCCATCGCATCGATATGGTAGAGGCCCTTGCCGGTGAACGTCCCTTCGCCGAAGACGTCCTGGTAGAGATCCGACACCGCGAAGACATACGGATCGAGCCCGCGATTGGCCGAGAACACCCGCTGGAAGAACGAGGACTCCTCCCCTGTCGTGAGCGACGGCGTCACCCGCGGCTGGAGGATGCCATAGCCGCGCACGACCCGGCGGGCGTCCCTGTCGATGACGGGCCGGTTGAGCGGATGCGCGATCTTGCCGGCCATCTTCGTCGCCGCGTCGCGCGTCATGCGCGTATCCGAATCGAGTGTCAGGACATGGACGACGTCCGGCGGCAGCGGGGTATCGAGGGCGAGGAAGGTCGTGTCTGGATCGCCGCGAAGCAGAAGGTTGAGCTCGTCCAGCTTGCCGCGCTTGCGCTCCCAACCCATCCACGCGCCCTCAGCCTCGTTGTAGAGGCGGCGCCTGTGCAGAAGATGGAACCGTTTCGCCACGCCTTCCGGATGGCGCTCGTTGAGCAGCGCGATCTGCGCGCGCGCATAGACGAGCAGCTCGAGATCCTGATCCGTCTGCTCCTCACGGCTGTCGGGCCAGTCGGTCAGAAGCGCGTAGTAGAGTTCGCCGCCCATATTGGCGAGATGGTGGACTTCGAGCCGGTGCGTCAGTTCCTCGACATCGGCGCGCGAGCCGATCAGCGCCGGCACGACGACCAGCGTGCGTGCTTCGGCGGGCACCCCGTCACGGAACTCGTATCCGATCAGCCGGGTCGGCCGCATGAACAGCAGCATCAGCGTGTTGAACAGCGCGACCGAGCCTTCCATGGCCGGGAAGGCGAAGAGCGCCAGCAACAGGACGGTCCAGCCGGTCGGAAGACCCGCGGCCCTGGTCACCGTCCAGGCGGTGAGGATGAACAGCGCAGTCAGTACCGCGACGGGAGCCGCGATCGATACCCAGCCCCCGCGCCTCAGCAGGCGCATCAGCCGCTCGCTCGCCTTCGGGCGATAGTTGACGGCGTGTTCGAGTTCGCCGCGGCGCGGCCCGACAAGAAAGAAGCCGATATCCGACTCGCCCGAGCCGTTCGCGGCCGCCGCCAACTGCAGCGCGCGCTCCGCGACGTCGTGTTCGCTCAGGTGCGACCGGCGCGCGATGTCCTCGATCGCGGTGCGGTACTGGTCGCGGGAGGCGAAATCGAGTTCCGCGAAATTCGACTGCTCCCGCAGCATCACGTCGATGAGGCTGACACCCTCGAACCATCCGGTCCAGTCGACGTCGTTGACCGTCCGGAACCCGCGGATGATGTTGCCCGTGGTGACGTTGCCGCTGGCGAGAGTCCGGTGCTCGGTGAGCGTGATCTCCTCGGCGTCCGATCCGTGCTTTTCGAGCTCGCGCTCGAGCCATTGCAGAGCTGTGCCGGCGCTTCGCGACCCGTCGCGGAGGCGGTGCAGAAGCTGCGTCGCGAAGGAGGCGTCGCTGGCGTGCGCCGCGTAGGCGGCGAGGATCGCCTCCTGGGCGGCGGGATCTGCCTGCTGCCCGAGCTTGTCGGCGACTTCGTTGGCGGCCCGCCGCATCAGCCGGGCGCGGTCGACGCGCACCGCGAGCCGGCGAAGGTTCTCGCAGAGGACGAAACGGACGAAGGAGGGCAGCGCCCAGATCTCGCCGATCCTCAGCGGCGTGACGGACTGATATCCCTCGACAAGCACCTGCAGCAGATCCTTCGAGATCATCGAGTCGGTGTGCCCGACATAGGCCCAGGCGATCAGCAGCGTGCGCGGCACGGACGCGCCGTTCGGCAGCTTGACGGTCGGCAGCTCGCGGTAGAACCGTTTCGGCAGATCGCGGCGGATCTGCACGATGCTCTCCTCGACAAGGTAATTGTTGTCGAGCAGCCACTGCGCGGCCGGCGTTATCGTCTCGCCTCGCGCCTGCGCCGCGTTCGTATCCTTGTAGACGGCAAGGATCCGCGCCGCGTTCTCGTTGATGCGCGCATGAAAGTTCCCTTCTCCCAGTCCCGGCAGGTTGGGGATGCGTCCCGAGGCGAGGTCGACGCCGAGCCTGCGAAGCCTCTCCTCCTGGAAGAAGTCGTAGCGGATCGGCTGTTCGGCTTTCGGCGGGAGCGGTCGCACGTCCGGATCGGCCCGGAGTGACTTGAGTGGGGCGTTCATAGACGAAGATCCAAACGGCGAACGTCGCAACAGCGGGCAAGGGCGGTCCCAGCCGGGCGCGGCGTAAATCGTTTAGAAAGCGATTGGTTGCGTGGCAATACGCTGGGCCTCACAAATTGAGGTGTCTTTGTTTCAATCGCGAGTTCCCCAGGGGAACCGATTGCAGGCTGGTGCGTTCAGGCGTCCGCAGGGCCTGCGTCCAAGTAGGCCCCCGTTTAGGCAAAAGCGTGGAATTGTCCAGATCGGGTGAGGGCTGACAGCAATATCGATACTCGGCAAAGGCATTGATCGACGCCCTCGACATTCGTGTGTCGAGAGTCACGCATTCACGGCTCTGTGATCACGCAGCGTTACAAGCGCGGCACGAGATTTGTAGTCGGATTCGGAACGTCTGCCATGATTGGCACATTGTCTCGCGACATTCGTCTCGACATGGTGCAATGCACAAAGAAGTGGGCGGAGTGAGCGAGTGACACTGCTGGAAGTTTATTGGCGGGCTTTGAACTACCTTGCCCCCAAAGCCCGGAGCGTGCTGATCGTCTGCTGCTCCAACATCGTCCTGGCCATGGTCATGATCGCCGAGCCGATCCTTTTCGGCCGCATCATCGATGTCATCGCCGACAAGGGCGACGTTGTGCCGACGCTGATGCTGTGGGCCGCCCTCGGCCTCTTCAACATCATTGCCTTCGTTCTCGTCGCCCGCCAGGCTGACCGGCTCGCGCACCGCATGCGCGTCGAGGTGCTGACGCGCTCCTTCTCCAACGTGATGACGATGCCGCTGTCGTGGCACTACGATCGCGGCACTTCCAACGTTCTGCACACGCTGATCCGCGCCGTCGACACGCTGTTCGGCCTCTGGCTCGAATTCATGCGCCAGCATCTGACCACCGCCGTTTCGCTGGTTCTCCTCATCCCGACCGCCATCGCCGTCGACTACCGCCTCTCGCTGGTGCTGATGGTGCTGGGCGTCTCGTATTTCGCGATCGGCCGCTTCGTCATGCGCCGGACCGAGCAGAACCAGAAGGCCGTCGAGGCGCACCATCACAAGGTGTTCGCCCATGTCAGCGATTCCGTCAGCAATGTCGCGCTGTTGCAGAGCTACAACCGCATCTCGCAGGAGACGCAGTCGCTGCGCGTCTTCGTCGACCGCTTGATCAAGGCGCAGTACCCCGTCCTCGACTGGTGGGCGCTGGCCAGCGCCATGCACCGCGTCGCCTCGACCATTTCGATGATGGTGGTGATGATCATCGGCGCGCTGCTGGTGTCGTGGGGGCAGCTGAGGGTCGGCGACATCGTAGCCTTCACCGGCTTCGCCTCGCTGCTGATCAGCCGGCTCGACCAGATTTCGTCCTTCGTCAACCAGATCTTCGAGAGCCGGGTCCGGCTCGAGGAGTTCTACCGCCTCGAGGACGCGACCGAGATGCGCAAGGAGCCCGATGGCGTCGACGCGCTCGGCCACGTCTCCGGCCATGTCCGCTTCGACAATGTCAGCTTTGCCTTCGCCAATGCGGCGCGCGGCGTCAGCAACGTCTCCTTCGCCGTCGAGCCGGGCAAGACCGTGGCGATCGTCGGTCCGACCGGCGCCGGCAAGACGACGCTCATCAACCTGCTGCAGCGGGTCTACGATCCGCTCGAAGGCGCGATCTACATCGACGGGGTCGACACCCGCCGTGTCACCCGCGCGTCGCTGCGCGGCTCGATCGCGACGGTGTTCCAGGATTCCGCCCTGCTCAACCGGACGATCGAGGAGAACATCCGGGTCGGCCGCGCCAACGCATCGAACGACGACATCCACGAGGCCGCGCGCGCGGCGGCGGCGCACGACTTCATCCTCGACAAGTCCGACGGCTACGACACGCTCGTCGGCGAGCGGGGCGGCCAGCTGTCGGGCGGCGAACGCCAGCGTATCGCGATCGCCCGCGCGATCCTCAAGGACGCGCCGATCCTGGTGCTCGACGAGGCGACGAGCGCGCTCGACGTGGAGACCGAGGAACGCGTCCGCGCCGCAGTGGACGACCTGCGCCACAACCGCACGACCTTCATCATCGCCCACCGCCTGTCGACGGTGCGCGACGCCGATCTCGTGCTGTTTATGGACGAGGGCCGCATCGTCGAGCAAGGCTCGTTCGACGAACTCGCCGCACGCGGCGGGCGCTTCGCCGCGCTGCTGCAGGCCGGTAGCCTGATCGCGGACCGCAAGCCGGCCGGCGTGGTCGTTCCCTTCGAGTTCCAGGCCGCCTGATCAGCTCAGCACGGCGAGGCGTTCCGGCAGGGTGCGGATCGCCGCGCCGTCGGCATTGGCGAAGGCGAAGCGCAGGAAACCTTCCTGCCGCTTGCCGAAGAACTCGCCCGGAATGACGAGCACGCCCGCCTCGCGGGCCATGCGTTCGCCCACGACCCGCGACGGCATTTCCCCGAATGGGTGGCGGACAAAGGCGAAATAGGCGCCGAGCGACTGAAGCTGCCAGCCGGGCAACGCGGCCATCGCCGCCCGCAAGGCCTGGGTCCGCGCCATGATTTCATGACGGTTGGTCTCCCGCCATTCGGCGAGCGCCGGCAACCCCCTCGCCACCGCCGCCTGAGGCGGGCGCGGCGCGCAGATCTGCAGATTGTCCATGATCTTCGCGATCTCGCCGACCATGGCGGGCGACGCCGTCACCGCGCCCAGCCGGTGCCCGGGGATGCAGAAGGACTTCGAGAACGAATAGAGCTGGACGAGATTGTCCTCCCAGCCGTCGATGCCCATCAGCCCGTGGGGCGGCTCCGATCCCGGCGGCAGGAAGTCGCGATAGGTCTCGTCGAGGATCAGCCAGGCGCCCCTCTCCCGGCAGATGTCGAACAGGCGCCGCAACAGGTCCGGCGGATAGACCGCTCCGGTCGGATTGTTGGGCGTGACCAGGGCCAGCGCCTTCGCACCTCCAGCGAACGCCGCCTCGACCAATTCCGCATCGGGCAGGAAACCCGACGCCGGATCGAGGTCGACATAGTCGATGCCGATGCCGAGCATGGCGAGCGTGGTATCGTGGTTGAAATAGCAGGGATTGGTCATCAGGATCCTCTCGCCCGCACCGGCGATCGCCATCGCCGCGGCGAAGAAAGCCTGGTTACAGCCGGACGTGATCTGGATGTTCGATGCGTCGATCGCCGCACCGTAAAGCGCGCCCACATGAGCCGCATAGGCCCGGCGCAGCGCCAACTCTCCCTCGATCGGGCCATAGCCGGCAAAAGCGCGGTCGGCCGCCGCCTCCCCGAGCCAGGCCAGCAGATCGGGATGTGGTGGATATCCGGGGACCGCCTGCGACAGGTCGAGCAGCGGGCCATGCCGACCGTCATAAGCGCGCGCCCAGGCCTGGACGGCCGGAACCGGCGGGGACGATTGCCCGGCAATGAGCGGATTGAAGCGGGCATGCGTCATGTCGGATCTGATCCCCGATGGCGTTTCAGCCGGATTCGGAAAGGGTCGCCGAAAAGACGAGCTGGAACAAGGGATGGCGGATGCGGCCCGCTCTCCCCGCTGCGGAGAGAAGCGCAAACGTGCATGAGGTCGCACGCACGCCGCCGTGCTCGGCCTTGAGCCGAGGATCTGCCGGCGTTGATACGATGGTCGTCTCGGATAAAGACAAGCGAAGGTAGATCCTCGGGACAAGCCCGAGGATGACGGGGCGCGTGGGACGGGCAGTCGCTTCTTCAAGACGTGTCGCGCCGCGCCTCCCAGGCGAAATAGTGGACGTCGCGCAGGACGTCGTCGACCGCGTGCTCGGGCCGCGGCGAGCCGGGGCGGCGGAGCGCGTAAGCGGGGCCGGGGCGCAGCGGCGAGAGGCGGCCGGCGCGGCCGGCTTTTCGCAGCGCCTCGCGGCGGGCCTGCCAGCGGGCGAGGCGCATCGCCTGGCGCGGCAGGTCGGAGAGGGCTGAGGCGAGCGCGTCGAGGCGCAGGCGGAGATGTCCGGTATCGATCGGATCGTTTGGCGATGGGTCGTGCCGGGGCGCGATCGGAAAGAGCGGCGTCCAGCCGGGAAAAGAAATGCGCGGCACGCCGGAGGTGCGGATATGGAACGGCGGCGCGTCGGGGTCCGGCAGCGGGTCGAGGAGAGGGAAGGAGAGGCGGCGCGGTGGATCAGGCTCGGTGGGTGCTTGCGTAGCCGTTGCGGGGGCGTGGGCCAGGCCGAGGTTGACGTGGATATGCTTGACCAGCGGGCCGGAGGTTTGCGAGAGCGGCGGAAGGACGGGCTCCGCCGCGACCATGTCGCGGCCGACGACGACGATCAGTCGGCGCACTGCGGCCTCCGCCGCACGCAGCAGGCGGTAGACGGCGCGGTGGACGCGGCGGGGAAGACACCCCTCACCAGGTCCGGCTAACGCCTCGGCTTCGCCTCGCCGAGCCGAACCATCCTCTCCCTCAAGGGGCGAGGAAGAGGCGAGCCCGGCCGAACCCGGCCCTTCGCTATGGCTCCGGGCGCTCGGGCGCTCGAAAAGCCCATTTCGGGGCTTTTCGTGGCCTGCGGCCACCGCTTCTCGACTCGCCATAAGGGGCGAGGAGAGCCCCACCATCGCGAACAGGGAGGCGACGATGCCGGAGAGCAGACGGACATTGCGCTCGATGACGAGGTCCCAGTCGATCGCGCTTTGCCAATCACTCGCTTCGCTCCAAACGCTCACCTGCGCCTCCTTTCATCGCGGACAGTGTCGCGGAGGGGCGAAGGGGGGTGGATCGATTTTTTTTCGCTGCGGGACAATCGAGCGCGGCGTCATCCCGGCGGCCGGAGGCCAGCCGGGACCCATTGGCCGTCGGTTGAGAGGCACCGACGGTCTTTCCGTGGGGCGTTTTAGGCGTGTAACCGGAGAGAAGAATAGATCCCGGTTCGCCTCCGGCGGCCGGGATGACGGCCGGAGGTGTGGTCCGGAAGATGCCGGCGAACTTAGGCGGTAGGCCCACGTCAAAGGCGCCTGGCCGGAAGGCGGCGGATCGGAAGAGGCGGTGGCAGGGCAAATGGCGAGTGCGCACGGTGTTAGCGCGGAAGCCGCGGAAAATCGATCCACGGGGCGTGTGTGATCCGGTTCATGTCGGCGCGGCCGGCGAAGTGCAGAATTGGCTCCCGGGGCGGGACATCCCGGAAGGAACGTGCACATGCTTTCCTATGCAATCGACAAGTCGCGCCTTGCCACCGACGGCCAGGCCTATCTGAACCTTCTCGCCTCGAACGCCGACTGGATCATCCGCGACAAGGCGAGCCTCATGGTCAACCGCAAGGCGGTGCCGGGTCTCGCCAAGCTGCCCGACGCGGACTTCCGCGCTTTCGCCGACAGCCTGGAATTCAAGGGCGGCGGGCTTGCGCATGGCAATTATCGCCCGCTGATGATGAACCTGACGCTGACGGAGATGTTCGAGGTGTTCGAAGCCTTCGGCATGGGGCGCGACTATTTCCTGCGCATTCACGAATACGACTGCGCGGGCGGCGGCTGCTCGTTCGCATTCTGGTCGTTCTGCGCCAGCAACTGCCATCCGGCCGTCGTCGAACAGTGAACGGCTCAGTCACTCACGCCTGAAGCACCAGCAAGTCGGCGGGAGAGAAGTGCACGGTCGTCCTGTCGCCAGGCGTCGGCGGCGGGGCGGCCGGATTGTTGAACGTGTCGAACGACAGGCTGTTGCCGCCGGCGTCCGCACTGATGCGGATCACCGAACCGAGGAAGTTGACCGACGTGATCGTGCACGGGATGGCGACGCTGCGGCCCGCCTCCTTCGTCATCGAAATGGTTTCCGGACGCAGCGCCAGCGAAATCCTGTCGCCGCTCTTCGCATCGGCAACGGTGCGCGCCAGCGCAACCGGCACGCCGCCGATCTCGACCGCGCCGGACGCCGGATCCTTGACCACCGCGTCGAGCACGTTGAGCGTGCCGACGAAGCCGGCGACGAAGCGGGTCGCCGGACGATTGTAGACCTCGAACGGCGCGCCGACCTGGTCGGCACGGCCCGCATTCATGACCACGATGCGGTCGGACATCGACATCGCCTCTTCCTGGTCGTGAGTGACGAAGATCGTGGTGATGCCGAGTTCACGCTGGATGGCGCGGATCTCGTCGCGCAGCGACACGCGCACCTTGGCGTCGAGCGCCGACAGCGGCTCGTCGAGGAGCAGCAGCCGCGGCTTGGGCGCAAGCGCGCGCGCCAGGGCAACGCGCTGCTGCTGGCCGCCGGAGAGCTGGTAGGGATAGCGCGAGCCGAATTCGCCGAGCTTGATCAGGGCCAGCATCTCGGCGACGCGGGCGTCGATTTCCGCCTTCGGCTTGCCGGCGACCTTGAGGCCGAAGCCGATGTTCTGCGCCACCGTCATATTGGGAAACAGCGCATAGGCCTGGAACACCATGCCGATGTTGCGCTGGTTGGGCTTCAGGCTCGTCATGTCCTTGCCGCCGACGACGATGCGGCCGGCGCTCGGCTGCTCGAAACCGGCGACGATGCGCAGCATGGTCGTCTTGCCGCAGCCCGAGGGGCCGAGGAAGGAGATGAACTCGCCCTTGTCGACGTCGAGGTTGAAGTCCTGCACGACCGTCGTCGCACCGAAGGATTTCCGGACATGCTGGATCGAGAGGAACGGTTCCGACATGGGTTCTTCCGGTTAGTGGAGCTGCGCTGGCGCCCGGGGGGCGAAGCGGGAGACGACCTGGATGAGGGCCATGCAGCCCCATGTGATGGCAAAGGCGATGACCGCGAGCGCGGCGGGCTCGTAGGCGCGGTTGGCGCCGAGCAGCTGCATGTAGGGCCCGAAGGCGGGGCGGTTCAAAAGCGCGGCCAGCGTGAACTCGCCGATGACGATGGCGAAGGTGAGGAACGCGCCGGACATGACCGCGACCAGCACGTTGGGCAGGATGATGCGGGCGAGAATGGTGATCCACCCGGCGCCGAGCGACTGCGCCGCCTCGGTCAGCGTGCCGACGTCGATCGTGCGAAGTCCCGTGTCGACCGCCCGGTACATATAGGGCAGCGCCAGCGTCGCGTAACCGAACATCAGGAGGATGTTGGTGCCGGTGGCCGAGCCGGTGAGCGGCAGGAAGCTCGACGTGTTGTAGAGCCGGATGTAGCCGAAGACGATGACGATGGCCGGGATGACCAGCGGCAAAAGCGTGATGAACTCGATATAGGGCCTGAGCCCCGGCAGCCGGAGCCGCACCCAGTAGGCCGTCGGCACGATCAGCACGACGCCGAAGATGATCGTGGCCACCGCCATCCCCGCCGAATAGGCGAAGGTCTCCTGGAATTTCGGATCGGCGAGCACCTTGGCATAGGCGTCGAAGGAATAGACGCCGCGGCGCATCTTGAGCGAGAACTCGGTCATGCCGACGAGCGGCAGGACGAAGTAGAGCATGCCGAGGATGACGGCCGCCCAGGCCCAGAACTTTCTCATTTGAGCCACCGCTCCGAACGGGCGCGCAGCCAGATGTAGATCGTGTTGGCGATGCCGGTGACGACGATCATGCCGAAGGCGAGCGCGTAGCCGAGATGGGGATCGCCCAGCACGTCACCGCGGATCTGCGCGAACAGCAGGATCGGCACGATCGACAGCGACGACCCGGTGAGCGCGATCGCGGTGGCCACGGCGCCGAAGGCATTGGCGAACAGGAGCGCCAGCGTGCCCAGAAGCGACGGAAACAGGATCGGCAGGGCGATCATCGTCCAGTACTGCCGTCCGGTAGCGCCGAGAATGCTGGCCGCCTCGCGCCATTCGCGCTTCAGCCCGTCGAGCGCCGGCGTGATGATCAGGATCATCAGCGGGATCTGGAAGAACAGATAGGTGAGCGTCAGGCCCCAGAAGGACAGGAGGTTGAAGCCGAGCGAGCGCAGGTCGATGCCGAGCTGGGTGCGCAGGAAGACGGTGACGAGGCCGATGGGACCGAGCGTCGCGATGAAGGCGAAGGCGAGCGGCACGCCGGCGAAGTTCGAAGCCACCCCCGAGAAGGTAAGAAGCGGCGAACGCACCCAGTTGGGCAGGCCGCCGAGCACGACGGCGGCGGCCATGAGGAAGCCGACGATGCAGCCGAGGATGGCCGAGGCCAGGCTGATGCGGATGGAGATCCAGTAGGCCGCCATGATGGACGGCGTGAACAGGCCCTGCACGTTCTTGAGGGTGAACTCGCCGGCCGGATTCTGGAAGGCGCCGATGACGATGTTCATCGTCGGCAGGATGAGAAACAGAAGCGCGAAGAGGAGGAACGGCGCGACGCCCAGCCAGTCGAGCGGCAGCCGCAACCTTGGCTTCTCAGACTGCGCGGGCGCCGCACTTGCCGTCATCTGGACAATCGTTTCGACAAAGGAGGACCTGCCCCGCACGATCGCGGGGCAGGCGAGCTTTCAGGCGCCTACTGAACGTTGGCGCCGACGACCTTGTCCCAGCCGCCGGTGACGGCGGCCTTGTTCTCGTTGACCTCGTCAAGCGTCGGGAAGTAGGCCGCCTCGTAGGAAGCCGCCGGCGGCAGCTTGTCGAGGAGGTCCTGCGGGATGACGCCGCGCTTGGCCATGTCGTTGAAGCGGATCGGGTGACAGTAGCCCTTGAGCCAACCGAGCTGGCCCTCGTCGGAATAGAGATACTCCATCCACAGCTTCGCCGCGTTCGGATGCGGCGCATAGGCGCTGATCGCCTGGACGTAGACGCCGGCGAGCACGCCCGACTTCGGCACCACGACTTCGACCGGCGGGTTGCCGGCGAGCGTGTCCTTGGCGGCGAGCGCGTTGTAGTCCCACATCACGACGATCGGGGTGGCGCCCTGGGCGAGCGTCCCGGCCTTGCCGATCACCGGCACGAAGTTGCCGGCCTTGTTGAGCTCGGCGAAGAACTCGAGGCCCTTTTCGCCGGCTTCCTTGCCTGCCTTGCCGCCCTTGGCGAGGCCGGCCGCGAGAGCCGCCAGGATCGCCTGGTTGGACGCGCGCGGATCACCGGCCAGAGCCACCTGGCCCTTGTATTCCGGCTTCAGGAGATCGGCCCAGTCGGCCGGCGTGTTGGGGACGAGGTCCTTGTTCACGAGCAACGACATCACGCCGTAGTAGTCGCCGTACCAGTGGCCTTCCGGATCCTTGGCACCCTCGGGAATCGAATCCCAGGTCGAGACCTTGTACGGCTGCACCAGGCCCTCGGCCTTCGACGACGGGCCGAAAGCCAGGCCGACGTCGATCACGTCGGGCGCCTGCGGGCCCTTGTTGTCCTTGTTCGCCTTGATCGCCTCGATCTCGTCCGCCGAACCGGCGTCGGGATTGAGCTCGTTCACGGTGATTTCCGGATATTTCTTCTTGAAGCCTTCGATGACCCCGCCGTAGCCGCACCAGTCGTGCGGCAGCGCGATCGTCGTCAGCATGCCTTCCGCCTTGGCGGCAGCTTCGATCGCCGCCAGATCCTGAGCCGACGAGATCGCCGACGAGGCCATCAGCGTCGCCGCCGTGACCGAAAGGATCTTCCCCATTGTCCTGAACATGTTCTTCTCCTTGAGACTGACGCCCACAGGCACCGGCAACGCGGGTATCCGCTTCCCATGACAAACGGATGAATGTCCTGCGAAGACTGCGCCTTGCCGAAATTAAAGCGTTTTCCACACTTTCCCGCAATCAGCCGGCGTGCCTAAATTTTTCCGGCTAACGATTTTTCGAAACGTCGCCGGCCCGCGGTGTCGCGGCGGGCCGGCAGGCGCCTCAAAGCTTGCCCTCGATCGCGTTCTCGAGAACCTCGAGCGCCGCCTTCTTGGTGAACTTGACCGGGTTCGAACCCGTCGAGGGGTCGGCCACAGCCATCTCGGCGATCATCGCCTTGCGCTTCTTGTCCATGTCGAGCCCCTTGACCAGCTCGGGAAGCGTGTGCGGCACTTTCAGCTGCTTGCGCAGCTTGAGCACTGCCTTGGCGAAGCCTTCGTAGCCGCCCTTGATGCCGAGATAGGCCGCCGCACGCGCCAGCCGCTCCTCGATGGCCGGGCGGTTGAAGGCGAGCACGTAGGGCATGAACACAGCATTGGTCATGCCGTGATGCGTGTCGTAGAGCGCCCCGATCGGATGCGACAGCGAGTGGATGGCGCCGAGCCCCTTCTGGAAGGCCGTGGCGCCCATGGCGGCGGCGCTCATCATGTGGGCGCGGGCGGTGAGATCCGTCGGGTTGGCGACGGCCTTGGGCAGGTTCTCGAACACGAGCCGCATGCCTTCGAGTGCGATACCGTCCGCCATCGGATGGTAGCCCGGCGCGCAATAGGCCTCGAGACAATGGGCGAGTGCGTCCATGCCGGTGCCGACCGTGATGAAGGCCGGCATGCCGACCGTCAGCTCCGGATCGGCGATGACGATGGCGGGCAGCATCTTCGGGTGGAAGATGATCTTCTTGGTGTGGCTCTCCTCATGCGTCAGCACCGCCGCGCGGCCGACCTCCGAGCCGGTGCCCGCCGTCGTCGGCACCGCGACGATCGGCGCGATCTTGGAGGCATCCGCCCGCGTCCACCAGTCGCCGATGTCCTCGAAGTCCCAGACCGGCCGCGTCTGTCCGGCCTGGAAGGCGATCAGCTTGCCGAGGTCGATGGCCGAGCCGCCGCCGAAGACGATGGCGCCGTCATGCTTGCCCTTCTTCCAGGCGGCGATGCCGGCGGTGAGGTTGGCCTCGACCGGGTTGGGCTTGACGTCGGAGAACACCGCATAGGGCACGCCGGCGTCGTCGAGAATCTTCAGCGTCTTGGCGACCACCGGCAGCTTGACCAGCCCCGGATCGGTGACGAAGAGCGGCTTCTTGATGCCGGCGGCGGCGAGCGCATCGGGCAGTTCCGAGATGCGCCCGGCGCCGAAGCGGATCGTGGTCGGGTAGTTCCATTTGGAAACGAGCTTGGTCATCGCATGGTCTTTCGAAATCAGATGGCTTCGCGCAGATGGAAGCTCTTCGGCCGCGTCAGGTTCTCGAAGCCGATGGCCGACAGTGCCGCGCCCTTGCCGGTGTCCTTGACGCCCGTCCAGACCAGTGCCGGATCGAGGTAGTCGCAGCGGTTCATGAACACGGTGCCGGTCTCGACGCGGTCGCCGATCGCCGCGGCGCGCTCGATGTCGCGTGTCCAGATCGAGGCGGTGAGGCCGTAGGGGCTGTCGTTCATCAGCGCAATCGCATCCTCGTCGCCGCGCACCTTCATGATGCCGACGACGGGGCCGAAGCTCTCCTCGCGCATGACGCTCATCTGGTGGTCGACATTGGTCAGCACCTCGACCGGCAGGTAGGGCGAGCCGGCGACGTCGCGCTCGTCCTTCGTGTTGAGGTGAGCCGTCGCGCCCTTGCGCAGCGCCTCGGCCTTCTGCTCGCGGATGAAGTCGGCGAAGCGGGCCTGCGCCATCGGGCCCATGACGGTCGAGGCGTCGGTCGGGTTGCCGAGCGTCCAGTTTTTGCTCTCGGCGATGAAGCCGTCGACGAAATCGTCGTAGATCTTCTCGTGCACGTAGATCCGCTCGATGCCGCAGCAGCACTGGCCGGAATTGTAGAACGCGCCCTCGGCGAGGTTGGCGATCGCATGGTCGAGCTTGGCGTCGGGGAGCACGTAGGCCGGGTCCTTGCCGCCGAGCTCCAGCCCCATCGTCATGAAGGTGCCGGCGCCCGCCTTCTCGATCGCGCGTCCGCCAGCGACCGAGCCGGTGAAGTTGACGTGGTCGATCTTGCCCGAGGCGAGCAGCTTCTCGGTCTGGGCGTGGTTCATCACCAGATTCTGGAACAGGCCCTTGGGCAGGCCGGCCATGTCGAACGCCTTCTGGAAGCGTTCCCCCACCAGAAGCGTCTGCGCCGCGTGCTTCAGGATGACGGCCGAGCCCGCGATCAGCGCAGGCACGATCGTGTTGACCGCGGTCAGATAGGGATAGTTCCACGGCGCGATGACCATGACGACGCCGAGCGGCTCGCGCTTGACGTAGCGGCGGAAGCCCTCCTTCGGGTTGGACGCCATGACCGGCTTCAGCGCCTGTTCGGCGATCTCGACCATGTATTGCGTGCGCTCCTTGACGCCGCCGAACTCGCCGCCGTAGCGGACAGGCCGGCCCATCTGCCAGGCGAGCTCAGGCACGATCTCGTCGGACATGCCGACCAGCGCCTCGAGCATGGCCAGCATATATCTGCAGCGCTCGGCGACCGGCACGTCGACCCATTTCGCCTGCGCAGCCTTGGCACGCTCGACGGCGGCATTGACCGCCTGGTCGGTGGCGACAGGCCGCTCGGCATAGATCGAGCCATCGACGGGGGATTTGATCTTGACCGTTTCGGTCATGGTAGTTCCTCGTGTTCTTGTTGTCGTTCAGTAGCGCTCGAAGCCGCGATGCAGCTCCCAGTCGGTGATGCGGCGGTCGTATTCGAACTGCTCCCAGCGCGCGGTGTGGACGTAGTGCTCGACCACGTCGTCGCCGAGGGCGGAGCGCAGCATCTTCGATTTCGCCAGCGTCTCGGTCGCCTCGCGCAGGGTCTTCGGGATCTCCGGCAGTTTCGACGCCTGGTAGGCGTCGCCGACGAAGGGCTTCTGCAATTCGAGCTTCTCGTCGATGCCGGCGAGGCCCGCCGCGATCAGGGCGGCGAAGGCGAGATAGGGGTTGAGGTCGGCGCCGCCGATGCGGCACTCCATGCGGATGCCCTTGGTCCCCTCCCCGCACAGCCGGAAGCCGGCGGTGCGGTTGTCTTCCGACCACATGATCTTGGTCGGCGCGAAGGTGCCGGACTGGAAGCGCTTGTAGGAGTTGATGTAGGGCGCCAGGAACCAGGTGAACTCCTTGGCATATTTGAGCTGACCCGCCGACCATTGCCGGCCGAGTTCGCTCAGCGTCCACGGCGCCTTCTTGTCGAAGAAGAGCGGTGTCTTGCCGTCGGCGCTCCACAGCGAATTGTGGATGTGGCTGGAATTGCCGGCCAGGCCGAAATTGTATTTGGCCATGAAGGTGATCGCCTTGCCCATCTGGCCGGCGATCTCCTTGGCGCCGTTCTTGAGCACGACATGACGGTCGGCCATCTCGAGCGCCTCGGCGTAGCGGACGTTGATCTCCTCCTGGCCCGGGCCCCATTCGCCCTTCGAGTTCTCGATCGGGATGCCGGCGGCCTCCATCTCGTTGCGCAGGCGGCGCATCACGTCTTCTTCCTTGGTCGTGATACCGATCAGGTAGTCGCCGATATAGGGCGAGGCGGTCTTCAGGTTCTGCCAGTGCTTGTCGCGGGCGGAATCGTAGCTCTCGTCGAGCAGGTAGAATTCGAGCTCGGAGGCGAAATAGCCGATCCAGCCCCTCTCCTTCAGCCGCGCCACCTGCTTCCTCAGGATCGCGCGCGGCGAATGCGGCAGGTCCTCGTGGGTGTGGTGGTCCTGGATGTCGTTCAGCACCAGTGCCGTCTTTTCGAGCCATGGCACGACGCGGATCGTGCCGAGGTCGGGCTTCATGGTGAAATCGCCGTAGCCCTTCGACCAGCTCGCGGCCTTGTAGCCGGGCACCGGCTCCATATCGATGTCGTTGGCGAGCAGGTAGTTGCAGCCATGCGTCTCGTCATAGGCGGATTCGACGAAATACTTCGCCAGAAAGCGCTTGCCGATCAGCCGGCCCTGCATGTCGACGGCGGCGGCGAGCACCGTGTCGATGTCGCCCGCGGCGACCATCTTCTTCAACTGGTCGAATGTCACATTGCCCGCCATCATTGCCCTCTCGGCGATACGAAAACCCTGTCGCAGGGATTGCGGCCGGGCATCGTGCGCCCGGCCGCTGATGATTGTCCAGAGCCGCTCAGCCCTGCGTGTAGACGCCGCCGGCCTTCTTCAGGATCTGGTTGTATTCCTTGAAGATACCGACCACCTTGGCCTTGGTTTCGCTCTCGGCGGCAATCTCGTCCCAGAACTTGAGCGCCGCATTCTCCACTTCAGCCCATTCGGCGGCCGGGATAGTGGTTAGCTTGAGCTTGTCGCCGGTGGCGCGCAGCTTGGCTTCGCCGCCCCAGTACCACTGATTGCGGTAGGTGTGGCCGGCGTCGACGCAGGCCTGCCAGAGCTGCTTGAGATGGTCGGGGATGTCGGCCCAGCTCTTCTCGTTGACGAACCACGAGCCGATCCACGCGCCCGAGATGTTGTTGGTGGTGAAGTGGTCGGTCACGTCGGCCCAGCCGACGGTGTAGTCCTCGGTGATGCCCGACCAGCTCATGCCGTCCAGCTCGCCGGTCTGCACCGCGACCTGCACGTCTTCGTAGGGGATCGAGACAGGAACGACGCCGAACTGCGCGAGGAACTTGCCGGCGGTCGGGAAGGTGTAGAGACGCAGGCCCTGCAGGTCGGCAAGCGAATTCAGCGGCTTCTTGGTGTTGAAATGGCAGGGGTCCTGGCCCGCCGCCGACAGCCACACCACCCCGCCTGCCTTGGCATAGGCGCCGCGCCAGATGTCGGCGAGGCCATATTGCTGGAAGAGCACCGGCACGTCGAGGATGTGCTTGGTGGCGAACGGGAAGTAGCCGCCGAAGACGGAGATGTCGACGGGCGCAGCCATCGAGTCGTCGTCGGAATGCACGGCATTGATCGTGCCGGCCTGCATGGCGCGGAACAGTTCGCCCGTCGGCACGATCTGGTCGGCGTAGTAGAGCTCGATTTCCATCTCGCCCTTGGCCGCCTTGTTGAACATGTCGACCGCCGGCTTGGTGACATGCGGACCCAGCGCCGCGCCGGCATAGGTCTGCAGGCGCCACTTGATCGGCGTCTGGGCGATGACGGCGGGTGCGGCGAGCGTCGTCGCACCGGCGGCGCCGGCGGTCACGAGGCCGGCCTGCTTCAGGAAGTTGCGTCTGCTGTGCATGGTCTTCATCACGTTCCCCTTTGCTTACTTCGAGTAGACGTAGGTAGGCAGCCACGTCGCGATCCCGGGGAACAGCCCGATAATCAACAACGTGAGCAGCATGATCCCGACGAACGGGTAGACCGACCGGTAGATGTCCGGCAGGGTGACTTCCGGCGGCGCCATGGCGCGCATCAGGAAGAGATTATAGCCGAAGGGCGGGGTCAGATAGGCGATCTGGCAGGTGATGGTGTAGAGCACGCCATACCAGACGAGATCGAAGCCGAGCGCGCCGGCGAGCGGGATGAACAGCGGCGCGACGATGACCAGCATCGCGGTGTCGTCGAGGAACATGCCGAGACCGAGAAAGGTCAGCTGCATCAGCACCAGCACCTGCCAGGGCTCGAGTCCCATTTCGCCCAGGAACAGTTTCTCGATCGACTTGACCGCGCCCAGCCCGTCGAACACCGCGCCGAAGCAGAGCGCCGCGGTGATGATCCAGAAGAACATGCAGGAGATGCCGAGCGTCTTCCGGACCGTGTCGTGCATGATCGTCCAGTTCAGCCCGCCGCGCCACCAGGCGGCGATGATCGACGATACCGCGCCGACGGCCGAGCTTTCGACAAGGCTGGTGACGCCGGTCATGAACAGGCCAGTCATTGTGATGAAGATGACCAGCGGCACGATGCCGGCGCGGGCGAGCGATAGCTTCTCGCCGAAGGTATACTGTTCGCGCTCCTCCTTCGACAGCGGCGGCCCGAGGCTCGGCTGCAGCATCGAGCGCACGACGATGTAGAGGATGAAGAGCGACGCCATCAGAAGGCCGGGGAAGACGCCGGCGAGCCAGAGATTGCCGACAGGCTGGCGCGCGATCATGCCGTAGAGCACGAGCACGACGCTTGGCGGTATCAGGATGCCGAGCGTGGAACCGGCCTGGATGACGCCGGTGACCATTATCTTGTCGTAGCCGCGGCTGAGCAGCGCCGGCAGCGCGATGGTGCAGCCGACCGCCATGCCGGCGACAGACAGGCCGTTGATGGCCGAGATGATGACCATCATGAAGATCGTGCCGATCGCCAATCCGCCGCGAACGGGACCGAACCAGACGTGGAACATCTTGTAGAGGTCGTCGGCGATCTTCGATTCCGCCAGCATGTAGCCCATGAAGACGAACAGCGGCAGGGTGAGCAGGGGATACCACTTCATCACCTTGATGATCGCGGTGAAGGGGATTTCGACGCCGCCCTCGCCCCAGAGGAGAACCGCAGCCGCCGCACCGACGAAGCCGATGACCGCGAAGATCCTCTGCCCGGTGAGCAGCAGGAGCATCATCGACGAGAACAGGAGAGTGGCGATCAGGCCGTAGCTCATGAAAGGCTCTCCCCTTTCAGCGCCGCCCAGTCCTTGAAGAAGATCGAGACCGCCTGCAGCAGGGTGAAGAAGATGCCGATGTTGAGAACCACCTTGATCGGCCACATCAAAGGCGCCCAGGACGAGAAACTCTTCTCGCCGTAGCCGATCGCGTAGATCAGCGACGACACGCCGCCGATCTGCATGATCACCAGAAAGCCGATCAGCACGACCGACGTGAACAGGTCTGTCCGCACCTTTCCGCGCATTGTGAAGCCGCTGTAGAGCAGGTCCATGCGGACATGGTCGCCCTCCTTGAGGGTGTAGGCTCCGCCGAGGGTGAAATAGGCTACCATGACGAACTGGGCCATCTCGACGGTCCAGAGCGAGGGATGGAAGAACACCTTCATGATCGATGCGTAGGACAGGATGCCGATCATGACGAAGATGAGGTACATGGCGAACAGGCCCATGTACCAGCTCATGGAATCGATGATCCTGACGTAGGTCTTTATGGCCTCAGGCACTGCGACGGGTTCCTTTCGTGTTGGCCGTCTCCATCCCGAGGTTCAGTTCCGGTTCTTGAATGCCGGACAGGATTTTCGCCAGGCGCCGCGCCCAGAGATCCTGGGAGACCGCGTCGGCGATCACATCATTGCGGATTTCGACCATTGCGCAAGGCAGGCCGCGCGGGCGCGCATGCTTCTCGAGGGTGAAATAGACGCGGTCGGCCGGGCTGTAGGGCTGGTTGGCGCCGACCGTAATGCCGGGAACGGCGTGGAGACCGGAGAGCAGGGGCGCCGAGAGGCGTTCGTCCTCGTCATGGATGATGCCGATATGCCAGGGCCGAGAAACGCCCCGGTAGACCGGATTGAAACTGTGGATCGTCACGATCCAGGTGGCGCGGCCCGCCGCTTCGCGGCTCTCCACCACGCCGGCCAGAGTTTCGTGGAACGGGCGGTAGGCAAGCGCGATGCGCGCCTCCCGCGCTGCGGCGTCGAGCCGCTCGTTGCCGGGAATCCTCGTCGTCTCGCTGATCTCGGCGATGAGATCGGGAGCGTCGAGCGGGCGGTTGCAGTCGATGGCGAGGCGGGAGACGCATGATTCGACCAGCGTCGCGTCGAGCGCCTCGGCGAGCCTGGACGCCACCGGCAGCGCACCCGGATCCCAGGCGATGTGGCGCGTCATGTCCTCGTCGGAGAGCCCGAGCGTGCCCAGCGACGCCGGGAGCCAGTTCGACGCGTGTTCGCAGACGATGAGGTAGCGGCTGCCGCCGTCGGGATTGCTCACCCGCACGGCGCTGCGCATGTCGGCCGATGATTGCCCACTGGTCGTCACGATGCCCCTCGCCGACGTAATGTTTGATACGTTTTCTGATTGAACTTGCCGGCGCGGACGATTTCATACAGAAATTCGGATATTGTCAAACGCCAAGTGGCGAACCGGTTCGCCGGGCTCACGGGGGATCAGATGGCGTCGAGCATTGCCGAGACGATCACCGACCGGCTGACCGACATGCCCGCCCGGGAACGCCGGGCGGCACAGGCGCTGATCGCCAGCTACCCGATGCTGGGCCTCAAGACCGTGGCCGAGTTCGCGCAGCGGGCAGGCGTCAGTTCTCCGACCATCCTGCGGCTCGTCGCCCGTCTCGGCTACCAGAACTATGCCGAGTTCCAGTCGGCGCTGAACGACGAGCTGGCGGCGCGGCTGCAGTCGCCGCTGTCGCGCACCGGCCGGGCGCGTCCGGGCCGCGACGGCGGGGTGGCGCCGCTGCTGTCGGCGATGCTGGAGAATATCTCGGAGACGTTCCGCGTCGTCTCGGCAAAACAGCTCGGCGAGATCGTGACGCTGCTGTCGGACCCGAGGCGCAAGGTTCACCTCGTTGGGGGCCGCTTCACCGATCCGATCGCCCGCTACACGACCGCGCATCTCGCCATCATCCGGCCGGGGGTGAGCCATCTCGACGGACAGGAGAACCAGTGGCGCGACCGGCTGATCGACATGGGCAAACGCGACGTGCTGGTGGTGTTCGACATCCGCCGCTACCAGGACAGCCTGCTGCACCTGGCGGAGAAGGCCAATGCTCGCGGCGTGACGATCGTGCTGGTGACGGACCAGTGGCTGTCGCCGATCGCGCGCTTCGCCAGCTATGTCATCGCCGGGCGAACCTCTGTCCCGTCGGCGTGGGATTCGTCCGCGGCCCTGTTCGTCCTGGCCGAACACCTGATCGCCGGCGTCACCGAGCGCCTGCCGGAGCAGAGCGCCGCGCGCATTCGCGAGATGGACGCGCTGCGGCGCGAATAACGCAGACGTGATGCGCAACCGCCGTGGCCACGCCCATCTGGCGCTACACATTACTAAACTTTAAGATGACATGGGTGGCGGTGGCGACGACATGTCTTGAAACGCCGAGGGATTTGCCGCGGGAATCCCGCATTGCGGCGCATGCCTGCGACGCGGGACACGCGGCCAGACCGGAGTAATGAATGTCGTTCTGGAAGCAGGCGCTTATATCCCTGATCGTGCTGGCCCTCGCATTCTTCGGCTGGGTGCGGTTCTTTCCGGGTTCATCCGATATCCTGGCGCGCTGGGGGATGGACTGGGTTCCATTCGCGACGGTGGCGCGCGCGCCTGACCAGCCGGCGGGTCAGGGCAACGGCCAGCGCCAGCGCGGCGGGCAGCAGGCGGTCGTGGCGGCCACCGTGACCGAGGAGACGATCAACGACCGGTTGTCGGCGATCGGAACGGGCCGGGCGAAGCAGACGGTCGCCGTCACGCCCTATGCGGCTGGCCGCATGACCGAGATGCTGGTGACGTCGGGCGCGACGGTGAAGGCCGGCGACCTGATCGCCAGGCTGGACGACGAGACGGAGAAGATCGCGGTCGACCGCGCCAAATTCGCGCTGGACGACGCGATCGCCAAGCAGGAGCGCATGCAGCAGCTGCGCACCAGCAATGCCGCGACCAGCGTCCAGGTGACCGAAGCGGCGCTCGCCGTCGACAATGCGCGCCTGGCCTTGCGGGACGCCGAACTGGCGCTTGCGCGCCGTTCGATCCCGGCGCCGATCTCCGGCGTGGTCGGCATCCTGCCGGTCGCCGCCGGCAACTACGTCTCCACCTCGACCGAGATCGCGCGCATCGACGACCGCTCGAGCATCCTCGTCGATTTCTGGGTTCCCGAACGATATGCCGGCATGGTCGAGGTCGGCATGCCGCTCGCCGCCGCCTCGGTGGCGCGGCCGGGCGAAGTCCACGAAGGCAAGATTAGCGCGCTCGACAATCGCATCGACGACCAGAGCCGCACGCTTCAGGTCCAGGCGCTGCTGGAAAACCCGAACGACCGGCTGCGTGCCGGCATGTCGTTCCAGGTGACGATGGAGTTTCCGGGCGACGTCTATCCGGCCGTCGATCCGCTCGCCGTCCAGTGGGGTTCGGGCGGCGCCTATGTCTGGCTCGTCAAGGACGGCAAGGCGGTGCGCACCGACGTGAAGATCATCCAGCGCAACACCGACACCGTTCTCGTGCAGGCGGCCATCTCTCCCGGCGACATCGTCGTGACGGAGGGCGTGCATGCCGTGCGCAACGGCGCGCCGGTCACGATCGCGCGCACCGACGCGCCGCGGCAGACGGCGCCCGCCGAGACGGCCGCGACGTCGACCAGCGGCACCTGACGGAGGCGCCGGCATGTCCGACCATAGCCCGGCAACCGGTGGTTCGACCGCTCTCTTCATCCGCCGCCCGGTCTTCGCCTTCGTCATCAACGTGCTGATCATCGTCGCGGGAATGGCAGCCTTCCTGGCGGTCGAGATCCGAGAGTTGCCGGACGTCGACCGGCCCGTCGTCACCATCGACACGACCTTCTCCGGCGCGTCGGCGGAAACGATCGACCGCGAGCTCACCTCGACCCTCGAAGGCGCCGTCTCGCGCGTCTCGGGCGTCAAGGCGATCTCGTCCTCGTCCTCGTTCGGCCGCAGCCGCGTCACGGTCGAGTTCAACGACGGCGTCAACCTCGACGTCGCCGCCTCCGACATGCGCGACGCGATCAGCCGGGTGCAGAACGACCTGCCCGAGGACGCCGACGTGCCGCGCATCGTCAAGGCCGACGCCAACGCCAATGCCGTGATGCGGCTTGCCGTGACATCCGACACGATGCCGATCCAGGACCTCACGGTCTTCGTCGAGGACCAGATCGTCGACGCGCTGTCGGCCGTGCCAGGGGTCGCCGACGTGCAGATCTTCGGCGACCGGGAGAAGATCTTCCGCGTGGACATCAACCAGGCCCGGCTCTCCGCGCTCGGATTGACCGTCGCCGACGTCCGCAGCGCTCTCGCCTCCGTATCCTTCGACACGCCGGCAGGCTCGCTCACCAGCAATTCGCAGGATCTGGTCGTCCGCGCCACCGCCTCCGTCTCGACGCCGGAAGAGTTCGAGAACCTGGCCGTCGGCGACAGGGCCAACATGATCAAGCTGCGCGATGTCGCCACCGTGACGCTCGGCGCCGATATCGGCCAGTCGGCGCTGCGCGCCAACGGCAGGACGGGTGTCGGCCTCGGCATCATCCGCCAGGCGCAGTCGAACACGCTGCGCATCTCGGAGGGCGTACGCGAAGCGGTCGCGACGCTCAAGAACTCGCTTCCCGAAGGCGTCGATATCCGCATCACCGGCGACGACGCGACCTTCGTCAACGGCGCCATACACGAGGTCGAGATCGCGCTCGGCCTGTCGGTGTCGCTGGTGCTGCTGGTCATCTACATGTTCCTGCGCGACTGGCGCGCGACGCTCATTCCGGGCATGTCGCTGCCGGTCGCGCTCGTCGGCACGCTCGCGGCGATCTATCTCGCGGGCTTCTCGGTCAACATCCTCACGCTTCTGGCGCTCGTGCTCGCCACCGGCCTCGTCGTCGACGACGCGATCGTGGTGCTGGAGAACATCGTGCGCCGCCGCAACGAGGGGATGGGACCCCGCGCGGCAGCCGTGCTCGGCACGCAGGAAGTGTTCTTCGCCGTGCTGGCGACGACCGCCACGCTCGTCGCCGTGTTCGTGCCGCTGTCGTTCCTTCCCGGCCAGACCGGAGGCCTGTTCCGCGAATTCGGCTTCGTGCTGGCGATCTCGGTGATGCTGTCGGCGGTGGTTGCCCTGTCGCTCTGCCCGATGCTCGCCTCGCGCATGCTGCGCGCCCACACGCATGAGGAGGACAACGGCATCCTCGGACGCATCGGCGGCGCGCTCGCCGCTCTCTATCATCGGATCCTCAGCGCCTGCCTGAACGCGCCGCTGGTTGTCGTGCTGATTTCAGTGCTGTTCGGCGCGGCCGCCTGGGGCATTTCCGGCGCCATCAAGTCCGAGCTCACGCCGCCCGAGGACCGCTCGATGATGTTCCTGCGCATCAGCGCGCCGCAGGGCGTGTCGATCGACTATCTCGGCCAGCGTATCGCCGAGCTCGAGCGCCTCCTGCAGCCGCTTCGCGATTCCGGCGAGGTCACCAACACGTTCGGAATTGCCGGATCTCAGGGATCGTCCAACAGCGGGTTCCTGGTGCTGACACTCGCCCCCTGGGAAGAGCGGGAACGCACGCAGCAGCAGATCGTGTCGGAGGTCGAGCAGCTGCTGGTCAAGGTTCCGGGCGTCCGCGCCTTCACCAACCAGCCGAACAGCCTCGGCATCCGCGGGGCGGGCAGCGGACTGCAGTTCGCGATCGCCGGCAACAGCTACACCGAACTCGACGCGGCCGCGCAGGCGATCGTCTCCGACATGGAGAAGGACCCGCGCTTCAACCAGCCGCGCCTGTCGCAGGACACCACCCAGCCGCAGCTCTCCGTCGACATCGATCGCGAGCGCGCCTCCGACCTCGGCATCGACATCACCGGACTGGCCGAGGCGATGCAGGCCATGCTCGACGGCCGCGAGGTGGGTTCCGTCTTCATCGAGGACCGCGCCTACGACGTGAAGCTCGTGTCGACGACCAATCCGATCAACGATCCGACCGACCTGGAGAACATCTTCCTCAAGACGCGCGAGGGCCGTTTCGTGCCGATGTCGACGATCGCCACGCTGACAGAGCGTGCGGTGCCGCCGTCGCTGTCGCGCGAACAGCAGTTGCGCGCGGTGGCGATCACCGCCGGCCTGAAGCCGGATTTCGCTCTGGGCGAGGCCTACGAGGTCGCGCAGGAGATCGCCGCCCCGCATCTGCCGGCCGGCGCCCGCATCATCCCGCTTGCCGAGACGGCGACGCTGGGCGAGTCGGCCGGGTCGATGTTCACCACGTTCGGCTTCGCCATCGTGATCATCCTGCTCGTCCTCGCCGCCCAGTTCGAGAGCTTCGTCAGCGCGATAATCATCATGGCGACGGTGCCGCTGGGCCTCGCCTGCGCCATCTTCGCCATGCTCCTGACCGGCACCAGCCTCAACGTCTACAGCCAGATCGGCCTGGTCCTGCTTGTCGGCATCATGGCCAAGAACGGCATCCTGATCGTCGAATTCGCCAACCAGCTGCGCGACCGCGGCCAGGGCGTGCGCGAGGCGATCGAGAACGCGGCGAACATCCGCCTGCGGCCCGTGGTGATGACGATGATCTGCACCATCCTCGGCGGCCTGCCGCTGATCCTGGCCAGCGGCGCCGGCGCGGAAGCGCGCATCTCGCTCGGCTGGGTCATCGTCGGCGGGCTCGGCCTTGCCACCGTCTCGACGCTGTTCCTGACGCCGGTGGCCTACCTGCTGCTCGGCCGGTTCGTGACGCCGAACGCCGAGAACGTGAAACGGCTGTCGCGCGAACTGGAAGATGCCGAGGCGCTGGAAGAGCGGCTGTCTCCGGCGGAGTAGAGGGACGGCGCGGCGGGGTGATGCTGAGCCGCTCGCGGTCGGGCCTTCACCTTCTAGGTCGTCATTCTCGGGCCAGCCCTTCGGGCGTTCGAGGGGCTTTGCAAGGTCCACTGGACCTTGCAATTCGCCCGATGGGCGAACCGCCCTCTCACCCCGAGAATCCGCCGGCGTGGCAGGGTTTCGACGACCGTCCTCATTGACTGGTTCGGCGGCAGTAGATCCTCGGGACAAGCCCGAGGATGACGGCGCCGGGGGGCCCGAGGATGACGGCGCCGCAGGGAGGTGCAGGGCGGCTCTGCGAGCCGCAGCATAACATACGCCCACCTTTGAGGCCATTCTCGGGCCAGCCCTTCGGGCGTTCGAGGGGCTTTGCAAGGTCCACTGGACCTTGCAATTCGCCCGATGGGCGAATCGCCCTCTCACCCCGAGAATCTACCGGCGTTGGCGGGGATTCGACGACTGTCGTCATGCACTGGTTCGGCGGCAGTAGATCCTCGGGAAAAGCCCACTGCTGTCCGGTTTAGATTTTGTGGACATGGCGCACGGCATTGATTCT
>JAYSFJ010000019.1:0-79338 GCA_041913465.1 Mesorhizobium sp. | reverse complement strand
GGACGACAAACACGTAGACCACTTGACCAACCAAGACAGTCGCCGGGTTCCGCTGTGCGGCCCTGGAATGACGAAGCAAGGCGGCGGCCGGCATCCTCGACTGCTCGGAAACCCAACTGTCTACACGACCCGGCCGGCCGGTCAGTGCTCCAGCTTCACCGGCACCATCAGCCTAACCGTCTCCGGCCGGGCGAAATCAGCGTGCAGCGGATATTCCTCGCGGTGCTGGAAATGTGAGCGGTCGCGGGCAAGCCGCTCGGCGCGGATCCAGTCCAGCATCGCCTCATAGCGGTCGAGCACCTCGCCGTCGGAGCGGTGATGGCTGGCGACCGTGTAGTCCGCCCCCTCGACCGCGAATTCTTCCAGTCCCGCGGGCGCCGCCGCATCCCGCGCCAGCTTCGCGCCGGCGAAGCACCTCACCTCGTCGCCCTCGCCCGGCAGCGTCACGACGACAACCGGGCCGGGGGCAAAGGCCTGTTCTTCCAGGATACGCGCGCGCAGACGCGTCAGCGCCTCCGCCAGCCCGCCCGCCACCGCGTCGGCATGACTGCCCGTCCAGCGCAGGCCCGCGAGCCGCGCATCCTCGCGCCGCTCGATGCCGAAGCCGTCGAGCCCGAAGGCCGGCCCTTCGCACCAGCGGCACATCTCTTCTCAACCTGCCCGATCAGAACGGAATGTCGTCGTCGAGATCGCGCGACGCGCCGCGCCCGCCGCTCCCGCCCGCACCGCCGCGCGAGCCATAGTCCGACGGGCCGGACTGGCCGAAATCGGAGCCGCCGGAACGCGGGGCGCGCTCAAACGACTGTCCGCCGCCCTCGCCGCGCGCGTCGAGCATCTGCAGTTCGCCGCGGAATTTCTGCAGCACGACCTCTGTCGTGTAGCGGTCCTGACCCTGCTGGTCGGTCCATTTGCGGGTCTGCAGCTGACCCTCGACATAGACCTTCATCCCCTTCTTGAGGTACTGCTCGGCGACCTTGGCGATCTGGTCGTTGAAGATCACGACATTGTGCCACTCGGTCTTTTCCTTGCGCTCGCCCGAAGCCTTGTCGCGCCAGCTTTCCGACGTCGCGATGCGGATGTTGACGACCGGATCGCCCGAATTCAGCCGGCGGATTTCGGGATCCGCACCCAGATTGCCCACCAGGATCACCTTGTTGACGCTACCCGCCATCACACCGCTCCGCGCTTGTCCGAAACCAGATCTTCCATACCTCGATCGAGCCGCATCATAGACGAACAGGACAGCCGATGCGCCGGGGCGGACCAAAAGCCTGCCGCTGTCCACATCTTTGTCCGTTCTTGTTATGTTCTAGATCAAACCCGCCGCGCGTGCAAGCGCCGGTTTCACGCTCCTGCCGATGGCTGGCCTTCGCGGCAACGACCGCATATGATGGATATATGCTTCGCTCTACCCTCCTCGCCGCGCTTCCCGCCCTCGCTATCCTCGCCGCAGGTCCGGCCGCGGCCGACGAGGCGAAGAAGAAGGAAGCCCTGCCCGGCGTCGCAGGCAACTATTCGATCGTCGCGCCCGAACCTGAACCTTCGGAGCCGCCGACCGACGCGACCGGCACGAAAAAAGTCGGCAAGTGGGAACTCACCGTCTCCGGCTATGTCTGGGTCCAGGTCGGCGCCTCCAGCCCGCTCGATGGGCGATAGCGTCCGCGCTCAGGTTCCCGCGTCCGGCGGGCTCAGCGACCTCAAAAGCCGTCCTCGCCCGCCTCGCCGCCGTCTTTGAAAGGGCTACGGGCCGGTTCCGCGCCGGAAATGCTCTGGCTGCGTGGCGACGCACGTGCCAGGTTCGGCTTCGCCTCGCTCCGGATGAACAGGGACAGCGGCGAAAGCGGGAACGGGACGGCACCGCACCTTGACAGGGAACTGCGAGCCGGGGTTCACCATGCCTCGGGCGCACGGTCCGCTGTTTCTGCGAGGTTGGCATGAATCCCTACGAGTCCCTGCCCGACACCGCCTTCTGGCGAACGGCGGTCGCCAGCCGCCCGGCACTCGAGGTCGGCCCGCTGTGGCAGCCCAAGTGGCCGATCGACCGCGAGACCCGAATCGCCGCCTTCGGCTCCTGCTTCGCCCGCAATTTCGGCCGCGCGGTGCGGACCCGCGGCTTCGCCTTCGTCGATGGCGAGCCGGCGCCCGCCACGCTGCCGGAGGCGGATCGGCGGCGCCTCGGCTACGATCTCTTTTCCGCCCGGATCGGCAATATCTACACGCCCCGCCAGTTGCTCCAGTGGTTGCAGTGGGCGTCCGGAGAGCTGTCCCCGCCCGGCCACTTCTGGACCCGTGACGGGCGCACCCACGATCCCGTCCGGCCCGGCGTCGAGCCCGACGGCTTCGCCAGTCGCGCCGAGGCCGAGGCCTCCCGCCGCACCACGCTTGCCGCCCTGGCGCAGGCGCTCGGCGAGACCGACCTGCTGGTCTTCACCCTCGGCCTCACCGAAGCCTGGCGGGACCGGGCCAGCGGACTGGAATATCCCATCGCGCCCGGCGTCTTCGCCGACAGTTTCGATCCGGCACGCGACACGCTCCACGAGCACAGGCTCGCGGAGGTGGTGGACGATCTGACGGCGGTCCTCGACCTCTTGCAGCGCATCCGGCCCGGCATGAAGGTCCTGCTGACGGTCGCGCCGGGACCGATGATCGCCACCGCCTCCAACCAGCATGTCCTGGTGGCCACCAGCGGCTGCAAGGCGATCCTGCGGGCAGCTGCGGGCGAGATGGCAAGGCGGCCGGACTGCGACTATTTCCCCTCCTACGAAATGGCCACCAGCCCGCCCTATCGCGCCATGTTCTTTGCGCCCAACCTGCGCGACATCAGCGCGTTCGGCGTCGGCGTGGTGATGAACGCCTTCTTCGGCGCGCTCGGTCTCGAAGCCGTCTCGGCGCCGGTCGCCGAGACTGCGGCCACACGGGACCCCGACTGCGACGAGGCCGAACTCGAGGCCTTCGCGCCCGTCCCATGACATCCGCCCTGCCCCGCCTCCTCCCGCCTCAGGTAACCCTATGAGCATTTTCCTGTTGGGCGATTCCCACGCCCACACGCTGGTCAAGATCGCGGCGGAGGAGCGCTTGCCGGTCTATGGCGGCCACATCGCCGCGGGGCGGTTCCTCAACGCGGACGGTTTCTTCACCGCGGCCAACGGCGACGTCCGCTTCCACCGGCCCGAGTCCGAGGCCAACTACCGCGCCGCCCTGGCGAGTGCGGGGGCGGCGCGGCTCGCCGACATCACCATGCCCGTGCTGTGCCTGTTCGGCCTGAACCTCCACTATCAGGCGCGCGCCGAGGTCTGGGACGGCTTCGCCATCGACCCCGACGCACCCGGCCGCTTCCTCAGCGCCGCCACGGTGCGGGCCACGCTACGGGCCCAGGTCGCCGGCGCCATCGCCTTCCACGCCCATCTCGCCGCCCTGGGGCTGACGGTGTTCTCGTCGCTGCCGCCGCGCCGCTGCGCCGTACCGCCCATCGCCACCCGACGGGACGTGTTGCTACGGGCCGAAGAGGTGCTGGAAGAGGAAATCGCCGCCACCGGCACGCGGTTCATCGACCACCGGCCCTGGTCGCTCGGCCCGGACGGGCAGTTGAAATCCGAATTCGCCAGCCAGGCGGACAGCGTGCATGGCAGCGAAGCCTTCTGCCACCGCTTGTTGGAAGATGTGTTCGCGGCGGTCCGGGCCGGCTGAGGCCCGGCCCGAAGCCCATTGCGGGTGAGGCAAACCGATCTCCGCCCACGGCATCTGAAGCAAATCACCGTCGTCATCCTCGGCCTCGAGCCGAGGATCCGCCTGCATCGGACGTGCTGGCTCATTCCGATCTTCCGGAGAAACCGCAAATCCTCAGCACAACAAGGCCGAGGATGACGCCGCGCGTGAAAGCGAATGACACCACGCGGCACAGTCCAACGACAGCGCGCGTCCCTCTGCGTGGGAAAGACCCCGCCGCAACTCAATGCGGTCGGGGCCCTTGTTCGTGAGCCATCTGCTCACCGGCCGGTTTTGAGGGACCGGCCATGTTTCGGATGCCGAGATGGCGTCTGCCATCGATCCGACTGCGGTCTCTGATTGTGGGTGGGCGACACTGCGTGGTTCGACGGATTTTAACCCGCGCCTGCGCCTGCCGTGGCCCCGTCTAGCTGCGGGGCCGTAAGGGACTGTCCGGTGGAGTCATGGCTCCCTCCTAATGTCCGTTTCGCCTCGTCGGGGAAATGCTCTGATCCGGTGTCTGCGGCGTCTCGCAGTCTGCCCATCGGCCCGGAGAGCGCCTCACGCTCGTCATTCCCGACAAAAATAGTTTGCTCCCGTGCGCAGGTCAGGTCAAACATTTCCGGGCTCCCGGCCCAAATTGTGATCGAATGTTACAGGCCCGGCGCGGGGCGCCACAATCGCCCTCCTGACATCGTCTTGTCAGGAGGCTGCGTTCACTCTCCGTTCTTTTCGCTTGCCGCCTCCGCGCGCGCCCGCTAATCCTCGCAGGGCGAAGGCCTCTCGACCTTGCGGCAAACATACCTACATGTGCGGATGGCGGCGTTCCCCGTCTTCCCCTTTATCAGCACGAGGCTGCGGACCGGTCATGGCCGATCAGAAATACATTTCGATCCGCGGCGCGCGCGAGCACAATCTCAAGAATGTCGATCTCGACATTCCGCGCGACTCGCTGACGGTGATGACCGGCCTGTCGGGCTCCGGAAAATCCTCGCTCGCTTTCGACACGATCTATGCCGAGGGTCAGAGACGATATGTCGAGTCCCTCTCGGCGTATGCCCGCCAGTTCCTCGAGATGATGCAGAAGCCGGACGTCGACCAGATCGACGGCCTGTCGCCCGCCATCTCGATCGAGCAGAAGACGACCTCGCGCAATCCGCGCTCGACGGTCGGCACCGTCACCGAGATCTACGACTACATGCGCCTGCTCTTCGCCCGCGTCGGCGTGCCCTATTCGCCGGCGACCGGCCTGCCGATCGAGAGCCAGACCGTCAGCCAGATGGTCGACCGGGTGCTCGAACTGCCCGAGGGCACGCGCCTGTTCATCCTCGCCCCCATCGTGCGCGGCCGGAAGGGCGAATACCGCAAGGAGATCGCCGAGCTGCAGAAGAAGGGTTTTCAGCGCCTCAAGATCGACGGCCAGTTCTACGAGATCGCGGAGGCGCCTGCGCTCGACAAGAAATACAAGCACGACATCGACGTGGTGGTCGACCGCCTCGTCGTGCGGCCCGACATCGCCACCCGCCTGGCCGACTCTCTCGAAACCTCGCTGAAGCTCGCCGAGGGCATCGCGGTCGCTGAGTTCGCCGACCGGCCTCTGCCCGCCTCCGAGACGCAGGAGGATTCCGTCAACAAGTCGGCCAACGAGACGCATGAGCGCATGCTGTTCTCGGAAAAGTTCGCCTGCCCCGTCTCCGGCTTCACCATCCCCGAGATCGAGCCCAGGCTGTTCTCCTTCAACAACCCGTTCGGCGCCTGCCCGACCTGCGACGGGCTTGGCTCCCAGCAGGCGATCGACCGCAACCTGATCGTCCCCGACGAGAGCCTGACCTTGAAGAACGGCGCCGTCGCCCCCTGGGCGCGATCGACCTCGCCCTATTATGTCCAGACGCTGGACGGCCTGGGCAAGAGCTATGGCTTCAAGGTCACCGACCGCTGGTCGGACCTGTCCGAGGAGGCGAAGGACGCGATCCTCAACGGCACCGGGTCGCGCCAGGTCACGTTCAGCTATGACGACGGGCTGCGTTCCTACAAGACGACGAAAACCTTCGAGGGCGTCATCCCCAACCTCGAGCGCCGCTACAAGGAGACGGATTCGGCCTGGTCGCGCGAGGACATCGAGCGCTTCATGGCCTCGACCCCCTGCCCGGCCTGCGCCGGCTACCGCCTCAAGCCCGAGGCGCTCGCCGTCAAGATCGCCGGCCTGCACATCGGCGAGGTGACGAACCAGTCGATCCGCAAGGCCGGCGCATGGTTCGACGCGCTGCCGGCGCAGCTCACCGACAAGCAGAACGAGATCGCCCACCGCATCCTGAAGGAGATCCGCGAGCGGCTGAAGTTCCTGAACGACGTCGGCCTCGACTATCTCACCATGGCGCGCAATTCCGGCACGCTGTCGGGCGGCGAGAGCCAGCGCATCCGGCTCGCCTCGCAGATCGGCTCGGGCCTCACCGGCGTGCTCTACGTCCTCGACGAGCCGTCCATCGGGCTGCACCAGCGCGACAATGCCCGCCTCCTCGAGACGCTGAAGCACCTGCGCGACATCGGCAACACGGTCGTCGTCGTCGAGCATGACGAGGACGCGATCCGCACCGCCGACTATGTCGTCGACATGGGCCCCGCCGCAGGCATCCACGGCGGCCGCATCGTGGCCCAGGGCACGCCCGCCGAGGTCATGGCCAATCCGCGCTCGCTCACCGGCAAATACCTGACCGGCGAGCTCGAGGTCCACGTCCCCTCCGAGCGCCGCGCCGTGAAGAAGAACCGCAAGCTGAAGATCGTCGGCGCGCGCGGCAACAATCTGAAGGACGTCACGGCCGAAATCCCGCTCGGCACCTTCACCTGCGTCACCGGCGTGTCGGGCGGCGGCAAGTCGACGCTCTTGATCGAGACCCTGTTCAAGGCGGCCTCCCGCCGCATCATGGGCGCGCGCGAGCACCCGGCCGAGCACGACCGCATCGAGGGCTTCGAGTTCCTCGACAAGGTCATCGACATCGACCAGTCGCCGATCGGCCGCACCCCGCGCTCCAACCCCGCCACCTACACCGGCGCCTTCACCCCCATCCGCGACTGGTTCGCCGGCCTGCCCGAGGCCAAGGCGCGCGGCTATGCTCCCGGCCGCTTCTCCTTCAACGTCAAGGGCGGTCGCTGCGAGGCCTGCCAGGGCGACGGCGTCATCAAGATCGAGATGCACTTCCTGCCCGACGTCTACGTCACCTGCGACGTCTGCCACGGCAAGCGCTACAACCGCGAGACGCTGGACGTCACCTTCAAGGGCAAGTCGATCGCCGACGTGCTCGACATGACCGTCGAGGAAGGCGCGGAGTTCTTCGCCGCGGTGCCGGCCGTCCGCGACAAGCTGGAGACGCTGGCCAAGGTCGGGCTGGGCTACATCCATGTCGGCCAGCAGGCCAACACCCTGTCGGGCGGCGAGGCGCAGCGGATAAAACTCGCCAAGGAACTGTCGCGCAAGGCGACCGGCAAGACCTTGTACATCCTCGACGAACCCACCACCGGCCTCCACTTCCACGACGTCGCCAAGCTGCTCGAAGTCCTGCATGAGCTGGTCGACCAGGGCAACACGGTCGTCGTCATCGAGCACAATCTGGAAGTCATCAAGACTGCCGACTGGGTTTTGGACCTCGGCCCCGAAGGCGGCGACGGCGGCGGCGAACTGGTCGCGCAAGGCCGGCCGGAGGACATCGTTGCGGAGAAGCGGAGCTATACGGGGCAGTTTTTGAAGGAGCTTCTGGAGCGGAGGCCGGGGAGCAGGAAGCGCGAGGCGGCGGAGTAGAATGGCAGCGTATTGGGCGGCTTGCTCGACTAGGTGAACATCTGCTTAAGTAGGAACAGTCGGGTCGGGGGATTCTGAATGTTCTCGAAGTTCAAGTACGAGCGAATTCCACTATCGCTGATAAAGCTGGACGATCGGAACCCACGCATTGTCACCCAAGAGAAGCTGAAGACCGAAGAAGCCATTATTCGATATTTCTTTGAGCACGAGAATCTCGCAGGTTTTATGAAAAAACTGGTGTCCGAGGGGCACAACAGGGGTGCAGAGCGGCCCTATGTGGTGAAGGACGCCAAGACCTACATCGTGATTGAGGGGAATACGCGTGTTGCAGCCTACAAGCTGCTCACCGGACAGATTGCCGCGCCGGAAGAATATGCTTCTTCCGTACCCCATATTCCGGAGCCAATGAAGGCAGAACTGCTTGCAGTCGATTGCACGATCGCCCCGTCCCGCGATGCGCTGCTGCCCATCATGGCGAGCGCACATTTCGGCTTGGGCGATAAGTCAAAGTGGGGCTATCTTGGAAGTCGGAAGGCAGTCTTCGACGAATGGGTCGGCGGCAAGAGTATCGCTCAGTTGGCTTCGGCCTTCGATAAGAAGCCCGGTCAAATACGCGATCTCATCCTTGAGTATCAGCTGTATCTAGCGGCTCTCGATCTCGGCTGGACCAAGGCGGAGAGGGACGAATTGCTTAAGCCCGAGGTGGAGTTCAATCCACCTGTCCGTTTTCTCCAATCCACCGGGCATAAATCCGCTTTAGGTATCGATTTCGATCGCATCAATCTAAAGATCGTATTTGGAGGTGAGGAAACAAAGAACAAGTTCAAACACCTAGTCCGAAAGCTCGTCGTCGATACCGGCAAGGGACTAAACGCCACATCCACCTACAAGGACGTTTTTGCGGACTATGTGGAGCAGACAGCTTCCGGTTCTACGACCTCATCAGCAACGTCAAATGGCGGTTCGTCGTCGACCTCTAGTGCCAGCGCCTCCCAGTCGGGCTCCGGCAGTGGAACCAAAGCAGGAACCGCTGGGGGCACACTGCCCAAAGGTGCTCTGTTCGGATACCTTCCAAGCAGCAACAGCGCAATTCATCAGCAACTGATGAAGGAGGCTAAATCTCTCAACTGTGAGAAGTATCCAGCCGCGGGAACTGCACTCTTGCGATGCATTGTGGAAACCTTGCTAAAGTCCATAATCCATGACCAAGGAGCAAATACGAAGAACAATCTTCTAAGTCTGGAAACATCGATCGACGTCTGTCTCGGTAACCAGGTACAACTAAGTGCCGATGACAAGAAAATTCTCAAAGAATTTAAGAAGAGCCATCTCGACTATGTGAACCTGGGAACGCATGGCACAACTGTCCCCAACGCACTGAGGCTGATGGCTGCCCGCGATTGCATCGATCAGTTCGTCATGAGGAACATCTGATGCTTGGGTCTCCGCTACGTTACCCCGGAGGCAAGGCAAAACTTTACGAGTATTTTTGCTCGGTTATCGGCCACAACAAGCTCTTCGACCGGACCTATTGCGAGCCATATGCTGGTGGAGCAGGGTTAGCGCTGCGGTTGCTCTCCAGCGGATTTGTGACTCGGATCGCCCTCAACGATATTGATCCGTCGATTTTTTCGTTTTGGCGCGCCGCGCTGGGCCGCTCGGAAGAACTATGTAATCTAATCGAGAGCGTGCCAGTTACTATCGAAGAATGGTACAGACAAAAGGCGATTTGGCAGACGCAGGATGCTTCCGACGAACTCTCCCTGGGGTTTGCCACTTTCTTTCTCAATAGGACTAACCGGTCCGGCATTATTGATGGCGCCGGTCCTATTGGGGGTTATGCGCAGGACGGCCCATGGCGGCTCGACGTTCGCTTGAACAAGCCGCAACTGGTATCTCAGCTGCGAGCGATCGCTACATTCAAAAGGCAAATATCAGTCAGCAATCTCGATGCAATCGATTTTGCCAAGCAACGATTTTC
Source organism: Mesorhizobium sp. (assembly GCA_041913465.1). Classification (GTDB taxonomy): domain Bacteria; phylum Pseudomonadota; class Alphaproteobacteria; order Rhizobiales; family Rhizobiaceae; genus Mesorhizobium_A. The sequence goes on along the minus strand of JAYSFJ010000019.1, from coordinate 69,859 downwards.
AGAGCCGAATACGTTTTGCTATCTTGATCCGCCTTATTACATGAAGGGCAGCAAGCTCTATCGCAATTTCTACGTGCACGATGACCATTGCGCAATCCGCGACCTGCTTCTTGCCAACCAACATTCATGCTGGGTTATTTCATACGACGATGTAAAGGAAATCCGAAGTATATACTCAGTTCTAGAGCCAATCACGTATTCCCTCAACTATACAGCGGGGACCAAGACGACTGGCAGGGAAGTTATCTATTTCAGTGAAGTCGTTACGCCTCCGCCCTACGCGGGATTTGTTCATGCTGCGGCATAGAAAAAGCCCCGGTGATTGGGGAGAAGAAGGAGCGGCGCGCTTTCGTTTGTCGCGACGTCTCAAACCTCACCGCCACGGCGAGTGGCACGCCCGCCTCGGCCCGTGATGCGGCTGGTACGTATCCGTCCGCCAGTCGTAGGATCGATACCGCCTCGCGCACCAGTCGGCATGCGCGGCGGAGCGGTGGACCACCTGCGCCGCCGGCCGCACCACCCGCACCACCCGCACCGCCAGCGCCCGCCGCGACTTGTAGATGGGCAGCGGATAGCCGCACATGTCGTGCGGGCACGGCGTGACGTAAGCCGGCAGCGGATAGGCCGGCGGATGCAGCGACGGCAGTTCGCCATACCAGCGCGACACCGGCACCGAGCCGTAGAGCACCAGGTCGCGCGCGGGGTCGTATTGCCACTCCCCCGCCCGCGCCCCGGCCGCCAGCGCCATCAGCATCGTCAGACAGGCCAGAAATCTCGTCATCTCACCCTCCCCTGCGGCGGCGTTCAGCGATACGGCGAATGGCAGGCGCGCCGTGGCCCGTGCAGGGGCTGGAAACTGTCGCTCCGCGCGTCGTAGGAGCGGTAGCGCGCCGCGCACCAGCCGACATGCGCCGACACGCCATGCGGCCGCACGCCCTGCACCACCTGCACCACGGGCCAGGTCGTGTCGTAGATCGGCACCGGATATCCGGTCAGCGGCTTCGGATAGGCCGGGATATGGTCGGGGTGGTGGCTGTAGTAATAGCCCGGCCCGGTGCCCAGCCAAGGATGCTGGTGATACCAGGGCACGTGCGGCGCCTGAACGACCTTCACCACCCGATAGTGGTGATGATGCCGCCAGTCACCCGCGGCGGCCGGCAGGGCGGCGACCGACAGCGCACACGCCGCAAGGACTGCTTTCCACATCTCGACCTCCCGCAACGACACGATACGCCAAGCAACCGCTCCTGCGCCGGCCGGTTCCGCGCGATCGTTCCTCAGCCTTAACGAAGTGGAAACAAGGCGCCCGTCCTCCCCGTGGATCGATTTTCTCCCCCTCTCCCGCCAACCCGTTCTTCCCATTCACCAATCACAATTCACCATTCACCATCCATCCCCACCCCTTCCCGCCGCGTCACACTGCGCGCGTGAAAGGAGGGCGCGGTGAAGGCAGCGCAGGACAATCAGCCGGACCGTTCGAGACTGAAGCACATCGTCGTGATGCTTCTGTCGATGGCCCTGCTCGCCGAATATGCCGCCTCGCGGCGTCATTCCGTGCGCCTTCTCTTCTTCCGGCTGCTCGGCCACGCCGAAACGGTCGCGCTCGGCCTTTTCGACGGCCCGGCCGCCGGGTTCGTCGCTGACGAGCCGAGCCATGTCAGGCCGGAAGACCTGACGGCGCTTGCCGTCCGGCTGCGCGCCATCGCCATCCTGATCGCGCGGGTCTTTCTGTCCGGCGGCGAACCCGGCACGGCCGAAGCAGCGCCTCCGCGCCCCGCTCCGCCCGTGTCCTGCGATTCGGCATGCGACCGCCCGGCCGCGGCCTATCACGACACGTCCTGATCCTGGCCGACCCTGTCAGCAGCCTTGCCGTTCCGGGTGGACAAACCGCTTCCGCCCGCGCACGGTCGCGCGCGTTGAAAGGGAGCGTGCGATGAATTCAGGAACGATCCGCGCCGGCATGGGCGGCTGGACCTTCGATCCCTGGGAAGGCACCTTCTATCCGGACCGGCTGCCGAAGAAGAAGCAGCTCGAATTCGCCTCGCGCGCCGTGCCGACGATCGAGGTCAACGGCACCTATTATTCCGGCTTTACGCCTGCGACCTATGCCAAATGGGCGGCCGAGACGCCCGACGATTTCGTCTTCTCCATCAAGGGCAACCGCTTCGTCACCAACCGCAAGGTTCTCGCCGAGGCCGGCGAATCGATGAAGAAATTCTTCGCCCAGGGGCTGGAGGAACTCGGGCCGAAGCTCGGGCCGATCTGCTGGCAGTTCGCCAACACGAAAAAGTTCGAGCCGGACGATTTCGAGGGTTTTCTGAAACTTCTGCCGGCGGAACATGCCGGGTTGAAGCTGCGCCATGCGCTCGAGGTGCGGCACGGCTCGTTCGCGGTTCCGGAATTCGTCGCGCTGGCGGAAAGATACGGCTGCGCGGTCTGCTATGCGCACCATCACGACTATCCGGAGTTCGCTGACGTCACGGCCGATTTCGTCTACGCGCGGCTGCAGAAGGGCGAGGACGACGTGGCCACCGCCTACGCGCCGGAGGATCTCGACGGCTGGGCGAAGCGGGCAAAGCTCTGGGCGCAAGGCGGCCAGCCGGACGACCTTCCCCTCGCCGATCCGTCGCGCAAGGTCGAGAAACGTCCGCGCGACGTCTTCGTCTACATCATCCACGAGGGTAAGATCCGCGCGCCGCAGGGCGCCATGGCGCTGATGGAGCGGGTGTGAAGCGCTGCAAATTTCCGCGCCCGAACGGGTTGCCGCTTGGCTCGAAGCTGATTATAAGCCGCCTCGGTTACGCGCCCTTCGTCTATCGGTTAGGACGGCACCCTTTCACGGTGCAGAGAGGGGTTCGACTCCCCTAGGGCGTACCATCCCTTCCTTTGCTCCACGTTCCTGTCGGCCATGCCGGGGTTGAAGAAGCCGGCCATCGATGCGACATGTGGGGCGATTTCCACGCTCCAGGCACATGATGGTCACCTATCTCGAAGCGGGTTCCGCGCCGCTCAAGAACACCGGACAGATCAGGCTTTACGACGAGGCCGCCTTCGAGGGCATGCGCAAGGCCTGCCGGTTGACCGCGACCTGCCTCGACGAACTCGCCGCCATCGTCCAGCCCGGCGTGTCGACCGACACGATCGACCGCTTCGTCTTCGAATACGGCATGGACCACGACGCCATCCCCGCCACGCTCAACTATCGTGGCTACACGAAGTCCTCCTGCACCTCGATCAACCACGTCGTCTGCCACGGCATCCCCGATTCGAAGCCGCTGCGCGAGGGCGACATCGTCAACATCGACGTGACCCTGATCGTCGACGGCTGGCATGGCGACTCCTCGCGCATGTATCCGGTCGGCCGCATCAAGCGCGCGGCCGAGCGCCTGCTCGAGGTCACGCACGAGTGCATGATGCGCGGCATCGCCGCCATTCGCCCGGGCGCGCGCACCGGCGCCATCGGCGCGGCCATCCAGACCTATGCCGAGGCCGAGCGATGCTCGGTGGTGCGCGACTTCTGCGGCCATGGCGTCGGCCTGCTCTTCCACGACGCACCTAATATCCTGCACTACGGCACGCCCGGCGAAGGCGTCGAGATGCGGCCGGGCATGATATTCACCGTCGAGCCGATGATCAATCTCGGCCGGCCGCATGTGAAGGTCCTGTCCGACGGTTGGACCGCCGTGACCCGCGACCGCTCGCTGTCGGCGCAATACGAGCACACGATCGGCGTCACCGACAATGGCTGCGAAATCTTCACGCTCTCGCCCGGGGGCCTCGACCGCCCCGGTCTTCCGGCTTAGTCTTCGCGCGAGGCTGGGGGAGCCTCGGGCGGGACAGGGATGAGCTCTGACGAGATCGACGAGCGCGGACTATTTGCCGAAGGACCGTCGGCGAACCTCGGCAAGGCCGCGTCCAAGGCGCTTCAAACCGACAAGCCGCACTTCCACGGGCATCGCGACCGGTTGAGGGAGCGCATGCGTGCGTCCGGCGCCGGCGCGCTCGCCGACTACGAAATCCTCGAACTCCTGCTCTTCCGCTTCGTGCCCCGGGCCGACACCAAGCCGCGCGCCAAGGCCCTTCTGGAACGGTTCGGTTCGCTTGCCGAGGTCCTCGGCGCTCCGGCCCATCTGCTGGCCGAGGTCAAGGGCATCGGGCCCTCGGTGGCATTCGATCTGAAACTCGTGGCGGCCGCCGCCGAGCGCATGCTGCAGAGCCAGATCCGCGGCCGCCAGGTGCTCGCCTCCTGGACGCAGGTGATCGACTATTGCCGCGCCGCCATGGCCTTCGAGCCGCGCGAGCAGTTCCGCATTCTCTTCCTCGACAAGAAGAACGCGCTGATCGCCGACGAGGTGCAGCAGGTCGGCACCATCGACCACACTCCTGTCTATCCGCGCGAGGTGGTCCGCCGGGCGCTTGAACTGTCGGCCACCGCGATCATCCTCGTCCACAACCACCCTTCGGGCGATCCGACGCCGTCCAAGGCCGACATCGACATGACGCGCCTCATCGCCGAAACCGCCAAGTCGCTGGGTATCGTGGTTCACGACCATATCATCGTCGGCAAGGACGGCCACGCCTCGATGAAGGGCCTTCGCCTGATCTGACTTCGCGCCGAATAAGAATTTCTTCAAATTGTCTACATTAACCATTCCGGCAAAGAGTTAACACACACGGTAAATGAAAGGTTAATACATCCATACAAACTGCTGATACATTGGGAGTTGGGTGTATGCGAATGAATGAATTGGTTGTCGACGGGATTGCAGATGTCCTTCCGCAGCCCAAATCCGATCCCTATCAGAACAGGAAAAGCGTCGAGTTCGGCTTCCGGGCCCGCCGTTTTCAGGATGTGCAGAAGCTTATCGAGCGCGTTCTTGCCGAGAAGGGCCACGCCGAAATCCTCGACCTTGGCGGCACCGAGAAATACTGGCTCATTGGCGAGGACTTCATCCGCGCAAACCGGAAGCGCCTGCGCTTCACCATCGTGAACAATGAACGGCAGCCGGTCGAGCAGCCCGATCTCTTTGAGTTCCGCTTCGCGAGCGCCACCGATCCGCGTCTATTCAGTGGCCGGCAATTCGACCTCGTTCATTCCAACTCGGTGGTCGAACATGTCGGCGCCTGGGACGACATGGCGTTGTTCGCGGCCAACGTCCGTCGGCTGGCACCGCGCTACTACGTGCAGACGCCGAACTACTGGTTCGCCTACGAGCCGCATTTCCGCTTCCCGGGCTTCCAGTATCTGCCGGAACGTGTCCGGGTCGAAATGCTGATGCGCTTCTCGCTCGGCTTCTTCCCGCGTATCGAAGACCGCGCGGACGCGAAGCAGGTCGTCCATCATCACCGGCTCCTGTCGACCCGGCAGATGCGGACGCTGTTTCCCGACGCGTCGGTCAGCCACGAAAAAGTGTTCGGACTCAACAAGTCGATCATCGCCACGCGGGATTGCTGAGCGCCGAATCCCGGAATCAGAAAGGCCACCCGCGAGGGTGGCCTTATCGTTTCAGCGGAACCAACCCTGACTACTCGGCGTCGCCTTCCTTGGCGGCCTTCTTCTTGGCCGGAGCCTTCTTCTTCGGAGCGGCCTTCTTGGCCTCGGCCTTCACGCCGCCCTCGTCGTCGTCATCCGCGAGGAGTTCCTCCTTCGAGACCTTGACGTCGGTGACTTCGATCTGGGTCAGAAGGTGATCGACCACCTTTTCCTCGAACAGGGGCGCGCGAAGGTTGGCGAGTGCCGTCGGGTTGTTGCGGTAGAAGTCGTAGACTTCCTGTTCCTGGCCCGGATAGCGGCGGACGAACTCGAACAGCGCGCGCTGCATCTCCTCGTCGGTGATCTGGATACCGGCCTTCTCGCCCATCTCGGCGAGAACGAGGCCCAGGCGCACGCGGCGCTCGGCAAGTCCCTGATATTCGGCGCGCGCCTCTTCCTCGGTCGTCTCCTCGTCGGCGAAGCTCTTGCCCGCCTGCTCGAGGTCGTTCATCACCTGGGTCCAGATGTTGTTGAACTCGGCCTCGACAAGCTTCGAAGGCGCCTCGAACTTGTAGGATTCGTCGAGCGCGTCGAGCAGTTCGCGCTTCACCTTCTGGCGGGTCAGCGCACCGTACTGGCTTTCGAGCTGGCTCTTGACGATCTCGCGCAGCTTCTCGACCGACTCCAGGCCGAGCGTCTTGGCGACGTCGTCATTGATCTCGAGCTTGCCGGGCTTCGCGACTTCCTTGACCGTGATGTCGAAGGTCGCTTCCTTGCCGGCGAGATGCGCGGCCTGGTAGCTCTCCGGGAAGGTCACGGTGATGGTCTTCTCGTCGCCGGCCTTGAAGCCGACGATCTGCTCCTCGAAGCCGGGGATGAACGACTTGGATCCGAGCACCAGCTGCTGGTCGGTGCCGGCGCCGCCTTCGAAAGCCTCGCCGTCGAGCTTGCCGACGAAGTCGATCGTCACCCGGTCGCCCTCTTCGGCCTTGCCCTTCTTCGGCTCGTAGCTGCGGGCGGATTCGGCGACGCGCTCCATCTGCGCCTGGACCTCTTCCTCCGGCAGGTCGAGCACCTGGCGGGTCACCTTGATGCCGGTCACGTCCTTCAGTTCGATCGTGGGGATGATCTCGTAGGCGATCGAGAACTCGAAGTCCTTCTGGCCGGCGAGGATGGCCTCGGCCTCCTTCTCGTCCTCGGTCATCTGCACTTCGGGCTGCATCGCGGCCTTCTCGCCGCGCTCGGCGAGAACGTCACGCGTCGAATTGTTGAGGATCTCGTTGACGACCTCGGCCATGAACGACTTGCCGTAGACCTTGCGAAGATGCTGGATCGGCACCTTGCCGGGGCGGAATCCGTTGATGCGTGCCTTGCCGCGCGCGTCGTTGAGGCGCGAGACCAGCCGGCTCTCCATGTCGCTCTTCGGCACGACGACCTTGATCTCTCGCTTGAGGCCGGCGTTCAGCGTTTCCGTGATCTGCATACTTGTTCCCTTGTCCTCTCGAAATCCCTGTGCTCGAACGGCACACGGCCATTTCGACTGACGAAAATCCTGCCTTAGGTGGCTAATGGTGCGGGTGAAGGGACTTGAACCCCCACGACTTGCGTCACAGGAACCTAAATCCTGCGTGTCTACCAGTTCCACCACACCCGCTCAGGCGGCCCGTCCGGCCACCCGAAGCGTGCGCTCTATATCACCGGAATTGTGGCGTTCAAAGGAAATTTGGCGCGAGAATTGCGTATTCGGGGATGGTTTTCCCCATTCTATCCACAGGTGGGCAGCGCCCGGAACGTCAGTAGAGAGGTTCCTCGAACAGCACGGTCGTTCCGTCGAGAAAGCGCTTGATCTGAGCCGAGCCGTTGTCGGCCACCGCCGCGACCACGGAGAAAGGCCGCTCGCGCATATCCGTCTCGATCGGCCGCCCCTCGCCTTCCGGCAGATAGAAGCGCTCCAGGCCGTAGTCGACCGTGGTGGTACCTTCCGGAAAAGGCCGGCCCGCGGCCGTGCCCCGGATCACGACTTCGCCAGCTTCCGCCGCCGGCAGGGCCGCCCTGTCGAAGGCGGCGGATTTCGCCGCGAAATGGCTGTCGTCCTGCTTGTGCAGCAACACCCAGACCGGATGCTCCTCGTAGTCGCCGTCACCCGTGAGCGGCGGCACGAAGAGGGCGGCGGGGATGGTCGAAATGTCGTAGCCCAATCTCACATAGTCGCCGCGAAGCAGGTCGCGTGGATCGACGGGCTGAACCTTGAGCAGGACTTCCTGGCCGTCGCGCAGCACGGCGGCCCGTCCAGCGATGTTCCACGACAGGAATCCGATCTGAATCACCGAGATCAGAATGGCGCCGATGAGGACGAGACGGGTCGAGTTCATCAGGCTGCTCCCTGTGCCGACGGTGCGCCGAGGCGGCGCTCGATGCGAATGATGACGAAGGCAAGAACGCCGAGCCCGATCGCGGCCAGAACGAAGAAGCCGGCGGTTCCCAGCATCGTGCCGACGGTCGCGATGTAGACGAAGGAGATCTCGACGGCGAAGCCGAGATAGGCGAGCCACCGCACCTTGCGTCCGACCTTGCCGCCGATCACCAGTGCGCCGGCGATCGCCGCGAACGTGACCGCCGCGAGCGGGGCGAACATGGCGGAGTCGGCGAAAACCGCCTGCAGCGTGAACATGCCGACGAGGAAGCCGATGAGCGCGTCGGCGGCGAGACCTTCACCCAATCCGGTCAGGCGGTCGGCGATCTCGCCGCCCCGCACCGCGGCAACGAACACCGCCGCCGAGACCAGCGCCATTGCCGCCGGAATGACCAGCAGATCGGTGTCGAAATAGAGGAAGGTGAAATGCGCGATCAGCGACAGCAGGATCAGGTGCCGCGCCGGCAGGCTGCGGGTCCAGACCGCGACTGCCCAGAGCACCGCTAGCAGGAGCGGATACCAGGGGTTCACGTCGAGGCTGAACTGGAATACAGGCCAGGCCACCCATGCCGCCGACAGGGCGACCGAGGCTGCGGCCAGAACGGGCGAGCGCAGCAGCGCGGCGGCGAGCGCAGTGCCGATGCACCAGACCAGAATCGCCTGCGTCCCGTCGCCCGTCAGGTGATACATCTGGCCGATCAGGGCGATGCCGCCGCCGAAGGCCGCAGCGGAAACGAGCCAAAGCGCCTCCGCGAGGGCCCCATGATCGCGCAGCTTGAGCACCGCACCGCCGAGATAACCACCGGCGATCACCGCGAACAGCGCGCCGACGCGTCCGAGACGGGGGATCGCTTCCCAGTTCGCAGCGATGAGAATGAGGATCGCGGCAGACATCAGCAGCGCCGCCATCACCGCGAGCACCTGGCCAAAGCCGATGCCCTTGCCGTGGTTGGCCGAGACGTCGTCGCGAAGCTGTTGCGCGAGCGTGGAGCTGACGAGGCCCCTCGCCTCCCACCGGGCTATGTCCTGCCCGACCTTGTCCACATATCCGGCCATGATGATCCCCGCTTTCCGCCCTGCCTACCCGATGAAGCGTATCGGCCGGATGTCGCCGCTTGGGCCGATCGAAACCGCTGCATATCCGCCTTGCCGGCACGCCCGTTAACGGCCGTTAATGGTGCATTGCACAATCTGCATTGCTGCTATGCAACATTCCCCCTTTGAACCGAGCCCCAACGCACCTATCTTCGGTTCGTAACAAAGATAGCCGAATTCGAAAAAAGACGAAACGAGAACTGAAATGAACATCATCCGCAACTACCGCAACTGGCGCCGCTACCGGGAAACCGTGACCGAGCTGAACCGCCTGTCCAATCGCGAGCTCACCGACCTCGGCATTTCCCGCAGCGACATCCCCTTCGTCGCGCGCAAGTCGGTCTGACGAACACAGAAATCTCGCCAGGGTTTACCTCCTCCCAGACCTTGTGAGATATGGCCGGAGTTTACCTCCTCCCAAACGACGGCCAAACGAGACACCCGCCGGATCTCCTCCCCCGGCGGGTGTTTTCGTTTGTGGGAGTCTCGACTGAAAATCCGGGATGTCTGGCCGAACGGACGGACTGTCTCAGCGCTCGCCCATCACGCCGCGGGACTTCCACTGGTCGAGCGGCATGACATCGGGCTTGCCGCCCATCGGCTCATACCAGCTGTCGATCGCCCATCTCGTACCGCCCTTTTCGGACAGCACCGCGGTCGAATGCGGGTAGCGGCCGTCGACGAAGACGCCGCGCGCGACATTCGATTCGACCCGGTGGTGCCGGATCAGCCCCCTGCCCTGAAGGTAGAGCATCAGCGTCCGCGTGTTGGTCGATTCGTCGATGCAGTCCATCTGCCCCAGCCGACCAGACTGCGCGAGCGAGGATTTCGCCGTGTCGCGGACCCCGATTGCCTGGCCGGCACGCGTCTCGAAATAGGCGACGGCAGCAGCCACCGCCTGGCGCTCGGCCTTCGCCGAGCCCTTGCCGCGCGCCATGATCGAGGCGAAGCGGCCGGCATCGCCCGCGCTCAGCGCCAGGGTGGTGCGATTGCGGCAATCGAAGCCGTGGCAAACGGAGAGTTTCGAGACCGTCGTCTCCTTCTTGACCGCCGAATAGTTCGATGAGGTCGAGGTACACCCCGCGGCAAGCGGCAGTGCGAGGGAGAGGACGGCGAGGAGGCTGAGTCGATGCTGCATGGAGCGGAGACTAGTCAGCGCCTCCGTTGCACGCAATCCGCGAGACGTTGTGTTTTGGCCGCTCCGCGACTATTCCACCGGTCATGAGCGACAAACCCATTCACGTCATCGGCGGCGGCCTCGCCGGGTCGGAAGCCGCCTGGCAGATCGCACGTGCCGGCGTGCCGGTGATCCTGCACGAGATGCGCGGCGTGCGCGGCACGGAAGCGCACAAGACTGATGGTCTCGCCGAGCTCGTCTGCTCCAATTCCTTCCGCTCGGACGATGCCGAGACGAACGCTGTCGGCCTCCTGCATGCCGAGATGCGGCTGGCCGGTTCGCTGATCATGGCCTGCGGCGATGCCCACCAGGTGCCGGCCGGCGGAGCACTCGCCGTCGACCGCGACGGCTTCTCCGACGCGGTGACTGCAAAACTCGCCGCGCATCCGCTGGTGACGATCGTTCGCGAGGAGATCACCGGCTTGCCGCCCGCGGAATGGGACCAGGCGATCATCGCCACCGGCCCTTTGACCGCGCCGTCGCTCGCCAAAGCGATCCGCGCCTCGACCGGCGCCGACGCGCTGGCGTTCTTCGACGCCATCGCTCCGATCGTCCATTTCGACACGATCGACATGAACGTGGCCTGGTTCCAGTCGCGCTACGACAAGGTCGGCCCGGGCGGCACCGGCAAGGACTACATCAACTGCCCGATGGACAAGGACCAGTATCTGGCCTTCGTCGAGGCCCTGAACGAGGGCGCCAAGACCGAGTTCAAGCAATGGGAAGGCACGCCTTACTTCGACGGCTGCCTGCCGATCGAGGTGATGGCAGAGCGCGGTCCGGAGACGCTGCGGCACGGGCCGATGAAGCCGATGGGCCTGACCAACGCGCACAACCCGACGGTCAAGGCCTATGCCGTGGTGCAGCTTCGCCAGGACAACGCGCTCGGCACGCTCTACAACATGGTCGGCTTCCAGACCAAGCTGAAGCATGGCGAGCAGACGCGCATCTTCCGCATGATCCCGGGGCTGGAGAATGCCGAGTTCGCCCGCCTCGGCGGTCTGCACCGCAACACCTATATCAATTCGCCGACGCTGCTTTCAGGTGACCTGCAGCTCAAGGGTCGCCCGGGCCTGCGCTTTGCGGGGCAGATCACCGGCTGCGAGGGCTATGTCGAGAGCGCCTCGATCGGCCTGCTCGCCGGGCGCTTCGCCGCCGCCGAACGGCTCGGCCGCGCACCCTCCCTGCCGCCGGCCACCACGGCCTTCGGCGCGCTGCTCGGACACATCACCGGTGGGCATCTCGTATCCGACGACGAGCCGGGAAAGCGCTCCTTCCAGCCGATGAACATCAATTTCGGCCTTTTCCCGCCCCTTGAGGCGGGAACCAAGCTGAAGCCGGACGATTTCGAAGGCCGTTTCCGCGGCAAAGACAAGTCGATCGCCAAGAAGAAGGCGTTCACTTCGCGCGCGCTGGCGGATTGCAGGGCGTGGCTGACCGACCCATCTGAATCAGCCCTAGTGGCCAGGCTTTCGGCACGAGCGTCCTAGAACTGGAAGTATATGAAGCTGACCGGATCGCGCCCACCGATGAGCAGGATCAGGTAGACAAACGCCGCCGCCCATCCAAAGGCCGCCGACCGCCACGGCAATAGGAACCGCTCCACCAGGACGGCGCTCGTCGGACCCGCCATGGCGACGACAGACGCGGCAACCAACAACCATGCACCGTCCGGAGCAGCACCGACGACGCCAAACCCTGCAATTCCCCCGAACATGTTGAGCGCGGTGTCGAAGTTGGGGGCACGGAACAATACCCAGCCGGCGATCACGCAGGCCATCGTCAGTGCCCAAGCAACCGGGAGAGGCAACTTGCCGCCGCGTTTTTGCCACGCATGACACACGATCAGGCCTGCCCCATGCGCCATGCCCCAGACCAGGAACGTCCATCCTGCGCCGTGCCAGAGACCGCAGACGGTCATCGCAATCATGGTGGCCGCAACGAAGTGACCGGCCCCCGACGTCGACCCGCCGAGGGGGATGTAAAGATAGTCTCGTATGAAGCGAGACAGCGTCATATGCCACCGCCGCCAGAAGTCGCGTAGCGACGTGGCCCGATACGGTGCGTCGAAATTATTGGGTATGACGATGCCGAGTATGAGCGAAATGCCGATGGCCATGTCGGAATAGGCCGAGAAGTCGAAGTAGATCTGGAACGTGAACGCGAGCGTTCCCGTGATGCTGTCCGTCAGCGAGGGAATGGCAGTTGCGGCCGATGCGAATACGGGGTCCGCGATCTTGGCGAGCGGATCGGCAAGCAGCAGCTTCTTCGCCAGGCCGATCACGAGGAGTACGAAGCCTTTCGACAGCCGCTCCGCAACATCTGGCCTGAGGGGATCGAGATCGAACTGGTGGACGATCTCGTCGTGGCGCACGATCGGTCCCGAGATCAGCCGCGGAAAATAGAGTACGAAGAGCATGAAACGCGAGAACGGGTAGCGTTTCTGCCGTCCTCGCATCTGGTCCGCGAGATAGGACACAAGTTCGAACGTGTAGAAGGAAAGACCGATCGGCAACGCCCAGTTCGAGCGCGGTAACTCGACCCCTGTCAATGCCTCGGCGTGGATGACCAAAAAATCGATCCATTTGAATGAGGCCAAGACCGCGACGTTAGCTGCAATGCCCAGCCACAGAGCAAAACGACCCCCTTTAGCAAAGAAAAACTCGGCGACGAGCCACGTGGCGACGGCTTGGCCGAGAAGTAGGGGAAGAAACCGTATGTCGAAACTGCTGTAGACCGCTATCGACGCCACGATGAGCAGATAGATGCGCAGATCGCCGTGCCGCGCGACCGCATAATAGAGTCCCGCAAGCGTCGGAAAGAACAGCAGTAGGAAGGTCTGCGTATGAAACAGCATCCGGTCGAAAAATCCTATCGGGGCTGCGAGATGACGCGCAGGATGTCGCTCGAGGTTCCTCTGGACAGCGCCCTCGCCATCTCGCCGGCAGTCAGGCGCGCGATGGGCAACCGAAAATGCCGCCGGTCCCAATAGTTCGTGTCCGTCTCGGTGATCGGGGACGGAAACTGCATGTCGAAATGGTAGACGCGGTGTTGCCGTGCAAGCACGTCCACACGTCGGTAGCACTCGTTTTGGGTCGCCGCCTCGATCGAACCGGGAGCCGCCTGATCCGCCACATGGACGGGCATACGCATGAAGATCACCCGTGTCGCATCGGGCGTGTGAACGAGGAGTTCCTCCAGCCATTCGAGGGCGGGGAAAGCCATCGCTGCCAGCTTCTGTGGACTGAATTTCACCTGCCGCACGGGACGACCCACTTCTGGGTCGCCGCGCACCAGTTCCTGAGCGCGTGCCGGATTGTAGTTCACTTCGCCAGGCGTGAAGTCGCCAAAGCCAGACCGGTCGAACTTCGGCTCTCGCGCGCCAATCTTCATGCCGACGGTGCGGATGAGGACATCGCTGATCTCCAGATTGAGGATGTCGGCAAAATCGTTCAGACGGGTCTCGTCATAGAAGGATTCGGGAAACAGCCTGAACGTTACCCGCTGCTCGTCCGCGCGGGGATTGCACCACGAGAACGGGTCGAGCGATAGTATGAGTGTCCTCGGCGCGGGTGTGTGAGCGAGAAATAGCTTGGCCAGTCGATACTGTTCCCACGCTGTCCCGGCATCCATTGAGAAATTTGCGAACCGTCCTCCGAGCATTGCGTCGAGCAGCGACGGCTCGAGCAGACGCGAGGTTGAACTGCCGAATACGGCGGAGTCGAATTCATGCGATCGGACTATCGTGGGATAATTGTAGCGCTGGTTGCTGTGAGCAAACCGGCTGGTCTGGCTCCCAATCGGAAAATTGCCAAACGGATTGAGCAATGTAATTGCTGATAGCAATCCGACGACGACGGCTGCCGCCGATCCGATCGACCAGCCTGCAAACTGCGACCAATTGCCGGTGAAAGCACTTGCTCGGTTACCGTGTTCGGTACCGCTCAAAAACGCGGCGAAATAGCCGAAGATCGACTTGGCCCTAACCCTGAACTTGGCCCATCGAGCCACCATCGCATAAATTGTACCCATTCCCCATCGCGATGTTAGATGATCGACGCGCGAGGCAATAGAGGATGTAATAGGATTTGTTTGCAGGCGAAATAGGGTCCCCATGACCAACTACATAAGCACCTTCTTCCGCGTGAACCGGGATGGACCGATCGCCATCGTTTCGATGAACCGCCCGGACAAGGCCAACGGCATGACGCCCGACTTCTGGGCCGACCTGCCGCGCCTGATGGACGAACTCGGCCGCGACGAGACCGTACGCGTCGCGATCGTCCGTGGCGAAGGCCGCCATTTCACCGGCGGAATGGATCTCGCCGCCTTCGCCGACATCGCAAAGCTGTTCGAGAGCGAGCCGGGCCGCGCCGCCTATGCGATGCGCGACACGATCCTGCGCCTCCAGGACGCCTTCAACGCCATCGAGCGCGCCCGCTTTCCCGTCATCGCAGAGATCCACGGCGCCTGCATCGGCGCCGGCATCGACATGATCACCGCCTGCGACCTGCGCATAGCCTCGGAAGAAGCCTATTTCTCCATCGAGGAAATCCACATCGGCATGGCGGCCGACGTCGGCACGCTGCAACGCCTGCCAAAGCTGGTTTCGCCCTCCATCGCGGCCGAACTCGCCTATACCGGCCGGCGCTTCATGGCGGACGAGGCAAAGGCGATCGGCCTCCTGTCGCAGGTACTGCCGGACCGCGAGGCACTTCAGTCGGCGTCTCGCGAACTGGCACGTGGTATCGCGGAAAAGTCCCCGCTGGCGATTGCCGGCATCAAGCGCAACCTCGCCTACGCGCGCGACCATTCGGTCGCCGACGGGCTCGACTACATCGCGACCTGGAACGCCGGCATGCTGCGGTCGGCTGAACTGATGACGGCGGTTCAGGCCAAGATGGCGAAGACCAAGGCGACGTTCGCGGACCTGCTCGCGACGAAGTAGTTCTACTCCGCCGGCTGCACGCCGCCACCGGTGCTCGACGGCAGTCCCGGCTTTCCGGCCTCGCTCGGATTGCGCCGCACGTAGTCGGCCTTCAGGCTCTCCGACGTGTCGCGCGAGCCATCGTGGCTCCAGCCGGGAGGCATGAACAGGTAGCCGAGGCGCTGGCGCAGCGTCAGGCCGGGGCGGAACACGTCCTTGAAGATGCCGACATATTCGTGGAACGCGACTTTCAGCGGATTGAAGGTGCCGATGTTCCTTACGATGCCATAGCGTGGCCGGTCCTCTTCGAGCTCTTCGACGAAGGTGCCGAACATCCTGTCCCAGATGATCAGCGTGCCGGCGTAGTTCGCGTCGAGGTAGCGCGGATTGGTGGCGTGATGGACGCGGTGGTGCGAGGGCGTATTGAACACGAACTCGAACCAGCGCGGCAGCTTGCCGATCGCTTCGGTGTGGATCCAGAACTGCCAGACGAGGTTGAAACCGAAGACGAAGACGATGACGGCCGGATGGAAGCCGAGCAGAACCAGCGGCGCCTGCAGCACGAACATGCCGGTAAACAGTCCGGTCCAGCTTTGCCTGAGGGCCGTCGACAGATTGTAGTGCTGGCTGGAATGATGGTTGACGTGTTCGGCCCATACCCAGCGCACCCGGTGCGCGATGCGGTGGTACCAATAGTAGCGCAGGTCGTCGAGCAGGAAGGCGGCGACGAACACCCAGACCGAGAGGCCGAGGTCGAAGAGGCGGTATTGCCACAGCCAGGCCAGCGCGCTGAACGAGACGAAGCCCAGCAGCAGACCGGCAACGACGTTGCCGGTTCCCATCATCAGGCTCGTCAATGCGTCGCGCGTTTCGAACTCGCCCTTGGCGCGGCCGGTGCGCACCAGCCAGAGTTCCAGCAGGATGGCGATGACGAAGAACGGGATCGCGATCTCGGTGACGTTCGGGAACGAATAGGTCTCCATCAGGCGGCCCTCCTGCCGCTGCCGGGATCGGCGAGTATGTGAGCCACCCTGTCGGCATCGGCCGAATTCTCGAACTCGAACCGCGCGCCGGGGAAGGTGAAATCCGAAAAGCGGACCAGGATCGCCGACTGCCCGCTGCGCCGCAGGGACGTCACGTCGGCCGGTCCGTAGAGCCGCGTCAGGAACTTTGCGCCGACGGCATGAACGAGGCCGAGCCGGCCGTCCGCGACTTCGAGGAACGCCGACCGGCGGTCGAGCGTCACATGGACCCGGCCGATCGCCAAGTTCGGATAGTCGATGGCGAAACGCGCACGCGCAGCGTCAGGCGTATCGAGCGACGCCGCGCGGCTTCCCCCCGTGAAATGAATCGCCGCCACGATCATGCCTACTCCGATCACGACCAGAGCGGCGAGAACCGGCAAACTCATCCTGGTTCCTCCTCAGCTTCGGGCATCGTCGCGTGCCCTTGCAGAGGAACATAGCAGCTTTGACGTTTACGTCAAAACATTCACCAGCCGCTCCGGGCGCGACGGAACAGATTCCAGTGGCGCCGCAACGCCGAAACGTCGGGCGCCGGGAAATGCCATGCGGCGGACGGATCGATCCGATCGAGCCGCGCCGCCGCGGTCGCCAGCGGCAGAAAGGCCGGGCGAAGGGACACGGGCAGATTGGGCGCTCCGGCGAGGAATGCCCGAAGATGCTCGGTCGCCAGCGATTTCATCGCGCCCACCGCCAAAGCCATTGCGTGCGCCTGTTCTCCGGAGAGATAGGTGTCCCAGTCGAGTCCGGATGCCGCAAGCACTTCCGGGGGCACGTAACACTGGCCGCGCTTCCGATGGAGCGGCGTCAGCCGCAACAGCCGGATGATCCCCGTCACGCACCCGGCATGGCCCGACAGTCCGGCCGCCCCCCCTGCCGCGTCGGAATCCAGCACCAGCGCCGCAAACTGGAACACGGCCGAGACCGTCTCGCCACAGTAGCCTTCGAGATCCGTCCGGCTCGGCATCGGGTCGTCGTACAGGTCGAAGGTGCGGGCATCCAGATAGTCGAGAAACGTCTGCCGCGGCAGGCAATTGTTTGCGATCGTCTCCAGCAGAGCCGCCGCGATGGGGTGCCCGCCGCCCGACTCGCCTGCGGAAATTATGTCGCGCCACCATTGCAGCCTGATCTCGCCCGGCATCGGTTCCGAGACGAGGTCGCGAACACGCGCGATCTCGGCATCGAAGGCGTAAAGCGACAGGAGCGCCTGCCGTTTGCCTTCGGGGGCATACAGAACGCTAAGATACCGATCCTCGTCTGATTTGCGGACAATCTCAGCGAGATAAGGGTCGAAGGATGCCATCAGTCGACCGCGACGAGCGCGGCCGCGACTGCGCGCTCCTCGGCAAGCAACACGTTGAAGGTGCGCAGCGCAGCGCCCGTCGACATCGGCTCGGATGAGATACCGGCCGCGCGCAACGCCTCGCGCACGGTCTTCGGCAGCGGACGCAGATCACGTCCCGTCCCGATCAGCAGGATTTCGATCTTGTCGTTCTCGGCGAGAACCTTCGCCAGGTCGTCGATGCCGACCGCGGGCGGTTCCTTCGGCTCCCAGCCATAGATGCCCGAAGGCAGGCACAGGATCGAGCCGCGATGCGACATGTCGGCGAAGCGGAATCCGCCATTGCCGTAGGCGTCGATCGGCGCGCGGCCCGGGAAATGCGCCTCCCGCATGATGATGCCCGAGCCGGCGGGGGCCTGAGCCATGTGTCAGGCTTTCGTCGGGGTCGGCCCGGTGTCCTGCTTGGCCACCGCCTTCTCGTCCCGCTCGAACATCTCGGGCCGGAGCTTGAAGAGGATCAGCAGCGGACCGGCGACGAAGATCGACGAGTAGGTGCCGACAACGATGCCGAAGATCATCGCCAGGGTGAAGGACGCGATCACCTCGCCGCCGAAAAGATACAGCGAAATCAAGGCGAACAGCGTGGTTATGCCGGTCAGGAAGGTTCGCGACAGGGTCTGGTTCATCGACAGGTCGAGCAGTTGCTCGATCGGCATTTTCTTGTAGCGCCTCAAATTCTCGCGGACGCGGTCGTAGACGACCACCGTGTCGTTGATGGAGTAGCCGACCACGGTCAGCACCGCCGCGATACTGGACAGGTTGAACTCGAGCCCCAGCGCCACATACAGCCCGATCATCATGATCACGTCGTGCGCGGTGGTCAGGATCGCACCGACGCCGAACTGCCATTCGAAGCGGAACCAGATATAGACCAGCATGGCGAACATCGCGGCAAGAACGCCGATCGTGCCCGCCCATGCGAGCTCGCTGGATACGGTCGGGCCGACCGATTCGATACGGCGGAACTCATAGTCGGCCGAAAGCTCGCCGCGCACCTTTTCGACGACGCTCTGCTCGGCATTGTCGCCCGCGCCCTGCCCTTCGATGCGGATCAGATACTCGCCCGCGGTCCCGATCGCCTGCACCTGCACGTCGCCGAGATTGAGTTCGCCGAGCCGCGCGCGGATGTCGCCCGCGTCACCGGTTCCCTGAACGGCCTTGACCTCGATCGACGAGCCGCCGCGGAAGTCGATGCCGTAGTTCATCTCCACCGTCATGAAGAGGACGATGGAGATGACAGACGTAATGCCTGAAAAGGCGAAGGCGACCCGCCGCCAGGACATGAACGGCACCGTCGTGTCGTCGGGCACCAGCTTGACGAAGCCTCTCGGCATTTCGGTCGGGCGGGTGCGCCGCAGCCACAGCGCGATCAGCCAGCGCGTCAGGGTGAACGCGGTGAACACGGTGGTGATGATGCCGATGGCCAGAGTCACGGCAAAGCCGCGGATCGGACCCGAGCCGAGATAGAACAGGATGACCGCCGCGATGAGGGTCGTCATGTTGGCATCGACGACCGTCGCAAGTGCGCGCGAGAAGCCGGCGTCAAGCGACTGGACGATCGAGCGGCCGGCGCGCCGCTCCTCCTTCACGCGTTCGTAGATGATGACGTTGGAATCGACCGCCATGCCCATCGTCAGCACGATGCCGGCGATGCCGGGCAGCGTCAGGGTGGCACCAAGCAGCGTCAGCGCCGCGACGATCAGCGCGACGTTGGCGATCAGCGCGATGTTGGCGATGATGCCGAGCGATCCGTAGGCGATCACCATGAAGGCGAAGACCAGAACCGCCGCGATGATAGATGCGAATTGGCCGGCGGCGATGGAATCGGCACCGAGGCTCGGGCCGACCGTGCGTTCCTCGATGATCGTCAGCGTCGCCGGCAGCGCGCCCGCGCGCAGCAGCACTGCGAGGTCGTTTGCGCCCTCGACGCTGAAATTGCCGGAAATCTGGCCCGTCCCGCCGAGAATCGGTTCGCGGATCTGCGGCGCCGAAATCACCTGATTGTCGAGGATGATGGCGAACAGCTTGCCGACATTGGCCTGCGTCGCCTGGCCGAACAGCGTGGCGCCGCGATTGTCGAAGCGGAATGAGACGACCGGCTCGCTGGTGCGCTGGTCGAAGGTCGCCTGCGCATCGACGAGGTTCTCGCCCGACACGATAACCCGCGTCTCGATCAGATAAGCCTGCGGCGGATCGTCGGTCGAATACATGACGACGGTGCCGGCCGGCGGGCGGCCTTCGATCGCCTCCTGGACCGGCATCGTCTGGTCGACCATCTGGAAGGTGAGCTTCGCGGTCTGGCCGAGGATGTCTTTCAGGCGGTCGGGGTCCTGGAGGCCCGGAACCTGCACGAGAATGCGATCCGACCCCTGCCGCTGGATCAGCGGCTCGGTCGTGCCGAGTTCATTGACGCGGCGGCCGACCACCTCGATCGACTGTTCGAGCGCCGAACTCATGCGGTAGTTGATACCGGCGTCGGTGAGCGTGTAGCGCAGTAGCCCGGGCTCCGGCTCGTCGAACTCGTGTTCGACGATCGAACCGCCGCTGAACAGGCCGGCGGCCACGGGCGCGGTCAGGTTCGCGAGCGCGTCCTTTGCCTTCTGGACGTCGGCGGCTTCGCGAATGCGTACCTGGACCGAGTTCGCCGTGCCCGAGAGGCCGGTATAGCCGATGTGGGCATCGCGAAGCGCCGCCCTTATGTCGTTGCGCGTCGTCTCGAGACGCTCATCGACGAGATCCTTGCGATCGAGCTGCAGCAGGATGTGCGAGCCGCCCTGCAGGTCCAGGCCCAGCGTCATCTGCTTCTTGGGCAGCCAGTCGGGCAGCGAATTCAGGATTGACTGCGGAAAGAGGTTCGGGGACGCAAACAGCACGCCGACGGCCACCGTCAACCAGATGAGGATGGTCTTCCAGCGTGTAAAATGGAGCATGATCGGGCTTCCGTTCCTCTCGACCGGCCTTCTGCGGGCCGTGTCTCAGCTTTTGGCGTTCTGGTTGGCGACCGGCTCGCCCTTGGCGCGGACTTCGGCGATCGTGGCACGCAGCGCCGTGACCTTCAGATTGTTGCCGAGATCGACCTCGACCTCGCCGCGCTCGTCGATGACCTTGATCACCTTGCCCACCAGTCCGCCGCCGGTCACGACCTGGTCGCCCCGCCGTATGTTCTTCAGCATCTCCTCGCGCTTCTTGAGCGTCGCACGCTGCGGGCGGATGATCAGGAAATACATGATCACGAAGATGAGGACGAAGGGCAGGATACTGATCAGCATGTCCGGCGCGCCGGCGACACCGGTCTGCGCGAATGCGGGTGTGACGAACATAGAGAACTCCCGAAAAGACAAAGGGCCGGTCCGTGCGGGCCAGCCGAGGTGCGCGGAATATAGACAGTCGAGGCGTCAATGCAACCGCGCGCGGTCGTCGCGGGCTCGCTTTCCCGCCCCGAATCCGCGTGTTATGCCGCCTCGCCGCACAGAAGCAGGCGACCGGGGCCGATACGGGACGAGAATGACGCAGGAATCCATCGAAGCCAAACTCGACCGGCTCATCGAAGCCGTCTCCCGCCTCGCGCCGGCAACGCCCCCGGCCGCCGACTTCTCGGGCGCCGAAGGATTCGTATGGGACGCGGAGCGCGGCTATCCGGCACCGGTCAAGCGGGTGAGCCGCGTCGAGATCGGCCTGATCAAAGGCGTGGACCGCGTGCGCGACATCCTCGTCGACAACACGATGCGCTTCGCCTCCGGCCTGCCGGCCAACAATGTTCTGCTCTGGGGCGCCCGCGGCATGGGCAAGTCGTCGCTGGTCAAGGCCGCGCACGCGCTCGCCAACCGCGAGGGTCCGGCCGCCGGCCGGCTGAAGCTCATCGAGATCCACCGCGAGGACATATCGACGCTGCCGCGGCTTCTCGGCCTGCTGAAGACCGAGCCCTACCGCTTCATCCTCTTCTGCGACGACCTCTCCTTCGACAGCGACGACACGTCCTACAAGTCGCTCAAGGCGGCTTTGGATGGAGGCGTCGAGGGACGGCCGGACAACGTCATCTTCTACGCGACCTCGAACCGGCGCCACCTCTTGCCGCGCGACATGATCGAGAACGAGCGCTCGACCGCGATCAATCCGCACGAGGCGGTGGAGGAGAAGGTGTCGCTGTCCGACCGGTTCGGCCTGTGGCTCGGCTTCCACAAGTGCAGCCAGGACGAATACCTCGACATGATCCGCGGCTATGTCGAACATTTCGGCATCAGGATCGAACCCGAGACGCTTCGCCACGAGGCGCTCGAATGGTCGACGACGCGCGGCAGCCGTTCGGGACGCGTCGCCTGGCAGTTCGTGCAGGATCTGGCCGGCCGGCTCGGCCAGAAGATCTCGGAATGAAAAACCGCCCTGCCTTTGGCGCCGCGCCGGATGGCTCCGGAGCGAGATCAAAGGCAGGGCGGGACCGGAGTTGGCGCGGCGGGCTGGAGGTCCGGACGTCGCGCTGAGGCTCTTCCTGGCTATTCGAGATATTGCTGCGGATCGACGGGGCTGGAATTTTCGCGGACTTCGAAGTGCAGCTTCGGCGAGTCGGTGTTGCCGGACATGCCCGATTTCGCGATCTCCTGGCCGCGCTTGACGGTATCGCCGCGGCTCACCTTGATCTCGCTGGTATGGCCGTAGACGGTGACCTTGCCGTCGGCGTGCCGGACCAGGACGGTCTTGCCGAAATCCTTCAATCCCTCGCCGGCGAAGATGACGACGCCGTTCTCGGCCGCCTTGACCGGTGTGCCCTCGGGAACGGCGATGTCGATGCCGTCATTATAGGACGCGCCGTTCGAATTGCCGTAGGTGCCGACGACGCGACCGCGCACGGGCCAGCGCATCTTGCCGATGCCGGTCGAATCGGGGGCCGCCTCGGTGCTGGCAGCTTCCGCTTCCTTGATCACCTTGCTGTCGGCCTTGGGCGGCGTGTAGGTCGCGAGCTTCGCGGCGCCGGGCTTGTCCGCCTTCTTGGCCGGACCGGCCGAACCGGTGATCATCGGGTCGACGCCGGGCGCCGCCTGCGCGACCTGCTGGGTAGCCGCCGGAATAACGAGCTTCTGCCCGATCTTCAGATTGGCGGTTTCGCCGAGATTGTTCGCCTTGCGGATGTCGGCGGCCTTGGCACCGGTCTTCTTGGCGATGCCGTAGAGCGAATCGCCGGCGACGACCGTGTAGCCTCCCTGCCCCGACGTCTTCGGCGAGGCGGGCGCAGCGGAATTGTCGGCCTTGGCGGTCTCGGCCTCGGGTTCCTTCACCTTGGGCTGCTGCGGCAGGACGGCGACGTTCTCGGGCTTCTTCGCCGGGCGCGGCAGGTCCTTGGCGGGCGTGTCGGCCTTGAGGCCGCGCGAAGAACTCGCGTCCGCAACCTGGCGGGTATTGTCGGGCGCGGAAACGGGCGCCTTGCTGGAATAGACATAGGTCGGGATGACGATCTTCTGGCCGACGGCCACCGTCTCGGCGCTCGCGATACCGTTCGCCTTCATGATCTCGTTGACCGGCACGCCGAACCGCTTCGACAGGTTGTAGAGCGTCTCGCCGTCCTTCAGGGTCACCTGCGTGCCGCCGGCCCGCGACCAGCCCTGATGGACCTCTTCCTCGGTCGAGACAGCCTGGGGAACAGGCGCGGCCTTGGTGACGGAGCCGGTCGGCGTCGTATCGACCTTCGGCGTCGCCGCCCTGGCGACAGGCGTGGACGCAGCAGGAGGCGGCAGCGAGGAGCGTGTGACCGACTGCGGTTCGACAGCGGCGCGGGCGGGCGTCGGGGCATTGACGCCGTTCACCGGAGCGACGCGGCTCGCGTCGCCGGGGAAAGGCTGATTCTCTTTCTTGACGATCTGGCGCTGGTTGGCGGTCGATCCGGTGAAGATGTCGTCCGTAAAGCGACTGACCCCGGAACTGCATCCCGCCGCCATTCCGCCGATCAGGACAAGCGCGGCGCTACGTGCCAGAACGCGCTGACTTCTCTGCAACGACCCGAACCGCATGACTACACCCGCACACCAGTTACCGAACTGGCATGATTAAAGCGCGTTAATCTTACTGGGCGGTTAAGTCTTGGCGGGACTTGAAGAAAATTCGACTAAATTGCGGCGGCAAGACCGGAGACCAGCGGCTGCAGCCGCGCCGTGGCGATATCCTCGCGGTCGAAACGGCTGCCCACCTTGGTCAGCCGCGCCATCTGCTGCACGCCTTCCGCCGGGCCGATCGGCGCGATCAGCACTCCGCCGCTGGCGAGTTGGTCGACGAAGATGCGCGGCATGCCGTCGAACGCGGCCCAGACGACGATCCGGTCGAAGGGCCCTTCCGACGGCACGCCGTTGACGCCGTCCATGTGGCGCACGGCGACGTTGGTGACGCCGAGCGCCTCGAGCCGCTGCCGCGCGTTGCCGGCGAGCGTCCTGTAGCGCTCGACGGTGAGCACCCGCGCCGACAACCGACCCATCACGGCGGCGGTGAAACCGCTGCCGGTGCCGATCTCCAGCACGCGATGCGACGGTTCGAGCGCGAGCGAGGCCAGGACCTTCGCCTGGAAATCCACGCCTTCGATCGCCTCGCCGCATTCGATCGGCAGCATCCGGTCGGACCAGGCATGCGCCTGCCACTGGCCGGGGACGAAGCCGCGCCGCGGCGTCGCCTCCATCGCTGCGATCAGCACCTTGTCGGCCAGCCCGCCGGCGCGCGCGCGCAGCAGAAACGCCGCAAAGGATTCGCGCTCGCCCTGCGCCTCGCTCATCCGAGCACCGCGGCGAGTGCGTCACGCGTCTCGTGCGCGGTCAGATCGAGCTTCATCGGCGTCACCGAGATGCGCCGCGCGCCGAGCGCATGGATGTCGGTGCCCTCGACCGGTGCGTTCATCTGCTTGCCGAAGCGCAGCCAGTAATAGGGAAAGCCGCGGCCGTCCTTGCGCTCGTCGATCCAGAGCCCGTGGACATATTTGCCCTGCGCGGTGACCTCGACCCCTTCGACCTCGTCCGGCTCGCAATTGGGGAAATTGACGTTGAGAAACACGCCCTTGGGAAGGTCGGCCGCGATCAGCTTCCACAGCAGGTCGGGCGCCAGCGTCTCGGCGGTGCTCCAGGGCACGACCCGGCCGTCGTTCTCGAAATGATAGCTCTGGCTGAGCGCGATCGAGCGGATGCCGATGAGCGTGCCTTCCATCGCGCCGGCGACCGTGCCCGAATAGGTGACGTCGTCGGCGATGTTGGAGCCGGAATTGACGCCGGAGAGAACGAGATCGGGCGGTTCGGGCATGATGTTGCGCACGCCCATGATGACGCAATCGGTCGGCGTGCCGCGCAGCGCGTAGTGCTTGTCCGCCACCTTGCGCATGCGCAGCGGCTCGGACAACGACAGCGAGTGTGCGAAGCCCGACTGGTCTGTTTCCGGCGCAACCACCCAGACGTCGTCGGAGATCGTGCGGGCGATGCGTTCCAGCACCATCAGGCCTTCGGCATGGATGCCGTCGTCGTTGGTCAAGAGGATGCGCATCTCAGGCCCGATCTATTCTGTCCAGTCCGCCCATGTAAGGCCGCAGAACTTCAGGAATCGTCACCGAGCCGTCCTCGTTCTGGTAATTCTCGATGACGGCGATCAGCGCGCGGCCGACGGCGACGCCCGAGCCGTTGAGCGTGTGCACGAACGTCGTGCCCTTGGCGTCGGCCGCCCGATAGCGCGCCTCCATGCGCCGGCCCTGGAAGTCGCCGCAGACCGAGCAGGACGAGATCTCGCGATAGGCGTTCTGGCCGGGCAGCCACACCTCGATGTCGTAGGTCTTGCGCGACCCAAAACCCATGTCGCCGGTGCACAGGAGCATGGTGCGGAACGGCAGGCCGAGCCGCTTCAGCACCTCTTCCGCGCAGGCCGTCATCCGCTCGTGCTCGGCGGTGGCAGTCTCCGCGTCGGTGATCGACACCAGTTCGACCTTGTTGAACTGGTGCTGCCGCAGCATGCCGCGCGTGTCGCGTCCCGCCGAGCCGGCTTCGGAGCGGAAGCACGGCGTCAGCGCCGTCATGCGGCGCGGCAGCGTCCTGGCGTCGAGGATCTCCTCGCGGACGAGATTGGTCAGCGGAACTTCGGCGGTGGGGATGAGCCCTACTCGCCCCGATGCGTGGGGAGCGAAGAATAGATCTTCCTCGAACTTCGGCAATTGCCCCGTACCGAAGAATGCCTCATCCCTCACAAGCAACGGCGGCTGCACCTCCTCGTAGCCATGCTCGCCCGTGTGCAGATCCAACATGAACTGCCCGAGCGCGCGCTCCAGCCGCGCCAGCTTGCCCTTCAGCACGGTGAAGCGGCTGCCAGACAGTTTCGCCGCGCGCTCGAAGTCCATCATGCCGAGCGCTTCGCCGATCTCGAAATGCTCCTTCGGCTTGTTGCCCATGCCGGCCTGGCGCGCGGCGATCAGCTCGGTGCCCCAGTCGCGCACCTTCACGTTGTCGTGCTCGTCCTTGCCGACCGGCACGTCGTCCAGCGGGATGTTGGGGATGACGGCCAGCGCGTCGTTGAGCGCCTTGTCGAGTTCGCGCTCGCGCGCCTCGCCGTTCTGGATGAACTCCTTGATGCCCTGGACCTCGA
This sequence comes from Mesorhizobium sp., assembly GCA_041913465.1. Taxonomy (GTDB): domain Bacteria; phylum Pseudomonadota; class Alphaproteobacteria; order Rhizobiales; family Rhizobiaceae; genus Mesorhizobium_A. The sequence continues at coordinate 43,821 of JAYSFJ010000019.1, read as the reverse complement.
GCTTCAGCACCTCGGCGCGGGCGGAATCGCCGTTGCGCATCGCGTTGCCGATCTCCTTCGACGCAGCGTTGCGGCGCTCCTGTTTCTGCTGGAGTTCGCCCAGATGCGCGCGCCGCGCCTCATCCTTCTCGATCAGGTCGGACACCGTCGACTCGGCCACCTCCGGCGACTGGCCGCGCTTCACCAGCGCTTCGGCGAGTGCCTTGGGATTGTCGCGGATCCATTTGATGTCGAGCATGGTTCGTTCCGTTGACGCGATTGCGGTGGCAGGCTGCCGCCCTCTTCTCCCCACCTGGGAGAAGGTGGCCGCGCAGCGGCCGGATGAGGGGGTTAAACCTTGCGACGCGCAGAGGCAATATGCTCCGCCACGTTGACCGGATCGATCGCCGGAGCCTATTCCGCCGGCTTGCCGTCGGCCGGCGCATTGGCGGCAGCGGCCTCCGCAGCCTCCTTGGCCAACCTCTGCTTCTCGCGGTCGCGCTCGACCCAGCGCGCGAGGAGGATCGACAGCTCGTAGAGCAGGATCGTCGGCACGGCGAGACCGATCTGGCTGACCGGATCCGGCGGCGTCAGGACGGCGGCGACGATGAAGGCGATGACGATCGCCCATTTGCGCTTTTCCGCGAGGCCCGCGGCCGAGAGCAAGCCGACGCGCGCCATCAGCGTCGTCACCACGGGAAGCTGGAAGACGAGGCCGAAGGAGAAGATCAGCGTCATGATGAGGCTGAGATATTCCGACACTTTCGGCAGAAGCGAGATCTCGACCTCGCCGTTGCCGCCGGTCTGCTGCATGGCGAGGAAGAACCACATCACCATCGGCGTGAAGAAGAAGTAGACGAGTGCCGCGCCGATCAGGAACAGGATGAACGAGGCGACGAGGAAGGGCAGGAACGCCGCCCGCTCATTCTTGTAGAGGCCCGGCGCCACGAATTTGTAGATCTGCGCCGCGATCAGCGGGAACGCGATCACCAGGCCGCCGAACATGCCGAGCTTGATCTGGGTGAAGAAGAATTCCTGCGGCGCGGTATAGATCAGCTCGACCTGGTTCGGGTCGAGACCCGCCCATCTGGTCGCCAGCTGGAACGGGATCACCAGCAGGTTGAACAATTGCTTGGCGAAAAAGAAGCAGACCAGGAACGCGACGAAAAAGCCGCCGATCGACCAGATCAGCCGGGTGCGCAGTTCGATCAGGTGCTCGATCAGCGGCGCTGACGATTTCTCGATCTCGTCGTCTTCGGTGCTCACGCCTTGGTTCCGGTCTTTTTCGCAGCCGCGGCCGGCTTCTTGGCCGCCGGAGCCGGTGCGGTTGATTTTGCCGGCGCCTTGGCGGTCTTCGCGGTCTTGGCGACCGGTGCTGCCGTGGCGACTGGGGGCGGCGCAGGTTCGGCCACCGGCGGGGCTGCTGCGGTCACGACCGGAGCAGGCTCACCCGTCGTCCCCACCGGACCGGCCTTGAGCGGTTCGGCGGTATGCGTCACCGGCGATGGCGCCGGCGTCGGCTTCAGCGCGGCTTCCAGGCCGGCGCGTACGTCGGCGGCGGCCTTTTCCATCGGGTTCAGCGCCTTCTTGATGTCGGCGGCCGGATTCATCTTGCGCAGGTCGTTGAGCGAATCCTTGACGCCGTCGAGTTCGGCTTCCCTCAGCGCGTCATCGAACTGCTTGCGGAAATCGCCGGCCATCGAGCGCATCTTCGCCGTAGTCCGGCCGAAGGTGCGCAGCATCTTCGGCAAATCCTTCGGCCCCACGACCACGATCATCACGATCGCGATCACGAGCATTTCCGTCCAGCCGACATCCAGCATGGCGATATCTCCGGCCAGTCAGGCCCCAGCGGCGCGGGATGTCAGGTCTTGCTGACCTTTTCCTTGCCGGGGGTCACGGCTTCGTCGGCGCGGTGGTCGACGGTCTTCGTCGTATCCGCGGCCTCGTCGTCGGACATGCCTTTCTTGAAGCTCTTGATGCCCTTGGCCATGTCACCCATAAGCTCCGGAATCTTGCCGCGACCGAAGAGCAGAAGGACGACGACCAGCACGATGAGCCAGTGCCAAATCGAGAAGGAACCCATGACTATCCTCTTTCGAACAAGTTCGTTGGATTGATCTAAGCGCTTTTGCGCGGTCTTTCAAACACAAGCACGTCGCTTTCACGAACCGAGAGCGTTATGTCGCGCCTTCCCGGCGCAACAAGGCCGCATTTCATGCGCGCCCTGACCGGCCGGTCGGTCCCTGCGACGCGGATTTCGAACAGTTCCGCGTCACCCAGAAACCGTCGCGAGATCACGCGGCCGGGTGTGCCCGGGTCGTCTTCGGACGTTGAAATCCCGCCGAGCCGAACCGCGACTTCCACCGCGGACCCCTCGGCAAAGCCCGCTGCCGCGAAGTCGCCGAGCGGCGTCGCCACCTTGCCGTCCGCCACTTCGCATTCGAAGACATTGATTTCCGAGAAGAATCCGGCGGCAAAAAGGCTGTTCGGCCGATTGTAGAGTTCCTCCGCCGTCCCCGTCTGGACCAGGCGGCCGGCGCGAAGCAGTGCGATCCGGTCGCCCATGCGCATCGCCTCCTCCGCGTCGTGCGTCACCACAATTGCCGTGGCGCGGCTCTCGCGCAGGATGGCAAGCGTCTCGGCGCGCACCGAATCCTTCAGCCGCGAATCGAGGCCCGAAAACGGCTCGTCCATCAAGAGAACGGCCGGGCGCGGCGCCAGCGCGCGCGCAAGCGCCACGCGCTGCTGCTCGCCGCCCGAGAGCACATGCGGATAGGACTGCGCATATTGCTCTAGGCCGACGCGTGACAGCGCAATCTCGGCCTCGCGGTTGGCCTCGGCGCGCGACATGGCCGTCAGGCCGAAGCGGACGTTTTCCAGGATCGTCAGGTGCGGAAACAGCGCGAAATCCTGGAAGACGAGGCCGATCGAGCGCTTTTCCGGCGGCAGGAATACGTTCGGCCCGGCAATCTCGCGCTCGTTCATCAGCACGCGGCCGGAGGTTTGCGGCTCGATCCCGGCGGCGATGCGCAGCAGCGTCGTCTTGCCCGACCCGGACGGCCCGAGCAGGCAGAGCACCTCACCCGGCTCCGCGGTCAGCGACACATCGGACAGCGTCTCGCCATTGCCGGCAAAGGAATGCGAGATGTGCTCGAAGGACAGTCGCGCCGCGAAGGTGACCCCGGCCGGCACCCGGGCTGCGGATTGCGCAGCTTTCGTCATCTGTTGCTCTACCTCGACCGGTCGTGTCGCGCGACGGCCGGTCCCGTCAATCATCCCCACCCTTGGGTGTCAACAGGCCGAGTTCCTCGAGGTCGATGTCGGTCAGTTCGTCCTCGTCGTCGGCGAGCAGCCCCGGATCGGCCATCGGCGTCGGCACCTGGAAGTTCGACGGCATGCGCGTCGACAGGAGCCCAGCCCCCTTCAACTCGTCCATGCCCGGCAGGTCGCGGATTTCTGCGAGGCCGAAATGGTCGAGGAAAGCGTCCGTCGTGCCGTAGGTCACCGGCCGGCCGGGCGTGCGGCGGCGGCCACGCATGCGGATCCAGCCTGTTTCCATAAGCAGGTCGAGCGTGCCCTTCGATGTCTCGACCCCGCGGATCTCCTCGATCTCGGCGCGTGTGACCGGCTGGTGATAGGCGGCGATCGCCAGAACCTCGAGAGCGGCGCGCGACAATTTCTTCTGCTGCACCGCGTCGCGGTTCATCAGGAAGGCGAGATCGCCGGCAGTGCGGAAGGCCCAGGCGTCGCCGATACGGACAAGATTGACGCCGCGCTTCTCGTAGACGCGCTGCAACTCGGTCATCAGGACGCGGACGTCGCTGCCCTGCGGCAGCCGGGCGGCCAGCGCCTTCTCCGACACCGGTTCGGCGGAGGCAAAGACGATCGCCTCCGCCATCCGCACCGTCTCGGCCAGATGCAGCCGCGCCGCCGGATTCTCGAAAGGCTCCGGCCCACCTGGGTCGTCGTCGTCGACGAAGGACATGGCCGCGTTTCCACCCTCAATCATAGGCAACCTCCGCCAGCCGGTCGGCCTTCGGACCGCCGCGCAGGTAGATCGTCGCGAATGCGCCGTCCTGGCGGACTTCGAGCTTGCCTTCGCGGACGAGTTCGAGGCTCGCGGCGAAGGAACTTGCGATCACCGTCGCACGCTCCTGTGGCGCGACGATGTATTCGATCAGGAACCGGTCGAGCGCCGTCCAGTCCTTCATGCGGCCGACCAGCCGCATCAGGATGTCGCGCGCTTCCTTCAGCGACCAGACGGTGCGCCTGGCGATGCGGACATTGGTGATCGCCTGCCGCTGCCGCTGTCCCGCATAGGCCGTCAGGAGATCGTAGAGCGAAGCCGAATAGGTACTTGTCGTTTCGACGACCACCGTCTCGGGCATGCCGCGTGCGAACACGTCGCGGCCGAGCCGGTTGCGGTTGACCAGCCGCGCCGCCATGTCGCGCATCGCCTCCAGACGCTTCAGCCGGAACTGCAGGATCGCCGCCATCTCCTCGCCGCTCTCCTCCTCATCGCCCGCCTGCTTGGGGATCAGAAGCTTGGACTTGAGGTAGGCGAGCCACGCCGCCATCACCAGATAGTCGGCGGCGACTTCGAGCTTGAGCTTCCGCACCCGGTCGATGAAGACGAGATACTGCTCGACCAGCGCCAGGATCGAGATGCGAGCCAGATCGACCTTCTGGGTGCGGGCGAGATGCAGCAGAAGGTCGAGCGGGCCTTCGAAACCGGACACGTCGACCACCAGCGCTTCGTCGGGATCCGGACGCAGATCGTCGTTGTCCGCCCACAGGCGGTCCATCGGCGTGGCTTTGGGGTCCTTGCTAGGCCCTGCCCTTGTGTCGCTCCGCTCGTTCACGCGCAGAACCGTTCCTCATGCCACGGCCTCGAACAAGGCCGCGAATTCGTCGCGAACGGCCCGCTCGTCGGCGCCGTCCGTCTTCCCGAGAGGCGCCATCGCCGTTGCCGCGCGTTCCAGCGCTTTGCCCGCCAGAACCGGAGCCGCGGCCGCCACCGGCGCCATCTCGTCCATCACCCCGTTGCAGTGAAGAACCACATCGCAGCCCGCCGCAAGGCTTGCACGGGCGCGGTCGGCGAAATCCCCAGAAAGCGCCTTCATCGACAGATCGTCGCTCATCAGCAGGCCGTCGAAACCGATCTCGCCGCGGATGTAGTCCGAAATGACCGTCGGCGAGGTCGTCGCCGGACGTTCGGGATCGATTGCGGAATAGATGACATGGGCTGTCATCGCCATGCCGAAGCGGGCATTGTCCTTGAACGGCGCGAAATCGTGCCGGCGAAGCTCGTCGAGCGGCGTGTCGACGACAGGCAGCGCATGGTGCGAATCCGAAAACGCCCGCCCGTGACCGGGAATGTGCTTGATCACCGGCAGCACCCCGCCCGCTATCAGACCCTCGGCCGCCGCCCGGCCCATCGCCCCGACCGTGTCGGGATCCTTCCCGTAGGCGCGGTTGCCGATGACGTCGTGGGCGCCTTCCACCGGCACGTCGAGGACCGGCAGGCAATCGGCGGTGATGCCGAGTTTCGCCAGGTCGAAGGCGTGCAGGCGCGACATCAGCCAGGCCGCGCGCAAGCCCGCAGCGCGATCCTGCCTGTAGAGAGCACCGAGAGCGGCACCCGGCGGATAGTTCGGGGCGAGCGGCGGACGCAGCCGCTGTACGCGTCCCCCCTCCTGGTCGATGAAGATCAGCGCATCGTCGCGTCCGACGCACTCGCGAAGCGAGCCGACCAGGTCCCTGATCTGGCCGGGTTCCGCGATATTGCGCGCGAAGAGGATGAACGCCCACGGCCGCTCGTCACGGAAGAACGCCGCCTCATCGGACGTCAACGACAGGCCGGAACAGCCCAGGATCATGGCTTTTGATTCGGTCATGTTGTGAGTCTAGTGCAAAGCCGCGCGTGCTGCACATGGCTCTCCCCCGCCGCGATGCGGCGCGCAGACATTCGAGTCTTCTCGACCGCACCCAACCACTCACCGCCGTCCGAAACGAAAACGGGCGCCGCGAGGGCGCCCGTCGATCGTTCCTCGGTTTAGGTCACTGCGTGACGAAGCAGCTTCCGCCGGCCGTCTTCAGCTTGGCGCAGAGGATGTTGGCGTCGTTCTTCGAAGCCGCCGGCACCCGCACGCGCCACATCGTGCCCTTTCCGGTCACTTCGGCCTGGATGATGTTCACGCCCTTGCCGCCGAGCACGCTGCCGTAGCGACGCGCTAGGTCCTCATAGGACGACTGTGCACCCTCGCGCGTCGGCTGCGAGGCGATCTGCACGCTCCAGAGGCTTTGCGCGACAGGCGCTGTCGCGGCGGGAGCACTCGCCTCCTGCGCGGCAGGTGCAGCTGGCTGGGGAGCAGGCTCGCTGCGCACCGGGGCGGGCGGCGCCGCGGCCTGCCGAACCGGCTCTTCGGTCGCGGCCGTCGCCGAATGGCTCGGGCGCGGCATCGGGACGATCACGTCCGACGGCGCCGGCGTCTGGCGGTCGGATACAGGTTCCTGGGCGTTCTCGGCTGGCAGGATCGAGACCTCGTCCTGGGCACCCGGGACGGCCGAGGGGATCTGGGCGCCGGGCTGGACGTTTGCTATCGTGGCCGGGTCGGCGCCGGCCGGCATCGTCTGCATGGCCGTGCCGGTCGTCTCGGCGGATGCGGCCGGCGGATCCTCGCGCGCCACCAGCGTTCCGTCCGGACGCACGATCATGGTGCGGACCTTTTTCGGCGCGATCGCCACGACATCTTGCGACTGCGGCGCAGTCTGCGCCGAATCCTGCGGTGTGACGCGCTCTTCTGACTTCACCTGCGGCGTCTCGACGCCCGGCAGCGTCGAAGCCGCGGGCGCAGCCGCGACTGGCTGTTCGCCGGTCGCAGGTTCGGCCGCAACCGGCGCGGGGGTGGCGGCAGGCGCCGCGATCGGCTCTTCGGCACCAGACACGAGCTTGTTCTGCGACGGCGCCGCTGCCGGCTGTCCGCGGACCTGATCGTAGACCTGTCCGTCCTGGTTCGGCACGACGACTCCGCCGGGCGTTTCGGGCTTCACCTTGACCGGGGTCGTATCCGCTCTCACCAGCGCCGGAGCGTCATCGCCGGTCGAGCCGCCGCTGAGGGCATATACGCCGATACCGCCAATCACGACGACACCGGCCAGCGCGGCAGCGATCAGCAGTCCACGGCTTCTCCGCGGCTGTTCCTTTTCAAGGTCGGCGCCATAGAAATCGCCCGCGAAGGCGACGTCATCATCGTCGGCATAGGCCGCGCTGCTCTGGTCCATGTCGAAACCGGTGAGCTGCTCGTCGTACTCGGGCTCCTGCGTATCGAGGGTGCTTTGCGCGGCGGGGCGGTTCGCATAGGCGTCACGGGCGGGCGCCGTGGGACGCTCGACATAGTAGGCGGCGCCAGGATCGGGCTGGGCGGGCGGACGATAGGCCGCCTGGGTTGTCCTCGGCGCCGGAGCTGCGGACAGCTGCTGAAACGCATTGGCGAAATCCGCGTCGAGGTCGTCGAACGGCGACGATGCGGCGACCGGCTCGTCCCGGGCGATGTCCGGAATGTCGAGTTCGTCAGCCAGTGCAACGGCATCGTCGGCAAACTCTATCGTGTCGACGTCGGGAGCCAGATTGGCATCGTCGAGCAGCGCGGCGAGATCCGGGAACTCGTCGTCGACAGGCTGCGGCGCCGGGCGGGAGGCGCCGGTCGGCGTGGGCGCAAAAGCTGCCGGGGCAGCCGACGCCGATGGTGCGGCGGTGGATGGACGCGCTGCGAAGATCGAAGAGGCGGACGCTGCGCCGGCAGTCACCGCCGGTTCCGGACGGAGCGGCTGGAACGAGGTCTCCGACCGCGACACGGGGAAAAGCGGACCGGTCTGGCCGGTTGCGCCGCGCTGCGGAATTGCCGGTTCGGGAAGGGCCGGCTTCGGGGCCACCGGGGCGCGCGGCGCGGGATCGCTCTGCACATTCTGCGTGCGCCATGAGGAAAACGCCGGCGCCGAGGAGGCGGGCGTGGCCGCAACCGCCGGCTTCTCGACCACAGGCGCCGGAGCCGCAACGGCGGCCGGCCGGACAGGCGCGCGTTCGGCCGCTGCCGGCGTCACCGCGACCGGGTTGCTGCGGCCGAGGCTGCGCAGGATGGGCGGTTGGGCGGCAAGTGCTGCCAGGGCAGCGAACGGATCGGCGTCGTCAAACGCGGGTTCGGCTTTCGGCTCCGCCGCGTGAGCGGCAACCGGTGCGGACCGCGACGGCTCCGTCGACTTCATCTCGGCATAGCGTTTGCGCCAGTCGAAGGCAGGGGCGGCAGGCCGCTCCGATTCGGCCGCGCGCTCTCCCGGAAATGTCAGCGGGCGCAAGGCGGGCCTCTCACTCGCCCCGGATTTCGCCGGCTCGTTCGTTTTATCCGAGAAGGTCGCCAATTCCGCCTCTAGGTCGATGCCCATGTCGTCCGACGCCTCGGTAACGGCTTCGGAACGCTCGGCCGGATTAAGCGCCGCTTCGGTCTCCGTGGCAATGTGCTGGGCGATTTCCGGCACTTCGGCCGCATGCGCAGTCTCGTCCTCGGCCAGCGTCTCGGCCAAGGCCGAGGCGAGACCGGCCGAGTCGAAATCGGCCTCGTCAAAGGAGAAATCGTCGAAGGACGGCATTTCCGCGGCAGGCTCTTCGTCAGCGTGCGCGACGACTTCCTCGCCGCCATCCGCCTCAGACTGCACGACCATTTCGTCGTGGGCAGTCTCAGGCTGCTCGACCAGGAAATCCTCTTCGGAGAAGTCGAAATCGACGTCGGAAACCGCGTCCGCGACGTCAGCCCTTGCCGGTTCGGCCACCTGCTCCAATACCTGCGACCGCGTCTCGGCGTGGTCGTCCCGGGCCGCGTCTTCGGGCTGCGGGGCGTCGGAAATCTTCACCTGACCGAGGAGCGCGCGAAGCTCGTCTTCGATCGACAATGCCGCAGGAGCGGCCACCGGTGCCGGCGCGATCTCGGGTGCATTTATGGCCCGCAGATCGTCTGCCTCGATGGCCTCCGGTGCAGCCTCGTTCGGCGTTTCGGCGACAGAGGACGGCTCCTCGAATTCCGCGAATACTGACGGGTCGTCGAACAGAGCTTCGTCCTCGGCCTGCTCAGCCACCTGCTCAGGCGCCTGATCATCTTCCGCGGCGGCCAGGTCGAAACCCTCGAACGCCGCGTCGAGACCGGCGAGATCGTCTTCGATCGCGGCTTCCCTTGCCTTCAGGTCGACGTCGAGCTCTTCCATCGCGAAGGCCGGCTCGGGCTCCCGCGCCTCGACCGTCTCGGCCAGCATATCCGCGAAGGCGTCGTCGAAATCCGCTTCCAGCGAGCCGGTTTCCTCTTCCGCGACCTGCGGCGCGCGCGCCTGCGGCTGCGCCTCGGCATCGTCGCGGAGGAACTCGCCCATGAGCTCCTGCTCCAGGTCGATCTCGAAATCTCCTCCGGATGAGTTGGCGGCCGCCTCTTCCTTCGCCAGACCCATGATGCGGCTGAGTTCAGCCAGCGGGTCGGTTTCCGGAATGTCGGAGGAACGCGCTGCCTTCAAGACGGAGTTGCTTGCCATGGTTTCATCCCACACTCGTACCCGTCCCGACGTGGCCGTCAGGAGCGAGAGGCCGTACCAGCGTAATGTGGGCAAAAGGTGACAGGTAACTCCGGGCGGAACTAACGCATTTCCCGGGGCGCTTCGGCTCCGATCAACGCCAGTCCGGACGAGATGACGCCGGAAACTGCCTGCACCAGCCCGAGTCTGGCATAGGTCAATTCTGGGTCGTTAACCTTAACAAAACGTAAGCCGGGATTGTCATTGCCGCGGTTCCACTGCCCATGGAACGCCGTCGCCACCTCGTAGAGATAGAAAGCCAGCCGGTGCGGCTCCTTGGCGAGCGCCGCGCTTTCGATGAGGCGGGGGTATTCGGCGAGCTTCTTGATCAGCCCGATCTCGCTCTCGTCGGTGAGGAGGTGGGCCCGGTCAGCCAGGTCCACGACAGGCGGAATCGCCGTGCCGAGCTGCTCCGCCGCCTGGCGCATGGCCGAATGCGTCCGCGCCGAGGCATATTGTACATAGAATACCGGATTATCCTTCGACTGTTCCGTCACCTTGGCGAAGTCGAAGTCGAGCGGCGCGTCGTTCTTGCGGTAGATCATCATGAAGCGGATCGGATCGCGCCCGACCTCCTCGACCACTTCGCGCAGGGTGACGAATTCCCCCGAGCGCTTCGACATGCGCACCGGCTCGCCGTCGCGGAAAAGCTTGACGAGCTGGCAGAGCAGCACGGTGAGCTTGATCTCGTCGCCGCCGACGGCGCGCGCAAGCGCCTCCATGCGCTTGACATAGCCACCGTGGTCGGCGCCGAGGATGAAGATCATCTCCTGGAAGCCGCGCCGGTATTTGTCGTAGAGATAGGCGACGTCGGCGGCGAAATAGGTGTAGGCGCCGTCGGACTTCACCAGCGGCCGGTCGATGTCGTCACCGATCTCGGTGGAGCGGAACAGCGTCTGCTCGCGGTCTTCCCAGTCCTCCGGCAGTTGCCCCTTCGGCGGCGGCAGTTTGCCCTTGTAGACGTGGCCCTTCATCGTCAGTTCGTTGAGCGCCGTGCGGATCTTGCGGCCGCCATCGGCATGAAGGGTGCGCTCCGAGAAGAAGACCTCGTGATGGACGTTCAGCGCGGCGAGATCTTCGCGAATCATGGCCATCATGGCCTCGATCGTGCGCTCCTTGACGATGGCGAGCGCCTCGTCCTCCGGCATCTCCTTGAGCTTCGCACCGAATTCCTTCGCCAGCGCCTCGCCGACCGGCACCAGATAGTCGCCGGGATAAAGCCCGGCTGGGATCTCGCCGATCTCCTCGCCGAGAGCCTGCCGGTAGCGCAGCATGACGGAGCGACCGAGCACGTCGATCTGCACTCCGGCGTCGTTGATGTAGTATTCCTTGGTCACGTCGTAGCCGGCGAAGGCCATCAGGTTGGCGAGCACGTCGCCCACAACCGCGCCGCGGCAATGGCCGACATGCATCGGCCCGGTCGGATTGGCCGAGACATATTCGACATTGGTCTTGCGCCCTGCCCCGACCTGCGAGCGGCCGTAATCCGCGCCGGACGCCAGCATGGTCTTGAGTGCCGCGTGCCAGAACCCGTCGGAAAGGCGCAGGTTGATGAAGCCGGGCCCGGCGACCTCGACCGACGCGACATCGCTGTCCGCGCGCAGCACCGCTGCGATCTTTTCGGCGAGTGCGCGGGGGTTGTCGCCGACGCTTTTGGCCAGCACCATCGCCGCGTTGGTGGCGATGTCGCCATGCGAGGGGTCGCGTGGCGGCTCGACCGCGATGCGGCTGGTGTCGAGCGCTCCGCCATCTCTCGCAGCGAGCCCAAGCGTCTCCACTGCCTTCCTGATCCGCGCGTTGAAGTCGGCGAAAATGTTCATCGCATCGTCCGTGTCGAAGAAATCGCGGCTTTTCGCCGTCCGGCGGAGCCGCGGCTGCGCCTAGCCCAAATCCGGGGTGTGGTCAAACAGGCGTCGGTGCTCCTTGAGCGCGTAGGTGTCCGTCATGCCGGCGAGGAAGTCGGCGACATGCCTTGCCCTGACCACATCGGCCGCCCCCGACAGCACGCCGCGCCAGCCCTCCGGCATCTCGCCCGGATCGGCCATGTAGCGGGCGAAAAGATCGCGCAGCACGTCGTCGGCCTGTGCCCGCACCGCCATCACTGTCGGGTTGCGGTAGAGGTTGCGGTAGAGGAAGGCCTTCAATTCGGCCTCCTGGGCCGCCATGCCGGGAGAGAAGACCACCATCGGCCGCCCTGCCCGCCTCACCTCATCCGCCGAAACCGGCTTCGTCTCCGTCAGGCGCTCCTGCGCCGTCACGATGACGTCCTCGACCATCCGCGTGATCTGGCGGCGAACCAGTTCGTGGCCGGTCCTCACCGGATCGAGCGCCGGATAGAGGCCGCGGACTTCGGCGAGAATGGCCGCCGGCAGGCCGACCTCCCCGAGTGCGTCGAGCGACAGCAGGCCCGAACGCAGCCCGTCGTCGATGTCGTGCGCGTTGTAGGCGATGTCGTCGGCGATCGCGGCGCACTGGGCTTCAAGTCCAGAGAATTCCGACAGATGGAGATCGTAGAGTTCGTTGAAGTCGAGCACGGAGCGCGCCACCGGCCCCTTCAGCCCCTTCCCGGCTGCATCGATCAGAGGCCCGTTGTGCTTGACCAGCCCTTCGAGTGTCTCCCAGGTGAGGTTCAGCCCGTCGAACTCGGCGTAGCGCCGCTCTAGCTTCGTCACGACGCGTAGCGCCTGCGAATTGTGGTCGAAGCCGCCGAACTCCTTCATGCATTCGGCAAGCGTGTCCTCGCCGGTATGGCCGAACGGCGTGTGACCGAAATCGTGGACGAGCGCGACCGCTTCGGCCAGATCCTCGTCGCCGCGCAGCGCCCGGGCGAGCGCGCGGGCGATCTGGGCCACCTCGATCGAGTGCGTGAGCCGCGTGCGGTAGTGATCGCCTTCGTGGGCGACGAACACCTGGGTCTTGTGCTTCAGGCGGCGGAACGCGGTCGAATGGATGATCCGGTCGCGATCGCGCTGGAACGGCGTGCGGGTCTGGCTTTCGCGCTCGGGATAGAAACGGCCGCGCGACCGGGCGGGGTCGCTCGCATAAGGCGCCCTCGGGCGATAGCCGAAGCCGATGCCCTCGAAGGCGTTTTTCTCCCCGGACATGGAAACCCGCCGCTGGTTGACTTGGATACCGGCGCTTCATACCTATTGCGGAGAGACGAACGCAAGGTGACGCCCATGGGCACGGACGCGAAGACTGCCATGAAGGGCATCGAGGTGACCGATGCGGCGGCTGCCCGCGTCGCGAAGATCGTCGCCAAGGAACCCGGCAAGACGGCGCTCAGGGTTTCCGTCGAGGGCGGCGGCTGCTCCGGCTTCTCCTACAAATACGATCTGGTCGACGGCCGCAACGACGACGACGTCGCCATCGAAAAACTCGGCGCGACCATTCTGATCGACGAAATGTCGCTCATCTACATGGGCGGCTCGGTGATCGATTTCGTCGACGATCTGATGGGCCAGTCCTTCCAGATCAGGAACCCCAACGCGGTCGCCTCCTGCGGCTGCGGCACCAGCTTTTCCGTCTGACCGGCGATGAAGATCGCCACCTGGAACATCAACGGCGTCAAGGCTCGCATCGAAAACCTGGTCGCCTGGCTGAAGGAAAGCCAGCCCGACATCGTCTGCCTGCAGGAGATCAAGACGGTCGACGAGGGCTTTCCTCGCGCAGAAGTCGAGGCCCTGGGCTACCATGTCGAGACGCATGGCCAGAAAGGCTTCAACGGCGTCGCGATCCTGTCGAAGCTGCCCTTCGACGAGGTGAACCGCGGCCTGCCCGGCGACGACGAGGACGACCAGTCGCGCTTCATCGAGGGCGTGTTCTCGACCGGCAAAGGCGTGCTGCGGGTGGTCTCGCTCTATCTGCCCAACGGCAACCCGATCTCGGAAGACCGCAAGTTCGGCTACAAGCTGCGCTGGATGGCGAGGCTCGAACGCTGGGCGGCCGAGCGTCTTCGTCTGGAAGAGCCGCTGGTGCTTGCCGGCGACTACAACGTCATCCCCGAGAAGGAGGACGCCAAGCGCTGGCAGGACTGGGTGAACGACGCCCTGTTCCAGCCGGAATCGCGCCAGGCGTTCCGCCGCCTGCTCTCGCTCGGCTTCACAGAATCGATCCGCTCCGTCACCGATGCGCCCGACGTCTACACGTTCTGGGACTATCAGGCCGGCGCGTGGCAGAAGAACAACGGTATCCGCATCGACCACCTGCTGCTGTCACCGGAAGCGGCCAATGTCCTGCGCGCCGCGTCGGTCGAAAAGCACGTGCGATCCTGGGAAAAGCCCTCGGATCACGTGCCGGTCGCCATCGATCTGGGCATGTCCGCCCGCGCCTGAGCGCGCGACGACCTACTTCCGCGCCAGCATGTCCTGCGCGAGCGCGATCGCCGTGCGGCGGTCCGCCTCGGTGGCGAGCGCGAAAGCTTCCTCCTGCATGCCGCCGATCCACTGGCGATCACGCGGGTCGGCGCGCTCCATGGCCGCCGTCAGCATGGCAAGGCCGCGCACGATCTTGCCGCGCTGGTAGAGGAGATTGCCGAGCGTCGCCTGCGCGCCGGCATGGCCTTTCTCGGCGGCGAGCTGCAGCCAGCGCCCGGCCTGCTTGACGGAGGTCTTGACGCCCTCGCCGTTGAGGAACATGCGGCCGAGTTCGAACTGCGCCGTCGGATTGCGGTAGTTGGTGGCCGCGTCGCGATAATATTCCTGCGCCAGGATCGGGTCGGCCCTGACAGGCGATCCGGGAATGCCCTTGCGGACATAACCGCCGATCGCCACCAGCGCATCCGAGACGTAGGCCGCCTCGACGCTGCCGTGCTCGACGCCCTGGCTGACGATCTGCGAATAGAACTTGAAGGCCTCGTAGTCGTTGCGGGCGACGCCGTCGCCGTCGGCATACATGCGCGCCAGCTTCCACTGCGCGCCGAGCTGCCCCTTCTCCGCGGCGTACCGGTAGGCTTCGATCGCCTCGTCCTTGTGGCCGTTGCGGTATTTGTCGTAGCCGTCGCGCAGAGCTTCCCAGGGATTGGACAGAGGCGAGCCGCCTGTCGATGCCGGGTCGAGCGCAAATGCATGGCCGAGGCCGGCTAGCAACATGCCCGCGGCGAAAGCACCAACCCGTATGGACCCGGAAATCCGCATCTCTCTCAAATCACTCACGCCGTACGCACCGTCAGGACGCCGCCCCGCGCCCACGCCGTATCCGCGGCAACAGCAATTGGAACGGAAACCGTCCATCCGCCCGTGCCGGCGAACGCGCTTCCAGCCCTCATGCCGTTTCTGTCGGTCACGGCGTCCCTTCTCGTTCTCGCCGCTTGTCGCGGCCTTGCCTCGTCCTGCGGCCCGATGGGCTGCCTCGAAGTGAGCTTCGGGGTGCTCCGGGTTTATGGCGGGAAGTAGGCAATTCGTCCCCTCCGCTTTATAGCGCAGGCGATGTTGAAAGAGTGTTGCCGAATCGTCACAAACCTGTGCCGGCGCCCGAACGAAAACGGCCCCGCGAGGGGCCGTTGACCGTTTTGCGTATGAATTCAGCCTATTCCGGCACCACGCGCACGGCGCCCCGTGCGGCTGACGTGGCGAACGCGGCATAGAGCCTCAAGGCCTGGGTGACGTTGCGCTTGCGCTTCTCCGCCGGCTTCCAGCCGAGACGGTCCTGCTCGTGGCGACGCTGTGCGAGCTCGTCGTCGCTGACCTTCAGGTGGATCGTCCGGTTCGGAATGTCGATCTCGATCGTATCGCCCTCTCGCACCAGACCGATCGTCCCGCCTTCGGCGGCTTCCGGCGAGGCATGGCCGATCGACAGGCCCGACGTTCCGCCCGAGAAGCGTCCGTCGGTCACCAGCGCGCAGGCTTTGCCCAGCCCCTTCGATTTCAGGTAGCTGGTCGGATAGAGCATTTCCTGCATGCCGGGCCCGCCGCGCGGACCCTCGTAGCGGATGACGATCACGTCGCCCGGCTTGATCTCGTTCGAGAGGATCGCCTTGACGGTCGCATCCTGGCTCTCGAACACCCGCGCCGGTCCGGTGAACTTCAAGATGGACTCGTCGACGCCCGCCGTCTTCACGATACAGCCGTCGATGGCGATATTGCCCTTCAGCACGGCAAGGCCGCCATCCTTAGAGAAGGCGTGTTCGGCCGAACGGATCGCACCGTCCTTGCGGTCGAGGTCGAGTTCGGTCCAGCGGTTGGACTGGCTGAACGCCTGGGTGGTGCGCACGCCCCCGGGCGCGGCCATGAAGAAATCCCGCACGGTGCTCGAATTGGTGCGGGAGATGTCCCACTGGTCGAGCGCATCTCCCATCGTGACCGCGTGGACCGTAGGCTCGTCGCGGTTGATCAGGCCTGCGCGGTCCAACTGGCCCAGAATCGCCATGATCCCGCCGGCGCGGTGGACGTCTTCCATGTGCACGTCGTTCTTGGCGGGCGCCACCTTGCACAGGACCGGCACCTTGCGCGACAGCGCATCGATGTCGTCCATGGTGAAGTCGACGCCGCCCTCGTGCGCGGCCGCCAGGATATGGAGCACGGTGTTCGTCGATCCGCCCATCGCGATGTCCAGCGTCATGGCGTTCTCGAAGGCCGCCTTGGTCGCGATCGTGCGCGGCAGCGCCGTGTCGTCGTCCTGTTCGTAGTAGCGGCGGGCGAGGTCGACGATCAGGTGGCCCGCCTCGACGAACAGGCGCTTGCGGTCGGAATGCGTGGCGAGCGTCGAGCCGTTGCCCGGCAGCGACAGGCCGAGCGCCTCGGTCAGGCAGTTCATCGAGTTGGCGGTGAACATGCCGGAGCAGGAGCCGCAGGTCGGGCACGCGGCTTCCTCGACGGACTGCACCTCGGCGTCGGTGTAGTGATCGTCGGCCGCCATGACCATCGCGTCGACCAGATCGAGCGCCTGCAGCTTGCCCTTCAGCATCGCCTTGCCGGCCTCCATCGGGCCGCCGGAGACGAAGACGACCGGAATGTTCAGCCGCATCGCCGCGTTCAGCATGCCGGGCGTGATCTTGTCGCAGTTGGAGATGCAGACCATCGCGTCGGCGCAATGCGCGTTGACCATGTATTCGACCGAGTCGGCGATGATCTCGCGCGAGGGCAGCGAGTAGAGCATGCCGTCATGGCCCATCGCGATACCGTCGTCGACCGCGATCGTGTTGAACTCCTTGGCGACGCCGCCGGCCGCCTCGATCTCGCGCGCGACGAGCTGGCCGAGATCCTTCAGGTGGACGTGGCCGGGCACAAACTGGGTGAAGGAGTTGACCACGGCAATGATCGGCTTGCCGAAATCGCCGTCCTTCATGCCGGTGGCGCGCCAGAGGCCGCGCGCGCCGGCCATGTTGCGGCCGTGGGTGGTGGTGCGTGAACGATAGGCGGGCATGGCGATCCTGGACTGTTCGTAGCCTTGAGGCGGTATCCTTTAGGCGGAATTGTCCGCAGTTTCCAGACCCGGCGGCCCGGAGCGGACAGTTGCAGTTGCGCGAATCCGAGAGGGCGGCAGGTTTGCCGCCCGTCCGAACCTCAGCTCACCCGCGCCAGCGCCGTCTTCAGCCGTGCGAGCTGCTCCTTGAACTCGGCCAGCTTCTCGCGCTCAGCCTCGACCACGTCCTCCGCCGCCTTGGCGACGAATTGCGGATTGTCGAGCTTCTTTTCGACACGGGCGATCTCGCCCTCGACCTTGCCGACTTCCTTGGCCAGCCGCGCGGCCTCGGCCTTGACGTCGATCAGGTCGCCGAGCGGAAGCGCAAAGGTCGCCTCGCCGAGTACGATCTGCGCCGACGCCTTCGGCGCCGCCGTGGAATGGCCGACCTGGCCGACGCGGGCAAGACGCGCGATCGCAGCCGCATGGCGTTCAAGGCGGGCCTCGGTCGCCTTGTCGGCCCCGACAATGCAGAGCGGCGCGATCGCCGCGGGCGGCACGTTCATCTCGGCCCGAACCGAGCGGATGCCCGAGACGAGGTCGACCAGCCAGTTGATCTCGGCCGCGGCCTCGGCATCCTCGAAGTCGGGATTCGGCCAGGACGCATGGCACAGAAGCGTCGCCCGAGAGACCCCCTCACCCGCCGTATGCGCCCACAATTCCTCCGTCATGAACGGCATCATCGGGTGCAGCAGCTTGTAGATCTCGTCGAGCACGAAGGCCGCGACCGCCTGGGACTCGGCTTTCGCCGCGGCATCGTCGCCCATGAAGACGGGCTTCAAAAGTTCCAGATACCAGTCGCAGAACGTATTCCACACGAAGCGGTAAGCGGCTCCCGCCGCCTCGTTGAACCGGTAGGTTTCGATCGCCGACGTGATCTCGTGCGCCGCGCGGGTCAGTTCGGTGAGGATCCAGCGGTTGACCGTCAGCTTGGCATCGTTCAGCCAGAACTCGTCATTGCGCGCGACGCCGTTCATCTCCGCAAAGCGGGTGGCGTTCCAGAGTTTTGTGCCGAAGTTGCGGTAGCCGGCGATCCGGGCCGGATCGAGCTTCACGTCGCGGCCCTGCGCCGCCATGATCGTCAGCGTGAAGCGCAGCGCGTCGGCGCCATACTCGTCGATCAGTTCCAGCGGGTCGATGACGTTGCCCTTCGACTTCGACATCTTGGCGCCGTTCTTGTCGCGGACGAGCGCGTGGACATAGACCGTGTGGAACGGCTCCTCGTCCATGAAATGCAGGCCCATCATCATCATCCGGGCGACCCAGAAGAAGATGATGTCGAAGCCCGTCACCAGAACGTCGGTCTGGTAGTAGGTGTCGAGCTCCTTGGTCTTCTCCGGCCAGCCGAGCGTCGAGAACGGCCAGAGCGCCGAGGAGAACCAGGTGTCGAGCACATCCTCGTCGCGGGTCAGGATCGCTCCCGGCTCGAAGCTCTCGAGCCGCTCCTCGACCCAGGCTTTCCACGGTCCTTCATGGGCGAGGTAGAACTGGACCGCGTCCTCCAGCGCCTCCTCTTCGGACTTGGCGACGAAGATCGTGCCGTCCGGGCCGTACCAGGCCGGGATTTGGTGCCCCCACCAGAGCTGGCGCGAGATGCACCAAGGCTCGATGTTTTCCATCCAGTCGAAGTAAGTCTTCTCCCAGGTCTTGGGGACGAAGTTCGTGCGGCCTTCCCGAACGGAGGCGATCGCGGGCTTCGCCAGCGTCGCGGCGTCGGCGAACCACTGGTCGGTCAGCATCGGCTCGATCACGACGCCCGAGCGGTCGCCGAAGGGCTGTGTGATCTTCTTGGATTCGACATAAGGCACCGCGTTGCCCTCGGCGTCCGCGACGGTGACGGCCAGGCCTTCCGCGTTGATCTGCTCGACGATGAGCTTGCGCGCCTCGTAGCGGTCCAGCCCGCGATACTCGTCCGGCACGAGGTTGATCGCATCGACCTCCGCCTCGCTCGGCAGCTCGCCGCTGGCGACGATCGCGGCCGCCTGCGCGGCGCAGACCGCATAGGGCTCGCCATCGTCGCGCATCGCGGCGACCCCGTTCATCAGGCGGTAAAGCGGAATCCGGTTGCGGCGCGCGACCTGGTAGTCGTTGAAATCGTGCGCGCCGGTAATCTTCACCGCCCCCGAACCGAAGGTCGGGTCGGGATATTCGTCCGTGATGATGGGAATGAGCCGCCGGTGTTCCTTCGGGCCGACCGGAATCTCGCACAGCTTGCCGACGATCGGCGCATAGCGCGCGTCCGACGGGTGCACCGCGACCGCGCCGTCTCCCAGCATCGTCTCGGGCCGGGTGGTGGCGATGGAGATGTAGTCGCGCTCCTCCTGGAAGGTGACGTTACCGTCGGCGTCCTTCTCGACATAGAGGTAGGTCTCGCCACCGGCGAGCGGGTATTTGAAATGCCACATGTGGCCGTCGACGTCGCGGTTCTCCACCTCCAGGTCGGAGATCGCCGTCTCGAACTTGGGATCCCAGTTGACCAGCCGCTTGCCGCGATAGATCAGTCCATCGCGGTAGAGCTTGACGAAGACTTCTATGACCGCCTTCGACAGGCCCTCATCCATCGTGAAGCGCTCGCGCGACCAGTCGCACGAGGCGCCGAGGCGCTTCAGCTGGTTGACGATGATGCCGCCCGATTCGGACTTCCACTCCCAGACCTTGTCGATGAATTCGTCGCGCGTCAGGTTGCGGCGCTGGATCTGCCGCTCGGCGAGCTGCCGTTCGACCACCATCTGCGTCGCGATGCCCGCATGATCCATGCCCGGCTGCCAGAGCACGTTCTTCCCGCGCATCCGCTCGAACCGGATGAGGATATCCTGCAGCGTATTGTTGAGCGCGTGGCCCATGTGCAGCGAGCCGGTGACGTTGGGCGGCGGGATGACGATGGTGAACGGCTCGGCCCCCTCCTCCGCGCCGGCCCCGGCGCGAAATGCGTCCGCGTCCTCCCAGGCCTTGGCGATGCGGGGTTCGATCGACTTCGAGTCGTAGGTCTTCTCGAGCATGATGTGCTGTCCGGTGGTTCGGCCGATGGCTGGCCGTGGTAAACCGGAACCCGCCGCGCAAGTCAACGCGACGGGTCGTCCGATCGAAATCGGGCGAGGACGGTCAATCGGCGGTAATCGCGGCCGTCCTCAGCGTGCGCCGCCGCGGGCCACCCGCTCGATCTCTTCGCGCACGAGGCGCTCGACCAGCGTCGGCAGGTTATTGTCCAGCCATTCCTGCAGCATGGGCCGCATCATTTCCTCGGCAACCTCGTCGAAGGAGCGGCGGCGGCTCGCCGCGAAGGCGTCCGACAATTCCCCGAAGGCGGCGGCGACCTGACGCCCAGCCACTTCCGAGATGATTGCCGAGCGCGGCGTCTCCGGCAGGTTGACGGCGGCCTGCGGCGCGGGCGCCGGTTCGTGCGTCGGAGGCGGTGAGCCGACCGGCGTGGCAAGGCGCTGCTTCCAGTCGGTCCGTGCCATGGCATCGCTGGCCGGCTCGGCCGTTACGGTGCGCAGCGGACGTTCGGTCCGAGCCGCCGGAGCCGTTTCCGGTTCCGCGGGCGCGGTGCGTTCGACTGCGGACACAGGTTCCACGACAGGGATTGCTTCCGCCGGCGGCGATGCGGCGATCGGCTCCGCCGAAGCGTGCAGCTCTTCGCGGAAAGTGTCGACGTCGCGGGCGCCCATGCTGGGAGAGGATGAATTGGCGGCTGCAGGAAACGCCGTCTCCTGCGCGGAGCGCGTCGTATCGCTGTCCTCGATGATCCGCCGGATCGAGGCGAGAATCTCTTCCATCGAGGGCTCGCGCTGGGCGCCCCCCAATTGCTGGACGACTGCTTCGGCTGCCTGCGACGCCATATCCCTACACCCCGAGCAACTGAGGATTCGCGTTTCGAATCAGGCCTTCAGGGTAGCCGATGCAGGGCGGGTGGTGAATCCCCGCCGCCGATTAATCCGGTTTGCTCACAGGATAAGTGAGACCGTTACCGCCCGTCGGGCGTGCGCAGTCCGATCCACTTGTTCTTGACCGCGTCGTAATGTTCCTGCGGCCTGTATTCGGCGACGCTCAGCCCGAGCTGGCGGACACTGAGTCGGCCGATGGCGGACAAGATCGCGTAGCTCGCCACGACGAGATTGCGCTCAGAGCTGATCTGGTTGATCTGGGCGTTGATCACGTCCGCCTGGGCGTTCAACACGTCGAGCGTCGTGCGCTGTCCGACATTGCGCTCCTCGATCACGCCGTTGAGCGCGAGTTGGGCGGCGGAGACGAGTTCGCGGTTCGCCACCACTGTTTCCTTCGCAGCCTGGAACTGCGTCCAGGCGGCGGCGACGGCCTGGCGGACCTGGTCGTGGGCGACGTCGACCTCGATGCGCGCCTGGCCGAGAGACTCCTTGCGCTGCCTCACCGTCGCGGAGGTGCGGCCGCCGGAATAGATCGGCACGGTGAGCGTCGCGCCGATACTGGCGCGGTCGCTCCAGCCATTGTTCTGGCCGACGCCCGGCAAGGTCTCCGAATAGTTGTGCGACACGCCCGCGGAAGCGGAAATCTGCGGCAGAAGCGCGCCTTCGGCCGCTTTCACGGAATAGTCGGAAGCGTCCACGAGATGCTTGTTGGCTATGATCGCGGGATGTTCGGACGCCGCAATCACGAACGCCTTGTCGATCCCGCCGGGCAGGCCCTTGGCGGGCCCGGCACCGTTCAGCTTACCGGGCGCCTCTCCGACGATCTGCCGATAGAGCGCTTCGCTGGAAGCTGCCTGCGCGCGTGCCGCGGCGAGCGACGCCACGGCCGAGGACCGGCTCGCGTCGGCTTGGGCCACATCGGTGCGGGTGCCTTCACCCACCTCGAAACGCGAGCGCGCCGCGCGCACCTGCTCGACCAGGAACTGCAGATTGCGCTCGGTCAGAACGGCGATCTGACGATCGCGGATCACGTCCATGTAGGCGCTGGCGGCGTTGAACAGGATGTTCTGCTCGGTGTTGCGCAAGCCCTCGTTCGAGGCGCGCACCTGAGCTTCCGCCGCGCGGACATTGTTCCGCGTCTGGAAACCGTCGAACAGCGATTGCGAAATGGCGACGCCGAACGATCCCGTGGTGATGCGGAACCCTGCCTGCGAGGCATAGTTGATGCTGCTCGACCCGGTGATGGTCGGTCTGTAGCCGGACTTGGCGATCGCCACGTTCTCGTCCGTGACGCGCACGCCGGCGCGCGCCGAATTCAGCTCCGAGTTGAACTGATATGCCTTTGAAAGCGCACCGAAAATCGTCTCGGCATAGGACGGCGTCACGCTCATCAACAAGGTTGACGCCACGCCAAATGCAACCAATCTGCGAACAACCGACACGACCGACCTCGTTTCCTGGCACCGGTCCGATGGCCGGCTTCAGTTCGACTACGCGTGGCAGCCTCGTAAGGTCAGCGCACACCCCGTCGCGCGAAACGCGTGTGCCTTGTCAACCGGCAGATTCGTCGCTCGCGCCCGGCCAACATGGTTGCATGGCCGATTTAAATCAAGCGGTCAAAACTCGAATGTCGGGACGCTGTTGAAACCGGGCAACGGTTTGACGGCGGCGTTGAACGCGCGCCGAGCCGAGACCGACGAGCCCTGCTTCACATAGACCCGGACGTCGGCGGAATTGCCGTGCCCTTCGACAGCCAGCAGCCGCCCGCCATCCTTCAGCTGGTCGAAGAGCGCTTGCGGAATCGACTCGACCGCGCCTTCGAGCAGAATGACGTCGTATGGAGCCTGAGCCGGATAGCCTGCCGAGAGCGGTCCTTCCACGACCGCGACGGTATCGTAGCCCAGCGCCGAGAGCACCGATTGCGCCTTGGCGGCAAGCGTCGGGTCCTGCTCAAGGGCAACCACGGAGCCCGCAAGCTTCGACAGCACCGCCGCCGAATAGCCGGTGCCCGCGCCGACATCGAGCACGAAATCGCCGGGCTGGATATCCGCCAGCTGCACGATACGCGCGAAAGGCGACGGCTCCATCAGGTAGCGTCCGGGGGCAATCTCCAGATCCTCGTCTATATAGGCGAGGCTCTTGCGGGCAGCCGGGACGAACTCCTCGCGCGGCACCGACAGGAGCGCGTCGAGCAGCGGCAGAGAGGTCACGTCGGTCGTGCGCACCTGCCCATCGACCATCTTGGTCCGCAACCCGGAGAAATCTGCCATCATGGTCGGCCCGCTCTCTTGGCGACGAGGATCGCCGTATCAAGGCCCACCCATCGCGGCGGGCCGGTAACCTTCCCACCCTGGAGGCCTCGCCCGGAATCGAACCGGGGTGCAAGGATTTGCAGTCCTCTGCGTAACCACTCCGCCACGAGGCCTCATGGTGGGAACCGCGCTCTGTTAACAGAGGGAATCCTGACCCACAAGCCGTTGCCGATCGCTTGCGTTTCTTTTCCCTTGCCGGGTCCTACGCCGTGCGGGCGGCGACATTTCAGCCCTTCTTCTGGAACTTGCGGCGCACCCATACGCCCGAGCGCCTGTTGAAGCGGCGAACCGTCGGCGAATCGTGCGCCAGCACGAAAAGGCCGAGCGGAATCATCCAGAATCCGAGCACGGGCAGGAAGCCGACGGAACCCAGCAGAACCAGTCCGAGACCGAGCGCGATGCGCGGCGCCCGCGATTGCGGCAACGCGATCTGGCGGCCGAGAAGCTTGATCCTCGGCGTGGGCCGCATACTGTCGGGCTGTTCGTCCATTCTCCGCGTCCATCATTCGGTCTGATCGTCGCACGGCGGCGCGACAACTACGCATATCGGGTCCGACATGCCGGAATTCGACCCGGATGCGGCAAATCGCCGAAAAAAACGCCACCTGGCTGTTGGCAAATCGGAAACGGGTTTGCTATAGGCACCGCACTCTGACGAGCACCAGTGTTCCCCGGTAGCTCAGTGGTAGAGCAACCGGCTGTTAACCGGTTGGTCGCTGGTTCGAATCCGGCCCGGGGAGCCATTTCTTCAGCAACTCCGCCATATAGCCCGCGCTCATGCTGCCGACGTTTCGTTGGCAGGCTCCTTATCTTCCTGCGCTTGACGCCGATCAAGGCGACCCGCCGGGCGGCCCCTATCAGGAAGTTATCCTGGTGGGATGGCGGGGATTTGATGAGACATAGCGGGCACGCGGCGCGGGCTTTGCGGCTTGGGCTGAGGGCATTGGCGCTGGTCGTGCTCCTGGGGCTTGCGGCCTGTTCGACCACCAGCCGCGACAAAAACGAGGTCGGCGCCTATCCGCCCTGGTTGATCAGCGTCGCGGAACCGGCCGCGCCGGCAATCGGCATGGCGATCTCACAGGTCCAATGGCGGCATGGCTATCTCGACACCGACACCGGCGCACTGGACCACGTCCGCCCGAAGATACGGCCGCTCGACGTATTCCTCTTCAGCAACAAGGGCCGGCTTTCGGGACACACTGGCGCTGGCCTGTTCGGGCATTCGGCCGTCTATCTGGGATCCGAACGCGAACTGAAATCGATGGGCCTGTGGAACGACCCTGCGATCGTGCCGCACCACGACGCCCTCCGGCGTGGGCTGTCCATCGTCGAATCGGGACAGGCCCACGGCACGACGCTCACGCCCGTATCGCGTCTCGTCGAGACCGACCGCCTCGTCGTCCTGCGGCCGCAGATCGGCAACAGCCGGAAGCAGGCGGCCATCGTCAGGCTGTTTTCCCTGGTCGGCACGCGCTTCGATCACAACTACCGGCTGGACGAAAGCGAGCGCGTCTTCTGCACCGAACTGATCGATCTGGGGATTCCCGATCTCCGCCTGCCGCGCCGCGCCACCTACGGGCGCGAGATCATCCTGCCCGACGACGTGGCGCTGGAGGCCGTCTCCGGCAAGGGCCGGCTGCGGTTCGTCGCCTATCTGCGCGCCGACCGCGCCGGGTGGGAAAGCGCGGGCCCCGCGGCCCTCGATACCGATATCGACCGGGCGGCATCGAAGTAACGCCCCCTGTCCGGCGGGTGCAACGAGACCTTAAGCGGTGCGATGTATCTTGGCGCCAGAGCGCGAGGACATCGCGCCGCGGGGAAACGTTCATGCACGCGCTGCTTCGGCATTCGCCATTGCGCAACCTGCTCGCCGGCTGGCCAAGACGCCGCGCGACACGGCCGGCCGCAGGCCCTGCCTGTGCCACTTGTAACGGCCAGCGCCGGACGTTCATCTGTCCGAACTGGCCGACCTGCGGCTGTCCCGAGGGAACCACGCTGCCGGCCTGCCCGGGACGAAGCGTGGCCTGTTCCTGCCCTTCGTTCGAGGCCGCGGCCGCCTGCTGACGGTCAGCCCTGAAGCACGCCGCCGGCCTCGGCCATCGCGTCAGGCGTGTCGACGTCGAGGCTGGCGGAGCGTCCAAGCTCCACGTCGATGACTTCGGCTAGCCCGGCTTCAATCACATGGCGCGCGCCGGTGTCGCCTTCGATATGCGCTATCTCCCCGAACACCGTTCGCGGCAGGATGACGGGATTGCCGCGCTTTCCATCGTGCGTCGCGCGAACGATCGCGCGGCTTCCGCCCCGGCGGAATGCATCGATGAGGCGATTGAGATCCGCCGCCTCGATCTGCGGCATGTCGGCGAGCAGAATCAGCGCACCCGCGGCATCGTCCGGAACTGCTGCGATGCCGGCCTTGAGCGAACTCGCCAGCCCGCTGGCGTAGTCGGGATTGGCCGCGAACGACACGTCGAGCCCGTCGAGAGCCGCGCGCACGCGATCCGCCTGATGCCCGACAACCACCGTCACACCGGCTGCGTCGCTCGCAAGCGCACCTTCGGCCATACGCCGCACGAGCGGTTCGCCATGGAAGCGGGCAAGCAGCTTGTTCGGACCGCCCATGCGACTCGATCGTCCGGCGGCGAGCAGGATCGCGTGCACGCCGCCGGGCGCAGTCGGCGCCGGGCGTTCGCGCGGCTCGGGGCGCGTGGAGATTTCCATCAGCAGCCCGCCCACGCCCATGCCGGCGATCTCGTCCGCCGTCACGTCGAGACCGGCCATCAGGCGGTCGAGCACCCAGTCGAAGCCGTTCTCCTTCGGACTGCGCGCGCAGCCGGGAGCGCCCAGCACCGGCTTGCCGCCCAGCCGGCCGAGCACCAGCAGATTGCCAGGGTCGACCGGCATGCCGGCAGCCAGAACCTCGCCGCCTGCGGCTCGGATTGCGGCCGGAATCACGTCGTTGGCGTCGCACATCGCCGACGCGCCGAAGACCAGCACCATATCCGCCCGCGCCGCCATGGCCGAAATCGCCGGCTCCAGAGCCTCCTCGCGATGCGCCACACGCTCTTCGCCGACGATATGGCTGCCCGAGCGGGCCAGCCGCTGGGCTGTGACGCGCGCCGTCTTATCGAGGACGCTTGCCTTCAGCGTGGGCAGAACGGTCTGGATCAGGCCGACCCGCCGCGCAGCGAAGGGATGGACATCGAAGGCCGGCCTGCCCATTGCCAGCTGCTCCACCGCGCCGAGCACGCCTGCAGGCACGGCGAACGGAATGATCTTGACCGTCGCAACCATCTGCCCCGCCTCGACGGTGGCATGGTCGGACACCGTGGCGATCGTCACCGCCGGGTCGATCCGGTTGAGCGCGTCGATCAGCGCCTTGTCGACGGTGAATACCCCGGCCGCCTCCGCATGCAGGTTGACACGTCCCGTCCCCGGCGGCTTCGGGCTTATGCCGGTGTACCCGAGTGCCGCCGCTACCCGCCCAGCCGCCTCGTCCTCGGTCACGTCATCCGGCTCGAGCACGGCGGCAATCACCTCCGTCAGCCCCGCCGCACGCAGCGCCTGGACGTCCGAGCCCGTCAGGCGGTGGCTCTTGCGTAGCCTGACATCGCCGCCGCTTGTCGCATGCGCCAGGATCGCGCCTTCGGCGTCGTCGAGGGGGACCGGCCCGAATTTCACGCGTCGCCGCCCTTGCCGGCAAGACCGCGCGAACGGAACGCGCCGATGATCTGCGCCAGTACGGCGACGGCGATCTCGGCGGGGCTCGAGGCCCCGATGTCGAGCCCGATCGGCGCCGCGATGCGGGAAATCTGGGCCTCGCTTGCGCCCAGCGCCGTCAACCGCTCCACGCGCTTGGCGTGGGTTTTCCGGCTGCCGAGCGCCCCCACATAGAAACACCCCGCGTCGAGCGCGGCCTTCAGCGGGAAATCATCGATCTTGGGATCGTGCGTCACCGCCACGAGCGCGCAATAGGCGTCGAGCGGCCGCTCCTTCAGCACCGTTTCCGGCCAGTCGGCATAAAGCGAGACCCCTTCGAACCGCTCCGGCGTCGCAAAGGCGGTACGCGGGTCGATGACTTCGAGGTCGTAGCCGGCGATACGCGCCATCGGGGCCAGGGCCTGGCTGATATGCACGGCGCCGATGACGACGATGCGCGGCGGCGGCAGATGCACGTTGAGGAACCAGCTCTTGCCGTCGGCCTCGATCGAACCGGATGCGCCGGACCGGAACGCCTTGGCGATCGCGTTGCCGAGTTCTCCGCCGACCTCGTCGCCCTCGTGGATAACGCGGGCACTGCCGTCGACGATATCCGTCAGCAGGATCGCCGCCCGCCGCGCGGTGCGGGCCGCGTTGAGTTCGCGAAGCGTCTTCAGGTCCATCGCTCAGCCCAGCCGCTCGACATAGACCTTGATCCGCCCGCCGCAGGAGAGTCCGACCCGCCAGGCCGTCTCGTCGGCAACGCCGAATTCGAGCATTCTCGGCGCGCCGGAGCCGATCACGTCGACGGCCTCGGCGACGACCGCGCCCTCGACGCAACCGCCAGACACCGAGCCGTGGAAATTGCCGTCGGCGTCGATCACCAGATGGCTGCCGACCGGACGCGGCGCCGAGCCCCAGGTCTCGACCACGGTCGCAAGCGCCACGTCACGCCCGGAAGCCTTCCAGCGTTCGGCGACGTCGAGCGGATCCAGCGGACCGTCGGGAGTTGATGCGGCTTCCATGGCGAGATCCTCCGAGTAACCAGTTCATGCGGCCAGCCGCCCGGTCGCCGCCAGCCAGCGCTTCGGATCGGCGTCGCGAGAGCGCACGTCGGACAGCGAGGCGCAGAGATCGGACAGCGCGTTGAGTGTATGGACGGCGCGGAACTCGTCGACATGCGGCAGCATGGCCTTGACGCCCCTCGCCCGGGCCTCGAACCCGTCGAAGCGCAGCAATGGATTCAGCCAGATCAGCCGCCGGCAGCTCTTGTGCAGCCGTTCGATCTCGATCTCCAGCATCGACACGTCGTCGCGCTCCAGCCCGTCGGTGATCAGCATCACCACCGCGCCCTGCGACAGCACACGCCGCGACCACAGCCGGTTGAACTCGTGCAGAGTTTCGCCGATGCGCGTGCCGCCCGACCAGTCGCGCACCGTTGCCGCCGCGTCCGACAGCGCCTGGTCGGGGTCGCGGTTGCGCAATTGCCGGGTCAGATTCGTCAGCCGCGTGCCGAAGACGAAGGTGTGGACGCGTCGCCGCTTCTCCAGCAGCGCATGAAGAAAATGCAGGAAGATCCTGGAATACTGGCTCATCGAGCCCGAGATGTCGGCCAGCACGACCAGCGGCGGATGGATTTCGCGCGCCTCGCGGAAGTTCGGCAGGATCAGGTCGCCGCCGGTCCTGAGCGCCGAGCGCATCGTCGCGCGCGGATCGACCCGGCCGCCGCGCGGATCGGGCCGGAAGCGCCGCGTCTTCACCATGTCGAAGGGCAGCCGCAGGTTGGCGATGGCGCGCTTGGCCTCGTCCAGCTCCGTCGCGCTCATCTGGGCAAAATCCTTGGCGCGCAGGATCTCGTTGCCGGACGTCGTCAGGCGAGCGTCGATCTCGATTTCCGGCACCTCTTCGGGCTGCTGCCGCTTCCGGTGGCCCTCGAACATCGCCTCGCTGACACGGTTCTCCGCCGCGCGCGGCTTCTCTTTTTCGCGGGTGTCGGGCGCCACCGGCGAGAACATCGCCAGCAACTTCTCGATCAGCTCGCGCGACTTCCAGAAGAGCCGGAACGCCTCGTCGAACACCGGATGGTCCTCGTGCCGGGTGACGAGCACGGCGTGCAGCGTCCAGTAGAAATCGTCGCGGGTGCCGATGCCGGTGGCGATGACGGCATCGATCGCATCGACCACGGAGGCCGGCCCGACCCGCATGCCCGCTTTCCGCAACGTCCGGGCGAAATAGACGATGTTGTCGGCGATGCGGCCGTCGGCCACCGCCTGCTTCGGCGTGCTCGGCGAGGAATAGCTGCCCATCGCCATGGCGGGCTACTCCGCCGCGGCCGAGAGCTCCGCCTTGACCTCCTTGAGGATGCGGCGGCCCTCGCCCTGTTCGATGCGGGCGATATCGTCCTGGTATTTGAGCAGCACACCGATCGTGTCGGACACCGTCTCCGGATCGAGCGCCACCTTGTCGAGTTCGTTGAGCGCACCGGCCCAGTCGATCGTTTCGGCGACGCCCGGCGCCTTGAACAGGTCGATCTGGCGCAGCTTCTGAATGAAGAGCACCACCTCCTCGGACAGCCGCTTATTGGCCTGCGGCACCTTGCGCCGCACGATCTCAAGCTCGCGCTCCGCGTTCGGATAATCGACCCAGTGGTAGAGGCAGCGCCGCTTCAGCGCGTCGTGGATCTCGCGCGTGCGGTTGGTGGTGATGATGACGATCGGCGGCTCCTCGGCTTTGATCGTCCCAAGCTCGGGCACCGTCACCTGGAAGTCCGACAGGATTTCGAGCAGGAAGGCCTCGAAGGCCTCGTCGGTGCGGTCGAGTTCGTCGATCAGAAAGACCGGCGCCGCCCCCTTCGTGCCGCTGAGCGCGTCGAGGATCGGCCGGCGGATCAGGTATTTCTCCGAGAATACGTTGCGCTCGATCAGGTCGCGGTCGGTCTGGCCGGCCGCCTCGTCCATGCGGATCTCGATCATCTGCGCGGCGTAGTTCCACTCGTAGACCGCCGAGGATACGTCGAGGCCTTCATAGCACTGCAGCCGGATCAGCCGCCGCCCGAGCGCCGCGGCCAGAACCTTGGCGATTTCGGTCTTGCCAACGCCGGCTTCGCCTTCGAGGAACAGCGGCCGCTTCATGCGCAGGCTGAGGAACAGGACGGTGGCGAGCGCGCGATCGGCGACATAATCGGCGGCGCGCAGCATCTCCAGCGTCTCGTCGATCGACTGTGGAACCCCTTTTGGGGTGACGTCTGCCATGATGCGAAATGTCCGTCCGGTCCGGCCCGGCCCGAAATCCCTAGAGGACGCGGTAGGCGCGATTGAAATAGGTCAGCGGGTCGAGGCTATCGCCGATGCGGACGCCTGTCACCTTGCCAAAAAGCACACGATGGGTCGCCATATCCGCCGTCTCGACGATCTCGCAGTCGAGACTCATCATCGAATCGGCAAGCACCGGCGCGCCGGTGGTCAGTTTCGTCCAGTCGCCATGCGCGAATCGCTCGTCCTGGGAGAGGCCGGTCAGGCCGGAGAACGCGTTCGCCAGATCCTGATGGTGCCCGGCAAGTGTATTGAGGGCAAAGACGCCGTTGTCCCAGAAAGTCCCGTTCGACACGTTTTCGCGGTTGATGCAGACGAGGATCGTCGGCGGCCGGTCGGAGACGGAGCAGGCGGCGATGACGGTCGTGCCGCGCCGCCCGGCCGGCCCGTCGGTCGTCAGCACATGCACCGCGCCAGCGAAGCGCGCCATGGCATCGCGGTAGATCTGCGGATCGATGTCGCTTTTCTTCAGCAAGGCGGGATATCCGGTTTCGTCCTGAATATAGGCTTCGGCTGGCATCCCACAAGCGGCCTGAGCCGCGCCTGCCATGTTGCCTAGTCCGGGCTGTGAGGCTACGAGATTGCACACCACCAATTGCCCGGCAGAACCGCCGCGGCCACTCCGGGATCGATGCGCCCTGCCCTGATCATCGCCGCAAGCCTTGCCGCAACCCTCGCCCAGGCGTCGGCTGCGGAACCGGTGATCGGCGTCGCGGCGCCGCTCTCCGGTCCTTCGGCCTTGCTCGGCGAGCAGCTGCGGTCGGGCGCCGAAGCTGCAGCTCAGGCGATCGGCCTGCAACTCCAAATCGCCGACGATTCCTGCACGGCTGAAGGCGGCGCGAACGCCGCGCGGACCTTCGCCGCTGCCAAGGTCGCCGTGGTCACCGGTTTCCTCTGTACCGAGGCGATCGAGGCGGCGCTCCCGATCCTCAAAGACGCCGGCATTGCCGTCATAGCGACCGGCGTGCGGACCAATTCCCTGACCGACCGGAGGCAGAAGACCGGCTGGCCCGTGGTCCGCTTCGCTCCGCGCGCAGACGACGAGGTCGAGGCGGCTTCCGCCATCCTGGGCCGCGCCTGGCGCGACGAACTCTTCGCCATCGTCGACGACGGCACCATCTATTCGCGTGAACTGGCGGAAGGTCTACGCATCTCGTTCGAGCAGTCCGGCTTGAAGGCCACCTTCATCGACACACTGCGACCCCAACTCGACAACCAGATCGGGCTCGCCGGGCGCCTGCGCAAATCGGGCGCGACGCATGTCTTCGCCGCAGCCGACCGCCCCGATGTCGCGATTCTGGCCCGCGACGCCGCCGAGATCGGCTACCCGGTCACCATATCCGGCGGCGAGGTTTTGCGCGCCCCCTCTGAGGGGGTGGACCTTTCGCCCGGCACGCTGATGGTCGGTCTCCCGGAATGGGCCGACATCGCCGATCCGGCCGTGGTCGAGAGCTTTCGCCAGAAGAAGATCGAGCCGGAAGGCTACGTCCTGCCGGCCTATGCCGGCGTCGAGATCGCCGCGCAGGCGGCAAAGGCCGCGGTCGCCAACGGATCTGACGTCCTGTCGGCCCTCGGCAATCAGGAGTTCTCGACGATCTTCGGCCCCGTCGGCTTCGACGAAAGAGGCGACCGCACCGACAATCCCTACCGCCTCTACCGCTACGACGGCGGCGCATTCATCGAAGTGGACCAGCAATGACCTTCCGCACCGGGCCGACCAACCTCCTCACCGACGTCGCCGGCCTGCGCGTCGGCAATTCCGCCGATGCGAAACTGAAGTCCGGCGTGACGGCGATCCTCTGTGACGAGCCCGCCGTCGCCTCGGTACAGGTGCTCGGCGGCGCTCCGGGCACCCGGGAGACCGATCTGCTCGAGGCGCACAATTCCGTCGAGGCAATCAATGCGCTGGTCCTGTCGGGCGGTTCGGCCTTCGGTCTCGATGCCGCGTCCGGCGTGCAGGCGGCATTGCGCGAACAGGGCATCGGCTTCCAGGTGCGCGACAACCGCATTCCGATCGTTCCGGCCGCGATCCTGTTCGATCTGCAGAACGGCGGCGACAAGCAATGGGGCCGCTATCCGCCCTACCGCGAGCTCGGCTACGAAGCGGTCATGTCCGCGGGCACCAGCTTCGAGATCGGCACCGCGGGTGCCGGCGTCGGCGCGTTGTCGGCGGGGTTGAAGGGCGGCCTGGGATCGGCATCCACCGTCCTGCCCAACGGCATCACGGTCGCCGCTCTCGTCGGCGCCAACCCGACCGGCTCGGTGACGGTCGGCGAGACGAAACACTTCTGGGCCGCCCCCTTCGAAATCGGCGACGAGTTCGGAGGCCTGGGCTATCCGCACCCGCTTCCGCCCGATTCCTCCGACGTGCGGCTGAAATTCCGCGAGATGGCAAAGGCCGGCGCCAACACGACGATCGCGGTGATCGCGACCGACGCGGTGCTGACCAAGGCCGCGGCCAAGCGACTGGCGATCGCCGCGCATGACGGTTTCGCCCGCGCCATCTGGCCGGTGCACACCCCGGTTGACGGCGACCTCGTCTTCTCGCTCGCCACCGGCCGCAGCAAGGTGCCGCTCGACCATGACGGAGCGATCGACCTGTTCGCGGCGGCAGGCGCGACCATGGCCCGTGCGATCGCACGCGCCGTCTATCTTGCCACGCCGGCCGACAACGACCTCCTGCCGACCTGGCGGGACAAGTTCGCGTGATCGCTGCCATTCGTTGACGCTGGCGCAAGCTGCCCTGCGCTAACATTGGCCAATTCGAGCTTGCCGAGGAGGTGTCCGATGAGAATGATCCGCCCTGTCCTTCTAGCCGCCTACCTGCTCGCCTCGGCGTCGGCCTTCGCCGGCGACACCGCGACGCCGCAGGTCCTCGGCTTCTCGGCCGACGGCAAGGTCTTCGCCTTCGAGGAATACGGCATCCAGGACGGCTCCGGCTTTCCCTATGCGAACCGTTTCTACATCGACACCGCGACCGACAGCTTCGTTGCCGGGACGCCGATCCGCGTCCGGATCGACGACGAGGCGGCCGGCATCCTCGCCGCCCGCAAGCAGGCCCGGGACAAGGGCGACAAGATAGTCCCCGGATCGGTCCTCGCGGCCAATCCCGGTGACACCGCTGGCTGGAACGCCGTCACCGAACAATCGGCCGATCCGTTTCGAATGGTCGTCAATCCGCGGCCGGTCTTCCCGCCTGTCGACGCGCCTGTGGAGTTCCGGCTCGAGGAGATCCCCTTTGCGCCGCCGTCCGGCTGCGAAAATCTCGGCGATACGATGGGCTTCCGGCTCGTGCGGATCGACCCGACCCCTGGCGGCGAAACGATGCTCGTCCACGAGGATAGCTCGATCCCCGCCAGCCGCAATTGCCCGACCGGCTACCGCATCGGCGGCGTCCAGACGTTCTACCCTCAGAGCGGTGATCCGGTTTTCGCCGTCATGATCGCGGTACGTTCGATCGGCTTCGAAGGTCCCGATTTCCGCTGGATCGCCGTGACGGGCAGGCTCTGAGCGTGGCGTCCACGCGCCAGGCCGGCGTTGCGCCGGACCGGACGGGCCTGTTCGGCCGGACCCGTCGCCTGTTCGCTGGCGCCATGCCGGACCTGCGCACGATCTTCGTCGGCAGCCTGCTTTGGGCGGTGGCGATGGGCTTGATGGCGGTCGCCAAGCTCGCCTGGATGCAATGGTACGAGCCGCCGCGGATTGCCCTGATCGCGTCGTTCTTCGCGGCGGGCGGGCTGGTCGCCTTCCTGCCCGGCATCTTTATCGGCCGGCTCCTGTCGCGCGGCCGGCGCGGCGCCGGTTTCGCCGCGACCTTTCTGGCGCTGGGCATCGGCACGATCGCGCTCACCGCGTTCTTCATCGGGCTGCAGTACCGCCAGTATTATGCCGCCTGGCACGCCCCGTTCCTGTCGGTACACTGGATCTTTCAGTTCATCTTCACCGTCGGGGCCGCGGTCTACCAGTTCCTCGTCCTCGGCACGCGCGTCTATTTTCCCGTCGGCATACTGCTTCTGGCGGCCGCTTCCTTCTGGAACGTGCGCGGCATGCGTTGAGCATCGCGCCCGCCTCTGATAGGAGGCGGCGGTTCCAAGACAGCGAAGGCAGGCACGCCGATGATCCCCCGCTATTCGCGGCCCGAAATGGTCGCCATCTGGTCGCCCGAGACCCGCTTCCGCATCTGGTTCGAAATCGAGGCGCACGCCTGCGACGCACTCGCCGAAATCGGCGTCATCCCGAAGGAAGCTGCCAGGAACATCTGGGAGAAAGGCGGCGCGGCGACTTTCGACGTTGCTCGCATCGACGAGATCGAGCGCGTCACCAAGCACGACGTCATCGCCTTCCTGACGCACCTCGCCGAATTCATCGGCCCGGACTCGCGTTTCGTCCACCAGGGCATGACCTCGTCGGACGTCCTCGACACCTGTCTCGCCGTCCAACTGAAGCGCGCGGCCGATATCCTCATCGCCGACGTCGACGCGCTGCTCGCGGCGCTGAAGACCCGCGCCTTCGAGCACAAGGACACCATCACCATCGGCCGCTCGCACGGCATTCACGCCGAGCCCACCACCTTCGGCGTCAAGCTGGCGCAGGCCTTTGCCGAGTTCACCCGCTGCCGGGAGCGGTTGGTCGCGGCACGCGAGGAAATCGCCACCTGTGCGATTTCGGGCGCGGTAGGCACCTTCGCCAACATCGATCCGCGCGTGGAAGAACATGTCGCGGCCAAGCTCGGCCTGAAGCCGGAGCCGGTCTCGACCCAGGTCATCCCGCGCGACCGCCACGCGATGTTCTTCGCCACGCTCGGCGTCGTCGCCTCCTCGGTCGAGCGTCTCGCAACCGAGATCCGCCACCTCCAGCGCACCGAGGTGCTTGAAGCCGAGGAATATTTCTCGCCGGGCCAGAAAGGTTCGTCGGCGATGCCGCACAAGCGTAACCCTGTGCTTACGGAGAACCTGACCGGCCTCGCCCGCCTGGTGCGTGGCATGGC
Organism: Mesorhizobium sp.; assembly: GCA_041913465.1. GTDB lineage: Bacteria > Pseudomonadota > Alphaproteobacteria > Rhizobiales > Rhizobiaceae > Mesorhizobium_A. The sequence continues at coordinate 8,636 of JAYSFJ010000019.1, read as the reverse complement.
GATGCCGGCGATGGAGAACGTGGCACTCTGGCACGAGCGCGACATCTCGCACTCTTCGGTCGAGCGGATGATCGGCCCCGACGCGACGGTGACGCTCGACTTCGCGCTGGCAAGGCTCACCGGCGTCATCGAGAAACTGGTCGTCTATCCGGCCAACATGCTGAAGAACCTGAACAAGTTCTCGGGCCTCGTGCATTCGCAGCGCGTGCTTCTGGCGCTCACCCAGGCAGGCGTTTCCCGCGAGGACGCCTATCGGCTCGTGCAGCGCAACGCGATGAAAGTATGGGAAGAAGGCAAGGACTTCCTCACCGAACTGCTCGGCGACAGCGAAGTCATGGCGGCACTGAGCGAAGCAGACCTGCGCGAGAAGTTCGACCTCGGCTACCACACCAAGCACGTCGACACGATTTTCCGCCGCGTCTTCGGCGCCGCCTGAGGGAACCTTCGCGCCCATCCGCCGTTCTCGCCCCTGACACTTACACAAGGGGCATTCAAATGGCAGATCAGGACTTCATCGTGAGCCAGGGCGGCAATTCGATCGGCTGGTTCGTCGCCGGTGCGCTCGTCGTTGCCGCGGGGATCGGCCTCTTTCTCTATGCCGACGGCTACTTCGACAACGACTCAGTCGAAATGAAGATCGAACTGCCGAAGGTCACCATCGAGGGCCAGTGAACGTTCCCTCGCTTCCAGTCGGAAAGCCCCGCGCCATCCCTGCCGCGGGGCTTTCGCTTGTCAGGCAGCCGATCGCAGGACGATCTCGGTGCCCCACGGATCGGTAAGAGTCCGTTCGGCGACCGGCCCCTTGCCCAGCAGTTCAACCCACTGCAGCCCTGTCCGATCCTTGTCGCGCGGGCCCGCGCCCCGGCTCTGCCAGGAATTGGCGCCGATATGGTGGTGATAGCCGCCGGTCGACAGGAACACCGCCTGGCCGCCATAGTTCAGCACCGTGTCGAAGCCGACATCCCTGTTCCAGAAACCTTCGGCCGCCCGCACGTCACCGACGCGCAGATGCACGTGGCCGATTATGCTGTTGCCGGGTGCGCCGTCCCATGCCGGAGCGCCGGCCGCCGATGCAAGGATACCGTCCGCATCCAGCGGATCGGTGGCCATGCGGACCGAGCGGCCTTCCCAGTCCCAGCTGTCGGCGGGGCGGTCGGCATAGATCTCGATACCGTTGCCCTCGGGGTCGGTGAGATAGAGAGCCTCCGAGACCAGATGGTCGGCCGCGCCGTCGACACGGATGCGCTTCTCGATCGCATGGCGTATCCAGCGCCCGAGATCGGTTCGCGACGGCAGCAGGAACGCCGTGTGGTAGAGGCCAGCCGAGCGCGGGTCGTCGGGGCGCACCGCGTTCGACTGTTCGATCTCCATCAGCGGGCGATCGCCGGCGCCCAGCATGATGTGCCCGCCGCTGTTGGCCAGCTCCTTCAGGCCGACGACCTGCTGGTAATACTGCGACATCGTGGCCGCGTCGCGCGCGACGATGCCGATGCGGCCGATATGCGTCGGCGCGTCGGCGGCAAAGGGAAGGTCTGACATGGTCGTCTCCGATCGGGCGGCAAGCGTTCCACCCACGAGTGCGGCGCCTGTGCCGGCGATCACGGTCCGTCGGTTGATCTTCACGGCGCAGTCTCACTCTGGTTTCGTTGTCGAACATAGATCATGCCGCTGATCGTTCACCGCAAGTCGCCCAACGGCGAACACGCTGTTCAGCCTGGCGCGCTCATTGCACCGGGAGGGTCCCTCGCCTACATGCGCCGCCATGAAAGCAAAAGACGCAGATATCATCATCGTGCCCGGCCTCGGCGGCTCGGGTCCCATGCATTGGCAGACCCGCTGGCAGCAGCGCCTGTCGACGGCGAAGCGCGTGCATCAGCCCGATTGGGACGCGCCCGTGCGCGATGCGTGGGCGCGCAACGTCGCCGACGTCGTCAATGCCGCCGAAAGGCCGGTCGTGCTGATCGCACATTCGCTCGGCATCGCCAGCCTGCTCAATGCCATGGACCTTTTGACGAAGCGCCCGCACGGCGCCTTCCTCGTCGCACCGCCTGATCTGGACGATCCGGATATCGGCCCGCCGCAGCTGCTCGGGTTCGGACCCTATCCGCGCCTGCGCCTGCCGTTCCCCTCGCTGGTGGTTGGCTCGAACAACGACCCGTACTGCAAGCCGGAAGTCTCCGAGCAGCTCGCCGAAGCCTGGGGCTCGCTCTTCATCAATGCGGGCGAAGCCGGCCACCTCAACACCGAGGCCGGCTACGGACCCTGGCCGGAAGGCTCGATGGCCTTTGCGCAGTTCCTGTCCAGGCTGCCGGAGTGAGAATCAGCCGATCGCCGCCCGCGCGGCGGCGATCATGTTCTCGGCGCCGAGCCGCATGTAAGCCTGCTCGTTGCCGAGCGCGATGAGCTGGTAGCCCATCGAGGCGTAACGCCCCGATATCTTCGGATCGACGGCAAAGATGGCGGCGAATTTCCCCGCCTTTCGGGCCTTACCACCGATCTCGGCGACAGCCCCCATCATGTCCTCGAGATTGGGATTCATCGCCGCGCCGCCGGTCCAGGCGATCGAGAAATCCGAAGGCCCGACGAAGACACCGTCGATGCCCTGCACGTCGAGAATCTCGTCGACGAGGCCGTAGGCCGCGCGGGTCTCGATCATCGCGAACGAAATCGTCGCCGTATTCTGCGTCGCCAGCCACTGGGCATAATCGCTCACACCCGATCGCGGAAAGCCGAAGGTCGGCCCCCAGGAGCGTTCGCCGACGGGCGGATATTTCATCGCGGCGGCGAAGCGGCGGGCATCCTCGACCGAGTTGATCATCGGCGCGATCACCGCCTCGGCGCCGAGGTCGAGCGCCCTGCTCGCCATGTCGAAGCGACCGACCGGAATGCGGATCACCGGGTGCTTGCCCGGGCCGGTGATCGAGGGGATGCAGCGCGCCACGCTGTCCTCGTGGTGCGCGCCGTGCTGCATGTCGAGGGTGACGACCTCGAATCCAAGCCGCGAGACGATTTCGACGGTCAGCGTGTCCGGAACGCCCGACCAGGCGGTGAAGCTCACGGTTCCGGAATTGAGGCGTTCGGCGAGGGTCATGGCGGCTCCGTCAGCGACTGACGGCGCAATCTGCCGCGACTTTGGTCGACACGCAAAGCAAAACCGCCCGGATAGCCGGGCGGTCGGTTGGTCCAGTTACATTCCGCAGGCGATTAGCCGTTGGTGATCTGCTTCACCGCTGTGTCGAGCAGATCGGCCATCGCATGGCGAATCTGATGGTCGGTTACAGTGACGCCGGCCTTGTCCAGATCGCTTCGCACCTTGCGGAACACGTCCTCATCGCCTGCTTCCTCGAAATCGGCCATCACGACCTCCTTCGCGTAAGCCTCGGCTTCGTCGCCCGATTTGCCCAGCTTCTCGGCTGTCCAGACGCCCAGCAACTTGTTGCGGCGGGCGATCGCCTTGAATTTCAGCTCCTCGTCATGGGCGAACTTCCTCTCGAAGCCGTCCTCCCGGTCCTTCATGCTGGTCATCGGAATGCTCCCCGAACTAGGCGTGTCTTGCGCCTCCATATGGGGCATCGGGCCGCAATTCAACAGGTATCGGCGTCGCGGGCGGCATCCATTGACAGGGGCGGGTGTCAAACCCGCCGATGTTAAGGATTGTGATTGAGGAAACCGGTCGAGTAGGCTAGAGCACCCCTGAAATCTAAGGGTGCGGCGCGCCCCGCCGCCGATTCGGACCTGCCGATTCCCTCCGGCCGTCCAGAACAGAGACAAGCGCACATGAATCGTCGCCGACGCATCTACGAAGGCAAGGCCAAGATCCTCTATGAAGGACCCGAGCCCGGCACGCTCATCCAGTTCTTCAAGGACGACGCCACCGCCTTCAACAAGAAGAAGCACGAAGTGGTCGATGGCAAGGGTGTACTCAACAACCGCATCTCCGAGCACATCTTCACCCATTTGAACCGGATGGGCATCCCGACCCACTTCATCCGCCGTCTCAACATGCGCGAGCAGTTGATCAAGGAAGTCGAGATCATCCCGCTCGAGGTCGTGGTCCGCAACATCGCGGCCGGCTCGCTCGCCAAGCGTCTCGGCATCGAGGAAGGCACCGTCCTGCCGCGCTCGATCATCGAGTTCTACTACAAGGCCGACGCGCTCGACGATCCGATGGTGTCGGAAGAGCACATCACCGCCTTCGGCTGGGCCTCGCCGCAGGAGATCGACGACATCATGGCACTCGCCATCCGCGTCAACGACTTCCTCTCCGGCCTCTTCCTCGGCGTCGGCATCCAACTCGTCGACTTCAAGATCGAGTGCGGTCGCCTCTACGAAGGCGACATGATGCGCATCGTCGTCGCCGACGAGATCTCGCCGGATTCGTGCCGCCTGTGGGACGTCGTCACGCAGGACAAGCTCGACAAGGACCGGTTCCGCCGCGACATGGGCGGGCTGGTCGAAGCCTATCAGGAAGTGGCGCGCCGGCTCGGCATCATGAACGAGAACGAGCCGCCGCGTCCCGCCGGACCGGTCCTCGTCGCCTCGACCGACACGCCGCCCAAGGGCACCAAGCACTGACGGCGGCGCCGTCAGCCAACGACAGACAGACCGGAGCGATATCGGCGTGATCAAGGCCCGCGTGACCGTCACCCTCAAGAGCGGCGTGCTAGACCCGCAAGGCAAGGCGATCGAAGGCGCGCTCGGCACCCTCGGCTTCGGCGGCGTCGGCCATGTCCGCCAGGGCAAGGTGTTCGACATCGAACTCGACGGCTCGGACAAGGCCAAGGCCGAGGCCGACCTCAAGGCCATGTGCGAGAAGCTGTTGGCCAACACCGTGATCGAGAACTATGCTATTTCGCTAACCTGAGGTTGCAGGAGCGGTGCGATGGCCGAGGTCACGAACGATCTGATCTATGAGATCCTTAAGAACATTCAGGGCCGCATGGATAAGATGGAACATGGTATCGGCGAGATTCGTCACGAGGTCGTTTCGATCCGACTGACACAGATGGGTATCCAGAACGATATCCATAACATGTACGGAATTCTCGCCCGCCACGACGAACGTCTCGACCGCATCGAGAACCGTCTCGAACTGCGTGAACTCGCCGAAGCCCAGAGGCCCTACGACCCGACATGAAATCCGCCGTCGTCCTCCTCCCCGGCCTCAACCGCGACCGCGACATGATCGCGGCGCTGACCAAGATTTCCGGCAAGGCGCCCGCGACCGTGTGGCAGACCGACACGGAGCTTCCCGACGTCGACCTGATCGTCATCCCCGGCGGCTTCTCCTATGGCGACTATCTGCGCTGCGGCGCCATTGCGGCGCGCACGCCGGTGATGCGCGCGGTGGCCGAGAAGGCTGCGCAAGGTGTCATGGTCATGGGGGTCTGCAACGGCTTCCAGATCCTGCTCGAGACCGGCCTCCTGCCCGGCGCGCTGATGCGCAACGCATCGCTCAAGTTCGTCTGCCGCGAGGTGAAGCTCGAGGTCGCCAATGCAAACACCGCCTTCACCCGCGCCTACGAGCCCGGACAGATCATCCGCTGTCCGGTCGCGCATCATGACGGCAACTATTTCGCCGATCCGGAGACGCTTGCCCGCATCGAGGGCAATGGCCAGGTCGTCTTCCGCTATGCCGAAGGCACCAATCCGAACGGCTCGATCAACGACATCGCCGGGGTGATGAACGAGGCCGGCAACGTGCTCGGCTTGATGCCGCACCCGGAAAACCTGATCGAGGCCGCACATGGCGGCTCCGACGGCCGCGCCCTGTTCGAGGGCGTGCTCGGGATTGCCGCGTGACAGCAATGGGCCGTCCCCTCCGCCCTGCCCTCTTCGTCCTGGCGATGGCGCTCGGCGTCGCCGGCTGCCAGTCGAACAAGCCGGAAGCCGTGCTTTCCCCGCCCGGCAAGAGCGCCGCGCTGCGCAAGATGGAGAAGGTGGCGCTCGCCGCCCACACCTGCTGGTTCGGTTCGAAGGATCCCGCCTTCAAGGCCTACCGCATGTCGAACGAGCTCGGCTCCTTCTCTGGCCGGCCGCGCTTCCTGATCGTGCCGGCCAAGAGCATGGAATCGCGCCCGCTGCTGGTGGTCCAGTCGGAAGGCCCCGCCGCACGCGTCGAGGCTTTCGGCCCCCTGCTCGAGGGCGAGCACGGCAAGCGCATTTCCGCAGATTTGAACCGCTGGGCTTCCGGCGACCCGTCCTGCGTGGCGCGGGCCTGAGCCGCCGCCACCGAACCCCGACCGAGCCGACATGACCATCCCCAACGCCATCCCGATCACTCCGGAGCTCGTGGCCGCCCACGGCCTCAAGCCCGACGAATACCAGCGCATTCTCGACCTGATCGGCCGCGAGCCCTCCTTCACCGAGCTCGGCATCTTCTCGGCGATGTGGAACGAGCACTGCTCCTACAAGTCCTCGAAGAAATGGCTGCGCACGCTGCCGACCAAGGGTCCGCGCGTGCTGGTCGGACCGGGCGAGAATGCCGGCGTGGTCGACATCGGCGACGGCGACGTGGTCGTCTTCAAGATGGAGAGCCACAACCACCCGTCCTATATCGAGCCCTACCAGGGCGCGGCGACCGGCGTCGGCGGCATTCTGCGTGACGTCTTCACCATGGGCGCGCGCCCCATCGCGGCGATGAACGCCCTGCGCTTCGGCGCGCCCGACCATCCGAAGACGAAGCACCTCGTCTCCGGCGTCGTCGCCGGCATCGGCGGCTACGGCAACGCCTTTGGCGTGCCGGTCGTCGGCGGCGAGGTCAATTTCGACGAGCGCTACAACGGCAACATCCTGGTCAACGCGTTTGCGGCAGGCCTCGCCAAGGCCGACGGGATCTTTCTGTCGCAGGCCAAGGGCGTCGGCCTTCCCGTCGTCTATCTCGGCGCCAAGACCGGCCGCGATGGTGTCGGCGGCGCGACCATGGCCTCGGCCGAATTCGACGACAAGATCGAGGAGAAGCGCCCGACCGTGCAGGTCGGCGACCCGTTCACCGAAAAATGCCTGCTGGAAGCCTGCCTCGAGCTGATGGCCTCCGGCGCCGTCATCGCCATCCAGGACATGGGCGCCGCCGGCCTCACCTGCTCGGCCGTCGAGATGGGCGCCAAGGGCGACCTCGGCATCCGGCTCGAGCTCGACAAGGTGCCGGTGCGCGAGGAGCGCATGTCGGCCTACGAGATGATGCTCTCCGAAAGCCAGGAACGCATGCTGATGGTCCTGCGTCCCGAGCAGGAGGCGGAGGCGGAAGCCATCTTCCGCAAATGGGGGCTCGACTTCGCCATCGTCGGCTGGACCACCGACGATCTGCGATTCCGGGTCATCCACCAGGGCGAGGAAGTCGCGAACCTGCCGATCAAGGAACTCGGCGACGAGGCGCCCGAATACGACCGCCCTTGGGTCGAGCCGGCCAGACCCGCGCCGCTGGCCGAGACCGACGTGCCGCAGGCCGACATCGCCGATTCGCTGCTCAGGATGCTGGGCTCCCCCGACCTCTCCTCGCGCCGTTGGGTGTGGGAACAGTACGACACGCTGATCCAGGGCAATTCTCTGCAGATCCCCGGCGGCGACGCCGGCGTCGTGCGCATCGAGGGCCACCCGAGCAAGGCGCTCGCCTTCTCCGCCGACGTCACGCCGCGCTATTGCGAGGCCGATCCGTTCGAGGGCGGCAAGCAGGCGATCGCCGAGTGCTGGCGCAACCTGACCGCGACGGGCGCCCTGCCGCTCGCCGCCACCGACAATCTGAACTTCGGCAATCCCGAGCGGCCCGAGATCATGGGCCAGCTCGTCGGCGCCATCAAAGGCATCGGCGAGGCCTGCCGCGCCCTCGACTTCCCGATCGTCTCGGGCAACGTCTCGCTCTACAACGAGACCAACGGCCGCGGCATCCTGCCCACGCCCGCAATCGGCGGTGTCGGCCTCATCGACGACTGGTCGAAGATGGCGCGCCTCCGTTTCGCCGGACCTGGCGAGCGCATCCTGCTCGTCGGCGCGCCGGCCACCTGGGGCTCGCATCTCGGCCAGTCGATCTATCTGCGCGACATCCACGGCCGCCGCGACGGTACCGCTCCGCCGGTCGACCTCTCCAAGGAAAAGCTCGCCGGCGACTTCGTCCGCGCCATGATCCGCGCCGGCGCGCTCACCGCCGTACACGACGTCTCCGATGGCGGGCTGGCGGTGGCGCTGGCCGAGATGGCGATCGCGTCCGGCATCGGCGCCGAGGTGCAGATGCCCGTAGACATCGATCCGATTCCCGTCTGGTTCGGCGAGGACCAGGGCCGCTACCTCGTCACCGTCTCGCGCGCCGACCCCGGCCTGGTGCGCGACATCCAGGACGAGGCAGCCGAGCTCGGCATTTCCGCTCCGTGGATCGGCGAGACCGGCGGCAGCGAACTCAAGCTTGCCGGCGCGCGTGCCATCCCCCTCGCCGACCTCAAGGCCGCGCACGAAGGCTGGTTCCCGGGATTCATGGCGTAGGCAGGCGCTCAAGCGCCTGGCTTCCTATCCTGACGCCGTCATCCTCGGGCTTGTCCCGAGGATCTACTGCCGGTGCAAGATAATGATGACGCTTACTTTCAACGCCGGCAGATCCTCGGGACAAGCCCACTGCTGTCCGGTTTAGATTTTGTGGACATGGCGCA
>JAYSFJ010000018.1:0-85971 GCA_041913465.1 Mesorhizobium sp. | reverse complement strand
ATCATGCTTCCACCGCCCTGCCCTTCAGCGCGAACAGGCCGCGCGGGCGCTTCTGGATGAACAGGATGATGAGAACGAGCACGATGATCTTGCCGAGCACAGCGCCGGCATAGGGCTCCAGGAACTTGTTGAGGATGCCGAGCGAGAAGGCGCCGACCAGCGTGCCCCAGAGATTGCCGACGCCGCCGAAGACCACGACCATGAAGGAGTCGATGATGTAGCCCTGGCCGAGGTTCGGCGAGACATTGTCGATCTGGCTGAGCGCCACGCCGGCGATGCCCGCGATCCCGGAGCCGAGCGCGAATGTGAAGGCGTCCACCCAGGGCGTGCGGATGCCCATCGAGGCGGCCATGCGCCGGTTCTGGGTCACCGCGCGCATGTGCAGGCCCCACGACGTGCGTTTCATCACGAACAGCAGGATGCCGAAGACGGCGAGCGTGAAGACGACGATCCACAGCCTGTTCCAGGTGATGGACAGCTGGCCGATGTCGAAGGCGCCCGACATCCAGGACGGGTTGCCGACCTGCTGGTTCGTCGGCCCGAAGATGGTGCGCACCGCCTGCTGGAGGATCAGCGATACGCCCCAGGTCGCGAGCAGCGTTTCCAGAGGCCGGCCATAGAGAAAGCGGATGATGCCCCGCTCGATCGCAAGTCCGACCGCACCCGCGACGAGGAAGGCGAGAGGCAGGGCGATCGCCAAAGACCAGTCGAACAGCCACGGCGCCTGCGAGCGGATGATTTCCTGCACCACGAAGGTGGTGTAGGCGCCGAGCATCACCATTTCGCCATGCGCCATGTTGATGACGCCCATGACGCCGAAGGTAATCGCGAGGCCGATCGCCGCCAGCAGCAGCACCGAGCCGAGGGAGATGCCGTACCATACGTTCTCGCCGGCCTGCCAGAAGGCAAGCGACGCCTGAATGCGTCCAACTGCGCGATCGACGGCGTCCTTGAGTTCGCCCTCCGCCTTCGCGCCGTAGGCCGTGAGCAAGGAGAGCGTGTTGCGGTCCCCCCGCACGCCGAGCAGTTCGACCGCCGTCATCTTTTCCGCGTCGGGGCGGTCGGAGACGAGCACCGCGGAGGCGCGGGCATCCTCGAGCTTCGCCTTGACCGCGGCATTGGTTTCGGAAGCGATCGCTGCTTCGATCGCCTCGAGATTGGCGGCGTCCGGATTGAGGAACATCGTCGTGGCTGCCGCCAGGCGGACAGCCGGGTCCTCGGCACCGAGCGTCAGTGCACCGATCGCGTCGCGGATGGCGCGGCGGAGCGAGTTGTTGACCTTCACCTTGGTGTAGGCGGCCTTCGGCGCTTCCCCGGCGGCTTCCCCGGTCAGCGGATCGAGCAGGCTGGCGGTCTGGCCAGTCTCCCGCACGATGAAGACGGCGGAATCGGATTTGCGGAAGGCGACGTCGCCTTCGCCCAAGGCCAGGAGAAGCCGCTCGACGCGGGCATCGCCGGTGGCGGCGAGTTCGCGAACGATTTCACCGGTCTCGGAGAAATTCTTGGCGGTCGCGAACTTCGCGATCGTGGTCCGGATCGAGGCGTCGTCGGCCAACGCCGTGGCGAGCATGGTGGCCAGGAAGCCCAGCACCAGACCGATCGCCCTGAAACACTTCATGAATTCTGCACCGCCGATGGGGGTTGCGGGACGTTCCGGGCGGACATGCCGCCCGGAACGAAAGTCGACTGAGCCGTCGGGACGGTCAGTTCACGCCCTTGCCGCCGCACTTGCCGGTGGCGACGTTGAAGTTTCCGCAAGACATCGGAGCGCGCCAGTCGGAGATCAGGTCTTTCGAGTCCGGCAGGTAATCGGACCACTCGTCGCCGACCACCAGGCCGGAGGTCTGCCACACCGTCTCCATCTGGCCGTCGGCCTGGATCTCGCCGATCAGCACGGGCTTGGTGATGTGGTGGTTCGGCATCATGGTCGAGAAGCCGCCGGTCAGGTTCGGCACGGACACGCCGATGAGCGCGTCGATGACGGCGTCCGGATCGGTCGTGCCGGCCTTCTCGACCGCCTTCACCCACATGTTGAAGCCGATGACGTGGGCTTCCATCGGGTCGTTGGTGACGCGCTTGTCGTTCTTGATGAAGGTGCGCCATGCGTCGATGAAGGCCGTGTTCTCGGGGACGTCGACCGACTGGAAATAGTTCCAGGCCGTCAGGTGACCGACGAGCGGCGCGGTATCGAGACCGGCGAGTTCTTCCTCACCGACCGAGAAGGCCACGACCGGGATGTCCTCGGCCTTGATGCCGGCATTGCCCAGTTCCTTGTAGAAGGGAACGTTGGCGTCGCCGTTGATCGTCGAGACGACCGCCGTCTTCTTGCCGGCCGAGCCGAACTTCTTGATGTCGGACACAATCGTCTGCCAGTCGGAATGACCGAACGGCGTGTAGTTGATCATGATGTCCTCGGCCTTGACGCCCTTCGCCTGCAGGTAGGCTTCGAGGATCTTGTTCGTCGTGCGCGGATAGACGTAGTCGGTGCCGGCCAGCACCCAGCGCTCGACGCCTTCTTCGTTCATCAGGTAGTCGACAGCCGGGATCGCCTGCTGGTTCGGCGCGGCGCCGGTATAGAAGACGTTGCGCTGGCTCTCTTCGCCTTCGTACTGGACGGGGTAGAAGAGGATGTTGTTGAGCTCTTCGAAGACCGGCAGCACCGACTTGCGCGACACCGAGGTCCAGCAGCCGAACACGGCCGAGACCTTGTTCACCGAGATCAGCTCGCGCGCCTTTTCGGCGAAGAGCGGCCAGTCGGAGGCAGGGTCGACGACGACGGCTTCGAGCTTCTTGCCGAGCAATCCGCCCTTCTTGTTCTGCTCGTCGATGAGGAACAGCATCGTGTCCTTCAGCGTCGTCTCGGAAATGGCCATGGTGCCCGACAGCGAGTGCAGGACGCCGACCTTGATTGTGTCTTCCTGGGCGAAGACGGAAGACGCCGCGAGCATGCCCGCAGCAAATGCGCCTGCTTTGATCAGTCCTTTGAATGGCAAGTTGTAACCCCTCATGTTTTGAACCCTCCAGCGATGGGCTGTTGCACCGCAATAATGCATGCAACGGCCATGCCAGATGCTCGAAGGGGTGCCGGTCATGGCAGAGGCGACGCGTTTTCAGCCGGTTCCGCAGGGTTAGCCTGCCGCGCCGACCGCGGCCTGCATCGAAGTTAACGAATTGCTGACAAAGATTTACGCAGCGATATCCGTGCATGCCTACAGATTGGGCATATCCTGCCGCTGATCACCAATTAGGCAGGAACAAGACCTACTCGGCCAGAATGTCTTTCACGACCGTGGCGAGCTGCTTGAGCGAGAAAGGCTTGGGCAGGAAGCCGAACTTCGCGTCCTCGGGCAGGTTTCGCGCAAACGCATCCTCGGCGTAGCCGGACACGAAGACGAACTTGATGTCAGGATTGCGCTTGCGCAGTTCGCCAAGCAGCGTCGGGCCGTCCATCTCGGGCATGACGACATCGGAGACGACGATGTCGATTTTGCCTTCCAGCGCTTCGTAGATCTCGAGCGCCTCGACGCCCGAGGACGCCTCGTGCACCTCGTAGCCGCGGGATCTCAGCGCGCGCACGCCGCCCATGCGAACCGCGTCCTCGTCCTCGACGAGCAGGACGGTGGCCGAACCGGACAGGTCCTTCGCCGCATCGCCCTTGGGGGCCGGTTGCGCCGGCTTCGTGTCCGCCGTCTTGGTATCGCCTGCCGACTGCTCGGCGACAGCGGAGCCGGGCACATAGCGCGGCAGGAAGATGCGGAACACAGAGCCCTTGCCCACCTCGGAGTCGCAGAAGATGTAGCCGCCCGTCTGCTTGATGATGCCGTAGACCATCGACAGGCCGAGGCCCGTGCCCTTGCCCACCTCCTTGGTGGTGAAGAACGGTTCGAAGATCTTCTTGAGCACCTCGGGCGGAATGCCGGTTCCGGTATCGGCGACTTCGACCAGCACATAATCAGCGGCGACGAGTTCGCGATAGCCGAAGTCCGCGCATTCGCCGGAGACGACGTTCCTGCTGCGAATGGTCACGTCGCCGCCCTCGGGCATGGCATCGCGCGCGTTGACCGCGAGATTGACGATCACCTGCTCGAACTGGCCGAGATCGGCCCGCACCGGCCAGAGATCCCGGCCGTGGTCGATCTTGAGCCGGACATTTCCGCCGACGAGGCGCGTCAGAAGCATGCGCACGTCGGCCAGCACGTCCGTCAGATTGAGCACCTCCGGCCGCAGCGTCTGGCGGCGCGAGAAGGCGAGCAGTTGGCGAACCAGCGACGCGGCGCGGTTCGCGTTCTGCTTGATGTTCATGATGTCCGGGAAGGACGGATCGGAAGGCCTGTGGTTGGTCAGCAGGAGGTCCGACGCCATGATGATCGCAGTGAGCACGTTGTTGAAGTCGTGCGCGATGCCGCCAGCTAGTTGCCCCACCGCCTGCATCTTCTGGCCCTGGGCCATCTGCGCCTCGAGCGCTTTCTGCTCGGTCGTCTCGACCGCGTAGACGATCGCGGCTTCCTCGGCGCCCTGGGCGCCGCCTCCGTCCGCCACCGCGCTGACGTAGAAGCGCATGTGACGCTCTTCATTGTCCGGCAGAACGGTGTCGATCGGCGCGATGTCGGCCTGAAGGAGCTTTGCCCGCTCGATCGCCGCGGCGAACGATTCGCGGTCGCGCGGATGGATGACGGTGTCGAGCCGGGTGCGATTGTCCACCGCCGCCTGGTCGACGACGCTGGAGAACAGCATCAGGAACGGCGCGTTCGTCCGCAGGATCCTTCCCTTCGCATCGACGCCCGCGATCGCCATGGGCGTCGAGTTGAAGAAGCGCGTGAAACGGACCTCCGAAGCCCTGAGATCGGCCGATGAATCCTCGCCCTGGGTGCGGTTGAGCACGATCGTCCGCGTGGCGCCTTGCACGCCTTCCCGGCTCGCCGTGACACGATGCATGAAACGAACCGGCAAAGCCTCGCCCTTGGTGGTCGCAAGATCGAGATCGATGACCGCGTTGCGGGTCGCGCCGGGCTCGGCCTTCACCGCCCGCACCAGCGCCATGCCGTCGCCCGCGATGATCTCAGGCAAGGTGATGGCGCCCGGCACGAATCCGGCAAGATCTATCCCGAGCCATTCGGCAAGGGTCGCGTTGATGTAGGTGACACGTCCGCTTGGATCTGCGGAGAAGAACCCGGCAGGCGCGTGATCGAGATGGTCGATCGCCTGTTGAAGGTCCTGGAAGAACCGCTCCTGCTCGGCCCGCTCGGCCGAGATATCCGACAATTGCCAGGCGTAGAGAGGCTGGCGCCGGGAGCGCATGTTGAAGGTCCGTCCCCGCACCCGATACCAGCGCGCGCCCGGTTCCGCACCCGGCCGGATCGCCTGGGAAAGCCGGAATTCGCCGTCGCCGGCGCGTCCGTCTTTCAACTGCGAAGAAAGGCCGACGATCGTCGATCCGGCTTCTGGATTGTCGGAAAGCAGGGCCTCGACCGTCTTGATGTCTGCGGGAGCCGCGGCCCCCGTCATGTCCGCATACGCGCGATTGGCATAGATGATGCGGCCGCGCCCGTCGGTGACGACGAGCCCCTGCCGCATCGAATCAACGAACGCCTTCGACAATTCGTCATTGGTCGAGCGCGGCGCGAACTGCACGAAGCCGATCGCCGTCAGGAACAGGTAACCGACGCCGATCATGGCAAGCATGCCGAGCATGCCGATCAGAAAGGGGTCGCCGAGCCTTTCGCGGAAGATCAGGAATATGACGGCGAGCGGAATAAGCACGACAGTGAAGACGATCAGCCGCGTAATCGCTCCGGGCCGAGAGTTCTGATCGACGACCGGAGCCGGATAGAAATCGCGGCTTGTCTCTTTGGCCATTCTTCCCCAGCCTCGTGCGCCCCGAATGACGCGTGCGCGCCCCCGCAAAGCCGCTTGAATCATATTCTTGTACCGCCGGGAAGGCCTTGCCCATGCAGCGGGGCTTTTTCCCGCCGGAAACTGCGACCTTGCGGCGGGACGCATGGGGTGCATAAATCGTCAAAGCGGCGGGAGTTGCGGGGTATGGAATTGTTTGAGACCATTCAAGACGCTCTGCCTTACGGCTACGCCAGCGCCATATTGTGGGTCGCGTTCGCCCTTCTGGTGCTGGTGGTCGTGCTTGGCCTGATCCGGCTGATTCGCGGAGTTCGGGGCGGGACGTTCGTCGCGGGCGGTCGCAACCGCAGGACCCGCCTCGCGGTCATGGACGCCGCGGCGATCGACAGCCGGCGCCGGCTCGTCCTCGTCCGGCGCGACGATGTCGAGCATCTCGTGCTCATCGGAGGGCCGACCGACGTGGTGATCGAGCGCGACATCCGCATGGTGAACCGCGGAACGCGCCACGGCGATCATCATCACGAAGCGGCAGCCGAAACCGCTCACACGTCACACGAACTCGAGCGAGCCCGCGCCCAGGTGCGGCCGCCGCAGGCCGTGCCGCCACAGGCCGCGCCGCGCCCCGCACAGCCTCCCAGACCCGTCGAACCCGTCCTGCCCGCGCGCCCCGCATCAGCCGCCTCGAACGTCACGCTTCCGCGCCCGGCGATACCGATGCCGGCCCCGCCACCGCCTCCGGCCGCGGTCAAGCCTGCCGGATCGGCGCAGGCTCCCAGGTCGTTCGACTTGCCGAAGCCGGCGACGGTCTCCTCCGCAACTGCGCCACGGATGCCCCAGGTGAACGCGCTGGATGATGCGCTGCTGAAGGAACTGTCATTGTCCCTCGAGCAGGAAGCGCCTTCGGCCGGTCGGGAGAAGAATTCAGCGCCGAAAAAGTCCGACGCTTCGCTCGACGAGCAGATGAACAAGCTGCTCGGTGAGATATCGAAAAGAAAGTAGGACGTTCCGAGCGACCGCTCCAAGTCCGGGGTGCCGTCGACGACGAACCCTCAATCGTCGCGATAGACCTTTTCACGGCGCTCGTGGCGCTCCTGCGCTTCGATCGAGAGCGTGGCGATCGGGCGGGCATCGAGGCGCTTCAGCGAAATTGGTTCGCCGGTCTCCTCGCAGTAGCCGTAAGTCCCCTCGTCGAGCCGCTGCAAGGCAGCATCGATCTTCGCGATCAGCTTGCGCTGGCGGTCCCGCGCCCGCAACTCGATGGCACGATCGGTTTCCGACGAAGCTCTGTCGGCGAGGTCCGGGTGGTTTGCGTTCTCCTGCTGGAGGACTTCAAGGGTCTCGCGAGCCTCCCTGAGGATGTCTCCCTTCCACGCGATCAACTTGGAGCGGAAGTAGGCCTTCTGACGATCGTTCATAAACGGTTCGTCGTCAGTGGGCACATAGTTAAGTTCAGTGATCAAGCTCATCGAGTCACCCCAAAACAGTTACCCGGGCGCCTATATATTCGCGGCGCCGGGACCGCACAAGCGGAAAGGCAACAGCGTTCACGCAAAAGTCACGCCAGTTGAAGAATCGCGGCGCGCGCATTTCGCCGCAAGGGTCCGAAACCGATGGCGTCTACGCAACATTCTGTTTTGATTGCAGCTTTCGTCGCGGTTCTTTCAAGACGAGCCAGCATAGCCGGGAGACGGATTGCACGATTCCGCGCCATTCACTAGACGATGAGGTGCACGAGGGCCAGTCGGCCCGCGAGAGCAAGAGGTGCGCGGGAATGAGTCGTCTTCTGTTGTTGCGTCATGCCCGCGCCGCCTGGGCGGAACCCGGCATGCGCGACTTCGACCGTCCGCTCGACGCGACCGGCCGCGCCGATGCCGACGCGATGGGAGCGGTTATGGCGCAAAACGGCGTGGTCCCGGACCGGGTCATCTGCTCGTCCGCGAGGCGCGCGCGCGAAACCTGGGACGCGGTCATGCGGCACCTGCCGGTGGCGGACGCGATCGTCACCGACCAGCTCTACATCACCGATGCCACCGGATACCTGAATTTCATACGAGACAATGACGGGGTGGGTTCGCTTTTGATCGTCGGCCACAATCCGATGATCGAAGACGTCTGTTTCGCACTCGCGCGCGACGGTCGCGACGACGCCACCGGCGCACGGGCGAACGGTTTTCCGACCTGCGGGCTCGCCGTGATCGACTTTCCGGAAGGCTTTGCCGGCGTCGCACCGTCCAAGGGATTTCTCGAGGCGTTCTACACGCCGGCCGGCTGATGGAAGAGCCCGGATTCCACCAGCCCATTCCAAAGCCGATCGGCGTTGCCTATATCGGACGGCAACGCCTCGCAGGCGGGGCATGACGAGGCAATCGAATTGGCGTCCCATACTACCCTGACGGACGAGGCGCGGATCGCACTCGACACGCTGGCCGGGCGCCTGACGGGTTTCGGGAGCCCCTCGCTGCGGCTCGGCGTCACCGGCCTGTCCCGAGCGGGAAAGACCGTCTTCATCACCGCACTGGTGCACAATCTGATCCATGGCGGCCGGCTGCCGCTGTTCGACGCGCGCAAGTCCGGCAGGCTGACCAAGGCCTTTCTCGAACACCAGCCGGACGACGCGGTGCCGCGTTTCCAGTACGAAGACCACGTCGCCGCGCTACTGTCCGATCGCGTCTGGCCCGACTCCACCCGGGCGATCTCGGAATTGCGGCTGACCATCGAGTTCGAATCGGCGTCCGGATGGCGAAGGACCTTTGCCCCCGGACGCCTGTCGCTCGACATCGTCGACTATCCGGGCGAATGGCTGCTCGACCTGCCGCTTCTCGGCAAGGACTATGACGAGTTCTCGAAAGATTCGTTCGATCTCGCCGTCCTCGACGTCCGGGCCGATCTCTCCGACGCCTGGAGGCGCGAAGCGATGGCTGTCGATCCGGCCGCCGAGGCCGACGAGATGACCGCGCGGAGGCTGGCCGAGAGTTTCACCTCCTATCTGAGGGCCTGCAAGGCGGACAGCCGGGCGCTCTCGACCCTGCCGCCCGGCCGATTCCTCATGCCGGGCGATCTGGAAGGGTCGCCTGCCCTGACCTTCGCGCCCCTCCCCGGCCTCAAAGGCGTATCGCCCCGGCACGGCTCTCTCCACGCGATGATGCAGCGTCGATACGAGGCGTACAAAACGCATGTGGTGAAGCCGTTCTTCCGCGAGCACATCACCCGGCTCGACCGTCAGATCGTGCTGATCGACGCGATGCAGGCCCTGAACGCCGGCAGTGGCGCCGTGGCCGATCTCGAACGCGCACTGACCGAAATCCTTGCCTGCTTCCGCCCCGGCTCGACGAATCTCCTGACGGGGCTCTTCGCGAGGCGAATCGACCGCATCCTGGTCGCGGCAACCAAGGCCGACCATATCCATCATGAGAGCCATGACCGATTGCAGGCGATCGTCAGGCGGCTTGCGGACCGCGCGGTCCAGCGCGCCGACCTGACCGGTGCGAAAGTCGATGTTCTTGCGATGGCGGCGATCCGGGCGACGCGCGAAGGCACGGTGAAACAGCGCGGTGAGACGCTTCCCGTCATCATCGGCACCCCGCTCAAGGGCGAAACCATCGGCGACGAGACGTTCGATGGCGACACGGAGACGGCCATCTTCCCGGGAGACCTGCCGCGCAAGCCGGATTCGCTGTTCAAGGCGGATGGGGAGAGGACCGCGATCCGATTCGTGCGCTTCCGCCCTCCGAAGCTCGAGCGGACGGCCGACGGGCTCACTCTCTCGCTCCCGCATATCCGGCTCGACCGTGCACTACAGTTCCTGATCGGAGATGCATTGGCATGACTGAGCCACGCCAGCCGGCGTCCTTCCGGCTCACGCCGGAGCCAGAGGCGGCGCCCGCCAAACCGGAGCCCGCCCGCAAACCGCGCGCGATCCGCAAGGACGAGGTTGCGCTGGTCGTCCCCGCGGAAATCGACGTCTTCGATATGGATGGACTGGACGCCCTGGCACCGCCGGCGCCCTTGAAACCGCGCCCGCCGTCGCGTCTGGGCGCCCTCTTCTTCGGCGCTCTCGGCACGCTCCTTTCGCTGGCAGCCGGGCTGTGGGCGGAACAACTCATTCGTGACCTGTTCGGCCGAAGCGAATGGCTGGGCTGGCTGGGGATCGCGCTTGCCGCGATGGTCGTGGTCACTTTCCTGGCGATCCTCGTGCGCGAGCTCTATGCCCTGGCGCGGCTTGCGTCGGTCGAAGCGCTTCGCGAGCGGGCCGAACGGGCTTCCCGGGCCAATGACAGCAAGGCCGCGCGCGCGGCGGTGGCCGACCTCGTCGTGCTCGTCGGCAAGAAGCCGGAGACCGCCGCCGGACGCCGCGCAGTGGTGGATCTCAAGGGTGAGGTGATCGATGGCGTCGACTTTCTCCGCTACGCCGAAGCCGAGATCCTCGCCCCACTGGACGAGAAGGCCAAGGACCTGATTCTCGACGCCGCCAAGCGGGTGTCTATCGTCACCGCCGTCAGCCCGCGCGCGCTGGTCGATTTGGGCTATGTGCTGTGGGAAGCCGGCCGGCTGGTGCGTCGCATGTCGGAACTTTACGGCGGCCGGCCCGGCACCCTGGGTTTTTTCAGATTGACTCGCAGCGTGTTGGCACATCTGGCCGTCACGGGTTCCATCGCAGCCGGCGACAGCCTGATTCAACAACTGGTCGGGCATGGGCTTGCTGCTCGAATCTCGGCCAAGCTCGGCGAAGGGGTCGTCAATGGAATGATGACGGTCCGAATCGGCATCGCCGCGATGGAAACCGCCCGTCCCTTTCCGTTCGACGCGGTGAAGCGACCCGGCATGGGCGATTTCGCTTCCGCGCTTGCGACATTCACCTCCCGCAAGGGCGAGGCACCCACCGCCGAAAACGTTTGAACTTGCGTCGCGCGGCCGCCTCGCGCATTGTATGAGACAAAGAACGGGTGACGAAGCATTAACCAATCGCGGCCATGCTCCGCTCGACCCCGCCCCCGAGAAATGCCGGACTCGACCTCATGCGCGTGAACCGAACTGCCATCCTTTCGTTCGCTGCCGTCCTTCCGGTGCTCGCAGCGCCGGTCGCGGCCTTTTCCGCCGACGGTGACGAACAGTTTTTCCGCTCGGTGCAGGGGGTGTGGACCGGACCGGGCGAGATCGTCGCCGGCAAATACAAGGGTACGAAGTTCACCTGCCGCCTGAACGGATCGACGCCTGACGGCAAGATCGGAATGAAGCTCGACGGTTCCTGCCGCGTTGGCGTCTTCTCGCAGCGCATGTCGGCGACGGTCGAACGCAAGGGCCGTGGCTATCGCGGAACCTTCCTCGACGGCGCTGCCGGCGAAGGGCTCGACATCGTCTCCGGAAGCGTCGACGGCAAGAAGGTCACGTTCTCGATCTCGCGCAACCAGTTGAATGGCGCGATGAGCGCACGCCTGCCGAACAAGGATTCGATGAACGTCAGCGTCTCCGTCAAGGTCGACCGCCAGATGGTCCGCGTGATTGCGATGGACCTGAAGCGGACAGGTGACGCGCCTGTGGCGACGGTCGCCGCCGAATAGTCACTCCTTCCACCAGGACCCATCTTCGGTCAGTTTTTCGATGCCGCTCGCATCGAGGCCGGTAAGATGGCTGGCCACCTTGACGTTCCGGATCGTCAGATCCGGGGCGATCTCCGCCAGCGGCACAAGGACGAAAGCGCGCAGGAACATCCGTGGATGCGGGATTTCCAGCCCGAGTTCCTTCACCGATCGCGTTCCGTACAGGAGCACATCAATGTCGATCAGTCTTGGGCCGAAGCGTTCGCCGCGAACCCGTTTGAGCTGGATTTCCGTATCGAGGCAGAGATCGAGAAGCGCCTTCGGCGATCGTTGCGTTCGCACTTCGGCGACGGCGTTCAGGAATGGCGGCTGGTCGAGCTTGCCCCAGGGCGGTGTGCTGTAGAGCGAAGACACATTGGTGATTTCGGTCATCCTGTCGGCGTCGATCGCGCGCAGGGCCTTCACCATCGCCGTCCGGGGATCGCCGATATTGCCGCCCAGGCCCAGATAGGCCACCTCTTCACCGAGGCCAGGCAACGGTCACCTCTACGTAGTCCAGAACTCCGTTCACGGGTGCGTTCGGCTTCCTGATGGTTATGACTGCCTGGACGATCATGGAAAACTGTTCGCACAGAGACCTGCCGATCTCCTGCGCCAGCGCCTCGATCAGAAACCTGCGCCGCCCGGTAACGATCTGTTCGATCAGGGTGAAAGCCGCGCCGTAGTCGACAGTCTCCGCGATTCGATCGTGATCGAGCGCACTTTCCGCGTCGACGGTCAGTTCCGCATCGACGTAGAAGCGCTGCCCCATGCGCTCCTCCTCGTCATGCACCCCATGACGCGCGAAGAAGGCGCAATTCCTGAGCCGGATCACATAGCTCATGATGTCTGGGAGCCTCCCTCACTCCGCAGAATCGCATCGGCCAGCTTCAATGCGTCGACGGATGCCGCTACGTCATGCACCCTGAAGATGGAGGCTCCACGTAACCGGAGGATGGCGCTGGAGACTGCTGTCGCCGTGTCGCGCTGGTCGACCGGACGTCCGGTTACATGGCCCAGGAATCGCTTGCGAGACGTCCCGACCAGCATCGGATAGCCCAGCCGCAGCAGCTCGCCGAAGCGGGCGATGATCTCAATGTTCTCGTCCGGATCCTTGGCAAAGCCGAAGCCTGGATCGAGAACGACGGCTTCATCCGGCACACCGGCCGCGCGTGCGATTTCGATCGAACGGCGGAAGAAGGTCAGCTGATCATCGATCGGATCGGGGAGTTTGTCGCGATCCCGACCATTGTGCATCGCCACCAGGCCGCATCCGCTGCGCGCTGCAAGCCGGGCGATACCATCCTCGCGCTGCAGGCCCCAGATGTCATTGATGACATGGGCGCCGGCGTCGACTGCCATCCGCGCTGTGTCCGCGCGATAGGTGTCCACCGAGATGACAATTTCCGGATGGCGCGCGAGTTCCTCCACCACGGGGATCACGCGCCGCTGCTCTTCGAGTGCACTGACCGGTTCGGCGCCGGGCCTGGTCGATTCTCCTCCCACATCGACGATTTCGGCGCCTGCCGAAACGAGATCCAGCGCATGCCTGACCGCAGCCTCGGTGGTCGCGGTATTGCCGCCATCGGAAAAGCTGTCCGGCGTGACGTTGACGATGCCCATGACGACGGCGGTGCGCCCGAAGGCGATCTGTCGACCGTGTGCTAGCGACCAGATTCTACGTCCCATGATTTTCGTACGGCCGTTGGAAAAAACGTGATTGCGCATATCGGCAAGCCAATGCAACGAAATTCATCACGAACTCGTGAACACCTTGGGGAAACCGGGATTGCCGTTCCCCGCAGGCTATCGCATGGTTCGGCCATGTCGTTCCGAACCTTCTTGACCGCCCTGATCGTCTTGCCGATCACCCTTAGCGTCGGCCTGGCGGACGCGGCGAGCGTAACGCGCTCATACAGCTATTTCCGCATCGGTGGCGCCACCCTGCCGGAGTTGCAGGACGAACTCACGTCTCGCGGACCGACTGTCAAAAGCACCGGCCGGCGCCATCCCGGGGCGACCGAGATGCAGTTCGTCAACCGGCTCGACTATGACGGCGGCACCGGAAAATGCCGTGTGTCGAAGGCGAGCGTCTCGGTCAAGGCGAAGATCACCCTGCCGCGTTGGACCCGACCGGCCGGGGCGGCGGAAGACACAAGGCTGATCTGGGGCGCGCTGGCCGGGGATATCAAGCGGCACGAGGAGAGCCATGTCAGCATCGCGCGCGACTATGCCCGCCAGATGGAAGATGCGCTGGTGACGCTGCCGGCGCAGAAGACATGCGCCATCGCAGCAGACAAGGCGCAGGAAACGATCCGCCGGCTGCTAGCAGCGCATGACGCGGCACAGGAGCGATTCGACCGGATAGAGCGGATCAACTTTTCCGAACGGATGGACCGACTGATCCGCTACCGCATCGAACAAATCGAAGCCGGCCGCATCAAGAACTGAGAGCCTACTGCTGCGGCTGGCGGCTGGACCAGTGCGTCTTCCTTGCAATTGCGCACGCTTTGTCGGAAACAACGCTCTGTTGCCGAAACGCCGTGGCTGAAAAGTCCGTCCGGAACGGGTTGATACCCTCGCTGGGCCGCGTCTCGTCCCATTTGGACCGATCGAAATGTCAGTCTCAGCGCTGGAAGGCCGCGCGACGCGCGCTGCGTGGATAGAGGAGGTTCGCGCCACCGTCGGACTCGCGTGGCCGATGGTCCTCACCAATGTCGCCCAAACGGCGATGACGGCGACCGACGTGATGATGATGGGGCGCCTTGGGGCCAATACGGTCGCCGCGGGCGCGCTTGGCTCCAACCTCTACTTCGCGCCGTTGATGTTCGGGCTTGGCCTGATGCTGGCGACATCGCCGATGATGGCGAGCGAACTCGGCCGCCGCCGCCATTCCGTCCGCGACATCCGCCGGACTGTTCGCCAGGGGTTGTGGACCGCGATCGCCGTGTGCGTGCCGATGTGGGCGATGCTCTGGAACGCCGAAGCCATTCTGCTCGCGATGGGACAGCAGCCGGACCTCTCCGCTGCCGCCGGCGGCTACATGCGAACGCTCATGTGGGGCATTCTCCCTTTCTATGGCTACATCGTCCTGCGCTCGTTCATATCCGCGCTGGAGCGGCCGGGCTGGGCGCTTGTAATCGTCTTCGTGGCTGTCGGCTTCAACGTGCTCGCCAACTGGTGCCTGATGTTCGGCAATCTCGGCTTTCCCGCCATGGGGATCGCCGGCTCGGGCCTCGCCACCACCTTGTCGAACCTTCTGATGCTGGGCGGACTTGTCGCCGTCGTTTCCATCGACGGCAGGTTCCGGCGTTACAGCCTGTTCGGCCGCTTCTGGCGTGCCGACTGGCCGCGCTTCCGGGCGCTGTGGAAACTCGGATTGCCGATCGCGGCGATGGTCGCTTTCGAAGTGACCATCTTCAACGCGGCCGCATTCATGATGGGACTGATCGACGCTCCGTCGCTCGCAGCCCATGCGATCGCACTGCAGATCGCCTCGATCAGCTTCATGGTGCCGCTGGGCCTCGGCCAGGCCGTCACCGTCCGCGTCGGCCGCGCCTGGGGAGCTGGCGATGCCGACGCCGTGGCCCGTGCCGGATGGGCAGCCTATTTTCTCTCGCTGGCCTTCATGTCCACGATGGCTCTAACGATGTTCATCTTCCCACGGCAGCTCATCGGCGCCTTTCTCGATCTGGACGATCCGGCCAACGCGGTCGTCCTTTCGCTCGGCGTGTCGTTTCTGGCCTACGCTGCGCTGTTCCAGATCGTGGACGGCGCCCAGGCCGTCGGCAGCGGCATGCTGCGCGGCCTGCACGACACCGCCGTGCCGATGGTGTTCGCCGGGATCGGCTACTGGGGCATCGGGTTGCCGCTCGGCGCGCTTCTCGCATTCCGGTTCGGCTTCGGCGGCATAGGGATCTGGATCGGCCTGTCGACAGGACTTGCCGTCGTTGCCCTGCTGCTGCTGGCGCGATGGCTGCGGCGACCGTCTCCGCCTGTCAGGTTTGCCTCTGCCTAGAATGAAGCGAGCAACCGACTCGGCTCGGCGATATCGCCGAGGCCCGACCTACGCCTGGCGCTCGGGAATCCTCACGATCAGGCCATCGAGCGCATCTCTGACCTTGATCTGGCAGGAGAGCCGCGAATTCGGCTGAACTTCATAGGCGAAGTCGAGCATGTCCTCCTCCATCGCCTCCGGTTCGCCGACTTCGTCCGTCCAGGCTTCGTCGACATAGACGTGGCAGGTCGCGCAGGCGCAGGCGCCGCCGCACTCGGCCTCGATGCCCGGCACCGCGTTGCGGATCGCGTTTTCCATCACGGTGGAGCCGTTCTCCGCCTCGACGTCGAAACGCGTACCGTCGAAGGCGATGTAGGTCAGCTTTGTCATGAAATAGGCCCCGGAACCTGTGTCTGCGCGGAGATAGTCACTCCGCCAGCCGAGTCAACCGCGAGAATCAGCGGCTGATCGACGCGATGAAATCCTTCACCTCGTCGATTCGCGCTGCCAGATGCAGAAGCAGCGATTTGTCATTGGGATCGTGCTCGATCTCGGTCGCGGTCTTCGCGACGCCGAACGCGCCGATACCCGAAGCCGACCCCCGCAGCCCGTGTGCGAGGAATTTCCGTTCCGATGCGTTGGCGCTCGATATCCGGTCGCGCACCATAGTCGCCTGCTGGACGAAAAGCGCCAGCACCTCGCGCTCCAGATCCCGGTCCCCGAGCGTCTGCTTTGCAAGATGTACGAGATCGACCGGACGCGTACGCGAGGGCGGACATTCCTCTCCGCCGGGATTGGCGAAGGCCACTGTCTGAAGATTCGCTTGCGGCATCCGCCCGGTCCCGATGTGCTCTGATGGGACGAATTTAGGTGATGGGAACCAACAAGCCGTTAAC
This sequence comes from Mesorhizobium sp., assembly GCA_041913465.1. Taxonomy (GTDB): domain Bacteria; phylum Pseudomonadota; class Alphaproteobacteria; order Rhizobiales; family Rhizobiaceae; genus Mesorhizobium_A. The sequence goes on along the minus strand of JAYSFJ010000018.1, from coordinate 69,649 downwards.
GACGCCGGACGGCAGACAGGCCTCGGCGGCGCCGATTCTCCCATATCCGTCGCGCTGTTAACCTTATGTTTAAAGTTTTACACATGGGTTGGAATGCAGGTTTCAATTGCCGGGTCGTGCCATTACGATACGGGCACGGGTAATTTCGCGTTGCGCGCGGGCTACGGGGAGCCGGAAACGGTTGGGTCGCGCACTTAGTAGAGGGTTGTAGCTGCATGGCGCGTAAACCAAACACCACGTCTCCCATCGACCGCGACGTGGACAAGGAACTCGAAAAAGCCCTCGAATTCGATCTCAACGGCGTTGAGGACATCGACTTCTCCTCGTCGATGGATGAACTCGAGGCGCAGATATCCCAGGCCGCCGACGACCTCGTCAAGGAGAGCCGCGGCGGAGCGACATCCCAGAGCGCCCAGACAGTGTCCACGGCCTCCAGCGGTTCCCCGACCGCAACCGGCGCGCGCTCGACCTCCAATGCTGCCGGCAAGGCGACGGCCAGCGCTCCCAAGTCGGCTGCAAACACGCCTGCCGCCCCCGCGCCTGCAAGCGCCGGTTCGGGCGCCAGGAAGGGCGAGCCGCTTCGCCCCGTCGAGGCACCGGCTTCGTCGGCAGCCCCGGGGCCGATCTCGTTCCAGCCTGCCAATGACGACCGTCAGCGCGAATATCAGTCCGTTCAGCAGTCGCTGGCGCGCGGAACATCGCGCACGCTTTCGGTTTCCATGGCCCTTCTCAGCGTGGCCTGGGTCGCGGGCGGGCTCGCTCTCGGCCACGTTCTCTATGCGCCGCAGATCTGGGCGATCCGTTCGGTGCCGCAGCTTCTGGCCATGCCGCAGGTGATCGGGCTCGCCATTGCGATCGTCGTGCCCCTGCTCCTGTTCTGGGCGTTCGCGGCGATGATGCGGCGCGCGCAGGAAATGCGTCTCGCCGCGCAGTCGATCGCCGAAGCGGCATTCCGGCTTACCGAACCGGAAAACCTGGCCGAGGACCGCGTTCGCAAGGTCAGCCAGGCCGTCCGCCGCGAAGTCCAGGCCATGGGCGAAGGGATCGAGCGCACGCTCGCCCGTGCGGTCGAACTCGAGACGCTGGTGCACACCGAGGTCAACGAACTCGAGCGTGCCTACAGTGAAAACGAGATGCGTATCCGCTCGCTCGTCGACGGGCTCGGCAGCGAGCGCGAGGCGGTGATCACGCATGCGGAACGCGTGCGCGCTTCGATCTCCGGCGCCCACGAGCTGCTGAAGGAGCAGCTCACCTCGTCGAGCACGGTCATCCACGACAGCGTCGCCGATGCGTCGACCCGGCTGACCTCGATGATTTCCGGTTCGGGCGAACTGCTGGTCAATCGAATCAACGACAGCGGCCGCGCGATCTACTCGGCGATCGATGAGCGGATGGACACGATCTCGGATCGGATCATCACATCGGGCGAAGCGTTCGCCAGTCTCCTCGACACGCGTATCGCCACCCTCACGGACCGCACCGACGAAGCCTCGCGCGCCCTGTCGGATATGCTCGACAGCCGCACCTCCGACATGGTGTCCCTCCTCGGCGGCACGTCGCGCACGCTGGCGGAGGAGTTCGATTCGCGCCTTGCCGGCATCGAGCGCACTCTGGCCGAGCGCGGGCAGACGCTGATCGGCGAGTTCGAGACGCGTGTCCAGGCCCTGGATCAGGGCACCGCCACCCTCAACGCCGCGCTCGAGGCGCGCGCCCGCCAGATCAACGAGACTCTCATCGAACGCGCCCGCGAGATCGCTGGCGCCTTCAGCGCCGGCAAGGAAGGCATGGCCGGGGTCATCGAGGAGACCAAGTCGCGTATCGGCGCGGATCTCGCCGAACTCGTCATGTCCACCTCGACGATGCTCGAAGGCCGCGCGAACGAGTTCACCCAGCGCCTCGAAGGCGGTCGCCACCTCATCTCGACGGCGCTCGATACGGACCTTGCCCGCCTTGCGGATGCACGCGCCGCTCTCGACGAAACCGTCGGCGCCCATGCGATGAAGCTCGCCGAAGGGCGCAACTACCTGTCCAGCATCCTGCAGGAGGATCTGGCGCGCGTCGAGGAAACCCGCGCGGAACTCGACCAGCGCCTGGAGGGCCACGCCCAGATGCTCGCGCAGGGCCGGAGCGTGCTCACCAACGCCCTGGACGATGACATGCGTCGCCTTGCCGAAGCCCGGGCCGAAATCGACGCGAGGATTGCCGACCATACGGCGACCCTCGACGAAGGCCGCAGCTTCCTGTCTCGGGTTCTCGATGAAGATCTTGCGAAGCTGGAGCAGATTCGCGCCGAGATCGACAGGCGCGTCGAAGCGCATTCGCACCTTCTCTCCGAGGGCCGGAGCGTTCTGTCGGGCGTCATGGACGAGGATCTCGCGAAACTCGCCCAGGCTCGGGCCGCAATCGACGCGTCGGTGGAACGCCATGTCGAGAAGCTGGCCGAAGGCCGCGATATCATGACCCACGCGCTGCAGTCGGATCTGGAGAAGCTTGCCGCGACACGCGCCGAGATCGACAGCGCGATCCAGAGCGGCATCGCTCGCCTCGCCGACGGACAAGGCGACGTCGGTCAGGCCCTCTCGCTGGAGATGGCGAAGATAGAGGATGCGTTCCGGTCCCAGATTGGTGTCGTCGAAGGACGGACGCAGGCGATCGAGGCCGCGCTGGCGAACGGCGTCGAAAACGTGCGCACGGTCCTCGAGCGCAGTGCCGGCGCAGTTGCCGGCGCGCTGCGCGACCGCGTTCTCGAAATCACGGCGGCCCTCACCGAGGACGCAGGCCAGGCCTTCCAGGACGCGGACCAGAAGATCGCCGAACGTATCGACCTCGCCAATGCCGCCTTTGCCGCGCGCGCAGCCGATATCGCAAAGGCCTTCGACGAAGTAGACGGCAGGATCGTCGGCCGTATCGACCAGGTGTCGGACGCGATCTCGCGCCGCACGGACGAATTTGCGCTGACGATCGACCATGCCGACGCCAAGCTGGGGCAGCGTATCGAGGCGGTATCCGGGATCATCGAGAACCGGGCAGACGAACTCGCGCGTGCGGTCGGGCAGGTCGATGACAAGCTGGCAGCCCGCATCGATGCGACGTCCGGTATCATCGCGACCCGCGCCGACGAACTCGCCCGTGCCTTTGGAGAGGTCGACCAGAAGCTCGGTGAGCGCATCCAGGAAGTGACCACTGTCGTGGCGACACGCGTTGGGGATCTCTCGCGCGCCGTGGCGAAGGTCGACGAAAGGCTTTCGGAACGGATCGATCAGACCTCTTCCACGATCGCCGCGCGGTCGGACGATCTGGTGCGCGTCATCGATCAGGCGGATGGCCGGTTCAACGAGCGCGTCGAATTGGCATCGGGCATGATCTCGGCTCGGGCCGACGACCTTGCCCGTGCTGTCGAGCAGATCGACGGCCGGCTGGTCGAACGTATCGACCTGGTGACGAGCGCAGCCGACGCGCGGGCGGATGATCTCGCGAAGACCATCCAGCAGATCGACGGCAAGATATCGGAGCGCATCGTGCTTGCTTCCGATCTCATCAACGCGCGGGCAAACGACCTGTCGAACACGATCAGGCAGGTCGACGACCGGCTCGGCCAGCATGTCGACATCGCCGCCGACAAGCTCACCGAGCGCGCGCAGGATCTGGTGCGCACCTTCGATGATGCCGATTCGAAGATCGTCGAGCGCATCGACTACGCTTCTGGTCTGTTCAACGCCCGGGCAGAGGATGTCGCCCGCACCTTCGCGAACGTCGATCGTGCGATCGAGGATCGCCTGAACGTCGCCGCCAGCACCATCACCGAGAAGGTGGGAGAACTCGACCGCACCTTCAGCGACGCCGACCAGAAGTTCGCCGAACGCATCGACCTCGCGGCAGCCGCAATGGCCGCGCGCGCCGATGACCTGTCGCGCGCGTTCGAGAATGTCGATCAGAAGCTCGTCGACCGGATCGACTATGCGGGCAGCGCGCTGTCCGCCCGTGCGGAAGATTTCGCCGGTGTCTTCGACGCAGCCGACCGCAAGCTCGCCATGCGGCTCGAGGAAGGTTCAGCCGCGCTGTCGGACCATGCCGACGGCATCGTGCGTGCCTTCGACGATGTCGACCGCAAGCTGGTCGAGCGTACCGAGCAGACCGCGGAGGAGCTGCACGCGAGGGCCCGCGCCATCGAGGACACGCTCGTCAACATCGAGCACCGCCTCGGCGACAGCGCCGATTCGATCGTCTCGCAGATGGGCAACCAGATCGAATCGGTCGAGCGCCGTCTGGCGGAAGGTGCCGAACTCGTCGGCCAGAAGCTGATCGAGCAGGTTTCGGTGTCGGAGGCTCAGCTCGTGTCGCGTGCGAACGTCATCGCCGAAACCTTCGCGGCGGTGAACAAGCATATCGGCCAGCGCACCAACGAGGCCGCCTCCACCTTCGACGCACACACGCGCGAACTGAGCGAGATGCTCGCCAACCGCACGGCTGAAATCGGCCGTGTGCTCGACGAACAGGCCAAGCCCCTGGTCGAGAAGTTCTCGGAGAGCGGCGGCGAGTTGCAGCGCAGCCTCGAGGAGGCGACCCATGCGGCGACCGAGCGGCTGCGCACCGAAAATGCCGCCCTGGTCAACGCGCTCGCAAGCCGCACCGCGGAGACCCTGGCCGCGGTCGACAAGGCGCGCAACAGCCTTGGCGAAGGCGTGGCAGACCTGATCGACAGGCTGGCGTCGTCGAACGCCCAGCTTGGACATCTGATCAACGTGGCGTCCAACAACCTCTCGGAACTGGAGGAGAAGCTCTCCGGAACCACCCATACCTTCGCCACCTCGGCGGAGAAGGCGGCGCAGACCTTCTCGAGCTCGGCGCGCCTCATCGACGTCAACGCGACTAAGCTCACCGAGCTGTCGTCCAGCACGCTGAAGGACATCGCCGCGATCGCGCATCGCTTCGACGACCACAGCCGCGTGCTGTCCTCGGCGTCCGACCTGCTCGGCTCGGCGCAGTCCAACCTCGCCTCGACGCTCGACGACCGCCAGTCGGCCCTCGAGACGCTGGCCGTGGGCCTCGTCAAGAAGTCCGAGGACATCGAGCGCGTGATGCGCTCCTTCGAGAACCTCGTGGAACGAGCCTTCGACAAGGCGGACGGGCGTGCCCGCGAGACGACCGAGCAGATGCGCAGCGCCGTCTCGGAGGTGGTGGAAGCCGCGACGCAGCGCTTCGCCGATGCGACGCAGGAAATCCGCCGTTCGGCGAGCACCATCCGCACGGAGCTGGAGGAGACCCGCAACGAGTTGCGCAAGGGTGTGCTCGATCTGCCGGAAGAGACGAAGGAGACGACCTCGGCGATGCGTCGCGCCGTCGCCGAGCAGATCAACGCGCTGAAGGAACTGTCCGACATCGTGGCGCGTTCGGGCCGCACGTTCGACAATGGCGGCAAGTCTGCTTCGCTGCCACGCTCGGCACCGCCGGCTGCCCGCCTCGACGCCCCGGCGCCACGCGCGCCCGAGCCGCAGAAGCGTGCGCCGGTGGAACCGCAACGTGCCGAAGCGCCCCGGCCCGCGGCGCCGCGCGAGGCGGCTCCCCGCCAGCCGGAACCCGCCCAGGGCGGCTGGGTCAGCAATCTGCTGCGCCGTGCGTCGGAAGAGGAAGAAGCGGCACCCGCCGCGCCCGCCCCTGCCCGCGCCGAGGCGCCGCAGCGGTCGCCGCTCCACGTCGTCGAATCGCTCAACTCGCTGTCCGTCGATATCGCGCGTGCGATCGACCACGATGCGTCGATCGAACTGTGGGACAGGTATCGTCGGGGCGAACGCAACGTGTTCACGCGCCGGCTCTACACGTTGAAGGGCCAGCAGACCTTCGACGAGATCCGCCGCAAATACGAGGCCGAGCCCGAGTTCCGCTCGGCAGTGGACCGCTACTGCGACGACTTCGAGCGCCTGATCGCCGACGTCACCCGGACCGACCGCGATTCGATGATGGCGCAGACCTATCTCTCGTCCGACACCGGCAAGGTCTACACCATGCTGGCGCATGCGAGCGGTCGCCTGAAATAAGCGCCTTAGCGGGTTGAAGACAAAACAAAGGGCGGTGCCGAGGCACCGCCCTTTTCATTCGCAGATCGCGCCTCCCGGCGCGTCGGATCAGCCGCGCAGGATGCTCGTCCCGGCATAGCGGGCCTGCTTGCCGAGCATTTCCTCGATGCGGATCAACTGGTTGTATTTCGCGAGCCGGTCCGAGCGGGCGAGCGAGCCGGTCTTGATCTGTCCGCAGTTCGTGGCGACCGCTAGGTCGGCGATGGTCGAGTCCTCCGTCTCGCCCGAACGGTGCGACATCACCGCCGTGTAATGCGCCTTGTGCGCCGTCTCGACGGCATCCAGCGTCTCGGTCAGCGAGCCGATCTGATTGACCTTGACCAGGATCGAATTGGCGACGCCCATGCGGATACCGTCGCGCAGCCGTGCGGAGTTGGTGACAAACAGGTCGTCTCCGACCAGCTGCACCTTCTTGCCGCAGAGGTCGGTCAGGTATTTCCAGCCTTCCCAATCGTCCTCGGCCATGCCGTCCTCGATCGAAATGATCGGATAGTCGGCGGCGAGCTTGGCGAGATACTTGGCCTGCGTCTTCGGATCGCGCGTCTTGCGCTCGCCCTCGTAGACATAATTGCCGTCCTTGAAGAACTCGGTTGCCGCGCAGTCCAGCGCCAGCGCGATCTCCTCGCCCGCCTTGAAGCCGGCCGCTTCGATCGAGGCCATGACGAAGTCGAGCCCGGCCTGCGCGCTCTTCAGGTTCGGCGCGAAGCCGCCTTCGTCGCCGACATTGGTGTTGTGGCCGGCGGCTTTCAGGCGCTTTTTCAGGGTGTGGAAGACTTCGGAGCCCCAGCGCACCGCTTCTTTGAGCGAAGGCGCACCGACCGGCATGATCATGAACTCCTGGAAGTCGATCGGATTGTCGGCATGCGCGCCGCCATTGATGATGTTCATCATCGGCACCGGCAGCACGCGCGCTGAAGTACCGCCGACATAGCGGAAGAGCGGCAGGCCGGCCGCGTCGGCCGCGGCCTTCGCCACGGCCAGCGAAACGCCGAGGATGGCGTTGGCGCCGAGCCTGCTCTTGTTCGGCGTGCCGTCGAGCTCGATCATCGTCTCGTCGATGTGGATCTGATCTTCGGCTTCCATTCCTCCGATTGCCTCGAAGATCTCGCCGTTCACGGCTTCGACTGCGCGGGCGACCCCCTTGCCGAGATAGCGGGCTCCGCCGTCGCGCAGCTCCACGGCCTCATGCGCGCCCGTCGAGGCGCCCGACGGCACCGCGGCACGGCCGAAGGAGCCGTCCTCGAGGGTGACGTCCACCTCGACCGTCGGGTTGCCACGGCTGTCCAGGATTTCACGGCCGACGATGTCTATGATGGCGGTCATGGGATCGGTCCTTTGCGATCGTTGGGAGAAAGGTCGCCCCGCTCATATCGAATGCGCAAAGCCAAGAAAATCCCGGCATCGAAAGAAAACGGCCCCACCGAAGGCGGGGCCGCAAACAGACGCTGAACGGCGGCGTCAGTACCAGTAGGGCGGAACCTTGTAGTAGTCGTACGAGGCATCCCGCGCGGCCTTGCCGTCGTCCCCGGTGAGTTCGTTGATCGAATAGGCCGGCGCAGCCTTCAACTGCTCCTGCGAGAACGGCACGACATAGCCGCCGCGGCTCTTCTCGTAATCGAGGACGGACCACGGGATGGCGTGGTATTTCTCGCCGATGCCGAGGAAGCCGCCGAAGCCGATGACGGCAAACATGATGCCGTTGGAGGATTTCTCCAGCATGACGTCCTCGATGACGCCGATCTTCTGGCCCGCAGTGCTGAAGACGTCCGTGCCAATCACCCTGGAAGCGGGGATGGCGTTCGTGTGTCCTGTATGTGTATTCATGGAGGGCTCCCTTCGAATTGTGCCGATGCAACAACAATGAGCCGTGGAAGCGGGAGTTGCCGGCTTTTCGTTCACCTTAAGTGAAAGCCTGAAATCATGCGTGATCTGGCCCTCTGTCTCGGATTGCTCCTGGCTCTGACCATGCCGGTTCGAGCGGCAGAGCGGCTTGCCGGTGCGGGCTGGAGCATGTCCGTGACATGGCCGAAAGGCGCCGGACCGTTTGCGTCCGTGATCCTGCTTCCCGGCTGTTCGGGCAACGGCCCTGCGGCGGTGGCAGCAGGTCTGCGCGACCACGCACGCAAGCTCGCCTCGAACGGCTACGTGGCGGGTATCCTCGACGTGCTGGGTGGCCGTTCGATCTGTGCGAATCTGGCGGCGCTCGGCGCCAGGGAATCTTCGGCTGCGGCGGCAGCGGCGGCCGCCGCGAAAAAGCTGGCGCAGGACGGGCGCATCGATCGCTCCCGCATGGGCTTCTTCGGCCAGAGTTTCGGCGGCTCGGTCGCCTTGCGCTTGGCGGCAGGGACATCACCGTTCAAGGCAATCGTCGCGTACTATCCCTGGTGCCGGGCCGGCACGGGCCGGCTCCGCGTACCGGTCCTGATCATGACGGGCAGCGCCGACACATGGACGCCCGCCTCGCGCTGCAAGGGGTTAGGCGCGCAGGTCGTGACGTATCCGGGCGCTGTCCATTCGTTCGACCTGAAGACGCTGAAGCGGCAGACGGTGAAGGGCGTCGGCGGCGACTACCCTGTCGCGGGCGACGCCGCGGCCGCCACGGCGAGCCAGGGTCGATACCTGTCGTTCTTCGCCCGCAGCCTGCGGTGAGTCAGCTCAGTCCCTTGGCGACCCGGTCGAAGGCCATCAGTCGTTCCAGCAGGCCGCGCATGTCGGCAAGCTTGATCATGTTCGGCCCATCCGACGATGTCGAATTATCGGGATCCTGATGCGTCTCGATGAAGATACCGGCGACACCGACCGCCACCGCGGCGCGCGCCAAGGTCTCGACGAAACGGCGCTCCCCACCCGACGAACCGCCCTGCCCGCCCGGCTGCTGCACCGAATGGGTCGCGTCGAAGATCACCGGAGCGCCGATCTCGGCCATGATCGGCAGGGCGCGCATGTCGGAGACCAGCGTGTTGTAGCCGAAAGAGGCGCCGCGCTCGGTCACCAGCACGTTCGGATTGCCGGAACCGGTGATCTTGGCGACGACGTTCTTCATGTCCCAGGGTGCGAGGAACTGGCCCTTCTTGACGTTGACAACCTTGCCGGTCTTGGCCGCCGCGACCAGCATGTCGGTCTGGCGCGACAGGAATGCCGGGATCTGCAGGACGTCGACCACATCGGCGACGACCGCGCACTGCTCCTCGGTGTGGACGTCGGTAAGGATCGAGATACCCAGCGCCTTGCGCAGGTCGGCGAACACCGGCAAAGCCGCGTCGAGACCCGCGCCTCGAGTGGCGCCGAGCGAGGTGCGGTTCGCCTTGTCATAGCTCGTCTTGTAGACGAAACCGATGCCGAGTTCGGCGGTCAGCTCTTTCAACGCACCGGCCATGTCGAAGGCATGCTGGCGGGACTCGAGCTGGCACGGTCCCGCAATGAGCGTCAGCGGTCCTGAATTGGAAAAACTCGCGGCGCCGACCGTCACGGTTGAATTCGGCTGCATCAGTTCGATCTCCTGAAGATGAAGGTCGCGCCCTGACCCTTGGCCGGAGGAACCGCCAGTCCGGCCGGGGTCGCCTGGAATTCGATACCACCGGCATCCAGAGATCGCTGGGTAGCCTCGATATCCGAGACGTTGAAGACGATCCCGGCAAGCGTGGCGCCGCTTTGCGATATCCCGACGGGATCGTCGGGCCGCACCATTCTGAGCGTTGAATTCGCGAACTCGACCGCATGGGTCGTGTCATGCGGCGTGCGGCCGACGGCCCGCTCGATCAGCCGAATGAAGGAGCCTGCATGCTCGCCGGCGATGATCTCGCAAATCCCGATCGCACCATTGGCGTGCCGTTCAAGCGAACCGCGGTCAATGGCCGGAGCATTGATGCGCTGGCAGGAAAACAGGAACGCGTCGGCGGTCTCGATGTCGGCGGCGAAGGCGAGCCTGAACGTCGCCATATCCGTCTTGCCAAGCGCGTCGGCGGACGGGCGGGAGAATGTGAGCATGTCGCCACCCGATATGTCGGCGGAGGCGAAAGCTGCGTGGTCGTGCTCCGCGTCGTCGCTGGCCAGAACGATCGCCGAGAACCCCTCCTCGCCGCGCATCGCGCGAAACACGTGATCGCGTGCGACGAAGACGTTGCCGTGCGAAATCGCCGAGGCGGCGGCTAGGCCATCGCCGACGGCCAGGGCTTCGAGGAACGTTCCCCCCGGAAAGTAGACGCAGGCGTTGACGGTGCCGAATGGATGCACCCCCGTCGGCGCCACGGTGAAGCCCAGCCGTGTCAGCCGCTCGCGCGCCGCGTCGAGGCTGGCGGTCGGCAGAACGAGGTGGTCGAGGGCGCGCTGGGTCATCGCGGCACCATTGGCCCAGAACCGCCCCGAATGGAAGCCCGGCGCGGTTGCAGCCGAGGGTCAGTGATTGTCGCGCGGTACGCCGCTCACATGCGCCACGTCGCGATACTTGACCGCCGGTTTCAGCACCATCCCTTCGGACAGCTGGTCGACCATACCGCGCTGGATCTCCTGCCAGGGCGTCTGATGCTTAGGATAGTGGTAGCCGCCCTTGTTCTGCAGTTCCGCGCGCCGCCGCGTGATCTCGTCGTCGGTGACCAGAATGTCGGCGGTGCCCTTCCTGAGGTCGACACGAACGCGATCGCCTGAGCGCAGCAGCGCCAGCCCGCCGCCGATCGCAGCCTCCGGCGAGGCGTTGAGGATCGACGGGCTGCCCGATGTGCCCGACTGGCGCCCGTCGCCGATGCACGGCAGCGAATGGATACCCTTCCTGATGAGATAGGCCGGAGGCTGCATGTTCACGACTTCCGCACCGCCCGGATAGCCGACGGGACCCGCGCCGCGCATGAAGAGGATCGTATTTTCGGTGAGGCCGAGAGCCGGGTCGTCGATGCGCGCGTGGTATTCCTCGGGTCCGTCGAAAACCTGCGCGGTGCCCTCGAAGGCGTCCGGATCGCGCGGATTGGACAGATAGCGCAGACGGAACTCCTCCGAAATCACGCTGGTCTTCATGATCGCCGAATCGAACAGGTTGCCCTTCAGGTTGATGAAACCGGCATCCTTCTTGAGCGGCGCCGAAACGGTCCGGATCACCTTCTCGTCCATGTTTTCGACGTTGGCGCAGTTGGCGCCCATCGTCTTGCCATTGACCGTCATCGCATCCGGATTCGGCAGCAGGCTGCCCTTCATCAGTTCCGCCACGACCGCCGGAACGCCGCCGGCGTGATGATAGTCTTCGCCGAGGTACTCGCCGGCCGGCTGAAGGTTGACCAGCAGCGGGATCTTGTGCCCGACTGCCTGCCAGTCGTCATTGTCGAGCTTGACGCCGAGATGGCGCGCGATCGCGTTCAGATGGATCGGCGCATTGGTGGAACCGCCGATCGCGGAATTGACGACGATCGCGTTCTCGAAGGCCTGGCGGGTCATGATGTCGGAGGGCTTCAGATCCTCATGCACCATCGCGACGATGCGCTTGCCGGTCTCGTAGGAAATCTGGCCGCGCTCGCGATAGGGCGCGGGAATGGCGGCGGCGCCGGGAAGCTGCATGCCCAGCGCCTCGGCAAGGCTGTTCATGGTCGTCGCCGTGCCCATCGTGTTGCAGTAGCCCACCGACGGCGCCGACGACGCGACGATGTCCATGAACTGGTCGTAGTCGATTTCGCCTGCGGCGAGTCGTTCGCGTGACTGCCAGACGATCGTGCCCGACCCGGTCCGCTCGCCGCGGTGCCAGCCGTTGAGCATCGGCCCGACCGAGAGCGCGATCGCCGGAATGTTGACGGTGGCCGCGGCCATCAGGAGGGCCGGCGTGGTCTTGTCGCAGCCGATGGTCAGCACGACGCCGTCCAGCGGGTAGCCGTAAAGGACTTCGACCAGGCTGAGATAGGCGAGATTGCGGTCGAGCGCGGCCGTCGGACGCTTCCCCGTTTCCTGGATGGGGTGGCATGGGAACTCGAACGGCACGCCGCCGGCCGCTTCGATGCCGGCGCGGACGCGTTTGGCGAGCTCGATGTGGTGCCGGTTGCACGGCGACAGATCGGATCCGGTCTGGGCGATGCCGATCAGCGGCTTGCCGGACTGCAGTTCCTCGCGGGTCAGGCCGAAGTTGAGGTATCGCTCGAGATAGAGCGCCGTCATGCCCGGATTGTCGGGGTTGTCGAACCACTCACGCGAACGCAAGCGCCTGGTTCCATTTCCGACCGACATGTCATCCTCCGCAATCTGCCATACTAGTGAAATGGCGCCATAGGGATATGGCATCGCATTTGTGCCCGCAAGCGTGTCGCATGCACGAGAAGGGGCGGACTTTGGTGCGATAGACAAGCCGGACCCCCTCCGCTACTCCCAATCCAGATAGCAATCGGGAGGAAGCCATGGCAGTCGACATGCAGGGTGAAGAGCGGATCGAAGCCCCTATCGCGAAAGTATGGGCGGCGCTGAACGACCCGGACGTGCTGAAAGCCTGCATTCCGGGCTGCGAGTCGCTGGAGAAGAAGTCGGACACCCAGCTCGCGGCGACCGTGGCGCTCAAGATCGGCCCGATCAAGGCGCGCTTTGCTGGCGTAGTCGAGCTGCAGAACCTGAAGCCGCCGCACTCCTACACGATTGCGGGCGAAGGCAAGGGCGGCATCGCCGGTTTCGCCAAGGGCGGCGCCGACGTGGTGCTGAAGGAAGACGGCGAGAACGCGACGCTGCTCACCTACACCGCGAAGGCGGACGTGGGCGGCAAGATCGCGCAGCTGGGCAGCCGGCTGATCCAGTCGACGTCGAAGAAGCTCGCCGGGCAGTTCTTCTCGGAGTTCAACAAGAAGGTCAGCGCCGGCTGATAACAGCGGGCGCCAACACCCAATTCCTGGCTAGACCAGCCGGCTCTGCTCGACCGCCGCGCCGATGAAGCTCGAGAACAGCGGGTGCGGTTCGAACGGCTTGGACTTCAGTTCCGGGTGATACTGGACGCCGATGAACCAGGGATGGTCGGGGTATTCGACCGTCTCGGGCAATACTCCGTCCGGCGACATGCCTGCGAAGACCAGCCCGCAATCCTCCAGCCGCTCCTTGTAGTCGATGTTGACCTCGTAACGGTGGCGGTGGCGCTCCGAAATGGTCGTATCGCCGTAGACCTCGGCTATGCGCGAGCCGGGTGCCAGTTTCGCCTCGTAGGCGCCCAGGCGCATCGTGCCGCCGAGATCGCCGGCTTGCTGCCGCTTCTCCAGCATGTTGCCCTTGAGCCATTCGGTCATCAGGCCGACAACCGGTTCTTTGGACGGGCCGAACTCTGTCGATGACGCCGCCTCGATGCCGGCGAGCGACCGCGCCGCCTCGATGCAGGCCATCTGCATGCCGAAGCAGATGCCGAAATAGGGTACCTTGCGTTCCCGGGCGAACTTGGCGGCCAGAATCTTGCCCTCCGAGCCGCGCTCGCCGAAGCCGCCCGGCACCAGGATGCCGTGGACCTTCTCCAGCCAGGGCGCCGGGTCTTCCTTCTCGAAAATCTCGCTCTCGATCCAGTCGAGCTTGACGCGCACCTTGTTGGCCATGCCGCCATGCGACAACGCCTCGATCAGCGATTTGTACGCGTCCTTCAGGCCGGTATATTTGCCGACGATCGCGATCGTGACCTCGCCTTCCGGATTGTGGATGAGACGCGATACCTCCTGCCAGCGCTCCATGCGCGGTTTGGGCGCGGGATCGATGCCGAAGGCGGCCAGCACCTCGGAATCGAGGCCTTCCTTGTGATAGGCGATCGGCACGTCGTAGATATGCGCAACGTCCAGCGCCTGTATGACCGCGCTTTCCCGCACGTTGCAGAACAGCGACAGCTTGCGCCGCTCCTCCTTAGGGATCGGCCGGTCGGCGCGCACCAGAAGAATGTCCGGCGCGATGCCGATCGAGCGCAGTTCCTTGACCGAATGCTGGGTCGGCTTGGTTTTCAGTTCCCCCGCCGCCGGAATGTAGGGCATCAGCGTGAGGTGGATGTAGACGGCCCCTCCCCGCGGCAGTTCGTTGCCGAGCTGGCGGATCGCTTCCAGGAACGGCATCGCCTCGATGTCGCCGACCGTGCCGCCGATCTCGCACAGAACGAAGTCGTAATCGTCGTTGCCCTCGCGGACGAAGTTCTTGATCTCGTCGGTGACGTGGGGAATCACCTGCACGGTCGCGCCGAGATAGTCGCCGCGCCGCTCCTTCTCGATGATGTTCTTGTAGATGCGGCCGGTGGTGATGTTGTCCTGCTTGTTGGCGGAGCGCCCGGTGAAGCGCTCGTAGTGGCCGAGATCGAGATCGGTCTCGGCGCCGTCGTCGGTGACGAAGACCTCGCCGTGCTGGTAGGGCGACATCGTTCCCGGGTCGACGTTGAGATAGGGATCGAGCTTGCGGATGCGGCAGCGGTAGCCGCGCGCCTGCAGGAGCGCACCGAGTGCGGCTGCGGCGATGCCCTTGCCAAGTGAGGAAACCACGCCGCCAGTGATGAATACATATCGCGCCATGGGAGTCATCGCATAGCGCCAGGGACCTGATTCCGCCAGTCGAAAATCGCTCCGACCGACTTTTCCCCCGCATAGCGGCCATGCAAAAAGGCCGGGCGAACCCGGCCTTCGATTATCGGAGGAATTGCAAGGAGTTAGAGGACGACGACGTTGGCGCCCATGCGCACGCGATTGTAGAGGTCCATGACGTGCTCATTGACCATCCGGAAGCAGCCGTTCGAAGAATCGGTGCCGATCGTCCACGGCTGGTTGGTTCCGTGAATGCGGATGTGAGTGTCTTTCTTGCCCTGGTAGAGGTACATCGCCCGCGCCCCGAGGGGGTTCTCCGGGCCACCGGGCATGCCGTCCTTGTACTTGCCGTATTTCGCCGGGTCGCGTTCCTGCATTTCCTTGGTCGGAATCCAGCGCGGCCATTCCTGCTTGTCCTGGATCTTGCCGGTGCCCTTGAACTTCAGGCCATCCTTGCCGACGGCGATCGCATAGCGACGCGCCTTGCCGGAGGACTCGACCAGGTAAAGATACTTTTCGGACGTGTTCACAACGATGGTGCCGCGCGAATACGAGCTGCTGTAGTCGACCACCTGCGGCTGGAAATCGGCCTTAACCTTGAACTTCTTGCCTTTTTTCAGCTCGCGCTCGCGCAGTTCCTGGTCGCGCCGCTGGGTCTCGGGCAGCATCTGCGGCGCACCGCCGAAGAGCGCGCTGAACAGGCCGCGTTCCTGGGTGTCGCTGCGCAGTTCGGTCGGCGCGGTCACGACCGCCACTTCGACCGTCTTCTCCTTCTTGCTTGAGGCCGCGCCATTCTTCTCGGCCTTTGCTACCTTCTGTACCGACTTGCCGGGCTTCTGCTCAGCCTTCTTCTCCACCTTCTTTTCAGGCTGTGTCGCAGAGGCCGTGTTCTTGACCGTAATCGTGAACGGTGAA
This sequence comes from Mesorhizobium sp., assembly GCA_041913465.1. GTDB lineage: Bacteria > Pseudomonadota > Alphaproteobacteria > Rhizobiales > Rhizobiaceae > Mesorhizobium_A. Next base: position 54,174 of record JAYSFJ010000018.1, on the reverse strand, counting down.
CCGCCCGACTCCGCGAAAGCCGGCGCGCCGAGGCAGAAGGACGAAACCATCCCCGCCAGAACGATAGTCCTGATTCTCATTTCAACAACCCCAATCCAATGGTCTTTGGCCGCCCAAAAGCCTTGGCCGCCCGACTTCGCTCGCGCGATGCCACGCACACCAATGGGTCCTTATAGTTGCGAATCGGTCAAGGTCTCAAGCGGTTGCGAAGGTCGCCGCCCTTCACATTGGCGTCAAATCGAAAGCAGATCGCCGAAAAGCCACAGTTTGTGGCACGGCCGCAACAATATATGCGGCCGCCTGAAGACGCGCGTCTTTGGCTACGCGTTTACTGTCCGCTGGGGACGGTGGGGGTCGAAGGCGCCGGCGCAATCGGCGCCAGGGGAGCGATGGGAACCGCGCCCTGCCCTTCCGCCGGGGCGGTCGTGGACGGTGCGGGCTGCTCGCCGGCCGGCGCGGTCGAGGGTGCACCCTGGCCGCCCAACTGGTCCAGAACGCCGTTGCCGGAAGGAGCCTGCTGCTGGCCGGTCGTCGAAGGCACCCGGTCAAGAATGTCGATCGGGCGCTCGCCGTAGCGGGCCATGATCGACAGGATGAGCGAGGTCGCGAAGAAGGCCGCTGCGAGGATTGCCGTCGCGCGCGTCAACGCATTGGCTGCGCCACGCGCTGTCATAAAGCCCGAGCCACCGCCGATGCCAAGTCCACCTCCCTCGGAACGCTGGAGCAGCACGACGCCGACCAGCGCGAGCACGACCATGAGGTGGATGACGATGATGACGGTTTCCATACGGGTATCCGGGCAATCTTGGCTGGGTCGACGCGCAGACCGGCGCGTGGCCGCGGGTCAATACACGGCTTTGCCCGCAAATCCAACCCCTGCGGCGATCTGAGTGCCGGATATGGGAATTACCCTGGCCGTTGCAATGGTCGAGGTCGCAAACCTCAATCGATCGAGACGTAAGCCTCGGCGATCGTAAGGAAGTCGGCCGCCTTCAGGCTCGCTCCGCCGACCAGCGCGCCGTTGACATTGTCGATGGCGAGCAGTTCGCGTGCGTTCGACGGCTTGACCGACCCGCCGTAGAGTATCCGCATGCCGGAGGCTCCTCCGCCAATCATTTTCGACAACTCGGCCCGGATATGCGCGTGCGCCTCGGCGACATCCTGCGGCGTCGGCGTCAGGCCGGTGCCGATCGCCCAGACAGGTTCATAGGCGACGACGGTGTTCGTCGGGCCCGCGGACGCGGGAACGGACCCGGCAATCTGCCGCGAGAGCACGGAAAGAGTATTGCCGGCCTCGCGCTCGGCCCTGGTCTCCCCGATGCAGATAATGGCGGTAAGTCCGGCGCGCCACGCGGCTTCGGCCTTGGCGCGGACGATTGCGTCCGTCTCGGAATGGTCGGTCCGACGCTCGGAGTGCCCGACGATGACGAAGCTCGCACCGGCGTCCTTCAGCATCGGCGCGGAGATATCGCCGGTGTGGGCGCCGCTGTCGTTCTGATGGCAATCCTGGCCTCCGACTTTCACCGGAGAAGACTCGACGACATCGGCGGCCCTGGCGAGCAGCGTGGCGGGAACGCAGACGAGCGCCTCGGTCTCAGTGTCCAGCCCTTTCATGAATCCGTTGGCGATCGCATGAAGTTCCGGCATAGAAGCCGACGTTCCGTGCATCTTCCAGTTGCCTGCGACAAGGGGACGGATCGCGCGCGTCATTTGCTTCCTCCTGGCGTTCTTCGCCGGCGGTGACTACCAAAATGCGGCCATAAAGCAATCGACAGTCGCCCGGAAGGGCGCTATTGCCGGTCCGGCTACGCAGAATGTGCCGTTCGCGGCGGAAATTCCGGGAGTTTCGATGCTCGACTCATTGAGAAAAGCGGCTGGCACCTGGGTCGCCAAGCTCCTGCTGCTGTTGCTCGTTATGAGCTTCGCGATCTGGGGAATATCCGGCCAGTTGATGACCGGCGGCGGCGGCAACGCCGTGATCACTGCCGGCAATACCGAGGTCTCGGTCGCCGACTACCGGCTCGCCTATGACCGCCAGGTGCAGGTCATGTCGCAGCAGCTTGGCCAGCGGATCACCCGCGAACAGGCGACGATGTTCGGCATCGACCAGCAGGTGCTCGCGCAGCTGACCGCTGGCGCGGTGCTCGACGAACAGGCCCGACGGATCGGACTTGGCGTGTCTCGCGACAAGATCGCCGAGCTGACTGCCGAGGATCCGGCCTTCCGCGGATCCAGCGGCCAGTTCGACCGCCAGCAGTTCGAATATGTCCTGCGCCAGGTCGGCATGCGGCCCGAGGACTATTTCCGCAACCGCGAGCAGGTGGCGGTGCGCCAGCAGATCGTCGAAGCAGTCTCTGACGGCATGAAGGCGCCCGACACATTCCTCCGTGCGGTCTCCCTCTATCAGGGCGAGAACCGCACCATCGAATATGTCACCCTGCAGAAGTCGATCGTCGGGACGGTGGGCGCGCCGGCCGACGACGTGCTGGCGAAATGGTTCGAGGCCAACAAGGCGAAATACGCCGCTCCGGAGTATCGCAAGATCGCTTACGTGAAGCTCGAACCGGAGGACATCGCCGACCCGTCGGCGATCACCGACGAAGCCGTGGCGAAGGACTACGAGGCGAGGAAGAAGCGCTTCACCACGCCCGAGTCGCGCACGATCGAACAGCTGGTGTTTGCCAACAAGGCCGCGGCGGACACCGCCGTCGAGAGCATTCGCGGCGGCTCGACCTTCGATTCCCTCGTCACCGCCCAGGGCAAGACAATGGCCGACGTTCAGCTCGGCACCTTCGAGAAAGACAAGGTCGCGGATCCTGCCGTCGCCGAAGCTGCGTTCAAGCTGGCGCTGAACGAGGTGAGCCCGGTCGTCGACGGCGCGTTCGGCCCCGTGCTCCTGCGCGTCACCGACATCAAGCCCGAGATCGTCAAGCCGCTCGCGGAAGTCGGCCCGCAGATCCGCCAGGACCTGGCGCTGGCCGAGGCGAACACGCAGTTGCTCGATGTCCATGACCGCTACGAGGATGCCCGCGCGGCCGGTCAGACGATTGAGGAAGCCGCAGCCGCCACCAAGCTCAAACTCGTCACGATCGAAGCGGTCGACCGCAATGCGCAGGATCCGAGCGGCACCGTGATCTCCACTATCCCCGCCTCCCGCGAACTGCTTCAGGGCGCGTTCGAGACACAGGCAAACATCGAGAACCCGCCGCTGGCGCTCGGATCGAACGGTTTCGTCTTCTATGAGGTCAAAGGCGTCACGCCGGCACGCGACCGGGCCCTCGACGAGGTCAAGGACAAGGCGGTTGCGGACTGGATCAACGAGGAAACCGACCGGTTGTTCTCCACCAAGGCCGCGGAACTCGAGAAGCGGGTCAGGGACAGCAACGCCCTCGACCAGGTTACGAGCGAACTTGGCCTGGAAAAGCAGGTCAAGCGCGGTCTGAAGCGCGGTGCGGAGGACGTCGATCTCGGTCCCGACGGCGCTGCCGCCGTGTTTGCCGTGCCGCAGGGCGGCGCCGGCGTCATGGCGCCCGCCGACGGCAACACGAAGCTGCTTTTCCGCGTGACCGAGGTGTTCGAGCCGGCGGGAGCGGGTGCCGACGCCGTAGCGGCCGAGGACCGGCAGGCTTATGCTTCCGGCATGGCCGACGACCTCCTCGACCAGCTCGTCTCGCGTCTCCAGGGCGAGATTGGCGTCACTACCAACCCCGCCGCGATCCAGCAGGCGCTGAGCTTCTGACGGGATCGCCATGGCCGACTTCAAATCCTTCATCGCCAAGGTCGCCGCCGGCAAGGCGCTGACCTTCGAGGAGGCACGCGAAGCCTTCGATATCGTGATGTCGGGCGAAGCGACGCCGTCGCAGATCGGCGGTTTCCTGATGGCGCTGAGAGTGCGCGGTGAAACGGTGCCGGAGATCATGGGCGCGATCGCCACCATGCGCGACAAGATGCTTCGCGTCGACGCCCCGGCCAGCGCGATCGACATTGTCGGCACCGGCGGCGACGGCCAGCACAGCCTCAATATTTCGACCGGCTCGGCTTTCGTCATCGCAGGCCACGGCGTGCCGGTGGCAAAGCACGGCAACCGCAATCTCTCCTCGCAGTCGGGTGCCGCCGATGTGCTGATGGCACTCGGCATCCGGATCGACCTGGCACCGGATGCGATCTCCCGCTGCATTGCCGAGGCAGGCATCGGCTTCATGTTCGCGCCGGCTCATCATCCGGCGATGAAGTATGTCGGTCCTTCGCGGGTCGAACTCGGCACGCGGACGATCTTCAACATCCTCGGTCCGCTTTCCAATCCGGGCGGGGTGACGCGCCAGCTGGTCGGCGTCTTCGCGTCCGAATGGGTCCGGCCGATTGCCGACGCGTTGAAGGAACTCGGCGCCGACAGCGTGTGGGTGGTGCATGGCGACGGATACGACGAGATCACCACGACCGGCGAGACCCGTGTGGCGGAACTCGTCGACGGAACGATCCGCGAGTTCACGATCACGCCGGCGCAGTATGGGCTCGGCTGGCACACGCAGGCGGAACTCAAGGGCGGCGACAGCGCCTTCAACGCCAAGGCTCTCCGCGATATGCTGTCGGGTGTTCCCGGCGCCTATCGCGATACGGTGCTGATGAACGCCGGAGCCGGCTTCATCGTCGCAGGCGTCGCCGCGGACCTGAAGGAAGGTATCGCGCTCGCCGCGCAGTCGATCGACAGCGGCAAGGCTCTGGCGCGGTTGGAGAAACTGGTCCAGGTGTCGAACGCATGACCGACATCCTGCGCAAGATCGAAGCCTACAAACGCGAGGAGATCGCGGCTGCCAAGTCGCGTGTGCCACTGGCTGAGCTGAAGGCGCAGATTGCCGATGGCGATCGGCCCCGCGGCTTCCTAGACGCCCTCCGCGCCAAACGGGCCGCGGGCCGGTTCGCGCTGATCGCCGAGATCAAGAAGGCGAGCCCGTCGAAAGGACTGATCCGTCCGGACTTCGATCCTCCTTCGCTCGCGGCCGCCTACCAGGCCGGCGGCGCGGCATGTCTGTCCGTTCTCACCGACACGCCGTCGTTCCAGGGCGCGCCGGAATTCCTGACCGAGGCCCGCCGCGCCTGCGCGCTGCCGGCGCTGCGCAAGGATTTCATGTTCGACACCTACCAGGTCTTCGAGGCGCGCGCCTGGGGGGCGGACGCCATCCTGCTGATCATGGCGAGCCTGTCGGACGATGATGCACGATCGCTCGAAGCCTGCGCTTTCGAACTCGGAATGGATGTGCTCGTGGAGGTCCATGACGAGGCGGAGACGGAGCGGGCGTTGAAGCTCCAATCGCCGCTGATCGGCATCAACAACCGCAACTTGCGCACGTTCGAAGTTTCCCTCGACGTCTCCGAGCGTCTCGCCCGGATGGTTCCGCCGGACCGGCATCTCGTCGGCGAAAGCGGTATCTTCACACACGACGATTGCCTCAGATTGGCCCGCCACGGCATCGCGACCTTCCTCGTCGGCGAAAGCCTGATGCGGCAGGCCGATGTTGCGGCCGCGACCCGCCTCCTGCTCAACGGCGCCGCCGCAGCGGCGGCGGAGTGACCATGCCCGCCCCCTCCCTCACCCATATCGGCGCCGACGGGCAGGCCGATATGGTCGACGTCGGAGCCAAGGCGGAGACCCAGCGTATCGCGATTGCCGAGGGCGCGGTGATCATGCGGCGTGAAACGCTCGACATGATCCTCGCCGGCAACGCGAAGAAGGGCGACGTGATCGGTGTCGCCCGGATCGCCGGCATGATGGCCGCCAAACGCACCCACGAACTGATCCCGCTCTGCCATCCGCTGCTGCTCGACAAGGTCGGGGTCGAGATCGAACCGGATTCTTCGCTTCCGGGCCTCAGGGTCACCGCCACCGCACGCGTTACCGGAAAGACCGGCGTGGAGATGGAGGCGTTGACTGCCGCCTCGGTGGCCTGCCTGACGATCTACGACATGGCAAAGGCCGTCGACCGCGAGATGGAGCTCTCTGGCATCCGGCTGGTCGAGAAGAGCGGCGGCAAGTCGGGCGACTTCCGCCGCGCGGAGCGCTGACATCATGGCGTTGATGCCCGTTCCCGAGGCGCTGGCGCGGCTGCTCGACGGAACTGCGCCGCTTCCGGGCGAAACCGTCACGATCGACAAGGCGGCCTGGCGCGTGCTCGCATCCGACATCGCCGCGCTGCGCACCCAGCCGCCATTCGACGCTTCTGCGATGGACGGCTATGCCGTGCGCGCAGCCGATGTCGCCTCTGCGCCGGTGAGCCTCAGGATCATCGGCGAAGCGCCCGCCGGCAAGGGCTTCAAAGGCCAGGTGGGCCCGGGCGAAGCCGTGCGCATATTCACCGGCGCTCCGGTTCCGCAGGGCGCCGACGCCGTGCTCATCCAGGAAAACGCGCGCGCCGTTTCGCCAGTCGAAGTGGAGGCGCTCGAACCGGTTGCGGCCCTGCGCAACATCCGCCGGGCAGGCCTCGATTTCCGGACGGGCGAACCGCTGCTCGAGGCGGGGCGTATCCTCGACGCCGCAGCCCTGTCGCTGGCGGCGGCCGCCAATCACGCGACCCTGCCCGTCGTCCGCCGGCCGCGCGTGGCGATCCTCGCGACGGGAGACGAGTTGCTTCCTCCCGGCAGCGAGACCGGCCCGGACCAGATCATCGCGTCAAACGCATACGGCGTCGCCGCGATCGTCGAGCGCACCGGCGGCGTGCCCCTCGATCTCGGCATTGTACGCGACGACCGCTCTGCGATCGATGCGGCGGTTCGCCGGGCGATCGATGCCGGCGCCGACGTGATCGTCACGCTCGGCGGCGCCTCGGTCGGCGACCACGATCTGGTGCGCGAGGTGCTGACGTCGGCGGGAATGTCTCTCGATTTCTGGAAGATCGCGATGCGCCCGGGCAAGCCGCTGATGTTCGGCCGTCTGGGCGAGGTCCGCGTGCTGGGCCTGCCGGGCAATCCGGTCGCCTCGCTCGTCTGTTCGCATCTCTTCGTCGCGCCGCTGGTCGCCCGCCTCGCCGGCCGCCCTCACGCGCTCGACCTGCGCGACGCCGTCCTGGGGGTCGGGATGAGCGAAAATGACCAGCGGGAAGACTATGTGCGGGCCCGCGGCGAGTGGCGCGACGGACGCCTCGTCGCGTCACCTTTCCCGGTTCAGGATTCGTCGATGCTCAGAACATTGGCCGAGGCGAATATCCTCATCGTGCGCACGCCGTTCGCCCCGGCGGCACCGGCTGGAACACCCTGCCGGGTCGTCATGCTGCGCTGAGACGCGATTTGGGCGAGTAGCCTGAACGAATGGTAAACGAATTCATTAAATTTTAAGCAGTTGCAGAACACATATCGAACAGATAGTGTTTGTTCTGGTTTTGTTTGTAGGCGATTCCCGGAGGGCGAGATGCTGACGCGCAAGCAACACGAGTTGCTGATGTTCATCCACGAACGGATGAAGGAGTCCGGCATTCCTCCGTCGTTCGACGAGATGAAGGAGGCGCTCGACCTCGCCTCGAAGTCGGGCATACATCGCCTGATCATGGCGCTTGAGGAGAGAGGCTTCATCCGCCGGCTGCCGAACCGGGCGCGCGCGCTCGAAGTGGTCCGTCTCCCGGAATCGATGTCGCCCGCCATGTCCGGCCCCAAGAAATTCTCGCCCAGCGTTATCCAGGGCAGTCTCGGCCAGAAAGCGGCGGAGGCGCCGCGCGCGCCGGTTGCCAGCAACGATGCCGGCAGCGCGATCTCGATCCCTGTCATGGGCCGGATCGCCGCCGGCGTGCCGATCGACGCCATCCAGCACCAGACCCACGCGATCATGGTACCGCCGGAAATGCTTTCGGGCGGCGAACATTATGCGCTTGAAGTCAAAGGCGATTCGATGATCGAGGCCGGCATATTCGACGGCGACACGGTGATCATCCGCAACACCAACAGCGCGACGCCAGGCGACATCGTCGTGGCCCTGGTGGACGAAGAGGAAGCCACCCTCAAGCGTTTCCGCCGCAAGGGCGCGTCGATCGCGCTGGAGGCGGCGAACCCCGCCTACGAGACCCGGATTTTCGGCCCCGACCGGATCAAGGTGCAGGGACGTCTGGTCGGTCTAATCCGCAAGTATTGAGCGGCGCCGCGCTTTCGGCCTGATGCGATCCGGTCAGGGGACCGGTTCGGAAGCGATCTTCCTGCTCTTCGATTTGTACGGCGCAAGGCCGCGTGCAGAACGTGAAAAGCGGCGATGGTCGTGCCATGGGCGCGGCTTTCCCTCCGCGATGGCGTGCCTCACCGTCGCCTTGCCGGATCTGTCGAAGTGGATCTCGGCGCTTCCGTCGAGGGCGAGCCGCCGCGCGGTGATGACTATAGTCGTGCTGTGCGGACACGGGTTGGCCGCCGTCGCATCTTCGATGACGATCACGTCTGCAATGCCGCAGGCCCGTTCCGCCGCGGGCATTGTCTCGGCATGAGCGAGGACGCCACCCGATGAATGGCGGATCCAGCACAGGCCATCCTCGCAGGCGAATCTGTCCGGTGGGGGCTCGGTCGGGGACGCCGTCGCATCTGCCGGCTTCTCCGGCCTGGCCAGTTGCGGCGCAGACAACGCGCGTAACCAGTCTTCGGTCGTGAACGTGTTCGGCCGGTTCCGGTTGACCGCGAGCAGTCCGCCTTCCGTCCGCATGCCGATCAACCGTCCGTCCTCCGACACCAGAGCGTCAGGCGGGTCGCGCAGGCCGATGGTCACGAACCCCGCCAGCAGAAACGGGATCGCGGCGAGGCGCATCGGGCCCGTCGTCGCCAGGGTCAGCGGCACGAGCGCGATGGAAAGCAGAACGACGGAAAGCAGGGGTATCGCACCGATCGCATCGATCGGCGTCCGTTCCGCGAGCCAGCCGGCGATCGACAGCGCCAGCGACAGGCCCTGCCCCATCACCCCGAACGCCCAGCCATCGAGGCCGAACGGCATGAGCACCATGCCCGCGACGGCGGCCGGCATCACGATGACCGAGAACACCGGCATCGCCGCGAGATTTGCGACCAGTCCCAATGGCGATACGCGCTGAAAGTGCCATGCGCCGAAGATGCCGGTCGCCGCTCCGGCAATGAGGGAGGTCGCCGCGAGCCCGACGGCGTAGATCGCGACCGTGCGGACGATGCGGGCCGGCCGGCTCCGTGTCGCCGGATTGACATGCGGCATGCCGGCTCGGCGCTCGGCCCACCAGGCGTAGGCGGCGACGAGGGCGGCCGTTGCCGCGAATGACATCTGGAAACTCGGGCCGACGACCTCGTGCGGTGAGACCAGGATGATCAGCAGCGCCGCGATGGCGAGGTTGCGCATGGTCAGCGCCGCCCGGTCGAAGATCAGTGCGATCAGCATCACTGCTATCATGAGGAAGCTGCGCTCGGCCGCGACCTGCGAGCCGGAGATCAGGAGATAGGCGGCGAGCGCGGCGAGCGCTCCCACTGCTGCATATTTGCGCACGGATCGGCTCGAGGCATAGCCCGGAACGGCCGCGAAGCAGAGCCGCAGCGATCCGATCACGACGCCTGCCACCAGTGCCATATGGAGGCCGGAGATCGACAGCACATGCGCGAGGCCGGTGATGCGCAGCGTCTCGTTGACCTCTTCGGGAATGCCGGCGCGCACGCCCGCCACCAGCGCCGCGGCGATCTCGCCTTCCGGCCCGCCGATATGGCCACGAATGCGCTCGGCAAGGTCGATCCGCTTCCGCTCGATCCACGCATTCAGGCGCTGGCCGACAGAAGGCGGTGAACCGCGCAGTACGAGTTCCGGTGCCTTCAGGAAGAACCCATTCGCCCCGATGCCGTCGAAGTAACTCTCGAAAGCGAAGTCGTACGAGCCCGGCCTCAGCGGCCCGAGCGGCGGCGCCAGCCGCGCCAATCCTGTCACCACCATGCCAGGTTCGAGCCCTTGCGGCACGGCGCGGGCGGTCAGCCGCACTCTGTCCGGCTGGTAGCGGAGCTTCGGCCGCTCGGTATCCAGCACAGTAAGGGTTAGCCGTACGCGGCCGCTGTCCCGCTTCTCGATCGTCTCGACACGCGCGGTGACCCGGGTCGTGATCTCTCCGCCGATCACCTTGGTCCCGGCGCGCCATGTCTCGATCTTCCCGGCCGCGACACCGGCGACGATGAGAAGGAGTGCCAGCAGCGCGTATCGCGCGGGCGCAAATGCTCGCGCAAGCCAGGCGCCGGCCGTCAGAAGCGAAGCCGAGGACAGGATCGGAGCCCAGCCCACTTCGGCGTCCGCCGCGAAATAGGCAACCGCTCCAACGCACAGAAGGACGGGCACGAGCAGGAACGCCGCCCCGCGTTCCAGCTCGAGATTGACGGCGGATGACGCCATTCGCCGATAGGCAGACCAGCGGAGAGGCTGCGGACCGGGGTTGGCTTCGGCTCGACCGGCTGCAGTCGCGCCATCACCGAGCGGTTCGATCCTGCCCGGGCGCCACGGCGAAATCTCCGCTCCGCGAAGGCCAAGCGACGGCGGCGCGAACAGAACGCGCTCGTCCTGCCTCTGATCGCTCCCCTCGCCGTCCATGCGACAGCCACCCGACGACCTTGCGCCCCAGACGCTTCATGCTACATGAACCGCAACGAAACGCCATCCGCGCGGCCTGTGCGCCGCCATCCGGAACAATCCATGTCCAGTTCAGTCGTCACGCGCTTTGCGCCCTCCCCCACGGGCTACCTCCATATTGGCGGCGCCCGCACCGCGCTGTTCAACTGGCTCTATGCCAGGCACACCGGCGGCAAGATGCTGCTGCGCATCGAGGACACCGATCGCGAACGCTCGACAAACGCCGCGACGGCCGCGATCCTCGAGGGCCTGACCTGGCTCGGCCTCACCTGGGACGGCGAACCGATCTCGCAGTTCGAGCGTGCGCCGCGCCATCGCGAGGTGGCCGAGCAGCTCGTCGCCATGGGCAAGGCCTATTACTGCTACGCGACGCCCGAGGAACTGAACGAAATGCGCGAGAAGGCAAAGGCCGAAGGCCGGCCGCCGCGCTATGACGGGCGCTGGCGCGATCGCGACCCGTCCGGGGCGCCGGCAGGCGCCAGAGGCGCGATCCGCATCAAGGCCCCTCAGGCGGGCGAGACTGTCGTGCACGACCGCGTCCAGGGCGAGGTGCGCTTCCCGAACAAGGATCTCGACGACTTCATCATCCTGCGCTCGGACGGCAACCCGACCTACATGCATGCCGTGGTCGTCGACGACCATGACATGGGCGTCACCCACATCATTCGCGGCGACGACCACCTGACCAACGCCGCGCGGCAAACGATCATCTACCAGGCGATGGGCTGGCACGTGCCATCCATGTCGCACATCCCGCTGATCCACGGCGCCGACGGGGCCAAGTTGTCGAAGCGCCACGGCGCGCTCGGCGTCGAGGCTTATCGGGCGATGGGCTACCTGCCGAAAGCACTCCTCAACTACCTGGCGCGTCTCGGATGGAGCCATGGCGACGACGAGGTGATGTCGATCGAGGACATGGTCTCCTGGTTCGAGATCGAGGACGTGAACAAGGGCGCCGCGCGCTTCGACTTCGCCAAGCTCGAGGCGCTCAACGGCCTCTGGATGCGGCGCACAGACGACAAGGAATTGACCGATGCGCTGATCGCGACGCTTCCCTTCCTGCCGGGCGGCGCAGCGATCCTCTCCGCGCTTTCCGACGAGAAGCGCACGCAGCTGCTTGCCGCCATGCCCGGTCTCAAGGAGCGCGCGAAGACACTGGTCGAGCTCGCCGACAGCGCCGGCTATCTGTTCGCGCAGCGGCCTCTCGATATGGACGAAAAGGCGGCCGCGATCTTGGACGCAGATGCGCGTTCGATCCTCTCCAAGGCAGCCGACGCGCTGACCTCGGTGAGCGACTGGACCGCGCAGGAAACCGAAGCAGCGGTTCGCACCGTCGCGGACGCGGCCGGCCTCAAGCTCGGCAAGGTCGCTCAGCCATTGCGCGCCGCGCTCACCGGCAGAAGCACGTCGCCTGGCGTCTTCGACGTGCTCGCCGTTCTCGGGCGCGAGGAATCGCTGGGGCGTATTCGGGATCAGGCACGATAGACAGAAGCTGAGGGGGACCGCGGATGTACAAGCTCTATGGCAGGCCGGGCTCCGGCTCAGGGGCGGTCGAAGCCGTTCTGCGCCTGGCCGAGATCGATTGCGAGATCGTCGATCTGTCGCGCTGGGCGGAAGGCGAGCCGCCGGCCGAACTGCTTGCGGTCAACCCCCTGGGGCAGGTTCCGACGCTGATCCTGCCCGACGGCGGCATCATGACGGAATCGGCCGCGATATGCGTCCACCTCGCCGACCTGCACCCGTCATGTGGCCTTTCGCCGTCAGTCAGCGAGCCTTCGCGCGCAGCCTTCCTGCGCTGGATGTTCTATCTCGCGGCGAACGTCTACATGAGCGAGTTGAGATGCTACTACCCGTACCGCTACACGCTCGACCCCGGCGCCGCGGACGGGATCAGGCAGTCGGCGCTGGAGCGCAGGACGTTCGAGTGGTCCGTCTTCGCCGATGCTCTTGGCGACAAGCCCTTCGCGCTCGGAGACAAGCTGTCGGCGGTCGATATCTACGCGGCCATGCTGATCAGTTGGGTCGATGATCTGGACGTGTTCTGCGAGCGCTTTCCAGAACTTCGTGCCCTCTATGCGCGCGTCGCGGAAGTGCCCGCGATCGCGAAAGTCTGGGCGCGGCACGGCATGCCGGTGTGAGGCGGCGAAATCTCTCAGGCGACCGCAGAAACTTCTGGACCGGCCCCATTTTGCATTGCAGCATGAGCCGAACGGTCAGCTTGGCACCTTGTCGTAAATGCGATAGCACATCCCGGGCATAACACCGGGGCGGGTTATCTCTTCGCGCCGCATCATCCTCCAGGCGCGTTCTTTTGGGGCTTTCGAAGGGAGTTGCTATGACGAGCAAAACTGCAAAACTGGAATTTGGCGGCAAGTCCCTCGATCTTAAAGTGCGAAGCGGGTCCGTCGGGCCGGACGTCATCGACATCGCTCCGCTGTTCAAGGAAACCGGAGCCTTCACCTACGATCCGGGCTTCACGTCGACCGCGTCCTGCGATTCCGCGATCACCTATATCGACGGCGACGAGGGCATCCTGCTGCATCGCGGCTACCCGATCGACCAGCTCGCAGAGCACGGCGATTTCCTCGAAACCTGCTACCTGCTGCTCTACGGCGAACTGCCGACCAAGACGCAGAAGGAGGATTTCGACTATCGCGTCACGCGCCACACGATGGTGCACGAGCAGATGGTACACTTCTTCCGCGGCTTCAGGCGCGACGCGCATCCGATGGCGGTGATGTGCGGATCAGTCGGCGCCTTGTCGGCGTTCTACCACGACTCGACAGATATCTCGGATCCCCACCAGCGTATGGTTGCGTCGATCCGCCTGATCGCGAAGATGCCGACGCTCGCGGCGATGGCTTACAAATACCATATCGGCCAGCCGTTCGTTTATCCGCGCAACGATCTCTCCTACGCGGCGAACTTCCTGCGGATGTGCTTCGCGGTGCCGGCCGAGGAATACCAGGCCAATCCTGTGCTTGCCCGCGCGATGGAGCGCATCTTCATCCTCCACGCCGATCACGAGCAGAACGCGTCGACCTCGACCGTCCGTCTCGCCGGTTCGTCCGGCGCCAATCCGTTCGCCTGCATCGCGGCCGGCATCGCCTGTCTGTGGGGCCCGGCGCATGGCGGCGCAAACGAGGCGGCGCTCAATATGCTCTCCGAGATCGGCACGGTCGACCGCATCCCGGAATACATCGCCCGCGCCAAGGACAAGAACGATCCGTTCCGGCTGATGGGCTTCGGCCACCGGGTCTACAAGAACTACGACCCGCGCGCCAAGATCATGCAGCGCACCACGCACGAGGTCTTGGGCGAACTCGGCATCAAGGACGATCCGCTGCTTGACGTCGCGATGGAACTCGAGAGGATCGCCCTCACCGACGACTATTTCATCGAGAAGAAGCTCTACCCGAACATCGACTTCTATTCCGGCATCACGCTGAAGGCGCTCGGCTTCCCCACGACCATGTTCACGGTGCTCTTTGCGGTTGCCCGCACCGTCGGCTGGATCGCCCAGTGGAAGGAGATGATCGAGGATCCGCTGCAGAAGATCGGCCGGCCGCGCCAGCTCTACACCGGCGCCCCGGAACGAGACTACGTCCCGATCGCCAAGCGCTGATCGGATTTCGCATGGAAGACGAACGGGCGCTCAGGCGCCCGTTCTGCGTTCTATCTCCGAGATGACCACATCCGCAGCAATCTCGCCGGGTGGCCGGTCCGTCGCGAGCCGACGGCGGACTTCCGCGAAACCCTGCTTCTGCCAGGCTCGCATTTCTGTGTCGGCAAACAGGCATTCAAGCGAGCGCGCGATATGCTGCGGCCGGACGTACTGATGGTAATATTCCGGTGCGACCGGACGGTCCGCGATCAGGTTCGGCAGCAAAGCGGACCAGGCCGTGATCCATCCTTCCACCTGGCGGGAGAGCCAGTCGAACTTGTAGCAGGAGACGAGCGGAACGCCCGCCAGCGCCAGTTCCAGCGAGACGGTGCCCGACGCGATCAGCGCCGCGTCCGCCTCGCCGAAGGCGCGCCATTTCTCGTCCGCGCCGACTGCGATCTCCGGCGCCTGAGTCCAGTCCTTCACGCCCGCGGCCACGCGCTCGCGCAGGCGCGGCAGCGTCGGCAACACGATCCGGAACCGGTTGCCGCGCGCGCGCAACACGTCGATGGTCTCGCCGAACGGCCCGAGGAGCTGGCCGATTTCCGTTCCGCGGGAGCCCGGTAGGACGAGCAGCGTCTTCTCGCGCTCAGCGCCCATGTCACGCGGCACGCTCTGCGCGGAGGCGGCGGACAGAACACCGGGATCGGCCGTCAGCCGATGCCCGACGAAGGTCCCTTGCGGTCCTCCAAGCCGTTGCAGAACATCCGGCTCGAAAGGCAGAACGCACAGGATATGGTCGACATAGGGCTTGATCGCCTTCGCCCGGCCCGGCCGCCAGGCCCAGACGCTCGGGCTGACATAGTGGACGATCGGGATGGACGGATCGGCGGCGCGGACCTTCTTTGCGACACGGAGGGAAAAGTCCGGACTGTCGATCGTTACCAGGCAGTCCGGTTTCGCACGGACGATTTCGCGCGCCGTCTGCCCGATGCGGCGGATCAGACGCGGCAGGTCGCGGACCACCGCGGTCACGCCCATGAGAGCGATCTCGGAGGAGTTGAAGAGCGAGGTCAGACCCTCAGCCTCGAGATGTCTGCCGCCGAGACCGGTGAGTTCGACGTTCCGGCCAGACAAAGCGCGAAGCGACGCTACAAGATCGGCGCCCAAGAGGTCGCCCGACTCCTCGCCTGCCACAACCGCGAGCTTCAACGGCCGGCCGGTCATTTAGCCCAATCCTCTTCGACGAGGCCGATCACGAAGAGCCCAAGCTCGTCCGCGCGAGACGCCACGGCACCCATATCGAGGACGATCGACCGATCGGCTTCGATACCGATCCCGGCGAGTCCGGCGGCGTGCGCCAGTTCGACCGTTCCCACGCCGATGGTGGGAAGGTCGGCCCGCAACTCCTGCGAAGGCTTGGCGCACTTGACCAGAGCGCCGCCGTTGCGGCCCGCGATGCGGCCATTCGATCTGAGGCCCACCATTCGCTGCAGAAGCCCGTCCGTCCCCTCAATACCCTCCAGCGCGACAGCCCTGCCCCCGACCGCAATCGCCGCTTGACCGATGTCGAGCGTGCCGATGGCGCGGGCGGCGATCGCAGCGGCTTTCAGATCGGCGCGATCCCGCGTTTTTGGCGCGTGTTTCGTGAGAACGCCTGGCGGCGCCAGCAGATCGGGCATGATCTCGTGGGCACCGACCACGGTTATGCCCAGTCCCTCGTAGTAGCGGACGATCGCCCGCAGCAGGTTGTCGTCGCCCCGCGCAAGGGACGCAGCGACACGAGGCGCCATATGCAGGATGCCGAGGCTCGGCCTGAGGGAGCGCAGGCGCAGCCGGCGGCTCACGCCTCCGGCCATGACGAGGTGAGTCACCCCCTCGCGCCTAAACCTCGCCGCCGCCTTGCCGATATGCTCGAGGGGCATGATCCAGTGGTCCTGCCCGGTCAGCACCGGTGAAGTCGCGTCCGCTTCGCCTTCGATGAGAACCACGAAAGGCCGGTGCCCCATGGCAACGAGCCTCTCGACCAGTTCGACCGGCAGCCGGCCGGCACCCGCCCCAACGGCGATGCGCTCGCCAGGACCAAGCTCGAAAGCGGCGTGCGGCTCAATCCTCGCCATTGTCGTCGGATTGAACCTTCGCGCCTCGCCATGGCGTGGCGAAGGAGCGGTGCCCGGCCGAGCGCATGAAGGCGAGCACATCCTGCACCGCCGGCGAATCCGCGAATGCCCGCTCCGTCTCGGACATGTTCTCGTCCATGGTGTGCGAACGGTCGAAGATGGCCTTGAAGGCGTTGCGAACGGCATGGATCTCGGAGCGCGGCATGCCAGAGCGCTTCATGCCGATCAGGTTCAGGCCGCGCAAGGCGCCTGTCGTGCCCCGTATCATTCCGTACGGTATTACGTCCTCGAACGCGGCCGACAAGCCGCCGATGAAGGCGTGGTGGCCGATACGAACATTCTGGTGCGCCGCGGAGAAGCCGCCGAAACCGACATAGTCGCCGACGACGACGTGCCCTGCCAGCGTCGCGAGGTTGGCCATCGTGACATTGTTTCCGACGACGCAATCGTGAGCGACGTGCGTGTAGGCGAGAAAATATCCATTGTCGCCGACGGTCGTCTCGCCCCGGCTCGTATCGGTGCCAACATGCATCGTGACGCCTTCGCGGATCATGCAATTGCGCCCGATGACCAGCGTCGTCCGTCCGCCCTTATGCTTGCTGTTCTGCGGCGGGGCGCCGAGCACGGCTTGCGGAAAAATCTTGCAGCCGGCACCGATGGTCGTGGCGCCCATGATCGACACATGGCTGACAAGTTCGACACCGTCCCCAAGCGTTGCGTCCGCGCCGACGTGGCAGAACGGTCCGATTTTCACGCCCGTCCCGAGCGCGGCGCCCGGCTCGACGAGCGCCAGAGGATGAATGACTGTTTCGCCTGCCACTTCCTCAGGCTCCGGTCTCGACCACCGGGGTCGTCATTGCCGAGATAACGGCTTCCGCCACCTTGTTTCCGTCCACCATAGCCTCGCAGTTGAACTTCCAGATATTCGCGCGCTGCCGTTCCTTCACGACGCGGATTTCGAGACGGTCGCCGGGCAGGACGGGCTTGCGGAACTTCGCTCCGTCGATCGTCAGGAAATAGACCAGGGAAGGCTTGGCTGAACCGACGGAATGCAGGCAGATCGCGCCGGCCGTCTGCGCCATCGCTTCGATGATGAGCACGCCGGGCATCACCGGACGCTCGGGAAAATGACCCTGGAAATGCGGCTCGTTCATGGTGACGTTCTTGATGCCGGTGGCGGAACGGTCCCCGTCGATGTCGACGATCTTGTCGATGAGCAGGAATGGATATCGATGCGGCAACAACCGCAGGAGCTGGCCGATGTCGAGACTCTCCAGTTGCGTCGCACCGGGTTCAGCCATTGCCGTCTTGCCTCCTCGACTTGTCGCGTACCATGCCGCGGAGCACCGATACCTCGCGCAGCCAACCCTTGATTGGCTGGGCAGGCGCCCCTCCCCATCTCTCGCCGGCCGGAACGTCATGCATCAAGCCGCTGCCGGCGGCAATCTGCGCGCCGCTGCCGATCGTCAGATGATCGCCGATGCCGACCCGCCCGCCCAGCATCACATAGTCGCCGATGACGACGGATCCGGAGATACCGACCTGAGCCGCGATGGCGCAGCTTCGCCCAATGCGCACGTTGTGTCCGATCTGGACGAGATTGTCGATCTTGGTTCCGTCTCCGATGATCGTGTCGCCGAGAGCACCACGGTCGATCGTCGTGTTTGCGCCGATCTCGACATTGTCCTGGATGACGACGCGGCCGATCTGCGGGATCTTCTCAAGACCCGTCCGCCCGGAAATGAAGCCGAACCCGTCGGTTCCGATCCGCACACCCGCGTGAATGATGACCCGGTCGCCGATCAATGCCGCCTGGATGCTCGCGCCCGGTCCGACATAGGTGTTTCTGCCGATCTGGCAGGACGGGCCGATCACGGCGTTCGGGGCGATCACCGCGCCCGCTCCGACAGTCGCGCCCGGTCCGACGACTGCGCCGGCCTCAACGACCGCACTCGCCTCCACATGAGCATCGTGCGCGATATGTGCGGCCGGCGAAATTCCGGCTGTCGCCAGCCACGGCCCCGGCATGGTCGCATCGGGAAAGAGGTTACGCGCGACGAGGGCGAAAGCCTGCTGCGGTCGCGGTGTGATGAGAACGGCAGTATCGGACGAAATCGATGCCGCGAGTTCGGCGGTGCAAAGGACCGCGCCTGCCCGCAGACGCGGCAGCAGTTCGGCTCCCCGCCGCCCTTCGAGAAACACTATATCGCCCGGGCCGCCCTGCTCCGCGGAGGCGATGCCGGTGATCAGGGTTCCAGATGTGTCGGGATTCGCCAGCGAAGCCCCACAAAGCTCCGCAACCTGTGCCGCATCGATCCGGCGGACGGGCGAGAAAAACACCGGATCGCTCATATATGCCCCAGACTCCCGGGCCGAACGCCCGGAAGGGTAGTCGAGAATTCTAGAACTTCGCCGACATGCCGAAATTGAGGTTCTGCACGACGTCGGTGTCTTCCTTCAGGACCGGGATCGCATAGTCGATGCGGATCGGACCGAACGGCGAAGCCCATATCACGCCGGCGCCCACCGATGCGCGCCAGCGCATGTCGAACGAGGCCTGATTAGCAATCGGCACGGCAGCCGCTACGCTATCGTTGACGCCAAAAAGAGTGGCAGCATCGGCGAAGACCGCACCCTTTACGCCAAGGCTTTCCGGAAGCGCCGGCATCGGAAACTGTGCTTCTGCCGTGGCATGGAAATAGGTCGTGCCGCCAAGATGATCGTAGTTGTCTTCATTCGTCGAGCCATTCGTATCGACGGGGCCGAACCCGTTATACGCAAAGCCGCGAATCATACGATCCGTACCTTTGAACTGGTCGAAAACCCGAAGACCAGTGGCGGTAAACGGCTCAATATGTCCGCCCCCGACCGTCAGCAAACCTACAATATCCTGCTGCTCCGAAAGGGTACGATAGTAGTTGCCACGTGCCGTGATCTTCGCCCATTTGGCGTCGCCACCGAGCCCCGCGACCTCGCCAGTCAAGGTCGCGTAGATACCCGAATGGGGGTTCTTCATGTCGTCGATCGAATTGTACTGCAGAGTAGCACTTACCGACGACTTTATCCATTGCCCGTAGGCGATGGCATCCTGGATCGGCTGGGAAATGACACAGCCCGGATCCGGAATGCCGTTATTATTCGCGTCGCACGCCTCAGTGTAGTTGTACTCTTCCGACGTCAAGTTATACGCCAGCTGCGTCGTCAGGTTCTGCGTGATCGGCAGACCGAAACGAACAGTAGCGCCGGAAGTCGCCGATTCGTAGTTCGTATACTTCTGCGTCTGCCGGTAGACATCGAAGCCGGCCGCGATGCGCCGGCCCAGGAAATACGGCTCGGTGAACGACAGCGCATAGTTGCGGGTATCCTTGCCTCCACCCGCCGAGATGCGGATGTACTGGCCGCGACCGAGGAAGTTGCGCTCGCTGATCGAGCCTTCCACCGTGAAGCCGGCATTCTCGCCGCCCGTGGTGTAGCCGCCGCCAACGGAGAATTCACCGGTCGACTTCTCGACCAGATCCACAACCAGGACCACCTGGTCGGGCTCCGAGCCGGGCGCCGTCGCGATATTCACGGTTTCAAAGAAATCAAGGCGCTCCAGACGGCGCTTCGCGCGCTGGATGAGCACCTGATTGAACGCGTCGCCTTCCGATACGTCGAACTCGCGGCGGATGACGTAATCGCGCGTGCGCTCGTTGCCGCGGATCTCGATGCGCTCGATGTAGGTGCGAGGACCCTGATCGATGGTGTAGACGACCGAAATCGTCCGGGTCTCAAAGTTGCGGTCGCCGCGCGGCGTCACCTGGGCGAAGGCGTAGCCCGCGCCGGCGACCCGTTCGGTCAGGCCGATGATCGTGTCCTCGACGTTCTTGGCGCTGTAGACGTCGCCGGTCCGCGTCTCGATCGCGGAGTTCAGCGTCGTCGAATCGACGCCGTCGATCGAGGATTCGATCGTCACGTCGCCGAACGTGTAGCGCTCGCCTTCGTCGACCGTAAAGTTGACCGTGTACTCGTTCGTCGCCTCGTCGAGTTCGGCCGAGGACGACACGACCTGGAAATCCGCATAGCCGCGATCGTAATAGAAGCGGCGCAGCGTCTCCTCGTCGGCCCGCAGACGGTTCTCATCGTAGATATCGTCACGGAACAGGAAGGACAGGATGTTCGAGCGCTTCGTCGAAATCACATCGGCGAGACGCCGATCGCCGAAGGCGTTGTTGCCGACGAAATTGACGGTCCTGATCTTGGTGCGGCCGCCTTCGTTGACGGTGAAGACGACGTTCACGCGATTCTCGCCGAGGTCCATGACCTGGGTCTGAACCTCCGCATCGTCGCGACCGATCGCGCTGTATGCAGCCTTGATCGCCTCGACGTCGGCTTCCATCTGCGCCTGCGAGAACGGCCCGCGCGGCTTCAGCTGCACGACGCGCGCCAGGTCGGCATCCTTGCGCTTCTTGTTGCCCTGGAAGAGCACCTGGTTGACGACGGGATATTCCTCGACCTGGACGACCAGCGTCCCGCCCGACTGCGTCACCCGCACGTCGGAGAACAGCCCAGTCGCGAACAGCCGCTTGACCGCTTCGTCGATATCGGCTGCCGAGAAGCTCCGTCCCGGCTGGATGCCGATGTTGCCCCGAATCGTCTCGGCATCGACGCGCTGGTTGCCCCGCACGGAAATGCTGCTGACGACCGCCGCATGCGCCACGGACACCGCGGCGACCTGCACGAAGAGCGAGGCTGAAAACACCATTCCAGCGGTAAGGGCTACCGCGGATGCCGCGCCCATCAGTCTTTTAGTTGCCTTCATAGGGCTGTCTTACCTTGTTTTCTCGTAGTCCCCACGGCGAGAAACCGGACGTGACGGTCATACCGCCTACCGTAATAGCCGGATTTTCCCTACACGCAAGGCTTCTGGTTAATTTGCGTTTACGAAGCCACGGACCGTGGCTTTCTCGTCACGCCAAATCCCCGCCATGGTTAATAAGTGTCGAATTTTCATTGGCTTCAGCATCCGAAGAGATCGTTCCATACGACAAAGCCCATGAACAGCAGAACGGCCAGAAGCCCGATTCTGTAGACCGCTTCCATCGCCCTCTCGGGCACGGGACGACGGGTCGCCGCCTCTATGCCGTAGAAAAGCAGATGGCCGCCGTCGAGCGGCGGAATCGGCAGCAGATTCAGAAATCCGATACCGACCGACAGCAGCGCCACCAGGTTGATCAGCCACAGGAATCCGAGCTGCGCGGCCTGCCCGGACATCTTGGCGATCTTGATCGGCCCCCCGAGCTGGCACTTGTCCTCGCGGCCGAAGGCGAATCGCTTCAGGAATTGCCCCGTCCGGCTGATGATCGATCCGGTTTCGACGATCGCCTGTCCGACCGCCTCGACCGGTCCATAATGCTCCACCCTGCCCTCGCCGACCTCCTGGTTGGTCGCGACACCGATCACACCGACCTTGATCGTGTTGCCGAGCGCGTCCTTCTGCTCGGTCAGTCTCGGCGTCGCGGTGAGGGTCACTTCCTTCCCGTCGCGCAGCATTACGAAGACCAGCGGATCGTCCGTCCGGCCGGACACGTAGCGCTGGACGTCGGCGAACGTTTCGACCGGGCTTCCATCGACCGAGACGAAACGGTCGCCCGGCTTGAAGCCCGCCGCTTCGGCAGCGCTTCCCACCACCACTTCCGCCACCACGGGCTGTATCACCGGCTTTCCGTAAGTGCCGAAAAGAACGGCGAAAACGGCAATAGTCAGCAGGAAGTTGAAGACCGGGCCGGCCACGACGGTCAGGGCCCGCTTCCACACCGGCTGGGTGTGGAATGCGACCTTCTTCTCCGCCTCGGTGAGCGATTCTATCTCTTCCGCGTCAGGAGTGGAGGTCGCATTCATGTCGCCGGTGAACTTGACATAGCCGCCGAGAGGAATGGCAGACAGCTTCCATCGCGTGCCGTGACGATCGTTGAAGCCGAACAGTTCGGGGCCGAAGCCGACCGAGAAGGCCTTGACGCCGATGCCGCACCAGCGGCCGACGAGATAGTGCCCCATCTCGTGAACGAAGACGACGACGGTGAGCACGAACAGAAACGGCACGATCGTACCGAGGATCAGCCCGTTCGTGCCGACGATCGAATTCAGAATGTCACCCAAAAGGAATGTCCCGATATCTGCGGCGGGCCGCGAAGGTGTGAGGTTGCGACGCCAATCCGGGCGAATCCGTGACCTGTTCGGCGCCGCTCAGGTCGGAAACAGCCCCGACACCGGAGCAGCCGGACCGGCAAGAAGCCAGCCTGCGAGATACAGTGCCACCGCCGCCGCGACAAGCCCGTCGACCCGGTCCATCACGCCACCGTGTCCAGGAATGAGCTGGCTCGAATCCTTCGCGCCGAACCGCCGCTTGAAGCCGGACTCGAAGAGGTCCCCCGCCTGCGAGACGGCGGACAGCGGCAAGGCGAGAAGCCCCATGAGCAGCGGCGAAGGGTGCCCGGCGAAATAGGTGACTATCCAGCCAGCGACCAGCGCGGCGACCGCGCCGCCCACTGCTCCGCTCCAGGTCTTGCCCGGAGAAATGGATGGCGCGAGTTTTGGTCCGCCAACCGCGCGGCCGACGAAAAAGGCGAAGATGTCCGTGCCCCAGACGACCGCAAAAAGGTAGAGAATCGCCAGCAGTCCCGAAGTGTCGCTGCCACGCAGGAAAGCCAAGGCGACGGCTGGGAGAATTGCATAGGCCATGCCGGTCGCCGCGAGCGGGCCAAGCTTGCGAACCTGCCCGGTCGACAGGAGCGCGAGCGTCGGCACCACCGCGAGAATCAGCATCAGATCGCCTTCCAGCCCGGCGGCAAGCGCCACCAGTATGATTGCCACGAGGATCCACGCGGCGAGCCAAAGCGGCCAATCGCGCCTGAGGTTCGAAACGGTCGTCCATTCGTAGAAGACCAGCGCCCCGATCGCGGCGGCGAGCAGCCTGAACGGCAGGCCGCCTGTCCAGGTGAGAGCGAGCACGATGATGGCGAGAACGACGCCGGAAACGATCCTGAGCTGAAGGTTGCTCACGACGCGACGCCCGCGGCGGGCACGCCGCCGAAGCGGCGCTCGCGTGCCGCAAACGTTTGGATTGCCTCGACGAGATGGGCCTTGCCGAAATCCGGCCAGTAGCACGAAAGGAAGACGAGTTCGGCATAGGCCGCCTGCCAGAGCAGGAAATTCGACAGGCGAATTTCGCCGCCCGTGCGGATGATCAGGTCGGGATCGGGGATGTCGGCGGTGTCGAGGAATGTGCCGAAGCTCTCGGGCGTAATGTCGCGCGGGTCAAGTTGTCCGGCAACCGCGGCCTCGGCGATCCTGGTCGCGGCCCTCGCGATTTCGTCACGCGAGCCGTAGTTGAAGGCAATGACGAGGTTGAGCGCGCGATTGTCCCGCGTCAGGAGCTCTGCTTCTTCCAGCAAGGCAGCGATCTCCGGCTGCAGGCTTTGGCGCTCGCCGATGACGCGCACCTTCACGCCGTTCTGGTGCAGTTCCGCCAGATCGCGCCTGATGAACAGCTTCAGCAGGCCCATCAGATCCGAAACCTCGGATTTCGGGCGCGACCAGTTTTCCGAGGAGAAGGCATAGACCGTAATCCAGCGGATCCCGAGATCGTCGGCGTTGCGGACGGTCTGCCGGAGTGCCTCGACGCCAGCGCGATGCCCGGCCGCGCGCGGCAGGCCCCTCGCCTTCGCCCAGCGGCCGTTGCCATCCATGATGATCGCGATGTGCTCAGGCTTCAATTTCAATCGAGCACTCCGGGGTAGACGGCATTCCCGCCGCCGCCATTGCCGACGGTCGTCAGACCTGCATGATCTCGGCTTCCTTCTCGGTGAGAAGGCTGTCGATCATCGCGATAGTATCATCCGTCATCTTCTGGACCCTGTCCGAACCGACGCGCATGTCGTCCTGGCTGATGACGTGATCCTTTTCCGACTTTTTCAAGCCGTCGATGCCATCGCGCCGGACGTGCCGCGCCGCGACGCGGGCCGATTCGGCGTATTGATGCGCGATCTTGACCAGTTCCTTGCGCCGCTGCTCGTTCAGTTCCGGCAAGGGGATGCGCAGCGTCGTGCCGTCCATGATCGGGTTGAAGCCGAGATTCGCCTCCCGGATCGCGCGATCGACCGCGCCGACGAGCGAACGGTCCCAGACACTGACGCTGATCATGCGCGGTTCAGGCACCGTGACCGACGCCACCTGATTGATCGGCGTCGGCGCGCCATAGGCCTGCACGACGATCGGATCGAGCAGATTGGACGAGGCACGGCCGGTACGCAGCGAAGCGAGGTCGTGCTTGTACGCGCTGATTGCGCCGTCCATACGGCGCTGGAGATCCTTGAAATCCACTCCGTCAGCCATGTGTTTCTCCCGGTCTCTTGGTGGTAGCACCCGGTCGGGTGTCAGGCGTCCGCGACGACCGTGCAGTGGCCTTCACCACGCAGAATTGCGCCGAACCCACCTTTTTCGTGAATCGAATAGACGATTATCGGAATGTTGTTCTCGCGCGCAAGCGCAATCGCCGCCGTATCCATGACCTGCAGGCCCTGGGTCAATACTTCGCGATGGGTGATGCGTTCGTAGCGAACGGCGTTGGGATCCTTCTTCGGGTCGGCCGAATAGATTCCGTCGACCTGGGTGCCCTTGAAAAGCGCGTCAGCGCCGATTTCCGCCGCGCGCAAGGCGGCAGCCGAATCGGTGGTGAAGAACGGATTGCCCGTGCCGCCGGCGAAGATCACGACCTTGCCGGAGTTCATGTAGCTGGTGGCCTGGCGCTGGGAGAAGCTCTCGCACAGTTCCGGCATCGCTATCGCCGACAGGACGACCGCATCGACGCCGATCTTGACCAGCGAGGTCCGCATCGCCAGCGAATTGATCACGGTCGCCAGCATGCCCATGTGGTCGCCGGTGACGCGGTCGCCACCCTTCGACGCCACCGCGAGGCCGCGGAAGATGTTGCCGCCGCCGATGACGAGGCCGACTTCCACGCCCATTTCGCGGGCTTCGGCGATGTCGGAGGCGATGCGGTCGGCGACCGAGACGTCGATGCCGAAATGCTGGTCGCCCATCAGCGCTTCGCCCGATGCCTTGAGAAGAACGCGGCGATAGAGAGGCTTAGCCGACATCGATTGCTTTCTCTTGAATACAGGCGTTCGGAAACGGTGCTGCGATACACGAAGGGCGCCGCGATGTCACGCGGCGCCCCTCCTTAGCAGGCAATGCGGTGAAGGACTTACTTCTTGATCGTCGCCGCGACTTCGGCCGCGAAATCGGTCTCTTCCTTCTCGATGCCCTCGCCCACGGCATAGCGCACGAAGCCGGTGATCTTCGCCGGAGCGCCGATCTCCTTCTCGGCTTCCTTCAGCGCCTTCTCGACCGTCAGGTCAGGGTTCATGACGAAGGCCTGCTTCAGAAGCACGACTTCCTCGTAGAACTTGCGCAGGCGGCCTTCGACCATCTTCTCGATGATGTTCTCGGGCTTACCCGACGCGCGCGCCTGGTCGGAGAAGATCGCCTTCTCGCGTTCCACGGCAGCCGGATCGAGCGCGTCGATGTCGAGCGACATGGGGTTCGTCGCAGCGACATGCATCGCGACCTGGCGGGCAAACGCCTTGGCGGCTTCCGACTTGCCTTCGGTCTCGATCGCGACGAGGACGCCGATCCGGCCGAGGCCGTCGGCCACCGCGTTGTGGATATAGGTCGCGACCGCGCCCTTCGACACCGACAGCTTCGTCGAGCGGCGGAAGTTCAGGTTCTCGCCGATCGTGCCGACGGCATCCTTGATCGTCTCCGTCACGGTCTTGTCCGAACCCGGATAGCGGGCGGCGGCGACCTTTTCCGTTTCGCCGAACGCAAGCGCCACCTTGGCGACGTTGCGGACGATGTCCTGGAACTGGTCGTTACGGGCGACGAAGTCGGTTTCCGAATTGACCTCGACAACGGCAGCCTCATGGACGCCCGCGTCGACGCCGACGAGGCCTTCAGCGGCCGTGCGGCTCGCCTTCTTGTCCGCCTTCGCGATACCCTTCTTGCGCAGCCAGTCGACCGCCGCCTCCATGTCGCCATTGGTTTCGGTAAGGGCCGCCTTGCAGTCCATCATGCCCGCGCCGCTCAGTTCGCGCAGTTCCTTGACCTGTGCCGCCGTAATGCTCATCTCAGCCTCTTCATCTCAAAAAATGACGGCGCGCGATTGGCATCGTGCGCCTGGAATGGGTGGGCGCGACCGAAGCCGCGCCCGTCATATAGAACCGGCTCAGGCCGACGGGGCTTCTTCCAGCGCCGGCTCGACGGGGGCCTCGGCCGAAGCGCCGATGTCGATGCCGTAGTTGCCCTGCTGGCGTGCAATGCCGTCGATCGCGGCTCGTGCAATGAGGTCGCAGTAGAGCGCGATGGCGCGCTGCGCGTCGTCATTGCCCGGGATCGGGTAGTCGATCTTGTCCGGATCGCAGTTCGAATCGATGATCGCGACGACCGGAATGCCGAGACGCTTGGCTTCCAGGATCGCGATCGCCTCCTTGTTGGTGTCGATCACGAACATCAGGTCGGGCGTCGAGCCCATGTCCTTGATGCCGCCGAGCGCCTTGTTCAGCTTCTCGCGTTCGCGATCGAGGTTCAGGCGCTCCTTCTTGGTGAAGCCCTGGGCCTCGCCGGCCAGCAGTTCGTCGAGCTTGCGCAGGCGCTGGATCGAGTTCGAGATCGTCTTCCAGTTGGTGAGCATGCCGCCCAGCCAGCGCGAGTTGACGTAGTACTGGGCCGAACGCTGCGCTGCGTCCGCCACGATGTCGGACGCCTGGCGCTTGGTGCCGACAAAGAGCACGCGACCGCCCGCGGCGACGGTGTCGGAGACGACCTTCAACGCCTGGTGCAGCAGCGGAACCGTCTGCGACAGATCGATGACGTGGATGTTGTTGCGGGCGCCAAAAATGTAGGGCGCCATCTTAGGGTTCCAGCGGTGGGTCTGGTGTCCGAAGTGGACACCGGCATCCAGCAGCTGGCGCATGCTGAAATCAGGCAGAGCCATGTCTTATCCTTTTCCGGTTAGCCTCCACGGACACTTGACGCTCGGATTTCTCGTCGCGCCACCGGAGGCGTCAGCCGGATTTCTCCCGGAAGACCACCCAAGTCCGTGTGTGGAATGGCCGCGCATATAGAGGCGTTGGGCGGGAAACGCAAGCGGCCCGCCAATCCTGGACCGTCGGCCGCGCGTGTCAGGTTGTCGCGAGATACGTCCCGAGCGCCGCCAGATCGACATTGCCGCCGCTGAGCACGATGCCGACCCGCTTGCCCCTGCACTCGACATGGCCCGACATGACGGCGGCGGCGGCGAGGCAGCCGGTCGGCTCGACGACGATCTTCATCCGCTCGGCGAAGAAGCGCACGGTCGCGACGAGATCCTCGTCGGGAACGGTCACGATCGCCTCGACCTTCTCCCGGATGATCGGGAACGTATGCAGCCCCAGCGCCGTCGTCAGAGCCCCGTCAGCGATCGAGCGCGGTACCGGAATGGTCACGATCTCGCCCCTGGCCATCGATTGCTGGCCGTCATTGCCGTCCTCCGGCTCGACGCCGATGACACGGCAGGCGGGCGACAGGCCCTTCGCCGCGAGCGCGCTGCCGGCCAGAAGCCCGCCGCCACCGAGCGGCGTGAGGATGATGTCGAGATCGCCGACTTCCTCGACGAGTTCGAGCACCGCCGTGCCCTGTCCGGCGATGACGTCCGGATGGTCGAAGGGTGGGATTATCGCGGCGCCGGTTTCCTCGGCGATGCGTCGGGTGACCTCATGCCGGTCTTCCTTGTAGCGGTCGTATAACACGATCTCGGCGCCGTACCCGCGGGTGCCGGCGAACTTGACCGCCGGCGCGTCGGTCGGCATGACGATGGTGGACGCAACGCCGAGCAGCCTTGCCGCATAGGCGACCGCCTGGGCATGGTTGCCGGACGAAAAGGCCAGCACGCCGCGCGACCTCGCATCGGCGTCGAGCGCCGCTATCGCATTGTAAGCGCCGCGGAACTTGAACGCCCCTCCCCGCTGCAGATTCTCCGCCTTGAAGAACAGCGACGCACCGGTGCGCTGATCGGCCGTGCGCGATGTCAGCACCGGAGTCCGGTGCGCATGCCCCGCAATACGCGACTGCGCCGTCCGCACGTCCGCGAAGGTGAGGATACGCAGCCCTTGGGGCACGGAATGTGCGGTCACGATCTGCTCCGGATCTGGTGAGTTCGTCTGTGCGAAGCGCCTATTCGGGCTTCTTGCAGCCGTCCTTGCTGTCGAGCAGGTCGAGCCCGACCAGCTTCGCCTTGATGGAGAACTCACCGTAGCTCATCGTCAGGTCGCGGGTGAAGCCGTTGTCGTAGAGTTTGAACGAGATCGCATAGTCCGGCACTTCCTCGCCGTCGTCCTTGCTCAGGTCGAAATAGGCGATCGAGACCGGCCAGTACTGCTCTGATTTCAATGTCTTGAGCGCCGGCAGCTCCGGATCGTTGGCGGCTGGCGTCGTCAGCTTGCCGATCACGACCGTGGTGGTCATCACCTTGTTAGCGTCGTCCGACCCGTCGAAGATGGACGTCTCGTAGAAATTTTCGCCGCTTTTCGCCTTGTCGATCAGCTCGATCATGTGCTGGGTCGGAAAGCGCGTCGCCGGGAGTTCGACCGTCTGAGCCTGCGGCTTCTGCAGCTTGACCGCCATGCCCTTGGGGTCGATCGAAGCCGAACCCTTCGTCTCCTTGTCGAGCCCGTCGTCGACAAAGAACTTCGTCACGAAGTCGAACGACTTGCCCTCGCCGTCCTCGAACGTCGTCATCTGGTAGTCGTTCATGCGCTGCGTCTCTTCGACGTTCATCCGGGAGACGAAGCGATAGTTGGTGGAATAACCTTCACAGCGCGAGCCTGTGAACTCGTAGACGATGCGGCCCGTCACGCCGGTTACGCCTGATTTCTCCGACGCCTCGCCGAGATCGAGGTCGTAGACCGCGCGGTGGGCCAGCAACGCGCCCGCGGCAGTGGCGAATTCGACGGGAAACACGGCGGCGAAGACGACGGCAGGAAGGACAAGGCGCAAGGCGCTCATCTAGTGTTCTCCGGTGGCCGCATCCGCTCGGGACCGCCAGTTAAGTTGACTCTGCCGCATCCTCCACAATAGTCGTGGCCGAAGCGAGGCGAGCATAATGGCTTCGTCCGCGCAGGATGCCACGAGTCCCGTTCCCGAGGAAAGCAATTGGTTGACACGATCGAAGCCCGCCTTGCCGCCGAGGGCGTGACCTTGCCCGCCGCGGCGGCCCCCGCCGCGAACTATGTCCCGTTCATGCGCACAGGAAACCTGCTCTTCACCTCCGGGCAACTGCCCCTGTCCGACGGCAAGCTCGTCGCGACCGGACTGCTCGGCCGCGATCTCGACACGGCGGCGGGACAGGACGCCGCCCGCGCATGCGCGATCAACATCCTCGCCCAGATCAAGGCCGCCACCGGCGACCTCGAGAAGATCGCGCGCATCGTCAAGATTACCGTCTTTGTCGCCTCGGCACCCGGCTTCACCGAGCAGCATCTGGTCGCCAACGGCGCCTCCGACCTGTTGGCGAAGGTGCTGGGTGAGCGCGGCAGACACGCCCGCTCGGCGGTCGGCACAGCTTCGCTGCCACTCGACGCACCGGTCGAGATCGAAGCGATCGTGGAACTTGGCTGAGGCCCGCCCCGATGACCGACATTTCCTGGCTCACTGCCCGTCCGATCGCCCATCGCGGCTATCACGATCTGAACAAGACCCGCTGGGAGAATACGCTCTCGGCTTTCGACGCGGCGGCACGCCGGAATTTCGCCATCGAATGCGACGTGGCGCTCTCCGCCGACGGGGTGCCCGTGATCTTCCACGATCACGATCTGCAGCGGCTTGCCGGCCTGGGCGGGCTCGTCTGGCAGAAGACCGCGGCCGAGATGGGCGCGCTCAAGATCGGCGGCACGGCGGACCATGCGCCGACGCTGAGGGAAATGCTCAACCTCGTCGCCGGACGCGTGCCGCTCGTCATCGAACTCAAGGGCATTCCGGGTCATGACGACGGTCTCGTCGAGGCGGTCGCGAAGGAATTGCGCGTCTATGAAGGCAAGGCTGCGATCATGTCCTTCGACCACTGGCTGATCCGCCAGTTTCCGGTCCATGCCGCGGGCATCCCCGCCGGCCTCACCGCGTGGGGCGACAAGCCGCATGAGATCGAGGCGCATTTCTCGATGCTGGCTAATGGGCTGTCATTCACCTCCTACCACTACGGCCATCTGCCGAACCGATTCGTCACCTTCCTGCGCGAGACGCTGCGGCTGCCGGTCATCACCTGGACGGTGCGAGACGGCGACGCCGTCAGGACCACGTTCGCCAATGCCGACCAGATGACGTTCGAAGGATTCGATCCGGACGCCATCGCCTGAACCTCGCGCTGCGAGGCCCTTGCCGGATCGGTGTGCAGCGCACACATTGGTGCCATGGATACAGGGACATTCGGCGGGACGGGTGGGCATGGCGAGGTCACGCTGAAGGTCGTGACCGGCATGGCAGCCTTCGCGAACGAGGAATGGTCGAGCCTTAGGGGCGCCTCTCGCGAGGACCAGGGCACTCCGTACAACCCATTCATTTCGCACGCATTCCTGTCGATCGTGGAAGAGTCCGGAACCGTGTCCCGCACCACCGGCTGGCAGCCGCATCATTTGCGCCTGGAGGCCGCCGATGGCACGCTCCTCGGCGCCGCGCCCTGCTATCTCAAGTCGCACAGCCAGGGCGAATATGTCTTCGACCACGGCTGGGCCGACGCGTTCGAACGGGCCGGTGGGCGCTACTATCCGAAGCTCCAGGTCGCGGTGCCTTTCACGCCGGCGACGGGTCCCCGCCTGCTGGCATCGGGCGCGTCCGCCACGCCGGTCCGGGCGGCCCTCGCCGGCGGCCTGAAGACGCTCAGCGACCGGCTCGGCGTCTCGTCGGCCCACGTCACCTTTGCGGCCGACGAGGACATCGAGCAGCTGGACGCTGCCGGCTTCCTGCTGCGCACCGACCAGCAGTTCCATTTCCGCAACGAGGCCTATCGCGACTATGCCGATTTCCTCGACACGCTTGCCTCGCGCAAGCGCAAGGCGCTGCGCAAGGAGCGCGCGGCCGCCGTCCAGAATGGCATCACGATCGACCGGCTCACCGGCAAGGACCTGACCGAGTCCGTCTGGGACGACTTCTTCCGCTTCTACATAGACACCGGCAGCCGCAAATGGGGCCGGCCCTACCTCAACCGGAAGTTCTTCTCGCTGATCGGCGAACGCATGGCCGACGACGTGCTGCTGGTGATGGCCAGGCGCAATGGTCGATACGTTGCAGGTGCGATCAACTTCATCGGCGGCGACCGCCTGTTCGGCCGTAACTGGGGCTGCATCGAGGACCACCCGTTCCTGCATTTCGAGGTCTGCTACCATCAGGCGATCGATTTCGCGATCGAGCGCAAGCTGAAGGTGGTCGAGGCCGGCGCGCAGGGCGAGCACAAGCTGGCGCGCGGTTACATGCCGGTCACCACGCGGTCGGCGCACTACATCGCCCATCCCGGCCTGCGCCGCGCCGTCGCCGACTATCTCGAGCGCGAGCGGCAGGAGGTCGCCCAGGTCGGCGAGTATCTGGAAGAGCACGGACCGTTCCGGCGTGGAGAATTGCAGGAACGGGAATAGGCGACTAGCGGACGCACCGGCCGCTTGCCAACCGGCGCCTTCGGCCATAGCACATCGCCATGTCTCTCGAATCCGTCCGCGCCTTCTTCCACGAACACGCACCCGACATCGACGTCATCGTCACCGAAGCCAGTTCGGCGACGGTGGCTCTCGCGGCCGCGGCGCACGGGGTCGAGCCGGCGCAGATCGCCAAGACCATCTGCCTGCGTGCCGGCGACGAGACGCTGCTGCTCGTCACCAGCGGCACCGAGCGACTGAGCAACCGCAAGTTCAAGGACCGCTTTGGCGGCAAGCCGCGCATGCTCGACGCGGAACAGGTGCTGGAATTGACCAGCCATCCCGTCGGCGGCGTCTGCCCGTTCGGCCTGCCTGCCCCCCTGCCCGTCTATTGCGATGTGTCGCTGAGACGCTTCGACGAGGTCGTGCCGGCGGCCGGCGCCACGAATGCGGCGGTGCGGCTGCCGCCCGAGCGCGTCGCCGCGCTCACCGGGGCGCGGTGGGTTGACGTGTGCGGCGAATAGCTGACAAGAAATCGCTGTCTTCGCTACGGAGTGGATGAACCAGATGGCTCCCGCCTACGATCCTTCGAACGTCTTCGGAAAAATCCTGCGCGGCGAGCTTCCCGCCTACAAGCTCTACGAGGATGCCGACACCTTCGCCTTCATGGACATCATGCCGCGAGGCGACGGCCACTGCCTCGTCATCCCGAAGGCGCCGTCGCGCAACATTCTCGACGTGTCGGAGGACAGCCTCCTCGCTGTCGCGCGGACCACGCAGAAGCTCGCCCGCGCCGTCGTCAAGGCATTCGCGGCGGACGGCGTCACCGTCCAGCAGTTCAACGAGAGCGCCGGCGGCCAGGTCGTGTTCCACCTGCATGTCCACATCATTCCGCGCTTCCAGGGCGTATCGCTGAAGCCGCACACGGGCCAGATGGAGAAGCCGGAAGTGCTGTCCGCCAACGCGGAGAAGATCCGCGCGGCGCTGCAGTAGATCCGCCGTCAGACCGGATTCGGCGAGACGACCGGTCGCGGTCCGGCTGCAAGCCGCGTCTGCGCGTCGTAGATCTTCAGGCCCACAATCCACGAGCCTGCGGTGATGACCGCTCCAGCCAGGACGTCGGTCAGATTGTGTCCACCATGCACCAGGATACCCGGGAAGAGCAGCAGGCAGACGCCGATCAAAATTAGGCGGGCGATTAGGTACGGCCAGAGCGCAATGAGCGAAATCAACGCCATCACCGTATGGAACGAGGGGAAACCGACCAGCCCGGTCACTCCCATCGCCGACAGGTCGGTCACACCTTCGCGGAAGAGCCGATTGAGCTCAGCGCCGTAGGCCGGGCTCACCACGGGCCGGACGATGCGCTCGACCTCGGGATCGAGTGTCCAGAACGCCGCAGCGCCGCCGGAAGGAAACAGCGCCCAGCAGAAGATCGTCGCGAGCGAGGCAATGACGGTGCCGAGCGCGGCGGCATGAAGCCGCCGCCGGTCGAGCAGTGCGCCGAGGACGATGAAAGCGCAGAGCAGTTGGATCAGGGTCAACGCATAGACCCGCCTGACGATATCGTTGAGAGCCGGATGCCCCGCGAACCAGGAAACCAACGCCGGCCAGGAATAACCTAGCCACGCATCGATCCTGACCAGCGCCGCGTCGATCGGGGCTGTCGGGCGCGGCAGGAGGACGATGTTGAACAGCACGCCGAAGGCCGAATAGGCAACGAAGAGGCCCAGGACATGGGTCACCAGCGCGATCCGCTCGCTGTCGCGAAACTGCCGGTAGATCTGGCCGACGCCGATCATCACCGCGGCGAATCCGGCCGAAAACGTGAAGAATTCCGGTCCGACGGCAATGCCCTTCCACCACACGAGGAAGAAGCTCGCGACGCCGAGCGCCCCGGTTATCAGTAGGATCGTTCGTTCTGCCGGATGAAATACCAAGACCTGTGTCCTCGCGCCTGAGAGGACCATAGCGGCCTGCGGTTAAGCGGCGGTAAGCCCGGATCCGATTCCGCCACTATGTCTGGCCGATGAGCATCCCTGCGATCAGGACGGCTTCCGCCGTCACGATCCCGGCCAGCATGCTGTGCCGCAGAGCGAGATAGGCGGCGAACCCGGCTGCCGCCGCCCCGACGCGCAGCGCCATTGGCGTTTCCGCCAGCACTCCGCCCGGAAAGACGATCAGATTGCCGATCACCGCGGCCACCAGCGCGGTCGCGATGGTGCGCACCAGCACCATCGCGTCGGAATCCTCCGAGACGCGTCCGCCGATGAAGACGCCGAGGAACCGCCACGCGTCCGTCACCAGCCAGCCGGCAAGCAGGATGAACAGGTAGGGCCACCACCAGGCGCCGTTGCCGAAGAAGGTCATGTCGCGCCCCACCGCCGTCTGGCCAGATGATATCCGAACGCGCCAAATCCGCCGACAAGGCCGGCCGCCAGGAGGTCGAAGCCGGGCGTCCAGAGATGGAAGAGCGGGCCGAACGCAAGGCCCAGAACCATCGCGACGTACCCCGCCCTTTCCCGCGCTGAGCTCCACAGCGAGGTCAGGAAGTAGATCGGCGTCAGAAGGAGCAGCGCCGCGGAAGCGAGCGGCGGCAGATCGCCGGCAAGCTCGAAAGCGATGCCGACGGCGATCATGTTCACCAAGACCAGTGTGCCGCCTAGCCCGGCATACCAGGCCGTGCGCATTTCGCGCGGCACGCCGCGAATGGCCTGCATGGCAATGACCCAGGAAGTCACCGCCACGAAATGGGAAAGGAGATACAGCACCCAGGTCCGCGTTCTGGAACCACGCATCTCCGGAACCAGCGCCACCACCATCGGCGTCAGCCGGATCGAGGACAGGGCAACCGCAAAGGCCGCGGCCGGCAGGCCGGCACCGCCGATGATCGCGCCGACCAGCACCACATTGGCCGGCAGCGCCCAGACGATTCCCGTCGCGAACACGCTCTGCGTCAGCGTCAGGCCCGCTTCCCGCGCAAGCCCGGCAAAACCGACATGGGCCGCCACCAGCATCAGAAGCGGCAGCGAGAACGCGGCGCGCACACCGCGCCTGAACCAGGTGGCGGTCGAGAGATGCGTGATCGGGGAGGATGGACCGCCGGACATAGGCTCGATGCCTAGCCGAAGTTCTCTCGGTCGTGAACCGCCAATGCTGCAAGGCATGTCGGACCAAACGAAAAGGCCGGCGACAACGGCGCCGGCCTCATCATGTCGTTCAGATACTTCATTTCCGCGGAAGCTGAGGCACCATGCTGCGCTTGGCCGGCTCGCCCGGCTTCCCGGGCTTGGACTTGGCGATCGGGAGCGGCTTCGCCGCAGCCTTTGCCTTGGCCTTCTTCGCGGCCGGCTTCTTCGGCTTCGGCGCGGGCTCTTCCTTCTTCGGCCTGACAGGAACCTCGTCCGCGACGGCTTCGAGTTTGAGCTTGCTGTCGATGCCGCTGCCCTCGACGGTTATCCGAACCGTGCCGCCCTTCCTGAGCTTGCCGAACAGCACTTCGTCCGCCAGCGGCTTCTTGATGTGCTCCTGGATCACGCGGCCAAGCGGCCTCGCGCCCATCTTCTCATCATAGCCCTTGTCGGCCAGCCACGCGATCGCCTCCGGCGCGAGGTCGAAGGTCACGCCGCGATCGGCGAGTTGCGCCTCGAGCTGCATGACGAACTTCTGCACCACCTGATGGATCACCGGCACCGGCAGCGAGCCGAACGGGATGATCGCGTCGAGACGGTTGCGGAACTCCGGCGTGAACAGCTTGTTGATCGCCTCGACATCGTCGCCTTCGCGCTTCGTCGAGCCGAAGCCGATCGCCGCGCGCTGCGCGTCGAACGCGCCCGCATTGGTCGTCATGATCAGGATGACATTGCGGAAGTCGATCTTCTTGCCGTTGTGGTCCGTCAGCTTGCCGTGATCCATGACCTGCAGGAGGATGTTGAACAGGTCCGGATGCGCCTTCTCGATCTCGTCCAGCAGAAGCACGCAATGCGGGTGCTGGTCGACGCCGTCGGTGAGCAGACCGCCCTGGTCGAAGCCGACATAGCCCGGAGGCGCGCCAATCAGCCTGGAGACCGTGTGGCGCTCCATGTATTCCGACATGTCGAAGCGGATAAGCTCGACGCCGAGCGAGGCGGCCAGCTGTTTGGCGACCTCCGTCTTGCCGACGCCGGTCGGACCCGAGAACAGGTAGGAGCCGATCGGCTTTTCCGGTTCGCGCAGGCCCGCGCGGGCAAGCTTGATGGCAGACGCGAGCGCGGTGATAGCCGTCTCCTGGCCATAGACCACGCGCTTGAGCTCGGCCTCGAGATTGGCCAGCACCTTCTCGTCGTCGGCGGACACTGTCTTCGGCGGGATCCGTGCCATCGTCGCGATCGTGTGCTCGATCTCCTTGATGGTGATCGTCTTCTTCCGCTTGCCTTCCGGCAGGAGCATCTGCGAGGCGCCTGTCTCGTCGATCACGTCGATCGCCTTGTCGGGCAGCTTGCGGTCGTTGATATAGCGCGCCGAGAGTTCCACCGCGGCCTTGATGGCCTCGTTGGTGTATTTCACCTTGTGGAAGTCCTCGTAGTAGGGCTTGAGGCCCTTCATGATCTCGATCGCGTCCACGATGGAGGGTTCGTTGACGTCGATCTTCTGGAAGCGGCGCACCAGCGCGCGGTCCTTCTCGAAGAACTGGCGGAACTCCTTGTAGGTGGTCGAGCCGATGCAGCGGATCGAACCGGAGGACAGCGCCGGCTTGAGCAGGTTCGACGCGTCCATCGCGCCGCCGGAGGTCGCGCCGGCGCCGATGACCGTATGGATCTCGTCGATGAACAGCACGGCGCCCGGATATTCCTCGAGTTCCTTCACGACCTGCTTCAGCCGCTCCTCGAAATCGCCGCGGTAGCGCGTGCCGGCAAGCAGCGTGCCCATGTCGAGCGCAAAGATCGTCGCATTGAGCAGCACGCTTGGCACGTCGCCCTCGACGATGCGCTTGGCCAGCCCTTCGGCGATCGCCGTCTTGCCGACGCCCGGATCGCCGACATAGAGCGGGTTGTTCTTCGACCGGCGGCAGAGAATCTGGATCGTGCGGTTGATCTCGCCCGCGCGGCCGATCAGCGGGTCGATCTTGCCGGCCTTGGCCTTCTGGTTGAGGTTGACGCAGTAGGCGGTCAGCGCGTCCTGCTGCTTCTTGTTCTTGCCGTTTTCCTCCGGCTGTTCGCCGTTGCGCTCGCCGGGCTGGTCCTCCTCGGCGCCGCGGGGCGTGCGCGATTCGGACGCGCCCGGCCGCTTGGCGATGCCGTGCGAGATGTAGTTGACCGCGTCGTAGCGGGTCATCTGCTGTTCCTGCAGGAAATAAGCCGCATGGCTCTCGCGCTCGGCAAAGATCGCGACGAGCACGTTGGCGCCTGAGACTTCCTCGCGCCCGGACGACTGGACGTGGATCACCGCGCGCTGGATGACGCGCTGGAAGCCGGCGGTCGGCTTCGAATCCTCGTCATAGCCCGTGATCAGGTTGTCGAGTTCCTTGTCGACATAGCCCACCACCGTCTTGCGCAGTTCATCCAGGTCGACATTGCAGGCCCGCATGACGGCGGCCGCGTCGGTATCGTCGATCAGCGCCAGGAGCAGATGCTCCAGCGTCGCATATTCGTGATGCCGTTCGTTGGCGAACGTCAGCGCCTGGTGAAGCGCCCGCTCTAGGCTCTGGGAGAAAGCCGGCATTCAATACCTCGCTTGTTCTCCGTCTTGGCGCGGTGGGAGTCCGCGCGGACGGACTTCATTTCTTCTCCATCACGCATTGCAGCGGATGCTGGTGCTGACGGGCGAAATCCATGACTTGCGTCACTTTGGTCTCGGCGACCTCGAATGTATAGACCCCGCACTCGCCCACTCCGTGATTGTGAACGTGCAGCATGATGCGGGTCGCGGCTTCCCGATCCTTCTGGAAGAACCGCTCGAGGATATGCACGACGAACTCCATCGGAGTGTAGTCGTCGTTGAGAATGAGCACGCGGTAGAGGCTCGGCTTCTTCGTCTTCGTCTTTGTGCGCGTGATGACGGAGGTTCCCCGACCCGGAACGCCTCTGTCATTGTCGCCTGCCTGCATGCGTCCGCCCTGGAACCGCATTGGCGCCCCGCCGATCGTCAATCTCTGCCCACCCCTTTGCGTGCCCGGACTCGAACACGAATGTAGGTGTTCGGATGTTGATTTTAAGGCCTTCTTTCGCGCTGACAATATGCCCGGTCGGTCAGGTCGCGGGAAAACGGGTTGGACGACAGGCGCATGAGCGCGCGATCAGGCAATCCGCCGAGGCCGCGCCGCCGTACGTTGGAAGAGGTGCAAGCCAGGGCAGACGAAAATGGAAAAGGCCCCCGGGAATCAGGCGACGACGACGGTCGCTTTCGGGCCGACGCGATTGTAGAGGTCGATCACGTCCTGATTCATCATTCGGATGCAGCCCGACGACATGTTCTGGCCGATCGACTGCCATTCCGGCGATCCGTGGATGCGGTATCCGGTGTCGGCGCCGTCCTTGAAGAGGTAGAGCGCACGCGCGCCGAGCGGATTGTCCGGACCGCCCGGCTGGCCGCCGCGCCATTTTTCCAGTTCCGGACGGCGGGCGATCATCTCCGCCGGCGGCGTCCACACCGGCCACTCTTTCTTGTACTGGACCACCGCCCTGCCCGACCATTCGAAACCGGCCTTGCCGATGCCGACGCCGTAGCGCAGCGCGTCGCCGCCTTCCTGGACGAGATAGAGATGGTGTTCGGCCAGGCGCACGACGACCGTCCCCGGCGCCTCGCCGGTCGGGTCCTGGACGATCTGGCGCTGAAACTGCCGCGGAACCTGCTTGTAGGGGATTGCCGGCAGGGCGAAGCCGCCCTCCTGCACCGAGGCATACATCACCTCGGGATCGGTGATGGCCTTGTCGACGCTGATCTTCGGCCGAATCGAGCCGGTCGTCGTCGTGTCGAGCCCCAGATCCGGCATGTCGAGACTCGTCGAGCAACCGCTCAGCGCCACGCCACCCAGCGCGAGGACGAAACCTCTGCGCGTCAATTCGACCGGATCACTCATGAACACGTCCACTCCGAACACTGAGTGAACTCTTACGCGATCATGGTTCATAAATGGATAATGCAACCCGGCGCCTGCCCGCGAAACGGCGTGGTCGCCCGCAACGCGCCCGTCGCGGTTGATCGCACCGCGCGACGGTGGTTCACACTCGGCGCCAAGCAGGTTGCGATTCGCCGAAAGACCCGACAATGGCAAAGACACTGACGAGCTTCGCGCTGACCGCCGTGCTCACGGCGATCCTGATGGCGCTTGCGCTTTATCTCGCGCAGAAGGCCTATCCATTCGGCGCGACCGGCGTCGGCCGGCTCGAGAGTCTCGCGAGTTCCGCGACCTTCATCCCGCTGGCCGCGCTCTATTTCTTTTCGGCGGCGCTGCTGATGGTGCTGCCGCTCCGCGCGGCGGCCTTCGTCCTCGTCAACGCCACGGACCGGCTCTATTTCGTGGCGGTCGCGCTGTTCGCGACGATTGTCGGCTGCCTCCTGGCCCGGACGGCATTCGGCATGCCGCGCGCGCTGTGGCAGTTGTGGGACTGGCAGTTCATCTTCGTGCCGGCGATGGTCGCGAGCCATCTCCTGCTCAACGAGATCAGACGCAACATACTGTTGCGCGGGTTGGGACTGGTCGCCTTCGTCGCCGCCGCGCTGGCCTGCCTGTTCTGGTCGTTCCGCTTCTGACGCGGCGCCGTCATTCGTCGCGCGCGGGCACTGGCACGGGCGTCACGTCGATGGGCGGCTGCTCCATGGCTGCGGTCACCTCGAGCTCGTGGATCCATTCCCGCCAGATCGCCACCAGCAGCGCCATCAGCACCGGACCGACAAACAGGCCAAGGAAGCCCATCGTCTTTACGCCGCCGACCAGACCGAAGATCGTCGGCAGGAACGGCAGCTTGATCGGCCCACCGACCAGTTTCGGGCGGATCGTCTTGTCCACGATAAACAATTCGATCGTTCCCCAGGCAAACAGCGCCAGGCCGGCGAAGAGCGAGCCGCTCGCGGCGAGGTAGATCGACACCAGCGTCATCGACAGCGGCGCACCGCCGGGGATCAGTGCCATGACGCCGGTGATGACGCCGAGCGTGACCGGCGACGGCACCCCGGCGATATAGTAGGCGACGCCGAGCACGATCCCTTCGCCAAAGGCGATGATCGTCATGCCGGTGACCGTCGATGAGATCGTCGCCGGCACGACGCGCGAAATCCGGTCCCATCGGCCGGGCAGCACGCGCTCCCCGATCAGGTCGACCTGGTGCAGGAAGCGCGCGCCGTCGCGATAGGCGAAGAAGAGCACGATCAACATGAACAGGATGGTCAGCATCAGCGAAAAGGCGCTGCCGCCCGCGGCCAGGACTGTCAGGTAGATGTTGCGGATATTCGAGCCGCTGACCGTCTGAACGACCTCGCCGAAGCCGCCGGGATGGCCGAAATAGTGCGTCCACTGCTCGCTCAGGACTTCGCCGACCCAGGGCAGCGTGGCGATCCACAGCGGCGTCGACACCCCCGTGCGATTGGCTTCGACGACCCACGTCAGCCATTCCTGTGTCTCGGCCACTGCATAACGGGCGACCAGCACGATGGGCGCGATGAGGAAGGCAAGAATCAGCAATAGGGCGATCGTGGCGGCGAGCGATCTGTTGCCTTCGACGGCCGCGAGCAGCCGCCGGTAAACCGGCCAGGTGGCCAGCGCGATCACCAGCGCCGCCAGCACCGGAACGATGAAGCCGTGGAAGAAATAGGCCCCGGCCGCGAAGACCAGGACGAGCAGCCAGCGCGCCGCCGTCAGCGGCGGCAGGACGGCGGGGCGCACGGACCGAGTGGGTCCGAACAGTGGTATCTGCTTCTGCATTCGATCTCCCGACGGCCGCGGCGTGATTTCCGCGGTCTGCCCCCCGCAAGCCTTCGACACTAGCGCCGGATTCTTGCATCATCATGTCGGGCGAACAGGTTGCGTTCAACTCCTTACCGCAAAAGGCGAAGCCGATCTTCCCGGACGATGGTAGGTCTTCAGGACAACCTGATTGCTCGCGACCGGCCTATGGGACTCGACCGACAGGTCGAGGCGACCGGCAAGCCATGACGATTCCGGAGACGAGGATCAGGAGTGCCGGGTTGACGATCTGAACGGCGAGCAAAGGAAACCCGCCGAGTCTCCCGTCCAGATATGCTTTGAGCGACAGGAAGAGCACCGCATGCAGGATCACGCCGCCTGCAAGCATCGCCGCTATCGCCGGCATGCCAAGTCGGGGATGATATAGTGCGACCCACATCGTCCAGAGCGAGAGCGGCAGGAAAAGCAGGACCGAAGTGATGAGGCCGGTGAGAAAACGGCAGCATCGGCGGAGGCTATGCGGAAGTCTTCCGATGTCCAACATCCGGAGTGATCCCCAGTGCAATAGAGGACCATCCGGTCTCCGTGCCTGGCAACCTGTCGCACCCCTTCCGGAGATACGACATCTCGTGCAGAACCAGCTCAAGGAACCGGCAGGATCGCTCAGGCCAACATACTGAAGTTCAAGCTGGAGCGGGTGAAGGGAATCGAACCCTCGTATTCAGCTTGGAAGGCTGCTGCTCTACCATTGAGCTACACCCGCATTCCGCCTTGTCCGCTCTGGTCCGGGCCATGGGGCCGGTATGCGAGGCTTCCGGGCCGCAGTGGTGGAGGGAGTTGGATTTGAACCAACGTAGGCTGAGCCAACGGATTTACAGTCCGTCCCCTTTAACCACTCGGGCATCCCTCCGTACTGCGCCGGAGCCTTGCAACGAGGCAAACGCGGCAGGCCCGAAAGGGCAAACCGCGATGCGCCTTATGGCGGCAAGGTCCCGGACTGTCAACACGCGCGGGGGCGAAAACCGGGCCGCGAAACGAACTTCCCCGCCGCCATAGGCAAGGCGCGGATGCAAGTCTATAAGCGCCCGATGACCGACGACAGCAAGCCCCGCACCGCCAAGGACACCCACTACGCCAAGCTGCGCCGCGCCTATCGCGACGAGAAGGCGGGCGGCACGCCGCAGTTCCGCGCCCGCCAGCCCATCGCACCCGGCGAGGCGCCATCGGACGGGCTCGTTCGCCTCTATGGCCTGCACACCGTCCGCGCCGCGATCGACAATCCAAGGCGCAAGATCCAGCGCATGATGGTGACGCGCAACGCGCTGGAGCGGCTCGAGATCGCCGACGTCTCGGCCCTGCCCTTTCCCGTCGAGATCGTCGAGCCGCGCGACATCGACAAAGTCACCGGCAGCGACGCGGTCCACCAGGGCGTTCTGATCGAGGCCAGGCCCTTGAAGCCGAAATCGCTCGCCGATCTCAAGGACACGCCGCTGGTCGTCGTGCTCGACCAGGTTACGGATCCGCACAATGTCGGGGCCGTCATCCGCTCGGCGGTGGCGTTCGGCGCCGGCGCGCTCGTCGTCACCGCGCGCCACAGCCCGCAGGAATCGGGTGTGCTGGCGAAGGCAGCCTCCGGCGCGCTCGAACATCTCGACGTGATTGAGGTGAAGAACCTCGCCGATGCTCTAAGCGAATTGCACCATGCCGGCTTCCACACCATCGGACTCGATTCGGAGGGGGCTGAGGCGTTCGAGGGCGCGCTGTCGGGCGATCGCATCGCGCTCGTCCTCGGCGCGGAGGGCAAGGGCCTGCG
Source organism: Mesorhizobium sp. (assembly GCA_041913465.1). Classification (GTDB taxonomy): domain Bacteria; phylum Pseudomonadota; class Alphaproteobacteria; order Rhizobiales; family Rhizobiaceae; genus Mesorhizobium_A. The sequence goes on along the minus strand of JAYSFJ010000018.1, from coordinate 11,479 downwards.
CCAGAAGACGCGTGAGACGGTGAACGTTCTGGCGCGGCTCGACATGCCGGGCCCGATCCGCTCGCTCAACGTATCGAACGCGGCAGCCGTGTCGCTCTATGCGGCCCGCCGACACTTGGCGGGGCCGGGCTGACCTCAATTGAACTCGAATATCGACCGGAAGATACCCGGCGCGATCACCGAGATCGGATTGACCTGCACCTGCGGCGACTTGGCGTTGCCGGCGACCTTGTAGGTGATCCCGATCAGGCCGCGGTCGCGGCCGTTTCCGAGCAGTTGTCCGAGCAGCGGTATTTCGCCGAACAGCCGGTTGAGGCCATAGGCGGGCATGAAGGTTCCGGTGATCGCCATATTGCCCTTCGCGTCATAGAGCGATCCCTGGAACGTCGAGCCGATCGACGGCCCTCTCAGCACACCGCTGTCGATGGAGAGATAGCCTTTTCCCTTCTCGATACGGGCGAAGCCGCGCTCGAACCGGACCCGCGACGTGTCGAGATCGCCGCGCACCGCTTCGTTGAGGCTTCTGGAATCACCCTCCGGCCGGGTCGCCACGATCGAACGAAGCCGTGGCTCGTCGACGAGGGTGAAATCGCGCGCATCGATCTGGCCGCGCAATGGGGAATCGCCGTTCGAGGCAAGCGCCAGGGTGATCCGGCCGCCCTCCATATACGGATAGATGTCGAGGAAGCGCAGCACTGCCCCGGCGTTTCCGGACGCCATGTTCACCGCACGCTGTCCCGCGTCTGTTCCATCCGACACGGTCAGCTCGTCTCCGGACCGCGTCGTCCCGGACGCCTTCAGGCTGAGCACGCGGGAGCCGGATCCGCGATAGGCGACCCTGACGTTCGTCAACGCCTCGTCCTGGAAACCGGACACGTAGGCGACGTCCGCGTCCAGCATCACCTTGGTATCCTTCGAACCGCCTTTTCCGCCTCCGGTCGTATCAAGCATCTGCTTGATGAGCGAACGCGCGTCGAATGCCTTGCCGCGCACGGTGACCGCGTAGCCATCGTCATTGCGCCGGATGTCGACGGAGATGTCGTCGTTGCGGTTGAGCTTCACCCCTTCGAACCGGGCGCGCGACAGGCCGGATTTGGTCACTGTCGCCGAACCTGACAACGAGAAGGATTCGCCCGAGAGCTTGATGTCGGAGATGCGATTTTCCCCATCGACGGTCGTGTAGGCGAACGCCAGCTTTGCCGGGATGCCTGGTCCTTTCGACCATCCCGCCCAGGGAATGCTGACCCGCGCATCTTCCAGGTCCGCGATGATCTGCCGCGTCGAACCCTCTCCCGAGAGCTTCACGCTCACCGGGCCGTCCAGCATCGAGTCGAGCCCGGGAACGATTGCCTCCCGGGCCTTGGCGTCAAGGATCAGCGATACGTCGCGTCGCCGCTCTTCACCGCTTCCGCCGAGTGGCTCTGAAATGTCGAGAGTGGCCGGAATCCCGTTGAGCTTTGCGGTTGCCTTGACGTACGCCACGGTCGGCACGACCTCGATGGTTCCCGACGCGTCGCTGACGGTCTGGCCTTCGAACGGTTTCGCGATGGACAGCCCCGTGTAGGACAGCTTCACCGCCCAGCCGAGATTCGTCATGTCGACGCCGGCCTGAAGGGGAATGCGAGCCTTGACGTGGCCGCTGACCTCGCCGGAGAGTTCCTCCGGCGCGAGCGAGAGATGCCGCATCGCATCGATCGGCTTGTAGCTGGCGAGTTCGCCGACCGCGTCGGCGGACCCCGCGACGTCGATGTCGAGTTCGCCGATGACGGGTGGCAGTTCTCCGCGGCGGATAACGAACGTGCCGTTGCTGGCCGCCACGGTGCGGCCGGTGGGCAGGAAGACAGTGCCGGAAGAGATGCTGATGTCGGCATCGGTGCCGCGGAAACTGATCGTGCCGATCCCGTCGCGGACAGGCGGTATCTGTCCCGTTACGTCGAAACGGGTGCCGTAGACCTCGAAATATCCCGATATCTCGTTCTCGGTCAGAGCAACGCCGCTGCCGATCCGGCCTGGAGCCACGGACATGGCGAGCCGCGAATTCTTGACGACGCCGCTGAACAGGTTCGCGTTCGCCCAGTTGTGGGCGCCATAGGCTGCGAACCACGGCCAGATCTGCTTGACGTGGCTGACCGACATTTCGGGCACGGACAGTGCGAGGTCGACACCGGGCGTGCGACCCTCGGCGAAGGCGACGATCGCCGTTCCCATCACCTGACCGCTGGCCGTCCGTAACCCGATCTCGTTCGCGTTCAGACGCCGCGTCTGCGGGTCATAAGTTCCGGCGAACCGCGCAAAGACGGTCAGGTCGGGTTCAGCCGAGCCGTCGGGCGCAAGAAGCGAGCCGTCGCTGACCAGTTCGTACCGATAGTGCGCGCCGACTCCCTCGGTCGCCGGCGCCGGCCCGATCGCGCCATGGCCGATGAAGCGCGACCGGCCGACCGCCAGTTCGGCGCGCTCAATCTCGATCTTGCGTGCCTGAGACTGGAAGGACGCCGCGATACTGCCGCCGCCACGCATCGCCTGACCGTTGGCAAACTCGAGATTCGCGTCGTCGAGGGTGGCTTCGACACGCAGTTGACCCGGTTCGCCGACGATCTCCCTGCCTGACAGCGCCAAACGAACGGCACCGCCGATCCGCTTGACGGCGAACTGACCATTGTCCTTCAGCGCGACGAGGTCGCGTTCCAGTACCATCCGGTCGACATTGAGGTCAGCCTTGAACGAGACGGGTTCCTGACCGGCTCCGTCCCGACTGGCGGTCCCTTCGAGCCGAAATGCTCGCCCGCCCCATGTCGCATCCGCCTCGAACGCGATGGCGCCCGAGGCCTCGCGCTCGATCTTCGCGGTCTCGAGATGCAGGCTCCCGCCTGGAATACCCTTCGGCAGGACGACTTCCACGTTGGCGAGATCGACCTTGCGGGTCGACCCGGCGTCGAAACCGTCGAAGGCGCGGTGGATGGCCACGAACACGGCCTTCATCACCAGGCCCGGGTCGATTAGCCCGTCCGGGCCGGTCATTGCCCCGAGGGCGGCGTTTGCGCCGCCGCTTCCCGGAAGCGACGGAAGCCTGATGACCGCATCCTCCACCCCGGCACTGCCAAGCTGGACCTTCCCGGAGAGCAGGGGCAGAAAACGCAGCCCGAACCGCAGCGATCCGGCCTCGACGAGGCTGGTACCTTCCCTGCCGTCGCTGATGCGGACGTCATCGACCTGAAGCGCAAGGAACCGCGACCCGTCGACGGAAAGGCGCGGATCGCCCATCTCGGCATCCACGTCGAAACCGGCCAGGCGGGTCAAGGCGGCCTCCGCCTCGGCGCGGATGCGTTCACCGCCGATGCCAGGAATGCCGAACAGGAAGAGGGCAGCCGGAACGGCGCATGCGAGTAAGAGGAGAAACGCCAGAAACCAGCCTATGACGACCGCTATTCCGAAACTCGCCCTCGGTTCGGGGACGATACGCTCCTGCGCTCCCGCGGACGGCAGATCGCCCAGCCGGACGATCTCCTCGCGGCGGAACCTGATTTTCTCGTGTTTGGGGGCAATATGCTCCAACAAGCTACCTGGTCGGCCTCGGGATTGCCTCTGACATGGACGAATCCTACTGGATCACTGTATGCGCGAAACCCGGCCGATAATCATCAACAAGGGCGCAGTTATGGCTGATCTGGATGAAGGCGGCATCGCTCCCCGCTTCGAGCTTCCGAAGGCAGGCGGCGGCGTGGGCAGGTTGGCGGACTCGAAGGGCAAGCCGCTGGTCCTCTACTTCTTCTGCAAGGACGGCGGCGACGCCTGCGTCAGCGAGGCGAAGGACTTTTCTCGCCTGAAGACCGAGTTCGACGATATCGGCGTCGACGTCATCGGCATCTCCCCGGACGGTCCAAAGACGAAGGAACGATTCCGCGCCAAACACGGTGTCACGGTCGACCTCCTCTCCGACGAAACGCGGCAGACGGTGGAGGACTACGGCGTGTGGACGAAGAAGAGCATGTACGGACGCGAGTACATGGGGGTCGAACGAACCACTTTCCTGGTCGACCCCACCGGCCGAATCGCCCGAATCTGGCGAAAGGTCCGGGTCGCGGGCCATGCGGAAGAGGTCCTTGCCGCAGCCAAGTCGCTCGGCAGCACCGGATAGACGCCGCTTTTGCTGAAAATCTGGGCAATTGCGGCTGCCGAAAAACCTTTGTTAACCCTAACAATGTGTAATCGCACTCGTCTCCAGGTGAGAAGAGTGACCCCAGTGAGCCAGTCTCGTCAGTCCACGATCTTCGGCAAGCGCAAGGAACCGCACACTGTCATCATCGCCAGGGGCGATCAGATTCGTCACTTCACAGTCAGGCCGTGGATCGCGGCGGCGGCTGGATCGGCTCTCGCCGCGGTTGCGATCGGCTATCTTCTGGCCACATCCTATCTTGTCCTGCGCGATGACCTGATCGGAGCCACTGTCGCGCGGCAGGCACGCATGCAGCAGGCGTATGAAGATCGCATCTCGGCGCTGCGATCCCAGGTCGACCGCATCACCAGCCGCCAGCTTCTCGATCAGCAGATGATGGAAGAGAAGGTCGGCGAACTGATCTCGCGCCAGCAGGAACTGGCCGAGCGCCAGGCCAAGATCGGGCCTCTCCTCGACGGCGCGGACGGTATGAAGAGCCTGTCCGAAGACGCAGTCCCGGCGCCCTTGCCACGCCCCGACGTCCGTGCCGGGCTCGACATAACGAAATCGCCGACGATCGCCAGCCTCTTCCCGGATCTGCGACCCGGAAACCAGAATCTCTCGGCGGCGGACAATGCCGACCGCCTGTTCGTGACGATCAATCAATCCCTGCGGTCGATCGAGACCGACCAGGTCGAGCGGCTGAAGTCGATGACGGAGAAAGCCTATCGCACCGCCGGCGCCATTTCCGACGCGCTCGAAGATGCCGGCCTGTCTGCCGCCAAGGAATACGGGACGAATTCGGTCGGCGGTCCGCTGGTTCCGCTCGACAAGACAATGCAGTTCGACGCCGTCGTCGATGAACTCGACGAGGCGCTCACGGCCCTCGACGCCGTCAAGTCGAAAGCCCGGCAACTGCCGATCTCGAACCCTGCCCCTGGCAAACAGGTGTCCAGCAGCTTCGGCGTGCGCAAGGATCCGCTGCTCGGCACCCCTGCCCTGCATGCCGGAATGGATTTCCGCGCCACGACCGGCTCGAGCGTGCGCTCGTCCGGTGCCGGCACAGTGGTTTCGGCCGGCTGGAACGGCGGCTACGGCCGTATGGTCGAGATCGATCACGGCAACGGGCTCACGACCCGCTATGCCCACATGAGCAAGATCCTCGTCGCCGTCGGCGACAAGCTCGAGCCGGGCGACGTGGTCGGCCGGGTCGGCACGACGGGACGTTCGACGGGTCCCCACCTCCATTACGAGGTGCGCCGCGACGGCAAGCCTCTCAACCCGCTCAAGTTCATCAAGGCAGGCAAGGCGATCGCCGGCCTGATCTGACCGGGTCAGTCGATATCGGCGACGGCTTCTCCGGCGCTGCCGGATATCCGCTGCGCCAGCGACGCTTCCATGAAGTCGTCGATCTTGCCGTCGAGCACGTCCGACGGGCTTGAGCTCTCCATGCCGGTGCGCAGATCCTTCACCATCTGATAGGGCTGCAGCACGTAGGAGCGGATCTGGTGACCCCAGCCGATGTCCGCCTTCGATGCCTCCGAAGCATTGGCCGCCGCTTCGCGCTTCTTCAGTTCTTCCTCGTAGAGTCGCGACCGCAGCATTTCCCAGGCCTTCGCCTTGTTCTTGTGCTGTGAGCGCTCCGCCTGGCAGGCGACCGCGATACCGGTGGCGATATGGGTGATGCGGACCGCCGAATCGGTCGTGTTGACGTGCTGCCCGCCGGAGCCGGAAGCGCGATAGGTGTCAATGCGGACATCCGCCTCGCTCACCTGGATGTCGATCGAATCGTCGATGACCGGATAGACCCAGACGCTGGCGAAGGACGTGTGGCGCCGCGCATTCGAATCATAGGGGCTGATGCGCACGAGACGATGCACGCCCGATTCGGTCTTCAGCCAGCCATAGGCGTTGTGGCCCTTGATCAGCACCGTGGCGGATTTGATGCCCGCCTCTTCGCCGGCGTGGTCCTCGAGGTATTCCACCTTGAAGCCGCGACGTTCCGCCCAGCGGGTGTACATGCGCAGAAGCATCGACGCCCAGTCCTGGCTCTCGGTGCCGCCGGCGCCGGCATGGACTTCGAGATAGGTGTCGTTGGCGTCCGCCTCGCCGGACAGCATCGTTTCGATCTGGCGGGCGCGAACCTCGCCCGACATCGACTGGATCGAGGCTTCCGCCTCGTCGACGATGGACTGGTCGCCCTCCTCCTCGCCCATCTTGATCAGCTCGATATTGTCGTCGAGCTTGCGGGTGAGTTCGGTCACGGCGCGAATGCCGTCGTCCAGGCCCTGGCGTTCGCGCATCAGGGCCTGGGCCTCCGCCGGCTTGTTCCAGAGATCGCCGTCTTCGGCGCGGTTGTTCAGATAGTCGAGCCTCTTGACTGCCTGATCCCAGTCAAAGATGCCTCCTCAGCAGGCTTATGGCCTGCCTGATCTCGTCGACGCGTTTCTCGGTTTCGGCGCGCATGCGCTGTTCTTTTCCTGCACTGGTTATGAATCGGCGCGGACCATAGGGATGGCCTGCGCGGGTGTAAAGGGAAGTCTGGCGAAGGAACCCGGGCAGTCCGGCGGGTCAGTAAAGACCACCGCCGCCGGTCTGGATCGCCCGGTTGGCCGAAGGCGAAATCTCCTCGGCGGATCCCGCGGCCATGTCGGAGCCGATCACCCAGTAGGTGTCGGCGGGGCCGGTGCCAGGCTTGAACGCCTCGATGATGGCGCCGGGCTCGCCCTTGCCCGCGCGCATGCCGGTCTTGCGGTTGACGGCGATGAGCTTCATCCCCTCCGGCACGCGGAAGTCGACCGGACGCTTGTCCTTGAGAACGACCTGCATGAACTCCTTGAAGATCGGCGCCGCGAGACCGCCGCCGGTCGAGCCCTTGCCCATCGGGACGGGGTTGTCGTAGCCCATGAACACGCCGACGACGAGATCGGGCGTGAAGCCGACGAACCAGGCGTCCTTCTCTTCGTTCGTGGTGCCGGTCTTGCCGGCGATCGGGTGGCCGAGGTCGGACAGGATCACCGCCGTGCCGCGCTTGATGACGCCTTCCATCATTGAGGTGATCTGGTAGGCGGTCATCGGGTCGAGCACTTGCTCGGAATTGTCGACGATCTGGGGTTCCGGCTGGTCTTGCCAGCTGTCGGCAAGGCAGCCTTCGCAAGAGCGGGTGTCGTGCTTGTAGACGGACTTGCCGTAGCGGTCCTGGATACGGTCGATCAGCGACGGCTTCACTTCCTTGCCGCCATTGGCGATGATTGCATAGGCAGTCACCAGCCGCATGACCGTCGTTTCGCCCGCGCCTAGCGCCATCGGCAGATAGGGCGCGAGATTGTCATAGATGCCGAAGCGTTCGGAATATTCCGCAACGAGCTTCATGCCCATGTCGTTGGCCAGGCGCACCGTCATCAGGTTTCGTGAGCGCTCGATGCCGGCGCGAAGCGTCGACGGTCCAGCCGACTCGCCGCCATAGTTCTTCGGCTCCCACACCTGGTTGCCCTGCCGGATCGTGATCGGCGCGTCGAGCACAACGGAGGCGGGCGTATAGCCGTTGTCGAGGGCGGCCGCATAGACGAAGGGCTTGAACGAGGAGCCGGGCTGACGCATCGCCTGGGTCGCGCGATTGAACTCCGACGAAGCGAAGGAGAAGCCGCCGGCCATGGCCAGCACGCGGCCGGTATGCGGGTCCATCGCGATCAGCGCGCCTTCCACCGCCGGCCGTTGACGCAGTACCCAGCCGCCATTCTCGGCCGTCTTCTCGACATAGACCACATCGCCCGGCGCGAGCACCTCTGCGAACGACTTCGCCTTCACGCGCTGTCCGTTGACCACGTGCCGCATCGCCCAGCCCGCGTCGGCCGCGGAGAGGCTGATCTCTTCGCGTTCCTTGGACAGGTCGCCGGAAACCTCGCGGCCCGGCTGCAATCCGAGCCGAGCCCCGGCATCGTCGGAGGCCAGCACGACGGCGAGCTTCCACTCCGGCACGTCGTAGAGCGCCTTTATCTCGCCCAGAGGGACGCCCCAGTCGCCGGAGATGTCGATCTGCTTCTCCGGGCCGCGATAGCCGCGCAGCGTGTCGAACTTGATCAGGCCGTTGTGCAGCGCCTGGCGGGCCTCGATCTGCATCTGCGGATCGATGGTCGCGCGAACCGACAGCCCGCCTTCGTAGAGCGCGGTTTCGCCATAGCGGGAAATGATCTCGCGGCGGACTTCCTCGGTGAAATACTCGCCGGCGAAGAGATACGTGCCGTTGCGGCGCGGCTTCACGTCGAGGCCCGTCGCCTTCGCCTTCTCGCCTTCGTCCTTCGACACGTAGCCGTTGTCGACCATCTGGTCGATCACCCAGTTGCGGCGTTCGATCGCGCGATCCGTATGACGGAAAGGATGATAGTTGGACGGGCCCTTGGGAAGCGCTGCGAGATAGGCGGCTTCGGCGACCGTCAGCTCGTTCACCGACTTGTCGAAATAGGTCAACGCCGCGCCGGCGATGCCGTAGGCGTTCAGCCCGAAGAAGATCTCGTTCAGATAAAGCTCGAAGATCCGGTCCTTCGAATACGCCTGCTCGATGCGGAACGACAGGATCATCTCGCGGATCTTGCGATCGTAGCTCTGCGTCGAATCGAGCAGGAAGTTCTTCGCGACCTGCTGCGTGATCGTCGAGGCGCCGACGGGGCGGCGGCCGGAGCCGGCATTCTTGATGTTTGTGACGACGGCGCGGAAGAGACCGGTCACGTCGACGCCCGGATGCTGATAGAAATTCTTGTCCTCGGCCGACAGGAACGCCGCCTTGACGCGGTCGGGCACGGCCTGGATCGGCAGGAAGAGGCGTTTCTCGCGTGCGAACTCGGCCATCAGCGCGCCGTCGGACGCGTGAATGCGCGTGGTGACCGGAGGCTCGTAGTTCGCCAGCACTTCGTAATCGGGAAGGTCCTTCGTCACCTGCGACAGGTAGACGGCAACGCCGCCGGCCACGACCAGGGCCAGCGCGACGCCGATGCCGAAGAAATATCCGATCAGTCGAATCATGCTCGCTCCACTACCGACCCGGCCCTACGCAAATGTGGCGACAGCGTCACCGCAAGCGTCCGCCGTTTCTGGGCTTTCCTTGTGCGCGCCTTGTGTGGAAATTGCGGCAAGGTCCAGCCTTCTTCGAAGGAACAAGGGCTTATTGGCACCGATGTAGCCTTCCTGCAACGCGATGCAAGACCGGCTCCCTCATCCGCCGGCTCCGGCGCGATCACCGGCAAAAGCGGCGATCGCGGACGAAATGCTGCCTATGGCCTTCTTTCGCCATTCCGGATCATTCAACCTCATCTCGTCGCCGGCATCGGAGAGATAGCCGAGTTCGACAAGGACGGAAGGGACATCCGGCGCGCGCAGGACGCGGAATCCGGCCGAGCGATGCGGGTTCTTGATCATCTCGATCTCGGTCGACAGTTCACCCACCAGCGACCGCGCGAACCGAAGCGAGAAGGAGTGGGTTTCGCGCCGGACAAGGTCGGTGAGGATGTCCGCGACATCGCGATTCTCTTCCGAGACGTTGATGCCCGCCACCTGGTCGGCAAGATTCTCGCGCTCGGCCAGCGCACGGGCGTCTTCGTCGGAGGCGCGGTCGGACACGGTGTAGACCGTGGCGCCATTCACGCCGCGCGCATGGATCGTGTCGGCATGGATCGAGATGAACAGGTCCGCCTCGGCCTGCCGCGCGATACGAACACGGTCGTCGAGGCGCAGGAATTCGTCCTTCTCGCGCGTCATCACCGTGGCATACCGGCCGGACTCATCGAGTTTCCGCTTCAGTTCGAACGCGAAAGCGAGCGTGATGTCCTTCTCGACGGTGCCTGTCAGCCCCGCGGCCCCGCCGTCGATTCCGCCGTGACCCGCATCGAGCACGATGGTGAAGCGCTTCGGCGCGGGCGACGTCGCCGGCTCGCCGAGACGGTCGCTCTTCGGAGCCGCGGTCGAACCGGTCTTGTCCGCCTGGAGCAGGAGCGCCTCTTCGAACTGCTTCTCGCCCGCAGCCGTCAGGTCGACGACGAGCCGATAGCCGGGCGACGTCTCGTTCTTCAGCACCTCGAACGTCTCGACCTTGAACGGGCCCTTGCCGCCGACGATCATGCGCGAGCGGCCGGCGTCGATCTGGCCGTAGCGGATGTCTCGCACCAGTCCTCGCGACTTGAGGGCGCCCGGATCGATCGCGAATGCCGCCTCCGGAAAGTCAATAACAAGGCGGTGCGGCGAACGCAGCAGGAACCATCGCGCAAGAGGTTCGCGGTCGAAATGCATCACCAGCCGCACCCGGGTCGCATCGCCTGCCATCGTGAACTGCGTGGCGCGCAGGAGGTCGCCACCCGGCTCTTCGGCCCGCGCGAGGCCACCGAGCATTGACAGGCAAAAGACCGCCGCGAGAAGCCGCGCCGCAAAGCCGGGAATAGGCAGGAAACGGCCTGGCAGACTGGACAATTGCGCTCCCCCTGGTTGTGGCCGCCCGGCCTTCCTATGTTCTTGAGGCACCTACGCGTTCGTTAACGATTGGTAGCGACATTTGGTTAACCAAGCATTGCCTTCATGGGCCGGCGGGCGACCTGCGGGGGGTCATTTTGCCGGCGTGGAAATCAGGGTTGCCATCGCCCCTGTCAAACCATAAAAGCAACCCTAGGGTCACTTCAATGCCCGGAGCCGCGCGGCTCCGCTGCCAGCATGCCCTCACTATGCCGGCCAGCAAGAACCGCGAGCGACGCTCCGAACCAGGTGGAAGTGACTTTCTTGAATTTCTTCAGGGCGTTTCCGGTTGTTCGGAACCCTTTAAGTGAGGAAAACGGCCGAAACGCCTGTTTCGCGCCGGCTCTGTATGAGCAAAAGAGCTGGTCCGGCATTTTCGGGCCTTGGTTGAAAAAGGAGCCGCCGGGCCACACCATGTTATCAGGCGCTACCACGAGATTCCTGGGACGTTCCCGCGCCATTTCGGCCGCGCGTGCCCGGATTTCGGCGCCGATGAGCCCGAACGCGGACACATCATTATCCGGCACGATCGACGACCGCCCCTCGCAGCAGCCGCTGCGGCGTATGGCGCGGCTTCCGGCTGCCGGGGAGACAGGACATAATGCCCAACAAGATGCTGATAGATGCCTCCCACCCGGAGGAAACACGAGTTGTCGTCACCCGCGGTAACCGGATCGAAGAATTCGATTTCGAATCGAGAGACAAGAAACAGCTTCGCGGCAATATCTATCTCGCCCGCGTAACGCGGGTGGAACCGTCGCTGCAGGCGGCCTTCGTCGAATATGGCGGCAACCGCCACGGCTTCCTCGCCTTCAGCGAGATCCATCCCGA
>JAYSFJ010000017.1:0-102194 GCA_041913465.1 Mesorhizobium sp. | reverse complement strand
TGTCCACAAAATCTAAACCGGACAGCAGTGGGACAAGCCCGAGGATGACGGCGCGGGTGGGATGGGCCGTCGGCTCCTCACGACGTGTCGCGCCGCGCTTCCCAGGCGAAATAGTGAACGTCGCGCAAAACGTCGTCGATCTCGTGTTCGGGCCGGGGCGATCCGGGGCGGCGGAGCGCGTAGGCGTGGTGGAGGGGGGCGTTGGGGTGTGAGGCGGGAAGTTGTCTGGGCGCCGACGAAAGGGCCCGCAATCCTCGTAGCTGTTTGGCCGGAACGAAGGGTTTTCGTCCGCGCAACGCGAAATGCTTCACAGATGGGGGCGGTCCGCCGTCGCACTGTCGCCGCCATCGGCATCCGCGCGATGCCTGGGCAACCTCAGACGGGGGCGGAACATGGGCATCATCGATTGGGCGCCGGGGCTGGACTTCGGCAAGGGCTACGACAATCTGCGCGGCGAGGCCAAGCAGCAGGCCGTGCTGGGCACCGGGGCGCCGCCGATCAACGCGGCGGGGCAGACGGGCGGATCGAACATGATCCTGACCCAGACCAGCGAGGACTTCGACCAGGCGATCGGCATCGACGTCGATGCCTCGGCGCAGGTCGGCCTGTTCGGCGGCGGCGCGAAGTTCGGCTTCAAGCAGCGCTGCAAGGTGTCGAGCCAGGCGACGTTCTGCATCGTCAGCGTGCTGGCGAGGAACGCCTATGAGCAGATCCCCAATCCGGCGCTGTCGCCGGAGGCGTGGGAGCTCCTGGAAAACCGCAACACCAAGCGCTTCCGCGAGCGGTTCGGCGATTTGTTCGTGTCGGGCCGGTTCGTCGGCGTCGAATTCTACGGCGTGGTGCGCATCGAGGCGAGCGACGTGCAGAAGCAGCTCGACATCGCCACCAAGGTGCAGGCGAGCTACGGCTTCTTCGCCAAGGGCGAGGTGAACGTGAACTTCTCGGAGTCGATGCAATCGTCGAGCCAGCGCATCGAGATCCACACCTACCAGACGGGCGGATCGGTGCAGTTCTGCAATTCGCTGCAGGACATGTTCGCGCTGGCGCAGGCAGCGCTCGACGAGGGCCGCAACGGCCGCGGCTATCCCTTCGCGGTGATGGTCGACCGCTACGACGAGCTGAAACTGCCGAACGACAATGCCTCGCTGGTCGAGATCGAGGCGGCGCGCCGCGCGCTGAAGCGGCTCGCCGAGCACACCAAGGCGCTGACCAAAATGCAGAACGACATCAACTTCGTGCTGCGCAACCAGGCCTGGTTCGAGAGCCCGGACGTGGCCCGGCTGAACGCCGCCAGCCAGCAGATCACGCGCGAGATCAACACGATCGTCGACCAGGCCGACCTCTGCTCGCGCGATTTCGACCAGTGCCGCGACTATGCGCCCACCTATCCCGAATTCGCCATGCCGCCCCGCAAGGCCGGCCCGCCCAGGCCGACCCTGTCGGACCACGAGCGGGAGAAGCAGCGGTGGATCAGAGACGAGATCCTGCACGGCGGGCCGGGGATCATGGTGGGCGGGTAGGGGCGGGGCGATCCCGGTTCTTTTCAGAATAGCGAGACGACGATGAGCGACACGGACGGCTTGACCCCGACCTACATGTATCTGCTGCAGGACCCGACCGTGCAGTCGGATTTCACATTCGACTGGCTGGCGGGCGGCGTCCGCCAGGCCGTCTACCGCTTCCGCGCCTACCAGAGCGCGTTCGACACGTCGCAGCCCGCCCAGCAGCTTGTCGCGGACACCGTCCAAGGACCGGCGCAGTGGGGCGACGTGCCGGAGCGGGCGGACCAGGCCGTGCTGATGATCCGGTTCCCCGCGCCGCCCACCTGGGGCGTCTCGACCGTCCCGGTGACGCTGATCCTGGACGGGTATCTGACCTTCAAATGGATGGTCACGTTCCAGGAACCGGTGATGGAGTTCCGCCTGGACGGGACGTGGACGCGGGTGAGCTGAGCCACTCTTCAGCGCCGGGATCGTCCGCTGTGTCACGGCATGGATCCTAGGGTCGCGCTCGGCTTCGCCTCGCTTGCCCTAGGATGACGAAGGGGGGTGGGGTGGAGGGTGCCAATTGTCGAGGCTGCGGCACCCGGCGCGGCCTGCCGCAAGGTCATTTCCCTCGGTCGGCGGCGTTGCTAGGCTTGTCGCATGACCGGCTATGTCTACATGACCGCCAGCCAGAAGCGCGGCACGATCTACATCGGCGTCACCAACTCGCTCGGCCGGCGCATTCCGGAGCACAAGGAGGGCACCGGTTCGCGCTTCACCTCGCGTTACGGCGTGCGGCGCTTGGTCTGGTATGAGGAATTCTTCGACATCCGCGATGCCATCCAGCGTGAAAAATCGCTGAAGCGCTGGCCACGGCAATGGAAGATCGAGTTGATCGAGAAAACCAATCCCGAGTGGTTCGAACTGTTTCGCGGGACCGGCTGGTGAGCGTCGCTGGCGTTCGCGATTGATGGATTCGCATTCTCCACCGTCGGGGCCGTCCGCCACGTTACGGCATGGATCCTAGGGTCTCCGCGACGGCCTTCGGCCTGCTTCGCCCTAGGATGACGAAAGGAAGGGGTGGGTGGCGCTAACTGGAAAGGCTGCGGGCTTCGTCAGCGTGTCGCGTGAGCGTCCTCCCGCGTTTTCGTCATCCTAGGGCGACCGGAGCGAAGCGCAGGGAGACCCTAGGATCCATGCCGTGACCGATGTCAGGTGCGCGGCGGTTGCGGTTGGCGCCATTGCGCTTCGGCCCGATCTTGCGACCGGGCCGATAGGTGTAGCGTTTCAGCGTCTGCGGATTCTCACGAGCACCCGCTCGTCGCCCCGCACGTATCGCACTTCTCGCACGTTCCGTTGCGGACCATCGTGTAGTTCTGGCACTCGGTGCACATGTTGCCGGTGTAGCCCTGCATCAGCGACTTGACGCGGCGGTCGTTGGCGACGGCCTTGGCGGCGGCGGCGTCGGCCTGGGCCTTGTCGGAGAACAGCGCGGTCGTGTCTGCTTGCGCTCCGCTATGGCTCCGCGCGTTCGTCGTTTCGGAAGCCAAATCGTTGGCTTCCGATTGGCCTTCGGCCAACCACTCCTCACCGTCGGCGATCTCCTCGGCCAGTTCCTTCGCGCGCTCCTCGTAGTCGCGCTTGAAGGCGGTCGCTTCCTCGACACGTTCCGAAACGACGGTCTTGAGCGCCGTCACCGTGGTGCCGGAAAAGGCGCGCACGTTGGAGCCGCCGAGCGCCGTCGTCGTGGCGCGGACCGGCGCGACGGGCGAAGCGGCAGGCGAGGCGCCGGCGCCGGCGTCGGCGAAGCCCTTCGCGTCGTTGCTCTTGCCCGAAACCAGCGTCGGCTTGTAGCCGCGCGTCCAGCCGGTGGAGACGAGGTTGGTCTTGCCCTCCGAAATGCCGCGGCCGAGCGAGGTGTTGGAGAAGTCGGACTGGTCGACATGGGCGAGGTCGTGGCGCGCCAGATAGGAGACGGCCAACTCGCGGAAGACGTAGTCGAGGATCGACGTGGCGTTCTTGATCGCGTCGTTGCCCTGGACCATGCCCGCCGGCTCGAATTTTGTAAACGTAAAGGCCTCGACATATTCCTCGAGCGGCACGCCGTACTGGAGGCCTAGCGAGATCGCGATGGCGAAGTTGTTCATCATCGCGCGGAAGGCGGCACCTTCCTTGTGCATGTCGATGAAGATCTCGCCCAAGCGCCCGTCGCCGAACTCGCCGGTGCGCAGATAGACCTTGTGGCCGCCGACGACCGCCTTCTGGGTGTAGCCCTGGCGGCGGTTCGGCAGTTTCTCGCGGTCGCGCACGACGCGCTCGACGATGCGTTCGACGATGCGCTCGGTGATCTGCACCGCCTTCTGCGCAGCAGGTGCCGCGACCAGAGCCTCGACCTGATCGTCCTCATCGTCCTCCTCGTCGGCGATCAGCGAGGCGTTGAGCGGCTGGGAGAGTTTCGAGCCGTCGCGGTAGAGCGCGTTCGCCTTGAGCGCCAGCTTCCAGGACAGCATGTAGGCCGACTTGCAGTCCTCGACGGTCGCCTCGTTCGGCATGTTGATCGTCTTGGAGATGGCGCCCGAGATGAAGGGCTGGGCGGCGGCCATCATGCGGATGTGGCTGTCGACCGAGAGATAGCGCTTGCCGATCTTGCCGCAGGGATTGGCGCAGTCGAACACCGGCAGGTGCTCGTCCTTGAGGAAGGGCGCGCCCTCGAGCGTCATGGCGCCGCAGACGTGGATGTTGGCGGCCTCGATCTCCTTCTTCGTGAAGCCGAGCGCCGGCAGCATCTCGAAGGAGAAGTCGTTCAGCTGCTCGTCGGTGAAGCCGAAGGTCTGCTTCACCCAGTCGGCGCCGAGCGTCCACTGGTTGAAGACGAACTTGATGTCGAAGGCTTGCCCAAGCGCCGCGTTGACCGCCGCGATCTTCTCGTCGGTGAAGCCCTTGGCCTTGAGCGAACCGGGGTTGACGCCGGGCGCCTGGTTCAAATTGCCGTGGCCGACGGCATAGGCCTCGATCTCGGCGATCTGGCTCTCGGAATAGCCGAGCGTGCGCAGCGCTTCCGGAACGGCGCGGTTGATGATCTTGAAATAGCCGCCGCCGGCGAGCTTCTTGAACTTGACCAGCGCGAAGTCGGGCTCGATGCCGGTGGTGTCGCAGTCCATGACGAGGCCGATCGTGCCGGTGGGCGCGATGACGGTGGCCTGCGCATTGCGGTAGCCGTGCGTCTCGCCGAGCTCGATGGCGCGGTCCCAGGCGGCCTTGGCGTGCTCGACCAGCGCCGGCTGCTTCAGGTCGGAGGCGACGAGCGGGACGGGTTGGACCGACAGCTTCTCGTAGCCGTCGCGGTCGCCATAGGCGGCGCGGCGGTGGTTGCGCATGACGCGCAGCATGTTGGTGGCGTTGCGGTCGTAATCCGGAAAGGCGCCGAGTTCGCCGGCCATTTCGGCCGAGGTGGCGTAGGCGACGCCGGTCATGATCGCGGTGAGCGAGGCGCAGATGGCGCGGCCCTCGGCGGAATCGTAGGGGATGCCGGAGGTCATCAGCAGACCGCCGATATTGGCGTAGCCGAGGCCGAGCGTGCGGTATTCGTAGGAGAGTTTTGCGATCTCCTTCGACGGGAACTGGGCCATCATGACCGAGATCTCGAGCACGACGGTCCACAGGCGCACGGTGTGCTCGTAGGCCGCGATGTCGATCTCGCCGTTCTGCATGCGGTAGGGCAGGAGGTTGATCGAGGCGAGGTTGCAGGCCGTGTCGTCGAGGAACATGTATTCCGAGCACGGGTTGGACGCCCGGATCGCACCGGCAGACGCGCAGGTGTGCCAGTCGTTCATCGTCGTGTTGAAGTGCAGGCCCGGATCAGCCGACGCCCAGGCGGCGTAGCCGATCTTTTCCCACAGGTCGCGCGCCTTCAGCGTCTTCATCACCTTGCCGTCCTTGCGGGCGGTCAGGTTCCACGTCCCGTCGGTCTCGACGGCGCGCAGGAAGTCGTCCTTCAACGAGACGGAATTGTTGGAGTTCTGGCCCGAGACGGTGAGGTAGGCCTCCGAATCCCAGTCGGTGTCGTAGGTCTTGAACTCGATCGAGGTGTAGCCCTGGCGCGCGAACTGGATGACGCGCTGGACGTAATTCTCCGGCACGCCGTCCTTCTTGGCGTCCTTGATGGCGCGCTTCAGCGCCGGGTTCCTGTTCGGGTCGTAGCAGTCGCCGTCCGGGCCTTCGCAATTGACGCAGGCCTTCATGACGGCCGTCATGTGCTTCTTGACGATCTTGGAGCCGGTGACGAGGGAGGCGACCTTCTGCTCCTCCTTCACCTTCCAGTCGATGTAGTCCTCGATGTCGGGATGGTCGATGTCGACGACCACCATCTTGGCGGCGCGGCGCGTCGTGCCGCCCGACTTGATGGCGCCGGCGGCGCGGTCGCCGATCTTGAGGAAGGACATGAGGCCCGACGAGCGGCCGCCGCCGGAGAGCTTTTCGCCCTCGCCGCGCAGATAGGAGAAGTTGGAGCCGGTGCCGGAGCCGTATTTGAACAGGCGCGCCTCGCGCACCCACAGGTCCATGATGCCGCCCTCGTTGACGAGGTCGTCGGCGACGGACTGGATGAAGCAGGCATGCGGCTGCGGATGCTCATAGGCCGACTTCGACTTGGTCAGCTTGCCGGTGAACGGGTCGACGTAGAAATGGCCCTGGCCGGGACCGTCGATGCCGTAGGCCCAGTGCAGGCCGGTGTTGAACCACTGCGGCGAGTTGGGCGCGACGCGCTGGGTGGCGAGCATGTAGGCGAGCTCGTCGCGGAAGGCGCGGGCGTCGTCCTCGGAGGCGAAATAGCCGCCCTTCCAGCCCCAGTAGGTCCAGGTGCCGGCGAGCCGGTCGAAGACCTGGCGGGCATCGGTCTCGGAGCCGTAGCGCTCGTTCTCGGGGAGCTTCGCGAGTTCGGCCTCGTCGGCCACGGAACGCCACAGGAAGGAGGGGACCTGCGTTTCCTCGACCTTCTTCAGGCGCGCGGGGACGCCGGCCTTGCGGAAATACTTCTGGGCGAGAACATCGGTCGCGACCTGGCTGAACTGCGCCGGCACGTCGATGTCGGCGAGGCGGAAGACCACCGAGCCGTCGGGGTTCTTGATCTCGGAGAGGGCCTTGCGGAATTCGATCTCCGCATAGGCCGACTGTCCATCCCTGGTGAAACGCCGCTCGATCCGCATCGTCTTGTCCCTTCAGTCCTAAATATAGCGCCTGTCCACAGGAATCCCTCGTAAAGATTCCGCGACTGCGCGCCGTCCGCATCCGCCGTGTCCGACATGGATCACGACGCCTCTCCGCAACCCCGGTCCGCCTGTCCGTTCCGCCTCCTCGAAAAGGCTGAACCGCGACGTTCGAACCGGCCTTGCGGCCCCTTTCCAGCACCTTTCAGGTGAGTCTCGCCGGGCGAGACGCTTCCTTTATATGGTGCTGACTATCCCCCGCAAACACTAAATATAGTATTAACAACCTCTTTACGCCACCCAGAACCGTCCAATTCCTCCGGCCCGAAGGGCAAACGAATCCCCGGCCGAACGGGCCGCGGCAAAGCGGTTTCGGGTGTCGGGAAACGCATCAAATCAGGGAAGAACTGGCTGAGGCCGGAGCCTGCGCCGCGCCCTCAACAGGGGTGCATATCCAATAAAAGACGACTCGGACGGCAGCGTCAACGATTCGTTTGTACGAGATTTATGACCACAACATCTTGTGGGGGATGCGTGTGGATAACGGGGACCACGCCGCCTTCAGAACACCAGGCCGATCAGGTGGAAGGCGCCGACGGCGAGCAGTGCCGAGGCGGGCACGGTGGTGACCCAGGCGGCGACGATGGTGCGGACATGGGCGCGGCGCACCAGGTTGCGGCGGGTGATCTCGTCGCGGGAGACGGGCGGCGAGGGACCATTGTCGAGGTCGGCCTCGTCGGCGAGCACGTCGGCGATCGCTCCGGCAGAGGCCTCGCGCTCGGCGCGCCGGCGGGCCATCTTGCGCTCGAGATAGGCGCGGCGGCGGGGCGAGTTGGCTGTGTACCACTCGCGGAAGAAGCCGACGCCGAACACCGCGCCGACCGCGATGTGGGTCGAACTGACCGGCATGCCGAGGGCGGAGGCGACGATGACGGTGAGCGCTGCCGACAACGCCACGCAGAAGGCCCGCATCGGGTTGAGCTTGGTGATCTGCTCGCCGACCATGCGGATGAGCTTCGGGCCGAACAGGATGAGGCCGATCGAGATGCCGAGCGCGCCAATGAGCATGACCCAGAGCGGAATGCCGACCTTGGCCTCGACGCCGCCGCCCTGCGCGGCGGAGACAATGGCGGCGAGCGGCCCGACCGCGTTGGCGACGTCGTTGGCGCCGTGGGCGAAGGAGAGGAGTGCGGCCGAGATCACCAGCGGCAGCCGGAACAGCTTGCGCAGCGACTGGTTGCGGTTATCCATGCCGCGCGACTGCCAGGCGACGTAGCGGTGGGAGACGACCCAGAACAGCGCAGTCGAGCCGAGCCCCAGGGCTGCCAGCGTCAACCCGTCGAGCTTGACGATGCGCCCGAGGCCCTTGCTCGCCAGATAGGCGGCGAACGATCCCGCCATGATGGCGATCAGCACCGGCACCCAGCGGCGCGCGGCGGTGAGCTTGTCGTCCTGGTAGATGATGGTCGACTTGATGAAGAACAGGAACAGGGCGGCGATGGCTCCGCCGGCAAGCGGGGAGATGACCCACGACGCCGCGATCGCGCTCATGACGCTCCAGTCGACCGAGGCCATGCCGGCCGCCGCCACGCCGGCGCCGAGCACGCCGCCGACGACGGAATGGGTGGTCGACACGGGGGCACCGATCCAGGTGGCGAGGTTGATCCAGAGCGCCGAGGAGATGAGCGCGCCGAGCATGAGGCGGATGAACGTGTTCGCATCGGCGACGAGCGCCGGATCGATGATGCCCTTCGAGATCGTCTCGACGACATCGCCGCCGGCGATCAATGCGCCGGCCGTCTCGAAGATCGCCGCCATGACGAGAGCGCTGCCCAGCGTCAAGGCCCGGGCGCCCACCGCGGCGCTGACATTGTTGGCGACGTCGTTGGCGCCGATGTTGAGCGCCATGTAGCCGCCCACCGCCGCGGCGGCGATGATCACCACGGCGCCTGGCTGGCCGACGACGTAGATCGAAGTGACGACGGAGGCGAGGGCGATGAAGAGCAGCGCCAGACCGGGTGCAACCAGCCCGCGCGACAGGACGCCGGCGGCCTCCTCGACGGTGGCGAACTTCTCAAGGTCCTTGTCGAGCGTTTCCTTGCGGGCGAGTTCGGCGGAAAGTGCCATCGGCCAGTTGGTCCAATCCTGACGACATGCGCGGCCGTCGATCGTCCGCACTCCCGCGCGCGATAAGGGGTTTCACCCGGCCCGGCAATGTCGGACCGGGTTCAGGCGGCGATTTGTCGTGGATTAGTGCCGAAACGGGCGATCAGTTCCGCCAGATCGGGTTCGGACACCAGTTTTGCGGCGTCCACGGCACGGAACCAGTTGCGCTTGCGCTTCTTCATTTCCGGCCATTTGTCGGCCACGCTGTCGACCTCGAGCGGGAAGACATGCACCTCGCAGTGCCATTCGAGGCCGGACGGAAGAACCTTCTCGTAGTAGAAGCGGCCCGCCTCGCGCTCGGCGATCCCGCCGGAAATGCCGGCCTCTTCGGCCGCCTCGCGGGCGGCTGCCTCGGCCAGCTTTTCGGATGCTTCCGGCCAGCCCTTCGGCAATACCCAGCGACCGGTTCCGCGGCTCGTCACCAGCATGACCTCCACATCGCCGCCGGACAGCCGCCAGGGCAGGGCGGCGACCTGAACCCGGCACGGCATGCCGCCGAAGAACTGGCGGGCGCGCTCGAGGAAACGTCTGCGGGTTGCGTGTGAGATCAACATCCTGATGGTTCGATGGTCGCCTTCTTATTTGCCAGCTTACGAATCATACAGATAGTGCGCTGATAATAAAGCGCAAACCCTACGCGAAACTTACCAAAATCGGCCTGGAGGTCCGGCCTCAGCCGCGATGATCCTCGGCAATCGGCTTCTGGTATGTGAAACCCATGTCCCACGGGAAATAGATCCAGGTGTCCTGGCTGACCTCTGTGACATAGGTGTCGACCATCGGCCGGCCCTTGGGCTTGGCGTAGACGGCGGCGAAATGGGCCTTGGGCATCATGGCGCGGACGACGGCGGCGGTCTTGCCGGTGTCGGTCAAATCGTCGACGATCAGCACGCTCTCGCCGCCGTTTTCCAGCAGCGAGGGCGTGACTTCCTTGAGCACGGCCAGCTCGCCCTGCGAGGTATAGTCGTGGTACGACGCGACGGACACGGTCTCGATGACGCGAATGCCGAGCTCGCGCGAGATAATGGCGGCGGGCACCAGGCCGCCACGGGTGATGCAGACGATCGCCTTCCACTGGCCGCTGTTGATGCCGGCGAGGCGCCAGGCGAGCGCGCGCGCGTCGCGATGGAACTGGTCCCACGAGACCGGGAAGGCTTTTTCGGGCAGGGACATCGGACGCACTCCGCTTGGCTGGAATGCAGCCGGGCTTAGCGGGATTTTGGGCGCAAATGCAAGGTTGGGCGGGTTCCGTCCACGAGAATCGGCAAAGAGCCGATGCCGGCGCTGCCCCTCATCGCCCTGCCGGGCACTTCTCCCCGTAACGACGGGGAGAAGGGGGCAGCTCGGGCCGCCGCGATCCCCCGTCTTTCACGGTTGCGCGTTGGCGGTGGATTATGCCTTGGCCGCGATCGCCGCCAACATCGCCTCGACCTCGCCCTTGGCCTTCGCGAGGCTCTCGGCCGAGCGCGAGCGCACGACGAGCTCGGTCCAGAACTTGCCGTCGAGATATTTGGGGTAGGAGCCGATGATCGTGTCCGGGTTGGCCTTCTGGATTTCGCCGAGCTGGGTGCCGATCGTGCCTTCCCCGTAGGGGCAGTGGACGGTCTCGGACAGCATGACCGCGCCGCCCTTCAGCGTCGGCACGACATTGTCGAGCATCGCCTGGAAAATCGCCGGCACGCCCGCCATGACATGGACGTTGCCGATCCTGAAGCCGGGCGCCAGCGAGATCGGGTTGTCGATATGCGAGGCGCCGACGGGCATGCGCGCCATGCGCTTGCGCGCCTCGGTATATTCGAGGCCGCGGGCGGCATAGCTCTCCTCGAGCATCCGATAGGCCTTGGGATCGTAATCGCAGGGCACGCCGAAGGCTTTCGCGATCGAATCGGCGGTGATGTCGTCATGCGTCGGGCCGATGCCGCCGGTGGTAAAGACATAGGTGTATCTGGCGCGTAGCGCGTTGACGGCGGCTGCGATCTCGTCCTCCTCGTCGGCGACGATGCGGACCTCCTTGAGGTCTATGCCGATGGCGGTCATGACGTCGGCGAGGTGGCCGATGTTCCTGTCCTTGGTGCGGCCGGAGAGGATCTCGTCCCCGATCACCATCATGGCGGCAGTCACGATATCGCTCAACGTGGCATCCTTTCGCTCGGCCAGCGTCTCGTAGCGCCGATGTGCGCGGGCGGCAATGGGGAGCGGACGCGGCCTGTTTCGCAGGTGCGAAAGATGATCTAGCTTCCGCCTGATATCCGCGGAGTGCATGCCCTTGCTGTCGATTCTCGCCTGGCTCGCCGTCCTTCTCCTCGCCGCCGCGGCCCTGGTCGCGGCGTATTTCGTCTGGCGCACGCAGACGATCGCGCGCCGGGCCGAGCGGCTGGTGCCGGCGCGGGGCAAGTTCGTCGAGATCGACGGCAACCGCATTCACTATGTCGAGGAGGGCGAAGGCAGGCCGATCCTGTTCATCCATGGGCTCGGCGGCACGCTGCATCATCTGCGTCACCCGCTGTTCGGCGGCAAGATCCCCGGCTACCGGCTGATCGCGCTCGACCGGCCGGGCGCCGGCTGGTCGACACGGGCGCCGGGTGCGAGCGCGCGGCTGCCGGAACAGGCGGCGCTGATCGCCAGGTTCATCGACAGGCTCGGACTGGAGAAGCCGCTGGTCGTCGGCCATTCGCTCGGCGGCATGATCACGCTGACGCTGGCTCTGAACCATCCGGACAAGATCTCGGGCATCGTGCTCGTCGCCGCGCTGACACGGCACCGCGAGGGCGTGCCGCCGGAATTCGCGCCGATCTACATCCGCTCGCCGCTCAAACGCTGGCTGCTGGCGAACACGGTGGCGATCCCGGCGGCGCTGAAGATGGCGCCGGCGACGCTCGCCTATGTGTTCGGGCCGCAGGAGACGCCGAAGGACTACATGACCGAGGGGGGGCGGCGAACTGGGGCTGAGGCCCGGCCATTTCATCAATATGGTGATGGACCTGGTGGCCGTCGCCGACGACATGCCGGCGCTGTCGAAGCGGTTCTCCGAGATCGACATGCCGGCGGGCATGATCTTCGGCACGGCCGACAAGGTGCTGAACTACAAGGAGAACGGCGACGAATTCCGCGCCCTGATCAAGGGGCTCGACTTCGAGACGCTGGAGGGTATCGGCCATCACCCGCAATACTGGGCGAGCGACCGTGTCGCGGCGATGATCGGCCGGGTGGCAGAGAGGGCGTTTGCGGCTTGATCGGCCGCGCCGTCCCTACCTGCCGAGCGGCTGTCTGGCGCGGTGTGGGAAGCTCCGCCGCGCCGGAAGGCAGTATCTCCTATCGGCCAGGTACACGGCAGCAGTTGCGCGAAGCGGACATAGTTGCATTGCCGCCGCTGTTATTGCGCCCGGCGCACTGCCCCAGTCCCACGTGAACATACTGGATCCAGTTGGTAGCCTGACAGACCGTGTCGAGGGCAGTATAGCCAGCCGCGCATGCGAAGGCGTAGAGGTCAAAGTTCGCTCCATTGCCCACTGTCTGCTGATTCCATGAAGTGTAGTAGCAGGACAGAGGCGTCGCCTGCGGCGGGGAAAAATAGCCAAGAATGTCGATGACGTAGTGTACCGCGGCAGAGCTCTGGATCGCGATGTTGTAGGAGCAGCCGTAGCAGTTCCCGACGATCAGGTCGCCGCTGGCACCAAAGTCTCCGGCATTGTAGAGAATGCTGTTGCCGGTCGCGGCCGCGGATGCGTAGCGGTACGCCTTGAAGACACCATTGCCGGCGGGGGACAGCAGAGTGATGCTGAGAGCATAGGCCGTCGGATAGCCCGGCAGGCCGCAATTCGTCGAGCCATCGCCGCTTGAATAGGTGCCATTGCCACCCTGGGTGGAATAGCTGCTGATGAATTCGGTCATGAGGCTGCGCGTCCCGCCCGCCGGCAGGGGCGAGCTGATCACCCGCGAGTCGGCGATGCGGCACCGGCCATTCGGCAATGGCGTGTAGGTTGTGTCCGCGAGGTATGAACCGAGCACCTGCGGAGTAACCTTTTGGTTTCCCAGGGAACCGGGCGACTGGGCAGGCGGATCCGGCACGTAGCCGGATAGCATGCGATACAGGGAGTCTAGGGACGTGGCGCTCGTGGCTCGCTTCACGTTCTCCGCGTCTGCGGTACCGATAACCTGTGCGAGCAGGCCTGCCCATCGCTCTCCGCCCCCGCCGGGCTGTTGGTCCGCGGTCTTTTGCCATCTGGCAATCAGATCCTTCGCGATCGCCGATCGCTGCGCCGGCGACAGGTTAGGCGCGGGGGAGACAGGAGGAGCCGCAGGCACAGGCGGACGGGACTGGTTGGTCGAATCCTGGGACATTGCCGGGAAGGCGAAGCCTATCAGGACGGCAGCGGCGGCAAGCACTGATCCGATACGTCGCATGGATGAATCTCCAAGATAAATGCATTGAAAAGAAGAATAGAGGAAAGCTTACCTTGGGGAAAGGCGATAGTGACCGTGTGGGACGGGGTCTTTTGCCTTCCACTCCACGGGGAGGCGGCGCATACCGGTGATAGATAGCCAATCGAAGGGCAAGTGGACGCCGCGAGGGAACTCGCCGCTTGATCGTGGCCTGTGCCTTCGCTACGCCAGTGGCCACGCGGGCGTGGCGGAACTGGTAGACGCAAGGGACTTAAAATCCCTCGGCCTCTGGCTATGCGGGTTCGATCCCCGCCGCCCGCACCATTGTCCAATTGGGTTGTGAAGACGCGCGGGCAACGAAAACCCGCCACCGTTGCCGATGGCGGGTTCTGTTTTCTCACGACCATGAGGGGGAATCTGGTCGTGATGGACAAGAATGGCCAGGGGCCGATTTGGTTCCCGCCGCTGATGACGATCAAAGTTCTTTGACGCCCCCGCGCCTTGGGCCATGATGGGTCATGAGCATGACGGGCATCCCAATCGGCTGGCATACGGTCGCCGGACGGGGCCGCGACGTCTCTCCGGGTGCTCGGGGCGGGAACAGGTGAGGGTGACATCATGAAAGCGTTGCGTGCAGGCCTTGCCCTCGGTCTCTGTCTTGCCTTCGCCGCGCCTGTCGCGGCGCAGACCCCGCCGGACGTGCAGCGCGGGCGGGTTCTCGTCAAAACCTATTGCGCGCAATGCCATTCCATCGACAAGATCGGCCCCAGCCCGCTCTCTATTGCGCCGCCCCTGCGCGAACTGCACCGGCGCTACCCGGTCGAAAACCTCGAGGAAGCGTTTGCCGAAGGGATCTCGACCGGCCATCCGAGCATGCCGCAGTTTCAGCTCGATCCTCACGAGATCCACGACCTGATCGCGTTTCTCAAATCGCTCGAGTAGCGGAGGCCGGGTCGCGGCTCGCCGAGATGAGCGCGAAGATGGTTAACAAATAGTCTGTTGCGTCGACGCAACTTCCGTCCGTCAATTGACGTGACGACAGCATTGTCTCTTGCCACTCCGGGCAGATGGCGGGAAGGTAGCGAAAGCAAGGCCAATCCATGACTGGCATGAACCGCAAGTCATGGCGCTGCACGCGCCGCGCGAGTGGAAGGGATATTTCCGATGCTTAAATCGCTTCTTGCCTCAACATTCATCCTTGTTTCCGCGAGCGTGGCTTCTGCCGCGGATGTCGGCACCGAGCCGACGCTGAGCTCCTATGACTGGACGGGCCTCTACATCGGCGCCCATGTCGGCGGCGCCTTCGGCAGCTACACCCAGTTCAGCGCGTCCGGCACCGGCGTGGACGTCGATGTCGACGGTGTCATCGGGGGCGTGGCGATCGGCTACAACTGGCAGTTCGGCAACATCGTGGCCGGCATCGAGGCGGACATCCAGAACGGTCCGAAGGGCGAGACGGCCCAGGGCACGCCCGGGCCCTTCTGGTCATGCAACGCCGGCGCCTGCAATGTCGATATCCAGTATTACGGCACTCTGCGCGCCCGTCTCGGCTTCGCGGCGGACCGGGCGCTGATCTATGCCACCGGCGGTCTGGCCTATGGCGGCGTGGACGGCGGCATCTTCAATTCGGCCCAGCAGGGCAGCGGCACCGCGACCGGCTACGCGGTCGGCGGCGGTCTCGAATATGCATTCACCGACAACTGGCTGGTGAAGGGCGAATACATGTTCGTCGATCTCGGCGACATCCCCTTCGGCACGGGTGTCGCGCCGACCGAGGCTTTCGAGGGCGACGGCTCCTTCAGCACGATCAAGCTTGGCGTCAGCTACAAGTTCTGATCGCGCTTTCGAAACTTTTCCGGCGCCCCGGCTCGTTCCGGATCGCGTCGGTCCAGCTGCGGCCGAGAAGGCGGCGCCAGGCGGCGCGGGTCTCGGGCTGGATCAGCGCATCGTCGTCCCAGGAGCGGGTTGGATAGATGTCGAGGTCGGTCGGCGCGACGTTGAAGTCGCCGGCAAGCACGACGGGTACGCCGGTGCGGCGCAAGGTTGCCGCGTGGCGCCGCAGCCGCTCCATCCAGGCGAGCTTGTAGTCGAATTTCGGGCCCGGCTGCGGGTTGCCGTTGGGGGCGTAGATCGAGGCGACCACGATGCCGTTGATCGCGGCCTCGATGTAGCGGCTCTGGACGTCGGCGGGATCGCCGGGCAGCCGGTCGCGAGTGAGGACCGGCTCGCGCCCGCGCGCCAAAAGCGCGACGCCGTTCCAGGTCTTCTGTCCGCGCCAGACCGCGGCATAGCCTGCCCGCGCAATCGCCTCGGCCGGGAAATCAGCCTGCGCGGCTTTCAGTTCCTGCAGGGCGACGATGTCGGGCCGCCGCCGGGCCAGCCAGTCGAGCAGGTTGGGCAGGCGCCGGTTGACATTGTTGATGTTGAAGGTCGCGATCAGCACGGGGCGGAAACCCGCTGCGCCGTGCATGAGTTCCCCATTCCTGGCACCGCAGGCGGCCCGGCGCGGCCGACAAGGCAGGCGCGCCGGGAACGCTTCTAGAAGAGTTGCCCGCGGGCGGCCCCGCCCGGGAACTGGGCGTTGTGGACGTTGATGTAGAACCGCGTCGGATTGGCGACGATCGCCGCCGCGGTGGCGGCGGCGATAGCGACGCAGCCGGACGATGCGCCGGGGTTGCTGGCAGCCGGCCCGACGGGGGGCGCGAGATTGACGACCACTCCGCCGTTGAAGGTGGCATTGCCGGAATGGATATGCGCGGCATTCGCCGCAACGTTCAGATTGTCGATCGTGAGGGCAAAGCAGAGCAGAGCCGCGCCCGGGGCCTGCGAGATGAGGATCGTCGCCGAGCCGAACGCGTCGCGGTCGCCGACGCGGCAGACCGGTCCGGCGGGCGGGGCGACGGCGTTGCATTCTTCGTTGCCGCTGAGGACGGCAAAAAGTGGCTCTTCGGCCGCCTGGGCGGGGGCGGGGGCGAGAGCGAAAGCGCCGATGGACAGCGCGCATGCGAAAACCGTAGAGCCCAGCGTCGAAATGCTGTGCGCAGACATCATCGTTCTCCGTGATGGGGGGTGGAAGTCGCGCCAACAGTTTACTCCCGCCTCCGTCCCTCACGAAGCACGCCGCGCGTGCATGGGGTCACGAATGCGTGACGTAACGTAAGGCCGGCGGCCGCCCGTTGCGATCAGCCTTCGGGCAGCTCGACGTTGAACCAGCCCTGTTCGGCGAAGCGCTCAAGCACTGGCCAGGCGGCGGCCGAGAAGTTGGTCCAGTCGCGGCGCTTGCCGATGCGGCCGGGGGCTTCGTCGGTTTTCTCGGGCGCGCCGGAGGGCCAGAGTTCGTGCTGCTCCCATGGCATGTCGAGATAGGCGACGAGGACACGGAAGGCGCCGAGGTAGACCTCGACCTTGACCCAATGCGACGGATCGGGAGACAGCGCGAGGCGGCCTTCTATCGTGCGGCCGGAGTCGGGGTGTCGCGCGACGAAGGGCGTCGAATGGACGGCGCCGGTGTGGCCTGCTGGACCGGGCTCGATCTCCCAGCCTCCCGTTGCCAGCCATTTCGGCTTGCCGGCGATATGCCGTGCGAGATCCTCGGCATAGACCGGCGCGGCGAGCGCGGGGTCGTCGCCTTCCTCGGTCGAGAGGAACTCGAACTCGTACTTGCCCTTGATGCGAAACTGCGGCTCGTCGGAGCCCAGGCGGAACCATCCGCCACTGAAGTAGAAAGGCGGCCAGGCGGGCGGGGCGTCGCTCATTCTTCCTCGACGAAGACCTCTTCCCGCTTCTTGCGCACCGCGGGCAGGAGCATGAGGATGAAGACGACCAGCGTGATGGCGAGAACGACCGCACTGATGGGCCGGGTGACGAACACGGTCGGGTCGCCGAAGGCCTTGATCATCGCCTGGCGCAGGTTCTCGTCGAGCGGCTTGCCGAGGACGAAGCCGAGAAGCAGCGGCGCGGGTTCGCAGCGGAGCTTGAGCAGGACATAGCCGAGCAGGCCGAACGCCGCGACGGTGTAGAGGTCGTAGACGTTGGAGTTCACGCTGTAGACGCCGATGGCGCAGAACGACATGATGATCGGGAAGAGGATGTAATACGGAACCGTCAGCAGCTTCACCCACAGGCCGACGAGCGGCAGGTTGAGGATGATCAGCAGCAGGTTGCCGATCCACATCGAGGCGATGATGCCCCAGAACAGCGCCGGCTCCTCGGTCGCCACGTTGGGGCCGGGCACGACGCCGTTGATGATCATCGCGCCGATCATCAGCGCCATCACCGGATTGGCCGGGATGCCGAGCGTCAGCAACGGGATGAACGAGGTCTGCGCGGCGGCGTTGTTGGCCGATTCGGGCCCGGCGACGCCGGCAACGGCGCCCTGGCCGAACTCCTTCGGGCTCTTCGAGATACGCTTCTCGATCGTATAGGAGGCAAAGGACGCCAGGATTGCGCCGCCACCGGGCAGGACGCCGAGTGCGGAGCCCAGGATCGTGCCGCGGAAGATCGGCGCGACCATCTGCATCCAGTCGTCGCGCGTCGGAAACAGGCTCCCGACCTTGGCGATGTCGGCGCTGCGCCCCTTTTCGTTCTCGAGATTGCGCAGGATCTCGGCGATGCCGAAGACGCCGACGGCGACCGCGACGAAGCTGAAGCCGTCGGCAAGCTCGGGAATGTCCATATTGAAGCGCGGCACGCCGGAAATCGTATCGGAGCCGACGATGCCGAGCAGCACGCCGAGCGACACCATGGCGAGCGCCTTGACGACCGAGCCGGATGCCAGCGCCACCGAGCAGACGAGGCCGAGCACCATGAGGGAGAAGGTCTCGGCGGAGCTGAACTTGAGCGCATAGGCGATCAGCGGGATGGCCAGCGCGGCGACGATGAAAGTGGCGACCGTGCCGGCGAAGAACGAACCGATGGCCGCGATCGCCAGCGCGGGACCGGCTCTGCCCTTCCGCGCCATCTGGTAGCCGTCGATGGCGGTGACGGCGGACGAGGATTCGCCCGGCATGTTGACGAGGATGGCGGTGGTGGAGCCGCCATATTGCGCGCCGTAGTAGATGCCGGCCAGCATGATCAGCGAGGTGACCGGCTCGCCGATCTGGTAGGTGATCGGCAAAAGCATGGCGATCGTCGCGGTGGCCCCGATACCGGGCAAGACGCCGATCAGCGTGCCGAGCAGCACGCCGATCAGGCAGAAGCCGAGATTGGTGAGCGTCGTGGCGGTGGTGAAGCCGAGCGCCAGATTGTCGAAGAGTTCCATCGTCTTCTATTGTCCCAGCCAGGGGCCGATCATGCGGAAGGGCAGGCCCAGCCCGTTGACGAACACAAGTGTGGAGAAAGCCGTCACACCGGCGGCGATGATCACGGCACGCAAAGGCCGCATCCGCTCGGAGGCGAAACTGGCGATCAGCGCGGTGAAGAAGATCGCCGGGATGAAGCCCAGCCCCTGCACGGTAAGCCCGAAGATGATCGGCGTCGGCAGGATGAAGGCGAGGCCGCGCCAGGCGACGTGGCCGATCGGCCCGTGATCGACGCGGAACGCCTGGAACACGATGATCGCGCCAAGCAGGATGAGCACGACGGCGACGAGCAGCGGGAAGTATCCCGGACCCATCTTGACCGCGCGTCCGATGTCCATCTGCGTCGACTGGTAGGCGAAGGAGGCGCCGAACAGGATGAAGATCGCGCCGCAGACGATGTTGGGAATATCGGCAGACTGACGTTGCATGACGAGACCCGCTGAACAGTTGTGCGCGACCGCCGGGCGGCGGTCGCGGGACCGGAAAGGGGCGCGGGCGCGCCCCGCCGGGGCGTCAGTCGGCGAACTGGCCGGCCGCCTCGATGATCGGCTTCCAGCGGGCGATCTCGCTCTCCAGCTTGGCCTTCAGGGCGGCGGGCGTCGCATCGGCTTCCGGCGACGGCGCGGTGCCGAGTTCGGCGAAGCGGGCGATGACGTTCTCGTCCTTGAGCGCGACCTGGAGCGACTTCGACAGCCGGTCGATCACCTCGGACGGCGTTCCCTTCGGCGCGTAGAGGCCGTGCCAGATCGACACCTGCATGCCCGGAAGGCCACCTTCCTCCGTGGTCGGCACGTCCGGCAGCACGTCGAGGCGCTTCGGCGTCGTCACCGCGTAGGCCTTGATGGTGCCGCCCTGGATCTGCTTGGTCGTGTTGGTGGTCTGGTCGCACATGAAATCGACCTGACCGCCGAGCAGATCGGTCATGGCAGGGCCGGTGCCCTTGTAGGGCACGGTCACGAGCTGGGTTCCAATGGCGGTCTGGAACAGCATACCGCACAGGTGCGAGGCAGCGCCGATGCCGGCGTTGGCGACCGTCATCTTGTCCTTGTTGGCCTTGGCGTAGTCGACGAGCGCCTTCAGGTCGGTCGGCTCGAAATCCTTGCGCGCCACGAGCGTCATCGGCACTTCGGTGACGAGGCCGATATATTCGAAGGCGTTCAGCGTGTCATAGGCGAGCTTGCGATAGAGCGTGGCGCTGGTCGCCATGCCGATATGGTGGAGCAGGAGCGTGTAGCCGTCCGGGTCCGCCTTGGCGACCTTGCCGGCGCCGAGCGTGCCGCCGGCGCCGCCGACGTTCTCGACGATGACCTGCTGGCCGAGATCCTTCGACATGGCTTCGGCGACGAGGCGGGTGACGGTGTCGGTCGGGCCGCCGGCCGCGAAGGGAACGACGACCGAGATCGTCCGGTCAGGATAGGTCTGCGCACCGGCCGAGAACGCCGTCAGCGAAATCGTCGCGGCCGCGCCGAGCGCGGCAAGAAGCTTCTTCATGGATTTCCTCCCGATATCTTGTCGTGCCATCTGGTGCACAGATCCTCCCGGCACCGCGTATGGATGGAGAACTAGATGACCTGTTGCGGCGATATGGCAACCTGAAGCCCGGATCGAAGACGATCTTTTTTGCATCCCAGGCCGGTGATGGGTGGAAATCGTAACATCGGCCGGCAACGCCTGTGTGGATTGCCACCCACTCAAAGGTGTCTCTCAGGCGTCGCTCTTGTCCAGCCCGTATTTCTGCATCTTCTCGTAGAGCGTCTTGCGCGAGATGCCGAGGGATTCGTAGACCGGCTTCAGGCTGCCGCGGTGGGCGCGCAGGGCGCCGGCGATGACCCCGCGCTCGAATTCGGCGACGTGATCGGCGAGCTTTCCCTCGCCATTCGTCGCGGTCATGTCGCCCGACGGCGTTGCGCCAAGACCCAGCACGAAGCGGTCCGCCGCGTTGCGCAGCTCGCGCACGTTGCCCGGCCATTCGCGCCGGGCGATGGCGGCGACGACCTGCGCAGGCACGTCGATCGCCTCGCGGCGGTAGCGCGCGGACGCTTCGTTGACCAGCTGCAGGAAGAGAAGGGGGATGTCGTCGCGCCGGGCGGCGAGCGAGGGCAGCCTGAGCGTGACCACATTGAGCCGGTAGAAGAGGTCGGGGCGGAAGCGCCCGGCGGCCACCTCGGCGTCGAGATCGACCTTGCTCGTGGCGACGAAGCGGACATCCAGCGGCACCGCCTCGTTCGATCCGAGGCGGGTGACCGCGCGGTCCTGGATGACGCGGAGCAGCTTCGCCTGGAGGTCGACCGGCATCGAGCCGATCTCGTCGAGGAGGACGGTGCCGCCGCGCGAATGCTCGAACTTGCCGTAGCGGGCGCGGATCGCGCCGGGAAACGCGCCGGCCTCGTGGCCGAAGAGTTCGCTCTCGATCAGCGTTTCGGGCAGGGCGGCGCAGTTGATGGCGACGAAGGGATTGGTGGCGCGGGCGCTCAGATCGTGCAGGGCGCGGGCGGCGACTTCCTTGCCGGTGCCGGTGTCGCCGATGATGAGCACGTCGGCGTCGGTCGCGGCGACGGCGCGCAGCTGGTAGCGCAGGTCGACCATCGCCTGGGTGCGGCCGGGAAGCCTGGCCTCGATGTCGTCGCGCTTGCCGGCGGCTGCGCGCAGCAGCCGGTTCTCCAGAACAAGGCGGCGCCGGTCGAGCGCGCGTCCGGCCATGTCGGCCAGCTGCTGGGCCGTGAAGGGCTTTTCCATGAAGTCGTAGGCGCCCTCGCGCATCGCCTTGACCGCCAGCTGCACGTCGCCGTGTCCGGTGACGAGGATGACCGGAATGTCCGGATCGATCTCGCGCACGCGGCCCATGAGCGTCATGCCGTCCATGCCGGGCATGCGGATGTCGGATACGACCACGCCGTTGAAGCCGGGACTGACGAAATCGAGCGCGCGTTCGGCCGAGGCGAAATCGCGCACCTTCAGTCCCGACAGGTCGAGCGACTGGGCGGTGGACCGCCGCAGCTCGTCTTCGTCGTCGACGAGAAGGACCAGCGGCGCGTTCATTCGGCGGCCTCGCGAAGGGCGGGTCGCGCGGCGTCGAGCTCGATGACGAAGACGGCACCGCCAGCCGGATCGTTCGTCACTGAAAGAGACCCGCCGAAGTCCTTGACGATGTTGTAGGAAATCGACAGGCCGAGGCCCAGTCCCTTGCCGACGCCCTTGGTGGTGAAGAACGGATCGAAGATGCGCTCGGCGATGGCCGGCGGCACACCTGGGCCGTGGTCGCGCACGGTGATGGTGACCCGGCCGGATTTCTTCCGTGCCACAAGGTCGATCGTCCGGTTTTCAAGACCCTCGACTGCGTCGGCGGCGTTGGAGATGATGTTGACCAGCACCTGTTGCAGCCTGACGGCGCCGCCGCGCACGGTGAGCGGCGAGGGGCCGAGGTCGACGGTGAGCGTCGCGTCGGCCGCCTTCAATCGCCAGGCGACGATCTCGACGGTGTCGGCGACGACCTCGCCGAGATTGACCGATCCGAGCTTCTCGTTCGGCTTGCGGGCAAAGTTGCGCAGATGCCGGCTGATGGACGCCATGCGGTCGGTGAGCGCGGAAATGCGGGTGACGTTGTCCTTGGCCTCGGCGATGCGGTTGCGCTCGATCAGCACGACGGCGTTGTCGGCATAGGTCTTGACCGCCGTCAGCGGCTGATTGAATTCGTGGCTGAGCGCGGCCGACATCTGGCCGAGGGCGGCGAGCTTGCCGGCCTGCACGAGATCGGACTGGGTCTGGCGAAGCTGCTGCTCGGTGGCGCGCCGCTCGGCCACTTCGGTCTCGAGCTGGCGGTTGACGAGGGCGAGATCCGCCGTGCGCTCGGACACGCGATGTTCGAGCTCCGCCCGGGCCGACTGCTGGAGCTGCATGCGCTCGGCCAGGCGCGCCCGGCGCTGCAGGACGATGGCCGCCAGCAGCGCAGCGAGCCCGAGGAGGAGCAGCGCGACCGCGACGCTGACGAAGCTCTGCGTATAGGCCGAGGCGGTGTCGGCCAGCACGCTGACGGTCCAGCCGGCGCCCGCCATCTCGGCCGACAGGACGAGGTATTCCGTCGTCGCGCTGTCGTTTAGAACCTTCATCAGTTCATGGTCGTAGAGCGTGCCACGTCGCGTGGGCAGTTCGCGCAGCTGGGCATTGGCGTAGCGGCGCGACTCTTCCGTGCGCGCCAGCCGCTCGGGGGTTAGCGGCAGGAGGCCGGCATAGAGCCAGTCCGGGCGGCCGGACATGAAGACGATGCCTTCGGGATCGGTGACGATGATCTCGTGGTCGCCACCTCGCCACGAAGCCTCGATGGCGTCCAGGTCGACCTTGAAGACGACAACGCCGCGCACGAGACCGTCGATACGGACCGGCGCGGAGAAGTAGTAGCCGCGCTTCAGCGAGGTCGTCCCGAGGGCGAAGAACCGGCCCGGCCGGCCGGCGATCGCATCCTGGAAATAGGGGCGGTAGGAGAAATTCTCGCCGACGAAGGACAGCGGCCCGTCGTGATTGCTGGCCGCGACCGTATCGCCGTTCGGGACCATGACGTAGATGTCGGACGACTTAAGGAGCGCGTTGGTCTCCTTCAGGTAGCGGTTGGCCTCGGCGCGGAGGTTTGCATTGGCGGGATCGGCGACGAGCGCCTTGATGCCGGCATGGTCGGCGATCAGTTCGGGCAGCGGCTCGAAACGCCGCATATGGCCGTCGAGCGCCGAGACGGCGAGCCTGAGCGTCGTCTGGCCGCGCGCGGCGGCGTCGTCGAGATAGATGCGCGTGGCGATCCGGCCGCCGCCGACGATGACGAGGACGGCGATCGCCAGCGCGGCGGTTGCGAAAAGCAGCCATCTGATGGTCTTCGTCGTCACCCTGTCGCCTCGTCAGCAGAGACCGGCGAGTATACAAGCCGGGGGGAGGCTGACAATCGAGGCGCCTGAACCGACCCTCTGGCGCGGCGCGCGCGTCCTTGGCAAGGTCGCCGAAACAGGAGTCGCGCGATGTCTGAATCTTTCCCGAAGCCCAAGGCCAGGTCCCAAACGGCGCCGCTGCTGGTGGACGTCGCGACGGGGCGAAAGCCCGCCGACCTGGTGGTGCGCAACGGGCGCTGGGTGAACGTGCATTCGGGCGAGATCATTGCGGGCACGGACCTCGCCATCGTCGCCGGGCGCTTCGCCTATTGCGGGCCTGATGCGAGCCACGCGATCGGGCCGGGGACGATCGTCGTCGATGCGCAGGATCGCTATCTGGTGCCGGGCCTGTGCGACGGGCACATGCATGTCGAGAGCGGCATGGTGACGGTGACCGAGTTCTGCCGCGCCGTCATTCCGCACGGCACCACCTCGATGTTCATCGACCCGCACGAGATCGCCAACGTGCTGGGGCTGGAAGGGGTGAGGCTGATGCACGATGAGGCGGTGGCGATGCCGGTCAATGTGCATGTCCAGATGCCGTCCTGCGTGCCCTCGGCGCCGGGGCTGGAGAACAACGGCGCGGTGCTGGACGAGAAGGACGTGGCGGAGGCGATGACCTGGCCGAACATCATCGGGCTCGGGGAGGTGATGAATTTTCCGGGCGTGTCGAACAACGACCGGCTGATGGTGGCCGAGATCGCCGAGACGGTGAAGGCCGGCAAGGTGGTGGGCGGGCACTATGCCTCGCCGGACCTGGGCCTTGCCTTCCACGGCTACGTCGCCGGCGGGCCTGAGGACGACCACGAGGGCACGCGCGCCGAGGACGCGATCGCCCGTGTGCGGCAGGGCATGAAGGCGATGCTGCGCCTCGGCTCGGCCTGGTACGACGTGGCGGCGCAGGTGAAGGCCGTGACCGAGCAGGGGATCGATCCGCGCAATTTCATCCTCTGCACCGACGACTGCAATGCCGGAACGTTGGTCAACGACGGGCACATGAACCGCGTCGTGCAGCACGCGATCGCGCAGGGGCTGAAGCCGGTGACGGCGATCCAGATGGCGAGCCTCAACACGGCGCAGCATTTCCGCGTCGACCGCGACCTCGGCTCTATCGCGCCGGGCCGGCTGGCCGACTTCCTGATCGTGTCGGACCTGGCGGAGCTTGCCGTCGACGAGGTGTGGGCGAGGGGCGTGAAGCTCGCCGAGAACGGCAGGCTCGTCGTCGAGATCCCGCCCTACGAATATCCGCGGAAGGCGAAGGAAACGGTGAAGGTCGGCGGCAAAAAGACGGCCGCCGAGTTCGACATCGCGGCGCCCAAGGGCGCCAACTCGGTGAGGGTGCGCGCCATCGGAGTGGTCGAGAACCAGGCGCCGACGAAGGCGCTGGAGGTGGACCTGCCGGTCGAGAACGGGCTGGTGGCGATGGACCGCAAGGGCGACATCTGCCAGATCGCCGTGGTGGAGCGGCACCGCGCGACGGGCCAGGTGGTCAACGCCTTCGTCTCAGGCTTCCGCTATCGACAAGACTGCGCGGTGGCGTCGAGCGTGGCGCATGACAGCCACCAGATCATCGTCGTCGGCACCAACAAGGCGGACATGGCAGCCGCCGTCAACCGGCTGTCGGAGATCGGCGGCGGCGCGACGGTCTATTCCAACGGCAAGGAACTGGCGACGGTCGAACTTCGGATCGCCGGGCTGATGTCGGACGAGCGCGCCGAGATCGTGGCGGAAAAGGCGGAGAGGCTGAAGCAGGCGATGATCGACTGCGGATGCACGCTCAACAACGCCTTCATGCAGCACTCGCTGCTGGCGCTGGTTGTGATCCCGGAACTGAGGATCTCCGACGTCGGATTGGTGGACGTCAGGACGTTCGAGAAGGTGGACCTGTTCGTCTGAACGCGGCGCGAACCGGCCGCCGTTACTGGTTCACCACCATGTTGATCACCTTGAACGGGGTGGTGATGATGACTTCGGCGGCGGCACCCACGCCGCGCGCCAGAAGCGCGGGTGCTTCGGCGGCGTCCGTTTCGCCGGTGAACTTGTCGCCGAGGCGCAGCCGCTCGCCGAGGAGCGCGACGAGCGCGGGATTGTCGGCGAACTTGGTGTGGTTGTAGCTGTCGCCGGCTTTGACCTTGGTGAGGTCGACCACGATCACGCCCAGATCGGCGATGTCCCTTGCGTCGCGATACTCGCCGAGCCGCGGCTGCTGGCCGGCAATGAGGCTGGAGAATCGCAACGCGCGGTCGTCGTCCGACAGAAGAACGAAGAACGGCCGCTTGGGAACGCCGTAGCGCCGCATCTGGCTCTTGAACACGTCGACATCGATGTCCGGCGAGGCGAGGATCACGTCGCCCAGCCTGCCTCCGACGTCGCGGTCGCCGGCAATGGCGAGGCTGCGGAGCGCCTCCATGGTCAGCCAGGTTCCCATCGAATGGGCGACGATGTCGATGCGCCTGACGCCCGATTTCGCGAGCGAGCGCAGCAGCTGTTCCAAGGCATCGCGCGCGGCGTTGGCGCTGTCGCGGTCATAGACATAGTCGACGGCCCGCCCGCCCGACGGCCAGGTGAACAGGATCGGAGCGCCGTCATAGCCGGCATCGTGGACGATCTGGGTCGCGCGGTAGACGGCAGCGTCGAAGGGCGTGTTGTAGCCGTGGACGAAGACGAGGGCGCGGCCGCCGTCGCCCTCCGCCGCGTCGCGGACGTGGTCGGAAAAGGTCGCCAGCCCGTCATAGGCAGTGATCGACCGCGCCGTGAAATAGCGCGCGGGGTCCGGGCGGCTGCCCTTGGGCCTTTCGACGGAACCGACCTTGCGCGCTTCGGGCACGCTGACCGCGATCCGGGAAAAGGCGCTGTCCTGGGATCGCCTGCGGTCGAACACCGCCTTCGGGTCCGCCGCCTTCTGCCGGGTGGTGGCGACGAAGATGTCGTGGATCGCGGCAACGCCCTGGGTCGAGACGACGGGCGGTTGGTAGAGGAGCGGACGCTCCGGCGCCGAGGTGCAGCCGGAGCCTAACAGCGCGGCCGCCAGCGCCAATGCTGCAAGGAGCGGCGAACCGGGACACACACGCACCATCACTGCACCGCTCGAACGCCCCACCCGTGCCCCTGATCTAGGTAGCGGTTCGCGCAGCGGCAGTCCAGACGCCGTCAGCGACTCCAGAAGGCGGGCGAGAAGATGACGAGCACGGCCAGGATCTCGAGGCGTCCGAGGAGCATGAGGACCGAGAGAATCCACTTTGCCGTGTCGGGCAGGCTCGAATAATTGCCGACCGGGCCGATGATGTCGCCCAGACCCGGCCCGACATTGGTGATGCAGGCCAGCGCGCCGCTGAGCGCGGTGACGAGGTCGAGTCCGGTGGCGGCGAGAAGCACGGTGCCGATCATCAGGATGACCATGAAGGACGAGACGAAGAGCACAACCGCGCGCTGCATGTCGTCCGGCACGGAACGGTCGCCGTAGCGCACCGGATGGATCGTGTTGGGATAGACGAGCCGTCGAACGCCGTTGGCGAGGAGCTCGAACACGATCAGCAGCCGGTAGGCCTTGATGCCACCGGACGTCGAGCCCGAGCAGCCGCCGAGGAAGGTCGCCACGAAGATGCAGGCGACCGCGAACGGCCCCCATTTGGTGTAGTCGTCGCTGGCAAAGCCCGTGGTCGTGATGATCGACATGAAATTGAAGGTCGAATGCGTGAGCGCATAGAAGAAAGGCACGCCGGTCGAGACGCGCAGGTAGATCGCGACGGCGACCGCGAAGACGAGCGTGTAGCCGAGGAATACCCGGATCTGCGGATCGGCGAGCGCGTCGACGCGGCCGCGCACGGCGAACAGGATCATGATCGAGAACGGAAGCCCGCCGATGAACATGAAGACCGAACCGGTCCACAGGATCGCGGGATTGTCGCCGTAGCGCGCGAAAGAGGTGTCGTGCGTCGACATTCCGCCCGTCGCCAGGGTTGCCATGGAATGATTGACGGCGTCGAAGATCTGCATGCCGAAGGCGACGTAGAGCAGGGCGCAGGCGGCGACGAGCGCAGTGTAGATGGCGATCAGGCTGACGGTGAAGGTGGCGAGCCGCTCGAACGGCCGGTCGGCGATGTCCGAGGATTCGATGCGGAAATAGGTGATGCCGCCGATGTTGAGGAAGGGCAGCAGGAAGAGACCCAGCGCGATGACGCCGAGGCCGCCCATGTAGTTGAGCAGCGAGCGCCAGAGCAGAAGCCCGGGTGGGGCGTTGTCGAGCCCGTTGATGACCGTGCCGCCGGTGGTGGTGATGCCGGAGACGGATTCGAAGATCGCATCCGCCAGGCTCATCTCGATCGACGGCGCGGCGAGCATGGGAATGGCGCCCGCCACCGCCATGGTGATCCACAGCATATTGACCAGCAGGAAGCCGAAGCGCGTCGTCGCCGGCGGCGCGCGCCCCTGCGTGGCGAGCGCCACGGCCAGCGACAGGCCGCCGAGGAAAAAGCCGCAGAAGGCGAAGACCTTCCAGTCGTCGTGGCCGTAGAATAGGTCGACCGACGCCGGGATCAGCATCGCCAGCGACAGGTAGATCGCAAAGACGGCCGAGATGTGGATCGCCGCGCGGATCGAAAGTGAGTGCACTCGGTAACCTTGCAGGACTTGCCGCTTCGGGCGGCGCGGCGGAAGGTGGCTTCCGCGGCCCGAATATGCAATAGGCCGCGGCTCGAACCAACAGCTTTCGGCAGGCGCGGCAATGGGCACGGACACGGCATTCATGGAGGGCGTGGCGCGCGCCGAGAAGGAGGTGCGCTCGCTCTTTGCGCCGACGCCGCTGCAGGCAAACGAGCACCTGTCGCAGAAGTTCGGTGCGCGCGTGTTTCTGAAGCGCGAGGACCTGTCGCCGGTGCGCTCCTACAAGATACGCGGCGCGTTCAACTTCTTCCGCAAGGCGCTGAAGGGCGGTTCGAAGGCGGAGCTCTTTGTCTGCGCCTCGGCCGGCAACCACGCGCAGGGCTTCGCCTTCGTCTGCCGCCATTTCGGCAGACAAGGCGTCGTCTTCATGCCGGTGACGACACCGCAGCAGAAGATCGACAAGACGCGCATCTTCGGCGGCGAGTTCGTCGAAATCCGGCTGGTGGGCGACTTCTTCGAGGATTGCCTGCGCGCCGCACTCGAATTCGCGGAAGCAGGCGGCGGCCTGATGGTGCCGCCCTTCGACCACAGGGACATCATCGAGGGGCAGGCGACGGTGGCGGCAGAGATCGCCCGGCAGATGCCGAAGGGCAGGGCGGCCGACATCGTCATCCTGCCGGTGGGCGGCGGCGGGCTCGCCGCCGGCGCGACGCGCTATCTCCGCGACGCGGGATGGACCTCGCGCTTCGTCTTTGCCGAGCCGGCAGGGGCGCCCAGCCTGCGCGATAGCCTTGTGGCCGGTCGGCGGGTACGACTGGCGAGCGTCGACAACTTCGTCGACGGCGCGGCCGTGGCCGAGATCGGCCGCGAGCCGTTCAGGCAGCTGAAGGAGTTTCCGGCCGAGGCGGTGAAGCTGGTGCCCGAGAACCGGCTCTGCTCGACCATGCTGGAGATGCTCAATATCGAGGGCGTCGTGCTGGAGCCGGCAGGCGCGCTGGCGATCGACACGCTGAAGGACATTCCGCGCAGGGAATTTAAGGGCAAGACGGTGGTCTGCGTCGTCTCGGGCGGCAATTTCGACTTCGAGCGGCTGCCGGACGTGAAGGAGCGTTCGCTGCGTTTCGAGGGACTGAAGAAATATTTCGTCTTCCGCTTCCCGCAGCGGCCGGGCGCCCTGCGCGCCTTCCTCGACCTGTTGGGACCTGACGACGACATCGCGCGGTTCGAATACCTGAAGAAGTCGGCGCGCAATTTCGGTTCGGTGCTGATCGGCATCGAGACGAAGGACCGGAAGAACTTCGACCGCCTGCGCGAGCGCTTCGATGCAGCGGGATGGGCCTATCAGGACATCACGGAGAACGAGACGCTGGCGGGGCTGCTCATATGAAAAAGACCGTCTACATCCTGCTCTTCCGGGGCGTCGGCGGGGCGACGCAACTGCCGGTGAAGCCGCTGCGCGAGAAGCTGACCGAAGCGGGCTTCGACAAGGTCGCGACCTATATCAACAGCGGCAATGCACTGCTGGCGAGCGGCAAGGGGCGCGACGAGGTGCGGGCGAAGGTGGCGAAAATCTGCAAGGCCGAGTTCGGCTTCGACAAGGACATCCATGTCGTGACGCGCGAGGAGTGGGCGGACCTGATCGCGAAGAACCCGTTTGCGGACGCGCTCGACGTGCCGAAATTCCTGCACGCGGCGGTGCTGGCAGGCGACCCGCCGAAGGGTGCAGTGGATAAGCTGCGCGAAGTGGCGGCGGACGGCGAGCGGATCGAGGTGGTGGATCGCGTGGCCTATCTGCACACGCCGAACGGCTTCGGGACGTCGAAACTGGCGGTGAAGTTCGACAAGGGGATCGGCGTCGCGAACACGGCGCGGAACTGGAACACGGTCGTGAAGCTGATGGAGATGGCGGAGGGGATGTGAGGGGGCAAGTAAGAAGCTTCAGTCTTGATCTTTGTCGGGGGCAGAGATTGTATCATTCATACTAGCGCCTGCCGATGGCTTCGAGGCGTTGAGAAGTCGGTCGAATTCGATGTCAATTGGGCGGAGGCTATCTAGGATACCCTTGAGGATTGAATATTCGTCCTTCGGATCAATGGCTTTCTTTATGTGGGCCGTGCCGCTGGTATGTGCGACTGCGCCCCGAGCTTCGCCGAAGCTGTTCATTTTTTGCATAAATAGGGGATCGCAAAGTGACATATCGAAGCCGAGTGGTATCAGCATTTCGACGATGTTCTGCTCTTTGACTCCATGATTCTCCTTGCTTACCCGATAGTAAAACCCAGAGACGCATCGGGTCAGCCTGTCATCAATCGCAACCCTAGTTGCCCAATCCTTCGCTTTCTGCGCGTCCGGAGCCGCGAGTGATTGGGGCGGCCGAGCCGTTTCCACGCCCCCGAAACCGAGGAGGTGAAACGTGACGATAGAGACGAATCTATTATCCCTCCACGACTTAAGGGCAGTAGTGGCAACCTCGAGGGCCCGATCTTCGAGATACGTTTCTACTTCGGCGTG
The DNA here is from genome assembly GCA_041913465.1 of Mesorhizobium sp. Taxonomy (GTDB): domain Bacteria; phylum Pseudomonadota; class Alphaproteobacteria; order Rhizobiales; family Rhizobiaceae; genus Mesorhizobium_A. The sequence goes on along the minus strand of JAYSFJ010000017.1, from coordinate 71,634 downwards.
GGACAGAACGCGGAATGACAACGCGCGTGTCGTCACGCGGAGAGGGTCCTTGTAAGATCCCGTAGGATCAAACTTAGACGGAAGGAGCAGCCTTTTAAGCTCCTTGATGCGGTCCTCTAGCTCCGAAAATCTTGCGGAGGGCATTCATCGGAATCCGGAAAAGGCGATGCGTACGCCTCCATCGTCCCGGTCGACCAACGCAGGGACGTTAAACTGAATCTGCAGCTTCTCTCGCAATCCAACGCCCCACTGCGATAAGCGGTCAAAGGTGTGAGGGATGCCAGCGGTGTCGCTCTCAACTGCCTCGGTAAATCGAACATCGCCCATCAATTGGGTATACAATTCTCTTACTAAGCCCGGCTGTGCCACCATAGCCTCGCGGATCGCATGATCAGCTGCGTAGAAGACGAGTGCGTCGAAAATTGCTCGATTAAAAGACTTGGACCCCGGCTTTCTTGCCAGTTCATCTTGACCGAATATTTGGATCAGTGCCTCAACCGCGGCATTGAACTCGGTAAGATGCGCTTCAATCGTCGGCTTGCTCTGAGTCCAGGATTCGGTCAGCGTCTGGCAAACACCGTCCAAAAATTCCTTCATTCGCCCGCGATAGGTTGGTAGAAATTCGCGGAATGCCAAGAATCGCACTAGCAGTTCAACATCCCGCATACGTGGATCAGGTGTAGTTCTGCTAAGAAGTCTGCGCGTATGCTCTGACGCCAACGCAGTGTCATCAATAAACTCGGAAAATTGACCGGGCACCATTGCTTGGCGAAGCTCTTGAGGTGATAATTTCACGCTGCCCGTGTTTAATCGGAGAAATACAACATGAAGAAAGTTTGTATTAGGCCAATTGCGAATAACAACTGTTCTGATGGTGTTGTTTAGAAACGCATTTAGATCGTCGCGACGCTTGGGATCTTCGCTGATTGCGGCATAGGATTTTCGATTTAGATCGGTTCTGACCTCGAGACCACTTAGCCGAAATCCGTTCCGGGGCCCGTCGGCATTCCCAGTGAATTGCAGAAGCGCCAGGAGACGCTGCTTCCCGTCCAGTACTATGAATTGTCCCTTTCTTCCCTTCTTTTCGGCAAGAACAATCTGGGGGATTGGAAAGCCAAGAATGATGCTCTCAATAAACCGGCTTTTGCCTCCGGGCGACCACGCATCTCGTCGCTGAAAACGTGGATTCATTTCGATGTTGGCGTTGCGCATCTGCGAGATAACTGTCTCGACAGTCCAGTCGGAGGAATAGAGTACTGCGTCCGAGAAAGAGGCAGTGTCTTCGGGTGCGAGCGCAGTGTCCTCTTCATCGACGAACTCGAGTTCGTTATCCGCCATAAGTATCCCCTCTTCGGTTCGAATATCGTCCGCTTATCCCAGAATTTTGCCGAGGTTAGTAGTCCGCCCGTTACCATCGACAACCATTGCCCTGGGAACCAGACTCTGGCGACGGGCTCGGCGGCCGGAGCAGCGAGTAAAGTCAAAGTCCGCGCCTATTGTTAACTCGTCCCGCCTATCGACGGGAAACCAGTTCACCACCCCCATTGCCTTTTGCCGCGAATTCCCCCATATGCCAACGCATAGGCGCTTGGGCCGGACGTTCCGGCTTTCTCCCATGAGATTTCGTTGCGTCTGTTTCGCCCCGTCTTTGGACGGCCGGCGGACAAGCCCCGCGGCATGATGCATGCGGGCGCGACAGCGCAAACGAGCGGGTTTTCCGCCGCCTTGTCGTTTCACAAAGATCCCTGACGGTCGGGTTGCGCCCCGGGTCCGTCGTTGCGCGCGGCCGATGACGGCTGCCAGAGCGCGGTCGAACGCGGCCGCCGAAAGAAGAGCATTTTGAACACCGAACTGAACACTGAAACCAATACCATCGAGACCGGCTTCGCTGCGCTCGGCATCACCGGCAACCTTTTGAAGGCGACCGCGACGGCGGGCTTCGCCGAGCCGAAGCCGATCCAGGTCAAGGCTATCCCGCCGCATCTGGCCGGCCGCGACATCATCGCGATCGCCCAGACCGGCTCCGGCAAGACCGCCGCGTTTTCGCTGCCGATCCTGACGAAGATCATCGCCATTGGAGCCAAGCGGCTGCCGAAGACGGCGCGTGCGCTGATCCTCGCGCCCACCCGCGAACTCGCGGTGCAGATCGAGGATACGATCAAGGTGCTGGCCAAGGGCCTGCACATCTCGACCGCGCTCGTGCTGGGCGGCGTGTCGCGCGGCAGCCAGGTGAAGAAGATGGCGCCCGGCGTCGACATCCTGATCGCCACGCCCGGAAGGCTGACCGACCTCGTCCGCGAGGGCGAGGTGAAGCTGAACGAGACGCGCTGGCTGGTCCTCGACGAGGCCGACCGCATGCTCGACATGGGCTTCATCAACGACGTGCGCCGCCTGTCGAAGGCGACGCATCCCGAGCGCCAGACCGCGCTCTATTCGGCAACCATGCCGGACGAGATCGCCGAACTGGCGAAAACGCTGTTGAAGAACCCGGTGCGGGTCGAGGCGGCGCCGCCGGCCACGACCGCGACCGAGATCAAGCAGGGGCTGGTCATCGCCCGCGTCAAGCAGAAGCGGCAGGTGCTGGCCGGCATGCTGGCCGACGAGCGGATGAAGTCGGTCATCGTCTTCTCCCGCACCAAGCATGGTGCGGACCGCGTGACCCGCGACCTCGAGCGCGACGGCTTCTCTGCCACCGTGATCCACGGCAACAAGTCGCAGAATGCCCGGCAGAAGGCGCTCAACGACTTCCGCGAGGGGTCGGTGCGGATCCTCGTCGCGACCGACATCGCTGCGCGCGGCATCGACGTGCCCGGGATTTCGCATGTCGTGAACTACGACCTGCCGGACGAGCCGGAGAGCTATGTCCACCGTATCGGCCGCACGGGCCGCAACGGCGCCGACGGCGTGGCGATCACGCTGTGCGATCCGGCCGAGTTCGCCAAGCTGCGCGCGGTCGAACGGATCACGCGCATGAAGATCGCGGTGATTGCCGACCATACCGACAAGCCGGACCCGGCCGTCAACAAGAACGAGCCGCGCGAGGCGCCGTATCGCGACCCGCGTAGCCAGCCGCGCCAGGAGAACGGTAACCGCAACCACAAGGGCGGCAACCGCGGCCACGGCAAGCCCGGTGGCGGCGCACATGCCGGCGCGCCGTCTGGCGAGCGCAAGCCGTTCCGCGGCAAGCGCCGCGGGTTCGGCGGAAAGCCGGCCACCCGCGCGGCCTAAGCTCGCCGCCTGACCCAACCGACGGCCCCCACGCGGGGCCGTTGGCACATTGATGACCTTGCCGTCATCGTTTACCCCGGCCTGAGACAGGCGGCCGCAGAGCCGCCGCCAAGAACCGGGAAACGCTTACATGGCGGGCATCGCAGCCCTGACGGCGGCCTATGTGCTGTCGCAATTCTTCCGCTCCTTCCTCGCCGTGCTGACGCCGGCGCTGATCGCCGAACTCGGCGCGACGAAGGCCGATCTCTCGGTCGCGTCCGGCGCCTGGTTCATCGCGTTCGCGCTGATGCAGTTCGTCGTCGGCGTGTCGCTCGACCGCTTCGGGCCCAAGCGTACGGCCTCTGTCTTGCTCGGCATTTGCGGGGGCGGGGGCGCGTTCCTGTTCGCCGCCGCCACCACGCCGTGGATGGTGACTTTCGCGATGGCGCTGATCGGCATGGGCTGCGCGCCCGTGCTGATGGCCTCGGTGTTCATCTTCGCGCGCGAATTCTCGCCGGCGCGGCTGGCGGTTCTGACCTCGACGCTGATCGGCGTCGGCTCGGCCGGCAACGTGTTCGGCACGTCGCCGCTTGCCGCCGCCGCGGAGGCCTTCGGCTGGCGCTGGGTGATCGCCGCGCTGGGCGTGCTGACCATCGCGGTCGCGCTGGCGATCGCGGTCCTCGTGCGCGATCCGGCGAAGCCCGAGGGGCATGACGCCAGTACCGGCTTTGCCGGCTATCTCGAACTGTTCCGGCTGCGGGTGCTGTGGCCGCTCATCCCGCTGACGGCGATCAACTATGCGCCCGCCGTGGGCATCCGCGGCCTGTGGGCGGGCCCCTATCTCGCCGACGTCTACGGGGCGAGCGCGCTGGTGATCGGCCAGGTGACGCTGTTCATGGCCCTTGCCATGGTCGCCGGGAATTTCATCTACGGGCCGCTCGACCAGATCTTCCGCACTCGCAAATGGGTGGCGGCCACCGGCAATCTCCTGAGCCTTTCCGCAGTTCTCTGGCTCGCCTTCCATACAGGCGGCGGGATTGGCGCCGACACGGTCGTGCTCGTGCTCATCGGCATCACCGGCGCGAGCTACGGGCTCCTGATGGCGCATGCGCGCGCGTTCCTGCCGGCGCACCTGACGGGCAGGGGCGTGACGCTGATGAACTTCTTCTCGATCGGTGGCGTCGGCGCGATGCAGTTCGCCACCGGCGCGGTCGTCACTGCGTCGACGGTGCCGGGCGAGCCGACGGCGGCCTACCGAACGCTGTTCATGTTCTATGCGGCGATGCTGGTCGTGGCGCTTGTCGCCTACCTGGCTGCGAAGGACGCCAAGCCTGCGGCGGCCCGGGGCTGATCAGAGCTTCCGCCAGGTCGAGGACGCCCCGGGGCTGACGCTCTATCCGTCCGCGTTGGGGCGCGCCGTCCTGGCGGCGAAGAAACGCTGCGCAATTTCCTGCGGGGACGGCGGTCTCGTGAGCACGGGAATGAGGGCGATATCGCCGAGTATCCGGGCACTCATCATGCGCTCGTCGATGCCGATCATCGCCCGGTCCTGGCTCGAGTAGCAGGCGTAGCCGTGAGGCGCCATCACCAGATAGCCGGCGATCCGGTTAGGGTCGCCGGGGATGACGTCGCCTTCGGCCTGGCAGCGTTCGATGGCATCGACAAGCGACTTGAGCGCGTCGGCATTGATCCGCTCGCGCGACTTGGCGCGGCTCACCTCTTCGCTGCGATTGCCGAACATCAGCCAGAACGCACCGGGGTTTTCCGCCGCGAAGCGGATGTAGGCGTCGTTCAGCGCATCCAGCTGATCGAGGCCTCTGGGGCCGGCCCTGGAGAGCTCCACCTGCTGGTAGCGGCGCAGTTCGGCAAAGCCCCGCACCGCCAAGGCCTCGAGCAGGGCCGCCTTGTCGACGAAATGGCGATAGACGGCCGGATGAGACACGCCGGTGGCCGCCGCCAGTTCGCGCAAGGAGAAGTCGGGGCTCTGCCGCTCGGCGATGAAGCCGAGCGCAGTCTCCTCGAGCGCGGCGCGGAGGTCGTGGTGATGGTAGCCGGTCTTCTTTCCGGCGTTCTGCGAAAGGCCCATGCGTTCCCCAATCCCCGGCACGGAGCAGTCCGGCGGCGGACCATTCGGTCCGAGGTCACCCGGACGGACAGCGATACCGGCACTGCGGACTATTGACGAGTCTCGCGTTTCAGGCAATGTTACCAATGGTTACATTGCATAACAATCAATGCGACCGTCAGACCCCGGCGAGCAGCGAGGAGGAGTGCCGCTTGCCGACGGGGGCCGATCAACACGGGAGGTATCTTCATGTCGAAATTCAATCTCGCGGCGGGCATTTGTCCGCTTGCCATGGCCGCCGCGCTGTTCGGCGCGGTTCCGCAGGCATTGGCCCAGGATGACGCACGCTGGCTCACGCCGACGATGATCAACGCTCGCGCGCATATGTTCGAGCCGAGCCTGAACTACCTGACGTTCCAGCACATGGACCAGATGTTCGCGACCCGCGGCGTGGCCGCGGGCGGCGAGGTCTGGGAACTGCCGAGCGCACCGGTCGACCTCAACGGCGACTACACGATCGGCGGCAAGACGATGAGCCTGGCCGACGCGCTCGAAGCCACGGCGACCAACGCGCTCGTCGTCGTCAAGGGCGGCAAGATCGTCCACGAGACCTATCGCAACGGCAGCGACGCCCGCACGCGCTTCCTCACCTTCTCGGTCGCGAAATCCTATGTCTCGACGCTGATCGGGCTGGCGCTGTCGGACGGCGCGATCAAGAGCCTAGACGACAAGGTGACCGACTACCTGCCCGAAATGAAGGGCACCGGCTATGACGGACCGACGATCCGCGATCTTCTGCGCATGCGCTCGGGCGTCGATTGGCTCGAGGTCTACGAGTTCGGCAGCGAGACGCAGCTGACCAAGGTGCATGACAATTCGCTCGTCGCCTACCGCTACCGGTGGTGCGACTATGCCGCCAAGGAATCGAAGGCCGGCCCGAACAAGCCCGACGCCGTCTTCAACTATGCGACGCTCGACACCAGCGTGCTCGGCTGCATCCTCGAAAAGGCGGTGGGCAAGACCGGCTCGGAATACATGTCCGAGAAGCTGTGGAAGCCGGCGGGGATGGAGAGCGACGCCTACTGGATCATGGACGGGCCGGATTCGGTGGGGCGCGAATTCTTCGGCGCCGGGCTCGCCGTCACGGCACGCGACCACGCCCGCTTCGGCCTGATGTTCCTCAATGGCGGAATGGCCAACGGCAAGCAGGTGGTGCCGGCCGACTGGGTGCGTCAGGCGACGGTGCCGGACGAGGGCTACGAGCCCGTCGCGCCGGGCGAGCCGATCGGGTACCAGTATCAGTGGTGGACCTTTACGGGTTCCGACGCCTACGCGGCGATGGGGCTGCACCACCAGTTCATCTATGTCGATCCGGCCAACGACATGGTGATCGTCAAGATCACCCACACGCCCGAGCCTGTCGGACGCGACGAGGAAAACCTCGCGCTGTTCGCCCAGATCGCAAAACGCCTGAGCAAGTAGGCTCGAGAGGGCCAGTCAATGCCGGCGGCGGATCCTCCGCCGCCGGCAGGCGGGTGCCGTTACCGCGCCCATTCCCGCCAGCCCAGCGGCGGGAAAGGGCCTGTTACGAGCTTTACAAATTCATCCTGGACATCAGGGCGTCAGGCCAAGTGACTTTATCCATTCGACAATCTTCGTCGCTGTGGGTTCCGTCATCTTCGGCGACAGCGCATCTCCGGCGAGCACGTGGCTGGACGGATCTCCGGGATCGTCCACCGCCAGAAGTTCGTGCGGCGCGCCCCAGACGGCGGCGACGGCCTTCGCCTCGTCGGGCTTGATCACCTGGTCGCCATCGCTGACGATGAACAAGGCGGGAATAGTGACCTTGTCGTAGGACTGACGGCGCGCCAGCGCCACGGTCGCGGCCATCGGCAGTGTCGCCTTCGTCGGATAGCTGTAGGTCCAGAACTGTTTCTGAAGGTCGTTGGCCGGCTCGAAGCCGCGCTCCTTGCCGATGAGCAGTTCGGCGATCTGCAGGCCCCAGGGACCGGTGAGCAGGCCGGCGCCCGACGCCTGCACGCCGAAATTGGGCGAGATCAGCACCAGCGCGGCGACATCCTTCGACAGCGCGGGCTGCGCCGCCGCGTAGGCCGCCAGGCTGCCGCCGGTCGAGGTGGCGATGACGACGACCTTTTCGCCGATGGCGCGGCCGACCGCCAGCGCCTCGGCCGTATCGTTGATCCAGCCACTGAGGCTGGCATCGCCCATCGCGGCGTTGTCCTGGCCGTGGCCGGCGAGGCGGGTGAAATAGAGATTCGCGCCGAGTGCCGCGGCGACCTTGTCGGGGACGGGACGGACTTCGCCCTTCGAGGCGGAGAAGCCGTGGATGTAAACGATCGACAGGGGCGTCTTGGCGCGCGACGCGGGATAGGCCCAGACGATCTCCTTGGCGAGTCCGGGGCGGATATTGGCGACCTTGGCCTCGGAAGCCGCGAGATAGGCTGCCGGATCGGCGCCTATCGAGGCTGGGTCGAAGGTCACCGTCTCATCGCCCGGCGTGCGGGGGCCGAGGAGATAGAGGGCTCCGAGGCCGGCAAAGACCAGGATGACGAGAATGACGATGATCCGCCCCACAGGACCCTCCCGACCCGAGACCGCCCATCGGTAGCCTGCAAAAAGGCGGCGTGCAATCGCGGCAATGAAACCGGTGCGGCAAACACCGCGTATAGCAGAGGAAACCGGACGGGCCGCATGAAGCCGACGACACTCTTGACCTATGCGCTGCCCGCGCTGCCGCTGGCTGCCCTGACGCTGCCGCTCTACATTATCGTGCCGACCTTCTACTCGGAGACGATGGGTCTGCCGCTGGCGGCGGTGGGTTCTGCACTTCTCCTGGTTCGCATTCTCGATGCGGTGTCCGATCCGCTGATCGGCTGGGCGGACGACCGCTGGCGTCCCGGGATCGGCCGGCGGCGGGCGGTGTTCGTGCTGTCGCTGCCGCTGACGTCGCTTGCCTGCGTGATGGTGTTCTGGCCCCCAGCGGATGCCGGTCCTTCCTATCTCGCGCTTTGGGGCACGGCGCTGTCGCTGGGCTACACGGCGACGCTTTTGCCCTACACGGCCTGGGGCGCCGAGCTCGCGGGCGGCTATGCCGAGCGGTCGCGGATCGCCGCGTTCCGCGAGGGGATGACGCTGGTCGGCACGCTCGTCGCCATCGCGGTGCCCTTCGCGGTCGGGGTCGAGACGGCGGACGGGGTACACGGACTGGCGGCGCTGGGTCTTCTGACGGCCGCGTTGCTGCTGATGCTCGGCGGCCTGACGGCCGCGGTGGTGCCGGAGCCGGTCGAATACAGCGTGTCGCGGGTGTCGCTTAGGGAAGGGCTCGGCCACATGGTGCGCAACCGGCCGTTCCTGCGGCTGATCGCGGCCTATTTCGTCAACGGGCTCGCCAACGGCATCCCGGCGACGCTGTTCCTCTATTTCGTCTCCGAACGGCTCGGCGCGGCGGAGATGCGGGGGCCGCTGCTGTTCGTCTATTTCCTGTCCGGGATCGCCGGCGTGCCGCTGGCGGTATGGCTGGCCGCCCGCATCGGCAAGCATCGCGCCTGGTGCCTGGCGATGCTGGTCAACTGCGCGCTGTTCTCGCTCGTGCCGCTGCTGGGCGAGGGGGACGTGCTGGCCTTCGGAGCGATCTGCGTCGCGACGGGCATCTGCCTCGGCTTCGACCTGTCGCTGCCGGCCTCGATCCAGGCCGACGTAATCGACGTGGACACGGCTGCGTCCGGCGAGCAGCGCTCGGGGCTTTATTTCGCAGCCTGGAGCCTGTCGACGAAGCTGTCGCTGGCGGCGGGCGTCGGCATCGTCTTTCCGCTGCTGGCCCTGTTCGGCTTCGAGCCTGAAGGCCCCAACGATACGGGCGCGGTGATGGCGCTGGGCTCGATCTATGTCTGGCTGCCGCTGGCGCTGAAGGCCGGGGCGATCGTGCTGATGTGGCGTTTTCCGCTCGGCGAGGCCGAGCAGCGCGATCTGCGCAGCAGCATCGAAGCGCGCCGCGGCTAACCGCGACTGCGCCGGTCCCAGCCCGTGACCTTGGCCATCAGCGGGAAATAGAGCCAGTAGGGCAGCATGTTGACCGCCTTGAGCGCCCAGCTCAGCCGGCGCGGGAAATTGATCTCGAACCCGCCCGAAGTCAGTCCCTGAACGATGCGGCGCGACGCCTTGTCGACCGGCATCAGGGCCGGCATCGGAAACTCGTTCTTCTCGGTGAGCGGCGTCTCGACGAAGCCGGGATTGATGATCTGGATGCGGACATTGATCAGGTCGAAGTCGAACTTCAGCGACGCGGCCATGTTGGTCAGCGCCGCCTTCGACGCGCCATAGGCCGATGCGGTCGGCAGGCCGCCATATGCCGTCACCGACCCGGTGATCGCGATCTGGCCGCGGCCGCGATGCTTCATCCGCTCCACAACGGGGACCAGTCCGAAGACGACGCCGAAGACGTTGATCTGATAGGTCCGCACATAGCGTTCGGCCTTCGGCTCGGTGCCGCGCACGGGATAGTAGGTGCCGGCGTTGAAGACCGCCAGCACGATCGGACCGAGCTCGCGTTCGATCGCCTCCACGGTGGCGACCATGGCAGCGCTTTCGGTGACATCGGCGGGGAAGGGGACGATCCGGCCCTTGATGCCAGCCGCGTCCTGGCTGAGGGTCGCGAGCCTCTCCTCGTCGCGCGCGGTGGCGGCGACAGTGTAGCCCTCCGCGGCGAGATCGAGGGCGAGCTGGCGGCCGATGCCGGTCGAGGCACCGGTGATCCAGGCGATGCCGTCCTGCGGGCGTGCGCGGTAAAGAGACATCGTCGCGGGCTCAGAGGGTGGTGTGCCGAAGGAAGGTGCATGCGCGCCCGGCCGGAGCGGATGCGCTCCATACGGGGACGAACCGGGCGCTGTCCGCCCCGAAGCTCTGCGCGCAGGAAGGATGGCGCGCCCGCGACATGTCTCTCAAATCGTCATCTCCCAAACTCATCGGGCTTCTTGGCAGGCCGATTGGGCACAGTCTTGGCAGTGTTTGGCGCCCCGGTCGAGGGGGAAGCGGAACCTGTCCGCAAATCTGTGGACAGAGAAAAGAACCGCGCCGCTCCGTTCCTCGCAAGGCCCTGCCCGGGAGCACAAACACCGCCGATCAGGGGCTGCGGAGAAAAATGCTCCCTTGCGGCGAGGCGCGGGGATTTCTAAACCGGAACGCTTATCAGGCAAGCCCACGGGCGCGCAGGCAAGGAAGTCCCATGTTCAGTTCCGTCATCGATGCCATCGGAAACACGCCGCTGATCCGTCTCAGGCGGGCCTCGGAGGAGACCGGCTGCGAAATCCTAGGCAAGGCGGAATTCATGAACCCCGGCCAGTCGGTGAAGGACCGCGCCGGCCTGTTCATCATCCGCGACGCCGAGAAGAAGGGTCTGCTGAAGCCGGGCGGTGTGATCGTCGAGGGGACTGCCGGCAACACAGGCATCGGGCTGACCGTGGTCGCCAAGGCGCTGGGCTACCGCACCGTGATCGTCATCCCCGACACGCAGAGCCAGGAGAAGAAGGACGCGCTGCGCCTTCTCGGCGCCGAGCTGATCGAGGTGCCGGCGGTGCCTTATAAGAACCCGAACAATTACGTGAAGGTCTCGGGGCGACTGGCCGAACAACTGGCGAAGTCGGAGCCCGCCGGCGCGATCTGGGCCAACCAGTTCGACAATGTCGCCAACCGGGAGGGCCACATCGTCACCACGGCGCAGGAAATCTGGACGCAGACGGGCGGCAAGGTCGATGGGTTCGTCGCGGCGGTCGGGACCGGCGGAACGCTGGCCGGCGTGGCGATGGGGCTGAAGGCCAAGAGCGCGGATGTGAAGATCGCGCTCGCCGACCCGCTGGGCGCGGCGCTCTACAGCTTCTACACGGAGGGCGTGCTGAAGTCGGAGGGCAGTTCGATCACCGAAGGCATCGGCCAAGGCCGCATCACCGCCAATCTCGAAGGCTTCACGCCCGACTTCTCGTACCAGATCCCGGACGCGGAAGCGCTGCCCATCATCTTCGACCTGGTCCAGGAGGAGGGGCTATGTCTCGGCGGGTCGACCGGTATCAACATCGTCGGCGCGATCCGGCTGGCGAAGGAACTGGGACCGGGCCACACGATCGTGACGATCCTCTGCGACTACGGCACGCGCTACCAGTCGAAGCTGTTCAACCCGGACTTCCTGCGCGGCAAGAACCTGCCGATCCCGGACTGGATGGACAGCACGCCGCAGATCGACGTGCCGTTCGAAAAGGTCGACTGATGGCGCTCAGGACCGAGCCGCTGTTCCGCGAGAACGCCTATCTCGCGGAGGCCGAGGCCGAGGTGCTGGCCATCACCGAGCGCGGCGGCATCATTCTCGACCGGACCGTGTTCTATGCGACGTCCGGCGGCCAGCCGGGCGACACCGGCACGATGACGCTGGCCGATGGGCGGGTCGTCCCGGTCGCGGCGACGGTGACCGGCGAGACCAAGGACGAGATCATCCACGTTCCGGCTGAAGGCGTGGCACTGCCCGAAGTCGGCGCGCGGGTGAAGCTCGCCATCGACTGGCCGCGCCGATTGAAGCTGATGCAGATGCACGCCGCCTGCCATCTGCTGACGGTCGTCTGTCCCTTTCCGATCACCGGCGCGTCGGTCGCCGAGGACGACAGCCGCGTCGATTTCGACATGCCCGATGCCGGCGTGACGAAGGAGGCGGTGACGGAGGCGCTGATGAAGCTGGTGGCCGAGGACCATCCGATCTTCATCCGCTGGATTTCCGACGACGAACTCGCCGCCAATCCGACCCTGGTGAAGTCGAAGAACGTGCGGCCGCCGAGCGGCACGGGACGGATCCGGTTGGTCTGCATCGGCGAGAACGCCTCGGTGGACAGCCAGCCCTGCGGCGGCACCCATGTGCGCTCGACCGGCGAGATCGGCGAGATACATGTCGGCAAGATCGAGAAGAAGGGGCGCGAGAACCGGCGGTTCAGGCTGAGATTCGGCCCGATGCCGGCAGCCTGACGGCCGCGAACCGTCGCGTCACGAGGTCTGCTTCTCGCCCTTCTCGCGTTCGCACTGATGCGTACCGCCGTCCGACGGCGGCGGAGAGGATTGGTCCTCCGCGGCGGTCGCGGCATGCGCGCAGACAAGAAGCACTGCCAGGGCAAGCGATCGCAGCATCGGTGTTGCTCCTTCCGGTTGGCGACGAGACTATTTCGTCGCGGCGGCACCGGCAATCTCCCCGCTCAAATTGCTTGCGATGGATCGCGCCGCCGATAAGGTGGCGCCATTCCCGGAGGAATCCATGTCGACATCACCCACAGGCTTCACCGTGTCTTCGGCCTGGCTGGCGGAGCATCTCAACGATCCCGGCCTGTCGGTGATCGACGGCTCCTGGTACCTGCCGGCGCAGAATCGCGATGCGAAGGCGGAATACGAGGCAGGCCATATCCCGCGCGCCGTCTTCTTCGACCACGACGTGGTCGTCGAGCCGGGATCGACATTGCCGCATACGATGCCGTCCCCGCTGGTCTTCGCGACCTTCGCCGGGTCGATGGGGATTTCGCGGGACGATACGATCGTGGTCTATGACGGGCCGGGCTTCTTCTCGGCTCCGCGCGTCTTGTGGATGTTCCGCACGATGGGCGCGAAGAAGGTCTATGTCCTCGAAGGCGGCATCGACGGGTGGAAGAAGGAGGGCCGGCTGGTGACCAGGCAGCCGACGAAGGTAGCGTCCTGTCTGTTCGAGGTGGATTTCGATGCAGGTCGCGTCGCCTCGTTCGACGAGATGCGGGCGATCGTCGAGGGAGGCGGGCGGCAGATCGCCGACGCACGGCCGGCGGGGCGCTTCTCCGGCCGGGATCCCGAACCGCGGGCCGGCGTGCGCGGCGGACACATGCCGGGCGCCCACAATGTCCCGGCGCTGGCGTTGTCGCGGGACGGCAGGCTGCTTCCTCCCGACGAGCTGAAGCAGGCGTTCGCGGACGCCGGCGTCGATCTGGACAAGCCTGTCGTGACATCCTGCGGGTCGGGCGTCACCGCGGCGGTCGTCGCACTTGCGCTGGAGACGCTCGGGCACCGCGACACCAAGCTTTATGACGGGTCGTGGACCGAATGGGGTGGACGGACCGACACGCCCGTGGTGAAAGACGAGGCATGAAAACCCCGAAAAAGCCGGAAACGATCCCGGTCACCGTCACCTTCCTCGAGATGACCGCGCAGCCGTCGCATTATGCGCCGATCCCCTACAACAGGCCGATCGCGCTGTTGAAGGCGCGGCACATGCCGAACCATTTCTATCGCTACCTGATCGACCGGATCGGGCGCAAATGGCACTGGGTGAACGCGCTCAGGCTCTCCGACGAGGAACTGGCCGGCAAGCTCGCGGACCCGGCGCGCGACATCCGCGTGCTGCATCTCGACGGCGTGCCGGCCGGCATGTTCGAGGTCGCGCCGCTGGACGAGGGGATGATGGAACTCGTCTATTTCGGGCTGATGGAGAACGCCACGGGGCAGGGGATCGGTCGCTGGTTCCTGGGTGCGGCGATCGAGGCCGCCTGGTCGCGTTCGCCGCAGCGCGTCGTGGTCCAGACCTGCACGCTCGACCATCCCGCGGCACTGCCGCTCTATCAGAAGATCGGGTTCAATCCCGTGGCGCAGGTCCGGGAGGAGGTTCACCCGATGACGCTCGCGGAGCGGGCCGAGATTCTCGCGCGGCCGTAAGCTCCGGCCGTCGCATGCGTGTCACGATCGCGCGTTAAAAGAAGCCATCGATCGACGTGGCGGCCGCGGATGAACCGGCGTCAGGTCTCGATATCGCGGAAGCCGGGCCGCAGCCCGGCTTTTTTGTTGCCCGAAATGTTTCCGCCCGCGATTTGGACACGTTTTACACCGACCATTGTCGGCGTCGGGACTTGGCTATCCGCTTGCCGCGAGACGGTGTAGCATCGCCGCGGGAAACGGGACGGGGTTGGCTTCCATGCGCTCATGGGTCGCCGGTTCGCTTGTCTTCATCGCTCTGCTCTACGGCGCAATGGCCTCCGGCGTCGCGGACGAACGCCGCGTCGCGCTGGTGATCGGCAACGGCGCCTATTCCGGCACGGGGACGCTGGCCAACACGATCAACGACGCCAAGGCGATGGCCGCCGCGCTCGAGCAGCTCGGCTTTGCCGTGACGCTCGCAACGGACACGGACCGGCGGGCGGCGATCGACACGATCGACGAATTCAGCCGCAAACTCGCCGGAAGCGACATCGCCTTCCTGTTCTATGCCGGCCACGGAATGCAGATCGGCGGCGAGAACTTCCTGCTGCCTGTCGACGTCGACGTGAGCTCCGAGCGGGCGCTGCGCTACAGCGCCATCGACATCGGCGAGGTGGTGCGCGAGATGGAACGCCGCGCCCGCGTGGCGCTTGTCGTGCTGGATGCCTGCCGCGACAACCCGTATCTCGACGTGCTGCTGAAGGAAGCGCGCGAGACCCGGGCCGTTGAGCCGATACGTGGATTGTCGCTGATGCGGCTGTCTGGACGCGGAGCGATCATCGCCTATGCGGCGGCGGCCGGTGAAGTCGCTGCCGACGGACAGGGCGGCAACTCGCCCTACACGCAGGCGCTGCTGCAGGAGATCGCGCAGCCCGGTGTCGAGGTCGGGCTGATGTTCAGGCGCGCGGCGGGCCGGGTGTTCGAATCGACGGCGGGCAAGCAGCGGCCGGAGCTCCTGGTGCGTCTCGTCGACGAGGTCTATCTGAAGCCGACGCCTGAATCCGAGCTCCTGGCGAAGGCCGCCGCCGCGGGGCGCGCGCCGGGCGCGGCGACGGTCGAGATCGCCTCGGCGCGGTCCGCCGGGAACGGTGCCGAGCGATCGGCGCGGCCGGGAAACTTCTTCGGCGATCGGGTGCTGCACAAGCCGGCCTGGGCGGACACGGCGGCCGTGGCACCAGCGCCCGACTGGAAGCCGGCGCCTGCCGTGCCGGTGGCGGAAGCCGCGTCCAACGACAATTTCGGCCAGGCGCAACCGATCCCGCTGGCGGCCGACATTTCGGCGGCCATTTCGCAGAACGGCGATGCGGACTGGTTCAGCTTCTCGGTTCCGATCGCGGGCGAACTCAGGCTTTCCGTCGATCCGGCGCCAGCCGCGCTGGACCTCGTTGCGCGGGTCTGGAATGCCGACAAGCAGGTCGTCGTCGACTGGCAGAGCGCGCCCCGGCCAGGCGGCGCGCTGGACGGCCGCTATCCGCTACCCCGGCCGGGCACCTATTTTGTCGAACTCGCCGATAGCTACAATGACGCGTCGTCGCCGGAAGTGTTCGTCCTCAAGGCCGAGTTCACGCCGGCAAACGATCCGTACGAGCCGAATGGCACGATCGGCAGCGCATCGGCCATTCCGCCGACGGCGACGTTCCGGCCGGCGATCTGGCCGCGCGGCGACGCGGACTGGTTCAAGCTATGGGTTGGAGAACCGGGCCTGCTCTCGGTGCGCGCCGCGAACGTGCCGGACAATCTCGACGTCGCGATAAGGCTGTGGACCCTCGACGGGGCCTTGGTGAAGGACTGGCAGGTGCCGCCGCGTCCGGGCGGCGACACCGTCCTCGAGGCCGAATTGCCGGAGCCGGGCATCTACGCCATCGAGATGGGAGATTCCTACAATGACCAGGCGAGCACACGGACCTTCGACCTCGCGGTCGACTTCAAGCCGGTCGGCGACGCGATCGAACCCAATAATGCGTTCGGCCTCGCCTCGCACCGCACGGCGACCGGACGCGACCGGATCGCGATCTTCCCGCGCGGCGACACCGACTGGCTGAGCCTCGATGTCGACCAACCGGGGGAGCTGAAGCTTCTCGCCAGCGGATCGCCGAAGAACCTCGACATCCAGCTGCGCGTCTGGAACGCCAACAAGGATCTGGTGAAGGACTGGACCGGGCCATTGCGGGCCGGCGGCGACGTCGAGACCTTCGCCGACCTTCCCGCGCCCGGGCGCTATTTCATCGAGATCGCCGACGGCTATTCCGACCAGGGCAGCTCCGATCTTTTCGAACTGGAAACCGTGTTCACGCCGCAACCCGATCAATATGAGCCGAACAACGGCATGGCGAGCGCCGCGCCGCTGACGCCGGGCGGCGAAATATTGTTCAACATCCTGCCGCGCGGCGACCTGGACTGGTTCCGTGTCGAGTCTCCGACATCGGGCGAACTGAGGGTCGAGATCGACGAGGGACCGGACAATCTCGACCTTCACTATCGCGTCTGGACCGCCGACCGGCAATTGCTGCACGACTGGGTGGCGCCGTATCGTAAGGGCGGACTGACGGAAGGGGTGGCCGACCTGCCCCGGGCGGGCAGCTACTTCATCGAGGTCACGGACGGCTATAGCGACGAACGTTCGATCCGCCACGCCGTGCTGCGCACGCAGCTGACACCGACCGACGATCCGCTGGAGCCCAACGACAGCTACGGCGCGGCGAAACCGCTTCGCTCCGGAGAGGCCCACAAGGCCTATATCCTGCCGCGCGCCGATACGGACTGGTTCGCCGTCGAGGCCGCTGCGCCGGGCGAATTGTCGGTGGTCGTCGACGAGGTCGATCCGGCGCTCGACATCTTCGTCCGTCTCTGGGATGTCGACGGCAATGCTGGCCAATGGATCGGCCCGCCGCGTCTCGGCGGCGTGACCGAGGCGCGACTGCCGATCGCCAAGGCCGGCACCTACCGTCTCGAGGTGGCGGACGGCAACGGCGACCAGCGCTCGGCGAATCCGTTCAGGATCAAAGTCGACCTGAGATAATCTGGCGCGGAAAGGACAACGCCCGCCGGGAGGCGGGCGCTGGCAATCTATTGCAGGAGGTCGACGATCAGGCGGCCAGCACCTGCTTCGGCTCGGCCAGCTCGAGGCCGAGCGCTTCCGCGACGGCGCGGTTGGTGATCTTGCCGCGGTGGACGTTCAGGCCGTTGCGCAGGTGATGGTCGTCGGTCAGCGCCTTCAGGCCCTTGTCCGCGAGCTGCAGTCCGTAATGCAGCGTGGCGTTGTTGAGCGCATGCGCCGAGGTGACCGGCACCGCGCCCGGCATGTTGGCGACGCAGTAGTGGATGATGCCGTCGACCTCGTAGGTCGGGTCGGCATGGGTGGTGGCGTGCGAGGTTTCGAAGCAGCCGCCCTGGTCGATGGCGACGTCGACGAGAACCGCGCCCTTCTTCATGCCGGACAGCATCTCGCGGGTGACGAGCTTGGGGGCGGCGGCACCGGGGATAAGCACCGCGCCGACGATCACGTCGGCGGAGAAGCATTCCTCTTCCAGCGCCTCGACGGTGGAATAGCGGGTGTGGACGCGGCCGTTGAAGATGTCGTCGAGCTGGCGCAGGCGCGGGATCGAACGGTCGACGATGGTCACGTCGGCGCCGAGGCCGACCGCCATCTTGGCGGCATGCAGGCCGACGACGCCGCCGCCGATGACGGCGACCTTGCCGGGCAGCACGCCGGGCACGCCGCCGAGCAGCACGCCGCGGCCGCCGTTGGCCTTCTGCAGCGCGGTCGCGCCGGCCTGGATCGACAGGCGGCCGGCGACTTCCGACATCGGCGCAAGCAGCGGCAGGCCGCCGCGGTCGTCCGTCACGGTTTCGTAGGCGACGGCGGTGACGCCGGAGGCAAGCAGACCGCGGGTCTGCTCCGGATCCGGCGCAAGGTGCAGATAGGTATAGAGAATCTGGCCTTCGCGGAGCTGCACCCACTCGTCCGGCTGCGGCTCCTTGACCTTGACGATCATGTCGGAACGCTCGAACACTTCGGCCGCCGTCTTGGCGATCCTGGCGCCGGCGGCGCGGTAGGCGTTGTCGTCGGCGCCGATACCAGCGCCGGCTCCGGTTTCGACGAGTACTTCATGACCATGCGCGACGTATTCGCGGACCGACCCGGGGGTAAGACCGACGCGATACTCGTGGTTCTTGATTTCCTGCGGGCATCCGACGCGCATCGTTTAGTTCTCCATTTCAGGGCATTCAGCCCATGTTCCCTTGCGTTAATGAATATAAACACGATTCATGCGGAACGTCCTTGCGAATGCAGTTGGCGGAAAAGGCCGAATTCGCGTATTCTTGCGTGGGGGCGCCGATCTTGCGAAGGATATTCGGCCAATGCAGCTAGACCGGATCGATATCACCATTCTGGACACGCTTCAGAAGGACGGACGGATCTCCAATGCGGGACTGTCCGAAAGGGCGGGCCTGTCGCAATCCGCCTGCTCGCGGCGGCTGGACGCGCTCGAAAAGGCAGGCGTGATCCGCGGCTACCATGCGCGCATCTCGAACACCGCGCTCGGCCACCAGATGACCGCGATCGTGCACATCTCGCTGTCGGGACAGTTCGAGAAGACGCTGTCCGATTTCGAGGCGGCGGTGAAACGGTGCCCGAACATCCTGTCCTGCCACCTGATGTCGGGCGAATACGACTACATCCTGAGGATCGCGGCCAAGGATCTCGCCGACTACGAGCGCATCCACAAGGAATGGCTGACCGCGCTGCCGCACGTCACCAAGATCAATTCGAGTTTTGCGCTGCGGGAGATCATCGACCGGGTGGCGCTGGGACTGAAGCCGGAGATGGCGTAGCCTCTGGCGACACGGCCCCTGAACATCAGGCCGCTTCCTCCATCGCCGGTGCGAGGCATTCCTCGACGGTCGACGCGATCGCCTTGTGGTCGATGTCCTGGATGGCTGCGACGGGGGTCGGGCGGCCGAAGAGAAAGCCCTGGAACTCGCGGCAGCCGATATGGGCGAGGAGGCGCGCTTCCTCCATCGTCTCGACGCCCTCGGCGACGATCGTCATGCCGAGGCCGCTTCCGAGACCCGCGATGGCGCGCACGATGGTCATCGCCGTGTCGGATTTCGCCATGTCGCGAACGAAGGACCGGTCGATCTTGATCGTGTCGACCGGGAAGCGGCCGAGATAGCCGAGAGACGAATAGCCCGTGCCGAAATCGTCGAGCGCGACCGTCACGCCGAGGCGCTTGAGCTCGGTCAGGATGCGATGCGCGCGCTTGTCGTCGTCGATCAGGATGCCTTCGGTGATTTCCAGTTCGAGCATGGTCGGGTCGATGCCGGTGTCGGCGATGGCCGCCTCGACCGCCTCGACGAAATTGCGCTGGCGGAACTGGATGGGGCTGACATTGACGCTGACGCGGGCGCCGCCGAGCTCGGAACGGACGCGCCGGCAGGCTTCGCGCAATATCCACTCGCCGATCGCGATGATCTTGCCGTTCTGCTCGGCGATGGGAATGAAATCGGCTGGGCTGATCAGCCCCTTCTTCGGATGGCGCCAGCGGACCAGCGCCTCGTAGGACACGACCCGGCGGGCGGCAATGGAGATGCGCGGCTGGAAATGCAGGTCGAACTCGCCACGCTCCAGCGCTTCCGCGAGGTCCGTCTCGATCTCGCGGCGTTTCTCCAACTGCGCGTCCATGCCGGGCTCGTAGAGGCAGTAGGTGTTCCGGCCCATGTTCTTGGCGTGGTAGAGCGCGGTGTCGGCGCGCGAGACGAGCCGCTCCAGTTCGCCGCTCTGGTTCTCCGCCACCGATACGCCGACGCTGGCACCGACCCTGACCTGCGTCCCGTCGTCGAGGGTGATCGGCAGGATGAGGGTCGAGACGATGCGGAAGGCGAGGTCGGCAGCCTGGGCCGCAAAGGCGAGGCCGGGCATCAGGATGGCGAACTCGTCGCCGCCGAGACGCGATGCGAGGCAATTGTCTGGGGCGAGTTCGGCGAGGCGCTTTGCGGAGACCTGTATGACCCGGTCGCCTGCGGGGTGGCCATGTATGTCGTTGATGTTCTTGAAGCGGTCGAGGTCGATCAGCAGCAGCGCCGTCTTGCCGCCGGCGGGCCCGCCGGTGCGGGTGAGCGCGGCAAGCCTTTCGTTGAAGAGGGCGCGGTTCGCCAGGCCGGTCAAGGCATCGTGTTGGGCAAGATGGCGGATCCGGTTTTCCGCGTCCTTGCGTTCGCGCAGGTCGACGATGCAGCCGACGCGCGACCTGACGCCGTGATAGGTGACTTCGCGCCCGCGCATCTCGACCGGTATACGGTTGCCAGACATGTCGACGATCGCGGATTCGTATGGATCGACGACCGGGCGCGAAATCGCCGCGCGAACGTCGGCGACGCCGTCGGGAGCGATGAGGTCGAGAATATTGCGGCCTTTCAGCTTCGTCAGGCTGGTGCCGAACAGTTCCGCGAGCTTGTCGTTGCCGTCGACGATCCTGCCGTCCTGCAGGATGACGATCGCCTCGAAGGTCGCGTTGGCGAGCGCCGACAGGCGCTCCGCCTCGGCGGCGTCGCGCGCAATCCGTTTCGTCTCGGCGCGCATATCTTCCTCGCGCTGGATACTGTTCATGAGCCCGTTGAACAGGCGCGTCAGGGTTTCCGACTCGTCCCCCGGCACCGAAGGTATCCGCATTGTGAGGTCGGCGTTGCCCTGCACCAGCTTCTCGAGCGCCTGTTCGACATGTCCGACGCCCATGCGGGTGCCGTGTTCGGCCTCGTTCAAGCCGATCTGCTCCTCCTCGCTGGTCACGCGCAGCCGGGTGAAGCGCGACAGCGCCCAGAAGAAGGCGAGGGCAACGCCGAAGCTCCAGGCGAAATTGATCGCGACGCCCGTCGCCTGGACCTGCAACTGGTCGAAGCGGCCGCCGGCAGGCAGGTTTTCGACGGGCGCGAGCAGGGCGACCGCGAGAGTGCCGACCACGCCGGCAAAACCGTGGACGCCGATGGCGCCCACCGCGTCGTCGATCTTCAGGTCGCGCTCGACGACATCGTTGCCCCAGATGGCGACGAGGCCGCCGAGGATGCCGACGAGGAAGGCGCCGAACGGACCCAGCGCCATGCAGCCGGCGGTGACGGCGACAAGGCCGCCGAGCATGCCGCATACGGCCTTCTCCGGATAGACGACGCCGTCCTGGTGCCAGCCGAGAAGGTAGCCCGCCGTGCCGCCGGTGCCGGCCGCGATCACCGTGTTGGCGATGATGCGGGCGATGTCGGGACTGGCGGCAAGCGTCGAGCCGCCGTTGAAGCCGATCCAGCCCACGAAGAGGATCATCGCGCCCGAGGTCGCAAGAACCGGATTGTGGCCGGCGATACGGACAGGCTTTCCGTCGGCATCGTAGCGGCCTTCGCGCGCGCCCATGATCCAGCACGCGGCGAGCGACACCCAGGCGCCGGTCGAATGCACGACGGTCGAGCCGGCGAAATCGACAAAGCCCATATTGGCCAGGAAGGCGCTGGCGTTCGGACCGAGGCCGGTGCCCCAGGCCCAGTGGACGAAGACGGGATAGATGACCAGCGCGATGAAGATCGAGCCGAGGACGTAGGCAAACAGGCGCATGCGTTCGGCGACCGCACCCGAGACGATCGTGGCGGCGGTGCCGCAGAACATCACCTGGAAGACGAAGAAGGCCATCTGCCAGGAATCGAGGCCCGACAGGAGGACAAAATCGCCGTCGAAGCCGAAGGGCAGGCCGTTGCCCGGCGCGAAGGCGAGCATGAAGCCGGCGGCGCCGAAGGCGACGATGGCGAACACCATGTCGAGCAGGTTCTTCTGTGCGACATTGATCGAGTTCTTCGACCGGACCATGCCGGCCTCAAGCAGGAGGAAGCCGACCTGCATCAGCAGGACGAGCCCCGCCGCCAGCAGCGTCCAAGTCATGTCGAGTTCGCGCTTGAGACCTTCGATCGACAGGCCGGCGGCCGCCGCCTGCCGCGGCGTGCCGGCAAGCGCCAAGCCGGCCACCATCAAAACCGAAACGCTGCGCAGTCGCGAGATGCGCGTCATGCTGCCCCCTAACCCCTCACGCACATCACACCAGAAGTTGATTAAACTTGCGTGTATTTGCGGCCGGTCGAAAGCAGAGAACTGTTTAAAAACAATGGGTTGTTTTGTGCAGTTGCCTAAAGTTTAGTCAAAATGTCCGGTTATCGCGCGCCGCGTCGCGGGCGGCCCGTATGGGGATCGAGGCGAGGACTGTCTCTGCGCCCGGGACCGGAATTATGCCGGCAAATGTTCATGGGCCTGTCACGTAGATGCTGGACAGAGGCTCGCAGCGGCGCGAAACTCCCTTCTTCCGCCCGCGCCTTCCTCGACGTCTTACAGGAGAGAGAAATGTCCGAGATGTTGCTTCCGATTTCGCGCCGCGCCTTCCTCGCCGGCAGCGCCGCCTTCGGCGGGCTGGTGATGCTTCACCCGTTTTCCGCACGAGCGCAGGCGAACCAGGCGCACCTGCGCATCATGGAGACCACCGATATTCATGTGAACGTGCTGCCGTACGATTATTACGGCGACAAGCCGAACGACACGATGGGCCTGTCGCGCACCGCGTCGCTGATCGCGGCCGTCCGCGCCGAGGCGACCAATGCGATGCTGGTCGACAATGGCGACTTTCTGCAGGGCAATCCGCTCGGCGACTACATCGCCTATGAGAAGGGCATGAAGGACGGCGACATCCATCCCGTGATGAAGGGCATGAACCTGCTCGGCTATTCCGTCTCGACGCTGGGCAACCACGAGTTCAATTATGGCCTGTCCTTCATGGACAAGGTGCTGGCAGGTGCGAACTTCCCGTTCGTCTGCGCCAACCTGATCCGCGGAACCGAACTCGGCGCCAATCCGCGCGAGGACAAGCTCTACCTCAAGCCCTATGTGATCCTCGAGAAGACGATCAAGGACGGCGCGGGCGCCGAGCATCCGATCAAGATCGGCGTCATCGGCTTCGTGCCGCCGCAGATCATGGTGTGGGATTCGAAGAATCTCGAAGGCAATGTCGCGGTGCGCGACATCGTGCAGGCGGCGAAGGCCTGGGTGCCGCAGATCAAGGAGGAGGGGGCGGACATCGTCATCGCGCTGTCCCACTCCGGCATCGATACCGGCACCGGCGACATGATGGAAAACGCGTCGTTCCACGTGGCCGGCGTCGAGGGCATCGACGCGGTCTTCACCGGCCACCAGCACCTCGTCTTCCCCGGCAAGAAGGATTTCCAGGGTCTCACGGGCGTCGACACGGAGAAGGGCACGCTGCAGGGCAAGCCGGCGGTGCAGGCCGGATTCTGGGGCTCGCATATGGGCCTGATCGACCTGATGCTGGAGCGCGACGGCTCGAAGTGGAAGATCGCCGCGGCGACCTCCGAGGCGCGTCCGATCTTCGAGCGCAAGGACAACAAGAACGTCGCGACCGTCGGCGACGTGCAGGAGATCGTGGACGCGCTGAAGCAGGATCACGAGGCGACGCTCGCCTATGTCCGCCGCCCGGTCGGCAAGACGTCGGCGCCGCTCTATTCCTATTTCGCGCTGGTGGCGGACGATCCGTCGGTCCAGATCGTCAGCCAGGCGCAGACGTGGTACATCAAGGATCTGCTCAAGACCTCGAAGTGGAAGGACCTGCCGGTGCTGTCCGCGGCGGCGCCCTTCAAGTCCGGCGGGCGCGGCGGTCCCGAATATTATACCGACGTTCCGGCGGGCGATGTGGCGATCAAGAACGTCGCCGACCTCTACCTCTACCCGAACACGGTGCGCGCTGTGGAGATCACCGGCGCGCAGGTGAAGGAATGGCTGGAAATGTCCGCCGGCATCTTCAACCAGATCGAGAAGGGCAAGGCCGACCAGAAGCTGATCAATCCGGATTTCCCGGCCTTCAACTTCGACGTCATCGATGGCGTGACCTACAAGATCGACTTGTCGCAGCCGCCGAAATACGACCCGAAGGGAGTAGTGCTGAACGCGAGTTCGAGCCGCATCGTCGACCTGATGTTCGACGGCAAGCCGATCGATCCGGCGGCGAAGTTCGTCGTGGCGACGAACAATTACCGCGCCGGCGGCGGCGGCAACTTCCCGGAGATCAACGCATCGAAGATCATCTTCGAGGCGCCGGACACCAACCGCGACGTGATCGTGCGCTTCATCATCGACCAGGGCACGATCAACCCGTCAGCGGACGCCAACTGGAGCTTCGCCCCGGTCGAAGGCGCCACCGTGCTGTTCGAGACCGGCCCGAAAGCCAAGCAGTTCCTGTCCGAAGTGAAGGGCGTGAAGATCGAGGACGCCGGCGAGGGCGAGGGCGGCTTCGGGAAATACCGGATTACGCTGTAAGCGGACTGCCGCTGGGTCGAGCGAGTGAGGGAGCGTCCCTCACTCGACTTGCGTCATCCTCGGCCTCGTGCCGAGGATTTCAGCGCGTGGGAACGATCCGGATCCGCCGTTCCCGCAAGCCGGCGTTTGGACGGGCGGGCCTATGCCTTGTAGACCACCTGGCGGACGTCGATGTATTCGGCGCGGAAGCCGGCTTCGCAATAGTGGAGGTAGAACTCCCAGAGCTTCTTGAAGCGGTCGTCGAAGCCGAGCGGGACGATGCGGTCCCACGACTGCCAGAAGCGCTCCCGCCATTCCGCCAGCGTGCGCGCATAGTCCTGCGGAAACACCCGCTCGCGCAGGAACGACAGCCCGTGCTGCGCGCCCATCGACTTCAGGATCGCCGGCGTCGGCAGCATGCCCCCGGGGAAGACATAGCGCTGGATGAAGTCGGGACGCTTGCGGTAGGTCTTGAAGGCGCCCTCGTTGATGGTGATAATCTGCAAGCCGGCCGTGCCTTCGGGCCTCAGACATTCCTTCATCTTGCCGAAGAAGACCGGCCAGTATTTTTCGCCGACGGCCTCGAACATCTCGATCGAGGCAATGCGGTCGTAACGTCCCGTCTCCTCGCGATAGTCCTGGAACTTGAAATCGACCTTGTCGGCGAGGCCGGCCTTCTGGATGCGGGCGCTCGCGTAGTCGAACTGTTCGCGGCTGATCGTCAGACCAGTCACCTTGCAGCCGATCTCGCGCGCGGCGAACTCGGCGAAGCCGCCCCAGCCGCAACCGATCTCCAGCACGTGATCGTTCGGGCCGATGCCGGTATCCCGCGCCAGCGCCCGGTATTTCGCGGCCTGGGCGGATTCGAGGTCGTTCGCGCCGGTCTGATAGAGCGCCGACGAATAGGTCATGCTCGGGTCGAGCCAGCGGCGGTAGAATTCGTTGCCGAGATCGTAGTGGGCGGAGATGTTCCGCTTCGAGCCGGAGCGCGTATTGTCGTTGAACCAGTGGCGGATCCGCTGGATGGTCATGATCAGCCAGCTGGCGCCGCCAGCGACTTTCTCGCCGGCTTCCTGGTTGACCACGAAGAGTTCGAGGAAGGTGGTGACGTCAGGGCTTTCCCAGTCGCCGTCCATGTAGGATTCGGCCACGCCGATCGTCCCGCCCGAAAAGGCGCGGGCCGGCAGCCGCCAGTTCTTGAGGATCAGCCTGGCCTCAGGACCCGGGGCGTTGCCGCCGACTTTGACGGTGCGGCCGTCGGGCAGGCGCGCAATCAGCGACCCGAACGGCAGGGACATCCCCGCCTGAAGAACCATCTTCGCCTTGGCGGGAAGGCCGCGTGCGAATTCGGCAAAATTGGAAGGCTCGAGCCGAACGGCGTTTTCCGCCGACAGCTCGTCCGCCGCGATGCTTCCCCCTTGCACCATCTGTCATGCCCTTTCCGCGGCAGCGCTGCCGCGGCTGTCGTGCCTCACATGCCCGGTTCGGACAGCGCGACCGAGTCATTGTGACTCACGGGTGCCGGAGCGGGAGGACCCTTGTGGAAGCGCGCGCCCTTCAGCCAGAGCTTCAACGCCTCCCAATGGATTCCAGCCATAATCTTCCATGTCATGAAGGGAATCTTCAAGAGGCATCTGGCAAGCGACGACGTGGTGAGTTCGGCGGCCTTGCCGGAGAAGGTCGCGGCAAGCAGGGGTTCGCCGGCTTCGGTTTCGTGAATGCGCAGACGTATCGCCTTGCCCGGCGGCAGAATGCGGAAATGGTAGTGCGCGCCCATGCCGATGAAGGGCGACACGTGAAAGAGTTTTCGACGCGTCTGTCTCACCCCGGAATCGGAGATCTCGCCGGACCCGACCGGCGCGACATAGGTGTGCCGCTCGCCGAACGTGTTGCGAACCGAATAGATGAGCGCGACGAGCTGACCGGCACGGTCGTAGGCGAAATAGACCGAGATGGGATTGAAGACGTAGCCGAAGATGCGCGGATAGGCGAGGAGCAGGATCTTGGCGGCGGGCTCCGCGAGGCCGGCAGCGGCAAGCAACCGGTCGGCGAAGGCTCGGATAGTCTCGCCGTTGTCGGCATGATCGCTCTCGCGGAAGGATGCGGGGGCGGCGCGGTTGACGCCGAGGAGCGGCGTCATGCGGCCGAGCTCGTCGAGACGGTCGACATCAACCAGCAGCGAAAAGACCGTATAGGTGAAGCGATGGCCGAACGGCTTCAGCCGGTGGTGCATCACCTGGCCGGGATAGAGCGTGCCGGGCGCGTCGGGAGGCGGACCGTTGGCCGCCATCGTCGTGATGCGGTCGTCCATCGTGCTTACTCCGCCGCCAGCGCAAGGGGCCTGCCCGCCGGCGCGGGCGCCTCGCGCCACGGCACGGAAGCGCCGAGCGCGATGGCCGCGTCGAGGCCCGAACGCAGGCCGTCCTCGTGGAAGCCGTAGCCTGTCCAGGCGCCGGCGAACCAGGCGCGGCGATGACCCTGGATCTCGTCGAGCCGCAGCTGTGCGGACAGCGCACGCTGGTCGAATTGCGGGTGATCGTAGCTCCATTCGCCGAAGACGAGTTCGGGGCGCGGCTCCACAACCGGGTTCAGCGAAACGAACAGGGGCGTCTCGTTGGGAATGGCCTGCAGCCGGTTCATCCAGTAGGTGACGGAGACCTCGGGCTCGCCACCATTGCGGCTCTCGCGCATATAATTCCAGGCCGACCAGGCGGCGCGACGCTTCGGCATCAGGCCGGGGTCGCGATGGAGCAGGACGCGGTTCGGCCGATAGGGAATCGCGCCGAGCAGCCGCTTCTCGAGGTCGGACGCATCGGCCAGCATCGCCAGCGCCTGGTCGCTGTGGCTGGCGATCACGACCTCGTCGAAGCGATCGGCCTCGCCGCACGACCACACCGTCACGCCGAACTGATCGCGCAGGATCGCGTCGACCTTGCGTCCGAGCTTCAGCTGCTCACGGAGTGGGCGCAGCAAATGCGACAGATAGGTGCGTGCGCCGCCGGTGACGGTGCGCCAGGCCGGACGCTCGTTGTGGATCAGCCGGTGGTTCTCGAAGAAGGAGATGAACGTGTCGGCGGGAAAGTCGAGCATCTTGACCCGCGGCGTCGACCAGATCGCGGCGGCCATCGGAATGAGATAGTCGTCGCGGAAGGCATCGGAGAACTTCCGCATCCTGAGGTATTCGCCGATGGTCGCGCGGCCGAGGAGGCCGGTGTCGCGATCCTGGGTGCAGAGGCGGTTGAAGCGGAAGATCTCGCGCAGCATCCAGAGGAAAGATGGCGAAACGACATTGCGCTTCTGGGCAAAGACCGAACGGTAAGTCTCGCCGCACCATTCCAGACGGCCGCGGTCAAGCGACAGCGAAAATCCCATCGAGCTTTCGTGCGTCGCGACGCCGAGATGGGCGAAAAGGCGGGTCAGGTCCGGATAGTTGAGCTCGTTGTAGACGATGAAGCCGGTGTCGACGGCGACAGGCGTCCCGTCATAGTCGACGTCGACAGTGGCCGTATGGCCGCCAGGTCGCTTGTCTGCCTCGTAGATTGTGACGTCGTGATGCCGGGAAAGCGCCCAGGCGGCTGAGGCGCCCGAGATGCCGGATCCGATTACGGCGATACGCCTGCGATGTCCGGCATCTCGCGGTCGCAGCAATTCAATTGTCATTCGTCCCCTCGCGTAGCGTTGTAGATCGCCAGGGCGCGCTGGCGCGCTTCCTGGTGGTCGACAACAGCTACGGGATAGGTCGCGCCGAGTTTCACGCCGGCGGAAGAAAGTGTGGCCGCGTCCGCCTCCCACGGGCGGTGAAGCAGGTTGTCCGGCAGTGCGGCGAGTTCGGGGACGAAGGCGCGGACATAAGAGCCCTCGGGGTCGAACTTCTCGCCCTGCAGGACGGGATTGAAGACACGGAAATAGGGGGCGGCGTCGGCACCCGATCCAGCCACCCACTGCCAGCTGGCGGCGTTGTTTGCCGGATCGGTATCGACGAGCGTGTCCCAGAACCAGCGTTCGCCCTCGCGCCAGTCGATCAGGAGATGCTTGACGAGAAACGATGCGACGACCATGCGCACCCGATTGTGCATCCAGCCGGTGCGCCAAAGCTCGCGCATGCCGGCGTCGACGATCGGATAGCCGGTTAGACCCCTTTGCCAGAGGCGCAAGGATTTCGCGTCGCGGCGCCACTCGAAGGCGTCGAAGCGCGGGTTGAAGTTCCCGGTCGGAAGGTGGGGGAAGTGGAACAGGAGATGCCAGGAGAACTCGCGCCAGGCGAGTTCAGCCATGAATTTTCCTGCATCACCTGGAGATGTGGATTTGAGGCCGCGGACAGCGTGCCAGATCTGGAACGGCGAGATTTCGCCATGCGCGAGGTGCGGCGACAGCCGGGACGTCGAGCGGATGCTGGGATAGTCCCGTCCTTCCGCATAGCCATCGATCGCACCCGACAGAAAGTCGTCGAGACGACGGCGGGCACCGGCTTCGCCCGGTGTCCATTCGGCGGCGAGACCCCCGGCCCAGTCCGGGCGCACGGGAAGCAGGCTCCAATCGCTGAGGTCTTCCGTGTTGACCTTGCCGGGAAAGGCAGTGAGCCTCGTCGGCGCGGGAAGCGGAGGGCGCGGCTCGCCCATGGCGACGAGCGCGCGCCAGAACGGCGTGTAGACCTTGTAGGGCCCTCCCGAGCCGGTCTTCAGTGTCCAGGGCTCGTGCAGCAGGAAGCCATCGAAGCTGAGGCACCTGACGCCCTCCGACGAGAGGGTCGATTTCATCGCGCTGTCCGCCGCGACACCGTGCGGATCGTAGCGGCGGTTCCAGACGACCATATCGGCGCCTGTCTCCTCGAGCAGCGAAGCGACGATCGCCTGCATCTCGCCGCGCCGCAGGACGAGGGGTACGCCCAGCGATTTCAGGTCTTGGGCGAGAGCCGCGAGCGAATGGTGGAGCCACCAGCGTCGCGCGCCGCCGATCGCCCGCCCGCCCGGCGCCTCGTCGTCGCGCACGAAAGCGGCCACGAGCGGCTTGCCGCTGGCCACGGCCTCGGTGAGGGCGCGATTGTCAGACAGGCGCAGATCGTGCCGGAAGAGCACGATGACCGGTCGCGCCGGATCGGTTCGTCGTTCAATAGTCATCAGCGCTGTCGCCTGCCTGGTCCGCGGGAATGCTGGGGCAGATACGACTGCGGCCGAGAAATGTTTCGTCGCCGGACGAAATCCCGCACTTTTTCGAGCAGGCTGCCGAGACGGGGAGCCGGCCGGGGCCGGCTCCCATCAGCGTCAGGCGCTTTTGACGAGCCTGATTAGAACGAGGAGGATCACCGCGCCGATCGTGGCGTTGATGATCGCGGCGAGGACGCCGCCGCCGACGGCGAGTCCGAGACGCGGCAAGATCAGGCCGGCAACGAGTGCGCCGACGATGCCGACGACGATGTTGCCGAGCAGGCCGAAGCCGTAGCCCTTGACGATCAGTCCGGCGAGCCAGCCGGCGATGGCGCCAACGATGATGAAGACGAGAAGACTTTCGATACCCATGTCATTTCCCTCCAGTGGGAGTCGGAAGCAAAACAGAAAGCCACCGGCCCGTCGAGGCACCGGCCGGTTTCTTCCGTTGAAAACTTCCCCTGAGGAAGAGAAGTCGCGGGTTTCCATCCTGCGCCTTCCTTCACTATGGTCGGCCCATGCGGATTCCCCTCGTGGCGGCGCTGGCCGCGTCCTTCCTCCTTCCGGTCTTTTCCAGCGCGTCGGCGCTGACGCTGAAGCCGTTCAAGGACGATCTGTTCGCCTATCCGGGACTGCTTGCAGACGAAAACAGCGGTGCGCGGCTGGTGGTCGACTACCGCGAGCAGCGCGACATCAACCAGCGCGACGAGGTGCCGGAGCGGCGGGTGAAGGCCGATTACGTGCGCCTCTCCGTCCGCAGCGCACAGAAGGACCTGTCGCTTAAGACGGGCTCGGGCGAGATCCGTCATTTCGCCGTCGGTAAGGCGGACGGCGCGTCGGCGATTGTCGTCTACCTGCACGGCCAGGGCGGCAGCCGGCGGCAGGGCGTCGACGACTTCACCTTCGGCGGCAATTTCAACCGCATCAAGAACCTGATGTGGGAGAATGGCGGGCTCTATCTGTCGCCCGATTTCTCCGAGTTCGGACCGAAGGGCGTGGCGGAGATCGTGGCCCTTCTCGACCATTATGCGTCGCGTTCGCCCGGCGTGCCGATCTTCGCCGCCTGCGGCTCGATGGGCGGGGCGATCTGCTGGGGGCTGGCGGACGACCCGTCGATTTCGAAAAAGCTCGCGGGCCTGCTGCTGCTCGGCTCGTTCACCTCGGACGATTTCGCCGGCAGCGCCGCCTACGAGCGCAAAGTGCCGCTCTATCTGGGGCAGGGAAGCAAGGACACGGTCTTTCCGGTCGATACGCAGGAGGCGATGTACAGGAAGCTGAAAAGCGCCGGCTATCCGGTGCGGCTCGTCCGGTTCGAGACGGGAACCCACGGGACGCCGATCCGGATGACGGACTGGCGCAATATCCTGAACTGGATGCTGTCGAGATAGGAGCAGACATGAGCGGCCACATCGACCCGACGCGCGAGAGGTTCGGCGAGTTCCGGCGGCTGCCGGACGACGGACCGGTGCATATGCTGAACCTGGTGCGGCTACGCGACCGCGCCGCCTATCCTGATGGGCGCGAAGCGACCGGCCGCGAGGCCTACGCCGCCTATGGCCGTGAGAGCGGGCCGATCTTCAGGCGCGTCGGCGGGCGGATCGCCTGGAGCGGCGATTTCCGCCTGATGCTGATCGGGCCGGCGGAGGAGCGCTGGGACATCTGCTTCATCGCGGAATATCCGTCGGCGGCCGCCTTCGTCGAGATGGTGAAGGACCCCGACTACCAGAAGGCGGTGGTCCACCGTCAGGCGGCGGTGGAGGATTCGCGGCTGATCCGGACGGCGCCGAAGGCCGGTGGTGCCGGCTTTGGCGAGTGATCAGGGCGGGGTGTCGTAGTCGACCACGGTCTGGTGCTCAATCTCGCCGTCGTAGGACGCGTCGACCTCGAATTTCACCAGCGCGAAATCGCCGTTGCGGAACACCCACGTGCCGATCGACGAGGCGTCGCCGATGCCGCGCCATTTCGACCAGGAGCCGATCGTGTTCGTGGCCGGATCGAACTCCGAGTTCACAAGTCCGTCTTCGGTGTTGAAGCCGATGACGTTGATGCTCTCGACCTTCGCGTCCGAGTCGTTGTTTTCATAGCGAATGTCGAGCTCCGGCACGGCGAAGTGAAGTTCGCGCATCTCGCCGATATCGTCGGCGAGGTAATAGACGTGGACCTCGTTGTAGGCGCCGCGCGAGCAGTAGAAGCGGATCAAAGTCGCCTTCCGCGCCGGCTCCTCCGCGGTGTCGGACGTGTAGTGATAGCTGATGTCCCAGGCCTGCGGCTCGTTGCCTTCCTCGATCTCGCAGGAATCGAGGCGAGATCCCATGAACTTGGCCTTCGCACGCTCCAGAACCGCGTTCTGGGCAGGCAGAGGCGGGCTGTCGGGGCAGGAAGCGGGCAGGGCGGTCTCGATCGGGCCGGACACCGGCGAAAGCGAGCCTTTCTCGATGGCGAGCGGCTTGTAGGGATCGCCCTGGATCTGCGGGTTCGCCAGCCGCATCGTGTAGCAGCCGGCGAAGACCTGCTCGTTGGCGCCGGTCGCGGAAATGGCGATGGGCAAGGTGTAGAAGGTGGTGCCGGCGGCGCCTTCCTGGGCCGGCGTGCCGACGATCAGCGTCACTCCCTCGGTCTCGTCATAGCCCTTGGCATAGTCGTTCAGCGTCGGGGCGGGCGGGTTGGCGAAGTAGGCGTAGGCGCGGGCGTATTCCTTGCGGTTGATCGCGTTGTAGAGCGATCTGACCAGCGCCTGCGGGGTCGAACGGTCGTCGAGATAGGGCTCTTGCTGAGCCGTCGCCGGGCCGGTGAAGGCCGTGAATGCCGCCAGCGCAAAGGCCGCAGAAGCGAATCGCATGGGTTCTCCCTCCATCCCGCATCTGGATGATATCTCCGATTGCGGCGCGCTCGCGGCGCTTGCGCGCCGGGAACCGCGGGTCTATCCCTGCGCCGCCCGAAGTTCGGGCAGGGGGATGAAGATCATATGACCATTTCGATGTACCAGGCGTCGGTGCCTGTCTTTTCCGGCGTGCTGAAGAACCTGTCGCACGTTCTGTCCAAGGGCGAGGCGTTCGCCGCTGAGAACGGTATCGATCCCGCCGACCTGCTGGCGGCTAGGCTCGCGCCCGACATGCTGCCGCTGACGAAGCAGGTGCAGATCGCGACCGATCATGCCAAGGGCGCGCCGGCCCGTCTCGCCGGCAGGGATATCCTGAAGATCGACGATACGGAGGCGAGCTTCGCTGACCTGCAGGCGCGCATCGCCAGGGTCCGCGAACATCTGCAGAGCTACAAGCCCGAGGAAATCGACGGTTCGGAGGAACGGCCCATCGCAATCAAGGCCGGCGCGCTCGAACTCTCCTTCACCGGCCAGCAGTACCTGCTGGCCTACGCGATGGGCAACTTCTACTTCCATGTCGTGACCGCCTACGACATCCTGCGGCACAAGGGCGCGCCGCTTGGCAAGGGCGTCTTCTTCGGCCGCGGCTGACCGCGGCGAAACCGCTCTCAGCGGGTCGACATCTCGCGTGCGATCCGGGGGAAATCCGCCGGCTTGATGCCTATGTCGGCCCGGTCGGTATTGCTCATCGAGTTGAGGACCGCGAGCGCGGCCCGGTAGCGCGCCAACTCATTCGGGCGCGGGCGCGAAAACAGTTCGGTGAAGAACGCCATCGATTCGGCTCCATATTGTTCCTCCCGGAGCATCTAAGATACTTGGATTACGGCTTTGTTGCAGCGCAGCAAAAGCATGGCTGCCATGCGCCGCAACCGGGCCGGGCCGACCGGATCCAATTCACGAAGATTCGCCGGATTTCCGGCGAGTCTTGTTAACGCCAGGCGGTTAGGATCGCGTCTCGTTAGACGGCTCGCATGGGTAGGCGAGGAGACTGTCATGGCTGGGTTCACAACGAGAGACTTCGCGTCGCTGCTTGACGAAGCGCTTGCCTCCAACGGCACGGAGGAGCCGGCGGCGCCGCCGCGTCCAAAGATCCCGTTCGACATCCTCGGACGGCGCGCGGCCGACCGCACGGCGACCGTGAGCGATCCCGAGGCCGCGGCGGAATATCTCTTCGCCGCCGCCGATCATTTCTCGATCGAGCCGGAGCTTTCCCAGCTGATCGAGCCGCCGTCGATCGAACCTTTCGACATCGCGCGTGAGCTGCGCCTGACCGGACGCGAGACGCCCGACGCGCTCGATCACATCCGCCGCGAGTTCGCATTTACCAACCATCCCGACCGCGTGTCGGAAGATCTGCGCGACCGAGCCGTCATCCGCATGCAGATCGCCAACCGGATGATCGACGACGCGAAGGAACGCAGCGCGAAGATCGCCCGCATCAGCTAGCGCGCTGGCATTTGACGCGCGCCTGCCATAAGCTTCCCGCGTGGCATTCGTCCCGCCATGCAGGAGATTTGCGTGAACCAGCTGCCGAAAGACACGGAGTTCATGGTCTCGTCCGAGCGCGAGCCGCGCAGGATCGACTGGGTAAACGTCGTCGGCATCGGCTTCTACCACGCGATGGCTTTGCTCGCCTTCGTTCCGTGGCTGTTTTCGTGGACCGGCGTCGTGCTGACGCTGTTCGGCGCCTATGTCTTCGGTACGCTCGGCATCAATCTCGGCTATCACCGTCTGCTGACCCATCGCGGCTATCAATGCCCGAAGGCGGTGGAGAGGGCGCTGGTGCTGCTGGCGATCCTGTCGTTCCAGGACACGCCCGCGCGCTGGGTCGCGGTGCACCGGCGCCACCACGAACATTCCGACGAGGAGCCCGATCCGCACAGCCCGATCGTGACGTTCCTCTGGGCGCATATGGGCTGGCTGTTCGTGCGGCCGCCGGAGATGGAGCGCACGCAGATTTACCCGCGCTACGCCAAGGACATCCTGCGTGATCCCTATTACCGCAGCATGGAGAAGCAGACCGTCTATCTCGGCACGATCATCGCTTCGTGGGTCTTCTTCTTCGCCGCCGGCTTCGGCTACGTACTGGCAACCGGCGGAACGGGAGCGGAAGCGCTGCAGTTCGGCGCGAGCGTGCTGGTGTGGGGCGTGTTCGTGCGCACCGTCTTCGTCTGGCACCTGACCTGGTCGGTCAATTCGCTTGCCCACATGTTCGGCTACCGCAGCTATGACACCGGCGAAGAGAGCCGCAACAATTTCTTCGTCGCGCTGATCACCAACGGCGAAGGCTGGCACAACAACCACCACGCCGACCCGCGCTCGGCCCGCCACGGTCACCGCTGGTGGGAAGTGGACGTGACCTATCTGTCGCTGCGGGCTCTTGCAGCCGTCGGGCTTGCCTGGAAGATCGCCGAGCCCAACGTCCACCGGCTGGCATCGGTGACACCGGCGAGCGAGAAGACGAGCTAGGCTCAGACGCCGATCGGCACCTTCAGTTCCTGCCCGACGAAGATCTGGTTCGGGTTGGAGATGATGTGCGGATTTGCCCGCTGGATCAGGCCGAACAGGTTGGAATCGCCATAGTTCTGCTGGGCGATCTTCGACAGCGTGTCGCCGGCGGTCACGCGGTGGAGGCGGAAGCCGACATAGTTGGCCACGATGCGGGGGCCGTAGATCACCGGCACGATGACCTTGTTGACCTCCGACCCGTCGGCGCCGCTCTCCTCGTAGACCTCGACGAACAGCCGGTCGAGCGCGAAGGCGGCGTTGCCGATCGCGGCCGCGACCTGGAACTGCCCGTGCTCGCCCGTGCCGCCGCCGACATGGAAGAAGCCGGTGCGCTCGTCGTGGCCGTCATG
This sequence comes from Mesorhizobium sp., assembly GCA_041913465.1. Lineage (GTDB taxonomy): Bacteria > Pseudomonadota > Alphaproteobacteria > Rhizobiales > Rhizobiaceae > Mesorhizobium_A. The sequence goes on along the minus strand of JAYSFJ010000017.1, from coordinate 36,389 downwards.
CACGCGCCATTGCAGCGTCGCCTCGAACCCCTGGCCGATGCCGGAGATGCGGATCGGATCTCCGACCAGGTCGAAAGGCTGCGGCTGCTGAATCTGGTTGCGGATGATGAGGGGCATGGCGGCCTCCTTTGCGCGTGTGTTTTGAAGAGAGCGGCATGCACGCGTCAGGTCTGTAAGCCTGCTCACACACGGTTCGGACTGCTGGACGCGTGAGCGACTTCACAGCGCGCGGGTGCGGTTCAGGACAGATTGCGGCGAGGATCGTTGAACGGGAGGGTTCGACATGCCGCCGCGTGGGGAAACCATCACTCTGTCCGAACTGCGCCGCCGCATCGAGGCGGGCGCGCTGACCAAGGATGAGATCGAGACCTATTTCGAGCCGGACGAGAAGAAATCGAAGCCCTTCGCCCCGGCGCTGAAGCTGACGACGCGGGTCGACAGGGAAGGCAAACGGCCGAGCGCGCGGACAGTCACGAAGCTCTATTTTGACGCCGAGGAAAGGCTTTCCGCGCCTGTTCCGGCATCGGCGGGGCGCGCCCGCACGCGGACCACCGCCGCGGCCGCAGCGAAGATGAAGGTGCTCGCCGAGGGCGATTCCTGGTTCCGGCTGCCGAATATCGGCTGGCCGGACGACATGGTCGACGTGCTGCGCAAGACCTACGACATCCCGAAGCTCGCCATGTGGGGCGACGAGATCGGCAAGATGGTCACGACCAAGAAGAAGAACTATCTGGTTCCGCTCGGTTCCGGTCTCTACCGGCATTTCATGTTCTCGGGCGGCGGCAACGACGTGCTCGCTTCCGTCGAGAACCACGTCAAACGGTTCGGCGCGGCGGGCACGAATCCGGCCGATGCCGGCAGCTACATCAAGCCTTCCTTCGAGACTGCACTGGACACGGTGATCGGCCACTACGGCACTCTCGCAGGCCATGTGCGCAAGGTGACGAACCCGAAGGCGACGCTCTATGTCCATGGTTACGCGCATGCGCGGCCGCGGGCTGGCGGGCGCTACATCGGCGCAAAACTCGAAGCGCTCGGCTTCGATGCGACGAGCAGCCTGGCGCGGAAGATCGTGGCGGCCATGGTCGACCGGTTCAATGTCAGGCTGAAGGCGTTTGCCACTGCGCAGAACGCGGGCTATGCGGACTACAAGGTCGTCTACGTGAACCTCAGGCCAGCCTTCACGGCAGCCGCCGACTGGAACACCGACGAAATCCACCCGAGCAGCGCGGGCGCGGCGAAGGCGGCGGCGATCATGGGCGACAGGATCGCCGAGAACGTTCCGGTGGCGTGAGCCTCAAAGGGGAATGTTGTCGTGCTTCTTCCAGGGGTTCTGGAGGTCCTTGTTGCGCAGCATCTTGAGGCCGCGGGCGATGCGGCGGCGGGTCGAGTGCGGCATGATCACCTCGTCGACATAGCCGCGCTCGGCGGCGACGAAAGGCGACAGGAAGCGATCCTCGTAGCGCTTCGTGTGCTCGGCGATCTTCTGTGAATCGCCGATGTCCTTGCGGTAGATGATCTCGACCGCGCCCTTGGCGCCCATCACCGCGATCTGGGCCGAAGGCCAGGCATAGTTGATGTCGCCACGCAGGTGTTTGGACGCCATGACGTCATAGGCGCCGCCATAGGCTTTTCGCGTGATGACGGTGATCTTCGGCACGGTAGCCTCGGCATAGGCGAAGAGCAGTTTTGCGCCGTGCTTGATGAGGCCGCCATATTCCTGCGCCGTCCCGGGCAGGAAGCCGGGGACGTCGACGAAGGTGACGATCGGGATGTTGAAGCAGTCGCAGAAGCGGATGAAGCGGGCCGCCTTGCGGGACGCGTCGGAGTCGAGCACGCCGGCCAGCACCATCGGCTGGTTGGCGACGAAGCCGACGGTGCGGCCGTCGACCCGCCCGAAGCCGGTGACGATGTTCTTCGCGAAGGACGCCTGGATCTCGAAGAAATCGCCCTCGTCGGACGTCTTCAGGATCAGTTCCTTGATGTCGTAGGGCTTGTTGGCATTGTCCGGCACCAGCCGGTCGAGCGACATGTCGGAATCCGTCACCGACTGGTGGTTCTCGATCTCGGGGATTTCCGACGTGTTAGACTGCGGCAGATAGTCGATGAGACGGCGCATCTGCAGCAGCGCCTCGACGTCGTTGTCGTAGGCGCCGTCGGCGATCGAGGACTTCGTCGTGTGGATCGAGGCGCCGCCGAGCTGCTCGGCCGTCACCACCTCATTGGTCACCGTCTTCACCACGTCGGGGCCGGTGACGAACATGTAGGACGTGTCGCGCACCATGAAGATGAAGTCGGTCATGGCCGGCGAATAGACGTCGCCGCCGGCGCAGGGACCCATGATCACGGAGATCTGCGGGATGACGCCCGAGGACAGCACGTTGCGCTGGAAGATCTCGGCATAGCCGCCGAGGGCCGCCACGCCCTCCTGGATGCGCGCGCCGCCGGCGTCGTAGAAGCCGATGATGGGCGCGCGGTTTCTCAGCGCCATGTCCTGGATCTTCGTTACCTTCTCGGCATGCGCCTCGGAAAGCGAGCCGCCGAAGACGGTGAAGTCCTTGGCGAAGACGAAGACGGTGCGGCCGTTGACGGTGCCCCAGCCGGTGACGACACCGTCGCCGGCGACCTTGGTCTTCTCCATGCCGAAATCGGTGGAGCGGTGTTCGACAAACGTGTCGAACTCTTCGAAGGAGCCTTCGTCGAGGAAAATCTCGAGCCGCTCGCGCGCCGTCAGCTTGCCGCGGGCATGCTGCGCCTCGATGCGGGCCTTGCCGCCGCCCTGCCGGGCGATCTCGCGCCGGCGTTCGAGTTCGACGAGCACATCCTTCATGGGGACCCCTCCGGTGGTGACGGTCCCGCTGTTAGCACGCCGACGCGCGGGCGCAAGTGCGGCGTTCGCACAAAGCCGCTCTGCCGGGGAAGGCGCGCGGTTTCGCGGCCGGCGCGTCGGGCCCGGGCGCCAGTCGGCTTACCAGCTTCCCGTATTCGCCATCGACGCCCAGGGCTCGGCCTTGGGCAGGGCGGGACCCTTCTGCAGCAATTCGATCGAGATGCCGTCGGGTGTCTTGATGAAGGCCATGTTGCCGTCGCGCGGCGGGCGGTTGATGGTGACGCCCTTGTCCATCAGCGACTGGCAAGTCTCGTAGATGTTGTCGACCTCAAAGGCGAGATGGCCGAAATTGCGGCCGCCCGTGTATTGCTCCGGATCCCAGTTGTAGGTGAGCTCGACCAGCGGCGCCTTCCTGTCGATGCCGGCCTGCTTGTCTTCGTTCGCCGCGAGGAAGATCAGCGTGAAGCGGCCCTGCTCGCTCTCGTGGCGGCGCACCTCGGTCATACCGAGCTTGTTGCAGAAGAAGTCGAGCGACTGCTCGACGTTCGAGATCCGGATCATTGTGTGGAGATAGCGCATCGGCGGGGATCCTGTGTGGAACGGGTGATGTCCATATGGGGCAGGGCGCGCGTCCGGGCAACCGGATATGCGGCTCCAGCTTCGCGAAAGCCGAGTGGTTAATAATTGGTTGAAATGTGGCGAAATCAGTCTCCGCTCATGCTGACAGGAAGAAGTGACATGTTATCCTGCAGTAAGAATCAGTGGCGTTTTCTCGAAGGAAGGGTGCGTTCGGATGGGGGATAAGACCTCTTCGGAAGGCCAGAAGGCCGCCTGGGGCGGCTCCGGCGGGATCGGCGAGAACGAAGACCTCCTGGAGGTTTCGGGCGCCATCAAATGGTTCGACGTCGCCAAGGGCTATGGCTTCATCCTGCCCGACGAGCCCGCCATGGGCGATATCCTGATCCACGTCACCTGCCTGCGCCGCGACGGCTACCAGACCGCGATGGAAGGCGCGCGCGTGGTCTGCCTGGTGAAGCGCGGCGACCGCGGCATGCAGACATTCCGCATCCTGTCGATGGATACGTCGACGGCGGTGCATCCGCTGGAGCAGCCGGGCGACCGGACGCATGTGCACGTCGTCGCCGAAAGCGGCATCGAGCGCGCGCTGGTGAAGTGGTTCAACCGCACCAAGGGCTTCGGCTTCCTGACCCGCGGCGAGGGGACCGAGGACATCTTCATCCACATGGAGACGTTGCGCCGCTTCGGCGTGACGGAACTTCGTCCCGGCCAGGTCGTGCTGGTACGCTACGGCCATGGCGAGAAGGGCCTTATGGCCGCCGAAATTCACCCGGACAACGGAACCTTGCCCTCTTCGCACTGAAAGGCAGGGAAAGATGGTTCTTCACGTCCGGGCCGCGCTGGCGGCGTTCGCGGTCGCCTTGATCATGATGACGAGCGCGCTGTCTCCCGCCAGCGCCGATTCGCGCGCCATGCGCCTGCCGGTGCAGATGGTGAAGCTCGTGGCCGAAACGGCGGCGGGCGAAAAATTCTTCTCGATCGAAGTTGCGGACGAGCCGTCGGAGCAGGAGCGGGGACTGATGTTCCGCGAGGACATGCCCGACGACCGCGGTATGCTGTTCGACCTCGGCCAGACGCGCCAGGCGTCGTTCTGGATGGAAAATACCCCGATGCCGCTCGATCTGCTGTTCATCGGCGAAGACGGCCGGGTGCGCGCCATCCTGCCCGGCCAGCCCTTCTCGCGCGCCGCGATCTCTCCCGGCGTTCCGGTGCGGTTCGTTCTCGAGCTGAAACAGGGCACCTCGGCGAAGACCGGCATCGCGCCAGGCGACCGGCTGCGCCATCCGGTGATTGACGCGGTCGCAGGCTCGAACTAGGGCTCCGCGCGCGCAGCAACGGACGGTCTCATGCATTTCTTCGAGCACGAAGGATTCCGCCTCGCCTATCTCGACCAGCATCCGGAAGAGGGGGACGGCGAGCCGATCCTGCTGATCCACGGCTTCGCCTCGAACATGACGGTCAACTGGACCAATCCCGGCTGGGTGCACGACCTGCGCCGCGCCGGCTACCGCGTGATCGCCTTCGACCATCGCGGCCACGGTAAGTCGTCGGCGAGCTACGACCCGGCCGACTACACGCCGTCGAAGATGGCAGGCGACGCGGCGGCCCTTCTCGACCATCTCGGCATCGAACGCGCCCATGTGATGGGCTATTCGATGGGAGCAAGGGTCTCGACCTTCCTGGCGCTGGAGCATCCGGACCGGGTCGCGAGCCTGATCCTCGGCGGACTCGGCATCGGCATGATCGAGGGCGTCGGCGACTGGGATCCGATCGCGGTCGCGCTGAGGGTCGAGGACGCAACGACGATCACACATCTGCGCGGAAAGATGTTCCGCGCGTTCGCCGACCAGACGAAGAGCGACCGGCTGGCGCTGGCGGCCTGCATCGAGACCTCGCGAATCCTGCTGTCGCCCGCCGAGGTCGCTCGCGTGACGCAGCCGACGCTGATTGCGGTCGGCACGAAGGACGACATCGCCGGCTCGCCGCATGAGCTCTCCGACCTGATGCCCGACGCGGAGGCCTTCGACGTCGAAGGGCGCGACCACATGCTGGCGGTCGGCGACCGGACGTTCAAGAAGAAGGCCATCGAGTTCCTGCGGGAACACCCGCTGTAGGCTGCTATTTCCCCTGGAAATCCGGCCGGCGCCGTTCCTTGAACGCGGCGCGGCCTTCGGCGTAGTCGGCGCTGTCGAAGGTGGCGTCACCCGCCTCCTGCGCCATGCGAGCGGCGAGCGGGTCCTTCGTCACCACCGCCATGATCGACAGGCGCGAGGCCTTCACCGACAGGGGCGCGCTAGCCGCGATCGAGGCGGCGATCTCGGCGACTCGAGCGTCGAAACGCTCGTCGGCGACGGTCTCGAGCAGGAAGCCGGCGGCGATCGCCTGCGCCGCGTCGATCGGCTGGGCGGTGAGGGTCAGGTAGCGGGCCATCTGCGGACTGGCGGCGGTGACGATGTCGACCATCGCGTCCTGCGGATAGGCAAGGCCGAGCCGCGCGGCCGGAACGGCGAAGCGCGCGTCCTCAGTCGCGATCCTGAGATCGCAGGCGGCGGCCAGGCCGAAACCGCCGCCGAAGCAGATGCCCCGGATGGCCGCGATCACCGGCACGGCGCAGGTTCTGATCGCGGCGAAGGCGGCCGAATTGGTGCCCTCGTAGACGCGGGCGGTGGCGGCGTCCCTGCGGACCGTATCGAACTCGGAAATGTCGGCCCCGGCGCAGAAGTCGCTGCCCGCGCCGGTCAGCACGATCGCGCGGACGTCGTTGCGGGCGGCGAGTTCAGGGACAAGGGCTGCAAGCGCGCGCCAGCCGGCGAGGTCGACCGCGTTCTTGCGCTGCGGGTTGTCGATGACGATGCGGGCGACATTCTCCGCGATGGTCACGGTCAGGCATTCGCTGCCCGATAGGGCTTGAAAGAGCATGCGGGAAATCCAATTGAATCCATGCTAAGGAAAATTGAATTCCTTCGCGTTATTGGATCGCATAAGGTGCGCTTCCGCCGCCGACAAGGGGAAACGAGATGTCCACCAAGGTTGCACGCACGCATCTCCAGCCGGTCGATCCGATCTGGTCGGCGGTTCGCGACGAGGCGAAGGCGGCGGTCGAGCGCGATCCGCTGCTCGCGGCATTCCTCTATTCGACGATCCTGAACCATCCGACGCTCGAGGACGCGGTGATCCACCGCATCGCCTCGCGCCTCGACCACCCGGACATGTCGGCCGCACTCATCGTGCAGACGTTCGAAGCGATGCATGCCGACCAGCCCGACTGGTCGAACATCGTGCGCACGGACATCCAGGCCTATTACGACCGCGATCCGGCCTGCGACCGGTTCATCATGCCCGTGCTCTATTTCAAGGGTTTCCACGCCATCCAGACGCATCGCCTGGCGCACTGGCTGTGGAATGACGGCCGGCGCGATTTCGCGCTCTATCTGCAGAGCCGCTCGTCGGCCGTCTTCCAGACCGACATCAATCCGGCGGCCAAGATGGGCAAGGGCATCTTCATCGACCATGCAACCGGCCTCGTCGTCGGCGAGACGGCGGTGATCGAGGACAATGTCTCTATGCTGCACGGCGTGACGCTCGGCGGAACCGGCAAGGCCGGCGGTGATCGGCATCCGAAGATCCGCTACGGCGTGCTGATCGGCGCGGGCGCGAAGATCCTCGGCAATATCGAGATCGGCCATTGCACCAAGGTGGCGGCCGGGTCGGTGGTGCTCAATTCGGTGCCGCACAACAAGACGGTCGCCGGCGTGCCGGCGCGGGTCGTCGGTGAGAGCGGCTGCGAGCAGCCGTCGCGGCAGATGGACCAGCTGCTGCCGTCGCAGTCGATGGAGCAGGCCGGGACGGTTGACGTCCAGGGCTGACGCGAGGTCGGGTTGAAAAGGGCCCGGCAGGCTTTACATCCTCTTCGCGGGCGTGGCAGAAGCCCGGACCACTGCGCGGCACTGCTGCGTTCCGCGACGAGGAGATGAGCCGTGAAGCCTGAAGAAATCCGCAAGCTGGACGCCTATTTCAAGAAGACGTTCCGCAACCCCGAGCTCCAGGTGAAGGCCAGGCCGCGCAAGGACGATTCCTGCGAGGTCTATCTCGGCGACGAATTCCTCGGCATCGTCTACAAGGATGACGACGACGGCGACCAGTCGTACAACTTTTCCATGGCGATCCTCGACATCGACCTCGGTTGAAGGCCGACACGAGGAAACGCCGCGAAGGGCCTGATTGCGGCCCTCTATCGCGATTTCAACAGGTTCAGATCCAGCGTCGCACGCGCTTCGTGTAGTCGCGGAAGCGCTTGCCGAAGCGCGCGTAGAGGTGGCGCTCCTCGCGCTCGATCGCGAGCTTCTGCGTCGCGACGGCGGCGATCAGCGCCAGCGGCAGGAACCAGGCTATTCCGCTGATCAGCCCGACGCCGAAGGTCAGCATCGTATTGCCGAGATAGATCGGGTTGCGGGTGAAGGAAAACGGCCCGTCGGTGACCAGATGCGCCGAGCCGCGATGCGGCATGATCGTCGTGCGGTGCTTCGCCATGGTGCGCATCGCGCCGATGTCGATGGCGATTGCGGCGACGACCATGAGCCAGCCGAAGGCGAAGAGCAGATCCGACGTCGGAGACGGCAGCCAGGGCAGGGGAACCAGATAGCCCAGGATCAGGGCGATCGCGATCGCGACGCAATAGATCAAGGGCGGCCAGGGTATGCGGTTCGGCCGGTCGCTGACTTCGGTCATTGTGCCCCTCCCGATCCGACCGACCCCTCCGTTTGTGCTGTGCACAGGTCGGCCATGTCGCGAAGTCTGCCACGAAACTCATCAGATGGGGCGCGTGAAAATGCGTCGGCGAGCAGATTCTCGGCCGCGAGGCCCTCGATCATGCAGCCGCAATAGGCGGCGCAGAATTTTTCGTTCCGGTCCTGGGCACAGGTCCGCTCGCAGGCCGAGCGGAAGCGTGCTTCGTGGTCGATGACCGGCGGGAAAGCCTGCGAGAACAGCCAGATCAGAGCGATCAGGACCGGCTGGTGGATCAGGTAGAAGGCGAGGCTGTGCCGGCCGATGAACCGCAGCGGCCGCGACCACTCGCCCGGGTTGATCGCCGCGAGACGCTCGACCAGGCCGGCGGCCGACGCCAGCCTCGCCAGCGATATGCCGACCATCACCGCGCCGAACCAGGGAAAGACGGGGACGAAGTCGCTCGACCGCGGCCGGGTTTCGGCGAGCCCGGTCCACCAGCCCCAGGGACCGTCGAAGATCGCGCTCGAGACGAGATTGGGCAGCGCGATGACGAGGGCCGCGGCGAGAAGGGTGACGGGAGTGGGCAGGCGCAGGAACAAGAGGCCCGCGACGCTGGCGAAGGCGATCTGGTGCAGGATGCCGAAGAAGATGAAGAAATCCGGCGTGGCGAAATAGGTCACGACCGTGATGGCGAGGGCCGCGACGACGATCATGCCGAGGCGCCGCCAAAAGCCTTGCCAGCGAATGCCGCGGCCATGCGCGAGGAACAGGCTGACGCCGACCAGGATCAGGAAGCTCGACGCGATGCAGCGCGCAAACAGCTTCCAGCCGCCGACGGCGGTCATTCCCGGCTCCGTATAGCCGAAGAACTCCAGGTCCCAGGTGAAATGGTAGATGGCCATCGCGACAAGCGCGATGCCGCGGGCAAGGTCGATCCACTCGATACGGGTGCGGGGAGAGGTCATGCACTCATCTGAGGCGGCCCGGGGAAAAGGGCAAGTCCCGGCATCGCCTGGCAGCCGACTCAGCGGCAGCCCAGTTCGCTTTCGACCTGGACGATCCGGTTGACGTTGCCGCGTTCATAGGTGTTCAGGCTTACCGCGCCGGGATCGTCGATGTAGCAGTCGGAATTGTCGAAATAGTCCTGGGCGCGGGCCGTGCGAAAGCACAGCCCGTTCTCGTCATAGATTGTATTCCGGACGAGCCAGAGGTTCTCGCAAGACAGATGCCGCAAGTCCCTTATCGGAAAAGTCTCTTCGTCCGTACAACCGGTCTCGCCGAGATCCTCGAAACAGGCGCCATGGGCCGCGCCGGTCGCCAGGATGGCGATGATCGTCAGTACCGCGCGCATCGATGCCCCTCAAACGTCGCAGCCGCGCGAACGGTAACATTCACGTCACGCCTCGTAAATCGTGATTTCTCCGAGGGTTAACGCGACGTGTCGGATCGTCCGAAACTCCGATGCGAGCGTTCGCGTAGCTTGTGGCATGATATCAACCGGGCCTGTGGAGGAGCACGATGCCTGAACGAGGCGAAGATCATCCGCCGACCGCCGGAGATCTGGTGTATCGCCAGTCAGGCTGGACGCGCATCACTCACTGGCTCTGGGCGATCAGCCTGTTCTTCCTGCTGCTGACCGGCCTGCAAATCTTCAACGCGCATCCGACGCTCTATATCGGCGACCAGTCCGGCTTCTCGTTCGACAATGCGGTGTTCTCTATGAGCGGCGAGAATACGCCGCAGGGCCCGGCGGGCTACACGACGATCCTCGGATACCGGTTTGACACGACCGGACTGTTCGGCGTCAGCGAAGACCGCGGCCAAGTGGTGGGCCGGGGCTTTCCGGCCTGGGCGACGATTCCTTCCTACACGGACCTCGCCACCGGCCGCGTGATCCATTTCTTCTTCGCCTGGCTGCTCGTCGGCACGCTGCTGGTGTGGTTCGCCGCCAGCCTCGCCAACGGCCATTTCCGGCGCGACATCGTGCCCAGCCGGGAGGATGTGCGCAGTCTCCCGAAGGACATCGCCGACCATGCGCGGCTGCGATTTCATCATACCCGCGACTACAGCGTCCTGCAGAAGCTTGCCTATGCCTCGGTGCTCGTCGTCATGCTGCCGCTGATGATCCTGACCGGGCTTGCCATGTCTCCTGGCATGAACGCGGCGATGCCCTGGCTCCCCGAAATCCTCGGCGGACGCCAGACGGCGCGGACGATCCATTTCGTCGTCATGGCACTGCTGGTCGGCTTCTTCGTCGTCCACATGCTGATGATCCTCGCCGCGGGGCCGCTCAACGAGATACGTTCGATCATCACCGGCTGGTATCGCACCGGCGGTGCACGTCACACCCGTTCGGGAGAGGAGTGAGCCATGGCTTTCCAGCTATCCCGCCGCCGCTTTTTGACCGGTGCGAGCGCTGCCGGCTCGTCGCTGGCGCTGTCGGGCTGCGATGCTTTCGACAGTTTGACGCGAAACGGCAGCGCCGTGCGCTCGGTGCTCGAACAGGCGAACAGCCTGACCTATCGCGTCCAGCGCATGCTGCTGTCGAGCGATGCGCTGGCGCAGGAGTTTTCCGAGAGCGAGATCAGGCAGCCGCAGCGCCCGAACGGGGTGACGCAGCCAACGGACGCGCTCTATCGCTCGATGTCCGAGGGCGGCTTCGCCGACTATCGCCTGACGGTGAAGGGTCTGGTGGACAAGCCGCTGACGCTGACGCTGGCCGAACTCCAGGCGATGCCGGCGCGCACGCAGATCACCCGACACGACTGCGTCGAGGGCTGGAGTTGCATCGCCAAATGGACGGGCGTGACGCTGGCCCATGTGCTCGACCAGGCGAAACCGAAGGAAGCCGCCAGGTTTGCCGTCTTCCAATGTTTCGACACGATCGACCGCAGACTTTCCGGCGACATCAAGTATTACGAATCGATCGACCTGATCGATGCGCGCCATCCGCAGACGATCCTGGCCTACGGCCTGAACGGCGAGGCCTTGCCGGTGGCGAACGGGGCGCCGCTGCGCCTGCGCGTGGAGCGCCAGCTCGGCTACAAGATGGCGAAATACGTCCACACGGTCGAACTCGTCGAAAGTCTCGAAGGCTTCGGCGGGGGCAAGGGCGGCTACTGGGAGGACAACGGCTACGACTGGTTCGCCGGGATCTGATCCCGAAGTGAATTAGGTCCGCGCCGCCTTCTTGCCCCGCGTCGTGACCAGCGGGCGCGAGGCCAGCACCTTGTCGACGCGGCGACCGTCGAGATCGACGACCTCGAAGCGCCAGTTCTGCAGCAGGATATGGTCGCCGACCGCGGGGAGGTGGCCGAACGCCTCGATCAGGAAGCCGGCGGCGGTGTCGTAGGTGCGGTTTTCGGGGATGACGAGGCCCAGCGCCTCGGCAAGCTCGTCGGCCTGCATCCAGCCGGCGATAAGCAGTGAGCCATCGTCGCGCTTGACGATCGCGGGCTCCGGGTCGCCCTCCTCGGTGGCGAAACTGCCGACGATGGCCTCGAGAATGTCGGATGAGGTGACCACGCCCTGGAAGTGGCCGTATTCGTCATGGATCAGGCCCATGTGGACGGAAGATTTCTTCAGGATCTCGACCACGTCGAGCGCATCCATCGTCTCGGGAACGATCGCCGCCGGCCGCACCATGGCGCGCAACTCTGTAACCTTCGGATTGTGGCCGGCATCGAGGATGTCCTTCACCCAGAGGATGCCGATCACCTCGTCCGGGTTGCCTTCGTGCACCGGAAACCGCGAATGCTGGCTCGCGCGCACCTGGGAGATGATCTGGGACGGACTGTCGGACAGATCGATCACGTCGACGTCGAAGCGCGGCGTCATGACCTGTCGCACCGGCCTGTCGCCAAGCCGCATGACGCCCGCGATCATCTCGCGCTCGCCCGGCTCCAGGACGCCGGCGTGCTCGGCCTCGGCGACGATGGAGCGTATCTCCTCGTCGGTAACGCGCTGGTCGCTCTCCGCATTCTGGCCGAGCAGCGTGAGGATGAGCTTGCCGGACCTGTCGAGCACCCAGACCACCGGGGCGGCGACCCTTGCGATCAGCCACATCAGCGGCGCCACCATGCACGCTATTCGTTCGGGGTTCTTCAAGGCGAGCTGCTTGGGCACGAGTTCGCCGATAATCAGAGACATGTAGGTGATGCCGGTGACCACCAGACCGACGCCGGCCACATAGGACCAGCGCGCCGGCATGCCCTGGCCGATGAACCATTCGCTCAGCCGGTCGCCCAGCGTGGCGCCGGAGATCGCGCCGGACAGGATGCCGACCAGCGTGATGCCGATCTGGACCGACGACAGGAATTTTCCCGGGTCGGCGGCGAGCGCCAGCGCGCGCTTCGCGCCGCTGACGCCGCGGTCGGCCATTCCCTTGAGCCGGGCAGGGCGGGAGGACACCACCGCCAGTTCGGACATTGCCAGCAACCCGTTCAACAGCGTGAGAACGAAGACCAGCAGCAATTCGAGATAAAGCATGGACTTTCCCTAACACGCCATCGCAGCGCAGCAAAAGCCCGCGGCGATCATCCTTGAGGAAAGCCGGTGCCCCGCATTTCGTTGCGCACCCATTGCTGGAAACGGTGGACGTCGTATTCCTCGGGCATCAGGACGCCTTCGCGGTGGCGTCGCGAGCGCAGGCCGCGCTGGTTGATCTCGCAGATCGCGGCATCCTGGTCGAGGACGAGGCGTCCGAAGGCGACGATCCGGTCGATGTCGATCTCTCCCTCGGAAAGCGCTTCGGCCGGGAAGAGCCAATCGGCCGTCAATTCCGTCTCCTCGGGGCCGATCGGCATCAGGCGGACGCTGCGGACGTAGTCGACATGGCCGACGACGAACATCGACGGCAGGTGCGTGGCGTAGCTCTGGCCCGCCTCGCGCTCGGCCTCGGTCAGGCTGGCGAAGACCGGGCCATGAATCTTGCCGTCGATCGACCAGCTTTCGGCGCCGCGCCGCAACCCGCCGGAAAACTCGGGCGACCGGTCGTCGGCATGTTTGTGCCATTCGGGGTCGTCGTGGCGCGCCATCAGACCCCGGCCGTAGATCGGCACGAGGTTGGACAGTTCGGGATGCACGTTCGGGCAATGCAGGCACTCGTTGAAGTTCTCCCAGAAGATCTTCCAGTTGCATTGCATGCGCTTGACGTAGCGATGGCCGACGGCGAGCCCTTCCAGCGGCCAGTTGGCGAGGCTGACCGAGCCGCTGTCGAAGGTTTCCGCAACCGTCTTCGCCGGGCGTTCGTCGAGATTGACGAAGACGAAGCCGCGCCATTCCTCGGCCGCGACGGCGTAGAGCCGGTACTCGGCCTTGTCGAAGCCGGGCGGCAGCGATTTCGACGGCACGCCGATGAGCCGACCATCCGTGGCATAGGACCAGGAATGGTAGGGGCAGACGAGCAGCCTTCCCTTCAGCTTGCCCTCGCTTTCGGTACAGAGCGCGGAACCGCGATGCCGGCAGGTGTTGTGGAAGGCGCGGAGCAGGCCGGTTTCGTCGCGCAGGAGAACGATCTCCTGCGTGCCGATGCGCACGGTGCGGAACGAGCGCGGGCCGTCGAGGTCGCTCGAACGGCAGACATTGATCCAGTTGCAGCTCCAGATCGTGTCCATCTCGGCGCGGAAGCGGTCGGGATCGTGGTAGGAGGCGGAGGGCAGCGTCGCCTCGGCCTTGCGCAGCCCGTTGTACGGGTCGGCTTGTTCTTGCGCGATGATCGTCATGAGCGCCTCGCTTCGAGATCGCCAAGCGGACACCGGAACGGCCCGCCCTGTCAATCGCGGCGCTTGTCCTTGGACGCGGCCGACGGTTTGGCTATAAGCCGTCCGACCGTCCTCCCGCGATCCGCGTCTCAGCCCGGAGTTCCCCATGGATATGCGCCGCATCGGCCGCACCGATCTCGTCGTCTCGAAAATCTGTCTCGGAACCATGACATGGGGCCAGCAGAACACCGAGGCTGAAGCGCATGCGCAAATGGACTACGCCTTCGAGCGCGGCGTGAACTTCCTCGATACGGCGGAACTCTATCCGATCCCGCCGAAAGCGGAGACGCAAGGGCGGACCGAAACCTATATCGGCAACTGGATGAAGGCGCGGGGCAACCGCGACAAGGTGGTGGTGGCGAGCAAGGTGGTCGGCCGCACGCCGATGAACTGGTTCCGCGGCGGCAGACCGTCGAAACTGGTGCGCGCGGACATTCTGCACGCGGTCGAGGGGTCGCTCAGGAAGCTGCAGACCGACCATATAGACCTCTACCAGATCCATTTCCCCGACCGGAAAGTGCCGTGGGGCGCCAATCCGGCGCGGGTCGGCAGCTGGCCGACGCCGCGCGACGCCGACGAGACTCCGATCGCCGAGACGATCGCGGTGTTCGAGGAACTGGTACAGTCGGGCAAGATCCGTCACTTCGGCCTGTCCAACGAAAGCTCGTGGGGCGTGATGCGTTATGTCTTCGAAAGCGAGAAGGGGAACGGACCGCGGCCGGCCTCGCTGCAGAACGCCTACAATCTCGTCAACCGGACTTTTGAGGTGAATCTCGCCGAGGTCTGCGACCGCGAGGAGGTGAGCCTGCTTGCCTATTCGCCGCTGGCGCAGGGCTATCTGACCGGCAAATACGACCACGGCGCCCGCCCGCAAGGCTCGCGCTCCCAGCTCTTCAACCGCGGACAGCGCTACGAGACGCCCAATGCGGCCGAGGTCCAGCTCGAATACAACGAGATGGCGCGCTCGTTCGGAATGGAGCCGGCGCTGTTCGCCAACGCCTTCGTGACCAGCCGGCCTTTCGTGACGTCGAACATCATCGGTGCCACTTCGATCGCCCAGCTCGACATGGCGCTGTCGTCGGCGAACGTGACGTGGACGAAGGAAATGCAGACGGCGGTGGATGCGATCCACCAGCGGACGGGCAACCCATGCCCCTGACGCGCCGCCAGAGCATCGCCGCGTTGACGGGCGTTGCCGCCGGCTACATGCTGGCCGGTGCGGCGCGGGCGCAGGAGAGCAAGATGGCGGGCGGATTGATCGAGGCGGTCAATTCGGGTGACGCGGCACGTGTCGCGGCGGAGATCGCCAGAGGAGCGGACCTCGAGCAGCGCGATGCCGCGAAACGGACGCCGCTGCTGCTGGCGACCCGCTCGGACCGTGTAGACATCGCGAAGCTGCTGATCGGGGCCGGCGCAGACGTGAACGCCAAGGACAATATTCGCGACACGCCCTTCCTCTATGCCGGGGCGGAGTGTCGCAACGAGATCTTGCGGCTGATCCTGGCGACGGGAAGGGCCAAGCGCGACGACACCAATCGCTATGGCGGCAACGCGCTGATCCCGGCCGCGCACCACGGTCATCCCGAAACCGTCCGTATCCTGATAGACGCGGGTCTGGACATCGACCACGTCAACAATCTCGGCTGGACGGCGCTGCTGGAAGCGGTGATCCTTGGCGATGGCGGTCCGACCTATCAGGAGATTGTCGGTATCCTCCTGGATGCAGGCGCCGACACCGCCATCGCGGATCGGGACGGGACGACGCCGCTGGAGCACGCGAGGCGCATGGGCTACGACGCCATCGCGAGGCTGATCGAGGCAAAAGCCCGGCCGTGAAGCAGGCGCATCCGATCGTGGCGTCAGCCTTTCAATTTGCACAATCGCGGTGACAATGACGCGCAGTTCCAAGCCATTTCGCCGAGGGAGATTCGCGTTGAAGAAACGGCAGTTCATCTGGACGCTCGCGCTGTGTGCGTCTCTCGCCGCCGGCGGGTCGTTCGCGCAGGACAACGGCTCGATCCGCGACCTCTTCGGCAATCTGTTGCGGGGGACCGAGGGCGCACAGTCCGGCACGGTCGACAAGCGCGTTCCGTTCGGGCGCGAGGAGGTCCAGCTCTCCTTCGCGCCGCTGGTCAAGCAGACGGCGCCGGCCGTCGTGAACGTCTACGCCTCGCAGATGGTGCAGCAGAATTCGCCCTTCATGGGAGATCCCTTCTTCGAGCGCTTCTTCGGCGGCGGAGGCGCGATGCCCCCGCGCGAGCAGTCGTCGCTCGGCTCGGGCGTGATCGTCGACAAATCGGGCATCGTGGTCACCAACTACCATGTCATCCGCGACGCCGACGAGGTGAAGGTGGCGCTGTCGGACGGGCGCGAGTTCGAGAGCAAGGTGATCCTGAAGGACGAGCGGGTGGACCTCGCCGTGCTGAGGATCGAATCGGACAAGCCTTTCCCGACCATTCCGATCGGCGACAGCGACGCGCTCGAAGTCGGCGATCTCGTGCTGGCGATGGGCAATCCGTTCGGCGTCGGCCAGACGACGACCAGCGGCATCGTTTCGGCGCTGGCGCGCAACCGAGTCGGCATTTCGGATTTCGGCTTCTTCATCCAGACGGACGCCGCGATCAATCCGGGCAATTCCGGCGGAGCGCTGCTCGACATGTCAGGCCGGCTGATCGGCATCAACACGGCGATCTATTCGCGCGGCGGCGGCTCGAACGGCATCGGGTTCGCCATTCCGTCCAACATGGTGCGCGCCGTGGTGACCGCAGCCGAGAACGGTAGCGACGTGTTCGAGCGGCCCTATGTCGGCGCCGGATTCGAGGCGGTGACGCCGCAGGTGGCCGAGGCGCTCGGCCTGCCGAGGCCGTCCGGCGCGCTGGTCTCGTCTGTCGACGACGACAGCCCGGCCTCGCGCGCCGGGCTGAGGCCGGGCGACGTCGTGCTGGCGATGAACGGCTCGGCGATCGAGCATGTCGATGCCCTGGGCTACCGGCTCGCCACGCAGAACATCGACGCCGAGGTCGCGCTGACGATCCTGCGCCAGGGCAAGGAGCGGGAGGTCAAGGTCAGGCTGGAGCGCGCTCCGGAAGGCAAATCGAACCGCGAGATCACCATCGACGGCAACAGCCCGTTCGGCGGGGCCAAGGTGACGGATCTCTCGCCGCGCAGCGCCGACCGGCTCGGCCTGCCGACCAATCTGCGCGGCGTCGTGATCGTGGAGACGGCGCGCAATTCGACCGCGGCGCGCGTCGGCCTGCAACCGCGCGACATCGTCCGCGCCGTCAACGGCCGCCAGATCGACACGGTCGAGCAGATGCAAGCTGCGGCCGCGCAAGCGACGCGGCTCTGGCGCTTCACCGTGGAACGCGACGGGCGGCTGATGACGCAGGTGCTGCGCTACTGATGGCCGATCTGTTCAACGACCCGTCTTCGAAGCCGCCGGAACCCGGCCGGCCGCTGGCCGACCGACTGCGTCCGACGCATCTCGACGAGGTCGTCGGCCAGGAGCATCTGACCGGCGAGGACGGGGTGCTGACGCGGATGATCCGCTCCGGCACGCTGGGCTCGATGATCTTCTGGGGGCCGCCGGGGACGGGCAAGACGACGGTGGCCCGCCTGCTAGCCGGGGAGACGAACCTCGCTTTCGAGCAGATCTCGGCGGTGTTTTCGGGCGTCGCCGACCTGAAAAAGGTGTTCGACACGGCAAGGCTGAGGCGCGCGAACGGGCGCCAGACGCTGCTCTTCGTCGACGAGATCCACCGCTTCAACCGGGCGCAGCAGGATTCCTTCCTGCCGGTGATGGAGGACGGCACGGTCGTGCTGGTCGGCGCGACGACGGAGAATCCCTCGTTCGAGCTCAACGCGGCGCTGCTCTCCCGCGCCCGCGTGCTGACCTTCCACTCGCATTCGGAGGAGAGCATCGGCCAACTGCTCGCCAAGGCGGAGGCCGAGCAGGGCAGGGCGCTGCCGCTGGACCCAGATGCGCGCGCGATGCTGGTGCGCATGAGCGACGGCGACGGCCGCGCGGCGCTGACGTTGGCGGAAGAAGTCTGGCGGGCAGCGAAGCCGGGCGAGACCTTCGACCAGACGGGGCTGCAACGCATCGTCCAGCGCCGCGCGCCGATCTACGACAAGGGCCAGGACGGCCACTACAATCTGATCTCCGCGCTGCATAAATCGGTGCGAGGGTCGGATCCCGACGCGGCCCTTTACTATCTCGCGCGTATGTTCGACGCCGGCGAAGATCCGCTCTACCTCGGCCGCCGCCTGGTGCGGATGGCAGTGGAGGACATCGGGCTGGCGGACCCGCAGGCGCTGACGATCGCCATCGCCGCCAAGGACGCCTATGACTACCTGGGTTCGCCCGAAGGGGAACTCGCCTTTGCGCAGGCCTGCGTCTATCTCGCCACCGCGCCGAAATCGAACGCGGTCTACACCGCCTTCAAGGCGGCTACGGCGGCGGCGAAGCAGTACGGCTCGCTGCTGCCGCCCAAGCACATCCTCAACGCGCCGACCAAGCTGATGAAGGAGGAGGACTACGGCGCGGGCTACCGTTATGACCACGACGAGCCGGACGCATTTTCGGGGCAGGACTACTTCCCGGAAAAGATGGGTCGGCAGAAATTCTACGACCCGCCAGAGCGCGGTTTCGAGCGGGACATCCGCAAGCGGCTGGAGTTCTGGGCAAATCTCCGTCGCAATAGAAGTTGAACGATCCCGTTAGCCAACAGCTAGGACCTATAGCCTAAACTGAAACGATCTCTCTCGTGGGTTTTCGGGCTATGTCGACCGGTGAATTGCGACTTTCATGGAAGAAGGTCGATGATTGCTGGGATGATGACCGACGTTTCTGGTGTGCTTACTGCGGTCATCCCATGCGACGGCGAGGGGTAGGCGAGACCAGCGCGACAAGGGACCATATCGTTCCGAAGGCACACGGCGGACGGTTTGTGAAGGTTCCAGCATGCCGGAAGTGCAACCAAGCCAAGGCAGATATGAGCCTGCACGCGTTTTTGGAATGTGACTACTTCGCGGAGGTGCGGAAGCATAGGCACAAATATCAGTGGCCGCTCCATGAACTTTGGTACGCCCTTGCTCGCGAGGCCCTACTGCAGGCAAACATGCACAGATCGAAGGAACAATCTGCACAGTCGTCTAGCCTACCGGCTTCCTCCGTTCCGCCTTCCTGCTTCGGAGACCTTCTTTAGGCTCAGCCTCGATTGACGCCGTAGCGGCCTCCATTCAAAACACTCCCATGAAACACCTCCTCCTCGTCGCGGCCGGTGGCGCGATCGGTTCGTCGGCCCGGCACCTCGTCAACATGGCGTCGCTGCGGTGGTTCGGCCCGGCTTTTCCGTGGGGCACGATCTTCGTCAACCTGGCCGGGTGTTTTGCGATGGGCGTGATGATCGAGCTGATCGCGCGGAAGTTCGGCGCCAGCCAGGAGATGCGGCTGTTCCTGGCGACGGGCATCCTGGGGGGCTTCACCACCTTCTCCGCCTTCTCGCTCGACGCAGCCGTGCTTTGGGAGCGCGGCGCGCATTCGCTCGCGGCCCTCTATGTCGGCGCGACGCTGGTGGGCACGCTGACGGCCATCTTCGCCGGATTGTGGCTCGCAAGAAGCCTCGCCTGATGCTATTGCGCCGGGCTTAACGGAATTCGGATCCATGGCAGGCGTCGAACAGATCGCGGTGGAAGCCGGCGAAGCGGGCATGCGGCTCGATCGCTGGTTCAAGTCGCATTATCCGGGCCTCGGCTTCGGCCATCTGCAGAAGCTGCTGCGCTCCGGCCAGATCCGCGTCGACGGCGGCCGGGTCAAGGCCGACACGCGCGTCGAGCCCGGCCAGCTGGTGCGGGTGCCGCCGCTCGACATCGACCGCAAGGACGGCGCGCCGCTGACCGCCAAGACCATCCGTGGGCAGGACGACGGCGACGTTCTCGCCAAGATGCTGCTCTACGAAGACGACAAGGTGTTCGTCTTCAACAAGCCTGCGGGCCTGGCCGTGCAGGGCGGATCGGGCGTGTCGCGGCACGTCGACGACATGCTGGAGGCCTGGCGCAACAAGAAGGGCGAAAAGCCGCGGCTCGTGCACCGGCTGGACCGCGATACGTCGGGTGTGCTGGTTGTGGCGCGCACGCGGCTTGCCGCGATGAAGCTCGCGGAAGCGTTCCGCGCCCGCGAAACGAAGAAGACCTACTGGGCGCTGGTGAAGGGCGTGCCGCCGAAGCGCGAGGACAAGATCTCGTCCTGGTTGGTCAAGGAGGCGACACCCGACGGCGACCGGATGCGCGTTGCCAAGCATGGCGAGAAGGGCGCCGACCACGCGGTATCCTACTATCGCATCATCGAGCAGGCGGCCCAGACGCTGACCTGGCTGGAGATGGAGCCCTATACCGGCCGCACGCACCAGCTGCGCGTGCATGCGGCTTCGATCGGCTGCCCAATCATCGGCGATCCGAAGTATTTCGAGGCGGACACCAACTGGGACTTTCCAGGAGGCCTGCAGAACCGCCTGCACCTGCACGCAAGGCGCATCATCATTCCCCATCCCGACCGCGGCCAGATCGACGTGACCGCGCCGCTGCCGCCGCACATGGTACAAGCGTGGAACCTGCTCGGCTTCGACGAAGCGAGCGCGGAGTGAGCGACATGGAACGCGAAACAGGCTTGCTTGCAGCTCTTCTCGGTTGGTCGCCGCTGATCATCATCATGGCGGTCTGGTTCGTATGGATGCTGATTGCCACACGTCGTCAGGGCTCCATGGCCAACATTTGTCGCGAGAACACCGAAGCCGTTCGCGCAAATACAGAGGCTGTCAAAGTCCTGATCGAAGAACTGAGGCGCCACGGCTCGAAATGACGGCGGTAGGTGTCCATCGCAGCGAGTCCCTAGACGGGCTCGCCGTCGGCCTGATGGTCTTCCTCACCTTCTCGTGGGGTCTCAACGGCGTCGCCGCCAAGATCGCAAACACCGGCTTCGATCCGGTCTTCCTGACGCTTGCTCGCTCGGCCATCGCGACGGTGCTCGTCTGGGTGTGGTGCGTCATTCGCGGCATTCCGCTGTTTGCCAGGGACGGGACGCTGTGGGCGGGGATCGCGGCGGGAGCGCTGTTCGGCTTCGAGTTCCTGCTGGTCTTCAAGGGGCTCGACTACACGAGCGTCGCCCGCAGCGCGCTGATGATCAACACGATGCCGTTCTGGGTGCTTCTCGGCGGCCATTTCCTGCTCGGCGAGCGGATGGATCGTGGCAAAGTCGCGGGTCTCGTGCTGGCATTCGCCGGCGTTGCGGTCATCTTTTCGGATCAGCTGAGCCTGCCGGGTCCGGACGCCTGGATCGGCGATCTGATGTGTCTCGGCGCCGGTATCCTGTGGGCGGCGACGATCATCGTGATCAAGGGCAGCCGACTGGCGACGGCGGGTGCGGAAAAGGTGCTGCTCTACCAACTCGCCGTCTCGACGCTGGTCACAGTGCCGCTTCTGGCCGTCAGCGGGCCGGCCTTTCGCGAGGTGACGGCGCTGGCGACCGGGACGCTGCTGTTCCAGGCGGTATTCATCTCCGCCTTCACTTATCTCCTCTGGTTCTGGCTGGTGCGGCACTATCCCGCGTCGGGCCTCTCCAGCTTTGCCTTTCTCACGCCCGCATTCAGCGTTCTGATGGGCGCGCTCGTCCTCGACGAGAAATTGACCCTCCGGCTGCTGCTGGCGCTCGCCATGATCGCGGCCGGAATCGTGATCGTGAACAGGCCCCGGCCCGCGGCCGCCGGCACCTGACGGAACTGGACCATGCGCGACATTCTCGAAAACCTCGAAGCCGGCCTTTATCTCTCGGATCCCGACCCGATCCGGCGGGCCCAGATACAGTCCAAGATGCCCTTGCCGAAGCGCTTCTATGCCGAGGCGTCGGTCGGCGAACGTGACGGCGGCTACGCGATCCTGCTCGACGGCAAGCCGGTGCGAACGCCCGGGCGTGCGCTGCTGATCCTGCCGACCGAACGGGTGGCGCGCCTCGTCGCCGACGAGTTCGCCGCCCAGGAGAGCCATGTCGATCCTGCCACGATGCCAGTCACGCGCATCGCCAACTCGACGGTGGACGGCGTCGCCAAGGATCCGCAGCCGGTGGCCAACGACATCGTCAACTATGCCGGCACCGACCTTCTCCTCTATCGCGCCGGCTCGCCGCAGCCGCTCGTCGAGCGGCAGGCGGCGGCGTGGGATCCGGTGCTCGACTGGGCCCGGCGGGAGATCGGGGCGCGTTTCGTCCTTGCCGAAGGCGTCATGCATGTGGCGCAGCCGGCGGAAACGATCGAGGCGGTGCGCCGCCACGTCGCCGCGCGCGGCGAGCCTTTGCGGCTTGCCGCGATGCACGTGTTGACCACACTGACCGGGTCGGCGCTCCTGGCGCTGGCGGTCGAGGCGGGGGCTCTGGAACTCGACACGGCCTGGGCCGCCGCCCATGTCGACGAGGACTGGAACATCGAGCAGTGGGGCACGGATGCGGAGGCGCAGGCCCGCCGAGCCTTCCGCAAGGCGGACATGCTGGCGGCGGCGAAGGTGATCGCGGCTTTACGCTAGAAGCCCAGCGCCTTCAGTGCGTTGGGAATGGCGGGAAGCGTCAGCACGGCGGCGGCCGCGATCCAGATCAGGCCGGCGACGGCGCCGCCTTCCGGGCCTCTCGCACGTTCGTAGAGGGCAGCGGGCACGCCAGCTACCATCAGAGTCAGCGTCGCGAAGATGATCGAGCTCAGCATCGCGATGATTTCGGGCGAAGCCGGCAGGAACGTGCCCGGATACCAGAACCAGTTGGCCAGATAGACGATCAGCATGAAGGGCGAAAAAATGCCGTTCAGGATCGACAGCGCCATGACGGGCACGAGAACGTTGCGGTCCATCGTCATACTCCGGCCGTCGGCGTGAGGCCGAGATTGATCATCGTCGCCAGGAAGACGAAGCGGACCGCCATCACCCAGAGATAGGCGAGCACGACGATCGCGGGCCCGGCGATCGCGCTCGGGGTAATCGCCCTGACGATGCGTACGAAAGGATCGGTTATCAGCCGGAAGAAGCGCCAGATGTAGTTGTCCCAATTCTCCGGCACGAAAAGGCCCAGCACGAAGCGTCCGATGAGCGTGTAGGCCACCGCCGCGAGTGCGAAGTTGGGTATGTGGATGTACCAGTAGGTCCAGAAATCGTTCATGTCGGCCGGTCCGGTTCGTCCGCTCTATCGCAGGGACGGGGGCAGAAAGAAAGCGGGGTCCGTCGCCGGACCCCGCCCTGGTTGTCGACACCTGACAGATCAGGCGGTCTTTTCTTCCATCACGGTCTTGCCGCGCGGAATGCGGATTTCCTCGATGAAATCCTGCATCGCCTGGGACGGAGCCTTCGTCAGCAGGCTGACGACGATCATGACCCCGAAGCCGACCGGCAGGCCGAAGGCGGCCGCCGAGAGGTTCTTCACGCCCCACCAGTTGGCGATCGTCTGCGCATGCTTGTCGAGCGCCGTCCAAGCCGCCGCCTTGGCATCGGGAGCAGCAGCCTCCCAGGCCGCCTTGAGATCGGCGAATTTCTGGACAGCTTCGGCCGAGGCCGTCGAGAGCCCGCTCCACATCTCGTAGAACCCGACGGCGCCGTAGCGGGTGCCGAGCAGATAATACATGCAGAGACCAAAGCCTGCGATCATGCCGGCAATCGCTCCCGCCGAGTTGGTGCGCTTCCACCAGACGCCGAGAACCAGCGCCGGGAAGAGGCCCGCGGCTGCGAGCGAGAACGCCCAGGAGACCATCGCCAGGATGTCGCCGGGCTTGGTCGAGGCGACATAGGCAGCCAGGATCGCCACCACCACAAGCAGGATGCGCGAGACCACGAGACGGCGTGCCGTCGGCGCGTTCTGGTCGATCATCTTGTAGTAGATGTCGTGGCTGAGCGCGTTGGCGATGGCGAGCAGCAGGCCGTCCGCGGTGGACAGCGCAGCCGCGAGACCACCGGCCGCGACGAGGCCGGAGATGACATAGGGCATGCCCGCCATTTCCGGTGTCGCCAGCACGATCATGTCGGCGTTGAGGTTGATGTTGGAGAAGGCGATGTTGGTCACGCCCTGCTCGGCGCAGGCCGCCGCCACCGCTGCCGCATCAACCGCGGCCTTGCCGCAGATCTGCACCAGCGCGTTGTCGGCCGCCGCCCAGCGGAACATCCAGCCTGCCTTCTCGGCGATGTTGTCCGGGGTGAGTCCGGAGGCAACGAGGTCGAGCATCGTCCACTTCGCGAAGGCGGCGTAGGCCGGCGCCGTGAAGTAGAGGATGAAGATGAACAGCAGCGACCAGGCGACCGAGACGCGCGCCTCACGCACCGACGGGGTGGTGAAATAGCGCATCAGGACGTGCGGCAGCGAGGCCGTTCCGACCATCAGGCAGAGGATCAGCAGGAAGTAGTTCAGCGCATTGTAGCCGCCGTGCACGAACGGAGTCACGTGATTGACGGTAATGCCTTGCGCGGCTTCCAGCGCGGTGATGTTGGCCAGCGCCTGGCCCTGCATGATCTGCGGGATCGGGATGCCGGTCTTCACCGTCGACATCCAGATCGCGGGGATCAGGTAGGCGATGATGAGCACGATATACTGGGCAACCTGCGTCCAGGTGACGGCGCGCATGCCGCCGAGCATCGAGCAGACGAGGATGCCGGCCAGACCCACATAGACCGCGACGTTGAAGTCGAGGCCGAGGAAGCGGGCCGAGATGATGCCGGTCGCGTAGATCTGCGCGACGACGTAGGTGAAGGAGCACGAGAACAGCACGATCACGCCGATGAAGCGTGCGAGATTGCCGCCGTAGCGCGCCGACAGGAAGTCCGGGACCGTGTAGGCGCCGAACTTGCGCAGGAACGGCGCGACCAGCACCGCGACCAGAACATAGCCGCCGGTCCAGCCGAGCACGAAGGCAAGGCCGTCATAGCCGAGCGCGTAGAGCGTGCCCGCCATGCCGACGAAGGAGGCGCCGGACATCCAGTCCGCGCCAGTCGCCATGCCGTTGTAGATTGCAGGGACGCGGCGTCCGGCGACGTAGTATTCGCCCACCTGCATGGTGCGGGAGAGAATGCCGATGACGGCATAGATGGCGATCGTGAAGCCCACGAACATGTAACCGATGATGCGGTTGGGCACGCCCATCGCGCTGAGGATCGCCATCAGGATGATGAAGGCGATGAAGCCGCCGGTGTAGATGCCGTAGATGCGGCCGAGATTGGAGGTGAAATCGCCTCCGCTTGCGGTTGTGTTGGCCATGGTCGTCCTCCGATCAGTCTTCGGCCACGCCATGCTCCTCGTCGATCGCATTCTGACGTCCAGCGAAGACGAACAGCATGACGACGAAGGCGATCAGCGAACCCTGGGCGGCCATGTAATAGCCGAACGGGAAGCCGAGGATGACGATGTTGTTGAGCGAGCCCACGAACATGTGGACGACGTATCCGAAGAACACCCACAGAGCCATCATGACGATCATGAGGTTCCTGGTCTTCGTCCAGTAACTGACGCGATCAGGCGTTGCCATTTCGCATTCCCTCCTCCTCTTGTCGCGGCATCGAGAGAGGCCGCGGTCTCATTCTCCACCCTGCGAGACCTGCGCCCCGCACACCCCGTGATGAATCCCATCCCATACGGACTCATCCGACGTTGGGGATTTGGTAACACTTGTAGGTAGCGGATGCGCATACAACTTTAGAATCGGTCCGCCCCGGTCTCGCGCCGGTGGCTGGCGGACCGACGCCGAGGCGGCTAGTCTTGGCGGACAACAAGGGCAAGAGCCGCATGGGCCTCCTCGACAACCTCGTTTCCGCCGTTTTCCGAAAGGCGTCGCCGGTCGCCTCGGCGGCCGATCTTGCGGACTTCCTCGACGCGAGGTCGGCCTTCCTGGCGCAGAAATGCGTGGTGGAGTTCTGCCGGGTGCGGGCGGGCGTCTACTGGCAGAAGCTGTTTTCGGAAGAAGAGTTTCGCGAGAAGCTGAATGCGTCGTGCTGGCAAAGCTTCCCGCCGGCCACCGCGATGCTGGCGGAGATGCTCGAAGGAACGATACGCCCGGCGGCGGGACTGCGCCAGCGCCGGCTCCCGGCGGCGATCGAGGAGGTGGCGGCGTCGGTCTTCGCCCGGCATCCGCTGCCGGCCGGCGCGCCAGACGATTTCTGGGGAGAGGCACGCAAGCTCGTTCGCGAGCGTCTAGAAGCGACCCAGGCCGGCGCGCCGCGGCCCGTGCGCAAGGTGGCCGAGCCGATGGCGAAACTGATCCACGCCGCGCTGCCGATCCACAAGGATATCGTCGCGCACGACTACGACTATATCCGCAACAATCTCAGGATGAACCTTCTGCGCGCGCACGAGGATTTCCTCAAGGTCGCGGACCTCCCGGCGCTGGCGGACGATCTGGTCGGCGAGGGTAGTTGAGCGCCCCAGTCTTCCCGCTCAGGTCTTGCATGGTATTCCGGTGGTGACGATCAATCTGCTCGATGAAACGACGCGGCCGAAAGCGCCGAAGATCGAAGGCGCGACGCGGCTACACCGAGCCATGGGTCAAAGGCTTGCCATGATCCATCGCATGCACCTTCAGGAGATCGATGGGGTTCGAGCGATGGTCGACGTCATCGAGGCGGACTACGCCAGGGCGGCCGACCTGGTGGAGGCTGTGCCGGAACTCGAAATGGCACGCAATTACCGCAGGTTCGGTGCGATGTGCGGCCGCGAGTGCCAGATGCTCTCGTTCCATCACACCAGCGAGGACACCGAGATTTTCCCGCATCTGCGGCGAGAGGGAAGCGACGGGCTTCGCCGCGTCGTCGACCGCCTTGCCGAGGAGCACCTCGTCATCCACGCCTTGATCGAAGAGCTGGGGCAAGGCGCCAGCGCCATCCTGTCGTCTCCGGCTCGCGAGACATATGACCGCCTCAGAAAGACCTTCGGCGAGCTTGAGCGTTTCGTGCGGTCGCACTTCCGCTACGAGGAAACCGAGCTCGAGGAAGCCTTAGGTTACCATGACGTTCTGACCTGATTGGCGCCCGCCGAGGCATCCGACCGTGCAAAGAAAAACCCCGGCGTCGCCGCCGGGGTTGGTGTGGATTGGGTGAAGGCTGAGAGCCCTACACCGAATAGTACATGTCGAACTCGACCGGATGCGGGGTCATTTCGAAGCGCATGACTTCCGCCATCTTGAGTTCGATGTAGGAATCGATCTGGTCGTCGTCGAAGACGCCGCCGGCCTTGAGGAAGCCGCGGTCCTTGTCGAGCGACTGCAGCGCCTCGCGCAGCGAACCGCAGACGGTCGGGATCTTCTTCAGTTCCTTCGGCGGCAGGTCGTAGAGATCCTTGTCCATCGGCTGGCCGGGATGGATCTTGTTCTTGATGCCGTCGAGGCCGGCCATCAAGAGCGCCGCGAAGCCGAGATAGGGGTTCGCACCCGGATCGGGGAAGCGGATCTCGACGCGCTTCGCCTTCGGCGAGGAGCCGAAGGGGATGCGGCAGGAGGCCGAGCGGTTGCGCGCCGAATAGGCGAGCAGCACAGGCGCTTCATAGCCCGGGACCAGACGCTTGTAGGAGTTGGTCAGCGGGTTGGTGAAGGCGTTGATCGCCTTGGCGTGCTTGATGATGCCGCCGATGTAGAACAGGCAGGTCTCCGACAGGCCGGCATATTCGTTGCCCGCGAAGGTCGGCTTGCCGTTCTTCCAGATCGACATGTGGACGTGCATGCCCGAGCCATTGTCGCCGAAGATAGGCTTCGGCATGAAAGTGGCCGTCTTGCCATAGGCATTCGCCACCTGGTGCACGACATACTTGTAGATCAGCATCTTGTCGGCGTTGCGTACCAGCGCGTCGAACTTGATGCCGAGCTCGTGCTGGGCGGCGGCGACCTCGTGGTGATGCTTCTCGACGCGCACGCCCATCTCGGCGAGCACCGTCAGCATCTCGGAACGCATGTCCTGGAGGCTGTCGATCGGCGGGACGGGGAAGTAGCCGCCCTTGACGCGCGGCCGGTGGCCGAGGTTGCCGGTCTCGTAGTCGGTGTCGTCGTTCGACGGCAGTTCGGTCGAGTCGAGCTTGAAGCCGGTATTGTAGGGATCGGCCTTGTACTTGACGTCGTCGAAGACGAAGAACTCGGCCTCGGGGCCGACATAGACCGTGTCGCCGATGCCTTCGGACTTCATGTAGGCCTCGGCCTTCTTGGCCGTGCCGCGCGGATCGCGATTATAGGCCTCGCCGGAGATCGGATCGAGGATGTCGCAGAGGATGACCATGGTCGACTGCGCGAAGAAGGGGTCCATGTGGACGGTGTCGGGATCCGGCATCAGCACCATGTCGGACTCGTTGATGGCCTTCCAGCCGGCGATCGACGAGCCGTCGAACATGACGCCGTCGGCGAACATGTCCTCCTCGACCTCGGCGACATCCATCGTCACGTGCTGAAGCTTGCCCTTGGGGTCGGTGAAGCGAAGGTCGACGAACTTGATGTCGTTGTCCTTGATCTGCTTCATGATGTCTTTGGCTGTCGTCATGAGTCGTTTTCCCTAGTGGATGACGAGTGTTGTTAAGTCGACGTTGTGTCGATCAGACGGCGTCGAGGCCGGTTTCGCCCGTGCGGATGCGGATGACTTCCTCGATGTTCGACACGAAAATCTTTCCATCGCCGATGCGACCCGTTTGCGCCGCCTTTCGGATGGCGTCAATGGCCGCTTCGACCGCATCGTCGCCAAGCACGATCTCGACCTTCACTTTCGGCAGGAAGTCGACGACATATTCGGCGCCGCGGTAGAGTTCGGTGTGGCCCTTCTGGCGACCGAAACCCTTCGCCTCGGTCACGGTGATGCCCTGCAGGCCGACTTCCTGCAGCGCTTCCTTCACCTCGTCGAGCTTGAACGGTTTTATGATCGCTTCGATCTTCTTCATCTGGACATAGCCTCCGCATAGGGGAAAACGGGCGAAAGGGCCCGTCCCGGACCACTCGAAGCACGAAGCATGCCAGACCCGGCCCGCTCGATGCCACTCATCAAAAACGACGCCCACGGGGGCGGGCGCCGCAGTTTGGGATGAACGCCCCGCCCTTGCAGTCCATACGCGCCGGAACGGCATCCGACCGCCGATGTCCGCACTGCGCATTTGCAAGGCAAAACGCCCAATTCATAAGCACATTGCCGGTTTGCCAGAACCGGCGCAAGCAGGCTAGCTTGACTGGGCCGAGGAATCTCCACGCCACGATGCCGCACGAAATCCTCTCTCCGGACGAGATGGCCGATGTCGACCGCGCCGCGATCGAAACGGGGCCGTTCGACGGCTATCGGCTGATGCTGAACGCAGGTGCCGCCGTCGCGGCCGAAGTGCTGCGCCGCTACCCGGGCGCGGCGCGAATCGACGTTCTCTGCGGCCCCGGCAACAATGGTGGCGACGGCTACGTCGTCGCGCGGCTGCTGGCGCAGGCCGGCTGCGCGGTGAACGTCTGGGCGCATGGCACGCCGAGGGCGGGCAGCGACGCGGAACTGGCGGCGCGCGACTGTCCGGTCGAAGCCAGGCCCTTCGGCGACTATCGCCCCGATCGGGCGAGCGTCGTCGTCGACGCGCTCTACGGCGCCGGCCTGGCGCGGCCGCTCGACGCCGCGTTTGGACCGATCTTCGATGCGATCGAAAGCGCGGGCGGGCCGGTGGTCGCGGTCGACCTGCCGTCGGGCCTGTCGGGGCTGACCGGGCGCGCCGACGGGCCGTGCCCGAAGGCTGACCTCACCGTGACCTTCGTGCGCAAGAAGCCCGGGCACCTGCTCGAACCGGGGCGAAGCCTGTGCGGCGAGGTGGTCGTCGCCGGCATCGGCATCGCGGACAGCGTCGTCGGCGCGCGCGACCTGCTCGAGAATCTGCCGTCGTTATGGACGGAGGCACTGCCTTCTCCCTCAACCGACGCGCATAAATATGCGCGGGGTCACGTTGCCGTCTTCTCCGGTCCGCCGACCGCGACGGGTGCCGCGCGGCTGTCGGCGCTGGCCGCCGCGCGGGCGGGCGCCGGGGCCGTGACCGTTCTGTCGCCGCCGGAAGCGCTCCAGGTCAATGCCGCGCATCTGACGTCCATCATGCTGCGCCCGATCGATGGCGTGGCCGACGCGACTGACTTCGTCGCCGCGCGAAAAGTGCGCGCGGCCGTGCTCGGACCGGGCTTCGGCGATGCCGAGCGGCTGAGGGAGACGGCGCTTGCGTTGCTCGATAGTGCATCCGCGCCGTTCACGCTGGTGCTCGACGCCGACGCTTTCACGGCGTTCGCGGACGCGCCGGCCTCGCTGTTCATTTCGGCCGGTGCGTCGAAGGCGACGCTCGTGATGACGCCGCACGCGGGGGAGTTCGAGCGCCTGTTCGGCGGGCTCGCCCGCGACGCGGCGCTGTCCAAGGTGGAGAAGGCGAGGGCGGCCGCCACGCGGTCGCATGCCGTCGTGGTGCTCAAAGGTCCGGACACGGTGGTCGCGGCACCCGACGGGCGCGCTGTCATCAATTCCAATGGTTCGCCGTGGCTGGCGACGGCAGGATCGGGCGACGTGCTGGCCGGGCTGATCGCCGGGTTTTGCGCCCAGGGCATGGATCCGTTCGCGGCGGCTTGCGCGGCGGTGTGGATTCATGCCGAGGCGGGGTCGCGGTTCGGACCGGGCCTGATCGCCGAGGACCTGCCGGGCCTGATGCCGCCGATCCTCAAGGAGCTGTTTGGACGAAGCGCCGGATGATCCGCCTCTTGTATCTTCTCGCGGCGCTCCTGTCGGCCCTGCCGGCTTTGGCAGCTTCGCCGGTGCTCTATCTGGACGACCGCGCGCTCCTGACCGAGCTGGAAGGCAAGGGGTTTGCCTTCGAAGAGCTGTTCGGAACGCCACCGGGCGAGGGGCTGGGCAAGCTGCATGACCGCTCGGCGGCGTATCGCGCGATCGTCTCCATCATCTCCGCAGACGTCGCCGACCTCCGGGCTGAGATGAAAGCCGGCGGGCGCACGCTCTACAAGGTGACCGACGGCAATGTCGGACGCGTCATGGACATGCGGTGGCTGACGACCGACGCGGCGCGGCTGCGGCTCGTCGCGATCGTCAACCGCATGGACCGCAGGGATTTTTCCGACCTGCGCGGCGATGAGGGCTGCGGCGAAATCCGGCTGATCTACCGTCTCTCCTACCGGTTCAAGGCCAAGGGCCGCACGATGGCATCGCGCATGCCGTTCAACGTCAACGCGGTCTATACGCTGCCGCCCGACCCGGACGGCGGCTGCGAGGGCGTCGCGGCACGCTGGACACTAGGTCTCGACGAGGCGGTCGATGCCGGTTGGCTGAGCGGCGGCGTGCTGGACGGGGCGAGGCTGAAACAGCTGGAGCTCAATGCGCAGGTGGTGCGCTTTCCTTCCGGCCAGGAGACCGAGTTCGGCGGCCAGGCGGCCTATTTGATGCGCATCTTCGGCCTCGAGGGCGACACGGTGACGGAGAAGCCGCTGGAGAACACGCCGGATACGGAGGCGCTGGCTTCCGACGAAACGCTCAAGGCCGAGCTGGCGGCTTATGTCCGCAAGAACAGCGCTGCGATCGACCTGGGCGTCTACGACGTCCCCGAGAAATTCCTGGCGAAGAAGGTCGTGTCCTACTCGACCTTCGGCAGCGTGCGGCTCGCCAACCGGCCGTTCCAGCCGCTGTTCGACGCGGCTGAGTTCGCGGAAGTTTCGTTCGACGGCATGCGTCTCCTGAAATCGCCGGAGGCGCTGGTGGCGCGTCTGGAGAACGGTTCGTGCCAGGGCTGCCACCAGACCGGTTCGACGGCGGGCTTCCATGTCATCGGCAAGGACGATGCGGATTCCTCGCCGCTGAACCGGATCGAGGTCGGCATCTCGCCGCATGTGGCGGCCGAACTGCCGCGACGCGCGGCCTGGCTAGGCGCCGTGGCGGAGGGCAGGGAGCCCGACCGGTTCCGTCAGCTCTCCTCGGCGCCGCCGGGCGCCTGGTCGGGAGACCAGGTGGCCTATGTGCCCGCCAAGGCCGGCATGTCCTGCCTGTTGCCGGACGAGGCGGCGGGGTTTGTGTCGGGCTGGGACTGCGAGGCGGGGCTGGCCTGCACCGCTCTGGCGAGTGCCAGCGGAGTCGGGCCGAAGCTCGGCCAGTGCCTGCTGCCGGCGGATTCGCCAAGGATGTTCTCCGGCCATCCCTGCGTCACCGGCGAGATCGCGACCGATGGGGCGCGACCGTTCAACGACCGGATGACCATCTCCGCGCCGTTCACGGCAAAAGCGCCGGCGATCAACCGCGACACCTATACCTGCCGTCCGCCGAAAATCGGCGTGCCGGCGGGCATCGCCTACCGCGCGTGCACCGACCGCGACCGCGCCTTCGCCGACTTCAGGCCGGGAAAGCCCGCGCCGCGCGAGATCTGCGGACTGGCCGGCGGCAAGGCTTTCGACGTGTGCGTCGCGACCAACGATTTCGACTCCTGCCTCGGCGGCGCCGTGGTGCGCGGCAACCGGCCGACCTGCTCGGCCGACGATTTCTGCCGCGAGGACTACATGTGCCAGGCCTTCCCGGCCGATACGCCGGGGATCGGGAAGATCAAGGGCAAGGGGTTCTGCTCACCGACCTACTTCATTTTCCAGATGCGGATCGACAATCATCCGACGCCATGGTGAGGGGGCGGTGCGGGCTGCAAGATTACTGCATTCATCTTCCAATTATTTCAAATAGTTAGATGAAAGGACTTTCGAAGATGTATGCTCGTAGCCTGATGATGTGGCTGCACGAGAGGTTGGCCGAGCGCGGGACATTTGACCAAACAAAATCCCGATTTGAGAGCTTGAGGGGCTACAACTTACTCCCGCGCGGACGTCAAAACGCAGCCGTGAGGCTGTCTAACGATCAGATAGCAAGCGCCATTCTAGGATTTGCGCACCCTCAGCCAGGCATGGCAGGCCATGCTTCTCTCATCTTAGGAGATTTGCGTCCCGTAGGCGGTGACGCGGGGTGTTTCGGAGGTGCTGCGAGCTTGCTGGCCGCCGTCTCCGCTTTGGTTGGAAATCGAGCGGCGCATTCAGATCTTCTGCGCCTAACGCTGTCAGTGGAGCAGGATTTCAAGGGTGAGGAATACACCGCTCTTATCCGCTTCCAAAATAATGGCGAACGGCGGGTAACTTCGTTTGTGTCTAAGCTAGCGATGTCGCTGTCGAAACCCGGTGCCGAAGTCACCTATGATCACGACCGACTTGATGCAATTACAGCGCTGCAACGGTCATTAAGTCCAAGGTTTTTCCGCGATCTTTCGGATGAGGTTTACACGTCGAGGGTGATAAACCTGCCATTCAAGACAGACTGGCAGGAATATGAAACTGAAGAGGAGAAAGCCGAGTTTCATCGCCGGTTGGGAGCGAGGCAGTCATCCCGATTTCTGAACTTGAGGGTAGACGCGAGCGTGACTTGGCCAAGGGAGCCCACACGAATACAGTTTGGTGGGCATAATCTTGTGCTCTTCCCAAAAACAAAAGACCACGCACATTCGATAAGCATCGATCTCGCCAACGAGCGCATATCCGAAGACGGCGCTCAATCTTTGATGAACCGACTGCTCAGCATAATGAGTTGGTGCGAGAACCGACCCGCATCGCTGCATGAAGGTTGGTCCGGCAATCCTGTTCCGGTGCCAGTTCCTCGAAGCAATCCAGCATTCATGACAACGCCAACATGGGTCTTCTTTCGCTCAATGCCGACGGACTCCGAACTCCTCCGGTGCCTGGCTTACTATCGAGACGGCCTAAACGCCTTTTCGGCGGGCCTGGCGAGTCACGCTGTGGTAAGCTTTTACCGGGTGTTCGAGACCAAATATGAGACTCGAAGACCGATCATCAGCTGGGTGAACTCCGTCTCAGACGCTGTCGGTCGCTCTACCGACGATTGGGAACTAGGCACATTCGAAATGGACTGCAGGAAATCGGGCAACGATCTCGGAACCTACGTCTATCAATGTCGCGTCGCTGCCGCACACGGAGCACGCGATGTTCGATCCGATCCTGACGGTTCAGAGGAGAGTCGTCGGTTGTTTGTTGCGTCGAAGTTCATTCAACGGCTTGCTCGACATTTCATCAAGACGGAGTTTCGCTTCTCAACATCATATCTTGCTGACGATCCCGAATAGGTCGCGGCACGTCTCGCGAGCCATAGATCCGCATTGGGCTGCGGCTGCTTACGCCGCCTGCGCCCGCCGCTGCACGCTTCCGAACCGTCTTCTTCCGGCTCGTCTGCTTCTTCGCAGCCTTGCGCACTTTTTCGATCTAGCGCGGGCGCGCTCGATGCGCGGCGCGGCGACGCGGTGGCGAGGGGTGCACAGGTGACGAGTTCGATAAGGCAATGCCAACTGCCGGCTTGCGCGATTTGTTGACGTTGTTGCCCAGCGGTAGTCCGGTCATCGGTGGTACGCGGACGGCCTCTCCCGAAACTCCTCGGGATAACTACGGCCTGAATCTATATCTCCTTTGCTACCGCATCGGCGAAGGGCGCTCCCGGCTCGCAGACGTAGAACAGGGCCATGCGGGCCGGCGCGGTGCCGGCGTTGGAGCCGGTCATGTTGACGCCGGCGGGCTCGACGAAGGCTTCGCCGGCCGCGATTGCCACCGGTTCGCGTCCGTCCAGTGCGAGGGTAAAGATGCCTTCAGTGACGTAGACCGTCACCGGGAAGCGGTGCGAATGATAGGGGGTCACGTCGCCTGGCAGCAGCGTCGCGAAGAGCACCCGCACCTCCTGCTCGGCGAGGCCGGGCATGCCCGTCACCACTTCGCGATGCAGCGGCATCAGCTTCGCCATGCCGCTGTCCTGGGCGCTGCGGGTCACGCCGACGGTCAGCCCCGCGATCATCGTCTCGACATTGCTTTTCTCGTGCATGACATCCTCCTGTGAAGTCCGGACAGACGCTAACGGGAGCGCGCGCGCGGCGGCAGCAGCGAGTTTGCAAACCCGACGCGCAGAAGCGCATAATCTTCCCGATGTTTGACTGGGATGACCTGCGCCACCTGATCGCCGTGTCGCGCCATGGCAGCACGCTCGCTGCTGCGAAGGCGCTCGGCGTCAACCAGTCGACGGTGCACCGCCGGCTGGCGGAGCTTGAAACCCGCGTCGGTCTTGCGCTGGTGAAACGTCATCCCTCCGGCTACCGCCTGTCCGAACTTGGCGAGACGCTGATCGGCGACGTGCTGTCAGTCGAGACGGCGGTCATGGGGTTGGAGCGCAAGGTACGGGCGCTGAAGCATGACCTGAAGGGCGTGATCCGCCTTACTTGCCCCGAGCCCACGGTCTCGCGGATCGTCGCAACGGGCCTCCTCGACCGTTTCTACGAGCGCTATCCGGGCCTTACGGTGGAGTTCGTCACCAGCGATCGCTATCTCGACATCGCCAAGGGCGAAGCCGACGTCGCCTTCCGCTCGGGCGAACCGGCAGACGACAGTCTCGTCGGCCGCAAGATCTGCGATTCCGTCTGGGCGATCTACGCGAGCAGAAGCTATGTGCAGCAGCATGGCCGGCCTGGCAGCATCGCCGAACTGGCCGACCACGCGCTGATCGGCTTCGACGGCATTATGCAGAACCACCGGGTGGCCAAGTGGCTGCCGCTCGCCGTGCCGAACGCGCGTATCGTCAACCGCAACAACAGCATGCTTGGCACGCTGTCGGCCGTGAAGGCGGGCGTCGGCGTCGCGCCGCTTCCCACCACGCTCGGAGACGCGGAAGACACGCTCATCCAGGTCCTGCCTCCGGTGCGGGAGCTCACCCGGAGTTGGTACCTACTTACGCATCCGGACCTGCGCAGGACGCCCCGCATCGCCGCATTCGTCGATCAGGTGCTGGACGACATTCCCGCGCTGAGGACGGCGCTGATCGGGTAACGGGCCGGTTTGCGCGCGCTACGCCCGCCGCTTCGCCTTCGACCTCGTCCTCACCGTCTTCTTCCGACTCGTCTGTCGTTTCGCCGGCTTGAGCAGTTTTTCGATCTGGCGCAGGCCTTCGGTGGGGGTGGCGGCGCGGCGTCTGCGGCGGCGCTTGGTGGTGCCGGTCGCCTTCTTCAGCATGTCGTTGAGCACGTCCGACACCACGCCCTTGACGAAATCGCCGATGCTCATGCGTTTACTCCGGCGCGCTGGTCTGGAGGGCGAGGGCGTGGAGGACGCCGCCCATGTTGCCCTGCAGGGCCTTGTAGACCATCTGGTGCTGCTGGACGCGGGTCTTGCCCTTGAAGCTGGCGGAGACAACCTCGGCGGCATAGTGGTCGCCGTCGCCGGCAAGGTCGCGGATCGACACTTTCGCGTCCGGAATGCCCTGTTTGATCAGCCGTTCGATCTCGTGCGCGTCCATCGCCATCGGGGTGTCTCCTTGTGTGCTCAGAATGGCCCGTGGGGCAGGGGCAGGTCAATGATGGGGATGGGCCTCCCCCACACCCGGTCGTCATCCTCGGGCTTGTCCCACTGCTGTCCGGTTTAGGTTTGGCTGAGGTT
>JAYSFJ010000016.1:9105-103415 GCA_041913465.1 Mesorhizobium sp. | reverse complement strand
AACCCGGTGATCTTCCTCGAGAACGAGATCCTCTACGGCCAGTCGTTCGACGTGCCGAAGCTCGACGATTTCGTCCTGCCGATCGGCAAGGCGCGCATCCACAAGCAGGGCTCCGACGTGACGCTCGTCTCCTTCGGCATCGGGATGACCTATCTGGTCAAGGCCGAGCCGGAACTCGCCAAACTCGGCATCGACGCCGAGATCATCGACCTGCGCACCATCCGCCCGATGGATCTCGACACGGTCATCGCCTCGGTGAAGAAGACCAATCGCCTCGTGGTGGTGGAGGAGGGCTTCCCGCAGTCCTCCGTCGGCGATTTCATCGCCAACCAGGTCTCGCAGCGCGCCTTCGACTTCCTCGACGCCCCGGTCATCACCATCGCCGGCAAAGACGTGCCGATGCCCTACGCCGCCAACCTCGAAAAGCTCGCCCTGCCGAATGTCGGCGAGGTAATCGAGGCGGTGAAGGCGGTTACCTACAAGAGCTGAGGAGCGCGTCATGCCCATCAACATCACCATGCCGGCTCTCTCGCCCACGATGGAGGAGGGCAATCTTGCCAAGTGGCTGGTCAAGGAGGGCGACAAGGTTTCGCCCGGTGACGTGATCGCCGAGATCGAGACCGACAAGGCGACGATGGAGGTCGAGGCCGTCGACGAGGGCACCGTCGCCAAGCTGGTCGTGCCGGCCGGCACCGAGGGCGTGAAGGTCAACGCGGTGATCGCGATCCTGGCCGGGGAGGGCGAGGATGCTGGAGCGGCCGCTAAGGGAGGCGACGCTGCGCCGGCTAAGGCTGAGACGAAAGCCGAGACCGCCAAAGCCGAGCCGGTTAAGACAGAGGCGTCAAAGGTGGAAGCACCGAAAGCCGCAGCGAAGCCGGAAGCCACGGCTGCTGCGGCACAACCGAGCGCTTCGGTTTCGGGCGAGCGTATCTTCGCCTCGCCGCTGGCGCGGCGTATCGCGAAGGATGCCGGCGTGGACGTCTCCGCCGTCTCCGGCTCCGGTCCGCACGGCCGCGTCGTGAAGGCGGACGTCGAGGCGGCGATCGCCGGCGGCGGCACGAAGAAGGCGGTAACTGCCGCGCCGACGGCGCAGGCGGCTCCCTCGACCGCGGCCGCACCCGCTGCGAAGCCCATGTCCGACGACGCGGTGCTCAAATTCTTCGCCGAAGGATCCTACGAGCTCAAGCCGCACGACAACATGCGCAAGACGATCGCGAGCCGGCTCACCGAATCGCACCAGACGATCCCGGCCTACCTCCTGTCGATGGACTGCACGATCGATGCGCTGCTCAAGTTGCGCGAGGAGATCAACCGGTCCGCGCCGGTGACCAAGACCGAGAAGGGCGACGTTCCGGCGTTCAAGCTGTCGGTCAACGACTTCATCATCAAGGCGATGGCGCTGGCGCTGCGCGACGTGCCGATGGCGAACGCCTCGTGGACCAGCACGGCGAGGGTCTTCCACAAGCATGCCGATGTTGGCGTGGCGGTGGCCATCCCCGACGGGCTGATCACGCCGATCGTGCGGAAGGCCGAGCAGAAGACGCTCTCCGTCATCTCCAACGAGATGAAGGATCTGGCCAAGCGGGCCCGCGACAAGAAGCTGAAGCCGGAGGAGTACCAGGGCGGCTCGACCGCCGTGTCCAATCTCGGCATGTTCGGCGTCTCCAACTTCACCTCGATCATCAATCCGCCGCACGCCTCGATCGTCTCGATCGGCGCCGGCATCGAGAAAGCGGTGGTGAAGGACAAGCAGATCGCCATTGCCACGGTGATGACGGCGACCTTCGCCTTCGACCACCGTGTCATCGATGGCGCGCTGGGGGCCGAATTCGCGGTCGCGTTCAAGCGCTACATCGAGAACCCGATGGCGATGCTGGTCTAGGCGATGCGCCTCGTAGTCACGATCGTCCTCGCACTGATCCTGTCCTGGCTGGGCGGCTCGGCGGCGGCGACCCTGATCGCCGAGTGGGCGAGGGGTGACGAGTCGTTCATCCTGGCCTTCATGGCGATCCCGCTCGCAGGGCTGGTCGCGGCGGTCCTTTTCCTGCTCGCCTCGACCCGGCCGGTGCCCGGGCGGGCGGTCAATCGCGTTGCCTTCGTCACGTTAGCGCTTCTGGTTCTGCTGTTCGCGGCGCTGTCGGTCTTCGAACTCTTCGTCAATGGAACGCTCGCGTCCGCATGGCGCGGCGTCCAGCTCTATGTCGGCATCTTTGGGAGCTGCGCGGTGGTCGTGGTCGTCCAGTGGCTGATCTTCCGCTGGCGGTCGCGACCGGCGCCGTCGCAGATGCTGTTTGGCCGCGGCCCGGGAGCGCCCGCATGAAAACCGTGCTGTGCTACGGCGATTCGCTCACCTGGGGCTACGATCCGGAAGGCCCGGGTCGTCACGCCTACGAGAGCCGTTGGCCGAGCGTCCTGCAGGCCGGGCTCGGCCTTGAGGTCACCGTCATCGCGGAAGGGCTGAACGGCCGCACCACCGCCTTCGACGACCATCTCGGCTCGGCAGACCGCAACGGCGCGCGGCTCCTGCCCTCGATCCTCACCACCCATTCCCCGATCGACCTCCTTATCCTCTTCCTCGGCGCCAACGACATGAAGCCGTGGATCGCGGGCAGGGCGATCGCGGCCAAGCAGGGCATGCAGCGCCTGATCGACATCACGCGAGGTCATGCATATCCGCTGGGCGAGGATGCGCCGGATATCCTGCTGGTTGCGCCGCCGCCGCTGTGCGACACGGGTGATCCGGACTTCGCGGCCATGTTCGAGGGCGGTATCGGGCAGTCGACAATGCTGGCCAGCCTCTATTCCGACCTCGCGGATCTCGCCGGCTGCGGCTTCTTCGATGCCGCGTCGGTGGCGAAGGCCTCGCCGCTCGACGGCGTCCATCTCGACGCGGCGAACACGCGCGCGATCGGGCGGGGGCTGGAACCGATCGTGCGCGTCATGCTGGGACTTTAGGAGACGACAATGGCTGAATCCTACGACGTGATCATCATCGGCGCCGGTCCCGGCGGCTACGTCGCCGCGATCCGCGCCGCGCAGCTTGGACTGAAGACGGCAATCGTGGAACGCGAGCATCTTGCCGGCATCTGCTCCAACTGGGGCTGTATTCCCACCAAGGCGCTGCTGCGCTCGGCCGAGATCATGCACTATGCGGAGCATTCCTCCGACTACGGCGTGAAGATCGACGGCAAGGTGACGCCCGACCTGGCGGCGATTGTCGCCCGCTCGCGCGGCATCGCGGCGCGGATGAACGGCGGTGTCGGCATCCTGATGAAGAAGAACAAGGTCGACGTCATCTGGGGCGAGGCGAAGATCACCAAGCCGGGTGAGATCCTCGTCTCCAAGACGACGAAGAAGCCTATGGAGCCTCAGGTGCCGCCGCCCAAGAACACCAAGGGCGAGGGGACCTACAGCGCCAAGCACATCATCATCGCGACCGGCGCGCGGCCCCGCGCGCTGCCCGGCATTGAGCCCGACGGCAAACTGATCTGGACCTATTTCGAGGCGATGAGCCCGAAAGAGATGCCCAAGTCATTGATCGTCATGGGTTCGGGCGCGATCGGCATCGAATTCGCCAGTTTCTACCGAACCATGGGCGTCGACGTCACCGTGGTCGAGCTGATGGCCAACGTCATGCCGGTGGAAGACGCCGAAATCTCGAAACTCGCGCAAAAGCGTTTCGAGAAACAGGGCATCAAGTTCCTGCTCGAGGCCAAGGTCACCAAGGTCGAGAAAGGCGCGAACTCGGTCACCGCCCATGTCGAGACCAAGGACGGCAAGGTCGAGAAGCTCACCGCCGACCGGCTGATCTCGGCCGTCGGCGTGCAGGCCAACATCGAGAACATCGGCCTCGAGGCGGTCGGCGTCGCCACCGAGCGCGGCATCGTCAAGATCGACGAATACTGCGGCACCAGCGTTCCCGGCATTTATGCCATCGGCGACGTCGCCGGCCCGCCCATGCTCGCCCACAAGGCCGAACATGAGGGCGTGGTCTGCGTCGAGAAGATCGCCGGTCTGCACCCGCACCCGCTCGACCGGCTGCTGGTGCCGGGCTGCACCTATTGCAATCCACAGGTCGCGTCGGTCGGCTTGACCGAGGCCAAGGCCAAGGAGAAGGGTCTCGACATCCGCGTCGGCCGTTTCCCCTTCGTCGCCAACGGCAAGGCCGTGGCACTCGGCGAAGACCAGGGCCTGGTCAAGACGATTTTCGACAGGAAGACCGGCCAGCTCCTCGGCGCGCACATGGTCGGCGCCGAAGTCACCGAGCTGATCCAGGGTTTCGTCGTCGCCATGAACCTGGAGACCACCGAGGCGGAACTGATGCACACGATCTTCCCGCATCCGACGCTCTCGGAGACGATGAAGGAAAGCGTGCTCGACGCCTATGGCCAGGCGCTGAACATATGAGCGGCGCGGCCGCGACCGAAAGGACAAGATGATGGAACCAGCCTACGGAATTCTCGGCATGCCGGGCGTTGGCTTCTTCGGCATGCTGCTGATCGGCTTCCTCGCCGGTTACGTCGCCGAACGGACGATGAACCGCGACCACGGCGTCTTGACCAACATTCTCGTCGGCATCGCCGGCTCCTTCGTCGGCGACACTCTCGCCGGCCTGCTCGGTATCGCCTTCTACGGCTTCCTCGGCAATCTCGTGGTCGCGATCGCAGGCGCGATCGTCATTCTATGGATATGGGGCAGGGCGCAAGGCGCGCGCTGAACGTCCCGATCTGCATTCCAGTCGCCGGAACCTGAAGCGCGCCGCCGCGTTGTCGCGGTGGCGGTTGTCGCCGGTGCAGAAACTGGAGAATTCAAATGGAAGACGCGGGCGTTGGTTGGATCGCAGCCATCATCATCGGCGGTGTCGCCGGCTGGCTGGCCGAGATGTTCATGAAGAGCAACATGGGCGTGCTCATGAACATCATCCTTGGCATCGTCGGCGCGATCGTCGCCAATGCGCTGCTGGGAGTGCTCGGCGTCGCGCTGGGCGGTTGGGTCGGCTATCTGATCGCCGGTTTCATCGGCGCATGCATCCTCATTGCCATCGGGCGCATGTTCCGCCGCAGCGCGGCGTAAGCGCGAGCCATGCATAAAGGCCGCGGGGGCATTCGCCTTCGCGGCCTTTCGCTTTTGTCCGGTTGCGCCTAAATGTCTGCTGCGCCTCGTTGAACGGCGCTGTTGATACGCGACCGGGAGAAGCATGGTCACCGTCCTCGACACAATCGCGAAGCCGCGCCCGCGGCATCCCGAAAAGGCCCATCGCCCCGACCAGGAGGTGATGCGCAAGCCCGACTGGATCCGCGTCAAGGCGCCGACGTCGCGCGGCTATGCGGAGACGCGCGAGATCGTGCGTTCGAACAAGCTGGTCACGGTGTGCGAAGAGGCCGGCTGCCCGAACATCGGCGAGTGCTGGGACAAGAAGCACGCCACCTTCATGATCATGGGCGAGATCTGCACGCGCGCCTGTTCGTTCTGCAACGTCGCGACAGGCAGGCCGAACGCGCTCGACCGCTCCGAACCCGAAAGCGTCGGCCGCGCCGTCGCGCAGATGGGGCTCACCCACGTCGTCATCACCTCTGTCGACCGCGATGACCTGGATGACGGCGGTGCGGAGCATTTCGCCGAGACGATCCGTGCCATTCGCGCCGCGGCGCCCGGCACCACGATCGAGATCCTGACGCCCGATTTCCTGCGCAAGGACGGCGCGCTCGAAGTGGTGGTCGCGGCAAAGCCCGACGTGTTCAACCACAATCTCGAGACAGTGCCGTCGAACTATCTCACCGTTCGCCCCGGTGCCCGCTACTTCCACTCCATCCGTCTCCTGCAGCGCGTCAAGGAACTCGACCCGTCGATCTTCACCAAGTCCGGCATCATGGTCGGGCTCGGCGAGGAGCGGAACGAGGTGCTTCAGCTGATGGACGACCTGCGCTCGGCCGACGTCGATTTCCTCACCATCGGTCAATATCTGCAGCCGTCGAAGAAGCACCATCCGGTGAAGGCCTTCGTCACGCCCGACGAGTTCAAGTCCTATGAGACGGTAGCCTATTCGAAGGGTTTCCTGCTCGTCGCGGCGAGCCCGCTGACGCGTTCCTCGCACCATGCCGGCGAGGATTTCGCGCGCCTGCGGGCCGCCCGCGAAGCACACCTCGCGCGCCGGGCCTGACGACCGAAGCACATGCCGAAATTCAACACCGTCAGGCGCGTGCCCTATTCGCCGGAGCAGATGTTCGCGCTCGTCGCGGACGTGGAGAAGTATCCGCAGTTCCTGCCGATGTGCGAGGCGCTCACTGTCCGCTCGCGCAAGGAGCGTGACGGGGTGACCGTGCTCGTCGCCGACATGAGCGTCGGCTACAAGGCGATCCGCGAGACGTTCACCAGCCAGGTCGTCCTAAAGCCCGACGACCTCCTCATCGACGTCAAATATCTCGACGGGCCGTTCAAGTATCTTCGCAACATATGGACCTTCGCGCCGGCGCCGGGCGGCGGCTGCGATGTCGGCTTCGACATCGATTACGAATTTAAAAGCCGGATGCTGGGCGCTTTGATGGGCGCCGTGTTCGACCGTGCCTTCAGGATGTTCGCCAGCGCCTTCGAGAAGCGCGCTGACGAAATCTACGGCCGGCCCCTCGGTGCCCCGCAGGCGGTCTGATCGGATCTCAGCCCGCGCCGCGCTTCAACGCCTCGATTCCCATCTGCAGCGCGGCGATCCCCGTTTCGCGCCGGACGATGTCCCGTCCCGGATTGCCGAAGAGATATCGGCGCGTTTCGGTCGGAACACCGGTGGCGGCGACGCCGATCCAGACCAGGCCGACCGGTTTTT
Source organism: Mesorhizobium sp. (assembly GCA_041913465.1). Lineage (GTDB taxonomy): Bacteria > Pseudomonadota > Alphaproteobacteria > Rhizobiales > Rhizobiaceae > Mesorhizobium_A. The sequence goes on along the minus strand of JAYSFJ010000016.1, from coordinate 96,598 downwards.
CCTCCGATCCACCATCCGGACCCGCGATGCCCGTGACGGCAAGTGTGATGCCGGCGCGCGAGCGCGCCAGCGCGCCTTCGGCCATCTCGCGGGCGGTCTCCTCTGACACCGCGCCATACCGGTCGAGCGTCTCCTTGCGCACGCCCAGCATGTCCATCTTCGCCTCGTTCGAATAGGTGACGAAGCCACGGTCGACCATGGTCGACGAGCCCGGCATGTCGGTCATCAGCGCGATGATGCCGCCGCCGGTGCAGGATTCGGCGGTCGCGACGAGGATGCCGCGCGCTTTGCACGCTTCGAGGAAGGTGCGGGCAAGCGCAGCTCGGTCGGTCATTCTGGCAGGCTCCCGGGATAGACGACGCTGGCGGTCGCGATCGCGGCTATGCCTTCCTCGCGGCCGATGAAGCCCAGCCGCTCGTTGGTCGTCGCCTTGATCGAGATTCGCTCCGCTGTAATGCCGAGCATCGCCGACAGTTCCGCCGTCATCGCCGCGCGGTGGGGGCCGATCTTCGGCGCTTCGCAGATCAGCGTCACGTCGGCATTGGCGATTCGGCCGCCCCTGGCGCGAACGATCCGGGCCGCGTGTTCGACGAAGAGACGCGACGCAGCGCCTTTCCACTGCGGATCGGAGGGCGGAAAATGCGTGCCGATGTCCCCGGCGCCGCACGTCGCCAGCAGCGCGTCGGTAAGCGCATGAAGGCCGACATCGGCATCCGAATGTCCGGAGAGCTTCCGGTCGTGCGCGATGCGGACGCCGCACAGCATGACCGAATCGCCTGTTTCGAATGCGTGCACGTCGTAGCCGTTGCCGGTCCGCACGTCGGGGAACGCGGCTGCGCCGCGGTTGAGCTTTTCGTCGGCCATGACAAGGTCCCGGGGGAAGGTGAGCTTGAGATTGTCCGGAGAACCCGGGACGAGCCGAACCGGCAGCCCGGCCCATTCGGCAATCGCGGCGTCGTCGGTGAAGTCGGCGCGCCCTGCAGCGTGGGCCGACTCGTGAGCGGCGAGAATGGCGGCGAACGGAAAGCCTTGGGGGGTCTGCGCGGCGTAGAGCATGCTGCGGTCGACCGTCACGAGACCGCTGTCGGTCGTCCGCTTCAACGTATCGGTGACCGCAAGCGCGGGGAGTGCGCCGGCACCCTGTGAGGCGACCGAGATGACATGGTCGATGAGGTCGATGGCGACGAAGGGGCGCACCGCGTCGTGGATCAGGACGGTTCCCGGAGGGTGGTCGGCCAGCGCCCGCAGGGCAAAAAGTGTCGATTCCTGTCGGGTCGCGCCACCGAGAACGGGCACGACGCGGCTGGCAAAGTCCCCGGCGGCCTCCTCGAACAGGGCACGATCATCCTTGTGAATGGCGACGACGATCCTGCCGATCTCCGGATGTCCGGCAAATCGCCTGATCGTGTGGCGGATGATCGGCTCCGCGCCGATGGCGCGATACTGCTTCGGACCCGCTTCCGGGCCGCCTGCCCGCTCGCCGCGGCCCGCGGCCACAATGACGACGGCGATCTCGGATAAATTCACCATACCTGCAGGATGCCACATTTCTGAACCGCGAATGCGGATAAGGCACAGCACTCGCCTTGACCAGAGCAAAGGGCAGTCCTGCGCAAATCGCAGCACTTGCCCGTTGCGCCCTTCGACGAATATGTCTAGAGACTAAGCAGTCTTCAGACTTGCCCGGTTTTTGTGCATGCCGCTTTCAAACCTCCTCGCCGAGCCGCTTGATATCGGTCGCGTGAGGCTCCGCAACCGGGTGTTCCTCGCGCCGATGTCGGGGATCACCGACAGGCCGTTTCGCGAGCGGGCCTATGCGCATGGAGCCGGCCTCGTCGTGTCCGAAATGGTGGCGAGCGGCGAACTCGCCAAGCGCAACGACGAATCGAACCGCCGCATCCAGCGCACGGGCGTTGGGCCGCACATGGTGCAGCTTGCCGGACGGGATGCCTACTGGCTGGCCGAAGGCGCGCGGATAGCCGAAGGCGAGGGCGCCGATATCATCGACATCAACATGGGTTGCCCCGCCAAGAAGGTGACGGGCGGGTATTGTGGCTCTGCCTTGATGCGCGAGCCGGACCATGCGCTAGCGTTGATCGAGGCGGTGGTGGCAGCGGTCGCGGTTCCGGTGACGGTCAAGATGCGGCTCGGGTGGGACGAGACGACGATCAATGCGCCTCAAATCGCCAGGCGCGCCGAGGCAGCGGGTGTGCGCATGGTCACGGTGCATGGCCGCACGCGCTGCCAGTTCTACACGGGGCGAGCCGACTGGTCGGCGATCGCCGCGGTCAAGCAGGCGGTATCGATCCCGGTCGTCGCCAACGGGGACGTCTCATCGGCGCATGACGCCGCGGCGATCCTGGCGCAGTCCGGCGCCGACGCCGTGATGATCGGGCGCGGTCACTACGGTGCGCCGTGGCTGGCGGGCGAAATCTCCGGCGTCAACGGACGAATGACGGCGCCGGCCTCGACTACGGAACTCGGCGACTATGTCGTCGCCCACTACGAAGACATGCTGGCCCACTACGGCGTTTCGACCGGTCTGCGCCATGCGCGAAAGCACCTCGGCTGGTATCTCGACCGCCATGCGCCGGAGACATCAGACGAGCTACGCTCAGCGATCATGACCGGCACGGATCCGGCGATTGTGAAGCGCAATCTTCGCTTCGCGCTGTCGGATGCACCTCTCGACGATGTGGAGATCGCCGCATGACCGTGCAACCCTCGTCCCGAAGGGCGATGTCCGACCCCGCCCAGATCGTGCTGAACACGATCCGGCATCCGGTGATAATGGTCGGTCCCGACGGCAAGATCACATTCGCCAACGCGGATGCCGAAGACTTCTTCAAGGCGAGCGCGGTCATCCTGTCGCGCAACACGCTCGATCATTTCGTTCCGTTCGGCAGTCCGCTGCTTACGCTGGTCGACCAGGTGCGCGAGCGCAGAGCTGCCGTGAACGAATACCGCGTTGATATCTCCTCGCCGCGCATCGGCCCCGACAAGATCGTCGACATCTATGTCGCGCCGGTCGTCGAGATCCCCGGCTCGGTCGTGGTGATGTTCCAGGAACGGTCGATGGCGGAGAAGATCGACCGCCAGATGACGCATCGCGGTGCGGCGCGGTCGGTAACCGGCCTCGCGGCGATGCTCGCACACGAGATCAAGAACCCTCTGTCGGGCATCCGCGGGGCGGCCCAGCTCCTCGAAACCGTGGTGCCGGACGAGGACCGCACCTTGACCAGGCTGATCACGGAGGAGACGGACCGCATCGTCTCGCTCGTCGACCGGATGGAGATCTTTTCCGACGAGCGGCCGATCGAACGCTTTCCCGTCAACATCCACGCTGTGCTCGACCGGGTGAAGGCAATCGCCAGGAACGGCTTCGCCAGCCGCATCCGCATCGTCGAGGAATACGATCCGAGCTTGCCGCCAGTGTTCGCCAACCGCGACCAGTTGGTCCAGGTCTTCCTCAATCTGGTGAAGAACGCTGCCGAGGCAATCGGATCCGACCCGAAGGGCGAGATCAAGCTGTCGACGGCCTTCCGTCCCGGCATGCGGCTCTCGGTGCCGGGCACGTCCGACCGTGTTTCGCTCCCGCTCGAATTCTGCGTCACGGACAACGGGCCGGGCGTTTCGGAAGATATTCTCCCGATCCTCTTCGATCCCTTCATCACCACCAAGCAGAACGGCTCCGGCCTCGGTCTGGCGCTCGTCGCAAAGATCGTCGGCGAGCACGGCGGCATCATCGAATGCGAGTCGTCCCGGGCCGGGACGACCTTCCGCATCCTGATGCCGGCCTGGAAAGAAAGCACATATCCCGCGGGCCATGACCCGGACGGAGGCCTCGACGGATGACGACACGCGGCAGTATCCTCATTGCCGATGACGATGCGGCGATCCGCACCGTCTTGAACCAGGCGCTTTCCCGCGTCGGACACGATGTCCGCGTCACGTCGAACGCCGCGACGCTCTGGCGCTGGGTCCAGGCCGGCGAAGGGGACCTCGTCATCACCGACGTCGTCATGCCGGACGAGAACGCGTTCGACATGCTGCCGCGCATCAAGAAGGCGCGGCCCGACCTGCCGGTAATCGTCATGAGCGCGCAGAACACGTTCATGACGGCGATCCGCGCCTCCGAGAAAGGCGCCTACGAATACCTGCCGAAACCGTTCGACCTCACCGAACTGCTCAACATCGTCAACCGTGCGCTGTCCGAACCGAAGAAGGTGGCGACGGCGGACCGCGCGGAAGAGCCGCCGGAATCGATGCCTCTGGTCGGCCGCTCGGCCGCCATGCAGGACATCTACCGCATGCTGGCGCGCATGATGCAGACCGACCTGACGGTGATGATCTCGGGCGAATCCGGCACCGGCAAGGAACTTGTGGCGCGGGCGCTGCACGATTTCGGGCGCCGGCGCAACGGGCCGTTCGTAGCGATCAACATGGCGGCGATCCCGCGCGACCTGATCGAATCGGAACTCTTCGGCCACGAGAAGGGCGCCTTCACCGGCGCGCAGAACCGCTCGACCGGCCGCTTCGAGCAGGCCGAGGGCGGCACGCTGTTCCTCGACGAGATCGGCGACATGCCGATGGAGGCGCAGACGCGGTTGCTGCGCGTGCTCCAGCAGGGCGAATACACGACCGTCGGCGGCCGCACGCCAATCAAGACCGACGTGCGCATCGTCGCCGCGACCAACAAGGATCTTCGCACGCTCATCAATCAGGGCCTCTTCCGCGAGGACCTGTTCTACCGCCTCAACGTCGTGCCTCTGCGCCTGCCGGCGCTGAAGGAGCGTTCGGAGGACATTCCGGACCTCGTTCGCCATTTCTTCAAGCTCGGCGAGACCGAGGGTCTGGCCGGCAAGCGCATCACCAGCGCTGGCATCGAACTGATGAAGCGTTATCCCTGGCCCGGCAACGTGCGCGAGCTCGAGAACCTCATCCGCCGGCTCGCCGCGCTCTATCCCCAGGACGAGATCTCGGCCGAGATCATCGAGCACGAGTTGCGGACGGGAGAACTGCCACAGCCAGTAGGCAGCTCGTCCAGCCTGCCGGACGACATCTCCGTCGGCCAGGCGGTGGAGCACTATCTGCAGCATTATTTCACGGGCTTCGGTGAGGATCTTCCGCCGCCGGGCCTCTATCAGCGGATGCTCGCCGAAGTGGAGTATCCGCTTGTGCTCGCGGCCATGACGGCGACGCGCGGAAACCAGATCAGGGCGGCGGAACTTCTCGGCCTCAACCGCAACACGCTGCGCAAGAAGATCCGCGAGCTCGGTGTGAACGTCTACAGGACGTCGCGTCAGGGCTGACGGGAAAACGTGTCCCGCCATCGAATTGTTGCAGAATCGCCACAATGCGTTGCATAGCTGCAACGCAGACCATGCCGTGCGATCCGCAATGAACCAAGCCGTGGACCCTGCCATCTCGGGGGCCGAGCTGCCCGTGGCGGCTGCTGCCGCGCGACCGGTCGAAGGCCGGCGGCTGCTTGCCTGGCCAGGCATCGTCACGGTCGTCTGCTCTCTGGCCTCGGCGGCGCTCTCTTTCGTCATTCTGATGGGCCTGACCGGCATCGCGCCGACCCAGCGCACGACACTGGTGCTGATCGCGATCAACGCCGCGTTCGTCCTGGTCCTGCTGGCGCTGATCGGCCGCGAGGCTCATCGCATCCTGATGGCGCGGCGCATCGGCAAGGCGGCGTCGCGGCTGCATGTGCGCATCGTTGCGATGTTCGCGCTGGTGGCGGCCTTGCCGGCGATCCTCGTCGCCATCGTCGCCTCGATCACCCTCGATGTCGGTCTCGACCGCTGGTTCGACATCCGCACCAAGACGATCATCAGTTCGTCCCTGTCGATCGCCGAAGCCTATGTGCGCGAGAACGCGCGCAACCTGCAGGGCACCACGCTGTCGATGGCGAACGACCTGGACAACAACAGGACGCTGTTCAACCTCGACCGTGGCGGATTCGAAACCCTGATGACGCAGCAGGCCCAGGGCAGGGCGCTGGCGCACGCAGCGCTCATTTTCGCCGACGGTTCTGTGATGATGCAGGCGGCGACGAACAGCAGCATCGAGCTGCCGGCCCCTCCGATCGAGGCCGTCCAGACCGCGGCCGACGGACAGCCGGTGCTGATCGAGCCGCGCGTCCGCAACATCGTCGGTGCGATCGTCAAGCTCAGGCAGATCCCGGACGCCTATCTCTATACGATCCGCGAGGTCGACCAGGAGGTCATCCGCGCCCGCCAGCTCGTCCGCGCGAACGCAGAGGATTATCGCGGTCTCGAAGAGAATCGCACCGCGACACAGATCGCCTTCGCACTGCTTTACCTCGGCCTGACACTCGTCATCGTCATGTCTTCGATCTGGACCGGCATCGCGATGGCCGACCGCCTCGTCAGGCCGGTGCGGCAGCTGATCGGCGCGGCCGACGAGGTTTCGACCGGAAATCTCGATATCCAGGTTCCGGTCCGGGCATCGGACGGCGATGTCGGTTATCTGGCGCAGACGTTCAACACGATGCTCACCGAGCTCAAGTCCCAGCGCAACGAACTCCTCAGCGCCAAGGACCAGATCGACGAGCGCCGCCGGTTTTCGGAGGCTGTTCTCGCCGGCGTGACCGCCGGCGTCATCGGCGTCGATTCGGATGGTCTCGTAACCATCGTCAACCGCTCGGCCGAGACCATGCTGGCGCTGCCTGTCGCGGATACGATCGGCAGGAACATCAGCACGGTGCTGCCGCATGTCGGCCGCGTGTTCGAGATCGCCCGGGATTCGTCACGCCCCGTCTACCGGGAGCAGGTGACCTTCTATCGCACCGGCGCCGAGCGAACCTTCAACGTCCAGATCACGGTCGAGGGCAGCGACGGGCACGATGATCCCAAGGCCTATGTGGTGACGGTGGATGACATCACCGATCTCGTTCAGGCGCAGCGGTCCACTGCGTGGGCGGACGTCGCGCGCCGTATCGCGCACGAGATCAAGAACCCGCTGACGCCCATCCAGCTCTCGGCCGAGCGTATCCGCCGGCGCTTCGGCAAGGTGATCGTCGAGGATCGCGAGATCTTCGATCAGTGCACGGACACGATCATCCGCCAGGTGGGAGATATCGGCCGGATGGTGGACGAATTCTCCGCCTTCGCGCGCATGCCGAAGCCGGCGATGCAGCAGATGGACCTGCGCGAGGCTCTGCGCGAGGCGTCCTTCCTCGTCGAGGTGAGCCGTTCGGACATCGTCTTCGAACGGCAGTTCGGCAACGAGCCTCTAACCGGAACGTTCGACAGTCGCCTGATGGGCCAGGCGCTCGGCAACGTGATCAAGAACGCGGCCGAAGCGATCGATGCTGGCGAAAGGGCCGCCGGCGAGCCTGGGGTGATTCGTATCCGTGCGACGCAGGCGAGGGGCTTTATCGCCGTCGACGTGATCGACAACGGCAAGGGCCTGCCGCGCGAGAACAGGCAAAGGCTGCTCGAGCCTTATATGACCACGCGCGAAAAAGGCACCGGCCTCGGCCTCGCTATCGTCAAGAAGATCGTGGAGGACCACGGAGGCCGGCTCGAACTCCACGACGCGCCAGCCGATTTCCACGGTGGTCGTGGTGCGATGATCCGGATGATTCTTCCGGGAATAGGTGCCGCCCAGGCAGCCGCTCGTCCCGCCAAACGGGCCGAGGGCGAACAGCAAGCGGAGAAGGTGCACAATGGCGTCTGACATCCTGATTGTTGACGATGAACAGGACATCCGCGAGCTCGTGGCGGGCATCCTCGACGACGAGGGCCATGAGACGCGCACCGCGCACGACGCCGACAGCGCGCTGGCCGCGATCTCGGACCGGATGCCTCGCCTCGTCTTCCTCGACATCTGGCTGCAGGGCTCGCGCCTCGACGGCCTCGCGCTGCTCGACGAGATCAAGACCATCTATCCCGAGCTGCCGGTTGTCATGATCTCCGGCCACGGCAATATCGAGACAGCGGTCTCCGCGATCCGCCGCGGCGCCTACGACTTCATCGAGAAGCCGTTCAAGGCCGACCGCCTGATCCTGATCGCCGAACGCGCGCTCGAGACCTCGAACCTGCGCCGCGAAGTCTCCGAGATCAAACGCCGTACCGGCGAAACCTTCGACCTCATCGGCACGTCGACGGCGATGAACCAGCTGCGCCAGACGATCGAGCGCGTGGCGCCGACCAACAGCCGCGTCATGATCATCGGCCCCTCGGGTTCGGGCAAGGAAATGGTGGCGCGCTCGATCCACGCCCAGTCGACGCGCGCGAGCGGTCCGTTCGTGTCGGTCAATTCGGCCAACATCACGCCGGAACGCATGGAGATCGAACTCTTCGGCACAGAGGCGAACGGTGTCGAACGCAAGATCGGCGCGCTCGAGGAGGCTCATCGCGGCATCCTCTATCTCGACGAGGTCGCCGATATGCCGCGCGAGACGCAGAACAAGATCCTGCGCGTACTGGTCGACCAGCAGTTCGAGCGCGTCGGCGGCACCAAGCGGGTCAAGGTCGACGTCCGTATCATTTCGTCGACGGCCAGCAATCTGGAAGCGATGATCGCGGACGGCCGTTTCCGCGAGGATCTATACCACCGGCTCGCGGTGGTGCCGGTCTTCGTGCCCGGCCTGTCGGAGCGTCGCGAGGACATCCCGTTGCTGGTGCACCATTTCATGACCATGATGGGAGCCCAAGCGGGCATCAAGCCGCGCCGCATGGGCGACGACGCGATGGCCGTTCTGCAGGCGCACAACTGGCCTGGAAACGTCCGTCAGCTGCGCAACAATGTCGAGCGCCTGATGATCCTGGCGCGTGGCGACGACGCCGATTCGCCGATTACCGCGGATCTGCTGCCATCGGAGATCGGAGACGTGATGCCGCGGGCGCCGAACCAGTCGGACCAGCACATCATGGCGCTGCCGCTGCGCGAGGCGCGGGAACTGTTCGAGAAGGAATACCTCATCGCCCAGATCAATCGCTTCGGCGGCAATATCTCGCGCACGGCCGAGTTCATTGGTATGGAACGTTCCGCACTTCACCGTAAGCTGAAGTCGCTCGGCGTCTGACGGGGCATTCATCTCAATGCGGGTCATCATCTGCGGTGCTGGACAGGTCGGATACGGCATTGCGGAGCGCCTCGCGGCCGAGCGTAACGATATCTCTGTCATCGACACCTCGCCCGAACTGATCCGCGCCATCCGCGATTCGCTCGATGTGCGCGGCATCGTCGGCCACGGCGCGCATCCCGACGTGCTCGAAGCCGCGGGCGCGGCCGAGGCGGACATGATCATCGCGGTCACCCTCTACGACGAGGTGAACATGATCGCCTGCAAGGTGGCGCATTCGCTGTTCAACGTGCCGACCAAGATCGCCCGCATCCGGTCTCAGTCCTACCTCCAGCCGCACTATCAGGATCTGTTCTCCCGCGAGCACTTGCCGATCGACGTGGTGATCTCGCCGGAACTCGAAGTCGGCGAGATGGTCTTGCGGCGCATCGCGCTGCCGGGCGCGACCGACGTCGTCCGCTTCGCCGACGGCAAGATCGCGATGGTGGCGATCGAGTGCCTGGAGGAATGCCCGGTCATCAACACGCCGTTGGCGCAGCTCAGCGAGCTGTTTCCGGACCTTCCTTCGACGGTGGTTGGTGTCAGCCGCGCCGGCAAGCTGTTCGTTCCGCATTCGGGCGATCAATTGCTCGCGGGCGACCTGGCCTATGTCGTGACGACCAAGGAACAGGTGCGCCGGACGCTCGGCCTGTTCGGGCATGAGGAGACCGAGGCCTCGCGCATCGTCATCGCCGGCGGCGGCAATATTGGCCTCTACGTCGCCAGGGCGCTGGAGCAGCGCCAGATCCGCACCCGGGTCAAGCTGATCGAGAACACGCGCGAGCGCGCCATCGCCATTGCCGACCAGTTGAGGAAGACGGTCGTGCTGCACGGCAGTGCGCTCGACCAGAAGCTCCTGCTCGAAGCCGACATCGAGGACGCCGACCTGATGGTCGCGCTGACCAACAACGACCAAGTCAACATCCTGTCGAGCGTCATCGCCAAGCAATTGGGCTGCAAGGGCAATCTCGCCCTGATCAACAACCCGTCCTATCATGATCTTACCAAGACCATCGGGGTCGACGCCTACATCAATCCGCGCAACGTCACGATTTCCCGTGTCCTGCAGCATGTGCGCCGCGGCCGCATCCGGGCGGTCCACAGCGTGCAGAAGGGGGCGGCGGAGATCATAGAGGCCGAAGCGCTCGAAACGTCGCCGCTGGTCGGTCCGCTCCTTCGCGACGCCGATCTGCCATCGGGCATGCGCATCGGCGCGATCTACCGCGACGGAGCGGTGCTGAAACCCGACGGCGCCATGCGTATCAAACCGAAGGATCGCGTCGTGATCTTCGCCATGGCGAAGGAAGTCAGGCAGGTGGAGCAGATGTTCCGCGTCAGCCTCGAGTTCTTCTGACGCCTCGCTCATCCGTCACCATCTCCAAGGAGTCGCCATGCCCCGCATCGCCTATGTCAATGGACGCTATCTCCCGCATCGGGACGCGGCCGTGCATATCGAGGACCGGGGCTACCAGTTCGCCGACGGCGTCTACGAGGTCTGTGAGGTCGCGCATGGCAACCTAATGGACGCGACGCGCCATCTCGACCGGCTCGACAGGTCGCTGCGCGAATTGCGGATTGGCTGGCCGATGCATCGCTCGGCCCTGGTGATGGTCATGCGCGAGGTGGTCACCCGCAACCGCGTCAGGAGCGGCCTGGTTTACGTACAGGTGACGCGCGGCGTGGCCAGCCGCGACTTCGTCTTCCCGGAAAATGTCGCCCCGTCGCTCGTCGTGACCGCCAAGAAAGTGGATCCGAACTCCACCGCCAGACGCGCCGAGACGGGCATCAAGGTGATCACTCTGCCGGAAAACCGCTGGGAGCGCGTCGACATCAAATCCGTCGGACTGCTGCCCAACGTCTTGGCCAAGCAATCGGCGAAGGAAGCGGGCGCGCATGAGGCATGGTTCGTGGACACCGACGGTAACGTGAAGGAAGGCGGATCGTCGAACGCCTGGATCGTCACGAAGGATGGCCGCCTGGTCACCAGGCCCGCGGAGTTTGGTATCCTGCGCGGCATAACCCGCACGACCCTGTTCGACGTGGCCGAGAAACTGGGATTGACGATCGAGGAGCGCGGCTTCTCCGTCGCCGAGGCAAAGGCGGCCCGGGAGGCATTCATAAGTTCCGCCACGACCATTGCGATGCCGGTCGTCGAGATTGACGGCACACCCGTTGCCAACGGCTATCCTGGCTCGGTCGTCCAATCGCTGCGGCAGGCTTTTTTTGACGTTGCGGAAAAGACACCGGCCTGATAACCGCATTCGGGGCCAATACGGCTCGAAGTTGAGTTCCCCATCGAAACGCAGGGTTGCCATGCGCCGGATTCACGTCCGCGACGCTTGACAAGGCCGGCTCCGTTCGGTGCTACTGTAGGTGAACTTGCGGGGAAGGCGAAAGATAAGAAAAATGGCGGAACGATCGCAGAATCTCCAGGACCTGTTCCTCAACTCGGTCCGTAAGAGCAAGAATCCACTCACGATTTTCCTGATCAACGGCGTCAAGCTCACCGGCGTCGTAACCTCGTTCGACAACTTCTGCGTCCTGCTGCGCCGCGACGGTCACTCGCAGCTGGTTTACAAGCATGCGATCTCGACGATCATGCCGAGCCAGCCGGTGCAGATGTTCGACGGCGAAGAAGGCGCCTGATTGAGCGATACCGGCGACAAACCCCGGGGCCGCAAAGCCGGCTCCGCGGAAGCCGTTCCCGAAAGCACCGGCCGCGCTGTGGTTGTCGTGCCTGTGCTCACTCGGCACCCGCGCAGCGACGACATCGCTGATTCGTCTTCGCGTCCGAGGCTTTCGCGATCCCCGCAGGCGCGCCACGACGAAGCGGTCGGCCTTGCGCTCGCCATAGATCTGGAGCCCGTCCACACCGAGATCATCACGGTCAACGACCCGCGCCCGGCAACCCTGCTCGGCAGTGGCAAGATCGCGGATCTGGCGGCCATCGTGGCTGAGAAGGACGCCGAGCTGGTGATCGTCGACCACCCGCTGACGCCGGTGCAGCAGCGCAATCTCGAGAAGGAGCTGAAGGCCAAGGTGCTGGACCGCACCGGCATCATCCTGGAGATTTTCGGCCGCCGCGCCCGCACCAAGGAAGGTGCGTTGCAGGTCGAACTGGCTCATCTCAACTACCAGAAGGGCCGGCTGGTCCGCTCGTGGACCCACCTCGAGCGCCAGCGCGGCGGCGCGGGCTTCCTCGGCGGACCGGGCGAAACCCAGATCGAGTCCGACCGTCGCCTGCTGCAGGAGAAGATCATTCGCCTGAAGCGCGAGCTGGAGACGGTGAAGCGCACGCGCGAACTGCACCGCGCCAAGCGCAAGAAGGTGCCGTATCCGATCGTCGCGATCGTCGGTTATACCAATGCGGGGAAATCCACGCTCTTCAACCGGCTGACCGGGGCAGGGGTGCTCGCCGAGGACATGCTGTTCGCGACGCTCGATCCGACGCTGCGCCGGGTAAGGCTGCCGCATGGCACGATCATGATCCTGTCGGACACGGTGGGCTTCATCTCCGACCTGCCGACTCATCTCGTGGCCGCGTTCCGCGCGACGCTGGAGGAGGTGGTCGAAGCGGATCTCGTGCTGCACCTGCGCGACATTTCGGACCCGGATACGGCTGCGCAGGCCGAAGATGTCGAACGGATCCTCTCGGATCTCGGCGTCGACGCGTCGGACGGGCGGCGCGTGATCGAAGTCTGGAACAAGGTCGACCTGCTCGACGAAGGCACCCGCCACAGGCTTCTGGACGAGGGCCGGGCACCTGACAAGGAGCCGCCGATCGCGATCTCCGCCATGACGGGCGAGGGCACCGCCCAATTGCTCGACCTGATCGAAACGCGCATTTCCGGCGCACTCAAGCCTGCGACGGTAACCCTGCTGCCTGACCAGCTTGCAGTCGTCGACTGGCTCTATCGCAACGCCGCTATTCTGTCGCGAAAAGATAATGATGACGGGTCTGTAACGCTCGAACTTCAAGCAACGCCTGCGGCTCTGGCCGAACTGAGTGTCCGGACAGAGCAGAAATAGGCTATTAATCAGTATCTTAAGCCCGTATCTTAGCTGTTTGCCAAAGCTCTTCCATTTCCTCAAGAGACGCGTCTTCAAGGCTTGAATTTGCTTGCGAAAGTGCCGCCTCCACGTAGTGGAAGCGCGAGCGGAACTTTTCGTTGGTTCCCGCGAGCGCCGCTTCCGGATCGACGCCGAGATGGCGCCCGAGATTGACGATCGCGAAGACAATATCGCCGAACTCGTCGGCGATTTCCGACTGTCGTTGTGAAGCCATCGCCGCGCGCAGTTCGCCGATCTCTTCCTCGATCTTGTCGAGGATCGGCGCGGCCTCGCCCCAGTCGAAGCCGACGGTCGCCGCCTTCTGCTGCAGCTTCAGCGCGCGGGTAAGCGCCGGAAGCGCGACGGGAATACCGTCGAGAAAACCCTTGCCGTGATTCTGCGGATCCTGCCCGCGCGCGATCCGAGCGGCGCGTTTCTCGGCTTTCTCCTCGGCCTTGATGCGATCCCAGTGGCCCTTGGCGGAACCGGCTGCGCGCGCCTCGGCATCGCCGAAGACATGCGGATGGCGGCGGATCATCTTGCTGGTGATCGCGTTGACGACGTCCCCGAAATCGAACTCGCCGGCTTCCTCAGCCATGCGGGAATGGAAGACGACCTGCAGGAGCAGGTCGCCGAGTTCGTCCCTGAGGTCGGTCATGTCGTTGCGCGCGATCGCGTCGGAGACCTCGTAGGCCTCCTCGATCGTATACGGCGCGATGGTCGCGAAATTCTGTTCCAGGTCCCACGGGCAGCCGGTTCCCGGCGTCCGCAGCGCGGTCATGATCTCGAGCAGACGAGCAATGTCACTGGATGGTTGCATTTGTTCACACACACGCAATAGTTTGGTCCGACGCTCCGGATCTCCCGGCGAGCGGGGAGACGACGACGCGTGAAGCCCGGCCTGAGAGCACTTGTCCTTGGCGTCCTGATGACGGTTCCGAGCCTGTCCGACTCGGCCGCCAAAGTCACCTATGGCGAGAAGACGATCCACTACACCGTGAACGGCCGGTCGGGTAAGGAGATCTATTCGCAGATCGGAAAGAAGGGTCCGCGGGTCTCCGGCCAGCGTGACCACAAGGTCGCGACGACGACCATGACCTTCGATGTGCGCGGGGTGAAGGCAGGCATCAAGGGAACTCGATGCCTCGTCACCGGCGTCGATGTCCATGTCAATGTCGTCTACCGGATCCCGAAGTGGACAGGGAAGGGGAGCCCGGCACTTCGAAAAGCGTGGGCGGCCTTCGAGGCGCATCTGTGGCGGCACGAGAAGCGTCATCGCGACATCGGGCTCGAATATGCCCGGCGCGTCGAGAGCGACATCAGGAAACTGTCTGGCGACGCTCGACGGGATTGTGCCGGCATGGTCGATCAGGCGAAGCGGCTGGCGAGGGCATCGAGCGCCTGGCATGACCGCAAGCAAGAGGCTTTCGACGCCACCTGGTTCGGCGACGGCGGGCAGCAGTTCAAATACGACCGCGCCCTGATGGCGACGAAGTAGCGTCTGCTCGCTTTCCGTGATGTAGGCGCCTGTCGTCTTTGACCCCGTCGATGTCGCTTTCGTAAGGACCGGAATCGAACGCCGGTGATTAGATCATGACGTCTGAGGTGCCGGCGCGCGATGAACGCACCGGAGAATTGGGAAGCCGGTGAGAATCCGGCGCTGCCCCCGCAACGGTAGCGGAGCTTCACGTCTCGAAGGGAGACCACTGGGCGAGAGCCTGGGAAGGTGTCGAGACAGTCCGTCAGGACGGCTCCGGAGCCCGGAAACCAGCCTTGGACATGACGAACTCGACTGATCGCGGTGGGCGGTCAAGCGGCGGATCTTCGTGCCCGGCCCTGCCGCGCGCGGAAGCTCTTCCCTGAAATCACCACCAGTCAGTCCTTGGACAGCGAGGACAGGACATGGATATCCGCAACGACATGCTGCGCCGGTTGCGCAATCGACGCGACGGCTTCAGCATTGAGCAGCCCTTCTATACCGACCCGGGCTATTTCCAGGTCGACCTGGAATTGATCTGGTACCGCGACTGGCTGTTCGCGGCGCATGATTGCGAAATCCCGAAGCCCGGCAACTACGTCACGCTGCAGGTCGGCGACTATCCGGTCGTGATCGTGCGCGACCGGCACGGGCAGGTGAGGGCGTTCCACAATTCCTGCCGCCACCGCGGTAGCCGAGTCTGCGCGAGCGAGCGCGGCGCCTCGGCGCGGCTCGTCTGTCCCTACCACCAGTGGACCTACGACCTCGACGGCAAGCTGCTCTTCGCCCGCCAGATGGGACCGGACTTCGATCCGACGAAATTCTCCCTCAAGCCCGTCGCCTGCGAGAGCGTCGGCGGCTACATCTTTATCTGCCTTGCCGACGAGCCGGCCGATTTCTCGACCTTCCGCGCGACGGTCGAGCCCTTCTTCCTCCCGCATCGTCTATCCGAGGCGAAGGTCGCCTTCGAGAGCACGATTGTCGAGAAAGGCAACTGGAAGCTCGTCTGGGAGAATAACCGCGAGTGCTACCACTGCGCCGGCAACCATCCCGAACTGTGCAAGACCTTCCCGGAAGCGCCGACCGTGACCGGCGTTCAGGGCGCCGAGAGCGATCCGGAAATCGTCGCGCACTGGCAGCGCTGCGAGGCGGCTGGCCTGCCCAGCCGCTTCACCATCGCCGATGACGGCCAGTATCGCACCACGCGTGTGCCGCTCTTGCGCGACGCCGTCAGCTACACGATGACCGGCCGACGCGCGGTCCGGAAGAACCTGTCGAACGACGTCTCGACCGACCGCATCGGCTCGCTGCTGCTCTACCACTACCCGACGACGTGGAACCACATCCTCGGCGACCATGCGGTGACCTTCCGCGTGCTCCCGATCAGCGCCACGGAGACGGCGGTGACGACCAAATGGCTGGTTCACAAGGATGCGGTCGAGGGCGTCGACTACGATCTCGCCGAACTTACCCATGTCTGGACCGAGACCAACGACCAGGACCGGCGGATCGTCGAGGAGAACGCCTTCGGCATTAAGTCGCCGGCCTACGAGCCCGGGCCGTATTCGCTCGACCACGAGGGCGGCGTGATCCAGTTCGTCGACTGGTATTGCTCGTTCATCGAACCGCGCCTGTCGGAGACCGGCAAGCCTGCGCTGCGCAGCGTCGCCTGAGCACGGGGAGGGGACCATGAACGCCTTCGCCGCGCCCAACCTCTACCGCCACCTCGATGAGATGGCGCCCTGGAATGACAGGCTCCAGGTGCTGGAATGCATCGGCGTGTCGGACGAGGCGCCGGAGGTGAAGACGTTTACGTTCCGCTCCGACAACCAGACCTGGTTCCGCTATCAGCCCGGCCAGTTCGTCACGCTCGAAATCCCTGTGGGCGACGAACCGGTGATGCGGACCTATACGCTGTCGTCGAGCCCGTCGCGGCCGTTCTCCATCGCGGTAACGGTCAAGGCGCAACCGGGCAGCATCGGCACGCGCTGGATGTTCGACAATGTCAGGCCGGGCAGGCTGCTCAAGGCCTACGGACCGGCCGGCGATTTCACGCTCCATCGCCATCCGGCGGCGAAATATCTCTTCATTTCAGCGGGTTCGGGCGTCACGCCGATGATGTCGATGCTGCGCTGGCTGAACGACTGCGCGCCGTGGACCGATATTGCCTTCGTCAACTGCGCGCGCCGTCCCGAGGAGATCATCTTCCGCAAGGAGCTCGAGCTTCTCGGCAGCCGCATGCCCGGCCTGTCGCTCGGCTTCCTGATTGAGGAGCGGTCGAGCCGCGAGAGCTGGTTCGGCCATATGGGCCGCATCGACGCGGTGCGCCTGCCGCTGCTGTCGCCGGATTTCCGGGAGAGGGAAGTGTTCTGCTGCGGCCCCGAGCCCTTCATGCATGCCATCCGTTCGATGCTGGACAATGCCGGCTTCGACATGGCTCGCTATCACCAGGAGAGCTTTTCCGCTCCGGCGAGGGAGGATGCGCCTGCGACCGACACGTCCTCAGACGCCACCGCGGAGGCGTCCACACCGATCGTCTTTTCGTTCTCAGGCACCGCGGCAACTTGCCTGTCCGGCCAGACGGTTCTGCAGACGGCCCGGTCCGCGGGCGTCCGCATCGCGGCGGCCTGCGAATTCGGCCTGTGCGG
The DNA here is from genome assembly GCA_041913465.1 of Mesorhizobium sp. GTDB lineage: Bacteria > Pseudomonadota > Alphaproteobacteria > Rhizobiales > Rhizobiaceae > Mesorhizobium_A. The sequence continues at coordinate 79,326 of JAYSFJ010000016.1, read as the reverse complement.
CACCTGCAAGGTCAAATGCGACGGTCCAGTCGACATGCAGCACAATGGCGGCATCCTCGACGACGAGATCGCCGAAGGCTACATCCTTGCCTGCTGCTCGCGGCCGCTCGGCCCGCTCACGGTCGAGGCGTGAGCATGGGCTCGCATCGGCCCCAGCCGGATATGATGACTGCTCGCCGCGACCGATGCTCGGACGGCAGCGGGTCGCAGGCGCTCGGTATCTTCCTGAGCTGGCTGCTCTGGCTGCCGGAAGATGCCGACCCGGCGATCGCCGCACGGACAGAGATCGACAGGATCGACCGACTGGTGGGCGGGAACGCCACGACAGCCGAGCTGCGCGACCTCCTGCACGCGTTGTGTCAAGGGCGCGGGCTCAACTGAACGCCGGACCGCGAGGCGCACGGCAGGCAGGCGGCCGAGGCGTCGCGGCCGGCTTCAGATTGTCCGCAGAAACGGACCGACGCTGCCGGCGACGAGCACCAGGCCGGAGACGAAGAGGAAACCGAGCACCAGCCGGCGGAAGGCCTGTGTCGGCATGCGGCGGAACAGCTGGACGCCGACAATCGCCGGGATCACGATCGCAGGGGCGATGAGCACGAACATGTCGGTCGCGGCACGATCGATTGTTCCGGCGATGACGTAGCCGGTCAGCGTCGTAGTATGCATCGAGATGTTGAAGGCCTGCATGACGCCGCGCTGGACCTCCTTTGGATAGCCGCGAAGCGTCGTCCAGAGCGTCGGGATAGGGCCGGCCATGCCGGCGACGCCGCCCATGACGCCGCCGACGAAACCTGCGGCTGCGTCTGCCGGCCGCCCGCCCGCCTTGAGCCGGTAGTCATGCGGCAGACGCAGCGCCAGCGGGCAGTAGATCAGCAGGAAGATGCCAAGCGTCAGCCGGAACACGTCGGGATCGAGCCATGGCAGGACGAGAATGCCGACGGGCACTCCGCAGACGCCGCCGATGACCAGCGGCATCAGCAGCCTCAAATCGAAGCCGCGCCATACCCAGGGCAGGGCGACCAGTTGTCCGACGAGCGAGCCGAACACCGCCATCGGCCCGGCGAGCTGGGGAGCGATCGCCCAGGCCCAGATCGACAGCGCAACCAGCGAGAAGGCAAATCCCGACACGCCTTGCGCAAAGCCGGCCGCGGCGGCTCCGGCCAGGATGATCGCCGTGGTCAAGTCCATCAATCCATCTCAGGCGAGGGTGGTCATCGAGGGTGAGAGGAGAGGCAGCGCGGCCAGGATGCTCTCCTGATCGGAATAGCGCGGCCAGGATGCTCTCCTGATCGGAATAGCGCGTCCCGCCGTGCCGGGCAAATGGCGGCACGCTGTTGCCAGGGCCTCCGACCCGTGACGGCAATCCTATGCCTGGCGCGAGGCATCGCACATCGACGCCGGAGATGGGTTCGTTGTAGAAACCTCGACGTCTCGAACGGGAAGGAAACGCAGCATGGACCGATTCACCGGCGGCTGCCTGTGCGGGAATGTCCGGATCGTCGCGTCGGGGCGCCCGTACCGAGTTGGCATCTGTCATTGCCTCGACTGCCGCAAGCATCACGGCGCGCTTTTCCACGCATCCGCGATCTTTCCGCAGGAGGCGGTGACGATCGAGGGAGAGACGCGCGACTACGCCGGACGATTCTTCTGTCCGCGATGCGGCTCGTCCGTTTTAGGACGCACCGGCGACGAGGTGGAGGTCAATCTCGGCTCTTTGGACGCGCCCGACCAGTTCATGCCGACCTACGAACTCTGGACGATCCGCCGCGAGAACTGGCTGCCGCCGTTTCCGGTTGCGAAACGGTATGATCGCGATCGGGAGGGGACGAGCCGGTTCGAGGAGTAGAAGAGGCGGCGCAGATCGCCGCCGCGCCGGGGTCATGGGCGCTATCCGCAAATCGCATAAGATAGATTATGGAACTTACTGATGCCTTGCGCTGGGGTGTAATGCGTGCACCATCAAACAGTTAGGCCGCCCACATGCAGTAGCGCTTCTTGCCGGAGCGTAGCGCGGAGTGTTCGTCGCACCGGGGCGACTCAATCTCTCACAATACGTATTCGAGCTCTATCACCATCCCGTCGAACGCCGGCTCCACATGCTCGGGCGTCGATCCGCGCACGGTCTCGTAGTCCAGCGGCGTGTGCATGTGGGTCAGCACGGCGCGCTTCGGCTCGAGCCGGTCGATCCACTGCAGCGCCTGCTCGAGCGACAGATGGCTCGGATGCGGCCGGTACTGCAGTGCGTCGATGACGAGACACTCCAGGCCTCTCAATCGCTCTGACGTCGCGTCGAGAAAGCCGCTGACGTCGGCGCAGTAGGCCAGATTACCGATGCGGAAGCCGAGCGAGACGATGTCGCCATGGATCTGGGGCAGGGGTTCGAACATGATCGCCCCCCCCTCGCCTGCGACCTCGAACGGCACGCCGTGCTCGATCTGAACATGCTTCAGGATCGGCGGATAGGAACTGCCTTCAGGCGTCACGAAGCAATAGCCGAAAGCTTCCATCAAACGGCTGGCGGTCTGCGTGTCGGCATGGATCGGCATCAGCCGGCGCTGTTCGATGACGAAGCCGCGCAGATCGTCGATGCCGTGGATATGGTCGGCATGCGGATGGGTGTAGATCGCCGCGTCGAGACGGCTGATGCCCGTCGTCAGCATCTGGTCGCGGAAATCGGGTCCGGTGTCGATGACGGCGCGCGTCGCCCCGCGCTCCGAAATCCGCTCGACCAGGGCCGAAGCGCGGCGCCGACGGTTCTTGGGATTGTCGGGGTCGCATTGGCCCCAGTCGCCGGTGATGCGCGGCACGCCGGGCGACGAGCCGCAGCCGAGTATGGTGAGGCGCAGCGTGTCGGCCATCTTTCAGGACGCCGCCGGCCGGACGGCCTTCGAGAACAGCCGGTAGAAATTGTCGGTGGTGATGCGCGCGACCTCGTCGAGCGAGACGCCGATGGTCTCGGCCAGCACCTCGGCCGTGTGGCGCACATAGGCCGGCTCGTTGCGCTTGCCGCGATGCGGCATCGGCGCGAGATAGGGCGCGTCGGTCTCGACCAGCAGCCGCTCGCGCGGCACGTCGCGGGCGATGGCGCGAATCTCCTCGGACCTGCGGAAGGTCAGGATGCCGGAGAAAGAGACGTAGCCGCCAAGGCGAACGCCGGTGCGCGCCAACTCCGCGCCGGAGGAGAAGCAGTGGAGAAGAAAGGGGAAGGGCCCCTTCCCTGTCTCTTCTTCCAGGATGGCGGCGATTTCGGCGTCGGCGTCGCGGGCGTGGATGACCAGCGGCAGTCCGGTGCGCCGCGCCGCCTCGATGTGGGTGCGGAACCCCCTCGCCTGCGCCTCCCGCGGCGCCTTGTCGTAGAAATAGTCGAGGCCGGCCTCGCCGATCGCCACGCAGCGCGGGTGCGCCGACAGAGCGACAAGCTCGTCGGCGGAGATACCGTCCTCCTCGCCTGCATTGTGCGGATGCGTGCCGACCGAGCACCATACTTCCGGATAGGCCTCGGCGATCGCGCGGATCTCGTCGAAGCGGCGGACGCGCGTCGAGATCGTCACCATCGCGCCGACGCCGTTTTCCTTGGCGCGGGCGATCACATCCGCGCGCTCGGAGGCAAAGTCCGGAAAGTCGAGGTGGCAGTGGCTGTCGACAAGCATGCGATCAGCTGCCCGCCGCCTCGACGTAGCGCGGGAAGACGCCCGCCGGCGCCGGCAGCGGCGTGCCGGGCACCAGCGCATCGGCGTCGCCCGCGCTGGCGAAGCTCCGCTTGTCGGCTGCCACCGCGAGAAGGTCGAGCAGCTTGGCCGCCGAGCCCGGCACGAAGGGCTGCAGCATGATGGCGATGCGGCGGACGGCTTCTGCGGTCGTCCACAGCACCGTTTCCATGCGCGCCGGATCGGTCTTGCGCAGCGCCCAGGGCGCCTGACGGTCGAAGTAGCGGTCAGCCTCGCTGACGACGGCGATAACCCCTGCAAGGGCCAGGTGGATCGCCTGCTCGCCGATTGCCCGGCGCGCCTGCGCAAGCGCCTTGTCGGCCTCTGCCAGCACGGCGCGATCGTCATCGGTGAGTTCGCCGCGCTGCGGGACCTGTCCGCCGCAGTTCTTGGCGATCATCGACAGCGAGCGCTGCGCCAGATTGCCGATGCCGTTGGCGAGATCCGCATTGGTGCGGTTGACGATCGCCTCGTGGCTGTAGCTGCCGTCCTGGCCGAACGGCACCTCGCGCAGGAAGAAGTAGCGCACCTGGTCCAGCCCGTAATGTTCGACCATCGAGAACGGATCGACGACATTGCCGACCGACTTCGACATCTTCTCCCCGCGGTTGAACAGGAAGCCGTGCGCAAAGACGCGCTTCGGCAGCGGCACGCCCGCCGACATCAGGAAGGCCGGCCAGTAGACCGCGTGGAAGCGCACGATGTCCTTGCCGATGACGTGAACGTCGGCCGGCCAGAAGCCCCACCGCGGGTTCGTCTCGTCCGGAAAGCCCGCCGCGGTGATGTAGTTCGTCAGCGCGTCGACCCAGACATACATCACGTGCTTGTCGTCGCCAGGCACCGGCACGCCCCACTTGAAGGTCGAGCGCGACACCGACAGGTCTTTCAAACCCGACTTGACGAAACTCATCACCTCGTTGCGTCGCTCGGACGGGCCGACGAAGTCGGGCTGGCTCTCGTAGAGCTCAAGCAGCTTGTCCTGATAGGCCGAGAGGCGGAAGAAATAGGTCTCCTCTTCATTCCATTCGACCGGCGACCCCAGCGGCTCGCGGCGCACGCCGTCGTCGCCGACGGTCGTCTCGTCCTCGTCGAAATAGGCCTCCTGGCGCACCGAATACCAGCCGCTGTAACGGTCGAGGTAGATGTCGCCATTGTCGGCCATGCGCTGCCAGATCGCCTGGCAGGAGCGCTTGTGGCGCTCCTCGGTCGTGCGGATGAAATCGTCGTTGGAGGCGCCGAGCATCTCCTCCATCGTGCGGAAGATAGCCGAGTTGCGATCCGCCAGTTCCTGTGGCGTCACGCCCTCCTTCTCGGCCGTCTGCTGCATCTTCAACCCGTGCTCGTCCGTGCCCGACAGGAAGAACACATCCTTGCCGTCGAGACGGTGAAACCTCGCCAGCGCGTCGGTTGCGATCACCGTGTAGGCGTGGCCGATATGCGGCCGCCCGTTCGGATAGAAGATCGGGGTCGTGAGATAGAATTTTTCTTTTTGCATCAGGGAGGCCGCGGACATGACGATTGCGCGGTCAGATAGCGCATAGGCCGGCGCATTGCTATCCCGGATCGAGCCGGCCTATCGGGCCAGGGCTTCGGCGATGCGGTTGAGAAGCCCGACCACGTGCTGACGCTGGTCGAGATTGTAGGTGTCCGTATCGCGGATCGTCGCGTTGGCCTCGTCCCACAGTTCGGCGAGGCGAGCAGCCCGCCTCCCCTCGCCTCGGGCCGCGGCATCGGTCGCGGCATGCGCCACCGTCTATCGAACCGGCCTATCGGGCCAGTGCCTCGCCGATGCGGTTGAGAAGCCCGACCACGTGCTGGCGTTTGTCGAGATTGTAGGTGTCCGTATCGCGGATCGTCGCGTTGGCGTCGTCCCACAGTTCGGCGAGGCGGGCGGCCCGCCTCCCCTCGCCTCGGGCCGCGGCATCGGTCGCGGCATGCGCCACCGTCTCGAGCAGATGCTCGTTGAGGATGTCGAAGGTCACCGTCTGGTCGCGGCCGGTCACAGCGTCGGCAAGTCTGTACGCATCCAGCGGATCGCGCCGCGTCCTGCCGACAAACTGGTCGGCCGCCTGCGTGATGTCGAAACCGCCATGCTCGGCAAGCAGGATCGCCTGGCGCGCGCTTCCGCCGGCGCGATCGATGAGCGCGCGGCGCGCCTCTGGTGCTTCCGGCAGGCCTGAGCCGAACGAGCCGAGCACCGCGCCGATCTCCGCCTCCGACAGCGGCGAAAAGCGCATTACCTGACAGCGGGAGCGGATGGTCGGCAGCAGGGTTCCGGGCGAATGCGAAATCAGCAGGAAGATGGCGCGCGCCGGCGGTTCCTCCAGGCTCTTCAGCAGCGCGTTGGCAGCATTGCGGTTCATCTCGTCGGCCGCGTCGACGATCACGACACGATAGGCGTCGTCATGCGCGCGCAGCGACAGGAAGCGGCCGACGCGCCGCACCTCGTCGACGGTGATGGCACTCTTGAACTTCTTCGTCTTGTCGTCATAGGGCCGCGTCAGGTGCAACACTGCCGGATGCGCGCCGCTCGCCACCTGACGTGCCACGGCGCTGGCCGGATCCGGCCGGCCAAACGTCTCCGGGGCATCCTCCGAACGCGGATGCGACAGGAGATGGTGCGCGAGATGGAAGGCGAAGGTCGCCTTGCCGATGCCCTTCGGCCCCGTCAACAGCAGGGCATGATGCAGCTTGCCGGTGCGATAGGCCGCCGCGATCTGGGCGGCATGTTCGGCATGGCCGAAGAGAAACGGGTTCTCGGCCGGCTCCGGGATGTCGGGCAGGCTGTCGGCCTGTTCGGGCGCGAGGCGCTCGCTCATGCGCTCTGCCCTCGCCGCTTGGTCGCCGCAGCACTCCGGTGAGCCAGGCGCGCACGCACCGCCTGCTCGATATCCGCTGCGACCTTGCCGGCCGGCGCCGACGCGTCGACCACCACGCAACGTTCCGGTTCGCGCTTCGCAATGTCGAGGAACGCCCGCCGGCGCCGCTCGTGGATGTCGAGCGTCTCCTTCTCGAACCGGTCCGCCGTATCGCTGCCGCGCCGTTCAGCCGCGCGCGCAAGCCCGAGCGCCGGATCGAGGTCTAGGATGACCGTCAGGTCCGGCACCATGCCGTTGATTGCCACCGCTTCGAGCGCCCGCATGAAGCCGGCGTCGAGATCGCCCGTCACGCCCTGGTAGACCCGCGAGGAATCGAGAAAACGGTCGCACAGCACGACCCTCCCCTTCTCGACCGCGGGGCGGATGACCTGCTCGACGTGGTCGGACCGCGCCGCGGCAAACAGGATCGCCTCCATCGCAGGTCCGAACGTCTCGGCGGCGCCCGACAGCAGAACGTGGCGCACCGCTTCCGCGCCGGGCGAGCCGCCCGGCTCGCGCGTAACCAGCACGTCCACGCCTTCGGCGCGCAACGTGTCGGCCAGCCGCACGATCTGCGTCGACTTGCCGGCGCCCTCGCCGCCCTCGAATGTCACGAAAAGTCCGCGCGCCAAGAATCCACCATCGTGCCGGAAACACGGTCCAAGCGTTTATTCGCCCGGCCGGGAAAGGTCCACCGGCATCAGCGCAGCCAGCCGATGGCGAGTTCCTCGATCGCATCGAGCGTGCGCTGCGACAGCGAGCCCACGCCGATCGATTCGGCGGCGTAGAGCGGCGTCTCCTGGGTCAGCATGTGCCCGACCCAGATCTTCAGCTTTCCGACAGGCTGTCCGGCCTGGACGGGTGCCTCGACCGGCCCCTCGTAGACAATGCGGGCAATCACCTTGTCGCGGTTCTCCGCTGGCACGAGCATCGATACCGGACCATGCGCCGACAGTTTGACCCGCGATTTTTCCCCGCCGAAGGTCTTTGCCTCGCCGACCGTCTCGTCGGCCGCGAAAATCTCGATCTTCCTGAAGGCGCGCATCCCCCATTCGATCAGCCTGCGCGCCTCGTCCACCCGTTCCTTCTCCGTCGCCAGCCCGCTCATCGCGAGGAACAGCCGCTTGCCGTCGCCCGCCGCCGAGGCAACGATGCCGAACCCCGCTTCCTCCGCGTAGCCGGTGGCAAGGCCGTCGGCGCCGATGCCCAGCTTGATCAAGGGGTTGCGGTTCTGCTGGTTGATGTTGTTCCACTTGTATTCGCTCTGCGCGAAAAGCGGATAGAACTCCGGATAGGTTTTCCAGATATGGCGCGCGAGCGTGACGAGGTCGCGCGCCGTCACGGACTGGCCTTCGGCTGGAAGGCCGGTCGGGTTGACGAAGACCGACTTCGTCAGGCCAAGCTGTTTTGCCCTTTCGTTCATCGCCTCGGTGAACTTCGCCTCGGAGCCGGACATCCCCTCGGCCATGACGATGCAGGCGTCGTTGGCGGTGATCACCACCGCGCCCTGGATCAGGTCGCCCAGCGGCACGAAGGATTTGATCGCCGCGAACATGGTGGCGGTTCTTGAAGGCGCGCCGCCGGTCCGCCAGGCATGTTCGCTGACCTGGAACGTCGTCTCCCGGCTATAGCGACCGGATTGGAGCGCATCGAAGACGACATCCATCGTCATCAGCTTGGCCAGCGAAGCCGGCGGGAACGGCGCATCCGGATCCTTGGCATAGAGGATCGTGCCCGTCTCGGCATCGATCATGAATGCGCGCGCGGCCTTCGTCTCGAACTGCGCCAGCGCGGCGCAGGCCGTGAGGACGAGCCAGACGGTCGCGATGAACGCCGTCCTGAAGCCGCGCACGACCTTCGGTTCCAACTGATACCCTCCAAAGCCCGGAGACTATCCTACCGGTCCGGCGTGGAGGCAGGAAGGCGCAAAGACGGAAGAATTGTGGGCGGCCGCGCCGAAGCGCTCAATTGCGGACGATGAAGGCGTCGGTTGCACCTTTGTCCCAGGCCGACCGAAGCAGGTCGTCGATGGACATGGCTTGCTTCGGCCGAGCGGTCACCGAATACCAGACGGTCGAGCCGTCCCTGCTCTGCTCGATCGATGCCAACGCAAGCGGCACGAGTTCGCTCACCAGACGCTCGGCTTCGGAACGGTCGGCAAACGTCCCGACGGAGACATATTCAGCCGCGCCAGTCTGTTCCGACGGCTGCGACGACAGGATCTCTGCGGGCGACAGTCCGCCCTTGGCGACCTCGTCGAAGGGAGCCGCCGAACGTCCCGAATGTTCTTCGGCATAGCCGAGAACCGCCGGCTTGCCATCCCGGCCTTCCAGACGGGCGAGCGGCCGGTCAGCGATGACCGGACCGTATTCGGGGAATTCCAGCGCGCCTTCGCCGCTGAAGGACGCCGAACTGGTCATTTGCCCCGGGAAAGCCGCCGCGACCGCCTGCGACGCGCCGACGCCCATGGTCGGCGTCGGACCGGCCATCGCAATCATCACGCCGGTCGCCAGTCCGTCCGACGGATCGGGGCCGTTCTTGCCTGGCTTGTAAGAAGCCAGCAGAAATTCGTCGTCGCTGCCTTCCAGCGGCGCGCGGCCGACATAGTCGACCTTAACCTCGGCGATGCCGCTGTGCTTGTAGTCGAGCATTTCCGCGGCCTTGCTGGACAGGTCGATCACGCGGCCATGGGCGAAGGGCCCGCGGTCATTGACGCGCACGATCACGGAGCTGCCGTTCTTCAAATTGGTCACCCGCGCATAGCTCGGCAGCGGCATGGTCGGATGCGCCGCCGACAGATGCGTCATGTCGTAGATTTCGCCATTGGCGGTGAGCCGACCGTGGAAGGCGTCGCCATACCAGGAGGCCTTGCCCTTCTTTGAGTAGCCGGGCTGTTCCTTCGGATAGTACCATTTGCCGGCAACCTGATACGGCTTGCCGAGTTGGTCGCGACCGCCGCCGCGCGGCAGGCGCGAGCGCAGGTTCGTCATGCGGGGGCTCGCCTTGCCGTAGATGGATTCGGGGAAATATTCCTTGGATGTCGGGCGCTTGGAGAGCGAAACCTTGGGCTCGTGCGAAGTGCATCCGGCAAGGACGGCGCCAAAGGCGATCAGCGAGATGATTGTGCCGGATTTGAGCGCCCCGCGGCCCTTCTTGTCGGTCATGCTCTGATCGTCCCCGCGACTTTCGCCAATCCAGCCGGACCGGCGCCTGCCTTCCCTTGGATGCCGGCCAATCCCCGCCCGGCATTCCGATCTTTTTTCTAGCGCCCGAGTCTTTAGCGCAATGTTAATTGATTGTGACCCGAAGCGGGCAAATTTGTGACGGTGGGGAAAGCGGGCGGGTGCCGGCCCTATGGCAACGGATGCCGTGGTTTTGCCGGAAGGCATTGGCGGAGGGAGTGGGATTCGAACCCACGGTGAACTTGCGCCCACGCCGGTTTTCAAGACCGGTGCCTTAAACCGCTCGGCCATCCCTCCAGACGGCCCCGTTTAGCGTGAAATGTCGCGGCGACACAAGCCGCGCCCCGCGTGTCGAAGCGCACGGCGCGGCCGGCGGACAAGGGCATCGCGGCAGACCTCCGCGAAGGATTGGCGCCGCGGCCGTGAGCCGGCCGCGGCGCGCATCTCAGGCCGCAAAGCGGCCGACCCGGGTCACGGGGGTGAAGCGCGGCCGCCCCTTAGCTCCACCCCGGGCCATCGTCTGCGGCACCGACGGATCGGACACAAAGCGCTTGTAGGCCTCCTCGTCCTGCCAGTCGATCAGGACGATCACCCGGTCGGAACCGTCCGCGGTCGAGAGCACCTCGGCGCCGCGGCTGCCATGCGCCTCCCGCTTTTCCCGTCCGTCCGTCGCAAATATCGACAGGAAACGCGCGAGATCCTCGATCTCCACTTCGGCGAGCGTCGTATACATGGGATCGTCTCCTCAGAGCGGCGCGCGCGTGGCGCGCGACAGCGGCAGGTTGAGCGTGAATCGCGACAGCCCCGGATCGGCGACGCCGAAAGCGGCAAGGCGGGGCGTGTGCTTCGCCACATAGGCATCCGCGGCCTGCGGCGTCTCGAACAGATAGACACCGCCCGAGCGGCGGGTATCGCGGTTCTCGCCCCATAGCTTCCAGATCAGCCCCGGCTGGGCCGAGATGTCCGCGGCGAGATCGCGGCAGGCGGCCTCGAGGTCGGCGCCCCACGGCCCGTCGAAACCGAAATCGAATTGAAGAAGAGTCGTCATCCGTTTGGTCCTTTGCGTCTGCAAGGTTTGGCCGTGCGGCCATGCCGGGGCCTATACGTCCGCCTTGATTTTTCGATAATCCGGCTGCAAGTGGCGCCACTCGACACTCAGGGTTTGGAACGGGATGGATACGGTCACGAGCATGCGCACCTATGCCCGGGTGGTCGAACTGGGCGGGCTGGCCGCAGCCGCCCGCTCGCTCGGCATGTCGCCGGCGATGGTTGCCAAGCATCTCGGAAACCTGGAAGAGCGGACCGGCGCCCGCCTGCTCGACAGGACGACGCGCTCGGTGCGGGCGACGGTCGCCGGCCAGGCCTATTACGAACGCGTCGTCGCCGTTCTAGACGCGCTCGACGAGGCGGAGGCGGAGGCCGGAGCGGATACGGCGGCGCCACGGGGCAGGCTGCGCCTGACGGCGCCGGTGGAGTTCGGGCAGGAACATCTCGCGCCGCTCGTGGCCGAATTCCTCGAGCTCCATCCCAACGTCTTGGTGGTCTCCGACTTCACCAATCGCAGCGTCGATCTCGTGCAGGAGGGCTTCGATCTCGCCATTCGCGTGGCCGCCTCCCTCGACACGGGGCTGATCGGGCGCAAGCTTGCCACCTCGCGCTTCTTCATCGTGGCCAGTCCGGATCTCGTCGCCAAGACCGGCGTGCCCCAGACGCCGGAGGCGCTTGCGGCATTGCCGACGCTGTCCTTCGCCTTTCCCGCGCCGCGACTTGACTGGGGCTGGGACGGGCCGGACCAGGGGCAGGTTCGAATCGCCCCTCGCCTCCTGTCGTCGAGTGCCGAGGCGTTGCGCGTCGCGGCCCTTCGCGGTGCCGGCTTCAGCCAGCTGCCGAGCTTCGTCTGCGGCGCCGATCTGGCGTCCGGACGGCTTGTCCCGGTCATGGCGGATCGCGACTGGGGTCACCTGTCGATCTACGCGCTCTATCCCCACCGCCGCTTCGTCCCGAGCCGCCTGCGCCTCTTCATCGACCTTCTCGCAGACCGCCTGGCAAGGCATCCCGACGACGATCCATGGTCGCCGTTTGCGGCCGACGCGGCAACGCGCGCCGGGCCCCGCGATACCTGAATGGCGTCGTGTGTGGCTCTGGGTGGATGTGCGATTACGTTGCCGGTCACTATGGCCCCACCGATCAGCCTTGATCCCGTTCGGCGGTAACAGCTTGTCCGCTGCCCGCGACCGACTATCCCGATAGTGGTCTTGCCCGTAGCAATTGACGACGGTTGATGCGACTGTTGGGTGGGGCGCTGACACCGATTTCACCCATTGTCGGCGAGGTCTTAAACGAAGATCATTACCGCAATGCCACCTAGCGCCACCAGTACAAGGCCCGCAATCAGCATGGGAACGAGACTGCTGGCCTGTTCATCGCGCGCGCTGGCAGCCTCGCTGGATAGGATGACTGGCTTGTCGCTCATGGTGCCCTCGATGCTTCAATGTCACGATCATTAGCTAAATGGGGCAGCTCGTCTTTGTGCCAGCGCAACGTTCTCCATCATGGCGGAACGACTATGCGCGGTGGCGATCCTATTCGGTGTGGAGGCAATCGTCGCATCAGGCCTGCTTGACCGACTGCGACCATGGACGCAACTTCGGCAGCCCGCTGTGGGCGCAGGGCCACTCCGGTTTACCAGCAGGGCGGCGAGACGACTAACAAAACCCGAAAGTTATACCCAATCTATGGGATTTTCCTGGTGCTGCCAGAGAGGATTGAATTCTCTTAAGTTATTGTTTTTACAGTATTTATTCTGATGTTTTGTGACGTTGTGACGTGAGGAAAATCGGGTTCGTCGCGGGTTTGACTTCCGACCGATGCGCTTCCGTTAGGGGCGAAGACGGCGCGGTGCGGCTAGTCCAGCGGCCGGCCGGGTTGTCTCGTGACCGACAGGCCCTGAGACGCTTGAGCCGCACCGCTCGCGGGAGCGACGCTCGTCGAAGAAACAACTAAATAGATGTAGCTAAAGTATGGGGTCACCGTGATCGTTCCCCCGCCGTCAGCAAGAATGGAGGACGAGACTAAGTTCGCTCCGCTGATAGAAGGGATGGCGTATCCATCAACCGCCCCGGCCGGCCAGGAAATGACGCAGTTGGGAAGCTGAGCAAAAATCCCAAATCCGTTGTTGTCGAGGTTTTGGCAATCGCTAGTGAATGTTGCGGCAACTGTCTTGAGACCTGGACCCTGAACGCCTTGCGGCCCAGTTGGACCTTGTGAGCCGGTCGCGCCGGTTGGACCTTGTGAGCCCGTCGCGCCGGTTGGACCCTGAGGCCCGGTCGCACCGGTGTTCCCTTTCGGTCCGGTCGGACCAGTCGGCCCCACCGCGCCCTTGGCCGCCCACATCTCCCAATCGAGGCCTGCAACCGGCTGCTTGTTGAGGCTGGCGCGCTTCGCCCGCCACGTCTGGCCCCCGAACGTGACCACGTCGTTCAAGAGGTAGCTTGCAGCCGCTGCCCATGCGCCGCGCGGCGAGACACCGAGACCGCAGCTCGCAACGACAAAGTTGGCGGCGGGGCCAAGCGTATTGTTCGCATTGACCTTCTGGAGTGTCACGATGCAGTCCCCCGGATGGTAGATCACGGAGAACGTGAAAGCCTTCGTCACGTTGTTCGACCTGACCTGAAAGCCAGCTGCGACTTTCCCATCAAGCCTGACCAACGTGTTGCCGGATAGCGTCGTGCCGGTGATGACCAGCCTGCCGTTGGCGATGCGGGGGTTGGCGGCGGTGATGTCCTGCGCGGACGCGGTACCCGCCGAACCGAGAGCGCCGGCCACAACAGCGAAAGTCGTCAGCGCCGCCCGCCGCAGGGCAGTAAGATCAATCATGACGTTCCCCCATTCCCCAAAGGTGTCCTAAGGTAAGCATGAGTGGGGGGCGATAGATAGCCGTCCCGCGGCCGATATTCTTGAGCGCGACAGGCGCGAACGGCCAACACAGCTTGGGGAACGCGAAGAGAAATGTCCGCAGAAGCATCTGGTGCTGCCAGAGAGGATTGAACTCTCGACCTCTCCCTTACCAAGGGAGTGCTCTACCACTGAGCTACGGCAGCGTCTCCAGGAACGCGGCGGCTTTTGCCACACGAAGGCCTGATGCGCAAGCCGCGTTGCGATGCTATTGGTCGCGCCGAGATCCACGAGCATTCACCCGGTCCGGCCGATGTCGACGAAAGACCAGACGCAGAAGTCGAAGCAGGGCCGCCCGTCCCGGCTGTCCGAGCAGCTGCGCGCCAATCTGATGCGCCGCAAGGCGCAGGCCCGGGCACGGCGCGAGGGTGCCGCCGACGAGCGGCCCGAAGGCATCGCGCTCGCGCCGCCCGCACCCGGCAAGGACAAAACCGGCCAGGAGTGAGGCCCGCGATCCGGAATTTCGCCGCATTGGGCTGGCGAATGGGCTGATCCGCGAATGGGACGCGCGGACCTCCGACAGGGACCGTTCCTTGAAGCCAGGCATCGCTTGGGCTAGACGGTATCTTTCGGCGACTCTCGCGGTGCAATCCCCCCGGCGAACGCATTTCCTCTTCGAAAGATCTCTCATGGACAGAATCAGGATCACGGGTGGACGTAAGCTCGAGGGCGTGATCCCGATTTCGGGCGCCAAGAACGCCGCCCTGCCGCTGATGATCGCCTCGTTGCTCACCCGCGAGACGCTCACGCTCGAAAACGTGCCGGACCTCGCCGACGTCAACCAGCTGATCAAGATCCTCGGCAACCACGGCGTCGACATTTCGGTCAACGGCCGTCGCGGCAGCCAGAAGGAAGGCTATTCGCGCACGGTCAACTTCACCGCCGGCGAAATCGTCGACACGACCGCGCCCTACGAACTGGTGTCGAAGATGCGCGCCTCGTTCTGGGTGATCGGGCCGTTGCTGGCGCGCATGGGCGAGGCAAAAGTGTCGCTGCCGGGCGGCTGTGCCATCGGAACCAGGCCCGTTGACCTCTTCCTCGACGGGCTGGCGGCGCTCGGCGCCGAGATCGACGTCGACAACGGCTATGTCGTGACGCGCGCGAGGCATGGGCTTAAGGGCGCGCGCTTCGTCTTCCCGAAGGTCTCCGTTGGCGCCACCCATGTGCTGATGATGGCGGCGTCGCTCGCCCGCGGCGAGACGGTGCTCGAGAACGCCGCGCGCGAACCCGAAATTGTCAACCTCGCCGAGTGCCTCAACCTGATGGGCGCGAAGATTTCCGGCGCCGGCACGTCGACCATCGTGATCGAGGGCGTGGATTCGCTCTCCGGCGCGACCTGCAGCATCATCCCGGACCGGATCGAGACCGGCACCTATGCGATGGCGGTGGCGATGACCGGCGGCGACGTCGTGCTCGAAGGCGCGCGGGCGGAGTTGCTTCAATCGGCGCTCGACGTGATCGCGCAGACCGGAGCCGAGATCACGCCGCTCAATCACGGCATCCGCGTGCGCCGCAACGGCCACGGCATCGAGCCGGTCGATATCACGACCGAGCCCTTCCCCGGCTTCCCGACCGACCTGCAGGCGCAGTTCATGGGCCTGATGACCATGTCGAATGGCCGCTCGCGCATCACCGAGACGATCTTCGAAAACCGCTTCATGCATGTGCAGGAGCTTGCGCGGCTCGGCGCGCACATCACGCTCTCGGGCCAGACGGCGGTCGTCGAGGGGGTGGCTAAGCTCAAGGGCGCGCCCGTGATGGCGACGGACTTGCGCGCCTCGGTCTCTCTCGTCATCGCCGGCCTCGCCGCAGAAGGCGACACGATCGTCAACCGTATCTATCACCTCGACCGCGGCTTCGAGCGGCTGGAGGAGAAGCTCACCGGCTGCGGCGCGCTCGTCGAGCGGATTTCCGACTGAACGGGCGGGTGCTCGGGTAATTGTTGCGCCGCATCACGAACCCGCCTAACAACGGGCCGAGATCGACAGGCAGCGCCCGCAGAGGCGACGGACCCGCATGGAACAGCTCAAACTCCTAGCCCTCGACGCGGACGATCTGGAGATCGTTTCCGCCCATGTCCAGGACGCGGTCATGCAGATCGGCGCCTTCGACTGGCGGCCGAACGAGAAGCGATTCCTCATCGAAATGAACCGCTTCGTCTGGGAAAAGGCGGGCGGGACTTTTCGCAGGCACAATGAGCGGCGCCGCAGCGTGCTGCATTTCGATCGTGTGCTGGCCGTCCGCTCCGCCGGCATCGACCGCGCCAAGCGCCAGGACGTGCTGTCGCTTCTGACCGTCGGCTTCGCCGAAGACGATGCGCCAGCCGGCACGATCGAGCTGCTCTTCGCCGGCGGCGGCTCGGTGGCGCTCGACGTCGAATGCATCGAGGCGCGGCTGACCGACCTGGGTGCGGCCTGGGCCGCCTCGTCGCGGCCCGTGCACGGAGCCTGACGCCATGGCGATCACGCTCGACGCATCCGCGGCCGATTTCGAGAGCCGGTTCACCGCCTTCCTGTCGACCAAGCGCGAGGTGTCGGAGGACGTCGATGCAGCCGTGCGCAGCATCCTCGCTGCCGTGCGCGCGCAGGGCGACGACGCACTGTTCGACTACACAAGGCGTTTCGACCGTTTCGATCCCGGCAATGGCCGCCTGACCGTGTCGGAGGCCGAGATCGACGCCGCCTTTGAGCGCGTCGATGCCAGGACGCTCGACGCGCTGACGCTGGCGCGCGACCGCATCGCCGCGCACCATGCGCGCCAGCGGCCGGCGGACGACCTCTACACCGACGCGATCGGCGTCGGCCTCGGTTCGCGCTGGACGGCGGTGGAATCGGCCGGGCTCTACGTCCCCGGCGGCACCGCGAGCTACCCCTCCTCCGTCCTGATGAACGCGCTGCCGGCCAAGGTGGCGGGCGTCGAGCGCGTGGTGATCGTCGTCCCCGCGCCGGACGGCCTGGTCAATCCGCTGGTACTGGTTGCCGCACGGCTGGCGGGCGTCAGCGAAATCCACCGCGTCGGCGGCGCTCAGGCGATCGCCGCCCTCGCCTACGGCACGCAATCGATCCGGCCGGTGGTCAAGATCGTCGGGCCCGGCAACGCCTATGTCGCCGCGGCCAAGCGTCAAGTCTTCGGCACCGTCGGCATCGACATGATCGCCGGCCCGTCCGAAGTGCTGGTACTGGCCGACGGAACCAACGATCCGGAATGGATTGCCGCCGACCTTCTCGCCCAGGCCGAGCACGACAGCGGCGCGCAGTCGATCCTCGTCACCGACGACGCCGCCTTCGGCCGGGCCGTCGAGGCGGCGGTCGAGCGCCAGCTCGCCCTCCTGCCGCGGGCCGCCACCGCGGCTGCCAGCTGGCGCGATTTCGGCGCCATCATCCTGGTGCGCGGCTTCGACGAGGCCATGCCCCTCGTCAATCGCATCGCGCCCGAACATCTGGAACTGGCGATCGAGGATGCCGACGCCTATGCCGCCCGGGTCAGGAACGCCGGTGCGATTTTCATCGGCCGCCACACGCCCGAAGTCATCGGCGACTATGTCGGCGGCTCCAACCACGTGCTGCCCACTGCCCGCTCGGCGCGCTTTTCCTCGGGCCTCTCGGTTCTCGACTTCATGAAGCGGACGTCGATTCTCAGGCTCGGCCCCGACCAGCTGCGCGAACTGGCGCCGGCGGCGATTGCGCTGGCGCAGGCGGAGGGGCTCGACGCGCACGCGCGCTCCGTCGCCATCCGTCTCAATCTCTAGAGGCCGGGCGATGGGGAGGGACGCGAGCAACGCCAGGCTGGTCGACGTCGAACTCGACGAATCGATCGGCCGCTCCACGCCCGACGTCGAGCACGAGCGGGCGGTTGCGATCTTCGACCTCGTCGAGGAAAATTCCTTCCGTCCCGTCACCGACACGGGCGAAGGGCCTTACAAGCTCAAGCTCTCGCTGCAGGAATCGCGGTTGATTTTCGCCGTCACCCGCGAAAACGGCGAGCCCGTGGTCACGCACATCCTTTCGCTCACGCCGTTCAGGCGGATCGTCAAGGACTACTACATGATCTGCGAGAGCTACTACGACGCCATCCGCACGTCCTCGCCGTCGCAGATCGAGGCCATCGACATGGGCCGCCGCGGCCTCCACAACGAGGGCTCGCAGACGCTGATGGACCGGCTCGCCGGCAAGATCGAAGTCGACTTCGACACCGCGCGCCGGCTGTTCACGCTGGTTTGCGTGCTGCACTGGCGTGGGTGAGGGTCCGGTTCGCCCTTGGCGAATTCATCGTGCCGGCGGCACGATGAAAGGGCCCGAACGGCCGGGAGCTGCCGAAGGCAGCGGGTCCCCGCCCGGCAGGCGTTCCGACCAGCCAAACCTTGGAACGGCTCGATGACGCGCCTACCCGGCTCCGTGCTGTTCCTGTGCGGCCAGAACGTGATCCGCTCGCCGATGGCGGAAGTGATCGCGCGCGATCTCCTGCCGAAATCGGTTTTCGTGGCGTCGGCGGGGATCAGGCCGGGCGAACGCGATCCCTTCGTCGACGCGGTCCTGGCCGAGCGGGGATTTTCGCTGGGCAGCCGGTCCCCGCGGCTCCTGGACGACCTGGAGGATGCCTATTTCGATCTGATCGTGACGCTGGCGCCCGAAGCCCATCACAAGGCGCTCGACCTGACACGATCGGTCGCGGCCGACGTCGAATACTGGCCGATGCCCGATCCCACGACCGCGACCGGCACGCGCGACCAGATCCTCGCCGCCTATCGCGACGTCGCATCCAGGCTCGATCGTAGAATCCGGGAGAGGTTTTCCGCCGTTTCCGACCGCCCTTCCCCGCCGACATAAGCGCTGTTCACAAAATGCGCGAGATCATATAGGTTCCGCGCGAATTCCGGCCCCAGACTCATCCTGGCTCTGTCGTGCCGGCTCTTTTCCGTGAAAAAAGGTATCGAATGCCGAAGGAAGAAGTCCTCGAATTTCCGGGTCTCGTGACCGAATTGCTTCCCAATGCCATGTTCCGCGTCAAGCTCGAGAACGAGCACGAGATCATCGCGCATACGGCGGGGCGCATGCGCAAGAACCGCATCCGCGTGCTCACCGGCGACAAGGTGCTGGTCGAGATGACGCCTTACGATCTCACCAAGGGCCGCATCACCTACCGCTTCAAGTAGGCGGCCGCACCGCGCGACAGATCGTTCGCGCACCTCACCTTGACGGGACTTCCGAAGCGATGAGCGTCTTCCAGAAGCTGGTTCTGGCCTCCGGGTCGCCGCGCCGCATCGAGCTGTTGCAGCAGGCCGGCATCGAACCCGACCGCATCGTGCCGGCCGACGTCGACGAGACGCCGCAGCGCGCCGAACATCCGCGTTCGCTGGCCAAACGCCTGTCGCGGGAGAAGGCCGAGAAGGCGCAGGAGAAGCTGTCGAAGGACAGCGACTGGGAAGGCGGCTACATCCTCGCCGCCGACACGGTCGTCGCCGTCGGCCGCCGCATCCTGCCAAAGGCCGACCTGATCGACGAGGCGTCCAACTGCCTTCGCCTCCTGTCCGGCCGCTCGCACCGGGTCTATTCCGGCGTCTGCCTGATCACGCCGTCCGGCAAGGTGCGCCAGAAACTGGTGGAAAGCCGGGTGCGCTTCAAGCGCCTGTCGCGCGAGGAGCTGGAAAGTTACCTCGCGTCGGGACAGTGGCGCGGCAAGGCGGGCGGCTACGCGATCCAGGGACTTGCCGGCACATTCGTGGTGAAACTCGTCGGCTCCTACACCAACGTCGTCGGCCTGCCGCTCTACGAGACCGTCGGCCTGCTCGCCGGCGACGGATACAAGGTCCATTTCAACTGGCTGTCGGGAACCCGCGCTGCCTGATGGCATTGGGGTCACGAACCAGCCAGACGCCGCCAGACGCAAGCCGATGTCCGACCACACCGCCAAAGTCACGCCGCTGCGCCCTCGCCGCCCCTGCCCCGAATGCGGCCGGCCCTCGTCGCGCGCGACCTATCCATTCTGTTCCGCCCGCTGCAAGGACGTCGATCTCCACCGCTGGCTGACAGGCGCCTATGTCATTCCCGGCCGAGAAGACGAGGAGAACGACGTCAGCAGCGACGCCGGCAACGACGCTCCGCGCGGCTGATGCTATCGATCGCAGCGGCGACGCGACCCTTTCCGACGCTGTCCCGGATTTGTCGTTCGAAGCGCTGGACAGCGACGAATCCCGTGCTATAACCCGCCCGCTTCAGGTGGCCGCCAACGCCTCCGCCCGGACATCGCTCCGGTCCGCTTTCGCCCGCGAAAGCCAGTGCCCAGTTAGCTCAGTTGGTAGAGCAGCGGATTGAAAATCCGCGTGTCCGTGGTTCGAATCCGCGACTGGGCACCATTTCGGACATGCACCTCAATTCATCGATCAACGTTCCTCCCCGCACGGGCGGCTTGACCCTCCCGCCCTCACCCCGCAGAGTCGATTAGTACAAGCGGATCAACCGGTCGGGGAAACAGAATGGCGGCAGAGGCAGCAGGGCACGCATCGCTCGCGAGCGAACTCATCTCTGTCGTGTCGCTGCTCGGCGCCGGTGTGTTGGCGGTCCCGATCTTCAAGCGGCTGGGGCTCGGGTCGGTCCTCGGCTATCTCGCAGCCGGCCTCGCAATCGGCCCCTGGGGCCTGCAGCTCTTCACCGATCCGGGTGCGATCCTGCACGTCGCCGAACTCGGCGTGGTCATGTTCCTGTTCATCATCGGGCTGGAAATGCAGCCGTCGCGTCTGTGGGGTCTGCGGGGCGACATATTCGGCCTCGGCGCCGCGCAGGTCGCTGTCTGCGGCCTGCTGCTGATGCTGTTCGGCATGGCGATCGGCTTCCCGTGGATCCAGTCCTTCGTCGCCGGCATGGGCTTCGTGCTCACCTCCACCGCCATCGTCATGCAATTGCTGGAGGAGAAGGGCGAGATGGCGACGCCGGGCGGCCAGCGAATGGTCTCGATCCTGCTGCTCGAAGACCTCGCCATCGTGCCGCTGCTGGCGATCGTGGCCTTCCTCGCCCCGAATTCCGGCCATGACGACGGCGGTTCCCTCTGGGCCACCGCCGGCATCGCGCTCGCCGCGCTCGGTGGCCTCGTCATCGCCGGGCGCTATCTGCTCAACCCGATGTTCCAGCTTCTGGCGGCGGCCCACGCGCGCGAGGTGATGACTGCGGCGGCGCTGCTGGTGGTGTTCGGCGCGGCACTCGCCATGGACATGGGCGGCCTGTCGATGGCGATGGGCGCGTTTCTCGCCGGCGTGCTCCTGTCCGAATCGACCTTCCGCCACCAGCTCGAAGCCGACATCGAACCCTTCCGCGGCATCCTTCTCGGTCTCTTCTTCATGGGCGTCGGCATGTCGCTCGACCTCGGCGTGCTGACGCGGGAATGGCAGCTCATCGCCACCGGCGTGATCGGCTACATGGCGCTGAAAACAATCGGCATCTACACGGTCGCCCGCTTCCTCAAATCGTCGCACCGCGAAGCGCTGATGCGCGCGGTCTACATGGCCCAGGGCGGCGAATTCGCCTTCGTGCTCTACGCGGCCGCCACCGGCGTCGGCATCTTCACCGCAGACATGAATGCGGCGCTGACGGCGACGATCATCATCTCGATGGCGCTGACTCCGCTTATGATCATGCTGCTTCCGCGCCTCATGTCGCCGGAGGAACAGTCGCTCGACGGCATCGACGTCGTCGACGGGCTCACCGGCAACATCCTGATCATCGGCTTCGGCCGCTTCGGCCAGATCGTCAGCCAGCCGCTCATCCTGCGGGGCGTCGACGTGTCGATCATCGATAACGACGTCGAGATGATCCAGGTGGCCGGCCGCTTCGGATTCAAGGTCTATTACGGCGACGGCACCAGGCTCGATATCCTGCACGCGGCGGGTGCCGACAAGGCGCAAGCGGTGCTGATCTGCGTCGACAAGGCCGACGCGGCCGTGCTCATCGCCGAGCATCTGAAGGCGAATTTCCCGATGGTCCCGGTCTTCGCGCGCGCCTTCGATCGTGGAGCGGCGCTGAAGCTCGTCCATGCCGGCGTGGAATTCCAGCTGCGCGAGACGCTCGAATCGGCGCTGACCTTCTCCGGCGAGGTGATGCAGTTCATCGGCGTGCCCTACGCGGAATCTGCCGAGACGATCGAGGAGGTCCGCAGGCGCGACCAGGAGCGGTTCACCCTGCAGTTGTCGGGCGACATCTATGCGGGCAGCAACCTGTTCAAGGGCAATCAGCCGCTGCCGGCGCCGGTTGCCAAGCCGAAGCGCGCCGGCAAGGCCCTCAACAAGGAAGCCGAGGATCTGCTTCGGGGAGAATCGACGCAAGCGGAGGGAACGAGCCGATGACCAGCGACGCAAACGACATATCGATCATAACCGGCTTCTGGCGCGAGGCGGGCCAGGATGCATGGTTCCGCAAGGACGACGGCTTCGACGACGCATTCCGCGCCGCGCATCAGGACCAGCATTGGCGCGCCGCCCGGCGCGAGCTCGATCACTGGAACGCATCGCCGGAAGGTGCCCTTGCCCTCATGATCCTGCTCGACCAGTTCCCGCGCAACTGCTTCCGGGGCACGGCGCACATGTTCGCCACCGATCCCCTGGCGCGCCATCACGCCAGGCATGCGGTGGCGATGGGCTACGACAAGGGCGTCGCCGAAGAGCTTCGGCCGTTCATCTATCTGCCCTTCGAGCATTCCGAAGACCTCGCCGACCAGGAACGGTCGGTTGAGCTGTTCACGCCGCTTGGCGGAGAGGCGCTGAAATACGCAATCATCCACCTCGACATCATCAAGGCGTTCGGCCGATTCCCCCACCGCAACCGTTCGCTCGGACGCGAGACGACGCAACAGGAACAGTCGTTTCTCGATCAGGGCGGCTTCGCGGGATAGCTGCGGCGTCGCGGAGGTTGTCGTTTCGGGCCGGCTGTGTCATAGGGCGCGGCTTCCGCCCAACAGGTATCCTGCCATGACCGCGCCGCGCGTCAGCTTCGTCAGTCTCGGTTGCCCGAAGGCGCTCGTCGATTCCGAGCGCATCATCACGCGCCTTCGCGCCGAAGGCTACGAGATCGCCCGCAAGCACGACGGCGCCGACCTGGTCGTCGTCAACACCTGCGGCTTCCTCGATTCCGCCCGCGACGAGTCGCTCGCCGCCATCGGCCAGGCGATGTCGGAGAACGGCAAGGTCATCGTCACCGGCTGCATGGGCGCGACGCCGGAGCTGATCCGCGAGAAGCATCCCAACGTTCTGGCGATCACCGGGCCGCAGGCCTACGAGAGCGTCATGGCGGCGGTTCACGAGGCGGTGCCGGCGGCGCACGAGCCCTACATCGATCTCATCCCGCCGCAGGGCGTGAAGCTGACGCCGCGCCACTACGCCTATCTGAAGATTTCCGAAGGCTGCAACAACCGTTGCTCCTTCTGCATCATCCCGGCACTGCGCGGCGATCTCGTCTCGCGTCCGGCGGCCGACGTGCTGCGCGAAGCCGAGAAGCTCGCCAATGCCGGCGTCAAGGAACTGCTGGTCATCTCGCAGGACACCAGCGCCTACGGCGTCGACATCAAATACCAGACGTCAGTCTGGAAGGATCGCGAGGTGCGCGCAAAGTTCCTCGACCTGTCGCGCGAGTTGGGCGAGCTCGGCATCTGGGTGCGGCTGCACTACGTCTACCCCTACCCGCATGTCGACGACGTCATTCCGCTGATGGCGGAAGGCAAGGTGCTGCCCTATCTCGACATCCCCTTCCAGCACGCCGCGCCGAACGTCCTGAAGAACATGCGCCGCCCCGCGCATCAGGAAAAGACGCTGGAGCGCATCCGCGGCTGGCGCGAGATCTGCCCGGACCTCGCCGTCCGCTCCACCTTCATCGTCGGCTATCCGGGCGAGACGGACGAGGACTTCGAGATCCTGCTCGACTGGCTGGACGAGGCGAAGATCGACCGCGCCGGCTGCTTCAAATACGAGCCGGTATCGGGCGCGCGGTCCGAAGCGCTCGGCCTGCCCGCCGTTCCCCAGGAGATCAAGGAAGCCCGCTGGCACCGCTTCATGCAGCGCCAGCAGAAGGTCTCCGCCGCGCAGCTGGCGAAGAAGGTCGGCAAGCGCCTCCCCGTCATCATCGACGAGGCAAATGGTCTCGCCGCCAAGGGCCGCACCAGATACGACGCGCCCGAGATCGACGGAAACGTCCACATCCAGTCGCGCCGCCCGATGCGCGTCGGCGACATCCTGACCGTGAAGATCGACCGCGCCGACGCCTACGACCTCTACGGCACGGCGGTCTGAGCTTCAGCCCTTCTCGAACCGGCTAGCGAACGCGGGAACGTTCCGCGCCATGTCCATGTCCTTTGCCTGGGCGCGCTGATAGGCGGGCCGCTGGGCGATCCGTTCGAGATAGCGCAAGAAGGACGGCTTCTCCGGCAGGACCTTCAGGATGCGCATGGTGAAATGCACGGCCGACGCCAGTTGCGTGTCGGCGGCGGTGAAACGGTCCCCGGCCGCGTAGGTCCGCTCGCTCAGAATCCGGTCGACATAGGCCACCATGTCGTCGAACACGCCGAAGGAATAGTCGTTGCTCTTGTAGCTCAGGCCATGGGCCCGGGCAGCGACGCAAGGGTCGAGCACCGAATCGCAATAGACCGTCATCGTCAGATACGGCCCGCGGTCCTTGTCGCCGATGGCAGGCGCCAGTCCCGCTTGCGGGAAGGCATCTGCGAGATAGGTCGTAATCGCGGCGCGTTCGGTGATGATGACGCCGCCATGCTCGATCGCCGGCACTTTCTTGTTCGGCTGGATCCGCCGGTAGGTTTCCGGCAATCCGCCTTCCATGCGTATGTCGACCAGTTCCAATTGATAGTCGACGCCGAGTTCCTCGAGCAGCCACAGCGTGCCGGACGCCCGCGACCAGGGTGCATGGTAGAATTTCAGCATCGTCTTTCCTTCCTTCGCCCGCCCATATCGTTGCCTAGCACAGGCCTCCTGACATCTCTTTGTCAGGAGAAGGCTTCCGCGTCTGACGCGGAGAAAGCATCTTCTCCGCGTCAATTCCTGTCCCGCGATGGCGTTCCCCTTTTCGGCAAGCTTCTTGCACGGAAGCCGGCATGTCCCAGAATGTGCCATCCGCCGACCGCATCGCCACTCTGGACTGGCTCCGCCTCGTTGCGGCGCTGGCCGTGGTGGCGTTCCACTATCTCTTCCGCGGCGCGGCGGCGGACGGATTGCTGCACAGCGGTTATCCGCAAGCCGCCGGCATCGCCATCTACGGCTATCTCGGCGTCCATCTGTTCTTCCTGATCAGCGGCTATGTCATCGCATGGTCGGCGGAAGGACGCGGCTGGCTCGATTTCGCAGTCGCCCGGTTCGTCCGTCTCTATCCCGGCTTCCTCGTCTGCATGACCTTCACCTTCGCCGTGATGTTCGCCGTCCAGCCGGAATGGGGAAGCGTCACGATCAGGCAGTATGTAGCAAACCTGTTCATGTTCGCGCCGGCGCTCGGCGAGGGCTTCGTCGACGGCGTCTACTGGTCGATCATCCTCGAACTGATCTTCTATGGCTGGGTTACAGTCGCGCTGATGTCCGGAGCCTTCCAGGCGCTGCGCCTCGAGCTTGTTGCTGCATGGCTGGTACTTTCGGCGATCAACGAGTTCTCGATCGGCAGCGAGGCGATGCGCTTGCTGTTCATCACCGAATACGGCCCGCTCTTCGCCTCCGGCATCCTGATCCACCATATCCAGACCCGCGGCCGCTCCGCCGAGGCGCTGGTGCTGCTTGCCGCCTCCTTCATGCTCTCAACCAGCCTGATGGCCGTCGGCAAGGGCTGGATGCAGGGCCACTATGGGGTATCCGTGCCGATGGCCGGTCTCGTCGTCGCCAGTCTCGCCATGCACGGCCTGCTAATCGCCGCGGTCCTGCTGCGCACGAAAGTCAGCCCGACACGGCTGTCGCTTGCCCTCGGAGGGCTCACCTATCCGCTCTACCTGCTGCACCAGCATATCGGCTACGTCGCGATCAATGCGACTGCGCCGGTGGTCGGCAAATGGTCGGCGGCGGCGCTCGTGGCGGCGGCGATGCTGGTGCTGTCCTGGCTGATCTGGCGATGGATCGAAACGCCGCTGCGCCATCGGCTGATGCGCGCCATCAGGCCCTTCCTCAACCGCCTGCCCCTGAGGTCAAGACCGCCTCAACCGGCCTGATAGTCCCGCTTCAACGGAAAAGGGCGCCTCGCGGCGCCCTTCCCCTTACGCGTATCGAAAGCCGATCACTGCTTCGGCAGCTGGTCGTCGACGCCCTGGACGTAGAAGTTCAGGCCGAGCAGCTCGCCGTCCTGAGCGGTCGCGCCGGCAGCCAGCCATTCCGAGCCGTCCTGCTTCTTGATCGGGCCGGTGAACGGGTTGAAGCCGGCGACGATCTTCGCCTGCGTCTCTTCAGCCGCCTTCTTCACGTCGTCGGGCATGTTGGTATAGGGCGCCATCACGACGTGCCCTTCCTTCATGCCGCCCCAGACGTCGACCTGTTTCCACGAGCCGTCCATGACCGCCTTGACGCGCTCGGTGTAATACGGGCCCCAGTTGTCGACGATCGACGTGAGCTGGGTCTCGGGACCGAACTTGATCATGTCCGAGGCCTGGCCGAACGCCTTCACGCCGCGCTCGTGCGCGACCTGCATCGGTGCGGTCGAGTCCGTATGCTGGGTGATGATGTCGACGCCCTGGTCGAGCAGCGCCTTGGCGGCATCGGCTTCCTTGCCCGGATCGAACCAGGTGTTGGCCCACACGACCTTCACCTTGAAGTCGGGGTTCACCGACTGTGCGCCGAGCACGAAGGAGTTGATGCCCATCACCACTTCCGGGATCGGGAAGGAGGCGATGTAGCCGGCAACGCCCGCCTTCGACATCTTGGCCGCGATTACGCCCTGCACGTAGCGGCCCTCGTGGAACTTCGAATTGTAGGTCGCGACATTCGGCGTATCGCGCTTGAAGCCGGTCGCGTGCTCGAACTTCACGTCCGGGAACTTGGCGGCGACGGCATTCGTCGCATCCATGTAGCCGAACGAAGTGGTGAAGATGATGTTGCAGCCCGAACGGGCGAAGCGCTCGATCGCGCGCTCGGCGTCCGCGCCTTCCGGCACGCTTTCGAGATAGGCGATCTCGACCTTCTCCTCGCCGCCGAGGTTCTTCTGCATCTCCAGCGCGCCCTGGTGATGCTGGTACGACCAGCCGAAATCGCCGATCGGGCCGACATAGATGAAGCAGGCCTTGGCCTTGTCGGCCGCGAAGGCGCCGCCGGCGGCGAACAGCACGGCCGCCGAGGCTGCGAGTGCAAGTGTGAGTTTCTTCATGATGTCTTCCTCTGTGGTTGCAAGCCTTCCGGGCTTTCGGTTGAGCCGGCCTCAGCGGTCCGGCACGAAGGGTCGCCCGAGACAGGCGGGCGTATTGATGAGCGTCAGGCGCCGGTTGCGTGAGATAAGCACAAGCACCACAACCGTCGCCAGATAGGGCAGCGCCGACAGGAACTGCGCCGGAACCGACTTGAGGACGGACAGCAGCCAGCGCCCGCCTTCGCTGAGGAACCACAACGGCCCGGCGCCGACGGCGATGTCGTTGGGGCTCAGCGCTTGCACATGCAACTGCGCGATGGTGATCGCGCCGAACAGATAGGCTCCCAGCAAGACGCGCGTCGGCCGCCAGGAGGCGAAGACGACCAGCGCCAGCGCGATCCAGCCGCGACCTGCCGTCATGTTCTCGATCCACTGCGAGGTATAGACCAGCGACATCTGCGCGCCAGCGAGCCCCGCGCAGGCCCCGCCGAAGGCGACCGCCGCATAGCGGATGCGGATCACCTTGATGCCCAGCGCGTGCGCCGAGGTATGGCTGTCGCCGACGGAGCGCAATGTCAGTCCCGCCCGCGTGCGGAATAGGAACCAGGACACGCCCACCACCAGCAGCAGCGAAATGTAGAACATCGGGTCCTGGCCGAAAAACAACCTGCCGAAGGGCAGATCGGTCAGCCCCGGAATGTAGATCGGCGTCAGCTTGACGCCCGGCTGGCCGACGAATGCCTCGCCGATCATGCCCGACGCGCCGACGCCGAGCAGCGTCAGCGCCAGGCCCGTCGCGACCTGGTTGGTGGCGAGCGTCAATGCCAGGAAGGCGAACAGCATCGAGAACGCAGCACCCGCCACGATGCCCGCCAGCACGCCGAGCCACGGATTGCCCGTGGTCAGCGCGACGCCGAAGCCGATCACGGCGCCCATCAGCATCATGCCCTCGACGCCGAGATTGAGGACGCCGGAACGCTCGACGACCAGTTCGCCGATCGCTGCGATGAGCAGCGGCGTCGAGGCGGTGGCTATCGTGAGGAGGATCGATTCAAGCATCGGACTTCGCCTCCGGAAGCACGGCCGCCGGGCGCTCGCTGGGCACGAAACGGATGCGGTAGTGGATGAGCGTGTCGCAGGCGAGCACGAAGAACAGCAGCAGGCCCTGGAAGGCGCGCACGACCTTGTCGGAGACGCCGACCTCGATCTGCGCCACCTCGCCGCCGAGATAGGTCAGTGCCAGAACGACGCCGGCAGCGACGATGCCCAACGGATTGAGCCGGCCGAGGAAGGCGACGATGATCGCGGCGAAACCGTAGCCCGGCGAGATCGACGGCTGCAGTCGGCCGATCGCGCCCGAGACTTCCGATATGCCCGCCAGGCCGGCCAGCGCGCCCGACAGCAGGAACGAGAAGAAGATCGCCCCGCGTGTCGAGAAGCCGGCGAAGCGCCCTGCCCGCGGGCTCATGCCGATGACGCGTATCTCGAAGCCCTTCTTCGTGCGCGTCAGCAGGATCCACAGCAGCACCGCGGCGATCAGCGCGAAGAGAATGCCGATATTGGCACGGCCCGAGGCCGGCAGCAGTTCCGGCAGCACCGCATATCCGGTGAAGCGCGGCGCCTGCGGGAAGTTCATCGCCGCCGGATCGCGCCACGGCCCGCGCACCAGCCAGTCGAGGAAGAGCTGGGCGACATAGACCAGCATCAGGCTGGTCAGGATCTCGTTGGTGTTGAAGCGCGCCTTGAGGAAGGCAGGGATCGCGGCATAGGCCGCGCCGCCGAGCGCGCCCATGAGAAGCATGACCGGCAGCGCCAGCGGCGATTGCTGCAGGCCTGGATAAAGGATCGGCAGCATGGCGCCGACCACCGCCCCCATCACGAACTGACCCTCGGCACCGATATTCCAGTTGTTGGAGAGATAGCAGACCGCGAGACCGACACCGATCAGGATCAGGGGCGCGGCCTTGATCGCAAGTTCGTGCAGCGACCAGAGGTCGGTCAGCGGCGTGATGAAATAGGCGTAGAGCGCCGCGCCCGGGCTTTTCCCCAACAGCGCGAACAGGATGGCGCCGGCGATCACGGTCAGGACGAAGGCGATGAAGGGCGACAGCGCGCTGAAGAGCTTCGAGTGCTGCGGCCGCTTGGCGAGTTCCAGCCGCATCAATGCGCTCCCGTGTCCGCGCCGCCCATCAATAGGCCGATCTTCTCGCGCGTGGCCTCCTGGATGGGGATGGTCTGCGACATCTCGCCATGCGCCATCACCGCGATCCGGTCGGCGATCTCGAACAGCTCGTCGAGGTCCTGGCTGATGACGATGACCGCCGAGCCGGAACGCGTCAGGTCGATCAGCGCTTGGCGGATGCGGGCGGCAGCCCCCGCGTCGACGCCCCAGGTCGGCTGGTTGACGACCAGCACCGAGGGCTTGCGGTCAAGCTCCCGGCCGATGATGAATTTCTGCAGGTTGCCGCCCGACAGCGCCGACGCTTCCGGGTCCTCGGCGCTCTTGCGCACGTCCATTTCCTCGACGACCCGCTTCGTCGTCGCCTCGATTGCGTCGCGGCGGATGAAACCGAGCACGCCGCCGCCGAGAAAGGCCTTGGCGTCGGATCGATGGCGCGCGAGCAGCATGTTGTCGGACAGCTTCATGCCCGGCACAGCGCCGTGGCCGAGCCGCTCCTCGGGGACGAAGCCGGCGCCGAGCAGCCTGCGGCCGGTGATGCCGAGCGTGCCGGCGTCGATGCTGCGGATGCGTACCGTGGCGGGATCGGCCTGCACAGCCTCACCGCTGACCGCGTCGAAGAACTCGCCCTGCCCGTTGCCCGCGACGCCCGCGATGCCGACGACTTCACCGGCCCGTACCGTCAGGCTGATGTCCTTGAGCGGCATGGAGAACGGCCCTTTCGCGGCCTGCGACAGGTTGCGGATCTCGATCAGCGGCGCGCCTTCCACATGGTCGGGATGCTCGCGGTGCACCTCGTGCACGTCTCCGCCCACCATCATTCGGGCAAGCGACCCCGCCGTCTCCTGGCGCGGATTGCAATGCGCCACCACCTTGCCGTGGCGCAGCACGGTGGCGCGGTCGCAGATGCGCTGCACCTCCTCCAGCCGATGGCTGATGTAGAGGATCGACTTTCCTTCGCCGCGCAATCTTTCCAGCGTCTCGAACAGTTTGTCGGCTTCCTGCGGGGTCAGCACCGACGTCGGCTCGTCGAGGATGATCAGGTCCGGCTCCTGCAGCAGGCAACGGATGATCTCGATGCGCTGGCGCTCGCCCACCGACAGGTCGCCGACGAGCGAACCCGGATCGAGCGGCAGGCCGTAGCTGTGCGACAGTTCCTTCGCCTTTGCGGCGATCGCGGAAATCGGCGTGGTGCTGTCGAGCGACAGCGCGATGTTCTCGGCCGCCGTCAGCGCCTCGAACAGCGAGAAATGCTGGAACACCATGCCGATGCCAAGCCGCCTCGCCTCGCCTGGGCTACCGATCCGCACCGGCTTGGCGTTCCAGATTATCTCGCCGGCATTCGGCGCCAGCGTGCCGAACAGCATCTTGACCAGCGTCGACTTGCCGGCGCCGTTTTCGCCGAGAAGTGCGTGGATCTCGCCCTTTGCGATCTGCAGGTCGACGCTGTTGCAGGCGATGAGCGACCCAAAGACCTTCGTGAGCCCCCTCACGTCGAGAAGGAGCCCCGGCTCACTTGCCGGTCCGCCCGCCAGTTCAATCCCCATGCGCTGAGTTTTCCAGCTCGTTCGTGTTCCCGAATGGATCGTAGGCGGCGGGACAATCAAACGCAAAGCGTTTTGCACATTGAAAGTGCTTCAACATATCCTGCGCGGATTGCAGGCAATGGCTCAGGGCAGGAGGATCGTCGCGCCGGTCGTCCTGCGCGCCTCGAGGTCCGTATGCGCCTTGGCTGCGTCGGAAAGCGCGTAGGTCTGGTTGATATCGATCTTCACCACGCCGCTGGCCACGACATCCATCAGCGACCCGGCGATCTCTTCGAGATCTTCGCGCTTCGCGATGTAGACGAACAGGGTCGGACGGGTTGCATAGAGCGACCCTTTCTGCGCGAGAAGGGCAAGGTTGAAGGGCGGGATCGGACCGGACGACTGTCCGAACGCCACGAACATTCCCATCGGCCTCAGGCAATCCAGCGAGCCCATGTAGGTGTCGACACCTACGGAATCATAGACGACGTCGCACATCTTGCCGCCGGTGATCTCGCGGACCTTCTCGACGAAGTTGTCCTTGCGGTAGTTGATGACATGGTCGTAGCCGTGGGCCTTAGCCAGCTCGACCTTGTCGTCGGACCCCGCCGTTCCGATCACGGTTGCGCCGAGATGCTTGGCCCACTGGCCTGCGATCAGGCCGACGCCGCCGGCGGCCGCGTGGAAGAGGATCGTATCGCCCGGCTTCACCTTGAACGTCCGTCTCAGCAGGAACGAGGCGGTCATTCCTTTGAGCATCATCGCCGCAGCCTGGCGGTCGCTGACTCCGTCTGGGAGCTTCACCAGGCGATCCGCGGCGATCGACCTGTCCAGCGCATAGCCGCCGATCGGACCCGCATAGGCGACCCGGTCGCCGACCTTCAGGTCGGTGACGCCCTCGCCCAGCGACGTGACGATTCCCGCGCCCTCGCTGCCCGGAATGAGGGGCATGCCCATCGGTGACGGATAGAGGCCCGAACGATAGTAGCAGTCGAGGAAGTTGAGGCCGATCGCAGTCTGGTGGATCACGGCTTCGCCAGGCTTGGCAACCGGGTCGGGAATCTCCTCCCACTTCATCATTTCGGGTCCGCCGATCTGGTGGACGCGGATTGCCTTGGTCATGATCAAGTCCTTGCTGCGCCGAGTTTCGGGAAAAACTGCATGATGCCGCCGATCACGAACAGGTAGATACCGGTGACGGCGATGCCGATTTTCACCCAGTCGAAGGCTTCCATCTGCTGGGCAAGTGCGATGGCCCCGAACGCGCACCAGAGCAGCGTGATCGGCAGGTTCAGCCACCTCAGTCGCACGACGCGCACCGGATGCAGGAAATTCACCGGCACGAAGGTCAGGATACCGGCGACGACCACCACCGCGAACGACACCCACTCGCCCGGCTCGATGACGAACAGCGTGAACACGACCATGTTCCAGACGACCGGGAAGCCCTTGAAGAAGTTCTCCTTCGTCTTCATCCCGGTGTCGGCATAGTAGATCGCGCTCGATACGACGATGATGGCTGCCGAAATGAACGACAGGTTCTCGCCCATGAAACCGCGCTGATAGAGCGCAAAGGCCGGGATGAGCACGTAGGTCACGTAGTCGATGATGTTGTCGAGCAGTTCACCCGACCAGGTGGGAAGGATTTCCTTCACCTGCAGTTTGCGCGCCACCGGCCCGTCGATCCCGTCGACCAGAAGCGCGAGACCGAGCCACCAGAACATCGCCGTCCAGCGCTCCTCGCTCGCCGCGACCAGCGAGACGAAGGCGAGGAACGAGCCGGAGGCGGTAAACAGATGGACGGAGAAGGCCCTCGCCTGGGGCCATGTAACTTTGGTTGGCTTCCTCACCGCGCGAAGGTCCGGCTGCGCGCCCGCGCCGAGGGCAGAATCCCATCGGCAACCTCTCGTGCCGATCCCTCGGAGGCTCGATACTCCCCATCCCAACTCACGCCCGATCCCTCCATTTCAGGCAGAAGATACAGGCAGGCATCGATTTGGCACAAGCGGTAAGGCGCGATTGCACAGCCTGTCCGACTTCCCTCCCGTCCCTGCGCCACTATGTGCGCTGGCAATATTGCCGTGGATGATCGAAGACTGAGGAAACAGCGTCGGGCGCGAACATGTCTGCAGAGAACGAATTTGACGTCATCGTCGCGGGAGCCGGGCCGGTCGGTTCGATCGCCGCCATCGCACTGGCGCGAGAAGGCTTTTCCGTCGCGCTCGTCGGTCCGCAGCCGAAGGGCGACGACCGGCGCACCACCGCGCTGATGATGCCGGCCCTGGACTATCTGGAAGAACTCGGCCTCCCGCCCTTTTCGCCGGAGGAGACCGCGCCCCTCGAGGTGATGCGGATCGTCGACGCCACCCAGCGCCTCGTGCGAAGTGTGCCTGTGACCTTCCGGGCAGCCGAGATCGGAGCCGGGAGGTTCGGAGTCAACATCCCGAACTCGGTCCTCCTGCGGGTCCTGAAGGAAGCCGTCGAGGCCGAACCGCGTATCGTCCGCGTCGACGCGATGGTCGCCGAGTGGCGGCTTGGCGATGATCGCGCACGCGCCGTGCTGCCCGAGGGCAAGGTGCTTTCCGCATGTCTTGCCGTCGCAGCCGACGGGCGCATGTCGCCCGCGCGCGAGGCGGCCGGCATTTCCGTGGCGAAGCGCGATTACCCGCAATCGGCGCTTGTCCTAAATTTCGCACACTCGCGCCCCCACGGCTTTGTCTCGACCGAATTCCACACCGAAACCGGCCCCTGCACGCAGGTGCCCCTGCCCGGCGACCGCTCGAGCCTCGTCTGGCTCGTCTCGCCGCAGATGGCGGTCGAACTGGCGGCGCTCGGCGACGCCGAGCTCTCCGCGCGCATCGAGGATCGCATGCAGTCCATCCTCGGCAAGGTGGAGGTCGAGCCGGGCCGGCAGATCTATCCGATGTCGGCTCTGCTTCCCTCCACGATGGCGGCGAACCGGGTGGCGCTCGTCGGAGAGGCGGCACATGTCTTTCCGCCCATCGGCGCCCAGGGCATGAATCTCGGCATACGCGACGTCGCCGACCTCGTCGACGTGGCGCTGTCGCATCGCGACGATCCGGGTTCGGAGCGGGCGCTGTCCGCCTACCGCTCTGCCCGGCGGCTCGACGTCTTGGCGCGTCAGACCGCGGTCAATTCGCTCAACATGGCGCTGTTGTCCGATCTCCTGCCCGCCCAGATCGCCCGCAGCGCGGGGCTCGGGCTGATGGCCAGCATCCCGCCGTTGCGTGGATTCGTCATGCGCGAGGGCATGCAGCCCGGCAGCGGCTTTGCGCGGATCGCCTCAGGTTGGAGGAAACAGGTCCGGCGGTAGCGCGCCGGTCTTGATCAGGTAGAGCAGCCCCGTCACCGTGCCGACCGACAGCAGCGTAGTCAGAAGGATGCTGGCCGACGCGCGCTCGACCCACACCCCGTATTGCTGGGCGATGACGAAGACGTTGGTCGCGGTCGGGAGTGCTGCGAGCAGGACTGCGGCATAGACCCACACCGGATCGAAGTCGCCCACCGCCGACAGCACGACGTAGCAGAGCACCGGATGGACGACGAGCTTGAGCGCGGCGATGAGGCCCAGCTCCTTCGGCACCCGCTTGAGTGGGCGCAGCGCCAGCGTCACGCCCATCGCGAACAACGCGCAAGGGGCGGCCGCGCGCGCCAGCGTCTCGAACAGGCGGTCGACCGGCACCGGCGCCTGATAGTGCAGCGCCGCCGCGAGCACGCCGATCGCCGTAGCGATGATGAACGGATGCAGCGCAATCTTCTTCACGACATCGACGGCGAGCGCGGACGGCGGGCGTTTCTCGCCGCCGGACAGAGCCATCATCATCGGCGCGACCGCGAAATGGATGATGTTCTCGAAGCAGAAGATCAGCGCAACCGGCACCGCCGCCTCCTCGCCGAATGCGAGCAGCGCCAAGCCCGGTCCCATGTAGCCGATGTTCCCGTAGGCGGAGGCCAATCCCTTGATCGTCGATTCGGCGATATTGCGGCTCGTCAGCATCGACCCTACGAACATCAGCGAGAACACGGCGTAGGTCGACGCGACCGCGCCGAAGATATAGCTCCACTCGGTCAGCCGTTCGATCGGGGTCTTGGAGAGAAGCTGGAAGAACAGCGCCGGCAGCGCCACGTAGATGATGAACGTGTTCATCCATCCAAGCGCCTCCAGCGGCTGGCGCGTGATCCGCGCCACCACGAAGCCGAGGAAGATCAGTCCGAAGAACGGCAGGACGAGGCCGAAGACGTCATACATGGACGTTCGCGCTATCGTGCGGGGTCACGGGGCGTCAAGCGCCAGCGCCATTGAATCCGAACCGTTCCTCGCCAAATAGGACCAAAGAGGTAAGCTATGGGCCAGATCCGTCAGGCGAAATTCCAGATCGGCCAGGTCGTGCGGCACCGGATCTTTCCGTTCCGCGGCGTCATCTTCGACGTCGATCCGGAGTTCGCCAACAGCGAGGAGTGGTATGAAGCCATCCCCGCGCAGGTGAGGCCGCGAAAGGACCAGCCGTTCTATCATCTGCTGGCCGAGAACGCCGAGACCGAATACGTCGCTTATGTCTCGGAACAGAACCTCCTGCCCGACGAAACCGGCGAACCGGTGCGTCACGCGCAGGTGGGCGAGATGTTCGACGCCCTGCCCGACGGCCGCTACGAGCGCAAGCGCACCGCACGGCACTGAGCGGACCAAATGAAAACGGGGCCTCGAGGGCCCCGTTCTCCAATCCAGTTTCCTGAACCGCTCAGTTGCCGGCCTTGGCCTTTTCCTGCGCGGCCTTGAGCTGCTCGGCGAGCTTCTCCTGGTTGCGCTGGATATACTCCTCGGCGGCCTTCTGGCGCTCGGCCATGTCGCCCTGCTGCAGCGGCTCGCCGTCATAGGCGCCGGTGAAGCCCTGCAGAGACACCTTGATCGGGTTCGGCTGGTTCTGGAAATTGTAGGTGGTGAGCGTCAGGTCCGTGCCCTTCTTCAGCGCCGCCACGATGGCGTCGGTGAGCGGCGCGTCGGCGACGCAGCGGTCCTGGAAGCAGGTGGTGAATTCGAGCTTGGTCGGCTTGTTGCCGTCGATCTGCATCGTCACGCCGGCGGGGAGCAGGCGGCCGACGGGGACCGAGACCTGCAGGGCGCGGCGGTTGACCTTGCCCTTGAACTCGGCGAGCTGCACGGCGGTCAGCATCTGACCGGTCTGGGCAAGCACCTGATTCTGCACGTTGCAGATGTCGAAGTCCTGCTCCTTGCCGCAGACCTTGAACCAGCCGCGCGGCATTCCGCCCGGTCCGGCAGCGGGGGTCTGCTGGGCAAAGGCCGAAGGCACGCTCGCCGCGGCGAGGCCCAGGAGGCTCACCGCCATGACCGAGATGCGAGTAGCTTTGCTGCTCATCAAATATTTCCTCTCAGACGAAACCGTGCCCGCAATGACGGAGCGTTGCGAAGCTCATTGTTGCCCAATTGAGGCAACAGGATGACTTGTGCGCGCCTGTTACACCGCATGGCGGGCGGAATCCAGCGCGAAACACATTTGCGCGACGGGTTTGGACAGCTTGGCGAAGGCTTGCGATCACATGCTAGACCGCCTCGGCGATTCGAAGCGGCGGACCTGTGGGCGATGGAGGGATTGATCTGATGTTGCGGGCACTTTCCATCGCCGTCGTGGCCTGTCTCACGCTTGCCGGAAGCGCTTTCGCGCAGCCGTCGCACGGCATCGCCATGCATGGCGAGCCTGCGCTGCCGGCCGATTTCGGCCATTTCCCCTATGCAAACCCGGATGCCCCGAAAGGAGGCGCGATCAACTATGCGGTCCAGGGCACGTTCGACAGCCTGAATCCGTTCATCGTCCAGGGACAGGGCGCCTCCGGCATCGTCGACCTGCAGCGCGGCTACAATGTCTTCGATTCGCTGATGCAGCGCTCCGCCGACGAGCCGTTCTCGATGTATCCGCTTCTGGCGAAGTCGGTCGAGACCGACGCCGACCGGACCTTCGTCGAGTTCCAGCTCGACGAACGGGCGAAGTTCTCCGACGGGCAGCAAGTGACGCCCGACGACGTCATCTTCAGCCTCGAGCTGCTGCGCGACAAGGGCTGGCCGCGCTATGCCACCACCGTCAAGAAGATCGCGACGATGGAGAAGGTCGCGCCGAACGGCGTTCGCCTCACCTTCGTCCGGCCTGACCGGGAACTGCCGCTCATCCTCGCGCTCTGGCCGATCCTCCCCAAGCACGCGACCGACGCCGAAACCTTCGGCAAATCCTCGCTCAAGCCGCTGGTCGGCTCAGGCCCCTATGTGATCTCGACCGTGCGGCCGGGTGAACTCCTGGTGCTCAAGCGAAACCCCGACTATTGGGCGAAAGACCTGCCCTCGCGTCGCGGCTTCAACAATTACGACGAGATCCGCATCAACTATTTCCGCGACGAGAACGCCATGTTCGAGGCGTTCAAGAAGGGCCTGATCGACGTTCATATCGAAGCGGACTCGAGCCGCTGGGCAAAAGACTACGGCTTCCCGGCCGTCGCCGAGGGCAAGGTCGTCAAGGACACGTTCAGGAGCGGCGTGCCGTCGGGCATGCTCGGCTTCGTTCTCAACACGCGCAAGCCGCTCCTTGCCGACAAGGCGCTGCGTCGCGCGCTCGCCGACCTGCTCGACTTCGAATGGGTCAACGAGAACCTGTTCAGCAAATCCTTCACCCGCACCAAGAGCTTCTACGACAATTCCTCGCTGTCCTCCTTCGGCAAGCCGGCGAGCGAGGCGGAAAAGTCGCTGCTCGCCCCCTTCCCAGACGCAGTCGATCCCGACATCTTGGCCGGCAGCTGGAAGCCGCCCGTCTCGGACGGGTCGGGCCGCGACCGCGCCTTCGTCAAGAACGCCTACGACCGTCTCGCCGAGGCCGGCTACAAGCGCCAGGGCTCGGCGCTGTTGACGCCGTCCGGACAGCCGGTCGCCTTCGAGATCATGCTGAAGAGCAAGGGCGGCGAGCCGGTCGCGCTCGCCTGGCAGCGCACGCTGGCGCTCATCGGCATCCGGCTCGACCTCCGCTCCGTCGACGACGCGCAGTATCAGCAGCGGCTGATCTCGTGGGATTTCGACGCCATCCTCAACTTCTATCCCTCGTCGCTGTCGCCCGGCGTCGAGCAGGTCGGCCGCTGGGGCAGCGCCTCCAAGGACGCACAAGGCTCGATGAACTATGCCGGCGTCGGCGAGCCGGCGGTCGATGCGATGATCGACGCCTTGCTCAATGCCCGCGACCGCCCGGCCTTCGAGGACGCGGTGCGCGCCTATGATCGCGTATTGTTGAGTGGCGCCTGGGTCGTTCCGCTCTATCATCAGCCCGAGCAATGGGTGGCGCGCTGGAACCACATCGCCCGGCCCGAGAAGACGCCCCTCACCGGCTACCAGCTCACCACCTGGTGGCGGCAACCCTGAATTTCCCGAAAGGCCCCGAGATGAGTGAGAAGCAGACCGTCAGCGTCGACGTCATTTCCGATGTCGTCTGCCCCTGGTGCTATATCGGCCAGAAGCGGCTCGAAAAGGCCGTCGCCTCGCTACCCGAGATCGACGTGGATGTGCGCTGGCGACCCTATCAGCTCGATCCGACCATTCCGCCCGAAGGCAAGGACCGCAAGCAATACATGCTCGCCAAGTTCGGCTCGGAGGAGAAGCTGAAGCAGATCCACGACCGCATCGTGCCGCTCGGCGCCGCCGAAGGTATCGACTTCCACTTCGCCGACATCAGGATCGCCGCCAACACGCTCGACGCCCACCGCGTCATCCGCTGGGCGGCTTCGGCCGGCGAAGGCGTGCAGAACCGGGTGACCAAGGCGCTGTTCTCGGCCAATTTCGAAAAGGGCGAGTATATCGGCGACCGGGCCGAACTAGCGCGCATTGCCGGCGAGAACGGCATGGACGAAGCGACCGTCGCCACTCTGCTCGCCACCGACGCCGACAGGGACGCCGTCCTGGCCGAGATCGAACAGGCCCAGCGCATGGGCGTCACCGGCGTGCCGTTCTTCGTCCTCGAAGGCAAATACGCGGTCACCGGCGCCCAGGACACCGAGGTGCTGGCGGACGCGATCCGTCAGGTGGCAGCGATGAAGGCGAGCGGGCAGTTGGCGGCGGAGTAAGGAACTTGAGATTCGATCCGAACTAGATTGCGTCGCTATTGGCCAAGGTTATTCTGGGCCATGGTCAGCGGGTATTCTCTCGGTCCGTTCCAGATTGACGTTGAACGTCGCACCGTCTCGCGCGACACCAGGCCGGTGCCCATCGGGCAGCGCGGCGCCGCGATCCTCGCCGCACTGGTTGAGGCGCGCGGCGCGCCCGTCACGAAGGCCGCGTTGATCGACGCTGCGTGGCCAGGTCAGTTCATTGAGGAAAGCAATCTCACCGTCCAGATCGCCAGCCTGCGCAAGGCGCTCGCGACCGAAGCGGACCCGGAAGGCTATATCGATACGGTACCGCGCCTCGGATACCGGCTGTCTGTCCGACCGGAACCGGTGGAGGATAGCGCGGACGCACCGGTCGCGATCGTCGGCGTCCTGCCCTTCTCGAACCTGTCGTCCGCACCTGAGCAAGACTACTTCATCCGCGGGGTCGCAGATGATCTCGTCGCGGCGCTGTCGAAGTTCCGGCAATTCGCGGTTGTCTCACTTCGGCAGGACCCTGCCGTCGATCCGCGGGACGCTTTCGCGTCGACCGGCCCGCGCTATCTCCTTGAAGGCAGCGTCCAGCGGCTGGGGAATCGTCTTCGCATATCGACGCGCCTCGTCGATGCGGCGACCGGCGTTGCTCTCTGGTCCGGCAGGCTCGACAGCACCGACAATGACCTTTTCGTCTTCCAGGACGAGATTACCGAGAATGTGGCGGCGATCGTAGCGCCTCAGGTCGAGAAAGCGGAGATGGCCCGCGCTCTGAAACGGCTCCGCGGCAGCATATCGTCGCACGACGCCTATCTGCTGGCGCAGTTCAAGATCCTGGATGAGACGGAGCGGGCCAATGCCGACGCGGTCTCAATCGTCAGCGAAGCGCTGGCACGCGATCCCGACCATCCTGGCCTTCTTTCCCTCGCCGCCTGGGCTCTTGAGCACCGTCTGGCGATGGGATGGGCACCGCTGAGTCCGGACGACGCCGAGCGCTGCGTCGCCTTCGCCCGGCGCGGCTTGGAACGCGCGGACGGCGACACGATGGTGATGGCGCACTGCGCCATGGCCCTCATCCAGACCGGCCGCGACTATGACCGCGGCATGGCAGTGCTCAGGTCCGCCGTGGAGATGAACCCCAACAATCTGGTGCTCATCACGGCGGCGGGCGTCGCGAATTGCCATTGCGGGACCATCGAAGAGGCGCTGCAACTGCTTCAGCGCGCGCAACGGCTCTCTCCGCGCGATCCGTTGGCCCACATCGCTCTCTGCGGCATCGCCTTCGCGCATCTGATACGCGGCCGGAACGAGGAGGCGGGCGCGTGGGCGCTTCGTGCGCTCGCCGTCAATCCGAACTTTGATCCGACGCTCTGGATGTTGGCAGCAGCTAAAGCCCATCTGGGAGAGATGGCCGAGGCACGACGCTGGCTTGCCGAACTTTCGCGCATCGCTCCCGGCGTTACCCTTGCAAGCATTCGCGCTGGTCAGCCCGCGAAGGATCCTGCGCGCCTTGCTCCTGTCTTGGAGGGGCTGCGGCTGGCGGGTCTGCCGGCCGGATAAGGCGATCTTCGGGAGATTTTGGAACTTTTCGTCGCTGTTTTCAGGACTTTCAAGTCTGCCACAAGCACGCTTCCCTCGACCACAAGGGAACGCCGATGCTGTCGCCGCTCAACATTCTCTCGCTCGACCAGGGAACTCTCTACGGCAAAAAGCCAGACTTGGAGGAGTTCGAACGCCGCCTCGGACTGACCGAGAGAGCCGGCCTGGACGTGCCGTTGTCCCGTGCCTGGAAGGCATTTCGGGCCCTTTGCGTCGGCATTCCCGAAGAAAGCTCCCTATCGGGAGATGGGCTGCCGGGCGCAAAGGCCGAACAAATTCCGATTGAGAGATGCGGTGATACGACCCTGCTTCGCGCCCGCCAAGCGAACCACTCCCTGCCCTAGCCGGCCGCCGCCAGCTTCGCCAGCTGCGTCACCACCACTGCCGCGCCCTGCAGCCTCTTCTCCGGCGTCGGCCAGTCACGGATGAACACCACGCTCTGGTCGCCGCGAATCTTCGCCAGCGAGCCCTGTTCCGCGATCATCCTCACCAGCCCGACGGGATTGGGGAACGTCTTCTCGCGGAACTGCACCACGACGCCCTTCGGGCCGGCGTCCAGCTTCTCGACATTCGCCTTGCGGCACAACGCCTTGATGTAGACGATCTTGAGCAGGTGCTGCACCTCGTCAGGCAGCGGCCCGAAGCGGTCGATCAGTTCCGCGCCGAAGGCGTCGATCTCCTCGATCGAGTCGAGGTCGGCGATGCGACGGTAGAGGCCGAGCCGCAGCTGCAGGTCGGCGACGTAGCTTTCGGGGA
Organism: Mesorhizobium sp.; assembly: GCA_041913465.1. Lineage (GTDB taxonomy): Bacteria > Pseudomonadota > Alphaproteobacteria > Rhizobiales > Rhizobiaceae > Mesorhizobium_A. The sequence goes on along the minus strand of JAYSFJ010000016.1, from coordinate 38,122 downwards.
TCATCACGGCGGTGCCCACGGTGATCTGCGGCGACCACGTGCCGTCCGTCGCCTCCGGCTCGCCCTTCACCTCGGCCACTGCCTCCTCCAGCATCTGCTGGTAGAGCTCGAAGCCGACCTCCTTGATATGGCCGGACTGCTCCTCGCCCAGCATGTTGCCGGCGCCGCGGATGTCGAGGTCGTGGCTGGCGAGCTGGAAGCCGGCGCCCAGCGTATCGAGCGATTGCAGCACTTTCAGCCGCCTGTCGGCGGTGTCGGTGAGCTTCCTGTTTGCCGGCAGCGTGAACAGCGCATACGCGCGCACCTTCGACCGCCCCACGCGCCCGCGCAGCTGGTAGAGCTGGGCGAGGCCGAACATGTCGGCGCGGTGGACGATCAGTGTGTTGGCCGAGGGAATGTCGAGGCCCGATTCCACGATCGTGGTCGAGAGCAGCACGTCGTACTGCCCGTCGTAGAAGGCATTCATGATGTCGTCGAGCTCGCCGGCCGGCATCTGGCCGTTGGCGGTTGCGACCTTCAGCTCGGGAACCGTTTCGCGCAGGAAATCATGGATTTCCTTCAGATCGCTGATGCGCGGCACGACGTAGAAACTTTGCCCACCGCGATAGCGCTCGCGCAGCAGGGTCTCGCGGATCACCAGCGGGTCGAAGGGCGAGATGAAGGTGCGCACCGCCATGCGGTCGACCGGTGGCGTCGCGATCAGCGACAGCTCGCGCACGCCGGTCAGTGCCAGCTGCAGCGTGCGCGGGATCGGCGTCGCCGACAGCGTCAGCACGTGCACGTCGCTTTTCAGTTCCTTCAGCCGCTCCTTGTGCTTGACGCCGAAATGCTGCTCCTCGTCGACGATCAGCAGGCCGAGGTTCTTGAAGCTGATCGACGAGCCGAGCAGCGCATGCGTGCCGACGACGATGTCGACTGTGCCGTCCTTCAGCCCCGTCTTGGTCTCGGCCAGCTCCTTCGCCGTCACCAGCCGCGACGCCTGGCGCACGCGCACCGGCAGGCCTTTGAAGCGTTCCGAGAAGGTCTTGAAATGCTGGCGCGACAGGAGCGTCGTCGGCACCACCACCGCGACCTGGAAGCCTTCCATCGCCGCCACGAAGGCCGCGCGCAACGCCACTTCGGTCTTGCCGAAGCCGACGTCGCCGCAGATCAGCCGGTCCATCGGCCGGCCGAGCGACAGGTCGTCCAACACCGCGTCGATGGCGTTCTGCTGGTCGTCGGTCTCGTCATAGGGGAAGCGGGCGGCGAATTCGCCGTAGAGCCCGTCGGCCGGCATCAGCGCGGGCGCGCCGCGCATCTTGCGCTCGGCGGCGATGCGGATCAGCTGCCCGGCCATTTCGAGCAGCTTCTTCTTCAGCTTCGCCTTGCGCGACTGCCAGGCCCCTCCGCCCAGTCGATCGAGCGCGACCTCCGCATTGTCGGAGCCGAAGCGTGACAGAAGCTCGATGTTCTCGACAGGCAGGAACAGCCGCCCGTCGCCGGCATAGTGGATTTCCAGGCAGTCGTGCGGCGCGCCCGCCGCCTCGATCGTCTTCAGGCCGATGAAGCGGCCGATGCCGTGGTCCTGGTGGACGACGATGTCGCCCGTCGACAGCGACCCTGCTTCCGATATGAAGTCGGCGGCGCGCTTCTTCCGCGCGCGGCGAACAAGCCGGTCACCCAACAGATCCTGCTCGGCGACGACGACCAGCTTCGCGGTCTCGAACCCGTGCTCCAGGGGCAGCACGGCGAGGCCGACCTTGTCGCGCGACAGCGTTTCAAGCCCGGCGAGCGAGCCGACCCGCTCCATGTTGCCGAGGCCGTGGTCGTCGAGGATCTGGGTCAGGCGGTCGAGCGAGCCTTCGCTCCACCCGGCGACCAGCACTTTTCGGCCCGCCGCGCGCAGCGAAGCGACGTGGTTGACCGCATGGTCGAAGACGTTCTGCGAAGGGTCCGCGCGTTCCTGCGCGAAGCTGCGGCCCGCCCTGGTGCGGGCATGCACCAGCTTCCGGCCGGGTACATGAGGCACCTCGAAGGCGGTGAGATCGACAGACAGCCGCCCTGCCCCCGCCTTCGCCAGCGTTTCGGCGGAGAGATACATCCGGTCCGGCGCGATCGGCTTGTAGGGCACGGCCTCGCCAAGCGTCTTCGATTCGGCCGTGCGCAGGCGCGCGTCGTAATGGTCCTCGATCTGGGTGCGCCGCTCGGCTATCGCCTCGTGCGCCAGAGCGTCGAACACGACCGGGGCGTCCGGCAGGTAGTCGAACACGGTGACGAGGCGCTCGTAGAACAGCGGCAGCCAGTGCTCCATGCCGGCGAAGCGGCGGCCTTCGCTGACTGCGGCGTAGAGGGCGTCATCGCGGGACGGCGCCCCGAACGTGTCGATATAGCCGCGGCGGAAGCGGCTGATCGTCTCCGGTGTCAGCGCCACCTCGCTCATCGGCTGCAGCGAGACCTGCGGCCGCGAACCGGTGGTGAGCTGCGTCGCCGGGTCGAAGGCGCGGATCGATTCCAGCGTGTCGCCAAAGAAGTCGAGCCGCAGCGGTTCGTTCGCGCCGGGCGCGTAGAGGTCGAGGATACCGCCGCGCACGGCGAACTCCCCGACGTCGCGCACCGTGCCGACGCGGTCGAAGCCTGAGCCCTCCAGCCGCGCGATCAGCGTGTTCATGTTGACCTGGTTGCCCGGCCTCGCCGAAAAGCCCTGCGCGGCGATGGTCTCGGGCGGCGGGATCAGCTGCAGGATCGCATTGGCGGTCGTAAGCACCACGGCACGGTGCGGCTTCTCCTTCAGCGAAATCATGCCCGACAGCGCATCGAGCCGGCGCGCCGCCGTGTCGGCGCCGGGCGAGACGCGGTCGTAGGGCAGGCAGTCCCACGCCGGCAGTTCAAGCACGGGCAGCTTCGGGTCGGCGAAGGCAAGGGCCTCGACGATCGCCGGGAGCCGCTGGCCGTCGCGCGCGACGAAAATGACAGGACGGTCCCTGCCCGCCTCGGCGGCGATACGCGCCAGTGCGAAGGGCTCGAAGCCCTCGGCCACGCCGTCGATGGTGACCTGCGCGGCGCCGATGCCGTCGAGGCCGAGTTGATCGATCAGTTTCATGCGTCAGAACTGCCTGTGGCGGCGATGGTCGAGGATCTTGCGGAAGACGGCCGTGTCCTGGTCGGCGGGAAGCGGCAGTTCGCCGGTGAACCATTTGAAGAGTTCGGGATCGGATTGGTCGAGCAGCGCTTCGTAGACGTCCATGTCCTCGTCGGTCAGTTCGCCGATATGGTCGTCGGCGAAACCGCCGAGGATCAGGTCCATCTCGCGCATGCCGCGGTGCCACGAACGGAAAAGCGCCTTGCGGCGGCGCGGATCGAGGTCGGCGCTGGAGCGGGTCGTTCCGGTCATGGGGAGATTCCTTCGGATGCGGCGCATATAGCGCTTCATGTCCGCCATGTCAGCCTTGCAAGGCCTCCTTGCGCAGCTATGTTCGCGCGATGCGCCCCTCCCTCCTCGATCCGCTCTTCGCGCCGATCACCTCGCTCGACGGCGTCGGCGAGCGCACGGCGCGGCTGATCGACAATGTTGTGCCGGCCGACGTCACCGGGCGCGGCGCGCGCATCGGCGACCTGCTCTTCACCTTGCCGCATTCGGTGATCGACCGGCGCAACCGGCCGGGCATCGCGCTGTCGCCGGAAGGCGCGATCGTGACGCTGGAGGTGCGCGTCGACCGCCACCAGCCGCCACCGCGCGGCAATCGCTCCGTGCCCTACCGCGTCTTCGCTCACGACGACACCGGCGAGATCGGCCTGACCTTTTTCCGCGGTCATCGCGAATGGCTGGAAAAACAGCTCCCGGTCGGCGAAACGGTCGTCATCTCGGGCCGAATGGAATGGTTCAACGGCCGCCCGACCATGGTTCATCCCGACCACATCGCCCTTCTCGGCGAAAGCGACGACCTGCCGCTGGTCGAGCCGGTCTACCCCCTGACCGCGGGCCTGTCCGGGCGCACTTTGCGCAGGGCGGTCGGACAGGCGCTGGCAAGGCTCCCCGTGCTGCCGGAATGGCAGGACGCGAGCTTGATGAAGGCGCACACGTTCCAGTCCTTCGCCGCGGCGCTGGCGCGGATCCACAACCCGGCCGACCCGATCGACGTCTCGCCGGAAAACGCCGCCTGGCGACGCCTCGCCTATGACGAACTGTTGGCCGGCCAGGTGTCTCTGGCGCTGGTCAGGGCGCGCACGCTGCGCCTGTCCGGCCGGCCGCTCAAGGGCGACGGCAGACTGGAGCAGGCGATCCGCGACGCCCTGCCCTATTCGCTGACGCATTCCCAGCAGACGGCGCTCGAGGAAATCCACGCCGACATGGAGAAGCCGGAGCGGATGCTGCGCCTGCTGCAGGGCGATGTCGGCTCCGGCAAGACGGTGGTGGCTTTGCTCGCCATGGCCCGCGCCGCGGAAGCCGGCGCGCAGTCGGCGCTGATGGCCCCGACCGAGATTCTCGCTCGCCAGCACCTGGCGACGATCGCGCCGCTCGCGGCGAAGGCGGGGCTTAAAGCTGCGGTGCTGACCGGCCGCGAAAAGGGCCGCGAGCGGGCCGACGTCCTGGCCGGCCTCGCCGACGGCTCGATCCACATCGTCGTCGGCACGCATGCACTGTTCCAGGAAGGCGTCGAATACCACGATCTCAGTCTCGCGATCGTCGACGAGCAGCACCGCTTCGGCGTGCACCAGCGCCTCGCCATCACAGCGAAGGGCAAGGCACCTGATATGCTGGTCATGACGGCGACGCCGATACCCCGCACGCTCGTGCTGACCGCCTTCGGCGACATGGAAGTGTCGCGCCTGACCGAGAAGCCCGCCGGCCGGCGGCCGATCAACACCGTCACCGTGCCGCTCGACCGGCTCGACGACCTGGTCGGGCGAATGGAAGTGGCGGTCGCGGAAGGCCAGAAGATCTACTGGATCTGCCCGCTGGTCGAGGAATCCGACGAGATCAAGGTGACCTCTGCCGAGGACCGCCATGCCTCGCTGAAGCCGGTGTTCGGGAACCGCGTCGGCCTGGTGCATGGCCGGATGAAAGGGGCTGAGAAGGACGAGGCGATGCGGGCCTTCAAGGCCGGCGAGACGCGCGTGCTTGTCGCCACCACCGTCATCGAGGTCGGCGTCGACGTGCCCGACGCCACCATCATCGTCATCGAGCACGCCGAGCGCTTCGGCCTCGCGCAGCTGCATCAGCTGCGCGGCCGCGTCGGACGCGGCGACAAGCCGTCGACCTGCGTGCTGCTCTATAGGGCCCCGCTCGGCGAAACCGCGCACAAGCGCCTGTCGGTGCTGCGTGAGACCGAGGACGGCTTCCTGATCTCCGAGGAGGACCTGAAGCTGCGCGGCGAAGGCGATCTCCTGGGCACGAAGCAGTCCGGCACGCCGGGCTTCCAGGTGGCGCGGATCGAGTTCCACGCCGACCTGCTCGAAACCGCCCGCGACGACGCCCGCCTCCTCCTGTCGCGCGACCCCGACCTGATCTCACCGCGCGGTGAGGCGGTGCGGATTCTGCTCTATCTGTTCGGGAGGGACGAAGCGGTAAGACTGCTCAGGGCGGGGTGAGCATCTCCAGCGTCGTCATCCTCGGGCTTGTCCCGAGGATCTGCCGTCGTTGTGTGAGTTTCGAATAAGATAACAAGTTCCAGTCGGTAGATCCTCGGGACAAGCCCGAGGATGACGTCCTGCATGGGACGCTCGTCTCGAACGAACACCAGCTTTTTGCTGACAGTCAAAAAATTTGAAGCCTACACCTCCGGCTTCGACTTCCTCGGGTCGAAATCCGCAGAGAGTGCGGCGTCCTCGTCCGGCGCCACCAGCCCGGCCGAGATCAGGAAGCGGGCCGCTTCCTCGATCGACATCTTCAGCGGGATCACGTCCTCTTCGGCGACATACATGATGTAGCCGGTGGTGACGTTGGGCGAGATTGGCCGGAACACCGCGATTGTCCGTCCGACCTTGTCTTCCAGCACTTTGTTGATCTCGGTCTCCTGCTGGCGCGGGACGAGCACGATCGACCACAGGCCCTTGCGCGGCCATTCGATAAGCCCGACGCGGCTGAACAGGTCGGACCGGTTCGCCAGCACCGTCGAGAAGATCTTCTTCAACCCACCATAGAGATTGGTGACGAGCGGAATGCGCCCGACCATCCGCTCGCCGGTGTGGACGATCGACCGGCCGATGAAATTGGCGGCCAGGAAGCCGACCAGTGTGATCATCAGCAGCGCGACGATGAGGCCGAAGCCCGGCACCGCGAAGGGCAGGTAGTTGTCGGGATTGTAGATGGTGGGAATATACGGCTTCACCCAGCCGTCGACCCATTGGATGAACGACCAGACGAGATAGGCCGTGATCGCCAACGGCGCGCAGACGATCAGCCCGGCAAGGAAATAGTTCCGCAGACGTGTCATCGGTCGACCCGGAAGGAGGCGCGCATGGCCTCCTTCATATTGCACTGCGGCAGGAAAATGAACCGCGCAAAGCGGTCACTCCACCGTGACCGATTTCGCCAGGTTGCGCGGCTGGTCAACGTCGGTGCCCATGAACACGGCCGTGTAGTAGGCGAGCATCTGGATCGGCAGCGCGTAGATGATCGGCGTGATGATCTCCGGCACGTCGGGCAGGATGATCGTCTCCATCGTCTTGAGGCTGGTCAGCGACGCGCCTTTCTGGTCGGTGATCAGGATGATCTTGCCGCCGCGCGCCGCTACCTCCTGCATGTTGGACACCGTCTTCTCGAAAATGCGGTCGTGCGGTGCGATGACGATCACCGGCATCTTCTCGTCGATCAGCGCGATCGGTCCGTGCTTCAGTTCCCCCGCCGCATAACCTTCGGCGTGGATGTAGCTGATTTCCTTCAGCTTCAGCGCGCCTTCCATCGCCAGCGGATAATTGGTGTCACGGCCCAGGTAGAGCACGTTCTTCACCTTGGACAGATGTCGCGCGACCTTCTCGATCTGCTCGGCGAGCTTCAGCACCTGGGTGGCAAAGCGCGGCGTCTCGGACAATTGGCGCACCAGGACATGTTCGCGCTCGGCGTCGATATGCCCGCGTGCGCGAGCAGCACGGACGGCGAGCGAGACAAGCACGGCGAGCTGGCAGGTGAAGGCCTTTGTCGAGGCGACCCCGATCTCGGGACCGGCCAGCGTCGGAAAGATGGCGTCCGATTCCCGCGCGATGGTCGATTCGCGCACGTTGACGATCGCGGTGATCGGCACGCCGGCCTTGCGGCAATAGCGCAGCGAGGCGAGCGTATCGGCGGTCTCGCCGGACTGCGAGATGAACAGGGCGGCGCTGTCGGGCGAGATCGGCATCTCGCGGTAGCGGAACTCGGATGCCACGTCGATGTCGACCGGCAGCCGCGCCAGCCGCTCGAACCAGTATTTGCCGATCAGACCGGCGAGATAGGCCGTGCCGCAGGCCGAGATCGACAGGCGGTCGATCTCGGCGAAATCGAACGGCAGCTCGATCGCCTTCGCCGTGCCAGTCGTGAAATCGAGATAGTTCCCGAGCGTATGGGAGATGACCTCCGGCTGCTCGTGGATCTCCTTCTGCATGAAATGGTGGAAATTGCCCTTGTCGACGAGGAAGGACGTGCCGGACGACTGAGTGCGCTTCCGCTCCACCGCCGCTCCCGTCATGTCGTGGATCTGCATCCCGTCGCGGCGCACCGCCACCCAGTCGCCGTCCTCGAGATAGGTGATCGAATTGGTGAAAGGCGCGAGTGCGATCGCGTCGGAGCCGAGATACATCTCGCCGTCGCCGTGGCCGACGGCCAGCGGCGGGCCGTTGCGCGCGCCGACGATCAGATCCTCGTCGCCCCGGAACATGATGGCAAGCGCAAAAGCCCCTTCGAGCCGCTTGAGGGCATTGAACGCGGCCTCCTCGGGCGTCCTGCCGCGCGAGAGCTCGCGGGAGACCAGATGCGCGACGACCTCGGTGTCGGTCTGCGAGGTGAACTCGTAGCCGTCCTTCTGCAGCTCGGCCTTGAGCTCGGCGAAGTTCTCGATGATACCGTTATGGACGATCGCCACATCCTTCGAGAAATGCGGATGCGCGTTGACCTCATTCGGCACGCCATGCGTTGCCCAGCGGGTATGGCCGATGCCGATCAGGCCGTCGAGCGGCTCGGCTTTGAGCTTGCGCTCGAGATTGACCAGCTTGCCCTCGGCGCGGCGGCGCTCCAGCCTGCCATGCTCGACGGTGGCGACGCCGGCGGAATCGTAGCCGCGATACTCGAGCCGCTTGAGCGCTTCCACGATCAACGGCGCGACAGGCGTGCTGCCGACGATGCCCACGATACCGCACATGCAGACCTACCCCTCGATTCGCCCGGACCTCGTCGCGCGTCGCACATGTAGGCAGCGCATGGCCCGGCCGGAAGTCAAACTTGGTTTCAATCCATTGCAGCGCAAAACCGCTGCCATGGTCTCAGAATGACACGATAGTTTTCAGGAAGTCTTACTCGTGCGCCTTGCTTTTGATCGCAGCGTATCGTTCGCGCAGCGCCTTTGCCCGGCCGGGTTTTGTCTCCTGCCGCGTACGGCCGAATGCAAGGCCGTCGTCGGGCACGTTCTCGGTGATGACGCTGCCGGAGGCGACATAGGCGTCCCTGCCGATCGAGACCGGCGCGACCAGCGCCGAGTTGGAGCCGATGAAGGCGCCCGCGCCGATCTGGGTCAGGTGCTTGTTGTAGCCATCATAGTTGCAGGTGATCGTCCCCGCGCCGATGTTGGCGCCGGCTCCGATCGTGGCGTCGCCGATATAGGTCAGGTGGTTGACCTTGGCGCCGGGGCCGATCACGGCCTTCTTCACCTCGCAGAAATTGCCGACCTTCGCCTTCTGCTGCAGGTCGGCGCCCGGCCGCAGGCGGGCAAACGGCCCGACACTGGCGCCGGTCGCGACCGTGGCGCCCTCGATATGCGAGAAGGCATGGATGGTCACACCCGACGCGATTTTTGCGCCGGGCCCGAAGACGACGTTGGGTTCAAGGATCGTGTCCGCGCCGATCTCCGTGTCGTGCGCAAGGAACACGGTCTCCGGCGCGATCATCGTCACGCCCGACAGCATCGCCTCGCGCCGCGCGCGCTTCTGCCAGATGGCTTCGGCTTCCGCGAGCTCGGCGCGGTTGTTGATCCCGAGCACGTTTTCGTAGTCGGCTTCGGTCGCGCTGACTCTCAAGCCCCGCGCATTGGCGATCTCGACGATGTCCGTCAGATAATATTCGCCCTTGGCATTGGCATTGCCCACCGCTTCGAGCAGCGCCAGCGCCTGGCGCCCGTCGATCGCCATCAGCCCGCCATTGCAGAAGGTGATCTTCCTTTCCTCCGGCGAACAGTCCTTGTCCTCACGGATCGCGACCAGCCGGCCATCCGTCTCGATCAGGCGGCCATAGCCGGAAGGCGCGTCGGTGCGGAAGCCGATGACCGCAACAGCGTTGCCATCGGCCACCAGTTTTCGCGCGGCAGCGAGCGGTGCCGGCGCGATCAGCGGCGTGTCGCCGAACATCACCAGCACGTCGTCATAACCGCGCGCAATCGCCGCCCGTGCCGCCAGCACCGCGTGTGCTGTGCCCAGGCGCTGCACCTGCTCGAACGTCTCGGCGCCGGGCGCAAACGGCGTGACGGCCTTGCGCACGGCGTCCCCGCCGCTGCCGACGACGATGGCAACATCCGAGCCGCCCGCCGCGATCGCCGCCTTGGCCACATGCCCGACCATCGGCAGTCCGGCGATTTCGTGCAGCACTTTCGGCATCGCGCTCTTCATGCGCGTGCCCTCGCCGGCGGCGAGGATGATCGTCAGGCAGCTTCTCTGGCTCATGAAGGGATCCGCGGTGCGTGTTGATCGGGATTCGGCGCATCTGTATCACCCGCCTGCGTCCGCTCCAATGCGAGGCGACAGGAGCTGGCGAACGAATGGCTAACGAGACATCTGGAACGACCGCGCTCGCCGTCCTCGTGATGGTGGCGACGCCGCTCCTGTTCTCGACCAACCTGATCTTCGGCCGCGCGGTGATCGGCGACGTGGCGCCCTTCACGCTGGCCTTCGTGCGCTGGGGCCTGGTGGCGCTGATCCTTGCGCCGTTCCTGCTGCGCGAGCGAGGCGCTTTGCGGAACGTGCTGTCCGCCCGGCCAGGGCTGATCGCAACGCTGTCGGTCCTCGGCATGGTGATCTGCGGCGCCGGCGTCTATGTCGCGCTCACCAGCACCACGGCCACCAACGGCACGCTGATCTACACCAGCTCGTCGGTCTTCATCATCCTGATCGAGGCCGCCTTCTTCGGCCGCGCCATCGGCCTGCGCGAGGCGATCGGATCCGCGATCGCCTTCGCCGGGGTGGCCGTCATCGTGCTCAAGGGCGACCTTCTCGCGCTCGTGCGGCTCGATTTCCACTGGGGCGACCTGGTGTTCGTCGCCGCCGCCTTCTGCTGGGCGGTCTATTCGATCCTCTACCGCTCGCCCGATCTGCGCAGCGTGTCGAATCTCGGTCTGTTCGGCCTCGTGGCGCTGTTCGCGGCCCTTATGCTGGCGCCGATGGCGCTGGTCGAATTCATGCTCGGCGGTTCGATGCCGGACCAGGCGAGCGATTGGGTCTCGATCGCCGGCATCGTCGTCTTCGCCTCGCTGCTGGCCTTTTCAGGTTTCCAGTACGGCGTGCGCGCGCTCGGCGCCTCGCTTGCCGGCATCTTCATGTATTTGATGCCGCCCTTCGCCGTGACGATGGCGGTGGTCTTTCTCGGCGAGACGTTCCAGCCCTTCCACGCTGCCGGCATCGCGCTGGTGATGGGCGGCGTGATCCTCGCGACCTTCCCGTCGCGCAAGGCTCAGCCGAGCGTGCCGAGCACCGGAAACGTCTCCAGCAGCCAGTAGGACGCTTTCTGGATACCGCCGGTCAGGAACAGCACGCCGGCGATCACCAGAAGCGCGCCCATCACCTTCTCCACCCGGCCGAGATGCGCCCGGAAGCGCCCGGCAAAGCGCATGAAGGCGCCGGAAAAGAGTGCCGCGATGATGAAGGGAATCCCGAGCCCGGCCGAATAGGCCGCCAGCAGCGCCGCGCCGTCGGCGACCGTCTCGCGGCCGCCCGCGAGCGTCAGGATCGGCCCGAGCACCGGGCCGATGCACGGCGTCCAGCCGAAGGCGAAGGCCAGCCCCATCACATAGGCCGCCGTCATGCTGGCCGGCTGTCCGCCGGCCTGGAAGCGCGCCTCCCGCGACAGGAAGGGGATGCGCACGACGCCGAGAAAATTCAATCCCATCAGGATGATGGCCAGCCCCGCCACCATCGCCAGCGGCTGTTGCCACACACGCAGCAGCTGGCCGACCGACGAGGCGCCAGCGCCGAGTGCGACGAACACGGTCGAGAAGCCGAGCACGAAGGCGAACGAGGCGGTCAGCAGCGCCGCGCGGTTGGCCGTGGCAGTCGCCGTTCCGTCGGGATTGCGGAACTCCTCGACCGAGACGCCCGCCATGTAGCAGAGATAGGGCGGCACAAGCGGCAGGACGCAGGGCGATAGGAACGACAACGCCCCCGCCCCCACCGCGCTCAGATATCCGATGTCGATCGCCACGCCGCGCCCTCGAATGCAAGACCCGCGCTCGATATAGCCGCCCCCACCGCCACGCGCCATTCACCTTGGCGTGGCGAAGGGACGCTGGGAGCGAACGAGAAAAGACCATGGCTTGCCGATCGCCCAATACCGGCCGTGCACAACGAAAACAGTCGTCTCCGGAAGCAAAACCGGATCTGCCTGTTTTCGAGAATATCATCTGGAAGAGATGCGAATAGCCAAGTGACGACTGCGAAATACCACCTGGCTACAAGACACCAAGGGTACGCAGCCCATCCAAGAGCGCATCAGCATCGACAATCCAGTTGTTGTGGCTGGGCATGATGCCGCGCTGGGTAGGCGTTCCCAGCACAAACGAAAAGGCGGCGTTTTGGCTGGCGACAACATTGGTGAAGCCAAACAAGAAATCCTTTGTGCCGCAAAGCACAATAATGAGTTCGGCCATAAAGGCGAAATAGGTGATATATATATTTGACCCACCGACGCAGACGATAATTTTCGCCTGAGATACGATTCTTATCTGCTCGGGAAACGGATAGTTTTCCGGAATAAACTCCTTGAAACCGTGTTGATGCAACTTCTCAACAAGCTCCGTCTCATTCTCCAGCACACGGAAGCCTGGACGTTCAATAGACATAGCTCTGCGCGAAATATAAATCTTCTCCGCTCCAGCCACCTTCGGAGATTTGTCCAGCAGTTCCCGAAAGCTCTCGATCACCTCGGGCCTCTGATGCTGTTCGGGCGATGCAAGAGCTGGGATCAATGCATTATGAAGATTATAGACGATACGCGGATTGTGATGAATGATCTGCAACCCAGGATCTATGAAGTGAAGTATGCTTTGTGCCCATTTGGGAGCAGAATATGTCATTACGCTTTTGAGCTTTCGTTGCCGCGCAAGCAGCAGTAACTTCGGAATCCCGCGGAATAAGAATGCCCCGAAGTTCGCCGGCTCGTCATAGCTGAGCATCGCGCAGTCTTCGCCATCTATATCGACCGATGGCGATCGGTCCATGTCTACCTCTCCCTGGGAATTAAACGGAATGTTCTCATCGAAGCCGAGCGGAATCTTATAGGCATACTCCTTATTAGCGCCCGCTTCGTCTATGAGACTTCTGTCGTTGAACCACTTTCCGTTGAGTGAGTATAGTCGAAAACCGCATAGGACTACACGATCGAACTCAAACGATGAAAAACGAGCAGGAATAGTTTCGTATGGGTGAACTCCTACCGGCAACAAATCTCTAGATGACTTTGGAAATACGAAAGCCTTTCCGCGGATCCTAAACGATTCCTCCGGAAGAATCCTGTTTTCGATCCCACCGTCGAGGTTCTTGAATTCATTCAGCTGCATATAAAACCACTACATCCAGAAGTATTTTGAAATCCCTGACAGGTCGGCCAGTTTCGAAGTTGGGATTAGATTAATCTCTGACACATAGCGCTCGAGACCAAACTCAGAGATTTCCAAGTCAACGTATTTATGAACGATCTCATAGTACGCATCCGAAAGCAACGTGGACGTCGGCGAGAGGTTTGACACCAGAACCAGGCCTGTGGGTGGAGCGTCGAGCGACACGATAGTGAGATCCGGTCTCATCTCCTTCAGGGCCAGCAAGACTTTCCAGACGTCACCGGCCCACCATTCCGGATGGGGAGACTTGTCAGCATACCGCTGGTCCCCTCCGCCGCGGCGCGCAACGTGGCTGTCCGTCGGAATGCAATCGTGAATTGCGATGATTGAGTTTCTTCGGCAGTAGCGCTCGGTGTTGATGAAATCTCTCAAAAGATACTCGAACAGGTGCATCCCATCCAAAAAGGCCAGATCGATCTCTGTTCCCAGCAGGGAAAGCGGTGAATGATCTCGAAAGAACTGATCACTCGTCATTTGAAAAAAATGACAGGCTGCCTTGCCGGCAAGGCAACTCCCGTCGATCTGGAACCTAGGATCAATCGCAATCGATTTGGCAGTCGACAGCTTCAACGTTGCGCCATTGAGCGTGCCGATCTCAAGATAGGTTCTGGGGTTCAAAATCGTGTGCAGTGAGCGCAGCACCGCGTGATAAGGCGCCCCTTTGTGATCAGCTACCTGCTCGAATCCGGCCATGCCACCCTCTGATTATAGAAGGCTGGCACGGTGACATGGATTCGCGCCCGGTTGCAATGCGCTTGGGGGACAACAGCCTCACCAGGCCGGTACCAGTTCGTCCGGTCCGAAATTGCCAGGCGTCTGTCCGACGTGCCTTCGGAGAGATTCACGATGCAAAGCAGTCGCGGCACTAACGTCGCTAAGATCGTCTGCAAAGGACGGAACCTGAGGGTGGTCAGAAAGTTGCCGTCGATGCTCAGACTAAAATTCACGACGGGCATCGATGGCCTGCTCTGAATGACCTTGGCCAAGGTCGCGAACGGCAGACTCGAATGGCATCGACAATTGCATCATCGACCGAATCCCATAGGGGTTGATGAACTCCGGCCCGCGGCTTGTTTGCCCAGCCTCGTTAAGCATTTGCCGCACTCGTCTGTCTCCTTGGCTAGTTGCGTAGTAGTTACTTCTTTTAAATCCAGACGATCGAAATATCTGAGCTAACTAATATATACGCCGAACATAATAATATCTCATATCACGCGAGACGTATTAGATATCACCTAAAGGGTTTATGGAATTATTCTCTCTTAGCCGATTTTTCCCATAGCGCGGATTTTTGCCGGTTGAAGCAATTCGACCGCTTGTGCAATACATGGTTCGGCTTGGAGGACTGCAATTGCCAAAGGTGCCCCATCTATTTCCGTTGACGTCGCTCCGGTTTTTCGCGGCAGCGGTGATCGTCCTCGGACATATTTTGCCTACTGTCGTAGGAATACCCGGAGAATCACGATTCGGCTTAGGCGTCAGCTTCTTCTTCGTGCTGTCAGGTTTCATCCTGACATACCAGTATCGTGACTTTTCTCAGCACTCGGTAAAAGCGTTCTATGTTGCGAGATTCGCCCGGCTGTGGCCGATTCATCTCGTTACCTTCTGGCTCGTGGTCATTGCGATCCAACCGCATATCTTGCTCAGCCCAATGCACGCGATGACAGCAATGCTCAATTTGTTGCTGCTTCACGCTTGGCTACCGATCAGCGGCTTGGTCTTCTCTTGGAACGCACCGTCGTGGAGCATTTCTGACGAACTGTGGTTCTACCTGCTGTTCCCGTTCCTCGCTCAGACTAGGCGATTGTGGGTATGGCTGACGGCCTTGATCGCAATCGCCGCGTTCATTGTCTTCAGTTTCCCAATCGCTCCGGCAAAGCTCTTTGAGTTTTCATATGTTCACGCAATCATGCAGCATCCGGCTGTGCGAGTTGTTGAGTTCGCGGTGGGCGTTCTAGCTGGTCGCCTATACAATGCAGGCCAGCGCATCAGAATGCCTGCGACTGCGCTGGAAATCCTCGCCGTATCCCTGATAGCCCTCTACGGCGTCACATCTCCAGCGGTTCAACGAGTCATTGCCGCAGCGGGTTATCCTAGTGTTGGGCTTTGGTATAGCCAGTCCGGCGGCGTTCTCATCTTCGCATTCGCCATCTTCATCTTCGCTCAGGGCGGAGGACCAATCTCTCGCCTGCTTGGGTGGCGGCTTCTCGTTCTTCTTGGCGAGATCAGCTTTTCAACATACATGCTTCATCAAACAATTTTTAGATATGCCGTAATGCATCAGTGGTCGGAGAATATAGGAACAACACTAGCAACTATATTGGCTCTGATCATAACCTATGGCGGCTCTTGGGTCCTGTGGCGATTCATAGAAGTGCCTTGCCGTCGATGGATAATCAGTAAGAGCTATGGGTCCGGTACGACGGTCGCGCCAGAAGGAATGAAAACACGCCCGCTGGCAGCCGAATAGGAATTGTAACAGTCACGATTTTGCAGGGCACTGCGTCGAGCCATCCTGGTGAAATATTTTCTACCTGCCGCGCTTTGCCCGTGTCTATCGCCGCGCCATCGACGAAGATGGCCGGTTCGGCGATTTCGCTTAATATGAGGGCAGTGTGAAACTGAGAGCGAGCTGTTAACCATTCGCTCTTGGGAGACGAGCCGTCTTACGGTCCACTACGGATTGGCGATGTGCTTGGAATAAACCATTGGGGGTGGTGAGCGCGATGGGACTCGAACCCATGACCTACAGATTAAAAGTCCGTTGCTCTACCAGCTGAGCTACGCGCCCGTCGGGCGGCACGAAGCCCCCTCGAAAGTGCGGCGGAACATAGGGATGGCGCCCCTCGCGGTCAACCGGAAATCCGGGCGATTTCGGGTGGCTTATGGCGGATCGGAACTTCCCCCCAACTTGTCCGTTGATGCGGATTGCAGCATCTTTCGGAGGGAAATCACATGAGCAAGGCCGCTTCCACGAAAAGGCCCACGGGCGCGAAGGCGACGGAAACGAAGACGGGTGCCGGCGCGGCCATCGCCGAGCGCTCGAAGGACGCCAGGCCGGCCGCGGCCGCGAAGAAAGCGCCAGCGAAATCCACCAAGGCTGCGTCACCCAAGTCCGCCAAGGCATCCACCGCGGCCAAGCCGAAAGCGAAGGCCGCCACTTCCGCGTCGGGCGCGGCCTCGAGCTCAGCTCCGAAATCGACTGCCAGTGCGGCGAAGAAGAGCCCTGCGACATCTCGCGCCAATTCCGCTTCTTCGAAATCTTCCAAGGCCAAAGGCCCCGCGAGTTCGCTGGTCAGCGGCGCCACCAATGTCGCGAGCGGCGTTGCCTCCCTCGCCGGCAGCGTCGCCGGCGCGGTGGTCGGCATGGTGGCCGGCCGCAAGTCGACGTCGCGGAGCAAAGGCACGCAAAAATCGTAGCCGGTCGGGAACCTTCCGTCGTCGGCCGCGTTTAAGCTTCGAGACGGGCAGTCCCCCCTCACCCCCCGCCCGTCCCGCCCAAACTGAAAAGCCGGTCGCAAGACCGGCTTTCTTTTTGACGCAGGCGGCCCGCCCTCAGCGCGACACAGTCGGCTGGAACCTATGCCACCAAGGCGCGTTGAGCGCGCAAAGGGACATCTGATTCGAGTCCTCAGGAGGTTAAGATGAGAAAGCTTGCAAGCGTATTGGGTTCGGCCGCCCTGGCGGCGGCAATGGCCGTCACGTCGTTTGCGCCCGCCAATGCCGGCCCGCTGCCGGCTCCGCCAATCGTCCCGGATAGCGGAATCGTCAATGTTCAGTGGGGCATGACGGACCGTCCGCGGCCCAACTATCTTGACGGCCCCCGCGTTTGGCGCCGCGATGGCCACCGCCACGGCTGGTACGGCGGCAACTACTACTACAACGGGCATCGCGGCTATCGCCACCGGCGCCACGGCTACACGTACTACAATGGCTGGTGGTTCCCGGCAGGCGCCTTTATCGCAGGAGCGATCATCGGCAACGCGATCAACAACCCGCCTCCTCGCTATTATCGCGGCGGCGGCAGCGCCCACGTGGAATGGTGCTACAACCGCTACCGGTCGTACCGGGAGTGGGACAACACCTTCCAGCCCTACCATGGGCCGCGCCAGCAGTGCTATTCGCCCTATAGCTGATAACTGAGCGAATTCAGTCCGTTGGGCCCCGCGTCGCGAGACGTGGGGCCTTTCTTTAGCGCGTAAGCGTCCGCGAAACGGCGTCTTGCCAGCCGGCGAGCTTGCGCTTGCGCGAGGCGGCGTCCATCGCCGGTTCGAAGCGCCTGTCGAGCGCCCAGCGCTTTGCGAACGCTTTCTCTTTCGGCCACACGCCGGCGCGCGATCCGGCAAGCCAGGCCGCCCCCAGCGCCGTCGTCTCGAGGATCTTCGGCCGGTCCACCGGCGCATCGAGAATGTCGGCGAGGCGCTGCATGGTCCAGTCGGAGGCGACCATGCCGCCGTCGACCCGCAGCACAGTCTTCGCCGCGGCGCCTTTCCAGTCCTTCTTCATCGCCGAAAGCAGGTCGAAGGTCTGGTAGGCGACGGATTCCAGCGCTGCGCGGGCAAACTCGGCCGGGCCGGAATTGCGCGTCAGTCCGAACATCGCGCCGCGGGCGTCCGCATCCCAGTGCGGAGCGCCGAGGCCGACGAAGGCGGGCACCAGATAGACGCCCTGCGTCTCGTCCGCCTTCGCCGCCAGCTCTCCGGAATGTTCGGACTTCGCGATCACCTTCAACGAATCGCGCAGCCACTGCACGGCCGCCCCGGCGATGAAGATTGAGCCTTCCAGCGCATAGGTCGTCTTGCCGCCGAGCCGGTAGGCGATGGTCGTCAGCAGGCGGTTCTTCGAGCGCACCATCTGCGTGCCCGTGTTGAGCAGTGCGAAGCAGCCGGTGCCATAGGTCGATTTCATCATACCCGGTTCGAAGCAGGCCTGGCCGATCGTCGCTGCCTGCTGGTCGCCGGCAACACCGAGGATCGGGATCTCGGCGCCGAGCAGCGCCTTGTCGGTGACGCCGAAATCGTCGGCGCAGTCCTTCACCTCCGCCAGCAACGCCCGCGGCACGCGCAGCAGCTTCAGAAGTTCGTCATCCCATTGATTCGTCGCGATGTTGTAGAGCAGCGTCCGCGAGGCATTGGTCGCATCCGTCGCGTGCACCTTTCCGCCGGTGAGCCGCCAGATCAGGAACGTGTCGATCGTGCCGGCGAGCAGTTCTCCCCGCTCGGCGCGCTTTCTCGCACCTTTCACCTTGTCCAGAATCCAGGCGATCTTGGTCCCGGAAAAATAGGGGTCGAGCAGAAGCCCGGTCTTGGCGGTAAAGCGCGGCTCGAGGCCGGCCTTCTTCAGCTTCGCGCAGACCGGCGCGGTGCGGCGGTCCTGCCAGACGATCGCGTTGTGGATCGGCTTGCCGGTCGCCTTGTCCCAGATCACGACCGTCTCGCGCTGGTTGGTGATGCCGATCGCGGCAATCTCGCCTGCCTTGAGCTTCGCCTTCTTCAGCGCGTCGCGCATGGTAGCGAGCGTCGACGACCAGAGCTCTTCCGGATCGTGCTCGACCCAGCCCGACGCCGGATAGATCTGCGCGAACTCCTTCTGCGCCTTGGCCGCGATGTTCATGTCGCCGTCGAAGACGATCGTGCGGCTGGAGGTCGTGCCCTGGTCGATGGCGAGAACATGGCCGCTCATGCCGTCCTCCCGGCCGAATGCGCAACCGAGGGACCCCTCGCCTCAAACGTCATCACTTCCTCCCAAAGCACTTCGCACCGGTAGCCGTCTCGTGAGAGAGATTCACAGCCGAAAAGGAAATGTTTCGAACCGCTTTCGAATGTCAAACGAAATCAACTTCGCTCAGGCAGCGGTCTCGATCAATTCGACCTCCGCCTCGGCGAGGATCGCCCGGACGGCGGGAATGTCGCACCGGTCGGTGATGAACGTGTTCATCTGCTTCAGATGGCCGATGCGCACCGGCGCGGTGCGCTCGAACTTGGTGCTGTCCGCCACCAGGATCACGTGCCGCGCGTTGGCGATGATCGCCTGCGCGACCTTCACCTCGCGGTAATCGAAGTCGAGCAGCGCCCCGTCATGATCGATCGCCGAAACCCCGATCACCGCGTAGTCGACCTTGAACTGGCGGATGAAATCCACCGCCGCCTCGCCGACGATGCCGCCGTCGGAGCCGCGCACGACGCCGCCCGCGATCACCACCTCGATCGAAGGATAGACGCGCATCCTGTTCGCGACATTGATGTTGTTGGTGATGACCATCAAGCCCTGATGGTCGAGCAGCGCCTTCGACACCGCTTCGGTCGTCGTGCCGATATTGACGAAGAGCGAGGCGTTGTCGGGAATGAGCTTCGCCGCCGCCTTGCCGATCGCATCCTTCTCGTCGGCGGCGATCTTGCGCCGCGCCTCGTATTGCAGGTTCTCAATTCCGGAGGGAAAAAGGGCTCCGCCGTGAATCCGGGTGAGAAGCCGCTGGTCGCAGAGGTCGTTCAGATCCTTGCGGATCGTCTGCGGGGTGACCTGGAAATGCGCCGAGAGATCCTCGACCAGCACCCTGCCCCTTTCCTTCGCGAGCTGGATGATCTCGGAATGTCTTGGCGTCAGAAGCACTGCATGTCCCTCCCGTTTTCGTTTTTCGCAAAGCTAGCCGAAAACGAAAGTGACGGGAAGGCTTCAGGCCGGCATGTTTCGCGCAATCGCGAGGATGACGTCCACCGCCATATCCGCATCCTCCTCGCGCATGTCGAACTGGCCCGCCTGGAAGCGGATCGCGACCTTGCCGTCGACCTTCGTCTGCGTCAGGTAGATGCGTCCGTCGTCGTTGATGCGGCGAAGAAGCTCGTAGGTATGCGCATCGGGATCGCCGCCGGCCTTTGGCAGATGGCGGAAGGAAAACAGCGACAGCATCGGGGGCGTGACGATCTCGAAGCCCGGCTCCGCGGCCAGCCGCTCCGCCACCTTGCGCGACCATGCGACATGGTTGCGGATCATCCCGCGCAGATGTTCGAGCCCATAGGCGCGCAGCAGGAACCAGAGCTTCAGCGCGCGGAAGCGGCGGCCGAGCGGCACCGACCATTCCGAGTAGTTGATCATGCCGTCGGCGCCGTGGGTCTTCAGGTATTCCGGCTGGATGGCGAGCGTCCGCACGAGCTCGTCCGGATTGGCGATGAACTGCACCGAGCAGTCGAACTGCGCGCCCAGCCATTTGTGCGGATTGAAGACGATCGAGTCGGCCCCTTCGACGCCCTGCCACCAGTGTCTGAGCTCCGGGCAGATCATGGCCGATCCGGCCCACGCCGCGTCGACGTGAACGTAGAAATCGTGAAGAATGCCACGAGATTCCAGGTAGTTGCCTGCCCAGTCTCTAAGATCGACGACACCCGCCACATCGTCCGTGCCACCGACGCTGGTGCCGCCGACCGACGCGATGACGCCGGCCGGCAGATGACCATCCTCGATGTCCTTACGGATTGCCGCGTGAAGCGCGCCGAGGTCCATCGCGCGGTTCGGCCCCTGGACGGGTATGCGCACCAGATTGTCCTGGCCGATGCCCGAGACCCAGATCGCGCGGTCGACTGAGGTGTGCACCTCCCCGGAACAGTAGATCCGCAGCTTCGGCTGACCCGACAGCCCCTGAATATTGCCCTTCCAGTTCAGCGCCCGCTCGCGCATCACCAGCACGGCGTTGAGCGTGGCCGACGAAGCGGAATCCTGGATCACGCCGGTGAAACGGTCAGGCAGGCCGAGCGCCTGCCGCAGCCAGTCGACGACGCGCGTCTCCATCTCGGTGGCCGCCGGCGAGGTCTGCCAGAGCATGCATTGCGCCGCCATAGCCGAGACGAAATATTCGGCGACGACGGAGGCCGGCGCCGCATTGGCCGGGAAGTAAGCGAAGAAGCGCGGGTGTTGCCAATGCGTCATGCCCGGCACGACGATGCGCTCGAAGTCGGCGAAGATCGCCTCCATCGGCTGGCCCACCTCCGGCGCGCTCGCATCGAGTTGCGCGGCGATGTCGCCGGGCTTCGTCTGCGCCCTCACCGGCAGGTCGCGCAGCCGAGCGCGGTAGTCGGCGCCCCACTCGGCGGCGCGGACGGACCATTCGCGGAACTCGTTGTCCCGCATGGCGTCAGCTCATCGGAAAGTCGGGCAGGTCCTTGAACGCGGCCTTGAGCGCGCTCGACCAGCCCGCGGAGACGCTGCGGTAATAGGGGTCGTCGCCGGTGATGCGCTTCTGGAACGACACCCGCAGCGAATCTTTCTCGTAGAACAGCATGTCGAGCGGCAGGCCCACCGACAGGTTCGACTTCAATGTCGAATCGAAGGAAACCATCAGCAGCTTCGCCGCCTCCTCGAAGCTCATCGCCGGGTCATAGGCGCGCACGATGATCGGCCGGCCATACTTGTACTCGCCGATCTGGAAGAAGGGCGTGTCGCCGCCGGCCTCGATGAAATTGCCTTCCGGATAGATCAGGAAAAGACGCGGCTCGCTCCCCCTGATCTGGCCGCCGAGGATGAAGGAGGCGTTGAAATAGCTCTCCGCCTTCTGCCCCTCCAGCGCGGTTCCGCTGATCACGTCGCGCACGACGTTTCCGACGATCTGGGCCGTGCGAAACATGGACGGCGTCTCAAGCAGCGTGTGCGAACGCTCGTCGACTGCCTTGGTGCGCTCGTCGAGCAGGCTCACCACGGCCTGCGTCGTCGCGAGATTGCCGGCCGACAAAAGCACGATCACCCGCTCGCCCGGCTCCGACCAGACATGCATCTTGCGGAAGGTCGATATGTTGTCGACACCGGCGTTCGTGCGCGTGTCCGACATGAACACGAGCCCGCGATCTATCTTCAGGCCGACGCAATAGGTCATGGAATCGATCCGCAGCGGATAAGTCGGCGATTACTGCTCGACCGTAATCTGAACCGCAAGCGTTTCCAGTGCTTGTCCCAACCGAATCCCCGATACGGGCGCTGTATCGCGATAATCCCGCCCCGTGGCGAGGGTGACGTAGGTCTCGTCCGGCGACATGCGGTTCGACGGGTCGAAGCCGACCCATCCGAGGCCGGCGACATGGGCTTCGGCCCAGGCATGGCTCGCCGCCTGTTCGCCCGTCTTCATCAGGTAGCCGCTGACATACCGCGCGGGAAATCCGCACATGCGGGCGGCCGTGATAAAGATGTGCGCATGGTCCTGACAGACACCGGCCCCGATGCCGAGTGCTTCCTCGGCAGTGGTGGCGGAAGTGGTCATACCGGCCTTGTACTCGACACGGTCGGCGACGAGATCCTTGAGACGGTGAAGCCGTTCCAGGTCGTCGCCCTCGCCCATCCCCTTGGCGAGCGCCGAGATCTTCTTGCCGCCCGCGGTCAGTGGTGTCGCCGCCTCGAACAGCCACATCGGCGCAAAGCCGCGATGCGGCCCGGTCACCCCGGCGGTATCGATCGTATCCACCTCGCCCGACGCGGTGATGGCGATGCTGCGCGGCTCCCCTTCGATCGTGAGAAGCCTCGTCTCGTTGCCGAAGCCGTCGATGTAGCGCAGTTCCTCGCGCGCCCCGTCGACCTTGATCTCCCAGGACACGACCGTCTGCGTGCGCCCGCTCTGCGGCGTTAGCCGCAGCCGCTGCAGCCCGTAGCTCAGCGGCGCGTCGTAGCCGTACTCCGTCCGGTGGTGAATCTTCAGCCGCATGGATCAGTTGAACCGGTATTCCTCGGCGATCTGGGCGCCGAGACGGTTGTTGTCGCCGATGAATTCGACAAGGAACTCGTGCAGGCCGCGATCGAAAATGTCCTTGATCGACCCGACCCTGAGCTTGCCCAGCGTGGTTTCGACGGTGTCGTGGCAACCGAACCGCGTGCCGTATTCCGTCGCCAGATAGCCGAGGCTCTCGGCGATGTTGCGGTAGCAGAAGGCCAGCGAGCGCGGCATGCGGCTGTTGAGGATGAGGAAGTCGGCGATATTGGTCGGCTTGTATTCCGCCTCGTAGACCCAGCGGTACGAGCGGTGCGCGGCGACCGAGCGAAGGATCGACTCCCACTGGTAGTTGTCGAGCGAAGACCCCACCCACGACACTGACGGCAGCAGGACGTAATATTTGACGTCGAGGATGCGGGCCGTGTTGTCCGCACGCTCGATGAAGGTGCCGATCTGGCTGAAGTCGAAGATCTCGTTGCGCAGCATGGTGCCGTAGAACGAGCCGCGGATGAAGGCGGTCTCGCGCTTGATCTGGTCGAGGATACGCGGCAGGTCGCGTTCGTCGATCGGCGCTTTCAACAGCCGCGTCATCGCCATCCAGGCCTCGTTGATGGCCTCCCAGGTCTCGCGCGTCAGCGCCGTTCGGACCATGCGGCCATTGTTGCGCGCGGTCTCGATCGCCGACATCACGCTCGACGCATTCGACGTGTCGCGCAGCAGGAAGTCGGCGACGGTGTTGGCGGTGAACTCGGTGTGCTTCTGCAGGAACGCGAACTCGACGCCGGCTGAGACGACGACCGACGTCCATTCGTCGGTCGAACTCGCGGTGCGCGTCAGCGCGAGTCGCAGCCCGGCATCGACCAGCCGCGCCATATTCTCCGCCCGCTCGATGTAGCGGTTCATCCAGTAAAGGCCGTTGGCGTTGCGTCCGAGCATGGTTATCCGGCGAATAGCGAATGGCGAATGGCGAATGGGGTCGGTGTCATGACTTCCTCTGTTGAAGGCTTCTGATCAACGATCGAAGCATTTTGCCCACCCGCTCAGCCTTTGCGAGCAGCGAGCCGATTGCATTCCTGCCAGGCAAGCCGGCTCGATCCGCGATGATCAGATGTGTTTCGAGTTCTTTCAGCGATCCCTGAGCCGTTCTCAGAAACTGAACAAAAGCTCCAGTCGTCTCGCGTCCGTGACCTTCCGCAATGTTGGCGGCGACCGACGCGCTTGAACGGCGTATCTGCGTTACCATCCCATATCCTTCGGACGCAGGCAGCCGCGCCGTATACGAATAGCAGTCGACTGCCAATTCAACGGCCATTTGCCATACCTCTAGATCTCGATAAGACCTGACCGGCGCTTTTTCGGCTTCTTCCCCCATTCGCCACTCGCCATTCGCCACTCGCCCCTAGTCATCCAGCACCCACGTATCCTTTGTCCCGCCTCCCTGGGATGAATTGACCACGAGCGAACCCTCCTGGAGGGCAACCCGCGTCAATCCTCCCGGCACGATCTGGATCTTGTCGGAAACCAGCACATATGGCCTCAGATCCACATGCCTGGGCGCGAGCCCGCCTTCGACCAGGATCGGGCAGGTCGAGAGCGCCAGGGTCGGCTGGGCAATGTAGTTGCCGGGCTTTGCCGCCAGTTTCGCCGCGAATGTCTCGCGTTCCTTCTTGGACGCCGTCGGGCCGACCAGCATGCCGTAGCCGCCCGAGCCGTGGACTTCCTTCACCACCAGCTCGGCCAGGTGCTCCTGGACGTATTTTAGGCTGTCCGGCTCCGAACAGCGCCAGGTCGGGATGTTGCCCAGGATCGCCTTGCGACCGGTGTAGAACTCGATGATCTCGGGCATGTAGGAATAGATCGCCTTGTCGTCGGCGATGCCGGTGCCGGGCGCGTTGGCGATCGTGATCTTACCGGCGCGGTAGGCGTCCATAATGCCCGGAACGCCGAGCGCCGAATCCGGCCGGAAGGTGAGCGGGTCGAGGAAAGCGTCGTCGACGCGGCGATAGAGCACGTCGATCGGCTTGTAGCCTTGGGTCGTGCGCATGGCGATGTGGCCGTCGACGACGCGCAGGTCCGAGCCCTCCACGAGTTCCACGCCCATCTGGTCGGCGAGGAAGGCGTGCTCGAAATAAGCCGAGTTGAAGATGCCGGGCGTCAGCACCGCGATCGTCGGCGTGCCTTTGCAGCCCTCCGGCTTCACGTTGGCGAGCGACTGGCGCAGCAATTGCGGATAGTTTTCGACCGGCCGTACCTTCACGTGCTGGAACAGCTCCGGGAATAGCTGCATCATCGTCTCGCGGTTCTCCAGCATATAGGAGACGCCCGACGGCGTGCGCGCATTGTCTTCCAGCACGAAGAACTCGTTCTCGCCGGTACGCACGATGTCGACGCCGATGATGTGCGTATAGACGCCGGCCGGCGGCCTGACCCCGATCATCTCGGGCAGGAAGGCTTCGTTGCCGGCAATCAGGTGCTTGGGAATCCGGCCTGCTTTCAGGATTTCCTGCCGGTGGTAGATGTCGTCGAGGAAGGCGTTGAGCGCGACGACGCGCTGCTCGATGCCCTGGGTGAGGCGCCGCCATTCCTGGCCCGAGAGAATGCGCGGCACGATGTCGAAGGGGATCAGCTTCTCTGCTGCATCCTCATGCCCGTAGACGGCGAAGGTGATGCCGGTCTTGCGGAAGACGCGTTCCGCATCGCCCATCTTTTCCGTCAGGCGAGCCGGATCCTGCTTGAGAAGCCATTCCTCGTAGCCCGCATAGGGCTTTCGAACCCCCGACCCGTCGGGGCGCATTTCGTCGAACGCAACCAATCGGCCTTACTCCCCTATGCCTTCATTTCATCGGGCAAGTGGCGGGAATGCAAGCGCAATCGCGCGTCAGATGCACAAAGCACTGCCAAAGTCGGATTTTGCACAGCACAACGGCACGCTGCATGTTTCTTGAACGTGCACCTGACCGCAAACCGGGCGGCGCGGCGCAATGCTCAGAATGCGCGGAAGGTCATGATGGTGAGCGTGTCCCTGATTCCGGGAACCGAGTGCACCTGCTCATTGACGAAGTGGCCGATGTCGATGCCGTCCTCGATGTAGAACTTCACCAGCAGGTCCCACTGCCCGGCCGTGGAATAAATCTCGGAGGCGATCTCCTTGTCGGCGATCGCGCCTGCGACCTCGTAGGATTTGCCGAGATCGCATTTGACCTGGACGAACAGCGCCTGCATTCCGACCGCCTCTTCTGTTGAGCGGACCGACTCTCGCAGGAAGGAGCCTCGGTTTCAAGGCAAGCAAGGCCCGTCCTGCTCTCCAAGATGTGAAACCCGACGGCGATTTCCTGCGTATCATCATCAGGTCCCGTAGCCGCCCCGCCATGTCGGCGATCGGTCGCGCCGGGACGGGGAGCACCGCCATGCGCATACTGCTTGCCGCCATCCTGTCCTCCACGCTCGCGCTGCCCGCATTCGCAGGCGAGGCCGAGATCCGCTCCGCCCAATCGGCGATCGACGGCCAGTTGAAGGCCCTTCTCGCCGACGACGGCGCCGCCGCCTACAGCTACGCCGCGCCCAACATCAAGCGGATCTTCCCGACGGTCGAGGCCTTCATGGGCATGGTGACCAACGGCTACGCGCCGGTGCGGCGGCCGAAGACCTATGCTTTCGGCAAGGTCGAAGAGACGGGCCCGACTTCGGTCATCCAGCAGGTGCTGATCGTCGGGCCGGACGGCAAGGATTACGAAGCCGTCTACACGCTCGAACTGCAGCCCGACGGCACGCACAAGATCACCGGATGCAGCCTGCGCGCTTCCAACGCGCTCACCATCTGATCAGTCGGCCATCCTGAACAGCCCGAGGGCGATCACGGTCAGGCCGGCGACGGCGGCGCCCATGATCGTGCCCCAAGTCGTGTCGACCGCCGCGACCAGCCCGCTGTAGCCCTTCAACGTGGAGAGGTTCGTCGCATTGTAGGTGAGATAGGCGAAGAAGCCGAACATCCCGCCGTTGAACGCCGCGACGGCTGGCCGCGCCGGGTCGAGACCGGTCGAAACCGCGAAATAGACCAGGCCGACGACATAGAGCGCATAGAATACCGCCGCCACGCCCCAGCGCGGCTGGTCGAGGATCAGGTCGCCGATGCGCGACATGTAGAAGCCGCGCGCGACGAGGCCGAGCCACAGCCCGTCGAGAACGAGAAAGATCGCGAGAGCGATCAGATAGGCGGCGACATATCTCATGCGGAACCTCTGCAAACAGAACTGCCCGGGAGATACGGCGAAGGCCCCGCGTTAGTTTCCGGCTGCCGCCAAAATCTACACCGGTGCGATGTCGCCCCTCGCCCAGCCCTCCGTTACTGCCGCCGCATGGTCCGCGAAGCGGCCCTCGCGGATGGCCGCGCGCAGCCCGCGCATCAGGTCCTGATAGTAGGAGATGTTGTTCCAGGTGAGCAGCATGCCGCCCAGCGCCTCGCCCGAGCGGATCAGGTGGTGAATATAGGCGCGGCTGTAGTCGCGCGCGGCCGGGCAATCGCTCTCTTCGTCAAGCGGGCGCGGGTCGTCGGCGTGGCGGGCGTTGCGAAGGTTGATCTTGCCGCGGCGCGTATAGGCAAGCCCGTGACGGCCGGCGCGCGTCGGCATCACGCAGTCGAACATGTCGATCCCGCGCGCCACCGACTTGACGATGTCGTCCGGCGTGCCGACGCCCATCAGGTAGCGCGGCTTCTCGGCCGGAAGCTCCGGGCAGGTCGCCTCCAACATCTCCAGCATCACCGCCTGCGGCTCGCCGACCGCGAGCCCACCCACGGCATAGCCCTTCAGCTCCAGCGCCCTCAGTGCCTGCGCCGAGCGGACGCGCAGGTCCGCATCGTCGCCGCCCTGGACGATGCCGAACATCGCCTTGCCCGGCTGGTCGCCAAAGGCCGCCCTGCAGCGGTCGGCCCAGCGCAGCGACAATTCCATCGCCCGCTCGATTTCCTTCTTCGTCGCCGGCAGCGCCACGCATTCGTCGAGTTGCATCTGGATGTCGGAATCGAGCAGGCCCTGGATCTCGATCGAGCGTTCGGGCGTCATGTGCCAGGACGAGCCGTCGATATGCGAGCGGAAGGTAACGCCGTCCTCGGTGAGCTTCCTGAGCTGTGCCAGCGACATCACCTGGAAGCCGCCCGAGTCGGTCAGGATCGGCCACGGCCAGCGCGCGAATTCGTGCAGCCCGCCCAGCCGAGCGACCCGCTCGGCACCCGGCCGCAGCATCAGGTGATAGGTGTTGCCCAGGATGATGTCGGCGCCTGCGCCCCGCACCTGGTCCATATACATCGCCTTCACCGTGCCTCCGGTGCCCACGGGCATGAAGGCCGGCGTCGCGATCGTGCCGCGCGGCATGGAAATCTCGCCGGTGCGGGCAGCGCCGTCGGTGGCGTGGAGGGTGAACTGGAAGGTTGAGGTCACGGCTGCGCCCTGAACAGAAGTCCCGCATCGCCATAGGAATAGAACCGGTAGCCATGTGCGATCGCATGGCGATAGGACGCCCGCATCGTCTCCAGCCCCGAAAAAGCCGAGACCAGCATGAACAGCGTCGAGCGCGGCAGGTGGAAATTCGTCATCAGCGCGTCGGCGAAGCGGAAGCGGTAGCCGGGCGTGATGAAGATATCGGTCGGTCCGCTCCAGGCCGACAGGCCGCCGTCCTCACTTGCCGCACTTTCGAGCAGCCTGAGCGAGGTCGTGCCGACACAGACGATCCGCCCTCCCCGCGCCTTCACCGCATTCAGCGCCGAGGCCGTCGCGGTGGAGACGCGGCCGGTCTCGGCGTGCATCCTGTGGTCCGCCGTATCGTCGGCCTTGACCGGCAGGAACGTGCCGGCGCCGACATGCAGCGTCACGAACTGCCGTTCGATCCCCGCCGCGTCGAGTGCCGCGAAAAGCTCCGGCGTGAAATGCAGTCCAGCGGTGGGAGCCGCGACCGCGCCTTCCTCGTCCGCATAGATCGTCTGGTAGTCGGTCCGGTCGCGCTCGTCCTCGGGCCGCTTCGAGGCGATGTAGGGCGGCAGCGGAATATGCCCGACTGTGTGCAGCGCCTCGTCGAGCGTTGCGCCGGCGAAGTCGAAGCGCAGAAGCACCTCGCCGCCCTCGCCCTTCTCCTCGACTGTCGCGTCGAGCGCGCCCATCAGGCAGAGGTTTTCGGTGTGCCCGAAGGAAATGCGGTCGCCCACCGCGACGCGCTTGGCCGGGCGCAGGAAGGCCTTCCACCTGTCGTGGGCCCCCCGCCCGGGCAGGGGGGGGGCGCCCCCCCCCCCCCCCCCGCCCCCCCCGCGCCCCCCGCCACCAGGGGCGGGGCTGACCAACGGGGGGGTGAGGTACCG
>JAYSFJ010000016.1:0-9095 GCA_041913465.1 Mesorhizobium sp. | reverse complement strand
GTTGCCGCGCGGGCGGGGGGCGGGGGGCGCGGGGCCCCCCGCGAGGCGGTGGGCGGGGCGCTGTACGGCCTTCCCCCTGTCGTTCGCCACGCGCTTGTGCAGCGGGGCGTCGACCCGCGCCGACGCATCGCCGCGCCGTCGCAAGCCGACCAGTTGAGCGGGTATGACCTTCGTGTCGTTGAAGACGAGCGCGTCGCCGGGACGCAGCAGGCCGGGCAGATCGCGCACGATCTTGTCCTCGAACGCCTCGCCCGGCCTCACGACCAGCAGCCTCGCCGAATCGCGGGGAGCGGCCGGGCGGAGCGCGATGCGATCCTCCGGCAGGTCGAAATCGAACAGATCGACCTTCATTGGATCTCGGAGCAGTCGACGACGAAGGCGCCCTTGCCCTTGAAGGTGAAGACGCCGCCGGCAACCCGGCTGTCGCCCTCCTCGGCCTTGACCACCCTCAGCTTGCCGAGAACTTCGTTGACGTTCTCGTCGGTGAAATCGACGACCAGCATGCGGTCGTCCTCGAAGCCCTGGCCAACCGTGATCGCAGTCCCCGGCATGATGTCGGGGGCCGTCGACCAGTTTTCGCTGCCGATGGTGATCACCGCGCGCGCAAGGGAGAGCACGTCCATGTGGCCGACCAGCAGGTCGATGCTCACGCCCTCGCCGGCACAGGTCAGCTCGCCGGTCGCCTGGGCGGGCCAGGCGGCTGAGGCGAGCAATCCGGCGGCGAGCAGCGCGCGCTTCACGATCAGGCGTCCGCGGCCACGCGCATGGTCTTGATCGAGTCCGGATCGCGCACGGGCTCGCCGCGCTTGATTTTGTCGACATTCTCCATGCCTTCGATCACCTGGCCCCACACCGTGTACTGGCGGTTGAGGAAAGCGGCGTCGCCGAAGCAGATGAAGAACTGCGAGTTGGCGGAGTTCGGGTTCTGCGAACGCGCCATCGAGCAGGTGCCGCGCACATGCGGCATGTTGTTGAACTCCGCCGGCAGGTTCGGCTTGTCGGAGCCGCCCATGCCGGTGCCCGTCGGATCGCCGCCCTGCGCCATGAAGCCTTCGATGACGCGGTGGAAGACCACGCCGTCGTAGAACTTCTCGCGGGCGAGTTCCTTGATCCGGGCGACGTGCTTGGGCGCGACGTCGGGGAGCAGCTGGATCACGACCTTGCCTTTGGTCGTCTCCATGATGAGCGTGTTTTCCGGATCCTTGATCTCGGCCATAGGGTGTCCTTTCTCTTTTACTTGTTGTCGGCCGCGATGCGGACCTTGATCATGCGGTCGGGATCGGCGACTTCGCCGTTGCCGCCCGTGCCCCTCTTGATCTTGTCGACGAACTCCATGCCCTTCTCCACCTCGCCGACGACCGTGTAGTCGCCGTTGAGGGACGGGTATTCCGTGAACATGATGAAGAACTGCGAGTTGGCCGAATTCGGATCCTGGGCCCGCGCCATGCCGAGCACGCCGCGCACGAAGGGCGTCGAGGAGAATTCAGCCGGCAGGTCCGGCTTATCCGACCCGCCGGTTCCGGCGCGCTGCGGATCGAAACCGTCCTCCATATCGCCGAACTGGACATCGCCGGTCTGCGCCATGAAGTCCTGAATCACGCGGTGGAAGGCGACGTTGTCATAGGCGCCCTCGCGGACGAGTTGCTTGATCCGCTCGACATGCTTCGGCGCGAGGTCGGGCCTCAGCGCGACCGTGACGTCGCCGTCCTTCAGCGTGATGATCATCGTGTTCTCGGGATCGGCGGCGAAGGCCGGCTGCCCGAGAAGCATCGCGCCGAGCGCGAGGGCGGAAACGAAAATGCGTCTGTTCATGCAATGCTCCGGAAAGGTCAGGATGCGAACTTGGCCGCCAGCGCCTTCGCGACGACCGCCGGGACGAAGGGGCGGATGTCGCCGCCCATCGACGCGATCTGGCGGACCAATGTGGCGGTAATCGTACGCACCGACGGGCTCGCCGGGAGAAAGACCGTCTGCAGTTCGGGCGCCATCGTTTCGTTCATGCCGGCCATCTGCATTTCGTAGTCGAGATCGGTACCGTCGCGCAGCCCGCGGATCATGATCGGTGCGCCATACTTGCGCGCGGCATCGACCAGCAAGCCCTTGAAAGAGATAACCTCCAGCTTGCCCGCATCCTCGCCCAGTTCGTCGCGTGCCGCCTGTTCGATCAGCGCGGTTCGCTCCTCGAGGCTGAACACCGGCGACTTCGACGCCTGTATGCCGATCGCCACATAGATCTTGTCCGAAATGGCGAGCGCGCCCTTCAGCACGTCGAGATGCCCGTTGGTGAGCGGGTCGAACGAGCCTGCGTAAATGGCGATGCGCTTGGTCATGGCGGTGCTTCTAGTGATCTCGCTCACAGAAGGCAATTCGCCATCGCGGTAGGTGAGATGAACGGCGAATGAACGACCCGCTCAGATCAAGTTCAATCCGATCACGGCAATGTGCGGGGCAAGACAGTGAAACCGAAACGGCTCTCGCCCGTTACTGCTGTCAAGGAGACGACGCCATGATCATTCTGATGCTTGCCGCCGCAATGACCATCGCCATGCTGATCGCCACCGCCTTCGGCATTCACGAGGAAAGCCGCCGTGCCCAGCAGGAGCAGAAGATCCGCTCCACCCGCCCCTTCGGTCTCAGCAACTGATCGCCCCCGGCCGCAAAACACTTCCGGACCAGCAATCCTGACGTTTTAGAGCGCGGCCAATTCTCTCTCGCCGTCATCCTCGGGCTTGTCCCGAGGATCTGCCGACATCGGCGGACAGGAACTGATTAACTATCAGCCATTTGCGAGCGCCGGTAGATCCTCGGGACAAGCCCGAGGATGACGGCTGCGTAGCGGGGAACCAAACGGATCACTCCGTCGGCGCCGGTGCCTCACCCTCGTCCTCTTCCGACGCATCCGATATCCGCTCGACCGAAACGACCTTTTCGCCTTCCGCCGTCTTGAACACGGTCACGCCCTTGGTGGCGCGGCTGGCGAAGCGGATGCCTTCGACCGGCACGCGGATCACCTGTCCGCCGTCCGAAACGAGCATGATCTGGTCCGAAGACGCCACCGGGAACGCGGCGACGAGGCGCCCGATCTCGTCGACCTTCGACACGTCGGTGGCGCGGATTCCCTTGCCGCCGCGGCCGATCACCCGGAAATCGTAGGACGACGAACGCTTGCCGTAGCCATACTCGGTGACGGTCAGCACGAACTGCTCATGCGCCTTCAGCGCTTCGTAGCGCTCGTCGGACAGTTCCGTCTCCTCGCCGACCTCCTCATTGGTCAGCGCCACGTCCTCCACGCCTTCCTCGCCTTCCGCCGAGGCCAGCCGGCGTTCGGCGACGGAGCGCCTCAGATAGGCGGCGCGTTCGGCCGGCGAGGCATCGACATGCTCGAGGATGGTCATGGAGATCGCCCGGTCGCCCTCGCCCATCATGATGCCGCGCACGCCCTGCGAGGAGCGGCCGGCGAAGACGCGGACATCGGTCACCGGGAAGCGGATGCACTGGCCGGAATCGGCGGTCAAAAGCACGTCGTCGTTCTCCGTGCAGGTCTCGACCGCCAGGATCGCGTCGCCCTCCTCGTCGAACTTCATCGCGATCTTGCCGTTGCGCTTGACGTCGGCGAAATCGGACAGCTTGTTGCGCCGCACCGTGCCGCGCGTGGTGGCGAACATCACGTCAAGCTTGTCCCACTCGCTCTCGTCCGGCAGTGGAAGGATCGCAGTGATACGATCGCCCTCTTCCAGCGGCAGCATGTTGCGCAGGAACTTGCCCTTCGACTGCGGCGTGCCGATCGGCAGGCGCCAGACCTTCTCCTTGTAGACGATGCCGCGTGACGAGAAGAACAGAATCGGCGTGTGAGTATTGGCGACGAACAGCCGCGTGACGAAATCCTCGTCCTTGGTCGACATGCCCGAACGGCCCTTGCCGCCGCGAGCCTGCGCCCGGTAGATCGAGAGCGGCACGCGCTTGATGTAGCCCTGGTGCGTGACCGTGACGACCATGTCCTCGCGCTGGATGAGATCCTCGTCCTCCATGTCGGCGCCGCCCTCGACGATCTCGGTCCGCCTCGGCGTGCCGAACTCGTCGCGCACCGCCGCCAGCTCGTCCTTGACGATCGTCTGGATGCGCGCGCGTGAGGAGAGAATGTCCAGGAAGTCGGTGATTTCCGCGCCGATCTGGTTCAGCTCGTCGGCGATCTCGTCGCGGCCGAGCGCGGTGAGGCGGGCAAGGCGCAGTTCGAGGATGGCGCGCGCCTGCTCCTCCGACAGGTTGTAGGTGCCGTCCTCGTTGATGCGGTGGCGCGGGTCGTCGATCAGCAGGATCAGCGATTCCACGTCCTGCGCCGGCCAGCGGCGCGTCATCAACTGGTCGCGCGCCGTCTGCGGGTCGGGCGCGCTGCGGATCACCCTGATCACTTCGTCGATATTCGCGACCGCGATCGCCAGGCCGACCAGCACATGCGCCCGCTCGCGCGCTTTGCGCAGCAGGAATTTCGTGCGCCGGCTCACCACTTCCTCGCGGAACTGGTTGAACGCCTTCAGCATGTCGATGAGCGTCATCAGCTCCGGCTTGCCGCCGTTGAGCGCCACAGCGTTGACGCCGAACGACGTCTGTAGCGGCGTGAAGCGGTAGAGCTGGTTGAGGATGACCTCGGCGTTCGCATCGCGCTTCAGTTCGATGACGACGCGGTAGCCCTGCCTGTCGCTCTCGTCACGGATGTCGGAAATGCCCTCGATGCGCTTCTCGCGCACCAGCTCGGCCATCTTCTCGATCATCGTCGCCTTGTTCACCTGGTAGGGAACCTGGTCGACGATAATCGCCTCGCGGTCGTTGGCACGCTGTTCGATCTCGACGCGGCCGCGCATCTGGATCGAGCCGCGGCCGGTCGAATAGGCGGAGTAGATGCCCGAGCGGCCGAGAATGATGCCGCCGGTCGGGAAATCCGGGCCTGGCACGATCTCCATCAGGTCCGGAAGCTCCATCGCCGGATTGTCGATCAGCGCGATGGCGCCGTTGCAGACCTCGGCGAGGTTGTGCGGCGGGATATTGGTCGCCATGCCGACGGCGATGCCGCCCGCACCGTTTACCAGCAGGTGCGGGAAGCGCGCCGGCAGCACCTTCGGCTCGGAATCGGAACCGTCATAATTGTCCTGGAAATCGACCGTGTCCTTGTCGATGTCCTCGATCAGCTCGTGCGCGACCTTGGTGAGCCGCGCCTCGGTGTAGCGCATTGCCGCCGGTGGATCGCCGTCGATCGAGCCGAAATTCCCCTGCCCGTCGATCAGCGGCACGCGCAGCGACCAGTCCTGCGCCATACGCACCAGCGCGTCGTAGATCGAGGCGTCGCCATGCGGGTGATACTTGCCCATCACGTCGGAGACGGGACGGGCCGACTTCACGTGCTTGCGGTTCCAGTGATAGCCGCTCTCGTGCGAGGCATAGATGATGCGCCGGTGGACCGGCTTCATACCGTCGCGCACGTCCGGCAGCGCGCGGCTCACGATGACGCTCATCGCGTAGTCGAGGTAGGAGCGCTGCATCTCCTCGATGATGGAGACGGGCTCGATGCCGTCCGGCTCGTCGCCCTGCGGCGGCTTGGTCAGGTCACTCAATTGGGATCACGCTTCCTGGCAGAATCAACACTTCCTTATATAGGAAGCGGGGCGGATTCTCCAACCTCGCGCGGCTGTTTCACAGGCGATAATTGACTAACGTAATCAGTTACTTGCACGATTTGCCGAGGCATCTGCCGGGACTAACCCGCGGCCGTCGCCCGGAATGCGCCCCGGCCGGCCGGCAAAGTCTGCTCGCTCGCCTTCCCGCACCTGCGTCCGCCCGCTGCCGGCGGCGGCGCGAAACGCGGCTGGTGTCAGTCCGATCACGCGCTTGAAGCGCCTGTTGAACGTCGACAGATCGTTGAAGCCGGCGTCGAAGGCGATGGCGGAAATCGGCTCGGCCGTCCGGCGCAGCCTGACCGCTGCGAGGTTCAGCCGGCGTGCGAGCACGAACTGGTAGGGCGTCTGGCCCGTGACCTGGCGGAAGACGCGCAGGAAGTGAAACGGGCTGGTCGCGGCGCCCGAAGCGAGCGCCGACAGATCGGTCGGCCGCGCAGGGTCGATCTCGATCAGGCGCACGGCCTCGGCCACCCGTCGCTGGTCGAGGCGTTTTGGTGCATCCGCGCGCCCTGTACCGCAGCTAAGCGACAACGCCGCCCCGGCCAGACGCAGCGCGATTTCCTCCATCTGGCCGGGTTCGCCGTCGTCGCGCGCCGCCTCCGCCTCGGCAAGCAGCCGGCTCAGTTCCGGCATCGCCGGAACGCGCGGCGCCGAGAAGCCGACGCGCGTCGCGCCCGGCAGGTGTTCCAGGATCTGGTCGAGGAGATCGCCGCTGAAATGGAAAGACAGGCACCGGTCGCCCGCCGCATGCTCGTGGCCGCATTCGTAACACGACCCTTCATTGCCCAGAAGCAGCGCGCCGGGCGCGAGCAGCGCCGTCCCCTCGGTCGTCCTGTAGCGGAACGTGCCCGTGGTGACCGCCGCGACGCAGAAGTCGCCATGGGCCTCCTCGAACGGCCGGTCGCCGCGGCCGGCCGTGCAGACCACGTCGTCCGCCCGCCACCCGTTCCCGGCAGCAATGGTTCGCGCAACCGATGTCATGGCGCGCAAAATAGCAGTTTTTCCCAAGCCGCCGCAACGGATACCCGCCATTCTCGCCACCTCTGCTGACACAACGCGGACAGCAAATTGTCTCGTGAATTCAACAAGGAGGACAAACATGTTCGATCATCTGTCGATTGGCGTGCGCGACGTCGCCCGCGCCGGGGCTTTCTACGACGCCGCGCTTGCGCCGCTGGGCTTCGGCCGCTTGAGCGACAGTCCCGACTCGCTCGGCTATGGCGCCGACCGGGTTGCGCTGTGGGTCAACGCGGCCGAGCGGCCCGTGCCGGCGGACCGGGCGTCGGGTCTGCATTTCTGCTTCGATGCGGCCTCGCGCGCGGCCGTCGACGCGTTTCACGCCGCGGCACTTGCGGCCGGCGGGTCCGACAACGGCCGGCCCGGTCTGCGCGACGACTACGGACCGAACTACTATGCCGCCTTCGTCGTCGACCCCGACGGCTACCGGCTCGAAGCCTTCTGCGGCCGTCCGGACTAGGGTCGGTCGACCCCCGGAAGTCCCATTCAGGACGGGTCTGCCCGTCCTGCGTGGCCGCCGACGCGGAGATAACCCCTTGAAACTGCGAACGCGATTTGCCCTTCTGTTCGCGACACTTCAGGGGGAGACGGCGTTGTCTGCGATCGAAACCACTTCGCCGTTCCGCGCCTTCGTCGCACTGGCCAAGCAGGGCCGCTGGGGCATTCCGTCCATCGTTGTCGGGATCGTCCTGATGACGGTGCTGTGGCTCGTGGCGGCCTTTTTCGCGATGATCGGCATATCGGTCATCGCGAAGATGCGAGCGGGCGACGACATCGGCTCCGTAACCGATCTCATTTCGCTCGGCTGCGGCGACCCCATCGTGCCGGTCCAGTTGCTCGCCTCCATCGTCGTCCTATGGGCCGTCGCCCCGGTCGTCTTGTGGATTGTCCACAAGCGCGCCCTGCCCACGCTGTTCGGGTGGCATAGACGGATCGATCTGTCCGAGCTTCGCAATGCGTTCGTCGCCTGCGCCCTGGTCACCCTGCTGATCTTCCTGCTGGTTCCGGACCCTTCGCATCTTCTCACGGCGCGCACCGGCCTGACCCTGGCGCAGTGGGCGGCCGCTTTCCTGCCCGTGACCGCCCTCATCATTCTCCAGTCCTCCGCGGAAGAGGTGGTGTTTCGCGGATACCTGGTTCAGATCCTGGCCAACAGGTTCGCGAGCCCGCTGATCTGGGCGGTCGGTCCCGTCGTTCTGTTCACCGCTGCCCACTGGGATCCTGCGGCCTTGCCCTACATGAACGCCGTCGCGCTCGCATCGGTGCTCATGTTCGCGGCCGCCGCCACGATCCTGCTCGTCGTCACCGGCAATCTGGGCGCGTGCATCGGATACCATGCGGCGAACAACATTTTCGCGTTCCTGGTCATCTCGCCGGAAGGCGTCGGCGACGCCTTTGCACTCTACACCTATCCGAACCTGTCCGACCCCGTCTGGACCGTCACGGATGCGATGCTCTTTCTCGGCGTCGAAGTCGCGCGGACGCTTCTGACCCTCCTCCTGCTGCTCCACGGTCGCTCTCCGCTCCGGATTCGCAGGCCTCTCGACACCGGTTGCGCTCCCGTCCCGGTCGAGTAGCATCGCGGCACGGAGGAACGTCCATGCCGACCATCGAGAGCCTGTTCAACGCCTTCGTCACGGTGCTGGTGACCATCGATCCGCCGGGGCTGGCGCCGCTGTTCTTGGCGCTGACGCGCGGCATGAACCGGTCCGAGCGCGGCCAGGTGGCGCTGCGCGCCTCGGTGATCGGCTTCGCGGTCCTGGCGCTGTTCGCGGTCGCCGGCGCGTCGATCCTGGCAATGTTCGGCATCACGCTTCCGGCCTTCCGCGTCGCCGGCGGGCTGCTCTTGTTCTACATCGCCTTCGAGATGATCTTCGAGCGCCGCAACGACCGGAAGGAAAAGAGCGCCGACGTGGCGATCACCCGCGACCACATCCACAACATCGCCGCCTTCCCGCTGGCGATCCCGTTGATCGCAGGCCCCGGCGCGATCTCGGCCACCGTGCTGCTCTCAGGCTCGTTCCCGACGCTCTACGGCCAGTTGGCGCTGCTGATCATCCTGCTCGCCGGCATCCTGCTTACCTGGATGGTGTTCTTCCTCGCCGAGCGGGTCGACCGCTTCCTCGGCCAGACCGGCCGCTCCATCCTGACCCGTCTCCTCGGCGTCATCCTCGCCGCGCTCGCGGTGCAGTTCGTCGCCGACGGGATCAGGGAACTGATGGCGGTCTAAGTCGCTTAAACCGCAAAGCCTTTGACATATACGCCGTCATTCCGGGGCCGCGCAGCGGCACCCGGAATCCAGAGTCGTGACCTCGGAGGAAAGGCCGTGTGCTCGAACCATGCAACGTAGGCGCGCTGGATTCCTGTATCTTGCGACTGTCGCTTGGCATAGTGGCGGCAGGTCGAGAT
>JAYSFJ010000015.1:0-115274 GCA_041913465.1 Mesorhizobium sp. | reverse complement strand
CGCCAACGGTGCAATTCAAGATCTCGGCTGGCGACGCCCGTGCTCTGGATTCCGGGTTCCGCTGCGCGGCCCCGGAATGACGAAGGAGCATGAACCAACACCCTACTGCCTACTGCCTACTGCCCTAACTCCCATGACTGAGCAACACCGTCGCGCCGATCGCGACCAGCGCACCAACGGCGATCTTCCAGACGTCCCGGCGCAGCTTCAGGCCCGGCAGCCCGAGGGGACGGATCATGTGGATCGCCATCATGGCGAGGATGATGAGGGCAAGCGCTTTGGACAATGCGAAACCGTTGTGCGTCGAATTGCCCCCTTTGATCAGCCCTGGACGCCCGAGTCTAGACGATCGTCATGTGGACGACCCGAGCCCCGAGGGTCTAGAACGCTGCCAACTATCCGAGGGAGGCATCGAATGGCATCGACGTATCGCGAGGTCTATGCGCGCTGGGAGAAGGATCCGGAAGGGTTCTGGGCCGACGCGGCAAAGGCGATCGACTGGGTCACCCCGCCGAAGCGCATCTTCGATCCCAAGGCCGGCGTCTACGGCCGCTGGTTTCCCGATGCCGTCGGCAACATGTGCCACAACGCGGTGGACCGCCATGTCGCTTCCGGCCGCGCCGACCAGTTGGCGCTGATCCATGACAGCGCCATCACCGGCACCAAAGCCTCCTTCACCTATGCGCAGGTGCTCACCGAGGTCAGCGCGCTGGCGGGCGTCCTCAAGGACAAGGGCATCGGCAAGGGCGACCGTGTCATCATCTACATGCCGATGGTGGCCGAAGCGGCCTTCGCCATGCTCGCCTGCGCCCGGCTGGGCGCGATCCACTCGGTCGTCTTCGGCGGATTTGCCGCCAAGGAACTCGCCACCCGCATCGACGACTGCGCGCCCAAGGCGATCATCGCCGCCTCCTGCGGTCTCGAGCCCGGCCGCACCGTCGCCTACAAGCCGCTGCTCGACGCCGCCATCGACATGGCCTCGCACAAGCCCGACTTCTGCGTCGTCCTCCAGCGGCCGCAGCTCGAGGCGGCCATGACCGCCGGCCGCGACCACGACTACGCTGCGCTGGTCTCCGCCGCCCGCGGCCGCACCGTTCCCTGCGAGCCGATGCTGGCGACCGACCCGCTCTACATCCTCTACACCTCCGGCACGACCGGCCAGCCCAAGGGCGTGGTGCGCGACACCGGCGGCCACATGGTCGCGCTCGAATGGTCGATGTGGAACGAGTTCGGCGTCAGGCCGGGCGAGGTGTTCTGGGCGGCGTCCGACGTCGGCTGGGTCGTCGGCCATTCCTACATCGTCTACGCGCCGCTGCTTCACGGCTGCACCACCATCCTGTTCGAGGGCAAGCCGGTCGGCACGCCCGACGCCGGCACGTTCTGGCGGGTCATCGCCGAGCACGGCGTGGTTGCGCTGTTCACCGCGCCGACAGCGTTCCGCGCCATCAAGGGCCAGGACCCGAACGGCGAATTCATCCGCAAATATGACCTGTCGAAGTTCCGCACCCTCTTCCTCGCCGGCGAGCGC
The DNA here is from genome assembly GCA_041913465.1 of Mesorhizobium sp. Taxonomy (GTDB): domain Bacteria; phylum Pseudomonadota; class Alphaproteobacteria; order Rhizobiales; family Rhizobiaceae; genus Mesorhizobium_A. The sequence goes on along the minus strand of JAYSFJ010000015.1, from coordinate 113,746 downwards.
GGCGACCCGCCGACCATCGAATGGGCGCAGAAGCAGCTCGGCGTGCCGGTGATCGACCATTGGTGGCAGACCGAGACGGGTTCACCTATCAGCCAGAACCCGGTGGGCCTCGGCCTGCTGCCGGTCAAGCTCGGCTCGCCCGGTGTCGCCATGCCCGGCTACAAGATGGAAATCCTCGACGATGCGGGCCACCCGGTTCCGGCAGGCACGCTCGGCAACGTGCTGGTCAAGCTGCCGTTGCCTCCCGGCTGCCTGCCGACGCTGTGGAATGCCGACAAGCGATTCCACGACGCCTACCTCGCGGAGTTCCCCGGCTACTACAAGACCGCCGACGCCGGCTATCTCGACGAGGACGGCTACTTGTTCATCATGGCCCGCACCGACGACATCATCAACGTCGCCGGCCATCGTCTCTCGACCGGCGCCATGGAGGAAGTGGTCGCCTCGCATCCCGACGTCGCCGAATGCGCCGTCATCGGCGTCGCCGACGAGATGAAGGGCCAGCTACCGCTCGGCTTCGTGGTCCTCTCGGCCGGCGTAAAGCGCGATCCGGCCGAGATCGAGAAGGAGATCGTCGCCCTGGTGCGCGACCGCATCGGTCCCGTCGCTGCCTTCCGCACCGCGGTGTCGGTCAAGCGCCTGCCCAAGACCCGCTCGGGCAAGATCCTGCGCGGAACGATGCAGAAGATCGCCGACGGCGAGACCTGGAACATGCCGGCGACGATCGACGATCCGGCTATCCTCGAGGAGATCGGGACCGCGCTGAAGGGCAAGACGATCCGCTGACCCCGGCTAGGCGAGGCCCCGCACGGCATCGTGCTGGGACAGGAAGACCTGGCCCCTGAAGTGCTCGAAGAAATCCGAGCGCCTCAGTGCGTCCATCACCGGACCCTTCACCTCGGACAGGTGGAAGCCCACGCCGGCCGATTGCAGCCGGTCCGCGATCGCTTCGAGGCTTTCCAGCGCCGAGGTATCGATCATGTTCACGGCCGGGCACATCAGCACCACGTTGCGGATGTTCGGATCGGCCGCCACCGCGTCGTAGATCGTGTCTTCCAGAAAGCGCGCATTGGCGAAGTAGAGGCTCTCGTCGACCCGGATCGACAGCAGGTCCGGCCGCGTCGTGACCTTGTGCCGCCGGACGTTGCGATAGTGCTCCGTGCCCGGCACCTGCCCCACCACCGCGACATGCGGCCGGCTGGTGCGCCAGAGGAACAGCACCAGCGACAGCACCACGCCCGCAACGATACCCACCTCGACGCCGACCGTCAGCACCAGCGCGATCGTCGCCGCCTGCGCCGCGAAGTCGGCCTTCGAATAGGCCCACGTGCGGCGGATCGACTCCAGATCCACCAGCGACAGCACCGCCACGATGATCGTCGCCGCCAGCACCGCCTGCGGCAGGTAGGCGAAGAGCGGGGTGAGGAACAGCGTCGCGCCGAGGATGCCGACGGCCGTGAACACGCCCGCCAGCGGCGTCTCCGCGCCGGCGTCGAAATTGACCACCGAGCGCGCGAAGCCGCCGGTCACGGGATAGCCACCAGAGATAGCGGCGGCGACGTTCGCCATGCCGAGGCCGGTCAGTTCGCTGTTCGGCGCGATCCGCTGCCGCCGCTTGGCGGCGAGCGTCTGCGCGACGGAGATCGATTCCACGAAGCCGACCAGACTGATCAGCACGGCGGCCGGCAGGAGATCGAGCCATAGCCCGGTATCGAAGGAGGGGAGAGCGAAGGGGGGCAGGCCGGAAGGAATCTCGCCGACGATCTTCACGCCCTTGCCGTCGAGCCCGAAAGCGACAACCGCGCCGATGGACAAGGCGATCGCAACGATCGGGCCGGCCTTGGCCAGGAGATCCGCAGCCCTTGCCTTCAGCCCGGCCTTTGCCAGCAGCGGCTTCAGCCCCTTGCGCACCCAGAACAGGAAGCCGAGCGTCGCCCCGCCGATTGCCAGCGTGTAGGGGTTCGTCGTCGACATCGCCACGCCGACCTCGGAGACGATCTCCGGCAGCGTATCGCCGCCGGCTGCAATACCAAGGATGTGCTTGACCTGGCTCGCTGCGATCAGGACTCCCGAGGCCGTGATGAAGCCCGAGATGACCGGATGCGACAGGAAGTTGGCGAGGAAGCCGAGCCGCATGACCGACATGGCCAGCAGCACCAGCCCCGACAGCAGGGCGAGCGTCGTGGCGGCCGCAATGTAGTCGGCCGACCCCGGCGCGGCGACCTGCCCGACGGCCGCCGCCGTCATCAGCGACACGACCGCCACCGGCCCGACTGCCAGCGTGCGGCTCGAGCCGAAGATCGCATAAGCGACCAGCGGCAGGATCGAGGCGTAGAGGCCGACATAGGGCGGCAGCCCGGCAAGCATCGCATAGGCGAGGCTCTGCGGAACCAGCATGATCGTCACGATCACCGCCGCGACGAGGTCGCTCACCGCCGTCTCGCGTGAATAGGCGCGAGCCCAGTCTAGGAATGGCAGGATCTGCTTGACGTTCATGTCGGCTGCCGGAATGAAATTCGGCCGCGCCCGGTCCGGACGCGGCCTCGGTTCGGGAAGTTGTTCGTCTATCGGCGGGAAGACCGCGACGCGGCCCACAATCCGCTCGACCGGGCGCCGCTGCGGCAGTAGGCGAGCACCGGCTTGGGCAGCCGCGCCATCAGCCCGTCGAACGCCTCCACCTGCTGCGGACCCATCTGGCCGGGCACGATCGGCAGGTAGGCGGCCTCAAGTCCGGCTGCCTTCGCGGCCTTCTCGATCTCGGCGAACCTCGGCTGGCCCCAGCCTTCGCCGTCGGGCCGGTTGCAGATGATCGAGCGATAGCCTGCCTTGGCTGCAGTGGCGATGTCGGGCAGAGCGATCTGCTCGGACACGGCGAAGTCGTTGTTCAGTTTCTTGGCATTCATGATGGGTATCCTTGGTCGACTCACAAACCGTTGATGGGCACTTTGAGGAAGCGCTTGCCGCTCTCGTCCGGCGCCGGAAGCGCGCCCGCCTTCATGTTCACCTGCAGCGACGGGATGATCAGCTTCGGCATCGACAGCGTCCTGTCCCGCGCCTCGCGCGTCTTCACGAACTCGTCCTCGGTGATGCCGTCCCTGACGTGGATGTTGTGGGCGCGCTGTTCGGCGACGCTCGTCTCCCAGCGGATCTCGCGGCCGTTCGGGCCGTAGTCGTGGCACATGAAGAGGCGCATCTCGCCAGGCAGCGCCAGCACCCGCTTGATCGAGCGGTAGAGCGTGCGCGCGTCGCCACCGGGGAAGTCGGCCCGCGCCGAGCCCCCGTCGGGCATGAAAAGCGTGTCGCCGACGAAAGCGGCGTCTCCGATGACATGCGTCATGCAGGCCGGCGTATGGCCGGGCGTATGCATGGCATAGGCCTTCATCGTGCCGATCATGTAGCTGTCGCCGTCATCGAACAGCCGGTCGAACTGCGATCCGTCGCGCTGGAACTCGGTGCCTTCGTTAAAGACCTTTCCGAAGGTCTCCTGCACGATCGTGATGTTCGCGCCGATGCCAATCTGTCCACCCAGCTTCTGCTGGATGTAAGGTGCTCCCGAAAGGTGGTCGGCATGCACATGGGTCTCTATCAGCCATTCAAGCTTCAGACCGTTGGCGCGGATGAACTCGATGATCTTGTCGGCGGATTGGTAGGCGATGCGTCCGGCCGCGTAGTCGATGTCCATGACGGAATCGATCACCGCACACGACGTCGAGTTCGGATCCCTGACGACGTAGCTCACCGTGTTGGTCAGCTCGTCGAAGAAGGCAGTCACTTCCGGCCTGACCGAGAGGTCGACCGGGAAAGGGATTGGGGCGGACATAAGACGATTCCTCTGATCCGGACTTTCAGACAATGGGACGTTGAACGCCGGCCGCGATCAGCGCCTGTTTGCCGGGCAGGTGTTGATGCCGAGAATCGCGTAGAGTGGGCAGATGCGAAGGGCACCGGTGACGACCAGCACCAGCCCAATGGCGGCGACGAGGAGCTTCCATGTGCCCCAGGCAGCGAAGAAAGACGCCGTCATCGGCAGAAAGGGAACCACCAGCAGAACGAGACCGAGGACGATGCGGATTATGCGATCGGGCGCGCCGACATTGATCATGGGAACCTCCATCGAGAAACTGATTGTTAAATAGTTGCGCAACTGCTAATATGTCAAGCATGAATATCGAAATGAACGCCAAGTCCCTGGCGGCCTTCGAGGCGAGCGCCGAGGAGGCCTCCCGGCTGCTGACCGCGATGGCCAATGCCAAGCGGCTGGTCGTGCTGTGCAATCTGCTCGAAGGCGAGAAGTCGGTCGGCCATCTGGCGGAGATCGTCGGACTGGCGGTGCCAGCCCTGTCCCAGCATCTGGCGAAGATGCGGGCGCTCGATCTGGTCGCGACGCGTCGTGAAGGGCAGACGATCTATTACAGCCTGGCGAGCGAAGAGGTCGGCGAGGTTCTCAAGACGCTCTACGGCCTCTACTGCGCGCCCCGCGTCGATTGACCGGGCGCGCGGACAGCGGGTTTCAGTCTTTCGGCCAGGCTTCCACCAGCGCCCATCGCAGGCCGTCGACGGCTGGCGGATTGCGCTCGCCGACATTGTAGATCGCATAGCAGCTCTCGCCCGCCTCCAGCCCGGCGAGCCCGTGCACCGACCATTCGTTGGCAAGCCGGCCGGCACATGCGAGCAGCCGGCCGAAAAGCGCAGGCAGCGTGGCGTCGCTCGCCTCCACCACGATATCGGTCATCCACCAGTTCGGCTCCTTGTAGGCCGCGACCGGCGGAAGGTCGGAAATCGCGAGGAGATCGGCCACCCGCCGGGCCGCGCCCTGCGCGGACGGCTGTTCGTCTGCCTCGAACACGAAGCGCCACAGAATCCTGAAATCGGTCATCCACCCGTCGCCGCCTACTGGCCTCTTGCGGAAAGGCGGGACGAGTTTGACGAATTGAAGGCCGGGTGAAAGCTGCTGGCCGCATATCCGTCCGCAGTCTATAAGGCCGGCGACGCACCCTTGCCGGAGCATGCCATGTCGCTTGAACGCAAGATCGCCATCGTCACCGGCGGCGCCGGCGGTATCGGCTATGCCATCGCCGAACGCTTCGTACGCGACAAGGCGAAGGTCGTGATCGCAGACCTCGACGCGGCAAAGGGCGAGAAAGCGGCCCAGGACCTGAGCAAGCTTGGCGAAGCGCGCTTTGTCCGGACCGACGTCGGCAACCGGCTCGACGCCCACAATCTCGTCGCGGCCACCCTGGAGGCATATGGCGACATCGACGTGCTGGTCAACAATGCCGGCATCGTCCACGGCGCCGACTTCCTCGACCTCAAGGAGGAGGATTTCGACCGGGTTCTCAGGGTCAACCTCAAGGGCGCGTTCCTGGTCGGCCAGGCCGTCGCGCGCGTCATGGTCGACAAGGTCAAGGCCGGCGGCGCACCGGGCGCCATCGTCAACATGTCGTCGATCAATGCCGTCCTGGCGATTGCCAACCAGGTGCCCTATTCGATCTCGAAGGGCGGCGTGAACCAGCTCACCAAGGTGATGGCCCTTTCGCTGGCGGCCTACGGCATCCGCGTCAACGCGATTGGGCCGGGCTCGATCATGACCGAGATGCTCGCATCGGTGAACTCAGACCCGGCAGCGAAAAGCCGCATCCTGTCGCGCACTCCGATCGGCCGGGTTGGCGAGCCTTCCGAGATCGCGGCGGTCGCCGCCTTCCTGGCTTCGGACGATGCGTCCTACATCACCGGCCAGACGATCTACGCCGACGGCGGCCGCCTGCCGCTCAACTACACGGTGCCTGTCGCCGAGAGGAAATGACGGACCGGCGACCGGGCTCCTGACACAAGGCTGTCGGCAGGGTTTTGGCATACTCCCTTCATTAGAAGGGAGAGAAGCCATGGCTATGCCGACCATCAACGTTCTCGCAGCATTCGGCCGCGTTCGCGAGCGCAGCCGCGAGATGCGCGCCGCCGCCCTCACCCGCCGCATCATCGCCAACCTGCCGCGCAGCATCCAGAAAGACATCGGCTGGCCGGATGTCATCGACGAGTTGCAGCGCGGTCGCTGACAGGAGATGTCCGGAACCTGCATGACCCTCCTGACAAAATGTTGTCAGGAGGGTCATGCGATGGTGAGATGTCCAAACAAGAGGTCGTCATCATGAATACGCCAGTCCCCCAGCACGCCGCAGTCTGGTTCGAGATCCCCGTCTCCGACCAGGTACGCGCCAAGTCCTTCTATTCCGCCGTCACCGGCAATCCGTTGCAGGATGAAGATGGTGGCCCGAACCCGATGGCGCGTTTCGCAGCCGCCGGCGAGGATTCGGTCGCCGGCCATATCTATCCGGGCAAGCCGGCCGCCGCGGGCACTGGTCCGACAATCCATCTCGCCGTCGACGACGTCGAGGCGGCGATGGGCCGCGTGACAGCCAATGGCGGCCAGGTTGTCTCCCCGATCATTTCGATCCCCGCCGGCCGTTTCGCCTATTGCCTCGACCCGGACGGCAACTCCATCGGCGTGTTCTCCGCCTGATGCGCCGCGCCGACCGCCTTTTTCAGATCGTTCAGCACCTGCGCGGTGGCCGTCTGGTCACCGCGCAGATGCTGGGCGGACGCCTCGAGGTCTCCGAGCGCACGATCTATCGCGACATCGCCGACCTGCAGTCGACCGGCGTGCCGATCGACGGCGAGGCGGGCGTCGGCTACATCATGCGCGAGGGCTACGACCTGCCGCCCCTGATGTTCACGCGCGACGAGATCGTGGCGCTGGTTGCCGGCGCCCGGATGGTGCAGGCCTTCGGCGGCGCCGCCATGGCGCGGGCGGCGGCTGAGGCGCTGGTCAAGATCGGCGCCGTGATTCCCGCTGGCGAGAAGGACCGCCTCCGGCGCACCGAGATTCACGTGGCCGAGTATGTGATGAGCGACGCGGTTCGGGCCGCCGTCGATGTCGCCGAGCGAGCGGTGGAGGAGCGGCAGGTGCTCGCGATCGACTACCGCGACGAACAGGGCCGGCCGACACAGCGCGACGTGCGGCCTCTCGGTCTCTGGTTCTGGGGCAAGGTGTGGACACTGATCGCCTGGTGCGAGCTTCGCGACGATTTTCGCGCCTTCCGCATCGATCGCCTCTCCGGCATCACGCCGGCCGGACGGATCTTCCGTCACGAGCGCGGCAAGACGCTCGCAGACTTCTATCGGCGCATGGAAGTGCGGGAGCACGACGCGCGGGTGGCCTGAGCGCCTGGCGGCCGCCTCCCGCGCGACGGCGTCCTACTCGTCGTCGTCGACGGGCTCGGCGCGCTTGAGCGAGGAGAGCTTGGCGAAGACTTTCGAAGCGTCCAGCTCGTCGTCCTCGGACTTTTCCTCGCGCACGGGCATGCGCTCCGTCAGCGATGCAGGCAGAAGCGTATCGCCGACAGGAGCGGCCGGCGCGCGGCCGGAGGAAGCGCGCTGCACCTCGAGATCGAGGTCGATCTGCGAGCAGAGGCCGAGCGTGACCGGGTCCATCGGCGCGAGGCTGGCCGAGTTCCAGTGCGTGCGGCCGCGGATCTGGTCGATGGTCGACTTGGTCGTGCCGACCAGACGCGAGATCTGCGCGTCCTTCAGCTCGGGATGATTGCGCACCAGCCACAGGATGGCGTTCGGCCTATCCTGCCGCTTCGACAGCGGCGTGTAGCGGCCGCCGCGGCGCTTGGCCTCGGGCACGCGCACCTTCGGCTCGTTGAGCTTGAGGCGATAATTGGCATCCGCCTCGCCGCGCTTGATCTCGTCGCGGGTGAGCTGGCCGTTCATGACCGGGTCCATGCCCTTGATGCCCTGCGCCGCCTCGCCGTCGGCGATCGCGCGCACCTCGAGCGGATGGAGGTGGCAGAAGAAGGCGATCTGGTCGAAGGAAAGCGCGGTGTTGTCGACCAGCCAGACGGCGGTCGCCTTGGGCATGAGCAGGGTATTGGCCATGAAGAATATCCTCTCGTTCGCCCGCGTCCCTTGCGCGGGCGGTGGTCAGACCACCGAAGAATGGGAAATCGCGATGGATATAAACCGAATGAGGAAGCGAGGCAAGGGAAAGGGCCGGGCATGTTCCTCAGCGGATGAGCCGTCGTTTCGAGATCCAGTGGACGGAGGCTGGAGAAGATGTCGACAGCATCGCGGCAGGGGCATCGAACGAACAAGATCGGAAATATAGTGAGCCAAAGAATTTCGCCGATGGGATTCAGGCATGGACCAAATGCGGCAAAGTCTTCATAGATCATATCGAATCGCCATCCGAACATCTCGGCAAAGGGCGGCTTCCCAACAGGAGAGAATCGGGATGGACCACGAGACCGCGCCGCCGTTCCTGACCGAAATACACCCCGAAGATCATCTCTTTGGGTTTCTGAAGGGACGACTTGGCGAAGAACGCGCGAGGAAGGCTTATCTTGAAGGTGGTAAGTCCGACGCCGCGCAGACGGCGGCGACTATCCGGCGTTTCCGGAAAGAGACGGAGGTCAGGGTCCTTGAGTTCGCTTCCGATTACGGCCGGGTGACGCGACATCTGCGCGATCTGTTGCCCGGCGCGTCGCTTTACGCATCAGATATCCATCCCCAGGCATGCGAGTTCGTCACTGCCAACATCAGCGTGCCGACACTCCAGTCGAGCGCGCGGCCGGAAGACCTGAACGTCGGTAGCGGCTACGACTTCATCTTCGTCATAGCGACGAGGACAGCCGTCGTTTCCGGCGGGCCGTCCGCCCGGAACTGACTACCGCCCTTTCACCAGCCGCGAAAGACCGCGAAGTGGCGCCGTCAGGCGCCATGAGGTGCTGGTCTTGATCGCACTCCGGAACGCTTCCAGTTCCGCCACCTTCTGCTCAAGCGCCTTGGCTTGAGCTACCACTTCATTCTCCAGCGGCTTGAGTCGGTCACGTTCTGCCACGAGGGCAGCGATCTCGGACGCAGCCGATTCACGGCCGCGCGAAACCTCCTCGCTTATCGTCAGGTAGCGCTTTTCGAGCAGCATCTTCGCGTGAGCCAGTTCGGCTTTCTCGCCCTCGAGGCGAGCGACGGCTTCTTCCGCGCGCTTGCCGTCGATTACGGCACCGAACTCCTGCCTGATCAGCGGGGCAAGCTGGCGCGCCATCTGTGCGAGATGCCTCGCGTCGCGCTCGTGGCGCTGCTCGAAGTGTCCAAGTTCGTCGCGCAAGGTTTCCAATTCGCCTGACAACCGCGCGATTCTGGCCGTGTCGCGCTCCGTCTGCTGCCGCAATTCGTCCAGTTCGTGGCCGCGTTGTAGGAACGCACTGCGCGTCTGGACGAGGTCGTTCTCCAACTCCCGCCTGCTTTGCGCAGTCGCCTCCAGTTCGGCCTCAAGCTTCGCGACGAGCCCCTCCAAGGCGCCGCGGCTTCTCTGTTCGGTCGCATGATTGGCCGCGTGCCCGATCGCCTCGGCCCGCGCGGCGGTCAGGGTCGTCTCGGCCTTCGCCAGCTTTGCTTCGAGGCGCCGATTTTCCACCGCGACCAGACCCAAGAGCGGCGAGGCTTCGTCAAACGCTGCCCTAAGGGCATCGAGCTCGGCATGATCGGCCGTCTGTTCGCCATCGGCAGCCCAGCGCTCCAGAACCTCGTAGGCTCGCGCGACCCAACCGAAGGCCAGCGAATGCTTTGGCATCTGTTCGCCGGCCGCCCGAAAGTGTCGAAGCTCGACGGAAAGGAATTCCTCGACATCGGACGCCGCGTTGTCGGGATGACGCGGCCAGTTCAGTCCGAGCTCATCGCCGATGCGGGCCACCGTGCCGCGCCAATCTGCCAACAGCATATCGTAGGACACGAATGAACGGGGTTTACCCCGGCTGCCCGCCTCCGCTTCGAGAACGTGGCGCAGCCACAGCAGAAGGCCCACCGTCTCCGACCAGCCCTCGCGCCGGGTCAGCGAGGCGGCCACCTCCCGGGGATGCCGGTGAATGCAGACATAGCGAGGCCCGACATCGAGATCGGACAGCACCCGCTGCCAGAACGGAAGAAGACGGCATATCCTCGGGTCCTTCAGGACGAAGAACCCCGAATCGCCGAACTCCTCCTCGACGACCTTGGCCGCCCGCTGGCGGTACTCGGGGTATCGTGGGGAGCCGTACCACTCCGGATTGAAGACGGTTGAATCGTCCCAGGACGACCCTGCAGAGGCGAGCAGATCGTCGTTCAGGTGGTAAGCCTTGTACGATTCGAAATACCCTTTCGGATTGGCATCCGTCGGCGGCATTAGCTCCTTCGGCAGATCGCACCCCATCTGCGCCAGAATGCCGGCCATCGCCGACGTGCCGGATCGATGCATGCCGAGGACGACGAGCGCAGTGCGCGCAGACGCGCCCACCTTCAGAGAATTCTCTTGTGATGCCATCATGTCAGATTTCATCGAGGCTTATTCCGGCGTTCAAGCTCTTCGATTCTAGAAGAGAGACCTTTTATTTGATGAGCTTGACTGAATACTAAATCCATCATCGTCCCTAGAATATCGTTGGTTAGCTCGTTTAGATTGAAATTCCCTTGGAGCGGTGCATCATAGCTGGACATATCAAGTCCAAATTCCCGCTCAATATATGAAATAGTTTCACGATTCTCCGCAATTATTTCCGGTATATCTCCGACATCAAACATATATGAGAATTTAGCGGATAAGCTTCGGGGCGTGCCGGCCGGGATTCCTCGCGCGAGGATCTCGTCGTAAAAATCGGGAAATGCAATACCCGGATGTACATTGTTGCACATTCCGCGCAATAGCGCTTCAGAAACACCAGGGCGACCTTGATGCCTCCCCAAGTGAGATACCAATTCCACTTGAAGATGATCAGATATGTCTTTGACTACATCCAACTTATCATCAAAGGGTCGGACAGTGACAGCAGAGCCAAACAACTCGCGCCATTGACGAATATACCCATACTGCTTCATCAATTCACGGGCTTGCACAGAGAACGACTCTAACCGGCCGAGATTTGTTTTATGTATAACCCCCCACTGCATATATGCAGACGGCAACCAAGTCGCAGGCGGTCTTACATATATAATTATCTCTAATTCCCTGCGACGAGAAATACCCCTGAAGAATGGCTCTGTCTTCGCCACGTTTTCTAAATACTGCTCATTTGATACTATGAACTTATCGAGTTTCCTGCCAATATTAACATCTTCAGCCGCATTAAGGAAAAGGAACGAAGAAATATCAAACTCCCGCGGGGATTGCTCAAGAAATAATTGAAACCCTGCAAATTCATCAAACTCTGGTCGAACTATACCTAGCCATTGCCCTAAATATAAATAGCCCTTTGCGGCCAAAACCGAAGAATTTTCCGCCAACGCAGCCTGAATTGTCGTCGACCCGGTCTTTCCCATTCCAACATGAAATATGAACTTCGGCACTCACACCCTCTTCTGGTCCAGCTTATGCACAAATACCGAATCCATCCCGACCTGAGCGGCCAATGCGGGCCAGAGCCGCTCGATCAGATGGAACTCGGTTCCGTCGTCCGGGATCGGCTCATTCGGCCACGGATAATTGTGCCCGAACAAATCCCGCATGGCCAGAACCACGGAACTGCGTATCCAGAACATATTTCCGACCGGAAACAAGAGAGGATTGCTGGGAAGTGGCCCCGACAGGCGCGGCTCGAACTTGGGCAGCAGCTCGCGCGACGCGTTCCAGGACACCAGGTAGGGATCGAACGGAGCGACAAGGCCCACTCCGTCCCCGCTGGCCAGATGCAGCGCGGTTGACAACTCCTTATCGTCGCCCAGCAGAATTCGCATGAGGAACCTCCGCCAGACTTCACCGGCCCGCCCCAGCGACTTCTTCTGATGGACATGACACCATATGTCGTCCTCGCCGGCGACCCCTCCTTCGTCGAACAGCTCCAGGAATGGAAGGATATCCCGCCCCCGATTGGGCACGACCAGAACTTCGGGCGACAGTCCCTCCAGCAAGGCGAACTTGCGGATCTCTTCAGCCTTCCTATCCGTATCCGTCGTGACGACTATCCGTTTGGCACAGCGGTAGGCGCGGTAATGCTTCAGGTCGTCATTCAGTTCGTCAGTGTAATAGGCGTGGACATGGATGGAGAATTCCGTCTCGGGCACATTCCGTACCTGGCGGTAGGGCGCAAGCCGTAGCTTCTTATGCACCCAGTTGTCGGAACTCGCGATTTCCTCTTCCGCTTCCGCCGGATCGCGCCAGACGAAGCGCCGACCATAGCGTTGTATCTTCTCCCTCTCGAGAGCGCGCAGCGGCTGATCCTCCGCGTCGGTGGTGAAGAGTACTGGCACGTCGATCAGGCTCGCACCGCGCACGAAATAACGCTGCGCCGCAAGCCTCGCCTCAAGGCTCTTTCGAATGTTCGCGAAGAGACGCGGGGGCGGCGGAGACACGACCCCCGCAGAGGGTCTTTTGCGTGGCAGCGACACTATCGCCTCGGCCGCGGCCTGGGGATTGCCGTACTCAACCGATATGAAATGCTCGGTAGACGAATAGAGACTGTCGCCGAAGCCCGAAGCACCCTCGAACTGGACGATCCTGCAGCCGGTATCCAGTGCGTCGAATACCACGTTCGGGAGCGGATCGAGCCGCGACGATACGAACATCGCATCGGACGCCGCCAGCAGGTCTCCATAGGCCGGGCCAGCCGGCAGGAAGTACAGGTTTCCTCCGGCCCGATCCGAGCCCGCCTGACGCATATGGTATTTCATCCATACGCCGAAGCCGATGTCCTCGAAGTTCAGCCCGTCGCCGATCCACACGAAAACGGTGTCACGGTCGCGGGATCGGCAGATCTGGGCTGCCATGACGAAGATGTCGGTGCCCTTTCGCCACTGCAGATGCCCTGCCCCGCAGACGAGACGAACCTTCGAAAGATCGCGGCCGAGAATGCTCGACAGGCGCGCCCGAGCGCCCTCAAGCGCCACAGTATCCACCCCTCCAACCGAGAAGTTGCGCTGTCTGAGGATTGTGGAATCGCGAGCGGTATCGAATTCGATATCCTGAAGCCGTCCCTCCCAGCTGTCCCGCACGTGCTCGGAAGAGAAGACCAGCAGATCTGCGAAAAGCCCTGTGAACGTCGATTTGTATGTCGGAAAGAGGTAGTTCGCATACTCATGAACATAGGACGCGAAGGGTATTTCCCGGGCGACCAGAAACGGGATGAACGCCCACGCCTCGACGGAGTTGACGATGGCGAATTCGATCTTTGCAAAAGCCTCGCTTTTATAGTGCGCGAAATCGCCAAGCAGTTTCGTCGTGACGACAGCCTCGCAGGCATACTCCAGAAAGTCGGCCAGAAGCGGCCCGTCCCTCAACGACGCGACGATCACATTATGCGTCTGAGAGGCCTCGCGGACGAGATCGAGCGCGACGACTGGTGCCCCCGTGCGCGAAAGCTCGTGCGTGGCGATCAGACAGGTCGGTTTGTCCGGGGAAAAAGTGGCGCGCCCCTGATGGCGGGACGCACGTAGCTGTTCCAGCGTCTGGCGCCCTTCCTTCGAGCCGTACAGGAGGTAGTGGATCAGCGGATCGACGCCGGCCTTTCCGATGTCGTAGTAGGTGCCCTGATATGCCTGCGCCGAGAAATTCGACATGCTTGCATCGACGGGAGCCCCAAGACGCATCAATTCGAACGCCAGATGATAGGCCTCGGGATCTCCGCTCTCGATGGCTTTCGACAGTTTCGGATCGGTGACGAGGCGGCCGATGACTGCGATCATGTCCGGATTTTCCGGCGCGATGCTGCGGTAGAGGGTCGGTGCAGACCCCTCCTCTCTGCCGCTTTGCTCGTAGTGCGCGAGAAGAGCCTGGGGATCCTGGTCCAGCTCCCGTCTTTGCGCTCCGTAGAAATCGGGATCGAACCTGAAATCCGGACGTCGATCGAGAATGTTCGCCATCGACGCGTACCTGCGCCATATGGCCAGCAGATCCGTCATGAGCGGTCACCGGGAAAGCATAGATTGAGCAGACCGACCATGCGGCGGTCGTCGACGCGGTTCTCGCACATGAACGAAACGACGTCTCGTAGTACCGGACTCGTCGCTATCATCTCCCCCAGCCGTAGCGTTGCCAGTTCGCCTGCGTCCGAGAAGCTCGCCTCGAGGCTGCCAGGAAGACGCCGTCCCAATTCGCACTGGGCCTTGACGAAATCCGCATCGCCCGGCCGATCCATGTACAGCAGCGGCCAGCTCTCGCTGTCGAAGCGCACCTTCAGCAACGAGAGTATATCCAGCAGTAGGCAGCTGGCGGCCGCCGGCCTTTCGAGGCAATCGAGAACGAGAAAATCCTGCTCGAGTTCCCTGAGCCTCTTTCGGCCCGGGTTGGAGCCGGGAAGAAACACAAGAAGCGCTGGCCCGTCCCACGCAAGCAAGCCATCAACGCTCTCGCTGACATCAAAGCAATTCGATGTCGCGATCAGCATGAGGGATTGTCCCGCAGCGCGATGTTGAAAGGATATGCTGCCTTCATGAGCCCTTCAAAGCTTGTTACATTGATGGGTGTGGTGCTACGCGATAACGCCAAGGCATTGCATTCGTGTGGCGCCTGCCATGCCATCCTGACGAACGCTCTTGCCGGCTAGCCGTTCCCGTTGAGGGCCTACCCGAGCGAACCGGACGCCCGACGGTTGGACTGGTCGGAAAACTCGGCGGGGCTCAAACGTCAAGCTCATCGAATCGCATCGGGACCAAAATAACCGGAAGCATCTCCTTTGGCATCTCGTCGAGCGTTTTGCACTGCACAAATCGAAGACAGTGTCGGATTTGTCGTGACCACGCGGGAGACGAAAGAGTCCGGGCGGCCCACACTCAGCCGACATCCAGGACGATCTTGCCGATATGCTCGCCTTCCTGCATGCGCTCGTGCGCCCGCCATGCCTCGCGCAGGGGGAAGATCATGTCCATGACGGGCGCGATTCTGCGCTCCGCGAGCAGCGGCCAGACTTGCCGCTCGAGCTCGGCGGCAATGCCTGCCTTGAACTCGACGCTGCGCGGGCGAAGCGTCGAGCCGGTATGCGTCAGACGCTTGATCATCAGCTTGGTGAAGTCGGCGTTCGCTTTCGCACCCTGCAGGAACGCGATCTGGACGATCCGTCCGTCGACTGCCGCGGCGTCGTAGTTGCGGCCGATATAGTCGCCGCCCACCATGTCGAGGATCACGTCCGCGCCCTTGCCGCCGGTTGCCTCCTTCACGGCTGCGACGAAATCCTCGCTCCGGTAGTTCACGGCCCGATCGGCGCCGAGTTTCGTGCAGGCTTCGCACTTTTCGGCCGAGCCGGCGGTCGCGATCACGCGCGCACCGAACGCCTTGGCAAGCTGGATCGCCGCGGTGCCGATGCCCGACGTGCCGCCATGCACAAGGAAGGTCTCGCCCGCCTTCAGCCCGCCGCGCTGGAAGACGTTGTGCCAGACGGTGAAGAAGGTTTCAGGCACCGCGGCCGCCTCGGTGAAGGTGAAGCCGTGCGGCACCGGCAGGGCGTTGCTCTCGTCGACGAGGCAGAACTCGGCATAACCGCCGCCCGGCGTGAGCGCCGTCACCGCGTCGCCGATACGCCATCTCTTCACGCCCTCTCCAAGCGCCGCGACCTCGCCGGCCACTTCCAGGCCGGGCAGGTCCGATGCGCCCGGCGGCGGCGGATAGGCGCCCTGCCGCTGCAGCACGTCGGGCCGGTTCACGCCCGCCGCCTTCACCCTGATCAGGATTTCCCCCGGACCGGGCAGCGGCAGCGGCCGCCTCTCGGGTTTCAGCACCATCGGTCCGCCGGGTTCGGTAATCGCGATAGCCGTCATCGCCGCCGGGAGTTTCGCCGTCTGTTTCATTCACATCCTCCCCCGCTGCCGGGGCTTGTTCGCATCCATCGCCAGGCCCTATGTAACCTCTGCGGGCAATGAGGCAAACCGGAGAACGCCATGGCCTTGTTCGAGGAGGAACCGAGAAAGAGGAAGCTGGTCCACGAGATCGGCCAGGATCTGGCGACCCTCTCGGTCGGCGAACTGACAGAGCGGATCAATCTGCTGCGCGAGGAGATATCGCGCCTGGAGGCGGAGAAGGCGGCCAAGGGCACGACCCGCAGCGCCGCCGACGCGCTGTTCAAGCGCTAGGCCTCAGACAAGCCCGAGGGCTGCGGCGAGCACGTAGAGCGTCATGTAGATCAGCATCAGCGAGCCGATCGTCCAGAAGGTGGCACGGACATCATGGGTCTGCGCGGTCAGATAGGCCGCGAAATGCAAGAGGCGCGACACGACATAGCCGTAGAGCAGGATCTGCGCATGAAGCAGTGACGGTCCTGCGATCACGAACAGGAAGCCGGCTGCCAGGAAGAAGGGCAGGTTTTCCAGATCGTTGAGCTGGATCCGGCGGATCCGGTCGACATAATCGTTCGGCCCGAGCTGGCTCGGATCGGGCTCCGGATTGAGCCGCGTCCTGCGCAGATCCTCGGGGGAACGGTAACCACCCTTCACCTTGGTCATGCGGTAGACGGTGAGCCAGGACATGCCCACCGCCTTGAGGATCATCAGCGCGGCGCAAATCGCATAGGTGGCAAACAGCGGATCCTGCAGGCTCAGTCGGTCCATGTCGCGCCTCCCCGGTAATAATCCTTCTGTCACCAGTGCTATCAGATCGGGTATGCGACGCAAACGAACCCGAACCGTCGCCCGCGGGGTCGTTGAAAGGACATAAAGCAGGTATCTTCAGCCGAACCGAATCCCAAAGCGGAAGCCCTTCATGTTCGCATCCTTCGGTCCGATTCTCGCGCTTCTGCGGGGTACCGCCTTCCTGCTCGCCGCCTCTGGACTGCACGGCCTGCTCCTGCCGCTGCGCGGTCAGGCCGAGGGCTTCTCGACCTCCTCGCTCGGTCTGCTCGGAACCGCCTGGGCGGCCGGTTTCGTCGGCGGCTGCCTGTTCGCGCCGCGTCTCGTGCGAAGGGTCGGCCATGTGCGCGCTTTCGGTGCGTTTGCGGCTGCCGCCGCCATCATCGCGCTCATGACGGGCCTGCTTATCCATCCGATCGTCTGGGTCGTTCTGCGCGTCTTCACCGGTTTCGCGATGGCCGGCGCCTTCATGGTCATCGAAAGCTGGCTCAACGAGCGCGCCACCAACGAAAACCGCGGTACTGTCTTCGGCCTCTACATGATGGTCACCTACGCCTCGATCATGGCCGGCCAGCTTCTCGTCGCCTTCGGCGACGTGACGACCGACAAGCTCTTCATGGTGGCCGGCATCTTCTTCTGCCTCTCCCTGATCCCCACGGCCGTCTCCACGGCGGTCACCCCGAAGCCGCTGCAGGAAGTGTCGCTCGACATCCGGAAGCTTTATGCCAACTCTCCGGTCTCCGTGGCGGCCTGTCTGCTTGTTGGCATAGCCAACGGCGCCTGGGGCACGCTCGGCGCCGTCTACGGCGCGCAGATCGGTGTCTCGACGGCCACGATCGCACTGATGATGAGCCTGACCGTCGTGGCCGGCGCCGCGATGCAGATACCGGTCGGGCGCATCTCCGACATGACCGACCGCCGCAACGTGCTGGCCGGCGCGGCGCTGATCACCGCCCTGATCGGCGTGCTGATCTTCTTCCTCCAGCCGCGATCCGACGTCTTCGTTCTGGTTATGACCGCCTGCTACGGCGCGCTCGCCTACACGCTCTATTCGATCGCGGTGGCCCACGCGAACGACCATGCCGACGCCGCGAATTTCGTCAAGGTGTCGGGCGGGCTGCTGCTCCTCTACGGCTTCGGCACAATGATCGGGCCGGTGCTGGCGGCGGTGCTCATGGAACAGTTGCGGCCGGATGCGATCTTCCTCTCGACGGCGCTCGCCCACTTGGCGCTGGCTGCCTACACGCTGGTTCGCATCCGCGCCCGCGCGCCTGTGCCGATCGCCGAGCGCGAGACGTTCCAGACCCTTCCTTCGGAGCGCGCCGCCACCCCTGAGGCGCTGCGGCTCGATCCGCGCAGCGGCGAATCGCCCGAGAACCGTTGAAGTGGCCGGCACACTCGCTTACGCTGGGATATGGCGCTCGAAGACTCGTTCCTGGCGATATCGGATTCCAACCGGCGGACGATCCTGGAAGAACTCCGGCGATCTCCGCGCACGGTGAACGAACTCGCCTCGGGACTGCCCGTCTCCCGGCCCGCCGTTTCCCAGCATTTGAAAGTCCTGCTCGACGCCGGTCTGGTCTCTGTCCGCTCAGAGGGCACGCGGCGCATCTATGCGGTCGAGAATGCGGGCTTCCTGCGGCTCAACCTGTGGCTCGACCAGTTCTGGCAGGAATGAGCCGGCCGTAAACGCAAGCGGCCCGCCGGGGAGGACCGACGGGCCGCGAAGTCAAATCTTGCGCGTCAAGCGCATCGAACATCAGTGACGGGTCTGCTTTTCCTCTTCCCGTGCATTGCGAAGCCGGAAGATCTGATCCTTGAGGGCCAGTTTCCTGCGCTTCATCGCGACGATCGCGATGTCGTCCACGGATGGGCTGGCCTGCGCTTCGGCGATCTGTTCTTCAATCTCGCTGTGGCGCTTCTGGAGCTCCGCAAGGTGGGACACCAAAGACATTTATCTTTCTCCCTTCGCTGGTTTCCTCGTTTCCGCCAGAGAAGGCCGTCCCGCCGGACGGCGTTCATGACGGATCGATGACAGTGTGCCACCCAATAGGCGGATTGTCGAACTCCAAGGAGTAGGATTTCGTTTCAGGGTGAAATGTGATATGGCGACTCGCCGGTCGCAGTCCCGTGTCCGGGCTCCCCGACATTTAGCGCAAACGCGCATTGCATTGAGACGGAACCTAGATGTCCGACCAGGACCAGGCAGAGATCAAACTCGAATACGCTCGTCTCAAACAGGACCATGCCGATTTCGACGCGGCGATCAACGCCATGATCGCAACCGGCTGCGACCCGCTGCAGATCCAGCGGATGAAGAAGAAGAAGCTGCATCTCAAGGACAGGCTGCTGCAGCTTTCCGACAAGGTCGTTCCCGACATCATTGCGTGACGGCTGCGCTGTGGCCGCTGCTTGCACGCATTGCCCGTTTCCGCTAGGTCCGCCGCCTTGACGAGGGAATCCGACATGGCCGGCAGCGACGTCGCGATCATCATGGGCAGCCAGTCCGACTGGGCGACCATGCGTCATGCCGCCGAGACGCTCGAGACCCTCGGCATTCCTCACGACCGCCTGATCGTCTCCGCCCACCGCACACCCGAACGGCTTTACGACTTCGCCCGCCGCGCGAAGGCCAAGGGCTACAAGGTGGTGATCGCCGGTGCCGGCGGCGCTGCGCACCTGCCGGGGATGACCGCTTCGCTCACTCCTCTGCCGGTGTTCGGAGTGCCGGTCGAGTCCAAGGCGCTGTCTGGACAGGACTCGCTCCTTTCGATCGTTCAGATGCCCGCCGGCATCCCCGTTGGCACGCTGGCCATCGGTCGCGCCGGCGCGGTCAATGCCGCGCTGCTGGCGGCAGCCGTCCTGGCGCTCAACGACGACGCGCTGGCCGAGCGCCTCGACGCCTTCCGCAAGGCGCAGAGCGACAAGGTGGCGCTGACTCCGTCGGACAACGCTGAATGAGCGGCCCATTGGCGCCGGGCTCGACGATCGGCATCATCGGCGGTGGCCAACTCGGCCGCATGCTGGCGATGGCGGCCGCGCGACTCGGCTACCGCACGATCGTGCTCGAGCCTCAGGCCGATTGCCCGGCTGCCCAGGTGACGAACCGGCAGATCGTCGCGGCTTACGACGATCCGCAAGCCTTGGCCGAGCTGGGCAGAACCTGCGACGTCGTTACCTATGAGTTCGAGAACGTGCCGGTGGGGGCCGCTGCCGCGCTGGCGTCGCCCGCAGAGGTCTCGCCGCCTCCAATGGCGCTCGAGGTGTCGCAGGACCGGTTGACAGAAAAGAGCTTCGTCAACGCGGCCGGTATCCCTACCGCGAACTTCCGCGCCGTCGACAGCGACGCCGACCTGATCGCCGCCTGCGGGGCTTTCGGCGGTTCCGGCGTGCTGAAGACCCGCCGCATGGGTTATGACGGCAAGGGCCAGCGCGTGCTCCGCGGAGCGATGCCTGGCGACCTTTTGGGGCTCTACGCCGCGATGGGCGGTGTGCCCCTGATCCTCGAAAGCCTGATCCCGTTCGAGCGCGAGATCTCCGTGATCGGGACCCGGGGTCGCGACGGCGCGGTCCAATGCTACGATCCGGTCGAGAATGTTCACCGCGACGGCATCCTGCACAGCTCGACGGTTCCGGCCCGTGTATCGGGTCCGACCGCCGAAGCGGCGAAGAGCGCAGCGATGAAAATCCTGACCGAACTCGGCTATGTCGGCGTTATCGGCGTCGAGTTCTTTGTACTGACGGACGGCAACCTGCTGGTCAACGAGATTGCGCCCCGCGTTCACAATTCGGGCCATTGGACCGAAGCGGCCTGCGCCGTCTCGCAGTTCGAACAGCACATCCGAGCAATCGTCGGCCTGCCGCTGGGCGACCCGTCGCGTCACTCCGACTGCGTGATGGAGAACCTGATCGGCGACGACGTGAACCGCCTTGCCGAACTCGCCGCGCAGCCGGATGTCGTCATCCACCTCTACGGCAAGGCCGAAGCCCGCCCCGGGCGCAAGATGGGGCATTTTACGCGGTTGACGAGACGAGCTTTATAGCATATTTGCTATAAACACGCTTTGGAACTTACCGATGCCGTGGACGGTCGAGACTCTGGACGTAACCGTCGACGCCGAAATCGCGGCGCTGCCGATATCCCTGCAAGCGCGCCTGATCCGCTTGTTCGAGATGGTGGAGCATCTAGGCCTCGAAAGGATACACGAGCCGCATGCCAAGCACTTGCGCGGCAAGCTGTGGGAGCTCAGAGCAAAGTCTCCCGAAGGAATCGCGAGAGGCATCTACGTCGCCGTCACCGGCCAGCGAGTGGTCGTCCTCCATGTCTTCGCGAAGAAATCGCAGAAGACCCCGCCAGGGGCACTGGCTATCGCCGAAGATAGATTGAAGCGGGTGATGCGATGACGAAGCTGACTGAACTGAAGCAAAGGCTCCGGGAAAGTCCGGAATTTGACACAGAGTACCGCAAGGCCGACGAAGAATACGCCGTGATCGAGGCATTGATCGCCGCCCGAACCTCGGCGCGTCTGTCGCAGGCGGATCTGGCCGCCCGCCTTGGAACGACCCAGTCAGCCATCGCGCGGCTCGAAAGCGGCCGGATCTCGCCGTCGCTGTCGACGCTTCGTCGCTATGCCGAGGCTACGGGAACGCGTCTCAACGTCTCCCTGACGGCACGATGAGCTCTCCGCCTTGACAGCCATCCGCCGCGCCGGTATGGACCCGCATCGTTTTTGGCGCGCCCGTTCGGCGCGTCTTGCATTTTGGCCCGAACGGGCCTCACCGACGGGTCAAGACCATGAAGATCAAGAACTCGCTCAAGGCGCTCAAGGGCCGGCATCGCGACAACCAGCTGGTTCGCCGCAAGGGCCGCATCTACATCATCAACAAGACGGCTCCGCGCTACAAGGCGCGCCAGGGCTGATCGTCCGCTTCACGCGAATTTCAGTTTAACGCTGCGCGAATCGGGACTAGTTTCCAGGTATGCGCAGCGTTTTGCTATTGCTCGTCGGATTGGGCGTATTCGCCCCGACATTCTCCTCATATTCGCAATCGAGCGCGGCCGCGGTCGCGCCGGCGATGACGCAATCCGAAAAAGCCAAGGCTCTCGACAAGCTCTTCGAGGAGCTGAGGCGCGAGCGCAAGGAGATGGCGGCGGAGCGCATCGCCTCACGTATCCGCGAGAGTTGGTTCGATTCCGGCAGCGCCTCGATCGACGCGATGATGCAATGGTCGCAGGAGGCCATCGAAGCCAAGAAATACGGCGTCGCACTCGACTTCCTCGACCGCGTCACCGTGCTCCAGCCCGACTATGCGGAGGGCTGGAACAGGCGCGCCACCGTCCATTTCCTGATGAACAATTATCGCAAGTCGATGGCCGACATTGACCGGACGCTCCGGCTGGAGCCGCGCCATTTCGGAGCGCTGTCCGGGATGGGCTCGATCCTCAAGCAGTCGGGCCGAAAGGAACTCGCGCTCGACGCCTACGAACGTGCGCTATCAATCTATCCGATGATGCGCAACGCCCAGAAGGAAGTGGCCGAACTGTCCGAGGAACTGGCGGGTGAAGGCATCTGAGCCGGCATCTTTCCTTCTCCGCCGCGAGGCGCGATAGTCACGTCTCTACTTCCCTTGCTCCTCCACGGCGTACATGAATCTCCTCTACGCGCTGATCTGCTTCCTCGCGGCACTTCTTCTCGCGCTTGCCGGTGTGACCCGCGTGGGCGCCTGGCTGATCGAGCGCCGCAACCCGCCGGTCGGAACCTTCGCCACCGTCAATGCCACGCGGATGCACTTCGTCCAAGCCGAAGAGCCGAAGGGCGCCGACCTTCCGCCGGTGATCTTCATCCACGGCGCCAGCGGCAACCTGAAGGACCAGATGCTGCCGTTCCGCAAGCATCTGGTGGGGCGGGCGGAGATGCTGTTCTTCGACCGGCCCGGCCATGGCTGGTCCGGCCGCGGGTCCGCGAACGAGGATCCGCATGGCCAGGCGAAGACGATCGCCGCGCTGATGGATCATGTCGGGATCGATCGCGCGATCGTCGTCGGCCATTCCTTCGGCGGCGCGATCGCCGCGACCTTCGCCCTCGATTTCCCCGATCGGACCGCGGGAGTGCTGTTTCTCGCGCCGGCCAGCCATCCGTGGCCCGGCGGCGCCACTTCCTGGTACTA
The DNA here is from genome assembly GCA_041913465.1 of Mesorhizobium sp. Taxonomy (GTDB): domain Bacteria; phylum Pseudomonadota; class Alphaproteobacteria; order Rhizobiales; family Rhizobiaceae; genus Mesorhizobium_A. Next base: position 91,000 of record JAYSFJ010000015.1, on the reverse strand, counting down.
CACTCTGACGACGACGCCGGTGATCGGACCGCTGTTCTCCGAAACCCTGTCCTACCCCGGCGGCGTATTGCGGCTGGGTGCTGCAACCGACTGCGTCTTCTCGCCGAACAAGGCGCCCGACGACTATGCCCGCGACGCGTCGATCTCGCTGGTTCTCCGGCCTGCCGCTTTCCGGGCCAACGCCACCGATGTCGAAGGCCTCTACCGCCACGCAGTCGCAACCGCGCCGCGCTATGGCGAGATCGCAGCCCCGACGGTTGTGATCTCGGGCGACCGCGACACGGTCGTCTACGAGGAGATTCACTCGGCCGGTCTCGGACGGGATATCCCCGGTGCCGAACTGATCTGGGTGCACAATCTCGGCCACAAGCCGGAATGGATCGCCACCGACCTCGCCGTCGCGGCTATCGAGAAGCTGGCCGGAAAGCCCACCGACCTCCAGGCTGTTGCAAAGCAGGTCGAAGCGCGCCTGTCGGGCGACAGCTACGGCGTCGGCATCTGCGTCGACGAAAGCGCGCCCCATCGTTCGCCCGAGCTCAAGCCCGGGGAATAGGCATGGCGACCCGGATCGCAACCTGCTCCTGCGGCGACCTGCGCGTCGAATGTGTCGGAGAGCCCGTCTCGGTGTCGCTCTGCCATTGCCTCGAATGCCAGCGCCGCACCGGTGGCCCGTTCGGCATTGCGGCATTCTTCTCAAGGCTGGCGACTACGGTGTCCGGCCGGTCGACCGAATGGGAACGTGCGTCCGACAGCGGCTTTCCGGTGACGTTCCACTTCTGCCCCGTCTGCGGCAGCACGGTCTGGTGGGAACCGTCGCGCAAGCCGGATTTCGTCGCTGTCGCGAGCGGCGCTTTCGCCGATCCCGCCTTCCCCGCGCCGGAGAAATCGGTCTACGCGCACCACCGGCATCACTGGCTGCCGGACGGTATCTGACCGCCGGACAAAGCGGCCTACATCCCCGTCATGCCGTCGGAGCCGATATATGCGATGCGCAGCATGTTGGTTGCGCCAGGGGTGCCCAGGGGTACGCCGGCGGTGATGATGATCCTGTCGCCCGGCTTGCCGAATCCCTCGTCGAAGGCGATGCGGCAGGCTCGGTCGACCATATCGTCGAGATCGTTGGCATCCGGCGTCACCACGCAATGCTGGCCCCAGACCAGCGACAGTCGACGCGCCGTGGCAAGCACCGGCGACAGCGAGATGATCGGCAGTTGCGGCCGTTCACGGGCGGCGCGCAGGCCTGTCGTGCCGGACGAGGTGTAGGTGACGATCGCCGACAGCTTCAGCGTCTCGCCGATCTGGCGCGCGGCGGCGGAAATCGCATCGGCTCCGGTTGCTTCCGGCTCGGAGCGCTGGGCATTGATGATGCCCGGATAGAGCGGATCCTGCTCCACCTTCACGGCGATCTTGTTCATCATCGCCACCGACTCGATCGGATACTGGCCCGCGGCGGATTCTGCCGACAGCATGATCGCATCCGCGCCCTCGAACACGGCGATCGATACGTCCGACACCTCGGCGCGCGTCGGCACCGGCGCGCTTATCATCGATTCCAGCATTTGCGTCGCCACGACCACCGGCTTGCCTGCGCGCCGCGCCAGGCGCGTGATCTGCTTCTGGATGCCCGGAACCGCCTCGAGCGGCATCTCGACGCCGAGGTCTCCGCGCGCGACCATCAGCGCGTCGGAGAGTTCGATGATCTCCGACAACCGTGCCACCGCCTGCGGCTTCTCGATCTTCGACATCAGCGCCGCCCGGCCCCGCGCGATCTTGCGCACTTCGGCGAGATCCTCAGGGCGCTGGATGAAGGACAGCGCGACCCAGTCCACTCCGGTCGCCAGCACGGCGTCGAGGTCGCTGCGGTCCTTGTCGGTCAATGCGCCGACCGGCAGGTCAGTGTCGGGCAGGCTGACGCCCTTTTTGTTCGAGATCGTCGTGCCCGAAACAACCCGGCAGACAATGGTCTTGCCGTCAGCGTTCTCCGCCACCAGCGCCAGGCGCCCGTCGTCGATCAGCAGGCGGTCGCCGGGCTTGACCGAAGCCAGGATCTCGGGGTGCGGAAGATGCACGCGCATTGCGTTGCCCGGCTCAGGATTGTCGTCGAGCGTGAAGGTCTGCCCGGGCGTCAGCTCTTCCTTGCTGTTGGCGAAGATACCGACGCGAAGCTTGGGTCCCTGCAGATCGGCGAGGATGCCGATCGGCCGGCCGACCTTGGTCTCGACGGCACGGATGCGCGCTACCAGTTCGCGCATCAACGGATGGTCGGTGTGGCTCATATTGATGCGGAACACGTCCGCACCGGCCTCGAACAGCTTCTGAATCATCTCCACGGAGGACGATGCGGGTCCAAGCGTGGCGAGGATCTTGACCTTGCGGCTGCGTCTCATTGAGTGCCTGTCGGGCTGGGAGGGGGACTGCCGGGCGGCAGTTCGTCGGTGAGTTCGACCATCCAGCTCGACTGTTCGCGGGTGTCGTATTCCTGGAACCCGGCCCGCTGGAACCCGCGCCTCACGCAGTCGTTCACGGCGGTGATCTTGAACTCTTTTTCGGCCACGCACATGTTGGTCGGACCGTCCCAGCGGCCGCCGCGCTCGGCGTCTTCCGCGTAGAGATAATAATAGCGCGAGGCGAGCGGACCTTCGATCAGCGTCTTGCAGGTCGACTTCTCGATATGCCACCAGCCCTCGGTGATCCAGCCCGCCGCGGCGCGATAGCCGATCGCCACGCCGACAAGGCTCTGGGTCGCGTTGCACACTCGGAAATCGGCAAGCGCCGGTGTGGAGAAGGCGAACGTCCCGAAGATCGCCGCCGCGAAAAGCGCCGGCAGGGTTATGGCATGGCGCACGCTTGCGGCCTTGGCGACCTGCATTTTCGAACTCTTCGGCTGACGAAGCAATGTAGGGTTCTTTTCGGAAAACTCGCGCGCTCTGTCAACGAAACTCCGCCGCGGGGGACCTTAAATCGATACAAAGACGGACCGGTGCTCGTTTCCCAAGGGTGGCGTGACGTATTGCGTCGATGCGCCCGAGATGAAAGAAGACGCGACATCCGTTTGCGAAACAGGTTCACGGGCGACATGGCCAAGACGGCCCTCTTTTCCCCTTTCGAGATCATCGAAGGCAACCGTGCCGGCGGCATGCTGATCGTTGCCGATCATGCCATGCGCGAAATGCCCGACGAATACGGCGATCTCGGCCTTCCCGCCGCCGAGTTCGACCGCCACATCGCCTACGACATCGGCGTCGAATGGGTGACGCGCAGGCTCGCCGAACTGACCGGAGCGCCGGCTGTGATGGCCGGCTTCTCGCGATTGCTGATCGATCCCAATCGCGGCGAGGACGACCCGACGCTGATCCGCCAGCTCTATGACGGCACCGTGATCCCCGGCAATTATCCGATGTCGGAGGAGGAGCGCGCACGCCGGCTGGACAGCTTCTATCGGCCATATGACGATGCCGTCGGCGCGCTGATGGCCTCCGTCGCGGAAGCGTCCGGCCGTTCACCCTTCATCGTCTCGATGCATTCCTTCACACCGTCCATGCAAGGGCGCCCGCGGCCGTGGCATGCCGGCATCCTGTGGGACAGCGACCCGCGCGCGCCTCTTCCGCTGATCGAGGCGTTGGCGGCCGACCCCGCGCTGGTCGTCGGCGACAACGAGCCCTATGACGGGGCGCTGCGCGGCGACACCATGTTCCGCCATGCCATCGTCAACGGTTTCGCCCATGTGCTGATCGAGATCCGACAGGACCTGATCGCCACGGAGGCGGGTGCGGATGAATGGGCGCGGCGCCTGGCTCCCATCCTTGACGCGATCAACGCCCGGCCCGATATCCATGAGGCAAAGCAGTTCGGCTCCCGTACTGGACCGATCTGAGGAGGCACAGATGACCGACCTGACCGAGACCGAGCAGCGCGACTTCGAGGCCGCCGCCTTCCGCCGCCTCGTCCAGCATCTGCGCGAGCGCAATGATGTGCAGAACATCGACCTGATGAACCTCGCAGGTTTCTGCCGCAACTGCCTGTCGAACTGGTACCGCGACGCCGCCAACGCGGCCGGCCACGACATGTCCAAGGACGAGTCGCGCGAGATCATCTACGGCATGCCCTATGCGGAGTGGCAGGCGCTCAACCAGACCGAGGCGTCCGACGCCAAGAAGGCGGCTTTCGAACAGAACCGTCCGAAGGACCACTGACAGCAGCACCCCGATGTGGCCGGTTTGCGCCTTGACCCTGCCGGGACGGTGGGGCATCGCAGGCGGACCCGGCGATGTGCGAGTCGCCCTGCAACGACAAGATTGAGGAGTTCCGCCTTGGCCGACGAGATCACCGAAACCTCCCAGACAGTGGCTGCCGGCCAGCTCAAGGCCTTCATCGAGCGCGTCGAGCGGCTCGAGGAGGAGAAGCAGACGATCTCCGACGACATCAAGGACGTCTACGCCGAGATGAAGGGCACGGGCTTCGACACCAAGGCCGTGCGCACGATCATCCGGCTGCGCAAGAAGGATGCGGCCGAGCGGCAGGAGGAAGAGGCGATCCTCGACCTCTACAAGGCCGCGCTCGGCATGGAGTAAAGGCCCAACGGTGTCGCCGGGCGCCACCTGCCTCCCGAAAGCGCATGCCGAGGCCGGGGCCCGAAGGAATACCCTATGAAGGTCAACATCGACATGGGCGTCGCGGCTCGCGGCGCCGTGGCGGAGATGGATCTCGAAGAACTGCTGGCGACCCGCTTGCTGGTGCAGGGCAATTCCGGGTCCGGCAAGTCGCATCTGCTGCGCCGTCTGCTGGAACAGAGCGCACCCTGGGTGCAGCAATGCATCATTGACCCGGAGGGTGATTTCGTCACGCTGGCGGACAAGTTCGGCCATCAGGTGGTCGACGCCGCCCGCACCGAGGCGGAGCTGACGCGGATCGCCGGCCGCGTGCGCCAGCACCGCGTCTCTGTGGTGCTCAACCTCGAAGGGCTCGACGTCGAGCAGCAGATGCGCGCGGCGGCCGCCTTTCTCGGCGGCATGTTCGATGCCGAGCGGGATCATTGGTATCCGGTGCTCGTCGTCGTCGACGAGGCGCAGCTTTTCGCGCCGGCAATAGCCGGCGAGGTCTCGGACGAGGCGAGGAAACTCTCGCTCGGCGCCATGACCAACCTGATGTGCCGCGGCCGCAAGCGCGGCCTGGCCGGCGTCATTGCGACCCAGCGGCTGGCCAAGCTCGCGAAGAACGTCGCCGCCGAAGCGTCCAACTTCCTGATGGGCCGCACCTTTCTCGACATCGACATGGCGCGCGCCGCCGACCTGCTCGGCATGGATCGCCGTCAGGCCGAGATGTTCCGCGACCTGGCGCGCGGCAATTTCGTCGCGCTGGGGCCGGCCCTGTCGCGCCGCCCGCTGCCGATCACCATCGGCAGCGTCGAGACCTCCGCGCGCTCGGGCAGCCCGAAGCTGATGCCGCTGCCGGAGGCGCCGCAGGATGCCGGCGACCTGATCTTCACGCCCGCGCCCGACGAGGCACGCCTGGTGGTGCGCAAGCCGCCGCCGACGCCGATCCCGACCGCCGACCTGCTGGCGCAGCTGTCGCGGCCCAAACCCGCACCCGCGCCGCCGGCCGAGCCGGTCTTCGCCATCATCGACGAGGCCGAGCGGGACGCCGGCATCGACGCTGTGCTGCGCGAGATCCTCGACGATCCGGATGCGGCTTTCCGCACCGACGCCGTGCTCTATCAGGACTTCCTGGTCCGCATCCGCATTCGCCGCGTGCCCGGCGAACCGCTGTCTCTGTCGGGTTTCCGCCGGCGCCTGGCTGTCGCCCGCGCCGGCGTCGACGAACATGCCGGCGGCGAAGTCTGGGCGAAGGCGCTCTCGCTCTCGGAAACCCTGCCCGACGACCTCCAGGGCGTGTTCCTGATGGTCGCGCGCGCCGCGACGCTCAACGCCCCGGCCCCATCCGACGCCACGCTCGCCCGCGCCTATGGCAGCCACTCGCCGCGCCGCGCGCGGCGCCTGCTTGCCTATTTTGAGGAACGCGGCCTTCTCGTCGTGCGCACCGATTTCCACCAGCGCCGCGTCCTTGCCTTTCCCGACCTCGGCTGCGAAACCGCCCCCGGCCACCCCGAAGCGCCCGACGAACCGCAGCGCGACGCGGCGGAATAGATGGAAGAGCGGCGGCGGATCGCTCCGCCGCCGGCTTATTCGTTCATCCCTTGGCAGGCAGGGCGTCCGGCTCCAGCGCCCGGTTCGGGTGGCGCTTCGTCCACCAGTCGCCGAGGAAGAGCAGGATGGGCGCGGCGATGAAGATTGACGACGTCGTCGCCACCACCACGCCGGCCACCATCGGCACGGCGAAATTCTCCACCGCCTTGCCGCCCCAGATCGCCATCGGCAGGATCGACAGCAGGATCGCGATCGAGGTGTAGACGCAGCGCGCGAACACCTGGTTGATCGACATGTCGATGACGCTGCGCAGCGGCATCTTCTTGTAGGCTCTGAGGTTCTCCCGCATCCGGTCGTAGACGACCACCTTGTCGTTCACCGAATAACCGATGATGGTCAGCAGAGCGGCGATCGCCGTCAGGTTGAAGTCGAGCCCGAGCAGCGCGAAGAAGCCCACCATCTTGGTCGTGTCGAGCACCAGCGTCGCAATCGCGCCGATGGCGAAGTTCCACTCGAACCGCCACCAGATGTAGCCGAGCATGGCAGCGGCCGCGAGCACCACCGCCAATACGCCGGACTGCGCCAGTTCACCCGAGACCTTCGGCCCGACGACCTCGGTGCGCTCGAACTTGACGCCGGGGTCGAGCTTCTGAACCGCGGCCTTCACCTTCTCGACCGCCGCCGTCTGCGCCGTCTCGCCACCCTCCTGCCGCTGGACGCGGATCAGGACATGGTCCGCATCACCGACGTTCTGCAAGGCGACCTCGCCGAGGTCGAGGCTGGACAGAGTTGAGCGCAACAGGCCGAGATCGGCCGGCTGCGACGTCGCGATCTCCGCCTGGATGCCGCCCTTGAAGTCGATGCCGTAGTTGAGGCCCGGCTTGAGGAACAGGCCGATCGAGGCGAGCGACAGGAAGATCGACACGCCGATGCCGAGGAACCGGCCGTTCATGAACGAGATCGACGTCTTGTCGGGGAAGAAGCGGACGATCGGCTCGATCCTGAGCGTCTTCAGCTTCCGCCGCCGCACCACCTCCTGCATCACCACGCGCGTAACCGCCACGGCAGTGAACATCGACAGCAGCGTGCCGAGCACCATCGTCACCGCGAAACCGCGCACCGGTCCCGCTCCAAACATGAACAGGAGGCTGGAGACGATCAATGAGGTCGCATTGGCGTCGACGATGGTGGAATAGGCCCGCTTGAAGCCCTGATCGAGCGCGGCAAACGCCCCGAGCCCGCGCTTGGTTTCTTCCCGGATGCGCTCGTTGATCAGGATATTGGCGTCGACACCGAGCCCGATGCCGAGGATGATGCCGGCAATGCCGGGAAGCGTCAGCGTTGCGCCCAGCATGCCGAGCGCACCGAAGGTGAGCGCCACGTGCAGGAACAGCGCGAAATTCGCGATCATGCCCCACATGCCGTAGAGCGCGACCATGAACAGCGTCACCGCCACGAAGCCGGCGATGCCGGTGTAGATGCCCATCTTGATGACGTCACCGCCGAGATCGGGACCGACGGTGCGCTCCTCGATGACGGTCAGCGGCGCCGGCAGCGAGCCCGAGCGCAGCAGGGCCGACAGCGTCACCGTCTCGTCGACGGTGAAATTGCCGCTGATCTGGCCGGAGCCGCCGACGATGGCGTCGCGGATCACCGGCGCGGTCAGCACCTTGCCGTCGAGCACGATGGCAAACGGCTTGCCGACATTCTGGCCGGTGATCTCGGCGAACTGGCGGGCGCCGAGACTGTCGAAGCGGAAGGTGACGATCGGCTCCTTGGTGCGCTGGTCAAAGCCCGCGCGGGCATCCGTCAGCCGCTCGCCGTCGAGCGCGACGCGATCCTCGACCGGCACCTGGCCGCCGTCCTTCGCGTTGGGCAGAAGCGTGACGCCACGCGGCAGCGGCTCGCCCTGGCCGACATTGGCCACCATGTGGAAAGTCATCTTGGCCGTGCTGCCGAGCAGCTGGCGCAGCCGTGTCGGGTCCTGCAGGCCGGGCAACTGGACGAGGATGCGGTCGGAATTGACCCTCTGGATCGTCGGCTCGGCGACACCGACCTGGTCTACGCGCTGGCGCACGATCTCGAGGCTCTGTTCGACGGCGCGGTCAAGCCGGTCCTTCATGCCCGCCTCCGTCAGCGTGACCTTGATCGGCTGGCTGGCATCGGCGCCGTCCACCGCAAGGTCGGACGAACCGGCCGAGAAGCCGATCGCTGTCACCGGCGTGGCCAGCGCCGTCAGGGAATCGACGGCCTTGGAGCGGGTCGCAGGATCGGTCACCGCGACGACGACCGAATCCCCTGCGAGCCGGATCGAGTCCGTTCGGACGCCATCCTTGCGCAGCGCCGTGCGGGCATCGTTGAGCAGCGATTGGAGTCGGTCCTTCTTGAGTGTGGCGGAATCGACCTCGAGCACGAGGTGCGACCCGCCCTGGAGGTCGAGGCCGAGCGTGATCTGGTGCTTTGGCAACCAGTTGGGGAACGCAGCGAGCTGCCGCGCGGTGAAGAGGTTGGGAAGAGCGGCAATGATGCCGACGAGGATGATGAGGGCATAGCCCCACATCACGCTCCTTGGAGTGCGCATGGTGTGATCCTTCGATGGACGCGCACCGGTTGAGCCGGCGGCGTCGAATGCCTGAACATGAACCGCCCGTTGGGGCGGGATGGGTCAGGCGAGGATCGGCGGTGCGCGGGCGCGGACGTTGGCCGGACGGGCCTGAAGCGCGAAGGATTCAAGCGGCCTGTGGCCCTGTGCGGCTATGTGCGCCGGAAGGTCGAGGCCGAGGTGGGGAAGAACGGCCGTATCCGGCCCGTCGAAGCCCGAGGCGGGCAAGGCCTCGAGCGCGCGTTCCGACAGGAGCGCGAGACGCGATTGCAGGCTGGCGGCGGTCGAGCGCTGAGCCGGGAGATCGCCGGCGCGCGCCGCGTCGGAGGACGCCTGGCGGGATTGTCCGAGGTCGAGCGGGACGACCCGCTGCACGCCCGCGGCGAGAGACAAAACGGCCGCGAGCCACAGCATCGCCGCCGACAGGATGTGCGTCGGGCGCTGTCTTGCCTTGTGCGGCTGCGGGCTCATGGTGGTCGCCTTACGCCTCTCCGGTCGTTCGCGCCAGAGCGGCGGCGCGTCGCGGGTCAATCCGCAGCTTTCGCATAGCGGGCAAGTGCGGCGACAAGGAGGAGAACCACGGCGACGCCGACATAGACAGGTGCGAAGCCGACATGCTCGCCGACGAAGCCGAGAGCCGAAGGCGCAACCAGGATGCCCGAATAGCCGATCGTCGTGACGACGCTCATGCCGGCGCCGGGCGGCAGGCCGGGATGGTTGCCGCCGGCCGAGAACGCGATCGGCACCGTATTGGCGATGCCGAGCCCCGCGAACGAGAAGGCCGCGATCACCATCCACTCCTCGGGCGCTATCCCGGCGCCGAGCATGCCGACGGCGGCGATCAGCGCGGAGATGCGAAGCGTGCGCACGGCACCGAACCGGTCGCGCACCCGGTCGCCGAGGAAACGCATGGTGGCCATGGCGGCCGAGAAGGCGGCGAAGGCGAAGCCGGCGTTGGCGACGGACGCGCCGCGCTCCTGTTGCAGGTAGAGCGCCGCCCAGTCGAGAACCGCCCCTTCGGGCACCATGCAGAACAGGGCAATCAGCCCCACGAGGTAGAGCGTCGGATCGCGCGGCAGGGCGAGCGGCTGGCGCTCATGGGCCTCCGGCCTGTCGTCCCCGCCGAGCTGCGACACCGCGAGCGTGACCGCCGCGAGCGCCAGCACCGTGACGAGCCCGGCATGCGCCAGCGCGCCGTAACGCTCGATGAGGAGCCCTCCGGCCGCCCCGCCGGCGAAGCCGCCGAGGCTCCAGAAGCCGTGCGACGACGACATGATGGCGCGCCCAAGCGCCCGCTCGACGGCCACCGCATTGGCATTCATCGACACGTCCATGCCGCCGACCAGTCCGCCGAAGAGAACCATCGCCAGCGCAGCCGTCCAGACGTTGGGCGCTGCGACGACCAGGATCAGGCCGAAAGCGGCGGCGAAGGAGAACCAGGTGACCGTGACGCGCGAGCCCTGGCGTCCGATGACATAGCCTGCGGTGGGCATGGCGATCAGCGCGCCGAGACCGAAGCCGAGGATCAGCAGGCCGAGCGTGGACTCGCTGATGCCGAGTCGCGCCAGGAAGAGCGGGATCTGCGGCGCCCAGCTCCCGATCAGGAAGCCGTTGACCGCAAACAGTGCGGCGACCGCCCAGCGGGCGCGCGTTGGAGAAGCAGTGGCGGCGAGAGTTGACATTGGAGCTTGTTAAATCGATTTAGAAACTCCATCAAGCCGCTCCTCGCGCGACCGATTGGGCCAGACCGGTCGCGGAAGGCTCTCGACCTCCGCGGACCGGCACAACGCGCGTTTCAATCAGCCACTACACCGCCGCCGCGGGGAGCAGTTTCGGCTCCGGAGCGAGGCAGCCCATGTCGACGAGGCTCGCCCTGACCGCCAGGTCGAGGTCGGTGCGCGGCTCAGGCCCGATCAGGTCGACCAGCCGGCGATTGTCGAACCTGACCGGGTGCCCCCAGTATTGGGCGATTTCGGCCGCCTCGCGGGGGAAGCCACCAAATGGCGCGGCAAGACGCATGAGCCACCACGGAAAGCTCCAGATGGGAACCTTGCGGCCCGCGATCCGGCGCAACGCGTCGGTCATGAGCGTGCCGCTCGCGTCGTAGATGCCCTCGAACTGAACCCGCTCGAACGGCGACAGCCTGTCCTCGGCATTCATGAGACGGGAGAAGGCCTCCGCCAGGTCCGGCAGGTAGGCCCAGGAATGGCCCGCGCCCCTGGCCAGGTTGACGATGCGCGTCAAGGGCTTGCCGGGCGTCACCATCGCCTGCGAGAACCAGCTCGACCTGACGCCCGGGCCGAAGAAATCGCCGGCGCGCAGGATCAGCGACGGCACCTCGGGCGCCGCGTCCGCGAGCCGCTGTTCGAGAGCAACCCGGATCGCGCCCTTGCGGCTTCGCGGCTCCTGCGGCGAGCCGGCATCGACGACCGGCGTGCGCGCCGGGTCGTAGTTGTAGATCGTCCCCGGAAGGACGATACGCGCACCGTCCGCCGCACGCGCCGCCGCGATCGTGTTGTCGATCATCGGCAAAACCACCTTGCCCCAGTTGCGGTAGCCGGGCGGATTGACTGCGTGGACGATCATCGCGACGCCCGATGCCGCACGCACCACGTCGTCGCGGGACAGGGCATCGCCCTGAACCCACTCGATATGCGGATTGGCGCGATGACTCACCGACATGACGTCGCGTGCCATGCCGCGGACCTGCCAGCCGTGCCTCAGCAACGCCGCGGCGATCGAGCCGCCGATTCCACCGGAGGCGCCGAGGACGAGAACTGTTTTCCGCTGTGTCATGACCGATCTCCTTGAACTTGTTCCGGAAGGATGCGCCGGTGTTACCTGAAAAGAAATTGCAAGTTTCCTTTCAGTAGCTAGTATGTTTCTTATGAGCGGATCGATCTCGTGGGACGACCAGCGCGTCTTTCTGGCGGTGCTTGAAGAAGGCAGCCTGTCCGGCGCGGCGCGGCGGCTGGGTGTTTCCCATCCGACTGTCCGCAGCCGCCTTGAGGCGCTGGAGGCCGCGCTCGGCACGGTCCTTTTCACTCGCTCGGTGAACGGCCTGACACCGACCGACAGCGCAGAAGCGCTGCGCGAGCCGGCCCGGACCATGGCCATGGCCTCCGACCTGTTCATCCGCCACGCCTCCGGAACGCCGGGCGAGATCGCCGGCGTGGTGCGGATCAGTGTGCCGGATTTCATGGGCATAGAGGTCATCCCGGCCATGCTGAGGGTCCTGCGCGACACCTACCCGGCTATCCGGATCGAACTGTCGCTGAGCAACGCGCCCGCCGACCTGCTGGCGCAGGAGGTCGACGTGGCGGTGCGAACGGTCAGCCCGAAACAGGAGGCTCTGGTGGCGAAGAAGGTGGCGTCGATCCCCCTGGGCTTCTTCGCCTCGGTCGACTACCTCGAACGGCACGGCATACCGCAGACGTTTGAGGATCTGGGACGCCACGACATGATCGGCCCGGATCGTAAGCTCGCCGACCTCGCGCTCGTGGAACGGCTTGGAGCGGGTTTTTCCCAAGTCAGGTTCGTGCTGCGCACCGACAGCCATCCGGCGCAGATCGCCGCCGCCCGCGCCGGCATCGGCATCGCCGTGGCTCAGGTGCCGGTAGGTCGGCGCGACCCGCGCCTGCGCCAGGTCTTGCCGGACGTCACGGCGCTCGTCCTCGACACCTGGGTCGTGACGCACGAGAACCTGAGCAAGGTGCCCAGGGTCAGGGCCGTGTTCGACAGCCTCGTCGCGGCTTTTGCGGGATATGGGGAGCGGCTGTAGGCGCTCCTACCCGAACACCACCAGCAGGTCCTTCGCGTCGATCTGCTCGCCGACCCGCACCAGCACCTCGGCGATGGTGCCGTCGCGCTCGGCGTGCAGTGCCGTCTCCATCTTCATCGCCTCGATCGAGACGAGGATGTCGCCTGATTTGACCGCCTGGCCGGCGGCGACCGCCACGCCCGAGATGACGCCGGGCATCGGCGCACCGACATGCGCTTCGTTGCCGGGCTCCGCCTTGCGGCGCACCTTGCCGGCGCCCGCGCCATGCGCCCGATCAGGCACCTTGACGCGACGCGGCTGGCCGTTGAGCTCGAAGAAGACGGTGACCATGCCCTTGTCGTCGACATCGCCGATGGCGAGGCAGCGCACGACCAGCGTCTTGCCCTTCTCGATGTCGAGGAGGATCTCGTCCTCGCCCTTCATGCCGTAGAAATAGGTCGGCGTCGGCAGCACCGAGACCGGGCCGTAGGCGTCCTGCGCGGCGGCGAAATCGGAGAACACCTTCGGATACATCAGATAGGACGCGAACTCGAATTCCGAGAGTTTGCGCCCAACCTTCTCCTCCGCGTCCTTGCGCGCCTTGCCAAGGTTGGCGTCCTTGAGCAGCGAGCCGGGGCGCACGGTAATCGGCGTCTCGCCCTTCAGCGCCTTCTTCTGCAGGCCAGCCGGCCATCCGCCCGGAGGCTGGCCGAGGTCGCCCTTGAGCATGGAGACGACCGAGTCGGGGAAGGCGATGTCCTTGGCCGGGTTCTCGACGTCGGCGACCGTCAGGTCCTGCGAGACCATCATCAGCGCCATGTCGCCGACGACCTTGGACGACGGCGTCACCTTGACGATGTCGCCAAACATCAGGTTGACGTCGTGATAGGCCTGCGCCACCTCGTGCCAGCGGGTTTCGAGCCCGAGCGAGCGCGCCTGCTCCTTGAGGTTGGTGAACTGGCCGCCCGGCATCTCGTGTAGGTAGACTTCGGACGCCGGCCCCTTCAGGTCGCTCTCGAAGGCCGTGTACTGGTTGCGCACCGCCTCCCAATAGAACGACAGCTTGCGGATCCAGCCAGTATCGAGGCTCGGATCCCGCTCGGTGCCCTTCAGCGCCTCGACGATCGAGCCGAGGCAGGGCTGCGAGGTGTTGCCGGAGAGCGAATCCATCGCCGCGTCGACCGCATCGACGCCCGATTCCACCGCCGCCAGCACCGTCGCAGCGGCAATGCCGGACGTATCATGCGTGTGGAAGTGGATTGGCAGGTCGGTCGCCTCGCGCAGCGCCTTGAACAGCGCTCGCGCCGCGGCGGGCTTCAGCAGCCCCGCCATGTCCTTGACCGCGATGATGTGTGCGCCGGCCGCTTCCAGCTCCTTCGCCAGCGCGACATAGTATTTGAGGTCGTATTTGGCGCGCGCCGGATCGAGGATGTCGCCGGTGTAGCAGATCGCCGCCTCGATCAGCTTGCCCTCGGTGCCGACGGCGTCCATCGCGACGCGCATGTTCTCGACCCAGTTGAGGCAGTCGAACACGCGGAACAGGTCGATGCCGCCGGCCGCGGCCTGGCGGACGAAATGCTTCACCACATTGTCGGGATAGTTGGTGTAGCCGACGCCGTTGGCGCCGCGCAGCAGCATCTGCAACAGCAGGTTCGGCGCACCCTTGCGGATCAAGTCGAGCCGTTCCCACGGGTCCTCGGTCAAAAATCGCATGGCGACGTCGAAGGTCGCGCCGCCCCAGCATTCGAGTGAGAGCAGCTGCGGCAGGGCGCGAGCGTAGGTTCCGGCCACCCGCGCGATGTCGAAGGTGCGCATGCGGGTCGCCAGCAGCGACTGGTGGCCGTCGCGCATCGTCGTGTCGGTGACGAGCACCTGGGGTTGCGCACGCATCCATTTGGCAAAGCCGGCCGGGCCGAGCTGGTCGAGCCTCTGCTTCGTGCCGTCAGGTATTTCGCCGCCGTGGAAGGGCACCACCGGCGCGGCCGCGTCCGCCTTCGGCATCGGCCGCCCGCGCGCCTCCGGATGGCCGTTGACCGTCACGTCGGCGAGATAGTTCAACAGCTTCGTCGCCCGGTCCTGGCGCTTCACCTGCGCGAACAGTTCCGGCGTCGAGTCGATGAACTTGGTCGTGTAGGAATTGTCCTTGAAGGATGGATGCGTGATGATCGCTTCGAGGAAGGTGAGGTTCGTCGCCACGCCCCGGATGCGGAACTCCCGCAACGCGCGGTCCATGCGGGCGATCGCCTCCAGCGGCGTCGGCGCCCAGGCCGTCACCTTCTCCAGCAGCGGATCGTAGAAGCGGGTGATGACCGCGCCCGAATAGGCGGTGCCGCCGTCCAGCCTGATACCGAAGCCGGTGGCGCCGCGATAGGCGGTGATGCGGCCGTAGTCGGGGATGAAGTTCTGCTCCGGATCTTCCGTGGTGATGCGGCACTGCAAGGCGTGGCCGTTCAGCCGGATGTGCTCCTGTGGCGGCACGCCGGATTCAGGCGTGCCGATCGCCTCGCCTTCGAGGATGTGGATCTGCGCCTTGACGATGTCGATGCCGGTCACCTGCTCGGTCACCGTATGCTCGACCTGGATGCGGGGATTGACCTCGATGAAGTAGAACTTGCCGGTATCGGCATCCTGCAGGAACTCGACCGTGCCCGCGCCGATATAAGCGGTGGCATCGGCGATCCTCAGCGCATAGCCGCACAGTTCCTCGCGCAGCTCGCCTGATAGGTAAGGCGCAGGCGCGCGCTCGACGACCTTCTGGTTGCGGCGCTGGATCGAGCAGTCCCGCTCGAACAGGTGCACCGTGTTGCCATGCGTGTCGCCCAGCACCTGCACCTCGACATGGCGGGCGCGCTCGATCAGCTTCTCGAGATAGACCTCGTCCTTGCCGAACGCGGCCTTCGCCTCGCGCTTGCCCTCGGTGACTTCCTTGGCGAGTTCCGCCTCTGTGCGGATGACGCGCATGCCACGTCCGCCGCCGCCCCACGACGCCTTCAGCATCAGCGGATAGCCGACCTCGAGCGCCAGCCGCTTCACCGCCTCCATGTCGTCGGTCAGCGGTTCGGTGGCGGGGATGACCGGCACGCCGATCTCGATGGCGAGATTGCGTGCCGCCACCTTGTTGCCCAGCCTGCGCATCGTCTCCGGCTTCGGGCCGATGAAGACGATGCCAGCCTCGGCGCACGCGTCGGCGAATTCCGGACTTTCGGAGAGCAGCCCGTAGCCGGGATGGATCGCATCCGCCCCCGAGAGCTTGGCGACCCGGATCACCTCCTCGATCGACAGGTAGCTCTCGATCGGTCCGAGATCGCGCTCAAGATGCGGCCCGCGGCCGATCTGGTAGCTCTCATCTGCCTTGAAGCGGTGCAGCGCGTATTTGTCTTCCTCCGCCCAGATGGCGACCGTCTCAATGCCCAGTTCGTTGGCGGCGCGGAAGACGCGGATCGCGATTTCGGAGCGGTTGGCGACGAGGATCTTCTTGATCTGCAAGGAAGCACTCCGGGAGGGGCGGGACGCTGCGGAAGATGTTTATCCGGAAAATGCTGCACTGCAAACAGAATCGGCAGAATTCGCGCCTGCCTACGCCTTGGGCAAACGAAAATGCCCGGCGCGAGGACGCGCCGGGCACTTTTTTCGAAACGCTTCGAGCGGTTATTCGTTCTCGAAGTAGCTGTACTTGCCGTCGTCGCCCTTCTTCCACGTGTACATCACGTAGTCCGGACGGGTGATGTCGCCCTTGGCGTCGAAGCCCAGATCGCCGATCGCGGTCGGGAACGGGCCCTTGGCCTTGGCGGCTTCCGCGACCTTCGTCGGGTCGAGGTCGCCGGCGGCCTTCGCCGCGCCTGCGATGACCTGCACGGCGGCGTAGGAGTAGAGCGTGTAGGCTTCCGGCTCGAAGCCCGCGGCGCGGAACTTCTCGACGATTTCCTTCGCGGCCGGGTTCTTGCGCGGATCCGGAGCGAACGTCATCAGCGTGCCATTGACCGCGTCGCCGGCGATCGAGGCGAGCTCGTTCGAGACGATGCCGTCGCCCGACATGAAGGCGGCCTTCAGGCCTTGGTCGGCCAGCTGGCGCATGATCAGGCCGGCTTCGGTGTGCAGGCCGCCATAGTAGACGGCCGTGACGCCGGCTTCCTTCATCTTGGCGATGAGGGCCGAGAAGTCCTTGTCGCCGATGTTGATGCCTTCATACATGACTTCCGTCACGCCGGCGCCGTTGGCGGCTTTCTTGGTCTCGTCGGCAAGGCCCTGACCATAGGGGGTCTTGTCGTGGATGATGGCGACCTTGCCGTCCTTGAAGTTGGCGGCGATGTAGGCGCCGGCGACTGCACCCTGCTGGTCGTCGCGACCGCAGGTGCGGAACGTGTTCCACAGGCCGCGCTCGGTGAACTTCGGGTTGGTCGAGGCCGGGGTGATCTGCATGATGCCGTTCTCGGCATAGACTTCCGAGGCCGGGATCGACACGCCCGAGTTGAAGTGGCCGACGACGAACTTGACGCCGTCCGCGACGAACTTGTTCGCAACGGAAACGCCCTGGGTCGGGTCGGAGACGTCGTCGCCGATGACGATCTTGATCTGCTCGCCATTGATGCCGCCGGCGGCATTGATGTCGGCCGCCGCCTGCTCGGCGCCCTTCTGGAGCTGCGCACCGAAGGCAGCATTCGGACCGGTGATCGGACCGGCCACGCCGATCAGGATGTCGGCCCACGCACTGCCACTGAACGCGAGAACCGCGGTCATGGCAACGGCCGACAAGAGAGACTTCTTCATTGATACACTCCCGTTAAACGGGCGGGCCTGGATGATTGCTTTCATGCGATGCCCACCCAACTCGCAGAAAGGAAACTTTGCCCATTTTCAGGCACTTGTCACGCCGAATCCTGCTGGATTCGGCGTTAATGGTGAACGTCAGCGCTTCTCCTTCCAGGAGAGAAGTGAATCGCGTTCGTAAAGCCAGTGATACTGGCTCACCATCTGGTTCACCCGCGTGTAGCGGTAGCCGATATAGCCGATCACCATCAGGATGATCGTGTCGACGATGTAATACTGCGCCGTGAACATCGTGCCGTCGAACAGCGCATGGTGGATGAACCTGACAGCGATCCCGAGCATCAGCAGGAAGGCGACCAGGCTGGACACCGGCCGCCACGTCTGCGCGCAGGCGCGCCCCGTCATCCATGCGGCACCGCCGCCGAGAACGAGCGTGACGAAGAAGAACTGCCAGATACTGGGCTCTTCGTAGAGAATACCGTGCATCGAACGTCCCTCCTCAGTGCCTGCCGCCTTCGAGATAGGCGGCGCGGACCTCCGGATTGGCAAGCAGATCCTGGCCGGTCCCGCTCATGGTGATGTTGCCGTTGACCATGACGTAGCCGCGCGTCGCGAGCCTGAGCGCGCCGAACGCGTTCTGCTCGACCAGGAACACGGTCAGGCCCTCCTTCTCGTTGAGTACCCTGATCGCGTCGAAGATCTGCTTCACGATCAGCGGCGCCAGGCCCAGCGACGGCTCGTCGAGCAGCAGGAGCTTCGGCCGCGCCATCAGCGCGCGGCCGATCGACAGCATCTGCTGCTCGCCGCCCGAGAGCGTGCCGCCGCGCTGCTGGATGCGTTCCTTGAGGCGGGGAAACAGCGCGAAGACCTTCTCCGAATCCTCGGCAAAGTGGACGAGATTGTCGAGGCTCGCCCCCATCTGGAGATTCTCCAGTACGGTCATGCGGGGGAAGATGCGGCGTCCTTCGGGCGACTGCGCAATGCGCAGCCGGGCGATCTCGTGCGTCGGCAGTTGCGTGATGTCGGTGCCGGCAAACACGATACGTCCGGCCTTGGCGCGGGGCGCGCCGAAGATCGTCATCATCAGCGTCGACTTGCCGGCGCCGTTGGCGCCGATCAGGGCGACGATCTCGCCCTGCTTGACCTCCATTGTCACGCCGTTCAGTGCGCGAATGTTGCCGTAGAAGGTCTCGACGCCCTCGACCGAGAGAAGGGTTTGGGTGGTCATCAGCCGCGCCCTCCGGTCTTGGCAGTCGAGGCTTTGGCTGGTTTGCTGCCCTTTGCAAGCCGCTTGGCCTGGCCGACCCAGTCCTCGCGGGCGATCCGGCCGTCGAACTCGAGATAGGCCTCGGCCGCGACGATATCCGCCTTCTTCCACGCGGCGATCTGCGCGAAACTGGTCACGCCGTGCTCGTTCAACTTGCGCGCATTGACCGGGCCGATGCCCTTGATCAGCGTGAGGTCATCGGCAGCGGCCGGAGCGGCTTTCGCGGCCACCGGGGTAGCTGCGGCTTTGGACTTGCGAACCGTCGCCGGCTTGGCTGCTGGCTTCGCCGCCGCGGGCTTTGCGACCGGAGCGGCCGCCTTCACCCGATCGGCTTTCGATGCGCCCGGCGACACGGTCACCAGGCCTTCGTGATCGGCGGCGTGCTCGATCGTGTCGGACACGGGACCTGCCATCATCGACGATGACGCGGCCGGCCCATGATGCGGATCCGGCGTCCCGTCGAGCTGTTCGATCACGTGTTCGTCGCCGACTTCCACCAGCACCGTCTCGACCTCCTGGTCGTCGATGCCGAGATAGGCGGCGATGACCTTGGGATCGCTCTTCACGAAGCTTGGGTCGCCGTCGGAAATCTTGCGGCCGTATTCAAGCACCACGACGTGATCCGAAATCTGCATGACGACCGACATGTCGTGCTCGATCAGCAGGATCGAGGTGCCGGTATTGTCCTTGATGTCGTTGAGGAGCGCGTTGAGCGCCAGGGATTCCTTCGGATTCAGGCCTGCCGCCGGCTCGTCGAGACAGAGCAGTTCCGGCCCGGTGCACATGGCGCGCGCGATCTCGAGGCGCCGCTGCGCCCCGTAGGGCAGATCGCCCGCCGGATCGTCGGCGCGGTCGATCAGGTCGGCCTTCTCCAGCCAGTGAGCCGCGAGCTCGCGCGATTCGGCGGACGCCTTGCGATAGGCCGGCGCGCCGAACAGGCCGAGCACCGTGAAGCCGGACGCCAGCATGAGCTTGTTGTGCTGGGCGACGAGCAGGTTCTCCAGAACAGTCATCCCCGAAAACAGCCGGATGTTCTGGAACGTGCGCGCCACCTTGGCCTTGGCCGGGATCTGGAAGTCCGGCAGCCGCTCGAGCAGATAGGTCGTGCCGTCGCGTCGCGTCAGCGTGATCATGCCTTCCGACGGCTTGTAGAAGCCGGTGATACAGTTGAACACGGTCGTCTTGCCGGCGCCGTTCGGGCCGATCAGCGCGGTGATCTCGCCGCGCCTGGCTTCGAAGGACAGGTCGCCGACGGCGACCAGGCCGCCGAATTTCATCGATAGATGCTCGACCTTGAGGATCGGATCGGATGCCGTCGTCATCAGCCGTGTCCCTCGCGCGTGAATGAACCGGACACAGATTTCCTCGATTTCAAAAAGGCGGTTGGCTCGCGGCTGCCGACGAAGCCTCTGGGCTTCCAGACCATGACAACGACCATGGCCATGCCGAACAGCAGCATGCGGTAGAGTTCCGGGGTGAAGTTCGGCCCGAAGGCGAGCTTGAGGAACTGCATTTCGCGCAGTGCCTCCATGCCGCCGATCATCACCAGCGCGGCGATGGCGATGCCGACCAGCGAGCCCATGCCGCCCAGCACGACGATCGCCAGGATGATGGCGGACTGGAGGAAAACGAAGGACTCGGGATTGATGAACCCTTGACGGGCCGCGAAGAACGAGCCCGCGAAACCGCCGAACATTGCGCCGATGGCGAAGGCCGTGAGCTTGGTGTTGGTCGTGTTGATGCCGAGAGACCGGCAGGCGATCTCGTCCTCGCGCAGCGCTTCCCAGGCGCGGCCGACCGGCATGCGCCGCAGCCGAACCGTGACGAAGGCGGTGATCAGGGCGAGGATCAGGATCAGGTAGTAGAGGAAGATCTTGTAGTAGACGCCCGAGGTCGGCAGGTCGAACACCTTGCCGATGTAGAACGGCGACGACACGTCGAAATCGAAGATGCCAAAGAAGGTGATCTTCGGGATGCCGGAAATGCCGGCCGACCCATTGGTCACCTCGCGCCAGTTGATCAGCACGAGTCGTATGATCTCCCCGAAGGCGAGCGTGACGATGGCGAGGTAGTCGCCGCGCAGGCGCAGCACCGGAAAGCCCAACAGGATACCCCACAGCGCGGCCATTGCCCCGGCGGCCGGCAGGAGGATCCAGAAAGAGAGGCCGAACTCTGTGCCCAGCAGCGCGTAGGTGTAGGCGCCGACGGCATAGAAGGCGACATATCCGAGGTCGAGCAGGCCGGCCAACCCGATCACGATGTTGAGACCCCAGGCCAGCATGACGTAGATCAGCACCTGGATGCCGAAATTGTCGATCCATTTCAGCGAGCCCTGGACCCCGCTCGTCCAGATCACGATAGCCGGGAACAGGAACAGCGCGAGAACGCCGATCCAGTTGATGTTCCGCTTGAGAAAGCCGGGCTCGGAAGCGACGGCCACCTTCTTGCCGATCGCACGGCGGCGCTCGACCTCCGGCCAGACGAAAGCCGAGAAGGCGAAGCGCCCGACCGTGACGATCGCGACGACGACGAACAGCAGGCTCCAGCGCTGAACGACGATCAGTTCGTTGCGGATGTTCTGGTCGGTCTTGAGGCCAATGATCAGCACGAACAGGCCGAGCGCGATCAGTCCTGCGTAGAACGCCTCCTTCAAGGCATTGGCAATGACGCTGGGCTGCGCGCTCGTGGTGGCGGCAGCGGTCGAATGGGTCGTCGCCATGGCTCTAGACTTTCTCCACTTCCGGGCGGCCCATAAGGCCGGAGGGCAGGAAGATCAGCACGATCGCCAGGATCGAGAAGGCGGCGACGTCCTTGTAGTCGATCGAGAAATAGGCCGACCAGAGCGACTCGATCGTTCCGATCAAAAGGCCACCCAGCACCGCGCCGGGCAGCGAGCCGATGCCGCCGAGCACTGCCGCCGTGAACGCCTTCACCCCGGGGACGAAGCCGTCGGAGAAGGCGACGACGCCGTAGTACATCAGGAAAAGCGTGCCGGCGACGGCGGCGAGCGCCGCACCCATGATGAAGGTGATCGAGATCGTCTTGTCGACGTCGACGCCAAGCAGCGCCGCCATCTTGCGGTCCTGTTCGCAGGCGCGCTGGGCGCGTCCGAGCGGCGTCTTGTTGACGATGTACCAGAAGATCCCGAGCAGCACGATCGTCACCACCGCGATGACGATCTGCTTCAGCGAGATCGAGATGCCGGCGACGTTGTAGACCGAATTGATCATCGGCGGGATCGGCTTGTTGCGCGGACCCTGCGTGACCTGCACGAAGTTGGAGATGAAGATCGACATGCCGATCGCCGTGATCAGCGGCGCGAGGCGGAACGAGCCGCGCAGCGGTCGGTAGGCGGTGCGTTCGATCGTCCAGTTCCACAGCGATGTCGTCAGCATCGCGACGATCATCATGACCAGGAGGAAGAAGACCACGTGGACCGTGGTGAACATCGCCACGAGGATCAGGAAGACAATCATCGCGACGAACGCACCAAGCATGAAGATGTCGCCATGGGCGAAATTGATCATGCCGATGATGCCGTAGACCATCGTGTAGCCGATCGCGATCAGCCCGTAGATAGATCCCAGCGTCAGCCCGTTGATGAGCTGCTGGATAAAATATTCCATCGTTAACCGGCTCCCCTGGAATGTCGCCGCCCCTGGCGCATCCCTTATGTGGTTCTCTTAAGTCGTAGCCGTTCGATGCCGGAATGCAATGTCAAATTGCGACATCGAGCCTCCCCGAAGGGCACTGCCTAAATCCGCGACATGAACGGTCCACGACCTGGACCAAGCCGGACGCTATCATTGGCCCATCGCAAAGTCTTTGACTTTTCGACGCATGTCACAGGCCGGATTCGCAGAATCCGTCGCGTGGGGGCTCGAGAGTTACGGATTCTTGCGAGTCCGGAGCGCTTCGTCCAAAGTCTTACTTCACCACGAAACCGTGTGCATAGGGGTCGCGGTCGTCGATGAAGATCGTGTTGTAGCCCGTGGTGCGCGCCCAGCCGCCGATCGAGGGCACGATCGCCTTGCGGTTTGCGACAGTCGTCTCCTTCTCGACGCGGCCCTTGAACAGCGAGCCGATGATGGACTCGTGCACGAAGCCGTCTCCTTCCTTCAGCAGGCCTTTGGCATGGCGCTGCGCCATCCGCGCCGACGTGCCCGTCCCGCAGGGGCTGCGGTCGATCGCCTTGTCGCCGTAGAACACGGCGTTGCGCGCGTCCGCGCCGTCCTGTGTCGGCGCGCCGGTCCACAGGATGTGCGACAGCCGGTTGATGCCGGGGTTTTCCGGGTGCTCGAAGGTGTATTTCTCGTTCAGCGCCTTGCGCAGCAGCGGGCTCCAGCCGATGAGTTCGCCCGCCGGGTGGTCGGCGATGTCGCGGAAATTCTTCTGCGGCTCGACGATGGCGTAGAAATTGCCGCCATAGGCGACATCGACGACGATCTCGCCGAGACCGGGAACGTCGGCCGTCAGACCCTCGGCATAGAGGAAGGACGGCACGTTGGTGATGCGCACCTCTTCGACATACTCGCCCTCCTGGCGGTATTCGGCGAGCACCAGCCCGGCCGGGGTGTCGAGCCGCAGCAGGCCCGGCGTCTTCGGCTTCACCAGTCCGTGCTCGATTGCCATCGTCACCGTGCCGATCGTACCGTGGCCGCACATCGGCAGGCAGCCGGACGTCTCGATGAACAGGATCGCGATGTCGCAGTCGGGACGGGTCGGCGGATAGAGGATGGAGCCGGACATCATGTCGTGCCCGCGCGGCTCGAACATCAGCCCGGTGCGGATCCAGTCGTATTCGGCCAGGAAATGCGCCCGTCGCTCCATCATGGTCGAACCGTTAAGCAGCGGCCCTCCCCCCGCGACGAGGCGGACCGGGTTGCCGCAGGTGTGGCCGTCGATGATGTGGAACGAATGGCGCGACATTGGCTATCTCTTGCTTGCGGAAGCGGGCCGGTTCATGCGGAGCCCTCTCAAAACCGTTGCGGCGAGAACGGCGACAGGTCGATGGCCGGAGGCTGCCCCAGCACCATGTCCCGCACCAGCCGGCCGGTGGCCGCCGCCTGCGTCTTGCCGAGATGGCCGTGGCCGAAGGCGTAGAAGACGTTCGGCGACTGGCGCGCGCGTCCGATGACGGGAAGCGAGTCAGGCATCGACGGACGATAGCCCATCCACTCGCGTCCGCTTTCGGTCTTCAGGCCGGGCAGGAAGCGTTTCGCTTTCTCCAGCATCGCTTTCGAGCGCGCGTAGTTGGGCGGCAAGTCCAGCCCGCCGAACTCGACCGCGCCGCCGACGCGCAGGCCGGTCGACAGCGGCGTGATGACGAAGCCGTGGCCGGAGAAGATCAGCTGCCGCTTTACGTCGAAGGCATCGGCGGGAAGCGTCGTGTTGTAGCCGCGCTCGGTCTCGAGCGGCACCTTGTCGCCGAAGCGGCGTGTCCAGAGATGCGACCAGGCGCCGGCGGCGACCAGCAGCTTCGGCGCGGCGATCCTGCGGCCGTCGGCCAGGCTCAGAAGGATCTCCTGCGGGGAACCGGCCACATCCGTCACCGTGCCGTGAACGAACCGGGCTCCCTTCGCCTCCGCATGAGCCCAGACCGCCTTGCCGAGCAGCATCGGATCGTCGGCGGTCTTCCAGCCGGGCACGAAAGTGCCCTTGACGAACTGCCGCGAGAGGCCCGGCTGGAGCGAGGCGAGTTCGTCGCGCTCGACATGGCGAAAGCCGATTTCGTGTCGCTCGCGGGCGGCCCAGCCCGGCAGGGCGGCGCGAAACTCGGCCTCGCTCTCGTAGAGTTCGAGCGACCCGTCCTCGCGCAGCATCGGCCTCGTGCCGGAGCGGTCAAGCAGGGCCAGCCACTCGGCCTCCGCCAGCCGCATCAGGCCGGCCTGCGCCGACAGCGCCGCCTCGTAGCCGGTCCGGCCGGCGCGCCAGAACCGGTAAAGCCAGGGCAGCAGTTGCGGCAGATAGGAAGGTCGGATCGCCAACGGCCCGAGCGGGTCGGCTAGCCATTTCGGCAGGTTCTTCATCATGCCCTTGTGGGCGAGCGGCAGAACGTCCGAGAAGGCGAAGGCGCTGGCATTGCCCGAGCTCGTCTCCTCGCAGACGCCGGTGCGGTCGACGACCAGCACCCGCTGGCCCGCGTCGGCGAGGAAGGTCGCCGCGCAGATGCCGACGATGCCGGCACCGATCACGACGATGTCGGCGTCAAGGTCGGCAGGCTGGGCGGTGGGCATGGGCGAGGATCTATGAAGCAGTAAGGGGGCCGCGCGGCCCCCTTAGCATTGTTCGCCGATACAAGGCGACGAAAAACGCAGCGCGGATCTGCGCCACGGCCTATCGCGAAGGTGGCCCACCCCACCCACCGGGCTTCGCCCGGCACCCTCCCCGTCAAGGGGAGGGAGGGCGCTCCATTCTGCACCGCTCTGGCAATGAGAACGCGGCCAGAACTGAAATTCAACTTGTCAAGGCAGATCGCGATTTCTCGCCCTCCTCCCCCTCGACGGGGGAGGTGGCCCGAAGGGCCGGAGGGGGTGCTTAGCGCGCCCGCGATGCCTCGAAGATGCTGTCGATCGCCGACCCCAGCAACTTGTTGAACTCGGCGTCGCTCTGCTTCGCGGAAAGGCCCTCGGTCAGGGCGCGCGAGAAGGAGGCGATCACGCCGTCGTTCTGCATCAGCTTCGCATTCGCCTCGTCGCGCGAATAGCCGCCGGACAGCGCAACCACGCGCATGACCTTGGGATGGTCGACCAGCGGCTTGTAGAGGTTCGCCTTCGTGGGCAGCGTCAGCTTCAGCATCACCTTCTGGCCGGCCGGCAGGCTGTCGAGATGCTTGAGGATTTCAGCAAGCAGCATGTCCTCCGCCGCCGCCTTGTCGGGAATCGAGATCGTCACCTCCGGCTCGATGATTGGGATGAGGCCGTGCGCCAGGACCTGTCTGCCGACCTCGAACTGCTGGGCGACGATGGCAGAGATACCCTTCGGATTCGCCGCGTCGATCACCGAACGCTCCTTCGTCCCGAAAATCCCCTTGGCGACGGCGCGCTTCAGGAGGGCGTCGAGCTCCGGCATCGGCTTCATCAGCTGGACGCCGTCCGCCGCGGCCGCGAGGCCCTTGTCGATCTTCAGGAACGGAACGACCCCGCGCTTCTCCCACAGATACTGCGCGGTCGGCGTGCCGTCGATGTCGCGGTCCATGGTCTGCTCGAACAGGATCGCGCCCATCACCTTGTCGCCGGTGAAGGCAGGCGACTTGATGATCCGCGCGCGCATCTGATGGATGAGATCGAACATTTCGGCGTCGTTCGACCACGAGCCTTCGGCGATGCCGTAGAGCCTGAGCGCCTTCGGCGTGGAGCCGCCCGACTGGTCGAGCGCCGCGATGAAACCGTCCTTGTTCGCGGCCTGCGCGGCCATTTCCTTGTTCATTCCTGTCTCCGTCGTTCGACCGATTTCCGTGAGTTTGCGCGCGCTTAGCAGAACTCAGGACGAGACGGAATGCCGCGCGGACGGCTCAATCGATTGAAAGGGCCGGCCCCGCGACGATGTGTGGCGGACTTACGACTTCAGCGCCTCGACGCCCGGCAGCGCCTTGCCTTCCATCCATTCGAGGAAGGCGCCGCCGGCGGTGGAGACATAGGTGAAGTCGTCGGCCACGCCGGCATGGTTGAGCGCGGCCACCGTGTCGCCGCCGCCCGCGACGGAGACCAGCTTGCCGGCCTTCGTGCGCGCCGCCGCGTGTTTCGCCGCGGCCACCGTCGCTGTGTCGAAAGGCTCGATCTCGAAGGCACCGAGCGGCCCGTTCCAGACCAGCGTCGCGGCACGGTCGATCCAGTCGGTCACCGCCTTGACGGTCTTCGGCCCGACGTCGAGGATCATCGCGTCGGCCGGCACCACGGCAACATCTACCACCTCGCTCGCCGCGCCCGCCTTGAACTCGCGCGCCACCACGCCGTCGACCGGCAGCACGATGGCGCAGCCGGCGGTCGCCGCCTCGATCATGATCTGCTTGGCTGTCGCCGCGAGGTCATGCTCGCACAGAGACTTGCCGACGTCCGTGCCGCGCGCGGCGAGGAAGGTGTTGGCCATGCCGCCACCGATGACGAGGGCATCCACCTTGGTGACGAGATTCATCAGAAGGTCGATCTTGGTCGAGACCTTGGCCCCGCCGACGATGGCCACCACCGGGCGCACCGGCTTGCCGAGGCCCTTCTCCAGCGCCGACAGCTCTTCCTCCATCGTGCGGCCGGCGAAGGCCGGCAGCAGCTTGGCGATGCCCTCTGTCGAGGCATGCGCCCGATGGGCCGCGGAGAACGCGTCGTTGACATAGACATCGCCATTGGCGGCAAGGGCCTTGGCGAAGTCGGCATCGTTCTTCTCCTCGCCCTTGTGGAAGCGCGTATTCTCCAGGAGCAGGATTCCGCCGTCCTTCAGGTTCGAGACGGCCTTGGCCGCCGCCTCGCCGACGCAGTCGGAGCCGAAGGCGACGTCGCGGCCGAGCACCCTTGCCGTCGCCCGGGCGATCGGTTCGAGCGACTGCGCCGGATCGGGCGCGCCCTTCGGCCGGCCGAAATGGGCAAGCAGCACGACCCTGGCACCCTTGTCCGAAAGCTCGAGGATGGTCGGCGCGACACGCTCGATGCGCGTGGCGTCGCTGACTTCGCCGTCCTGTACCGGCACGTTGAGATCGACGCGCACGAGCACGCGCTTGCCCTTCACATCGCCGATGTCGTCAAGCGTCCTGAACGCGGCCATCACACCCTCCATGCCTTCCGGCGCCCGGCGCCGGCCAAATCGCGCAGGACCATACAGCCGGCCCGCGCGAGCGCAAGATGGCAGAGGTCAAGCCGCGCCGGGCGCGGCCGGCCCGTCCGGCGATTTCGGCGGTTTCGCGCGCATTCGCCGCACGAAGCGCGCGAGCCGGTCGCGGATCTCTCCGGCGGTGAGAAGCAGCGGCATCGATGGCGCCAGTGCCTGCGGTTCGAGCGCGAGGCCGACGGAATCGATCTCGCCCTTGGCGTCTGTGTCGCGCACGATCAGTTCGATCGGGCCGAGTTGCACGCGGTCGGCATATTCGGCATGGCCGCCGAGCCTGGCGAGCATCAGCTGCGCAATCGTGAGACCGGCCTCGCCCTCGCGCAGCTCTGCTCCGTAGGCGGCGCTGATCTCGCTGGCGAGGTGGTCCGGGTCGACGGTGAACGATCCGAAGAACTCCTCGTCGTCGGCCGCCAGCGACACCTTGGTGGCGAACAGCCGGTCGAGCAGGCGCGGATAGCGGTCCGAAACGAAGATGTAGACGAGGTCGTCGGCCAGCAGGCGTCCGGCGTCCTGCGGCTTGAGCGAACGGCCTTCGCGGATGACCAGCGAAGGCCGCGCCCAGCGCGGGATGCGTCCTCCGCGCGCGACCGGGCTGCCGGCGGCCACGCGATAGGCCAGCAGCTCATGGTGTGCCGAACCTGGCAGTTCCAGCTCGACCTTGTCGAGCGGACCGCTGCGCGGCGGGATGATCAGCCCGAGCCGTCGCGCGACCGGACCGATCGTCCAGCCCTGAACCAGGAGCGACACGAGCACGATGATGAAGGCGATATTGAACAGCTCCCTGCCGTTCTCCAGCCCGCCGATGATCGGAGCGAGCGCCAGAAGGATCGACACCGCGCCGCGCAGGCCAACCCAGGAGATGAACGCCGTCTCGGCCCGCGCAAAGCGGAACGGCAGCAGGCAGAGCGACACCGCGACCGGCCGCGCGATGAAGATGAGGAACAGCGACAGCGCGATGGCGACGGGCAGGATCGAGGTGAACTGCGACGGGGTGGCGAAGAGGCCGAGCACCAGGAACATGATGATCTGGGCAAGCCAGGAGATGCCGTCCTGGAAGCGCTTGAGCGTCGCGGTCGAGCGCATGCCCGAGTTTCCGGCGACGAGACCTGCCGTGTAGACGGCGACGAAGCCCGAGCCATGCACCGCGCCGGTGATGCCGAACAAGACCAGCGCAACCGTTATGACGAAGATCGGCAGCAGGCCGGGATCGAGCTTCAAACGGTTGACGAACATGACGATGAGGCGACCGCCGAGCAGTCCGGCGAATACACCGACGCCCATCTCGCGCAGGAAGCCGAGAACGACACCGACGGCCAGTTCGCCCGGCTGGATCGCGGCGCCGGCGCTGATCAGCTCGACGAAGGCAATGGTCAGGAAGATCGCGATCGGGTCGTTGGAGCCAGATTCGATCTCCAGCGTGTTGCGCACACGTTCGCGGATGTGAAGGTTCCCGGCTCGCAGCAGGAAGAACACCGCGGCGGCGTCGGTGGAGGCGACGATAGAGCCGAGCAGGAAGGATTCCAGCCAGTCGAGGTCGGTGATCGCGAAGGCGAAGGCACCGAAGAAGCCGGCGGTCAGGATCACGCCGATCGTCGCCAGGGAGAGCGCCGGCGGTGCGGCGAGCCTCAGCGACGACAGGGCCGTGCCGAAGCCGGAATCGAACAGAATCACCGCCAGCGCGATAGAGCCGATGAAATAGGAGGCGGACGCGTTGTCGAACGGGATCCCGAGCCCGTCCTGACCCGCGAGCAGGCCGATACCGAGGAAGAGAAGCAGCAGCGGGGCACCGAAGCGGAAGGCGATCAGGCTCGAGAACGCGGCGGCAAGAACCATCGCGGTTCCGGCAAGCGTAACGAGATAGACCCCTTCGAACATTCGTCCCCGACCCTCTTTATTCCTCCTCATAAGATAGTGCGGCGAAGAAAAGGCGCTGCGGAAACAAATGCATGGCCTGCCCGATTTTCTTGCCCGAACCGGTGGCCCGAACGAAAAATGCCCGGCCGGAGCCGGGCATTCGAAAGCGGTATGCGGGCCGTTCAGCCGATCAGCTTGCCGAGCGCGACGGCGGTGTCGCCCATGCGGTTCGAGAAGCCCCATTCGTTGTCGTACCAGGACAGGACCGAGACGAAGTTGCCGTCCATGACCTTGGTCTGGTCGAGCGCGACGGTCGAGGAATGCGGGTCGTGGTTGAAGTCGATCGACACGTTCGGATGCGTCGTGACGCCGAGGATGCCCTTGAGCCGGCCCTTCGACGCGGCGATCAGCGCCTCGTTGACCTCCTGCACCGAGGTCGACTTCCTGGCGATGAACTTGAGGTCGACCAGCGACACGTTCGGCGTCGGCACGCGCACCGAGATACCGTCCAGCTTGCCCTTGAGCTCCGGCAGCACGAGGCCGACGGCCTTTGCTGCACCGGTGGAGGTCGGGATCTGCGACATCGCGGCGGCGCGGGCGCGGTAGAGGTCCTTGTGCATCGTGTCCAGCGTCGGCTGGTCGCCGGTGTAGGAATGGATGGTGGTCATCATTCCCTTCTCGATGCCGATCGTGTCGTTCAGCACCTGGGCGACCGGCGCCAGACAGTTGGTGGTGCACGACGCGTTCGAGATGACCATGTGGTCCTTCGTCAGCTTGTCGTGGTTGACGCCGTAGACGACTGTCAGGTCGGCACCATCGGACGGCGCCGAGACGATGACGCGCTTGGCGCCGGCAGCGAGGTGCATCGCCGCCTTGTCGCGGGCGGTGAAGATGCCGGTGCATTCGAGCGCGATGTCGATGCCGAGGTCCTTCCACGGCAGCTGCGTCGGATCCTTGACCGCGAGAACCTTGAAGGAATCGGTGCCGATCGAGATCGTGTCGCCGTCGACCTTGACCTCGCCCGGGAAGCGGCCGTGCACGCTGTCGAAGCGCAGCAGGTGCGCGTTGGTCTCGACCGGGCCGAGGTCGTTGACGGCGACGACGTCGATGTCCTTGCGGCCCGATTCATAGATGGCGCGGACGATGTTGCGGCCGATCCGGCCAAATCCGTTGACTGCTACCCTGACGGTCATGTTCGATCTCCGATGGTGCGGGAGGAAAGGCGGGCTCGGGCGTCCGCCGGATTACTTGGTTGGATGGAGCAGCTTCTCCGCGGCCGCGGCGGCTGCGTCCGCCGTGATGCCAAAATGCTCGTAGAGCTTCTCGTAGGGGCCGCTGGCGCCGAAGCCGTGCATGCCGACGAAGACGCCGTCGCGGCCGATGAAGCGGTCCCACCCCTGGCGGATGCCGGCTTCGATGGCGATGTTGACCTTGGACTTGCCGATGATTGCGGTCTGGTAGTCCTTGCTCTGCTGCTCGAACAGCTCGAAGCAGGGCACCGAGACGACGCGGGTCGGATGGCCGTGCGCCTGCAGCTTGGCGCGGGCGGCGAGCGCGATCTCGACTTCCGAGCCGGTGGCGAAGATCGTCACCGCGGCGTCGTCCGACGCCCTCGCGAGCTCGTAGGCGCCGCGGGCGCAGAGGTTCTCCTCGCTGTATTCGGTCCGGACGGCCGGCAGGTTCTGCCGGGTCAGCGCGATCGTCGAGGGCGCGGTGCGCGAGTTGAGCGCGATTTCCCAGCACTCCGCGCTCTCCATCGCGTCCGCCGGGCGGAAGACGAGATGGTTAGGGATGGCGCGCAGGGCGGCCAGATGCTCCACCGGCTGGTGGGTCGGGCCGTCTTCGCCGAGGCCGATGGAATCATGCGTCATCACGAAGACGACGCGCTGGTGCATCAGCGAGGCGAGCCGCATGGCCGGACGGGCATAGTCGGAGAAGACCAGGAACGTGCCCGAATAGGGGATCAGCCCGCCGTGCAACGCCATGCCGTTCATGGCGGCGGCCATGCCGTGTTCGCGGATGCCGTAATAGACGTAGCGGCCGGAGAAGTCGGTCGGCGTGATCGGCCTGGTCTGGCTGGTCTTGGTGTTGTTGGAGCCGGTCAGGTCGGCCGAGCCGCCGATCGTCTCGGGCACCGCGCCGTTGACGATCTCCAGCGCCATTTCCGACGACTTGCGGGTCGCGACCTTTGGCTTGTCGGCGGCGAGCTTCTGCTTGTAGGCGGCCATCGCCGGCTCGAAGCCGCCCGGCAGATCGCCGCGCATGCGCCGCTCGAACTCGCCGCGGATGTCCGTATCGGCCTTGGCGAGACGGGCCTCCCATTCCTTGCGGCGCTTGACCGAGCGCAGCCCGGCGAGACGCCAGGCATCGAGGATGTCGGACGGCACCTCGAACGGCGCCGAGGTCCACCCCAGCGCCTTGCGCGTTGCCGCGATCTCGTCCTTGCCGAGCGGCGAGCCGTGCGCCTTGTTGGTCCCCGCCTTGGTCGGCGCGCCGAAGCCGATGGTCGTTTTGCAGGCGATAAGGCTCGGGCGATCGTCGGCGCGCGCGGCTTCGATCGCCTGGGCGATCGCGTCCGGGTCGTGGCCGTCGCAGGAGATGGTGTGCCAGCCGGACGCGGCGAAGCGCTCGAGCTGGTTCGTCGAATCCGACAGCGAGACTGCCCCGTCGATCGAGATGTTGTTGTTGTCCCAGAAGACGACCAGCTTGCCGAGCTTGAGGTGGCCGGCAAAGGCGATCGCCTCCTGGCTGATGCCCTCCATCAGGCAGCCGTCGCCGGCGAGCACATAGGTCCAGTGGTCGACGAGGTCGTCGCCGAACGAGGCGTTGAGGATCCGTTCGGCGAGCGCCATGCCGACGGAATTGCCGAGGCCCTGTCCGAGCGGGCCGGTGGTCGTCTCGATGCCGGCGGCGTGGCCATACTCCGGATGGCCGGCGGTCTTGGAGCCGATCTGGCGGAAGTTCTTGATCTCGTCGAGCGTGATGTCCTCGTAGCCGGTCAGGTAGAGCAGCGAATAGAGCAGCATCGAGCCATGGCCGGCCGACAGCACGAAGCGGTCGCGGTCGGGCCAGTGCGGGTTGGCCGGGTCGAAGGTCAGGTATTTCGTGAACAGCACCGTGGCGATGTCGGCCGCGCCCATCGGCAGGCCCGGATGGCCGGAATTGGCCTTCTCGACCGCGTCCATCGACAGGAAGCGGATCGCATTCGCCATCCGGTCATGCTTTTCACGTGACGTCATCTTGTACCTCGAGCCCCATAAGGCCAGGAGCGGACGCGCATCGGCCGCATCCCCCCGGAAAATGCGAGGGACACATAGCAGGTGCCCGACACCTGTCAACGCGCGGAGCGCTCGGATAGCAGGGGAAAGCCGGCGCGCTTTGTTGACGCCCGCTTCGCCCGACGCCTAAGCTTGACAGGATAATTCGTTCGAATAATGCGCGATTCGCGCGTCGGGACGGGTGGAACGCTCAACAATGACCGGCGATGTCACGCTGAAGGAAGTCATCAACCGGCTCGGCAAGGCGATCGCCATGCTCGAGGACGCGGTGGCGGCGCGGTTCGAGCGCGACCAGGATTACGCCGAAGCCGAGGCCGAGGTGCAGCGCATGAACACCGACCGCGCCCGCCTGGCGCAGGAACTCGACGCGTCGGAGGCCCGGGCCGAGCGGCTCGAAGGCGCCAACAAGGAAGTCTCGCGCCGCCTCGTTACGGCGATGGAGACGATCCGCGCCGTGCTGGACAGGTGAGGCCATGGCACAAGTCACCGTAACCATCGACGGCAAGCAGTACAGGATGGCCTGCGACGAGGGCCAGGAAGAGCACCTGATCGACCTCGCCAACCGCTTCGACCGCTATGTCGGCCACCTGAAGGGTTCGTTCGGCGAAATCGGCGACCACCGCCTGACCGTGATGGCCGGCATAATGGTCATGGACGAGTTCTCCGAACTGCAGCGCCGCGTGAAGGGGCTGGAAACCGAAATAGAAACCCTGCGCAAAACCCGCGACGACGCACTCATGAAGGCCGACAAGAACGACGCCGCCCTCACCGGCGCGCTGGCGGGCCTGGCCGAGCGGATGGAAGTGCTGGCGGAGCGGATCAAGGGGTGAGACGCCTCTCCTTCTCCCCGTTTACGGGGAGAAGGTGCCCGAAGGGCGGATGAGGGGCATGGCGCGAGCTTGCGAGAGTCTGCGCCGCCCCTCACTGTCCTGCCGGACATCTCTCCCCGTGAACGGGGAGAGAGACGCAATTCCCCTCACCTCTTCACCACATCATCCCAGTCCGGTGCATGCCGCGCGATCTCGTCTGCGACGTACCAGCAGGTCGGCGTGATCTTCCAGCCGTTCGTGCGGGCGTCCGCGATCAGCCGCTCGACCAGTGCCTCGGCGATGCCGTCGCCGCGATAGGGCACCGGCACGAAGGTATGGTCGGCGATGATGTGGCCGTCCGACACCTTGACGAAGGTCAGCCGCGAATCCTCGCCGTTGGGCATCGGCACGAAGTAGCGGCCGCCCTTGTGCGTGGTCTCGAACTGGATCTCGGGCGTCATGTCACTTCCTCAACAGGTCGGACCATTCCGGATGGCGGCGGAACTGCGCGGCGGCGAAGGGGCAGAGCGGGATGATCGTCTTGCCAGCCTTGCGCATGTCCTCCACCGCGCGGGAGACGAGCTTGAGCCCGGCGCCCTGCCCGCGGAACGCATCCGGCACTTCGGTATGGTCGATGATGATCTGGTGCTCGCCGATCTTGGTGAAGGTCATCTCGGCCTCTTCGCCGGTGTCGAGCCGGATGAAATAGCGGCCTTTGGAGCCGGTGTCCTCGACTTTGATCTCGGGGAGTTCGGTCATGGTCAGGCTCCGACAGGCTGGAGGAAGCGGCGCGCCGCCTCGATCTCATTGGGACGCACTTCGTGCGCGCCCGGGTGCCATTCGACGATGACATCGGCGCCCGCGTCGCGCAACCAGGCTTCGAGGCGGTGGGTGTAGAGCGGCGGGCAGATCGGGTCCTGCCGCCCGGCCGTCATCAGGATCCGCCGGCCCTTGAGGTCGCCCCTGATGTCCGGCTGGAACGGGATCAGCGGATGCATCAGCACGACCGCGTCGAACAGGTCAGGCGCCGCGAAGATGGTCGACGCCAGGATGTTGGCGCCGTTGGAATAGCCGATGCCGTAGACAGCCGAGGGCTTCGCCGCCGCGACATGCGCCTCGACATAGGCCTTCATCTTGGCGGTCGCACGGGTCAGGTCGTCCATGTCGTAGACGCCCTCGGCGGCGCGGCGGAAGAAGCGCGCCGCGCCATGTTCGGAGACGTCGCCGCGCGGCGAGATGATCGTCGCGTCGGACATCAGGTCGCGGCCAAGCGCCGGGAACTGATGCTCGTCGCCCCCGGTGCCGTGCAAGGTGAAGAGCAACGGCCCGCCCGGTTTCCCGGGCAGGACCTTCTCGATATAGCTCCGCGTCATGGTCAGTCCTCGATCGGCTGGAGGTGGCCTTCGAGCATCGCCCGCAGATGCTCGTGCTGCCTCGGAAGCTTCAACGCCTCACCCAGGTGTTTGGTGTCCTCGTCGCGGTCGAAGCCCGGTTCGTTGGTCGCCACTTCGAACAGCACGCCGCCCGGCGTGCGGAAATAGATCGCCCAGAAATAGTCGCGGTCGATCACCGGCGTGACCTGGTAGCCGGTGTCCATCAGCGCCTTGCGCACCTCGAGCTGCTTTGCCCGGTTCTCGACCGCAAAGGCGATGTGGTGCACCGAGCCTGCGCCCTGCCGCGCAAACGGCGTCACCGGCAACGCCTCGATGTCGATGACATCGGCGCCCATGCCGTTTGGCACCGCGAAGCGGGTGACGTTCTTCGACTGGTCGACCTGGCTGTAGCCCATGAATTTCAGGAGCTCGGCCGTCGCTCCGCTGTCGCGCAGCCGCATCGAGGCCGAGTGGAAGCCGCGGATGGCGTAGTCGTCGGGCACGCCGCCCTGCGTCCAGGCAGCGCGCGCGTCACCCTTGTGCTCGACCAGCGCGAAACCGTCATTGTCGGGCCCCTTGAAGCGGAGACGCTTCTCGCCAAAGGATTCGCCGGGCTCGAGGCCCGCGACGTTCTCCTTCGCCAGGTGCTCCTGCCACCAGCCGAGCGAGCCTTCGGGCACCGAGAAGACGGTCGTGCCGACCTCGCCGACACCGGGCTGGCCCTTGGCGATGTGAGGGAACGGGAAATAGGTCATCACCGAGCCCGGCGCGCCGGTCTCGTCGCCGTAGTAGAGGTGATAGACGTCCGGCGCGTCGAAGTTGACCGTCTTCTTGACCCGGCGCAGGCCGAGAGTCTTCGTGAAGAAGTGGTTGTTCTGATTGGCATCCGCCGCCATCGATGTGACGTGGTGCAGTCCCTTGATCTGGTCGAGCATGAGGGTGCTCCCTTCGCTTCGGCGGCCCGCGCCGCCCGTCGCGTCCATATGTCGGTCGCCGGCGCCGGAAGGAAAGCCGCCGGTCACAGCAAGGACCGTGCTCCATTTGTGAACGATCACAAGAAATCGTTCATAGATTTCGCTATTGGCACTCCGGTTCGCCGGGAACGGCCTTGAATCTGCGCGGTCCGACCATACCCTGCGGCATGGGCAGGCCCTCGATCCGGACATCGAGCACGCAGCCCGCGGTTTCGACCCGGTAGAGGTCGTCCTCGACCCGGTACACGCTCTCGATCGGACGGGCGCCGAGCACGCCGGCAGCGGCGTCGATGACCGCCGTCAGCTCTTTCGCCCGCTGATACTGCGGCGGCAAGGCTGCGTCCGCCGCCGTCGCGAACGCGGCCCCCGCCATGACCGATAGAACCGTGCGACGCCAGACGACCATCTGCTTTCCTCCGTTCGATGCGGCTGCTAGCAGACCACGGGAACTCTCTGCTGAAAAGGAGCTTGGCGTGAAGAGCGCAACGAAGAACAAGGCGCGGCCCAACGTGCTCTTCGTCACCTGCGATCAGTGGCGCGGCGACAGCCTGTCGGCCGTCGGCCACCCGGTCGTGCGGACGCCCAATGTCGACCGGCTGGCAAAGGAGGGCGTCTTGTTCTCGCGCCACTACGCGGGTGCGGCGCCTTGCTCCCCCGCCCGCGCCTGCATCTACACCGGCCTCTACCAGATGAACAACCGCGTCTGCCGCAACGGGACACCGCTTGACGCCCGGCATGACAACATCGCGCTCGCCGCCCGGCGCGCCGGCTACACGCCGACGCTCTTCGGCTACACCGACACCTCGCCCGATCCGCGGGGGCTCGACCCGTCGGATCCGGCGCTCAGGACCTATGAAGGCATCCTGCCGGGCTTCTTCCCGCGCGTGCTCTTGCCCGAGCATCAGAAGCCGTGGCTGTCCAGGCTCGCCGCGCGCGGCGTGAAGACAACCGCCGCTTTCCCGGACATTCACAAGCCGGCGAAGCGCTCTCCCGAAGTCTCGTCCGCCCCGCCCGTCTATTCGAAGGACGAGACACCCGCCGCCTTCATCGCCGGCGAGTTCATCCGCTGGCTGGGCGAACAGGAGGCGGCCGAGCCCTGGTTCGCCCATCTCTCCTTCATCAGCCCGCATCCGCCCTTCATCGTGCCGGAGCCGTTCAACACCATGTACGACCCGTCCGACGGGCCGGCGCTGCGGCGGGCGGCGGACATGGAGGCGGAAGCCGCGATCCATCCGTTCTCCGCCTGGGCAATGGAACGGCTGAGGAAAACGAAGTTCATTCCGGGTGCAAAGGGCAAGGTGCGCGACTGGGGCGAGGACGAGGTCCGTCAGATCCGCGCCCTCTACTGGGGCATGATCACGGAAGTCGACGGCCAGCTCGGCCGCATATTCGACGCGATCG
Source organism: Mesorhizobium sp. (assembly GCA_041913465.1). Classification (GTDB taxonomy): domain Bacteria; phylum Pseudomonadota; class Alphaproteobacteria; order Rhizobiales; family Rhizobiaceae; genus Mesorhizobium_A. The sequence continues at coordinate 53,955 of JAYSFJ010000015.1, read as the reverse complement.
CCGCAAGCGGCGCCTGGGACGACACGATCGTCGTCTTCATGTCCGACCATGCCGAGATGATGGGGGACCACTTCTCGATGGGGAAGGGCGGCTTCTTCGACCAGAGCTACCACGTGCCGCTGGTGGTCCGCGACCCGCGACGGAAAAGAACACGCGGCAGCCGCGTCGACGCGTTCACCGAGGCTGTCGACATCATGCCGACCCTGCTCGACCTGGTCGGCGCTCCGGTGCCGGCGCATCTCGACGGCCGATCGCTGGCGCCCTTTCTCGACGGGTCATCGCCGAAAGCCTGGCGCGACGCCGCGCACTGGGAGTTCGACTTCCGCTCCATCGCCAAGGGCACTGCGGAGAAACGCTTCGGCCTGTCGCCGAGGCAGTGCAACCTCGCGGTCCTGCGGACCGACCGGTGGAAATACGTACACTTCGGCGGCGGCCTGCCGCCGGTTCTGTTCGATCTGAGGGAGGATCCGGACGAAACCCGCAATCTGGCGAGCGACGCGGCTTATACATCCGCGCGCCTCGAAATGGCCGAACGCCTGCTCGAATGGCGCGCCGAACATCTCGACCAGTCCCTGGCATTGCTGGAGCTGACTGAAGGCGGAGTGGCTGGCAAACGATACCTCTGATGCAAACGAAAACGGCCCGCGCGGTTCCCCGCGCGGGCCGATGTCCGCATGCCTGACCGATCAGTTCGGCATGATGCGCATTTCGTCGCGCTTCTCGGCATAGGCGCCCTCGTCATAGGCAGGCGCCGCGTCGAGCTGTTCCTTCGTGAAGGTCGTGTAGAGGTAGCGGTCGCCATCCTCGTCGGCCATGAAGGTCAGTTTGTCCATGCCCACGGCCACTTCCTTCTCGCCGACGCCGAGGAAGCCGCCGACGTCGATGATCACCGCATCGACCTTGTCGCCCTGCAGGACGACGTCGCCGATCTCGCCGATGTTCTCCTCGTTGGCGCCGTAGACCGTCGTGCCGACCAGATCCTCCGAGCGAATCTCGGCCGTGTTCAGCTCCTTGAGCTTCGAACGGTCGATAGCTGCCGTTGCAGTCTTGTCCGTCGCAGCAGGCGCCTGAGCCGTCGTCTCGGTGCCCGAAGCAGCCGGAGCCTCTGCGGTCTTGTCGGTGCCGGAGGCGGCCGGAGCCTCAGCCGTGCTGTCGGTCGCGGTCGGCGGGGTGGCCGCGTTGTTCTGGCTCATGTCGGTCGACGGGGTTGTCGTCGCAGGCGGGGTCGCCGCGTCGTTCGAAGCGACTGCCGGGGCAGGCGCATACGCACCACGATCGAAGTCAGGAAGCTCCTTCAGCTGATCGGCCGTCGCCTGGATCACGATCCAGCGGTCGCCGTCGCGCTCGGCCCAGTCGATCGTCTTGAAGTCGATCGCAACATCCTTTTCGCCGATTCCGAGGAAGCCGCCGACACCGATCACGATGGCCTCGACCATGCCGTCCTTGGAGAGGACGAGATCGTTGACGTCGCCGACCTTCTCGGCATCTTCGGCGGTGCTGTTGTAGACATTCTCGCCGATCAGATTGGAGGCGAGCTGGCCATCGGCCGTCACTTCGGACTGCTCAACGGCTACGCCCGGAGCAAGCGGCGCAGCCGGGGCTGCTTCGGTCGCGGCCGGGGGAGTCGCCGGGGCCGGCTCCGTGGTCGGGGCGGTCGTCTGGGCAAACGCGCCGGTCGAAACGATCGTCAGGATTGCGGTGGTCGCCAAAAGCTTGCGGATCATGGTAATCTCTCCTTCGTGCAGGGTTTCTTTGCACGGCCGCGCCATTCGATCGTCGCTGTGAAGGTGGCGCGGCCTCACAGTCCGGTTAACGCCGGTTTGCGGATCGGGTTCCCAAATAGACCGACAGTCGGCGTCCTGCCTTGCGCTTTGATTTTCAAAGAAAAAATGTGGAACCTTTACTCCGTTTGCGCGTTACTGGGCGCCTGTTTGCGTGATGCAGATCCCAGCCCATCCAACCCATCCGGAGTATGCCATGCGGTTTGTCGCCGTGCTGAACAGTGGTGGGGGAACGCTGCGCACGATGGATCTCGATGCATTCGCCGCCACCCTGCGTGATCGGCTGGGCGAGGCCGGACACACGGTGGACGTTCGCATCGTGGAAGGCAGCGGCCTCATGGACGCGCTGCGTCAGGCGGTTGCCTCACCCGACACGGATGTGATCCTGGCGGGGGGCGGAGACGGCACGATCTCGGCTGCGGCGGGCGTCGTCATGGATACGGACAAGATACTCGCCGTCCTTCCGGCCGGAACGATGAACCTCTTCGCACGCAGCCTCGGCATGCCGCTCGATCTCGACTCGGCAGTCGCAGCGTTGGCGACCGGCACGGCCAGGGAGGTGGACGTCGCAACCGCCAACGGCACGCCGTTCGTCCATCAGTATTCGGTCGGCCTTCACGCCAAGCTGGTGAAGATCCGCGACGAGATGACCTTCTCTTCGCGCCTCGGAAAGATCGGCGCTTCGGTCCGCGCCACCTTCGCGACCCTGGTCCGGCCGCCGTCGATGCTGGTCAGCATCGACATCGACGGTACCGAAATCCTGGTGCGGGCATCGGGCATCGGTGTCACCAACAACCTGTTCGGCGAGGGGCACCTGCCTTACGCGGACCACCCTGACGGCGGAACGCTCGGCGTCTACGTCACCACGGCGCGGCGCCTGCCGCATCTCCTGTCCGCCCTCCTCCACATGCTGGTCGGACAGTGGCGGCGAAATGCGCATGTCGAGATCCACACGGGCCGGCAGGTCGTGCTGAAGTTCACCCGCCTGCACAAGCGGCACCGCTGCGTGATCGACGGAGAGCTATCACCGATCGAGCACGAGACGACGATCCGAATTCATCCGAAATCGCTTCGGGTGCTGGTCCCCGCATAAGCGTCAGCCGCCCGACGTGGCTGGAGTCGTCTCGCCCGTCGTCGGCTGGGTGGCTTCAGTCTGCGGCGACTGGATCGCCGTTCCATACATCTCGACGGCGAACCAGACCGCGCAGGCAAGCGCGAGTGAAACCAGGAGGATGACGAAGACCGGAAAGCCGCGGCGGCCCTGACGTGCTTCCCGGGCCTGGAAAAATCTACGCATGACATGCTCCTCATGATCGTCGCATGCCAAATGCGCCTCATCCGCATCGGTTCCGAAATAGCCCTGATTTATCAGACCTTAGCTGTCCTGGTCGTCGTCGCGCCCGAGGTCGCTGTTTTCCTTGAAGATCGCATACGCGACCATGGCGGCGACCGGCGCCAGAAGCGATACGAGGCCGCCACGCCCCTTGAGAAGCGCGGGAAGGATAGCGAAGGCCGCCGCGCCGGCAATCGCCTGCATTTGGGCGGCCCGCGCCTCTTCGGCGCGGCGCTTGGCCTGAATGCCGGAAATGATGCGATGGACTATCAGCGCCACGCCGGCCAGGGCGATGAACCCCAGTCCGAAGCCGATGGCCGTGTAGAGCGGACCGTATCGCTCCGCGACGAAGATATAGGCGGCGGCGATCAGGAAGCCCAAGCCGATCGCCAGGCAGATTCCGGCGATCATATAGTCGATCATGGCGCGCCGCACGCGCTTCGCCGCCCGCGTCGTCTCTCCGGATACGATGGACTGGATCAGCGCCGCGAGCATGGATGTTCCGGGGTAGGACGAGGCGTCAGCGGCGTGCCAGCAGCGCGAAGAGGAAGCCGACGCCCGCAGCTATTGCCAAGGATGTGACCGGCTTTTCGCGGACCCGCGCGACGATTTCGCCCTCGATGTCGTAGGCCTCGGACTTCAGGCCCTGCATGGCCGCCTCGCCTTTGGCGCGCGCCTGGTTGAGGCCTTCATGGGCAATGTTCTTCACCGCCTCCAGCGATCGCTCGCCGGAACTCTGGACCTGTGCCGTGAGCTTTGCGATCTCGGCCTTGAGGGTTTCGATCTGCGCTTCCATCTCGGAAACCGACGGCTGCGAAGCTGCGTCCCTGGAACCGTTGGCGGCTTTTTCGGTTTTTGCTGTCGAAGACGGCATGGAAGGCTCCTTTGCGTTTGCAGGTTTCCAAACGCGGGACCGGCGGCGAGGTTCCTCCGGTCCGCCAGTATCAAAATGCCTTTCCCCGCGCGAGTCCAGCCGAATTCCTCACATCAGCGGGCGGCGCTGCTCGCCAAGCCCTTCCCAACCTGCGATCCCGAGAAGCGCCGCCTCATCCAGCACTTCGCAGCCGCGGTCGAGCCAGCGGATCGCGTTGCGGTTGATGAGTTTGCGAAGGGTCTTGTTGGTGTGGACGATGGAAAGGCCCAGTGTATCGGCCACATGCTGTTGCGTGATCGGGATGGTGGCCCGGCCGTTGGCATAGAGGTGAACCGTCTTCGCGCGCTGGTGCAGGAACGCCAGAAGATAGGCCGCACGCTCCAGCGCGCTCCGTCGCCCGACGCTGAGCAGGTTTTCATCCAGCATCTGTTCCTCCCGGGCGGCGAGCCAGGTGAGATCGTACGCGAGTCCGGGATGGTTGCGATAGAGCGTGAAGAGCTGATCGCGCTCGAACACGCACAGCATCAGGGTCGACAGTGCCTCGACGGAGTGCTGCATCTCGCCGGTCAGACTGCCCTGAAGGCCGATGAGATCGCCTGGCACGACATAGTTCAGGATCTGACGCCTGCCATCGGACATCAATTTGTAGCGGAAAGCCCAACCCGACAGAACGGTGTACAGGTGAGCACTATGGCTGCCTTCCACGAGAACGGTCGTTCCGCGATCGACCGTCAGTTCGCCGGTCTTGAACCGGCTGATGAAGGCCAGTTCGTCAGGCTGGAAATCGCGGAAGGTGTGGAGGGGCCGCAGCGGGCATATCTCGCAAGGATAAAGCTTGCCCAGGCTCGGCGCTGCGATAGTCACCTCATCTCCTCCCGCCTCAGGCACATGTCATAGTTAAATGACGTACTGTGAGCGGTGCTGCAATGAGCGTACCCAAGCATTTTCGGAGAAACCAATTTTGAAAACCCTGCCGCTGGACGGCCTCAGCATTCTCGTCCTGGAAGACGAGTTCCTGATCGCAATGGAGGTGGAGCAGGCCTGCCGGGACTACGGCGCGGCCGAGGTCTACATCTGCCGCACCCTCAACGAGATCGGGACTGCGGATGGCAAGCCCTTCGATTTCGACGCGGCGGTGGTTGATCTACGCCTCGGCGGGGAATCCGCCGTGGATTTCGCGCGCACCCTCTTCGATACTGGCCGGCCTTTCGTCTTCGCAACCGGATATTCCGACCCGCTGGAAATGTCGGCCAGCTTTCCCGGAGTGCCCGTGATCACCAAACCCTATCTGGGCAGCGACCTTGTCGCAGCGCTGGCCCAGACGATAATCCGAAAGACCCGAACTCAGGAGTGATGCGCAAGCACGGCGGGTCACACCGCCGTGCCGAGAATCTGGGCGGCGATCGAATCCGGACCGAATTCGCCTTCCCCCGAAATCCCGAGCAGTTCCTGAAGGCGGGTTCGGGCGCGGCTTACGCGGCTCTTGATCGTCCCCACCGCACAACCGCAGATCTCGGCCGCTTCCTCGTAGGAAAAGCCCGAAGCACCGATCAGGATGATCGCTTCGCGCTGATCTTCCGGCAGCCTTTCGAGGGCGACGCGGAAATCCTCGAGGTCGAGGGAACCGTGCTGGCTCGGGTGTACCGCCAGCCGCGCCGTCATGATCCCGTCGGAATCCTGGATTTCGCGCCCGCGCTTGCGCATCTGCGAATAGAATTCGTTGCGTAGGATGGTGAAAAGCCAGGCCTTCAGGTTCGTGCCGGGCTGGAAGCTCTCGTGCTTGTCCCATGCCTTGACCAGGGTTTCCTGGACGAGGTCATCCGCACGATCGGTGTTGTGCGTAAGCGACACCGCGAATGCCCGCAGATTCGGGATCGCTCCGAGCAAGCCGGATTTGAAGTCGGCTGAGACTGCCATCGGTCTACTCCGGCTTCGCGGCAGATTCTGCCTGATCGAGCTCCTGGAGCAGTTGGGCGAACCGGTCTGGAACGTCCTCGGAAACCAACCCGTCATAATACTGACGCAGCTTGCGTCCAATTTCGGTATTGGTGCCGAGGATATCCGTGCTGCCCACCCGCCCCGGCCGCTGCTCGGACTGTGTCTTGTCTTTCGTCATTCGGTAAACTCGCCCTATGGTGTTGCTGGCGCCCGCGCACCGTCCCCGACCGCGCAATACGCCGCTCATTGCCGCCCGCCGTCAGCAATGACACCGGCGAAATGAGCGGGGGCGAAAAAAGTTCCGTATCCCGGGAACTTTATTTTGGCCGGTACGTTGAAAAGCATAGATGCGCCGTTTCCGGGCGCAGTTCGTCGTTGAGGGAGACGTAGTTACCATGAGCCTTTCCGCAAGCATCGCCCCGCACCTGCCGTTCCTGCGCCGCTTCTCGCGGGCGGTGTCCGGTTCTCAGTCGAGTGGGGACGCCCATGTCGCCGCCGTTCTCGAGGCGATCATTGCCGATGTGAGCATCTTTCCGAAGGCCTCCAGCGATCGGGTGGCGCTCTACAAGATTTTCACGCGTCTTTTCTCGTCGATCGCGTCGAACCTGCCGACCGAACCGCCGACGTCGGCATGGGAGCGCCGCGCCGCGGCCAACCTTGCCACGCTTGCTCCGCTGCCGCGTCAGGCGTTCGTCCTCATCGCCGTCGAAGGGTTCACCGACGAACAGGCCGCTGAAATCCTCGATGTGTCCGAGGAGGAGTTCGCAAACCTGATCGCGGAGGCGTCGCGCGAGATTTCGCGACAGGTCGCCACCGACATCCTCATCATCGAGGACGAGCCGCTGATTGCGATGGACATCGAGGAGATGGTGGAAAGCCTCGGCCACCGCGTGGTCGGCACCGCGCGCACCCACAAGGAAGCGATCGGCCTCTTCAACCGGACCCAGCCCAAGATGGTTCTGGCGGACATCCAGCTTGCCGATGGCAGCTCGGGCATCGACGCGGTCAACGAGATTCTCATGACCACCGCGGTTCCGGTGATCTTCATCACCGCCTTCCCCGAGCGGCTCCTCACCGGCGAACGCCCCGAACCCGCTTTCCTGGTCACCAAGCCCTTCAATCCGGAGATGGTGAAGGCTCTGATCAGCCAGGCGCTCTTCTTCGACCGCCAGGCAAAAGCGGCGGCGTAGCCGCCAGGCGCCCCTGGACAGGGGAACAAAACACGCGACGAGGCGTTCTGGTGAGAAGATCGACCCCGTCGGTCACAATTTTGCCAGAAGCTGGGAGATGCCCTCCGCGAGAGGCATTGGCCCGCTGATTTCAGGAGAGTTGGATGTTGTACTGGACCCTCGTCTTTCTCGTCGTCGCCATCATCGCCGGCGCCCTGGGTTTCGGCGGCATAGCCGGGGCATCCGCTGGGATCGCGCAGATCCTATTCTTCGTGTTCCTGGCGTTCCTTGCAATCTCGCTCATCGCGGGCCTCGTGCGCAGGGCGAGCTAGGCACCGCCGCGTTCGTTCCGGGAGCTAGAAATCCCCCTCAGCGGCTTCCCGGAGCCGAAGCCGGATCGCGTTCCGCCAGGTTCGCGGTCCGGTGGCTTTTTCGCACTCGACTCTCTTAACTATCCGGAACCTTGCGCTACGTAGGCAGTTCTAGCCGGAGAAAAACCATCACCAGGGCGGCGTGGATATGATCACAGCGGGGAAGAGCGGGCGTTCATCGCCGACCTCGTCCTCCGCGATCGACGGAGCGGACAAGGCAAGCCTGATCCGCGCCCTCGGCAACGCAAATGTCGCCCTCCTCGCCCAGGATGCTTCGCTCGCCTATCTCTGGACAGAGAACGCCCCGGCCAAATGGGGCGCGGATGGGCTGGTCGGCCGCACCGATTCCGAGATCTTTCCCGAAGCCGTCGCCGATAACCTGACGCGGCTGAAGAAGGATGTCCTCTCAGGCAGCGGGCGGCGCCATGCGGAGATAGAAGTCTCCAACTCCGACGGGCTGAGCTGGTTCGAGATCTGGCTGGATCCGCTGCGGAATGTGGAAGGCTCGATCGTCGGCGTCGTCACGACAGCGACCGAGATCACGGAGCAGAGATTGCGCGAGCAGACGCTGCGAACCCTGCTGCGCGAGGTGAGCCATCGGTCGAAGAACCTCCTCGCGATCATCCAGAGCATCGCAGCGCAGACCGGCCGCTACGCCGGCTCGATCGAACAGTTCCTGTCCCGCTTCCGCGGACGGTTGCAGTCGCTGTCGTCCTCCCAGGATCTCGTCACCTCGTCCAATTGGCGCGGCGCGGATCTCTCGCAGCTCGTCTCCGGCCAGGTGGCGCGCTATTGCGCCGAACCGTCGCGCAACCTCGTTCTCGGCGGGGAGAACCCTTATCTCAATCCGAATGCGGCGCTCCATGTCGGGCTGGCGCTGCATGAATTGGCCGTCAACTCGGTCAGCTACGGCGCGCTCTCCTCACCCGAGGGACAGGTTCGCATCGAGGTGCGGCCACTTTCGCAAGGCGAGATGGAGCTCGTCTGGAGCGAGCCGCTCGCGAAGGCGGACGCCAACCTTGAAAACAAGCGCTTCGGCACCGTGGCCCTCGAACGGGTCGTTCCGTCCTCGCTGAACAGTTCCGCCACCTTGTCCGCGGACGAGGGCCGTCTGTTGTACCGGCTGGTTCTTCCGGCCGACAGCTTCCACGCCGATTAAGGTTTTGCGTTCCCTCTTAATCGCGCCTCAACACGTCTGTGCGAGGATGCCTGTATGGAACCAGCGGGAGAGGAGCCCGTTTACGCTGACGAATTCCATCGGAGAGGAGCAGGGCGTGAACACCAGGATGCACCATCTGGAAGATGCGGCGCGCCTCGCGATGGGGAGCTTCATCATCGAGGAAGACCTGCCGGTTGCGAAGGCGTCGCGAGCCGCGCTCAGGATCGGTTCGATCGCCGCCGGTGCGGCGGTAGCGGCCATTCTGGCAATTGCCTACCTCCAATAGCTTCGAGCGTTGATTTGACGCTCGGGCATCTTTTGCCTGCCACATTCGCAATTCCGCCTGAAATGGAACCAAATAGAACGGCAACACGTTCTTGCGCCGAAAGGATTCGGCCATGGAACACATTGCTGCGCTGTTGCTGATCGTCGGATGCTCCCAGGACATGAAGCAGTGCGAGGAACTGCCGTCGCCGGTCACCGTCTATGAGACGGCGGCCGAATGCGACGCGGAACTGCCGGCTGCGCTTCGCCAGGTGGACGGAAGCAGGCCGCGTGTGATGGGGACCTGCGTCTATGTCGACCCGGCCATGGAGGAAGAAGACGCGGAACTGGTTTGGGACTTGACTCCCGACGGCGCGTTACGCGCCTCGGTCGAGGCCGTCTCAATGAACGTCGCCGCCGTGGAGGGGAAGACGCTTCATGAATGATCGCATGGACTTGGATCGGGATGCGGCGAAACCGAACGGTTACGTTCGGTGCATATGCGTTCCGGTATAGGCAATTCCGGCGGTCGGCCGGATTTCTTGCTCGCATCGCGTGGGAACATTCGGGCGGGTTGTTTCTGAAGGAGAGAGCGCAATGAAGAAGATAATCATCGCACTGGTCGCTGCCATGGCGATTACCGGCTGCACGACGGCCGAGCAGGACGCCGCCGGCGGCGCCGTCGTAGGTGCCGCGGTCGGCGGTCTGGCTACCGGCCGTGTCGGCGGCGCGGTCGCGGGTGCCGTTATCGGCGGTGCTGCGGGCGTGCTGCTCGGCTCCGCGACCCGCAGGGGCGAATGCCGCTACCGTGACCGCCGCGGCCGTATCTACATCGCCGCCTGCCCGGCCGGCTACTACTGATCCGCAGCAAGTAAACAGGGGCCGCCTTTGCGCGGCCCCTTTTTTTGCGTGTCGCGATGTCCCTGCTCAGCGTTTGAGCGGGATGAAGATGTCGATGTCGACCCCGTCCTCGGGATAGCGGCGCTCGATGCTTCCGCCGAGTTCGCGCACGATATTCGCGTCGATCAGACGCGTCCCGAACCCCTTCCGCTCCGGCGGTTCCACCTTGCCGCCGCCCCGCTCGCGCCAGAAGAGCTGCAGGCCGTTCCTGGCGAGGCTCCAGGTGACTGACAGGGAGCCCGAGCCGGTGCCGGCCGCACCGTATTTGAGGGCATTGGTCGCCAGTTCATGGAAGGTCAGGCCCAGCGCCTGCGTGGTCGCCTCGTCGATCTCCACCTGCGGTCCGGTGAGGCGGTCGGCATCCATGTCGCTGCCCAGCACCTGCTCGATTTCCGTGACCAGCAGTTCGCGCAGGTCGGCCTTCTGCCAGCGCGAACGGGTCAGCATGTCCTGCGAGGCCGACATCGCCTGGAGCCGTGCGGAGAACGAGGCAGAAAATTCCTCGATCGATTTCGACCCGGACGCCGTCTGGCGGGAAATCGCCAGCACGCGCGCGATCGAGTTCTTGATCCGGTGTTTCATCTCCTGCAGCAGGAGGTCCTTCTCCTGCAGCGCCTTCTCGCCGGCCTCGTTGAGCGCGCGCACCGCCTCGTACGCCTTTTCGCCCGACCGCACGACATAGGCGAGCGCCGTCGCGAGGATCAGTCCGAAAAGGCCGAGGGCAATGGCTGCCATCCGCGATGAGGGCCAGACGAAGGCCGCCGTCGGTTCGAAGCGAAGCAGCCATTTGCGCCCGGCAAACTCGACCTGGCGGCTGGTCTGGAACATTCCCATGGATCGGTCGGGCGGGGTCTGGGACCGGTAGATCAGCGTCTCGGGCGTCGGCTCGCCGTCATAGACCTCGATTGCTAGTGGCAGGAGGGGGGCTTTTACAAGTGCCGCGCCGAACAGTTCCGCGGCACGGAAAGGGGCATAGACGAAGCCCGCGGTGGCTGCGGCTCGCTGCCCGACGCTCGCCGTATCAGGCACGCCGAGCACGAGTGGTAGATAGATCAGAAAGCCCGGCTGGCCCGGCTTGCCTTCATCCTGGATCAGCGCGACGCTTCCGGTCACCCGCGGCTGCCCGGTTTCCATCGCCCGGGTCATCGCCGCACGGCGCGTGGGCTCGCTCATCATATCGAATCCGAGAACCTGGCGGTTTCCGTCGTCCAGCGGTTCGAGGAGGGTGACGACCGCACGCTGGGCGCGCCCCTCGACAGGCCAGACCTGCATCTCCCGGCCGTAGTTGCGGGCGAGGTCATCCTCCGCCGCCCGTTCGCCCCCTTCGCGCAGGAGCCGGACATAGCCAAGGCCTCGAATTCCCGCATACCGGCCCTTGATGTCGAGGGCGGATACGAAGGACCGGAGCGCGTCGCGGCTGACCGACCCGTTCCCGGTCTTGTAGAGAGCGAGCGTCGCCCTGAGCAGCGACAGATGCAGCTCGAGCCGGGTGTCGAGGCGGTTGACCGCGTCGTCGGCCGTGCTCTCGAACTTGATCCGTGCCGCATCGGTCGCCGCGACATAGGCATAGCCCGCCATGACCAGGCTGGCCGCAGCCACCGACACGAACACGACCGCGGGAAAGATCCGTCTCACGCGCACTCCGCAGGAGTTGGATGAACGCGCAATGCATATCGGATGGACCCGCTATTGCAATGCCCGCGCCATTGGCACAGGACTGCCCCAGCGTCATCCGCCAACCGGTCAGGCGGCTGCGTGCGTCGCTTCGCGCATGGCCCCTGGCCCCGGTATCGCGCCGGGCGGGCATTTGCCGAGAATGATCATCCCCAGCACCTCGTCCTTGGTCACGTCGCTGGTCTTCGCCATGCCGACCACCTGGCCGTTCTTGATCACGTAGAGGCGATCGCACAGACCGAAGACATCGTGGATGTCGTGGCTGATCAGAAAGATGCCAATGCCCTCCGCCTTCAGCTGCTTGACCAGGTCGGCGACCTGCGCCGTTTCCTGCGGCCCGAGCGCAGCCGTCGGCTCGTCCATGATCAGCACCCGTGCATTGAAATGGATCGCACGCGCGATCGCCACGGACTGGCGCTGGCCGCCCGACAATGCGATCACCGGTTCCTTGAACCGCACGAAGCGCGGATTGAGCCGGCCCATGACCTTGCGAGCTTCGGCCTCCATCTCGGCGTCGTCGAGCGTGCCCCAGCGGGTCATCAATTCGCGGCCCAGGAAGAGGTTGGCGGTCGCATCGACGTTGTCGGCCAGCGCCAGCGTCTGGTAAATCGTCTCGATCCCGAAATTCTTGGCGTCACGAGGATTGTTGATCGGCGCGTCCTTGCCATTGATCCTGATCGTGCCGCTGTCGCGCTGGATGGCGCCTGAAAGCATCTTGATCAGCACCGTCTTGCCGGCTCCGTTGTGGCCGAGAATGCCGACCACCTCGCCGGGAAACAGGTTGATGTCGACGTGATCGACGGCGCGCAGGCCGCCGAACGACTTGCACATGCCGCTCATCTCGACCAGCGGCGTCTTGCCCTGTTGCTCCGCCACAGGAGCACTACCGTCCTTGACCTCATTCATCGTCGTGCCCTTTCTACTTGCTGCGCCGCCGGTAGACGGTGTCGAGCCAGACGGCCAGGACGAGCACCGAACCGACCACGACGTTCTGCAGCGGAGTGTCGACGCCGAGCAGGATCATGCCGCTGGCCAGAGACTGCATGAGTACGGCTCCGATCATGGCGCCGGCGACTGTTCCGACGCCGCCGGAAAGCGATGTGCCGCCGATGACCGCCGCGGCGATGACCAGGAGTTCGTCGAGCGTGCCCTGCGCGTTGGTCGCCGCGTTGAGGCGTGCTGTCGAGACGGCGGAGCTGATGGCGACCAGCAAGCCCATCAGCATGAAGATCTTCATCGTCACCCAGCGGGTATTGATGCCGGCGAGTTCGGCCGCTTCCGGATTGCCGCCGATGGCGAACACATACCGGCCGAAGCGGGTGCGGCTCGAGATGAACGTCATCACGACGCCGACGACGATCGCAATCAGCACCGGGATCGCGATGCCGTGGGCGATGAATGCGTCCTCGGGAACTTCGAGCCCCAGATCCTGATAATAGCGCCGCACGATGCCGATCGGCCACGGATAGGAGTTGGCAATCCAGACGGCGCCCAGGATCATCGCGCAGGAGACGGAGCCGAGCAGCGCCTCGGCCCACATCGGTCGCAGCGGGAAGTTGAAGCGAATGCGCTGCCGGCGCGCCGAGACGAGCATGAAGACGACGCCGAGGCTGGCGACAAGCGCCACGACCCAGCTCCACGTCGCGCCGATCGAGCCTGTCGGACCGCCGCCCATCAGGCGGAAGGTGGCGTCCATGGGAGCCACGGTGCGGCCGCTTGTGACCCACCAGGCGGCGCCGCGCCAGACCAGCAGACCGCCCAGCGTCACGATGAATGCCGGTATGCCGGCATAGGCGATGAGGAAGCCCTGGATGGCGCCGAGGCCGAGGCCGAGAACCAGGCCGACGGCGAGAGCAATCATCCAGACCGACGGATGGCCCAAGGGAATGCCCAGCACCCGAGATAGGAATTCGGCCTGCGTGACGCCCATGATCATGCCAATGAAGCCGAGTAGCGAACCGACCGACAGGTCGATATTGCGGGTCACGATCACGAGCACCATACCCGTCGCCATGATGGCGATGGAGGATGACTGGACGGAGAGGTTCCAGAGATTACGAGGAGACAGAAACGCGCGTCCGTCGAAATCGAAGGGGCTTACGCCAAGACGCAGGCTGGAAAGGAACTGCAGCCCGATCCAGATCAGCAGGAGCGCCCCCACCATGCCCAGCATGCGCGTGTCGAGTTCGGTGGCTTTCAGGAAGCGGCCTACCGCGCTCTCCTCCGACGATCGCGCCTGGTCAACCGGCGCATTTGTCAGCGTCTCGGTCATCAAATCCTCCCCGCGCTGCACCGCCCAAGAGGCGCTGCAGTTTCCTCCAGCTTAAAGATGTGCCGCGGCTTTCGTCAAACCGCGGCACTTGAATAGCCCTATGGCTGTCGGTCTAGTTGCAGGCTGCGACCGAACCGGCTGCGACGCCCTGGCAGACCACTTCCTTGGACACCCAGCCGGCGTCGATGACGACGTTGAGGTTGTCCTTGGTGATCGGAACCGGAGTCAGGAAGACAGAGTTGGTCTCGTTGCCGCCCGGCGTCGTGAACTTCACGACGTTCGGGATCTCTTCCATCTTCTTGCCGTCGGCGAGCATCGAGGCGATCTCGGCGGCATTCTTGCCGAGGTCGCGCGCATCCTTCCACACCGAGACGGTCTGCGTGCCGAGCGCAACGCGGTTCAGCGCCGCATGGTCGCCGTCCTGGCCGGAGACCGGCACGGAACCGGCGAGCCCCTGCGCGGAGAGCGCGGCGACGACGCCGCCGGCGGTTCCGTCATTGGAAGCCACGACCGCGTCGACCTTGTTGCCGTTGGTCGTCAGGATCTGCTCCATGTTCTTCTGGGCATTGGCCGGAAGCCAGCCGTCGGTATAGGCCTCGCCGACATTCTTGATCTTGCCGGAATCGATGGCCTCCTTCAGCACTTCCATCTGGCCGGAGAACAGGAAATCGGCGTTCGGATCGGCCGACGAGCCCTTGATGAAGGCGTAGTTGCCCTCGGGCTTCGCCTTGAACACTTCGCGGGCCTGCATGCGACCCACTTCCTTGTTGTCAAAAGTCAGGTAGAAGACGTCCTTGTTCTCGATCAGACGATCATAGCCCACCACCGGAATGCCTTCCGACAGCGCCTTTTCGACCGCCGGACCGATGGCGGACGCATCCTGCGACAGGATGATCAGCGCATTGGCGCCCTGCGAGATCAGCGTCTCGACGTCGGTGAGCTGCTTCCCGGCGGACGACTGCGCGTCCGCGGAGATGTACTTGTCGCCGGCGGCCTCGATCGCGGCCTTCATCGCCGCCTCGTCGGTCTTCCAACGCTCTTCCTGGAAGTTGGACCAGGAAACACCGATCACTTTGTCCTTCGCCTCGGCGACGGCGGCGAGCGACATCGACATGGCGACACCCGCCAGCATGGCGGCTGCAAATTTGTTCATGAAGTCCTCCCTGAGCGCCTTGGCGGCGCATAACACTGGCCTTGGAGCCATATTGTGAAGCTCTTTTTTTCGAGCCTCGAAAAAAATAATGACTCACGGCCCCCCGTCTGTCAATATCCATCAGCATCGAGAGGAGGCCGTCCGGCGAGGATGGCTCGGTGCCCTGGAGGACGGCGAACATGACGGTTGGCATCCGCCACGACGATCTGCGTCGCCGCAACCGGGCGATGGTGATCTCGGCGGTTCGCCGCGCCGGACAGCCTTCGCGCACCGACATCGCCGCCACGACGGCGCTCAGCCCGTCGACCATTTCCGCCATAACCGCCGATCTCATCTCGGAGGGCATCCTCGTCGAGAGCCGGACCGCCGATGCCCCGGCCGCGAGGCGGGGCAGGCCGCAGGTAGCGGTTCGCCTCAACCCGAAGGCGGCCACCATCCTCACCGTCGTCCTGTCGATGAACCAGCTCTCGGCAGCGCTGATCGATTATGCCGGCGAGACCATCGCCGAGGAGCGGCGCAAGCTGCCGACGCTCGAATTGTCGCGCGAGGCGCTCGTCGACGAGACGGTCGGCATCGTCCGCCGCCTGATCGGCACAGCTCCCGACGGCCAGCCGGTCATGCGCATCGTCCTCGCCGTGCAGGGCATCACCGACTCCAGCGAGCGCAAGCTCCTGTGGTCGCCGATCACGCCGCATGCCGACATCGATTTCAGCGCGATCCTGGAAAAGGAATTCGGAATACCGGTCACGGTGGAGAACGACTGCAACATGATCGCGGTGGGGCTGCGCTGGAGGAATCCGGACCGCTACGCCCGGGATTTCATCGCCGTGCTGCTGTCGCACGGCATCGGCATGGGCATGGTGCTGCGCGGCGAACTCTTCACCGGCACGCAGTCTTCCGGCGGCGAGTTCGGCCACATGATCCACCGGCCCGACGGCGCACTCTGCCGCTGCGGCCGGCGCGGCTGCATCGAGGCCTATGCCGGCAACTATGCGATCTGGCGCAACGCGAAAGGCCTGCCGGAGACGGAAGCGGTGGCCCGGGACGTGGCCGACGAGGACATAAGGGCGCTGGCTGAGGTGGCCCGGCAGCGGCCGGGACCGGAGCGCGAGGCGTTCCGCATCGCCGGCGAGGCGATCGGCTTCGGCCTCGGCAGCCTGTTCGCTCTGATCGACCCCGCACCCGTGGCGATCGTCGGTCACGGCGCCAACGCCTTCGACCTGATGGAAAAGCCGATGCTCGACGCCATCGCGCGCACGGCGGGCGGTGTGCATTCGGGCGCGATCTCCTTCGACACCGAACCGGACGAGATGCCGCTCATCCGCGAAGGCTGCGCCATGCGGGCGCTGACCTTCATCGACCAGGAAGTCTTCTCCCCCGCGCAGACCACCGCGCCCGGCAGGATCGTCGCCTGAGCGCACCCAACCGGCGCGTCTGCAGGTCAGGCTAAGGCCTCCCTGACCGCCTCGCCGATGAGGCCGATGTCCTCCGCGCTCAGGTCGACGGACATGGGCATTCCGATGAGCGTTCGCGAAAGCTCTTCCGTGATGGGAAGTGCCTGGTCCCGCGGCAGTGCTGCCGTGTGGGGGTGGAGATGCGCGCCGTCGCCATACCAGCGGCGATGGCCGATCCGCGACAGCTCGAGCCGGCGCTGGAGCCGCGCGGCGTCGTGCTCCGAGGCTGCGCGCGCGATCGCATAGTTCGCGCCGATAACGGGCGAGATGATCACATCCGCCGGTTGGCAAGCTTCTCGCAGCAAGGCCGAGGCCTTGCGATACCGACTCAGCTTCTCCGCCCACCCGTCCAGCTCGGCGTGGCCGATGGCAGCGTGATACTCGCTCAACTTGCCGTTGACGCCGGCGGCGACCGCAAGGCGCGTTCCGTCGAAGCCGAAGTTCAGCGCTGCCATGGCCGACCGCCAGGTCCGCTCGCTCGATGTCACCACTGCGCCTCCTTCGCCGATGGCGAATGCCTTGGTGGCATGGAAGCTCAGCGCGACGGGTATGTCGCCAACGCACTCCGAAGGCGAGGCGAATGTCGATTCGACCATGGCCGCGCCGTCTATGACCACGGGGATCGACGTCGCATCGCGAAAGGCTGTCCACGGCGCCTGGTCGACCTTCCTGCCGAACGCCGAGACCGTGAGCACGAGGCCGGCTGAGTCCAGCCTGGGATGGCTCAGCAGGGATCCGGGATCGAGCATCCAGGTCTCCTGGTCGACATCGACGAAATGCGGTTCGAAGCCGCATCGCTCGACGGCTGCCACCGAACCGATGAATGTGAACGCCGGCATGAGGCAGACAGGCCTCTGCGGCCGAGCCCTGCCCGCAGACGCCAGTATGGCGCCTTCCAGCGCGGTCGTTCCCGAACTTGCCAACGCCACGAAATTGCCGCCCATCGCCTCGGACAGACGCAGTTGCAGCGCGAGCAACAGCGTGCCGTGGTTGCTGTAGCGGCGCGTCTCGTCAATCACTTTGAGGTAGGGTAGGAGTTGGCCGGCAGAGGGCAGGATCGGCCGGCAGACGGCAATCCTCTCGGCTGCGGTCAACGCCTCTTCCCACTGAGCCTGCGAACTGCGATTCATGCTGCTAATTCCACGGAATTCCTTTGAGATGAACGCCGATACGGTCAGGGAAGTCGTTCTCTACGGTGCTTCCGGTCACGGTCTGGCAGTTTCTGCGATGCTTGGCGGCGACAGCACCTTTCCCGTTGCCATGCGCACCGTCGCGTTCATCGACGACACACCGGACAAGATCGGAACCAGTCTCGGCGGCATACCTATCGTTTCCTTCGGACAATGGAAGCAATCTCTCAGGCACATCCCTTGTCTGGTGACGCCCGGCAGCCCGGCTGCCAGAAAGGCGATGGTGGCGAGGGTGATCGAGGCCGGTGGCTTCTTCGAGAAAACCTACCCGACGATCGACCGGCCGTTCCCCCCGATCGTAGGCGAGGGATCGTACATCGGTCCTTATTCGCACGTGGGTCCGGCGGTTGAGATCGGCTCCCACGCTCAGGTTATGTCTTCGGTTTCCATGGGTCACGACATCAGGGTCGACGACTTCGTCACGATCTGTCCCAGTTGCACGGTCTCCGGCTATGTCGTGCTGGAGGAAGGTGCATTCATCGGCGCCGGATCCGTCATCGTCAACGGTCGGCCGGGGAAGCCGCTGGTCGTCGGCGCCGGCGCATTCGTCGCGGCCGGCTCCGTCGTTACCCGGAGCGTGCCGCAAGGCACCAAGGTCAGCGGCAATCCCGCACGCCCTCTGCGCGAACTGGCGGCGGAGCGCCGGCAACTCAGATTGTCGTCCCGCACGTGAAACGCCGGGTCGAATTCCTTATCGCCGGCAGCCCGACACACGCATTCCTGTCGCAGATTGCCGCGCTGAAGCTGTCGATACTTGCCCAAAGCTGGGATCGCTGGCAGCCGGAGATCCGGTGTTTCCTCGGCGGCCCTGTCGACTGGAACGCCATGCAGCGATGGGCGCCGCACCTTGATGGCGTCGACATCGAACTATTGGCAACGTCGCGCTTTGCCGAAGAAGGCCTCTTCGCCCAGATCGAACGACGCATGGATGCCGCGTCGCGAAACGTCGGCGTGCATGTGCTCATGGACGCGGACACCTGGGTCGCCGGCGACCTTGAGGATCTGCTCCGCAATCTGGGCGACCTGCCATGCGTCGCGGGCTGCATCGCGCATTACGGATTCCCGACCGGGTCGGGACACGCCCGGATGGACGATTGGAACACGCTTGCGAGCGACGTCATCCGCAAAAGCCTGAGCTTCGAGCACGAATATGCGCTCATCGACAGGGACGCTCCGGAATCCGAACGAAAGACACCGTTCTATGTGAACGCCGGGGCGGTGTTCATCACCGAACGGGCGTTGACGAAAATCTACCGGACCTACCTGCCGATCCGAAAGACCCTGGCTCGCCGCCTCGCCAATCCCTACTTCGCCGGCCAGGTCGCGCTGGCGCTGTCGGTGGCCGCGACCAACACGCCTTCGATCGCCCTGCCGATGCGGTTCAATCTGCCCAATGACGAGCGTGCTGCATCTCTTTATCCCGACGAAGTCAATGACGTCAGGATCGTGCACTACCTGCGCACCGACCATTTCGATCGCCATGCCATCTTCGCAAGCGAAGCGAACTACCTCGCGTTCCTCGACCTCGATCTGGCCGGCATCGACCGGGTGTTCCAGGACTCGGTCAGGCAGACTTTGGGAGCGACCTATCCTTTCCGATGAGGCTTCCAGCCCTTGGGCTGCTCGCCACGGATGAGCGTGTAGAAGCCGCCGGCCTCGACCGGCTGCCACTCGCCTTGCGAGCCGTCGGGCCAAAGCACGCGCACTTCGGCTTTCGGTTCCGCGCCGAGGCCGAAATGGATCCAGCCGAGCTGCCCGCCCGCATGGCCGCCGCCGACGGTCACCTCGCGGCGCGTCGTGTGCCCGCCGCAGCGTACCTCCACCCAGGCGCCAACCGCGTCGACGTTCGGCGCCGGCTGCTTCAGTTCGAGCCCGACCCAGTTGCCGGGGCCCGCATCCACATTCCGCCAAAGCTGCGTCCTGCCGTTGCGGTTGACGACGACGAGATCGACCTGCCCGTCGAGATTGAAATCGGCGAGCGCTGCCCCGCGGCCGGTCTCGAAGCTTGCCACGCCGGCCGCTTCGCCGGCCTCCTCGAAGGTCCCGTCCGGCTTCTGCAACAGCAGATTGTCAGGGTCCTTCATGGCGAAGTCCGGCATGTCCGAGACATTGCCCTTGGCGACGAACAGATCCGCGAGACCGTCATTGTTCACGTCCTCGAACTGGGCGTGCCAGGCGGTGGACGGCTTGACCTCGCCGCCGGTAAAGGGCCGGTGCGCCGTCACGCCCCTGGCAAAAGCGACGTCGGCGAAGCTCGCCTTCGGCGCGCTGTCCGCCGGCTTGGTGGCCAGCGTCTGCAGCTTGTTGTCGGCCATGGAGGTGAGGAAATATTCGGGGTAGCCGTCGCCATCGAGGTCGGTACTCGCGATGCCCATGCCCCAGATCTTGAGTGGCTTCCAGCCGTCGGCGGGACCATAGGGCGAGGGCGGCTGGTCCGGATCGACGCGCCAGAGCTGCTCCTGCCCGCCCTTGTAATATTCGCGGTCGTTGGAGACGCGCAGCGACGGCGTGCCGGAGCGGTTCCAGTCGGTGAACAGCATCGACAGCGCACAGAAGCTCGGCTTGAGCGGCAACGGCGGCGCGAACCTGTGCTCTTGCGCCACTGGCCGATGCAGCCAGTTGTCGGTGCAGGAGCCCCACGGAAACGCGTCCTGCGTCCTGTCGATATAGTTGCCGATGGCAATCGTCGGGAATTGCGCGCCTTTCTCCCATGTCGCGGCGAGTGCCGTCGACCAGGCGTCCCCGCCGTCGAAGCCGAACCTCTCGTTGGCGCGCTCGAACCTGCAGCCGCCGAGGCCGCGCATGACGACGTTCTCGCCGACCCGCAGCAGGACGATATCGGTTGCGCCGTCGCTGTCGACATCGAGCGGATAGGCGCCGGAGACCATGTCGAGTTCGAGACCGCTCGCCTGCGCCTCGAAGGTGAGCGCGCTCCCCGGCGCGCTCGTGTTGCGGTAGAATTTCGCCGGCGACGTGCCGCCGGACAGCAGCATGTCTGGCATCCGGTCGCCGTCGCAGTCGAACGTGGCGACGCCGCCGCCGACCATGAATTCCCATTCGCCGGTATAGCTGTGCTCGATGCCCGAGGAGGCGGTCTCCTCGACGTAGCGGGGGACGGAAACCTCGAATGCCTGCGCCGCCGCGCAGCCGAGCGCGAGCACCGCAGCGAGGAGAGTGCCTGGCAGGCGCATGGCGTCAGTTCCTCGTCCTGAGCGCGTTGGCATAGGCGCCGATGCAGCGGCCCTGGTCGAGGCCGCGCTCGATCGCCGAGCGGAAATGGATGCCGCCATAGAGCCGCGAGATGCCGGCCTCATCGGCAGCGGCCCAGAAGCTGGGGTAGCTTCGCACCGGCAGGCCGTCGGCTTCATGCGTGCCGTCCTCGAAGGCGTAGGCCGGACCGAAGATGGCAGTGAGCACCGTCGCTGCCGCGCCGGACTGTGTCGAGTGGCCGCTCGGATATTCCGGGAAGGGAGGCGTGTTGAGGATCGCCTCCCATTTGGGGTCGATGACGCGGCGGATATAGGTCAGCGGACGGACGAGGTCATATTCGAACTTGGAATGCCAGCAGCCGATGAACGCATCCGCCAGCGTGACGCCGAGCCGTGCAAGGGTTTCGGCGCTCGTCGGCAGGTCGGCGTTCTCCTTCTCCAGGGCATCGATCGCGATCGAGATCCAGTGTCCGGGCGGCGTCGGCGAAAGCATCGGATCGTCCGACCAGAACCGCGCGATGGCGCGCTGCTCGTCGGTGAGGCCGTTCACCGTATCGCGCACCTCGAGCGCCTCGCGGTAGAATTGCGAATCCGGCGTCTCGCTGTAGTCGGGCGGCGGCGGCAGGCCGCAGGCAGCGCCGTCCGGCATGGCGAAGCTGCGAGTCCTGCCCCAGTCCGGTAGGAGCGGAACCTGCTGCTGGCGGATGAGATTGGTCGGCACCCAATGTGCGGGCCCTTCCGTCAGCTTGTATTCGAGCGGAAATCCCATGTTCTCGATCACCGCGCCGCCGTCGGACGCCGCCCAGGCGAGGATATGCTCGGCTACCGCGCGACCGTGCTCCTCGCTGCGGCGGACCACGTCCTCCGGCACACCTGTCGCCGCGTCGACGCCGGCCTTCTTCGCCATCGCCTTCAGCGCGCGCTGGCCGGTCGGGCCGGTATTCCCGAACAGCTTCGCCGCGGCATGCGCCATCGCCGCCTGCACGACGACCGCGCTGTCGTACGTCTGGCCGGCTTCGCGGGCTGGAACCGGCGCCAGACCGTTCAACTGGCCGGCAAGCGAGTGCAGACCGTCGGAGCCGGTCGCCACCGCCTCGAAGGCCGTCACGCCGAGATAGGCGAAGGCCCGGCTGGCCACCGGCGGCGAATAGGTCGCGGTATGGCGGACGAGTTCGAGCACCAGCCTGTGCCAGATAACGAGGGCGTCGCGTGATCTGGCCTGATCGGAAGCCGGCTGCCCGGCGAAGGCGAGCGGCACGCCGCAGAGGACCACCGCCGCAACGATCAGAAGTCTTCGCACCAGACGCATGAGCGGCCCTCCCAGCCCTTCGCGACGGGAGAGAAGCACGGCGGCGGCCCGGACGGCAAGAAGCTGCCCGCCCCTTGCCGCCGTCAGTCCTCGCGGATGGCGTAGCCGGAGCCGCGGATGGTACGGATGACGTCGACCTGGCGGCCGGTGTTGACCGCCTTGCGCAGGCGCCCGACATGCACGTCGACGGTGCGTTCGTCGATATAGTTGGTGTCGCCCCACACGCTGTCGAGAAGCTGGCCGCGCGAATAGACGCGGCCGGGATGCTGCATGAGGAACTCGAGCAGGCGGAACTCGGTCGGCCCGAGGCGGATCTCGTTCTTCTTCCGATAGACGCGGTGCGACTCCCGGTCGAGCACGATGTCGCCGACCTTGAGCACGCTGGACAGCACCTCAGGCTTGGCGCGGCGTAGCAGCGCCCTCACCCGCGCCATGAATTCCGGCGTCGAGAACGGCTTGACCAGATAGTCGTCCGCCCCGGTCGAGAGCCCGCGCACTCGGTCGCTCTCCTCGCCGCGCGCCGTCAGCATGATGATCGGCAGGCGTTCGGTCTCGGCGCGCATCCGCAGACGCCGGCAGAGTTCGATGCCGGAGACCGCCGGAACCATCCAGTCGAGCACCAGGAGGTCGGGAACGCTTTCCTGCAGCCGAAGCTCGGCTTCGTCGCCGCGGGTGATGATCTCGACCTGATAGCCTTCGGCCTCGAGGTTGTAGCGGAGGAGGACGCCCAGCGGCTCCTCGTCCTCCACCACCATGATCTTCGGTGCAATCATCTCGTCGGATTTCCTCAGGCGGCGGACATCGCCGCCGTTTCGTCCACCTTGGGACGGTTGGCCGGCAGCTGCGACCCGGTCATGACGTAGTAGGCGTTCTCGGCGATGTTGGTCACGTGGTCGCCGATCCGTTCCAGGTTCTTCGCGCAGAACAGGAGGTGGGTGCAGGCGGTGATGTTGCGCGGATCCTCCATCATGTAGGTGAGAAGCTCGCGGAAGACGGCCGTGTACTGGATGTCGATCTTCTCGTCATCAGCGCGCAGAGCCTTCAGCGCCTCGGGATTGCGGGCGACATAGTGGCTGATGACGTTGTTGACCTGCGACAGCACCAGCTCGGACATCGAGTCGATCGAATGCGACAGGTTGCGGGGCGTCGCCGTCTGTCCGACTGCGCCGACGCGCTTGGCGATGTTCTTCGCCAGGTCGCCGACGCGCTCCAGATCCGCCGCCATGCGGATCGCGCCGACCACGGCGCGCAGGTCCTGCGCCATCGGCTGGCGCTTGGCGATCAGCGTGATCGCGGCATCGTCGAGCTCGCGCTGCTTGGCGTCCAGGATCGCGTCGTCCGAGACGACGTGCTGCGCCAGCGGATTATCCGACGCCAGAAGCGCCCGCGTGGAGCCCGCGACCATCGAGCCGGCGAGATCGCCCATCTCGCGGATCAGTCGGTCGATGTGCTCGAGTTCCTGGTCGAAGGAAGTGACGGTGTGCTCGCCCATGATGATGTCCTCGTCGCTCGCTCGATCGGTCAGCCGAAGCGGCCGGTGATGTAGTCCTGGGTGCGCTTGTCGTCGGGGCTGGTGAACATCTTGTCCGTTGCCCCCTCCTCGACCAGATAGCCGAGGTGGAACATCGCAGTGCGTTGCGACACGCGCGCCGCCTGCTGCATCGAGTGAGTCACGATCACGATCGTGTAGTTCTGCCTCAGCTCGTCGATCAGTTCCTCGACCTTGGCGGTGGCGATCGGGTCGAGCGCCGAGCACGGCTCGTCCATGAGGATGACTTCCGGCGACACC
Source organism: Mesorhizobium sp. (assembly GCA_041913465.1). Lineage (GTDB taxonomy): Bacteria > Pseudomonadota > Alphaproteobacteria > Rhizobiales > Rhizobiaceae > Mesorhizobium_A. The sequence goes on along the minus strand of JAYSFJ010000015.1, from coordinate 30,116 downwards.
GCGATGGCGCGCGCGATGCACAGGCGCTGCTGCTGGCCGCCGGAGAGCCCGGTGCCCGGCTCCAGCAGCCGGTCCTTCACCTCGTTCCAGAGCGCCGCCTTCTTCAGGCTCGATTCGACGACGGCGTCGAGTTCGGCCTTGGACTTCGTCAGCCCGTGGATACGCGGGCCGTAGGCGACGTTCTCGTAGATCGATTTCGGGAACGGGTTCGGCTTCTGGAACACCATCCCGACGCGGGCGCGCAGTTCGACGACGTCGATCTTGGGATCGTAGATGTCCTCTCCGTCCAGCGTGATGTCGCCACCGACCCGGCATATCGGGATGGTGTCGTTCATCCGGTTCAGGCAGCGCAGGAATGTCGACTTGCCGCAGCCCGAAGGGCCGATCAGAGCCGTCACCTGCTTCTCGCGGACATCGAGATCGACGCCGAACAGCGCCTGCTTCTCGCCATAGTGGACAGTGACCTGCCGGCCACGCATTTTCACGGCATGTTCTTGCGGCATTGCGTTGAGCTTCTGTTCGATGGCGGCTTCGTTGAACACGTTCATCTCTTTCTACTCCATCACCAGCGACGTTCGAAGCGCTTGCGCAGGACAACGGCGATGGCGTTCATGAGGATCAGGAAGCCGAGAAGGACCATGATCGCCGCCGACGTCTTCTGCTGGAACGCGGGCTCGGGGAAATCGGCCCACATGAAGATCTGGACCGGAAGGATGGTGGCCGGCTCGGTGAAGCCGCCCGGAATATCGACGATGAAGGCGACCATGCCGATCATCAGCAGTGGCGCGGTCTCGCCCAGCGCATGCGCCATGCCCAGGATCGTGCCGGTCATGATACCGGGCATGGCGAGCGGCAGGACGTGATGGAAGACCATCTGGACCTTGGACGCGCCGATACCCAGCGCCGCTTCCCGGATGGACGGAGGCACAGCCCGCAGCGACGCCCGCCCGGCGATGATGATGATCGGCAGCGTCATCAGGGCAAGCACCAGGCCGCCGACGACAGGGGCCGATCGCGGCATGCCGAAGAAATTGAGGAACACCGCGAGACCGAGCAGTCCGAAGACGATCGACGGCACCGCCGCGAGATTGTTGATGTTGACCTCGATCAGGCTCGTGAGCCGGTTCTTCGGCGCGAACTCCTCGAGGTAGATCGCCGCCGCCACACCGATCGGAAAGGCCACGGCTATCGTGACGATCAAAGTCAGGAACGAGCCGACGACCGCGCCCCAGACGCCTGCCAGTTCCGCCTCGCGGCTGGCGCCCGACGTGAAGAAGATCGTGTTCCAGGTGTTCGTGATCGCTCCGTCGGCCTTGAGCCGGTCGAGCCAGACAATTTCCCGGTCGGTGATCTTGCGGCTCGCTTCCGGCGTCGTGATGGTTCTCAGCACGGCGGGCGAGGCCGTAGATACTGGAGCGTCGAGTGCCTCGTAGACGATGCCCTTGCCGGTGTTCCCGGGACCGACTTCGGTCAGCTTGACCGTCCCGCCACCGATATCCAGAAGCAGCGACGCGGCACCGCTGGTGAGACGCAGAACGCCGCCCTCGGCTTCGGTCGCGCCTGCGCTGCGGGCAAGACGCGCAATCGTATCGTCGGAGAAAGTCACGCCGACGTCGCCGCTCGCACCGGACACCGTCACGCCCGGCAATTGCTGCGGAGCAGCGCTCTCCGCGAGCAGCCCCTTGAAATAGAGGTCCGCGAAATCGTCGAGCGGCACCTGGACGTCCACCGTCTTGCCGGCGAGAGAGGCGTCGTTTTCGACCTGCTGGCGCAGGATGACTCCCGACCCGGTGGAGACGATGCCACGCAGGAGGCGGCGTTCCTGGCGGCCGGTCACATCCGGAAACTTGGCGCCGACCGCTTCGTTGACGGGACCGGCATAGTCAAATGCTGCGCGCGCCGCGGGATCGGCCGGGACGGCCGAGAGATTCACCGGCAGGGTGAGATAGTTCATGCGAAACGCAGGAAGGCCCTGCGTGACGATCGTCGAGAGCAGGAGCAGCAGGAAGACCGCGGCCAGGCCCACGGCGCTCGCGCCCAGCCATTTGAAGCGCAATTCAGCGCCGTAGCGGGCCTTCAGCCGACCCTTGGCGGCGGCATCCGTGTGGATGCCGGGCTTGCCGCGTGGAGAAAGCGGAGTGGCGACGATATCAGTCATACTGTTCCCGATACTTCTTGACCACGCGAAGGGCGATGACGTTGAGCGCGAGGGTCGCGCAGAACAGCACCAGTCCGAGCGCAAAGGCGGCGCGCGTCTTGGCGCTGTCGAATTCCTGGTCGCCGACCAGGAGAGTTGCGATCTGCACCGTGATGGTGGTGACCGCCTCGAGCGGATTGACGGTCAGGTTGGCAGCCAGGCCCGCGGCCATGACGACGATCATCGTCTCGCCGATCGCCCGGCTGACGGCGAGCAGCATGGCCGAGACGATACCCGGAAGCGCTGCCGGCAGCACGACCTTGCGGATGGTCTCCGATTTCGTGGCGCCCAGCCCCGCCGATCCGTCGCGCAGCGATTGCGGCACGGCATTGATGACGTCGTCCGAAAGCGACGAGACGAAAGGAATGATCATGATCCCCATCACCACGCCCGCCGCGAGCGCCGATTCCGAGGCGACGCTGAGCCCGACCGCCTGGCCGAGATCGCGGAAGAAGGGAGCAACTGTCAGCGCGGCGAAGAAGCCGTAGACCACCGTCGGAATGCCTGCCAGGATTTCCAGGACGGGCTTTGCGACGGCGCGAACGCTCTTGCTCGCGTAGTCGGACAGGTAGATCGCCGACATCAGTCCGACCGGTGCCGCCACCAGCATCGCGATGAAGGTGATGAGCAGCGTCCCGACGAAAAGCGGAATGGCGCCGAAGATGTCCTCGTTGACCTCGCCGGCGGCGGTTCCGGCACCCGTGAAGGCGCTCTGCGGCGACCAGTGCAGCCCGAACAGGAACTTGAGGACGGGAATCTCGCCGAAGAACAGAAGCGACTCGAAGATGAGCGACAGCACGATACCGATCGTCGTCAGCACCGCGACCACCGAGCAGGCGATGAGGAACACCCGCACGACCCGCTCGACGACGTGCCGCGCACGGAACGAGGCGGAGATGTTCCGATAGGAATAGAGGAAGCCGCCTATGGCGAGCAGGGCGCAGACGATCCCGATGATCGTCAGGCTGGTCGTGTGAATCGACCGGAATACAGCAGCGGCGGCCTCCTTGGTGGAATCCGTGAAGCCGACCAGGCCGCCGAACGCGATTGCCTTTGCGTCGCGGATGAAAGCCTCGATCTGCGGGACGCCCTGCCCGGCGAGTTCGGCCGCAAAGCGCGATTTGATGATCGAGGTCTCAATGGCGGGCGACGCCAGCCCCCAGACAACGAGGGCGAGGAGCGCCGGCAAGGTGGCGAACATGGCGACATAGGTGCCGTGCTGCGACGGCAGGGAATGCAGCTTGTGCCTTTCGCCGCCGATGACCGTGACCGCCCTGGAGCGGCCGGCGAAGTAGCCTGCGACACCAACCGCGGCGAGCAGAACCAGAATGTAGAAGACCATGAACCCGTGCCCCCGGAAACTATGGCGCTAGGCGACGCTCGGCGTCGCGGCCGGGCCATGCGGCAGGGAAACGGCCCGGGCGATTGCGCGCCCGGGCCGGATATCATCCTATCAAGAGCCGAACGGCTTCAGCGCCTTCGCCTCTTCGGCGACCTTGGCGCGATCCGCGTCCGGCAGCGGGATCAGGCCCTTGTCGGCGAGGTAGCCTTCCGGACCCCAGGCAGCGTCGTTGGTGTATTCGGCGATGAACTCGGCCATGCCGGGGATCACGCCGACATGCTCCTTCTTCGCGTAGATGAAGAGCGAGCGCGAGACGCCGTAGTCGCCCGACGCGATGTTCTCGAAGGTCGGCTCGACGCCGTCCACCTTGTGGCCCTGCAGCTTGTCGGCGTTCTGGTCGAGGAAGGAGAAGCCGAAGATGCCGAAGGCGTTGGTGTTGGCTTCAAGCTTCTGGACGATCAGGTTGTCGTTCTCGCCGGCTTCGATGAAGGCGCCGTCTTCGCGGATCTCGCCGCAGCCCTTCTCGTTGGCGGCCTTCACTTCAGCCTGGCAGGCGGCGTCCATGACGAGCTCGACGAAGGCGTCGCGGGTGCCGGATGTCGGCGGGGGGCCGAGCACTTCGATCTTGGTCGCCGGCAGCGATGCGTCGATGTCAGACCAGTTGACGTAGGGATTCGCGACGACCTTGCCGTCCACAGCGACGTTCTTGGCCAGCGCCTTGAAGATCTGCTCCTTGGTCAGGTCGACCGCCGCGCCAGCCTTGGAATTGGCCAGAACGATGCCGTCGAAGCCGACCTTGATCTCGACCGGGGTGACGCCGGCAGCCTTGCAGGTCTCCAGTTCCTTCGACTTCATGGCGCGCGAGGCGTTGGTGAAGTCGGGGGTGTTCTCGCCGACGCCGGCGCAGAACAGCTTCATGCCGCCGCCCGTGCCGGTCGATTCGACGACCGGGGTCTTGAACTGGCCGCCCTGGCCCAGCTTCTCGGCCACCGCGGTGGTGAACGGAAACACGGTCGACGAGCCGACGATCTGGATCTGGTCGCGCGCTGCGGCGACGCCGATGGAAGCGGCGAGGGCGAGCGACGCCGCCGAAGCCGTGAGAAGGAATTTTTGCATTTGGGGCTCTCCCGTTCGGAATTCAAATGGAATTCTGTGAGCCGCCTCGAAGGCGACAAGGGGGGCATTAGCGGGGCAATGTTACAGCTGGATGACAGTTTTATGTAGGGAAAAAATCACCGCGCGGTGTCGCCTGGCGGCGTGGGCGACCCATGGCCGACGAGTCGGCGAGCCAGATCACCGCAATTGCTGGCCAATCGGGGACTGGCCTTGGTTCAGCCGGCGACGCGACGGGCCGCGGCCTTTTCCATCCACAGCTCGACCTTGGCGAGAAGCGCGTTGGGGCTGATCGGCTTCGACAGATAGTCGTCCATTCCCGCGTCGATGCAGCGTTCGCGGTCGCCCTTGAGCGCATGCGCCGTGACGCCGACGATCGGGACGTGCCCGCCCTCGACGGACTCCCGCTCGCGGATCGCGGCGGTCGCCTCCAGTCCGTTCATCCCCGGCATCGACACATCCATCAGGATCATGCGCGGATGCAGCGACCCGTAGGCCTCGAAGGCCTGCCGGCCATTGTCGACGATGTGGAACTTGTAGTCCGTCTCGCCCAGGATCTGCGTGAACACCAACTGGTTCACCTCGTTGTCCTCGGCGACGAGGATATCGACGCCGTGGGAGGCATCGCTTCTGCGGTTCGCCGACGTGATGACCCGCGAGGCCTCGGCAGCGGGTGCGGGCGCAGCCGGCTTCTCGGCGCGCGAACTCTGGTCCACCTCGATGACCGGCGGCGCCCGATGACGCTGAATCGTGGTCACCAGTGCATCGAGTAGCGCCGACGACCGCGCCGGCTTGATGAGATGCGCATTGATGTCGAGATCGCGGTAGCTCTTGTTCGACAGCGACTGATCGACCGACGTGAGCAGGATCAGCGGCGTGTCGCCGAGCGCCGGATTGGCGCGGATGATCCTCGCCACGTCGGCGCCCGTCATGCCCGGCATCTGGTAGTCGAGGATCACGCAATCGACCTTGAGCCCCAGCCGCGAAGCGGTCTCCAGCACGAGAAGGCCTTCGACCCCGCCATCGGCCGCGCAGGCGTCGAACGCCCAGGAGTTCATCTGCTCCATCAGGATGGCGCGGTTGACCGGATTGTCGTCGATTACCAGGATACGCGCGCCGGTGACGTCGAGCGGCGCGTGGCGGCGAGGTTTCTGGTCGGCGGCCACGGGAAGTTCCAGGCTCACCGAGAAGGTGGAGCCCTTGCCCTCCACGCTTTCGACGTCGATTCGGCCGTGCATCATGTCGACGAGCCGGGAGGTGATCGCGAGACCGAGGCCGGTGCCTTCGTGGCGGCGGGTCGAAGACCCGTCGACCTGGCTGAACTTCTCGAACACGAGTTGCAGCTTGTCGGCGGGAATGCCGATGCCCGTGTCGGTGACGGCGACTTTCAGTCTGCTGCTGCCATCGCGCGTCTCGCCGGCCACATTGACCAGCACATGGCCCGAATCGGTGAACTTGACCGCATTGCCGACGAGATTGGTGATGATCTGCCGGATCCGACCGACATCGCCGACGAAGAGCGCCGGAAGGTCGGGCTGGACGCGGACGATCATCTCGAGATCTTTCTCCTTGGCTCGCGTCGAAACCAGCGTCGCCACATCCTCGATCGCTTCCGCGAGATTGAAGGGCGCCGGATCGAGAACGAGCTGTCCGGCATCTATCTTCGAGAAGTCGAGGATGTCGTTGATGATTGTCAGCAGTGCGTTGCCGGACTTCACGATGATGTCGGTGAAAGTCCGCTGTTTCGCATCGAGATTCGACTTGGTGAGCAGCTCGGCCATGCCCAGCACGCCGTTCATCGGCGTGCGGATCTCGTGGCTCATGTTGGCGAGAAATTCCGACTTGGCCCGGTCGGCCAGCACGGCGCGGCGCTGCGCCTCCTCCAGTTCCCGCTCGCGCTGCTTGAGCTCGGTCACGTCGGAACTGGAGCCGATGAGATGTATCGTGCCGTCGCCCAGTGTCAGCCGGCTCTTGCGCGCGATCAGCTGCCGGCTCGACCCGTCCCGATTGGGAACCGTCTCCTCGGTCTCGTCGACATTGCCGGTGGCCAGGACACGCAGGTCGCGCTCCGCGAACTCCGCGCCCTGCGGCCCGAAGAGCTCGCGGTCGGTGAGACCGGTCGCCTCTTCCTTGTCGATGCCCGTGAGCGTACACCAGGCCTTGTTGACGAAGCGGATCGAAAGGTCGTCGTCCTTGACGTAGGCGGCGACCGGCAGTTCGTCGAGCACGTGACGGAACAGATCGATCTGCCGCATGTATTCCCGCAGCGCACCCTCGCGTTCCTTGAGCTCCGTGATGTCGACCCTGACGCCGACAAAGGTCCCGTCGGCGGTGCGCGTGTCGAACACCTGGTACCATTTGCCGTCCGGGTTCAGCCGCTCGCTGACGGAATGGCGCATGTCGTAGCGGCGCGAATAGCCCTCGATCCATGCGGCGCGGTCCGTGTCGTAGAGGGCGTCGAGATCGGGATCGCCGCTGGTGCGGAAATATCCCGCGTCGTGCGCTGCCTCCAGCGCGTCGCGCAGATGCTTGCCGGGCTGCATGGCCGCAGCCAATGCCGGAAGCGATTCCTGTATCAGCCGGTTCGACAGCACGAATCGGTTGTGCCGGTCGTAGATGATGACGCCGGCCGGCAGCGACTCGATGACGTGCTCCAGGCGCTGGCGGGCCTCTTCCGCATCGGTCTCCCGACGCTTCATTTCGGTGATGTCGAAGATGGTGCCCGCGACATAATCGTTGCCGCTTTCGGTCCGGATCCGGTTCTTGCGGACGACCCTCGACCGACCGATGCCCTGGAATTCGAAACTCTCCTCCACCTTGTAGGGCTCGCCCGTCCTGAGGACCTGGCGTTCGGTGAGTTCGAATTGCGCGGCTTCCGCGGGGGTGACGAAATGGCCGCCCAGCTTGCCGATCATCTGCGCGGGCTTCACCCCGAACAGGCTGGCGAAGGCCTCGTTGACGTAGACGAAGCGAAGCTGGGAATCCTTGACGAAGAGCGGGTCGCGGATGCCGTCGATCACGGCGTCTGCAAGACGCGTCCGTTCGAGCGCCTCGGCCAGCTCTGCCTCGCGCTGCTTCAGGTCGGAAATGTCGAAATAGGTGACGAGCCGCTTGCCGCCCGACAGTTCCGTGACCTCGTAGACCATGGTGCAACCGTCGGCGCGCCGGAACTCCCTCGGCGCCACGCTGCCCGCCGAGATTTCCGCCAGCCGCGAAGCGACATAGGCTTCCCATTCGCTGTCGGGCACGTCGTAGACGCCGTTGTGCCGGTTGATGTCCATCAGCGCCCGGAACGGGCTGCCGACGCAGACGTCATGCGGGGTGACTTTCCAGATGTCGTAAAAGGCGCGATTGATGACTTCCGCGTTGAGCCTGGCGTCCAGTACCACGACGCCCATGCGCATGGCGTCGACCGTCCGCTGCAGGTCTTCAAGCAATTCGTACGACTGCGGATCGGCGGCGCGGCCGCCTGACCCGGGCGCCGTTACGTCGCCGGGTTCCACGGACCCGCCGGGCATGTCGCTCGACGCCTCGCTCAAGGTCAAATCCCGTCCTCTCGTGCTCCCCCGTGGTTAACCATAGCCGCCGAACGCTTAACGATCCGCTAAGGATGAATCCGGGCAAAAAAGCCCATGTCCGGGCTAGGCTAGTCCACGGTGAGTATCACCACAGACGCGCAGGATGGTCGTGGCGCCCCGCACGAGATCGCCCCGGGACATCGAGAAGAGACGGCACGCCCGCGCCGGTTCGATCCGGCCGAGTTGCTCGTCCAGGAACGGCACATGGACGAAGCCGGACATCGCCGGGCCGAACCGTTCGAGCGTGCCCGATCGCGACAGGTAGAACAGGTGGTTGCACAGATAGGCGCCGGCATTGGCCGAGCGCTGGACCGGCAGGCCTTCGGCCGCAAGTGCGGAGGCAATGTCATCCAGCGGCAACGCGGACCGCAGCGTCGCCGGGCCGGCACAGATGCGCGCCTGTTCGGGAAGCAGCCCCGCCGCGTCCGCCGCGACCATCGAGGATCGGTTGCGGGCCGTCGATTCGAGGCGGAATCCGCGCGCGGTGTCGGCGAGGCCGAAATGCACTGCAATGTCGGGGCGGAAGTCGCGCGCGAACTCGCTCAGAAGCCGCGGTGCCCGCGCATACTCGACCGGCAGGACCAATGTCCGCAAATCGACGCCCTCGCCGAGATCGGGCCGGGCCTGCGCGAGCAGGTCCATCAGCACCTCGGTCGGGTTGACCGGCGCGCGCGGGAAAGCCGAGAAACCGGTCGCGAGAATGCGAAGCTGCGTCATGCCGCCCTGCTCATGCATTTTCCTTGAGGTAGCGTTCGAACATGATGCTGGCGAGACGAGCTGCAATCGCTGCGTTGCGGCGCGAAACGAGATCGGGATCGGCACGACGCCGGGCCGCTTCGCGCGCAACCGCGTCTTCGGCGTCCTCCAGCGAAACGATCCGCCGCGGCCTGAAATAGTCCTCGGGCAGACCGTGCTCCCGGCAGAACGCCCGGTTAGCCTCCCAGTAGAGGGTGTCGGCGTAGTCCTTGAGCGTGTCCAGCAATTCGTCCCCCACGGGCCGTGGCGACGGCGCGGGAATGTTCACCCCTCGTTCGAAGAACGCGTTGTGTTCATGCGGACCCGGAACGGGCAGCCCGAGCCGGATCGCAAGATGCACCGCTTCAATCAGGTCGGCATCGTACTGCGTGTTGACCACCGTCTCCGCCGTCGCCGGGAGGGGCGCCGAAGCATGACCGCATCGGCGGTAGAAATCGGCGAGTAGAGAGAATTCGTAGCCTTCGCGGGGGATGAACCCGGCGGATATCTTCGCGTCGAAGGGAGCCAGCAAGCGGGCGATATCCCGGTATCCCGCGTGCCAATCGAGGATGACGTTGCCCGCCAGCTGGCGAGCCGAGGCCATGTCCGTCTTCATTGCCGCGATGAAATGGGCCTCGAGGCCCGTGAAATGCTCAGGTTCGAGACCCGCCGCCTGCAGGATGCCGCGCACCTCGGCGGCCCGCGCGGGCGACCGGAACATCCATTGGCTGTAGGCGGACTGAATGAAGCCCGACTGGCGGCGCGAGTAGCCGACGACGATCACTTCATCCACCAGCGGACGCAGGAAGCACACGAAGTTTCGCAAAGCTCGCCGGCGCTGGAACAGTACCTCGTAGCTGAGGACCGCCACATCGCCATCCGCGAGGAGGGCGGAAGCGGATTCGAGGAGCTGCGGCGGCGCATCCGGCACGCTCTCGTCCGTGTCGAACTGACGGATCATCGGTTTGGGCAGCTCGATCGAACGGCCGTGGAACAGGGACCCGCGGCGCGCCAGTTCCGTCTGGATCGACGTGGACCCGCATTTTCCGGGCCCGACATGAACTATGAGAGTCTTGGCCACGCATCGTCCCCTGCACTTGCGGCACGCCAGACCGCCTCAACTTCGATGCGCCAGGCCGGTCGGAGCACGCCGCTCATCCGGGTTGACGACGGGTGCTCACCATCTCGTACCACGTTCCCACGCTACGCCTCGTTCCGATACTTCGCAGACACCGCCACCATCGTTCAAGGTCGGTTCGAATTCCTCTCCCATCGCGTCAGGGTCACCCCGTTCGTCGGGTCGATCGTCTGCCGCTCTGTCGGGATGAGGCCGGCGGCGGCCAGCACGGCGCGCGGGTGTCCGGCCGAAAAGCACGCAGTCCCTCCCGGCAGCACGAAACCGTCGACCTCGGCAAGCATGAACTCGTCGTAGTCGGGCAGAAAATGCTCGAAGACCCGCTGGCCGCCGGTCACCGCCACCACGCCTTCGGGCACGCCGGTGCGGTCGAGCACGTCTTCTACCGACATGCCGGCGGGATTGAACAGCGTCGCCAGCGGATCGGCCGCGTCGGCTTCGAAGCGTTCGATCGTGCTGGTGAAGACGAGGCGGAGGCGGCCGGGATTGGGATGGCGCCGGTGGCCGAGCCTGCCGACGACGACGATGCTCGACCGGTCGAGCGCGGCCTGGAAGATCGCCCAGTCGGCATCGTTTCGCAGCGGCGCGGGCATGACCCCGTCGCCGTCCGCGATCATGCCGTCCGCCGAGACGATGGCGTGGCCGACCACCCGATAGGTCTTTCCGGAACTGGAGATCATCGCCGCCCTGTCCACTGCGTTGGGACGACGTCTAAAGCTACGCCCGCAAGCCTACAACGATTTCAGGAAGAGAGTTGGTACGCCCAAGGGGAATCGAACCCCTGTTTGCGCCGTGAGAGGGCGCCGTCCTAACCGCTAGACGATGGGCGCGAACCGAACTGGGCCGGATATATTCCGGGTTTCCGCCAATTGCAACCGCCCGGAGGCAAATCCTCGGGCGCAGCAATGCGCACGTCGCAGGACGGGGCGAGACTGGACGTCGTCCCGGCCCCGATGCCCTTCCGTCCGCAGCCTTCTTCATACTAATGTCCAAATCCGGGGAGTAGGATTCATGGTCCCGCGCGGCTCGCCCCGGGAGCCAAGGCCGGAACTGTCGTCCATGATCGCTCGAATGCTTGCCGCGCTGGCGCTTGCCGGCCTGACCACCACCGCCGATGCTGCGGAAGGCCCCCAGTCCTTCCGCGCAGACTACTATGTGTCGATCCTCGGGCTGAACATCGCGCGCTCTTCCTTCGAGAGCACGATCGGCGCCCGCGCGTTCTCGGTGTCCGGCACCGTGGCCTCGAGCGGGATCGCCCGCATCTTCGACCAGACCGACGGCACCGCCCAGGTGCGGGGCAGTTTCGGCGACGACGGCGCGCAGGGAAACCGCTTCCTGCTCGACTATGTCTCGGGCAACAAGAAGAAGCGCACCGAAGTCGCCTTCTCCCGCGGCACGGTGACCCGGGCCGAGAACACGCCGGCGCGCAAGCCCGATCCCAAGGCCTGGGTGCCGGTGAAGAAGGCCGACCTCGTGTCGGTGGCGGACCCGCTGTCGGCCTCGCTGGTCAAGGCATCCAGCCTGCGCGACGTCTGCGACCGGACGATCAAGGTCTTCGACGGCGAGATGCGCATGGATCTGAAGCTCTCCTACGTCGAAACCGGATCCATCGAGACGCGCGGCTATTCCGGCGAGACGGTGACCTGCCGGGCACGCTTCGTGCCGATCGGCGGCTACAGGGGCGGCCACAGGTCGATCGAGTTCCTGAAGAACAAGAGCAGGATCCTGATCTCCTTCGCGCCGCTCGGCACCACTGGCGTTTACGCGCCGATCAGGGTATCGGCGACGACGGAGATCGGGACCCTCGTCGTCAAGGCGCGGCGGTTCGAAGCAGTCAGCCAGTAGACCGTCCCCGCGGACGGCGGGGGAGCGGAATTGGGCCGCGCGACACTCATCGGTTTTTCGGCCGTCGCCATGTGGGCGCTGCTGGCACTCCTGACCGACGCGTCCGGCGCCGTGCCGCCGTTCCTCCTGTCGGCGCTCGCCTTCTCGATCGGTGCCGCCATCGGCTTCGCCGCCCGCTTCGCGGGCCTGTCGGCGCCCGCGACCGAGAAGGTGCCCGTCGCGGTCTGGGTCATCGGCATCGCGGGCCTGTTCGGCTATCATTTCTTCTATTTCACTGCCCTCCGCGCCGCGCCCGCCGTCGAGGCGAGCCTGATCGCCTATCTGTGGCCGCTGTTCATCGTCGTCGGCTCGGCGCTGATGCCGGGCGAACGCCTCGGCTGGCACCATGTGGCGGGGGCATTGCTCGGGCTCGCCGGCACGGTTCTGATCGTCACCAAGGGCGGCGCCGTCGCCTTCGAGGCGCGCTATGCCTTCGGCTACGGCATGGCGCTGGTCTGCGCCTTCGTCTGGGCGGCCTATTCGCTCCTGTCGCGCCGCTTCCCTGAGGTGCCGACCTCGATCGTCACCTGGTTCTGCCTGGCGACGGCGATCCTGTCTGCGCTCTGCCACCTGGCGCTGGAAGAGACGGTCTGGCCGCAGGGCACCGGCCAGTGGCTGGCGGTTGCCGGCCTCGGCCTGATGCCGGTGGGCGCCGCCTTCTACGCCTGGGACTATGGCGTCAAGCACGGCAACATCCAGGTGCTGGGTGCCGCGAGCTATGCCGCGCCGCTGCTCTCGACGCTGGTGCTGATCGCGGGCGGCGCCGCGAAGGCGGAGCCGGCGATCCTGGCCGCCTGCGTGCTGATCACGGCAGGCGCGGCGCTGGCGGCGAAGAACATGCTGTTCTCGTCCAGGGATTCGACCGAGGGAGCGAAGGCATGATGCCCTTTCCCGGCGGCGTCGAGAACATCGCCAACGGCACGCTGATCTTCAGCGTGCTGCTTTCGGTCTTCTACGGCATGATCGTGCATCGGCCTCCGTCGCTGCGGCGCACGATCGTCAAGACCGGCTCGGTGGTGCTGCTCACCGTGCTGGCGGCGGTGGAGGGCGGCCCGGCGCTGCTCGTCGCGGCGCTGGCGCTGAGCGCGATCGGCGACGCATGCCTGGCGCAGGACGGCGAAAAGGCCTTCCTCGCCGGACTGGCGAGCTTCCTTCTCGCCCACGTCGCCTATGTTGCGCTGTTCTGGACGACGGGCGGCGGCATCGACGAGATCTTTTCGCAACCCTCGCGCATCGTCATCGCGCTGGCGCTGCTGGCGGCGGTCGGCTTGATCCTGTCGCGGCTGTGGCCGGCGATCGAGGCGGCGATGCGCCCGCCCGTGGCGCTCTACTGCGTGGCGATCCTGGCGATGGGCATCGCGTCGCTGTCGGACCTCGGCCCGGCCGTGGTGGCGGGAGCGTTGCTATTCATGGCGTCGGACGCCATCCTCGCGGCCGGACGCTTTCTTGTCCCGGACGACGATCCCCGCCAGGGCTGGATGCGGCCGCTGGTCTGGCTGCTCTACTACATGTCCCAGCTGGTGCTGACGTTGAGCTTCGTCGCCGGCTGATCGCCAGTTCAGACGTCGCCATACGCCGACATGACCGCGTCGTAGCTCGCCTTCGCCTCGTTGCGTGGAGGTTGCGTCAGCGCGATCACGGCGGAGGCATCGGCCCGGGTGATGTTGGAGAGGAAGAACCTCAGCTGATCCGCTTCGGCCTCGGGACCGCTCGGCCGTTTTGCCTGCGGCCGGACCTGGCTCGCCTCGGAAGATGGTGCCGTCTGCGGCTGACCGCCGGCGCGAGTGACCGCGGCGCCATAGGCGTCGGATCTGATATTCCCAAGCATATGAGCCCCTCAGCACTTGCTATGCGGGGAGTTCTACCAGCGACGCTTTGAGGTTGCGTTGCAGCATGCCGGGGCAATCGACTTAAACTGTAACGATCCGCGATCAGGGGGCGATCGCAGCCCGCACAAGCGCCCTCGCGTCCTCGCTCGCCCACTCGGCCGGGCCGTTCATGTTGGCGATCAGGCAGCCGTCGCGGTCGACCAGCAGCGTCACCGGCAGGCCGAGCGCCAGCCCGCGCTTCTTTAGTTCGTTGAACAGCGACAGCGTATTCTCGCGATAGTAGGCAAGGTTCGTCACGCCGGTTTCGGCGAGGAATTTCTTCGGCTTGGTGTCGTCGCCGGTGTCGACATTGACCGCAACGACCTCGAACTCGTCCGACCCCATCTCCTTCTGCAGCGCGTCAAGCGCCGGCATCTCGGCCCGGCAGGGCGCGCACCAGGTGGCCCAGAGGTTGACCAGCAGCACCTTGCCCGACATCGAGCCGAACGTGGTCTTCTGGCCCGACGGATCGTTGAGCGAGAGGCCCGCCAGCGATTGCGGCGGGTTGGCCGCCAGCATCGCCGCCACCTCGCCCCTCGCGGCGGAGGCGACCGTAGTCGCGCGCTCGGTCTTCTCAGCGCACTGGGCGATATCGGCTTCCGCGCCTGCCGGACGCGTCAGCCCTGCAGGCTCCTCGGCCGGAATGTTGCCAGAGGGCACTCCGCTCACGTATACCGCCACCGCGCCGGTCGCCAGACCCGCGACGGCCGCAAGGAGGACCGGGCGAAGCCCCGGGAATCCGCTCTTCTTATCCGCCATCCGTTCTCGTCTCCGGAGCGCCGTAAACACCATGTCCGAGAAAAAGGCCAGCAATGAGATGTGGGGCGGGCGTTTCGCCTCAGGTCCGGCCGCGATCATGGAGGCGATCAACGCCTCGATCGGCTTCGACAAGAAGCTCTACGCGCAGGACATCGCCGGCTCGCTGGCCCACTCGGAAATGCTGGCGGAACAGGGCATCATCGCCAAAGCCGATCAAGAAAAGATCGCTCACGGGCTGAACACGATCCTGTCAGAGATCGAGGCCGGGACGTTCGCCTTCTCGACCAGGCTCGAGGACATCCACATGAACGTGGAATCGCGCCTTGCCGAGCTGATCGGCCCAGCGGCCGGCCGCTTGCACACCGCGCGTTCGCGCAACGACCAGGTGGCGGTCGATTTCCGCCTCTGGACGAAGCGGGAGCTGACCCGCACGGCCGACGCGCTGAAGGGCTTGATCTCCGCCTTCCTCGACAAGGCGGAGATTCATGCGGCGACCGTCATGCCCGGCTTCACCCATCTCCAGACGGCGCAGCCGGTTACCTTCGGCCATCATTGCATGGCCTATGTCGAGATGTACGGCCGCGATCTCTCCCGCGTCCGCGACGCGATCGAGCGCCTGGACGAAAGCCCGCTGGGTGCCGCCGCCCTTGCCGGCACCGGCTTCCCGATCGACCGCCATAGGACGGCCGCCGCGCTTGGCTTCCGCGAGCCGACCCGCAACTCGATCGACAGCGTGTCCGACCGCGACTATGCGCTCGAGTTCCTGTCCGTCGCCGCCATCTGCGCCACGCACCTGTCGCGGCTGGCCGAGGAGATCGTCATCTGGTCGACGCCGCAATTCGCCTTCGTGCGCCTGTCGGACCAGTTCTCGACCGGCTCCTCGATCATGCCGCAGAAGAAGAACCCGGATGCCGCCGAACTGGTGCGCGCCAAGACCGGCCGCATCAACGGCCACCTGGTTGGCCTGCTCACCGTGATGAAGGGCCTGCCGCTCGCCTACTCGAAGGACATGCAGGAAGACAAGGAAGCCGTCTTCGACGCCGCCGAGACGCTCGACCTGATGATTGCCGCGATGACCGGCATGATCGGCGACATAACGATCAACACCGAGGCGATGAAGCGCGCCGCCGGCTCCGGCTTCTCCACCGCGACCGACCTCGCCGACTGGCTGGTGCGCGAGGCGGGCCTGCCCTTCCGCGAGGCGCACCACGTCACCGGCCGCGCGGTGGCCATGGCCGAGGCGCAGAAGAAGGGCCTGGAAAAGCTCTCCCTCGCCGACCTCCAGTCGCTCAACCCCGCGATCACCGAGGACGTTTTCTCCGTCCTGTCGGTGAACGCCTCGGTGAGGAGCCGCAAATCCTTCGGCGGCACCGCGCCGGCCGAGGTGAAGCGCCAGATCAGATACTGGAGGAAGCGCCTGCCGAAGGCGTGAGTTCGGACGCGTCTGGGAGGGTGCAATTCCCTCCAATCTCCGCTATGAGCAAGTCACATCGCGACCGGACCCGCTTCATGACCGCTTCCCGCCTGATCCTCTCCACGGTGCTGATCCTCGCCGTCGCCGGCGTCTCCGCCTGCGGCCGGCGCGCGCCGCTCGACCGGCCGATCGACGTCCAGTACGAGCAGGAAAAGGAAGCGGCGCGAAAAGCGGGCCGTCCGGCGCCGGCGAAACCGTCGACCGAGACGCCGGACCGTCGCTTCATCCTTGACGGCCTGATCGACTGACCCTTTCGCCGGGACTTCTTCCGTGAACCATTTCGACTACCGCGACGGCGTCCTCCACGCCGAGGACGTGCCCCTGCCCGAGATCGCGGCGGCGGTCGGCACGCCGTTCTACTGCTATTCGACCGCGACGCTGACCCGCCATTTCCGCGTCTTCAGCCAGGCCTTTTCCGGCCTCGACGCGCTGGTCTGCTACGCGATGAAGGCCAACTCCAACCAGGCCGTGCTGAAGACGCTCGCAAGGCTCGGCTCGGGCGCCGACGTCGTCTCCGAGGGCGAGCTGCGCCGCGCGCTGGCCGCCGGCATCCCGCCGTCGAAGATCATGTTCTCCGGCGTCGGCAAGACCGCGCGCGAGATGGATTTCGCCCTTGCCGCCGGCATCCACTGCTTCAACGTCGAATCCGAGCCCGAGCTGGAACTGCTCTCCGCCCGCGCGGTCGCCGCCGGCAAGGTCGCGCCGGTATCGGTGCGCATCAACCCGGATGTCGACGCCAAAACCCATCACAAGATCGCCACCGGCAAGGCCGAGAACAAGTTCGGCATCCCGTCGCAGCGCGCCCGCGAAGTCTACGCCCGCGCTCGCGACCTGCCCGGCGTCCACGCCATCGGCATCGACATGCATATCGGCTCGCAGATCACCGACCTGCAGCCCTTCGACGACGCCTTCGCGCTGCTGGCCGAGCTCGTCGGCACGCTGCGCGCCGACGGCCACGACATCGCCCATGTCGATCTCGGCGGCGGCCTCGGCGTGCCCTACCGCTTCGACAACGACCCGCCGCCATTGCCAGACGCCTATGCCGACATCGTGCGCAGGCGCATGACGAAGCTCGGTGTGAAGGTAATCTTCGAGCCCGGCCGACTGATCGTCGCCAATGCCGGTATCCTCGTCTCCGAGGTCATCTACCTCAAGGAAGGCGACGCGAAGAATTTCCTCATCGTCGACGCGGCGATGAACGACCTGATCCGCCCGACCCTCTACGACGCCTTCCACGACATCCGCCCGGTCATCGAGAAGCCGGCCGATTGGCCGCGTCTCAACGTCGACATCGTCGGTCCGGTCTGCGAGACCGGCGATTATCTCGGCCACGACCGCAACCTGCCCCGCTTCGATGCCGGCGACCTCATCGCGGTGGGCACCGCCGGCGCCTATGGCGCCGTGCAGGCCAGCACCTACAACACCCGCCTGCTCGTGCCAGAAGTGCTCGTCGACGCCGACCGGTTCCATGTCGTTCGTCCGCGCCCGAGCTACGACGACCTGATCGGGCTCGATTCGGTGCCGGACTGGCTTTGATCCGCCAGCCATCCGCCCTTCACGTTTTGGTGCGTCGCCTCGCCTTTGCCGTCTTTGCTGCTATCCTCATACACTGAGTCCGCGCGGCCGACGCGCCGGGCTTCCCGGAGATGAAGCGGCCGATGGCTGGCAGCAAGGCGCGAGACGATCGACCCGAGGCGAATGCCGGCCTGCTCGGCCGTCTTGCCCGCACGCGCATGTGGACGAAGGCGTCGATGGTGCTGGAGCGCGCCTGGCCGCTCGTCCTGCCGCTCGTCATCGTCGCCAGCCTGTTCCTGAGTCTCGCCTGGTTCGGCCTGTTCAGGCTGATGCCCGACTGGCTGCGCATCGGCACCGCGTCCGCCTTCGGCCTCGCGGCGCTCGCCTCGCTCTATCCGCTGCGCTATTTCCGCTGGCCGCAACGCGCCGCGATCGACCGTCGCATAGAGCGTGCGAATGAACTCGAGCACACGCCCGTCCTCGTCCAGGCCGACCGGCTGACCGGCGCCTCCGACGGCTTCGCCCAGGCGCTCTGGCACGAGCATCAGAAGCGGATGGCCGAGAAGCTCGGCCGCCTGTCGAGCGACCTGCCCCGCACCGGCGTGCCCGAGCGCGATCCCTGGGGCCTGCGCGCGGTGGCGCTGCTTCTGCTGGTGACGGCCTTCGCCTTTTCTGCCGGTCCCTTCGGCGGCCGGGTGGCCGACGCCTTTCGCGCCGCGCCGGGCGTCCCGCCGGTTCCGCCCCGTGTCGACGCCTGGGTCACGCCGCCGCCCTATACCGGCAAGCCGCCGATCTTCCTGACCGCCGACGCCAATCGCGAGACCGCCCTGTTCGATGCGCCGGAGGGCAGCGACCTGACGCTGCGCGTCACCGGCGGCAGCGGCCAGGAAACGCTCACCTTTTCGCCGACCGAGGGCGAGGCCGCCGAGATCGCACCGCAGGGAGCGGCCGTTCCCGCCCAGGCGCAACACACCGGCGTGCGGCAATTCTCGAGCAAGCTCGTCGCCGACGGCATGCTGGTGCTGAAGTCCGGGCCGGATGAGATCGCCACCTGGGCGTTCCAGGTCGTTCCCGACGCTTCCCCGGGCATCTCCTTCATCGGCGAACCCAAGCGGGCGGTGAATGGCACCCTCGAGCTCGCCTACAGGATCCAGGACGACTACGGCGCCGTGTCGGGCAAGGCCGAGTTCGAGATGCTCGAGCCGCAGGCGCCGGACGCGCGGCCGCTCTACGACAAGCCCGACATGCCGCTGTCCCTGCCGCGCAAGGCGGCGAAGGACGGGGCCGCCAAGACGAGCCGCGACCTGACCGAACATGTCTGGGCAGGCGTTCCCGTGCGCGTGACTCTGACGGCGACAGACGCTGCCGGCCAGGTGGCAAGGAGCGAGACGAAGGAGTTCCGCATGCCGGAGCGCCCCTTCACCAATCCGCTCGCCAGGGCTCTGGTGGAACAGCGGCGCATCCTCGCTCTGGACGCAAACCGCAAGGACCGCGTGCTGGACCTGATGGAAGGCGTCACGCTGCGCCCCGAGGAGACGATCCAGAACCCCGTGCACTGGCTGGCCGTGTCGAGTGTCCAGTCGCGGCTGAAGCAGGCGCGCAGCGACGACGAACTGCGCGGCGTTGTCGACTATCTCTGGCAGATCGCGCTAGCCGTCGAGGATGGCGACCTCACCGCCGCCGAGCGCCGCCTGCGCCAGGCTCAGGAAGCGTTGAAGAACGCGCTCGAGAACAATGCCAGCGACGAGGAGATCGAGAAGCTCATGAACGAGCTGCGCGCGGCGATGCAGGATTTCCTGCGCGAATTCGCCGAGCGTGCCCAGCGCGATCCGAACACGGCGCAGCAGATGCCGCAGAACAGCCAGCAACTGCGCCAGAGCGACCTCGAAAAACTGATGGACCAGATCGAGGAACTGGCGAAGTCGGGCGCGAAGGATCAGGCGAAGGATCTGCTCTCGCAGCTGCAGGACATGATGAACAACCTCCAGGCGGGCCGCCAGCAGCAGGGCCAGGGCCAGAGCGAGATGCGCCAGCAGATGGACAAGCTCGGCGAACTGATGCGCCGCCAGCAGGAGATGATGAACGAGACGCACCGGCTCGACCAGATGCAGCGCGGCCAGCGCCAGCGCGGCCAGGACCGCGGCGAGCAGCAGGGTCAGCAAGGTCAGCAGGGCGAACAGCAGCAGGGCCAGGGCGGCCAGATGACGCCCGAAGAGCTGGCGGAGGCGCTGCGGCAGATGCAGCAGGGCCAGGGTCAATTGCGCGGCGACCTCGGCGAGATCATGAAGGGGCTCGAAGGCATGGGCATCCAGCCGGGAAAGGGCTTTGGCGAGGCAGGCGAAGCGATGGGCGAGGCCGGCAAGGCGCTGGGCGACGCACAGGGCGAGCAGGCGGTCGGCGAGCAGGGCCGTGCGCTGGAGGCTCTGCGCAAGGGCGCGCAGGACATGATGCAGCAGATGCAGCAGGCCATGCAGGGCGAACAGGGCGGCAGCGAGGAAGGCGGCCGCCAGCAGAGCTCCGACCGCGATCCGCTCGGCCGGCCGCGTGCCACCACCGGCCCGGACTTCGGCGATACGGTCAAGGTGCCCGACGAGATCGACGTGCAGCGCGCCCGCGAAATCCTCGAAGCGATCCGCAAGCGGCTCGGCAATGCGCTGAGCCCCGAGATCGAGCGCGACTACCTCGAACGTCTGCTGCAGATGCGGTAACATGCGCCGTCATTCCGGGGCCGCGCAGCGGAACCCGGAATCCAGAGCGGTGATCTCGGCGGCATGTGGCTGTTAACCGTGACTAATCCGAGCATGGAGCGCAATGGCAAACCGTCCGCGATCTGGATTCCGGGTTCCGCTACGCGGCCCCGGAATGACGGTTCAGAGTGGCCAGATTCGCCTGGGACCTGACTACCCGCACGAACTGTGGGGCAATTGGCGTTCAGGCCGTCGCGCGCGTCAGGTTCCTCGCCACCACGTCGCGTAGCGAAGCCAGGGTGAACGGCTTCAGCAGCACGTCTTTCACCACCCCGTCGAGTTCGGCCGCGCGCTCGCGCTGGTCGGCATAGCCCGTCACCAGCATGATGCGGATGCCCGGGTACCGGGTGGCCGCCTGGTGCGACATTTCGATCCCGTCCATCGCCGGCATGCGGATGTCCGAGACTACGAGGTCGTAGCCGCCCCCCGCCTGGACGATCCTCTCCAGCCCTTCCTCGCCGTCGCAGGCGACGTCGACCTGATAGCCTTCGCGCTGCAGCGCGCGCGCCGCGAGCTGGCGCACCGATTCGTCGTCTTCCACCACGAGAAGCCTTGCCATCAAGCGTCTCCCTTGACGATGCCGACGAAGGGCAGTTCGCGGAACGCGTGGGCCACGTCCATGCCGTAGCCGACGACGAAGTGGTCGGGGCAGTCGAAGCCGACATAGTCGGCGTCGAGCTCGATCTGCCGGCGCATGCGCTTGTCCAGCAGCACGGCAATCGAACAGCTCCTGGCGCCGCGGCCGAGCATCAGGTTGCGCGCGAAGGCCAGCGTCTTGCCCGATTCGAGGATGTCGTCGATCAGAAGCACGTCGCGCCCGGCGACGTCGTTGTCGATGTCGCGCAGCACGCGCACCTCTCCGCTCGTCTTGCCGGCGCCGTAGCTCGAAATGAAGATGAACTCGACTTCCGGCGACAGTCCCACATCGTGCATGGCGCGGATCAGGTCGGCCGCGAAGATGAAGGATCCCTTGAGCACCGAAATGACCAGCAGGTCGTGGTATTCGTGGGCCGCGATGTCCTTGGCGAGTTCGAGATTGCGCCGCGCGATCGCCGATGCGCTGAACAGCACCTCTATATCCTTGCCCCGAACGATCGGCATCAGTCCCGTCCCTTCCTGTCGATCATCACCGTCACCGTCCGGACGCCCGATTCCGGCGCATCGAGGCGGCTGGAGAAGCGGCGCGCTTCGCCGGACGCCATTCGCCCGGCCCCGGTCGCCAGCTTGTAGCGCGTCACGAGGCCGTCTTGGGCGGTTACATCGATCATCAGGTCAGGCGAGGCAATACCGTCCTGCGCTGTATTGCGCACTTCGCCGTCGATGAACAGGCGCGGACCCGTCGCGGTGTCGGCGACCCGTGAGGTCAGGCCTGCGATCCGGATCGTCTCGGCATCGCCCCGCAGCACGGGCAGGTGGCGAGAGAGAGTATGTCCGCCGGACATCCAGAAGGCGGCGATGGCGGCGACCAGACCCGCCGCCCAGAAGCCGATCCCGGCGCGGCGGGAGACATCGCCGGGCTCGGCGGCATGCTTGAGAAGATCCATCCCGGTCAGTGGCGGAGCCGGCCTGACGATCGGAATCTCGGCGACCGTCGTGGCGGATCCCGCGGGCGCGGCCCGGCCGCGCGGCAGGGTGACGAACTCGGCGTCCACCACGTCGGCGGCCGCGGCCTGGGGCTGGGCCCCGCGTGGCAGGTCGCCAGCCATGATTTCGCCGGAGAGCGGCGGCATATCAGTCGGGTCGCCCATTCGGCGCAGCCATCCTCTTCCGTTCTTCCGATCCGGACGCTCCGTCCGGGGTAGCCCGAAATGGTTAACGCTTCGCAACCATTCGGCTTCACGGGCGGAAATTTAACTCCGCATTAACCATGCGGGACGAATGGTCGAAGCGATTGCTTCGCCGCGTTGTTGTCCGGGAACGAGCCTTGATCCGTTTCGAGAATGTCGGCCTGCGCTATGGAATGGGACCGGAGATCCTCCGCGACATCTCCTTCCATATCCCGCCGAAATCCTTCCAGTTCCTCAGCGGACCGTCCGGCGCCGGGAAGACCACCCTGCTGCGCCTGCTGTTCATGTCGCTCAAGCCCACGCGCGGCCTGATCACGGTGTTCGGCAAGGACCGCGCTCGCATCGCCCAGCGCGACCTGCCGGCGCTGAGAAGGCGGATCGGCGTGGTGTTCCAGGATTTCCGCTTGCTCGACCACATGACGACCTACGAGAACGTCGCCCTTCCGCTACGCGTGCGCGGCCGGGAGGAAAGCACCTACCGAAGCGACGTGATCGAACTTCTCAAATGGGTCGGGCTCGGCGAGCGGATGCACGTGCTGCCGCCGGTGCTCTCAGGCGGCGAAAAGCAGCGCGCGGCGATCGCGCGCGCTCTCATCGAGCAGCCGCAGATCCTGCTCGCCGACGAGCCGACCGGCAATGTCGACCCGCCGCTCGCCCGCCGGCTCCTGCGCCTCTTCATCGAGCTCAATCGTTCGGGAACGGCCGTCGTCATCGCCACCCACGATCTCGGACTGATGGAGCAGGTGGACGCTCGCCGCATGATCCTCGCCAACGGACGGCTGGACATCCATGACTGAGCCCGTCGCCGCGACATCCGCTGAGGCGCGCACCGAGGCCGCGCCGCGCAAGATGCAGCCGATCGTCCCGGCGCAGACCGTGTCGGGCAATGCGCTGGTGATCGTCATCGCGATCATGACCTTTCTCTCCTGCCTGACGCTCGGCGCGGTCACCCTGGTCCGCGACACCGCGAGCATGTGGCAGAGCCAGATCTCGCGCGAGGCGACGATCCAGATCAAGCCGGCCGACGGCCTCGACATGGAAGCCGCGCTTGCGACCGTGCAGCAGATCGTCGCCGATTTCCCCGGCGTGAAGAATGCCCGTATCGTCGATCGCGAGGCGACCGCGCGGCTGCTCTCGCCGTGGCTCGGCGAAGACGTGAATCTCGACGAGCTTCCTGTGCCGCGGCTGGTGATCGTCACCATCGACGAGACCTCGCCGCCCGATTTCGCCGCGATTCGCTCAGCGCTTGCCAAGGACGTGTCGGGCGCCAGGCTCGACGATCACCGCACCTGGATCGACCGCCTCGTGTCGATGGCGCGGACCACGGTCGCTATCGGCATCGCCACCCTCGGCCTGATCCTCGCCGCCACCGTTCTCACCGTCGTCTTCGCCACGCGCGGCGCGATGGCTGGCAACGGCCAGATCATCGAGGTGCTGCATTTCGTCGGCGCCGAGTCGAGCTTCATCGCAACGGAGTTCCGGCGCCATTTCCTGTTGACCGGAGCCAAAGGCGCAGCCGCGGGCGGGCTCGCGGCGGTGGTGGTGTTCATCGCCTTCGGCTGGTGGTCGTCGCGCAACATGGCGACGCCGGAGGCCGACCAGGCGGCCGCGCTCTTCGGCAATTTCGCCATTGGCGTCGCGGGCTATATCGGCGTCGCCCTGATCGTCGGGCTGATCGCCGTCCTCACCGCGGCCACGTCCCACATCACCGTCGTTTCCTATCTTCACGACATCGATATGCCCGGGCACGGCGATGCCTGACACCATTCGCGACAGGCAAAACGGAACCCGTTGCCTCCTGTTCCGTTCCCCAACGTCATGCCGGCTCCACTCTGTTCAAGCGATCGTTTCGGGATTAACCATGTGAACGCAATGACGGGGCATGTCGAACAGGACCCGCTCGGCGCGGCGACCAGTTTCGCGCGGCGCGGTCCATGGCAAACTGCGCGCTGGCTGATTGCCGGCGTCTTTGGCGTGTGCCTGCTGTTCCTCGTCGGATTCGCGGTCTTCGCCAGCCATATCGGCGGTCTCGCCGCGCCGAAACAGGTGCGCCAGGCGGATGCCATCATCGTCGTGACCGGCGGACAGTCGCGCATCGATGTCGCCGTCGACCTGCTCCGATCCGGAAAAGGCAAGCGTCTCCTGATCAGCGGCGTCAACCCGATGGCCAAGCGCGAGGATCTGCGCGCCGCGACGGGAGGCGATCGCAGCCTGTTCGCCTGCTGCGTCGACATCGACCACGCCGCGCTCGACACGATCGGCAACGCCGAGGAAAGCGCCAAATGGGTTCGCGGCCACGCCTATGACAGCGTCATCCTGGTCACCAACAACTACCATATTCCGCGCACGATGCTGGAGATGCGCAGACTGCTCGACCACGAGGACCTTCAGCCCTATCCGGTGGTGAACACGCGTCTCGACCGCGGCGGCTGGCTGACCAAGCCGGAGGCGATCCGGGTTCTGTTCACCGAATACACCAAATACCTCGCCGCCCTGGCGCGCGTGCCGTTCTCCCATTCCGCAGGTCAGGGCGACATCGAAGTGGTCAACGCACGCAGCCTGAACTGAACCCGCCCGGCGTTGCGTTTTCCGCCGGCTGGTGTAACCACGGGCGTCTCCTTCCTGGCGGGGCCTATGGTCGTCATCCGTTCACTGGTGTTCAATTTCGCGTTCTATCTGAGCCTGATCGTTCAGATGCTCGTCTTCACGCCGTTCTACTTCCTCGCGCCGCGCCGTCTCGCCTGGTTCGTGCCGAGATTCTGGTCGCGCTCGAGCCTGTGGCTGCAGAAATGGCTCGCCGGTACCGACGCAGACATCAGCGGTATGGAGAACCTGCCAAAGGGTCCGTTCATCCTCGCCCCCAAGCACCAGTCCTTCTGGGATGCGATCGCCTTCTTCCCCTATCTCGAGGACCCGCTCTACATCCTCAAGCGCGAGCTGATGTGGATCCCCTTCTTCGGCTGGTACATCGCCAAGATGCGGATGATCCCGGTCGATCGGGGCAAGCGGTCGATCGCGCTCAAGGCGGTCATCGGCGCGACCAACGCGGAAATGGCGCGCAATCCGCGCCAGCTCATCATCTATCCCGAGGGCACGCGCCGGCCGCCCGGCGACGTGCCTGACTACAAATACGGCATCGTAGAGCTCTATTCCGGGCTCAACGTTCCGGTGGTGCCCGTCGCCCACATGGCGGGTCTCTACTGGCCGCGGCGCAAGTTCCTGCGCTTTCCCGGCACCATCAAGGCCCGCTTCCTGCCCCCGATTCCGGCCGGCCTGCCCAAGGAAGAGTTCCGCGAACGGCTGATCCGCGAAACCGAAGCCGCCTGCGACGCTTTCCTGATCGAGATCGCGACCGGTCCGAACCCGCCGCCGATGCCGCCGACCGCCCAGCGCCGGCTGAAGGAACTCGGCGTCGCCGTGCCCGCTCAGCCCTGAGGCGGCGTAAGCCGCTCGGCCACCGCGTCCAGCCAGTGATCGCGGATGCCCAGCGCCTTGAGATGGGCGACGGTGTTGAGAACGTATTCCTCGTTGGCGCCGGAAACGCCGACCGCGCCGGACACGCGCCGCACCGCCTCCTCGACGTCGAGCGCGCCGGCATATTGCGCGTGCGAGCGATCGACGACATAGGTCACCGCGGGCACCGTTTTCCCGCCGTCCAGCCGGATCGGCAAGGCGCGTTCGAGATAGACCGACGTCACCAGTTCACGCTCGCGCAGGTATCCGACGACCTCGTCACGCAACGCGTCCGGCACGCGAAAGGCAAGACCGAGGCACGAGCCGCCGCGATCGAGCCCAAGCACCAGTCCGGGCCGCTCGCGCGTGCCGCGATGCACGTGCGAGGTCACGCACAGCGCGCGGCGATAGCCATGCAGCCGCGCCCGACGCGTCTCGACATGCGCGAACCCAGGCCGCCACATCAGCGAGCCGTAGCCAAAAACCCAAAAATCGCCCATATCGCCTGACCGGATCGTTTCACGGCGCAGTTGCGTCTGCGACGACCGGCTTAGGAATCCGACCCGATGACGTCAAGCGACCAGAACGGAAACGCGGCTCCCGCACCGCCGCGCGGCATGAGCCGCCGCTTCGCGTGGCTTGCCTTCGCGATCATCGCTGCGATCGGGCTCTATACCGCCGGCTGGTTCTATTTCGCGGACAGGTTGGAGACGGCTGTGGCGCAGGCGATCGGCAAGGCCCGCGACCGCGGCGCGGAAGCCGACTGCACCAGGGCGCAGGCGCGCGGCTATCCCTTCCGCATCGGCCTGTTCTGCGACGGCGTCGCCTATGCCGACCGTAAGGTCGGGGTCTCGCTCTCGGGCACCGGCCTGCGGAGCGCGGCCCAAGTCTACCAGCCGAGCCGCATCGTCGGCGAGCTCGACCGGCTCTCCATCGATCTCGCCCGGGCCGGAGTCGCCATCGACCTGTCCGATCTCCGCTATTCGACCCGGCTGGCCAGCCCGCTGCCCGATCTGGTTTCGGTCGCCGGAAGCGGGCTTCTGGCCGCCGAGCTGTCGGGAACGAAACTGGCCGCCGCTTCCGCCGCCCAGGCGCACATGCGTCCGCGGGGCCGGGATCTCGACCTCGCCGGCAGTGTATCGCAGCTGCGCCTGGAACCGCGGACCGGCGCGCCACCCGATCTTCCGGCCCTGGATGGCGCCTGGGATTTGACGCTCACGGACGGCGTCGCGCTTGTGCGCACCGCCCCCGGCAGCCTGCGCGGCCTGTCGACCGAAATCCGCAACCTCACCGTCACGTCCGGCACCGCCTCCATCGGCGTCTCCGGTCCCTTCGCGGTCGACCAGGCGGGGCTCGTCGACGCGACGCTGACGATCGCGATCACCGACCCTTCCACCCTCATCTCCATCATGCGGCGCGCATTTCCCGACATGCGTCCCCAGCTCGGTCAGGCGGAAGCCCTGCTGACCGCCATGGGTGACAATCCTCAGCTCCCGCTCTCGATTTCCAAGGGCGAAATGCGGATGGGCTTCTTCACGGTGGGACGAATCCCGCCGCTCGACTGACCCTCAAGACGGTTTCTCGACCACGCCGCAGGCGACGCGGTTGCCCGCGTGGCCGGCCGGCGCCGCGGCGTAGTCGTCGGGCTCGGCATGTAGTACGACCGCCGATCCGTCCGCGTCCATCAGCGGATTGGTGCCACCTTCGCCCAGCGACAGCCGATCGGTGAACAGCTCGATCTTCAGCACGCCATTCTCGCCGACATGGACATTCGGCAGGTCGCCCGCATGCGGACCTTTCTCGCTGTTGACCCCATGCTCCTTGCCGCCGGCATAGTGCCCGCCGGCACTCTCGAACCCGCCCGCGGCATCGCACGCGCCCTTCTCATGGATGTGCAGCCCGTGCGAACCGGGCGCCAGATTGGTCATCTCGACGATGATGTGCAGCATTCCGGATTTGGTCTGGTTGAACGTGACGCTACCGTTGTCCGAGCCGTCGGCCCCGGCCATCTTTGCGGTCGCGGAGCTCTCTTGGGCGTAGGCCTGCGACGCCATCAATGTCGCGACCGCCGCTGCGAATATGGTCCGTCTCATCGCTTGCTCCTCTCGATTGAAAGAGCAACGGCTTGGGCGACAGATGGTTCGATGATGGCCGAAGACAATCGTGCAAGCACGCGTCAGTTTGCTGTCGTCAGGGCCTTATTCCGATCCGCGAATGGCAATCCATGCGAGTTGTAGTAGATGCGCTCGATCCGGCCGATCAGATTTTCATAAGGCACGAAGCCCCACACGCGACTGTCCGCCGAATTGTCACGATTGTCACCCAACACGAAGTAGGCACCTTCACTCACGACGACCGCGCTCGTGTCATCGAGGTTCCCGCCGGTCCCGCTGTCGAGCGTGTGGTACCAGACGCCATTCGGTAGCGTCTCGCGATACACGGAGACCGGACCGTTGATGCCTGTCGCTGCCTCATCGTCGAGGTCGCCAACTCGGACCCGATCAACTGCACGACCATCGATATGGAGAACGCCGTCAATCACCTGGATCTCGTCACCGGGCAATCCGATGACCCGCTCTATGTAGTCTGCCATCGACTGTGAGGGATGACGAAAGACGACAACATCGCCGCGCTCCGGCGGCTTGCCAAAGAGACGGCGCTCGGATGGGAACAATCCTACTGGCGCGCTGTATGGACCGTACCCGTAGCTCCATTTGGACGCGGCGACGTAATCGCCCTCACGGAGGTTGGGCGACATGGCGTTGGCGACAAGAGAGAACGGCTGATAGACGAGTGTTCGCACAGCGAAGGCTGCACAAGCGATGGTCACGACAAAGAGAATGCCGGCCGGCACCATCATCCAACCCGACGAATACCATCGCATGGGTTGCGGCGCTCGATTCAGCAGCAATACCGGAACGACCAAGACGAGCGAAGCTATGAGGATTGCAGGATTTGAATAGTCCGCCATGGCTCGCGGAAGAGCCGAATCAAAAGGTAGTAAACCACCCAGGGTCGCAAGATAGACGCCAAGCAGCGCTGCGGTGGCGAGGAGCAGAAACGCAAGCGCGATCCACCCCCGGCTGATCCAAAGCAGGCCCGCAAAGGGAGAAAGGAAAAAACTGACGAGAGCCGTCGAAAGCAGTCCGCGCCGGCGGAGTCGGGGGTCAGGCGAAACGGACGAAGTTTCGTCTGAAGCCATCGAAATTGCTACACCGCGTCGTGCAGGGTCGCGAGATGGTTCAGGAACTCCTCGGCCTTGGTGCGCTCCTCGTCCGTCTTGGCGTCGGCGAGGTCGTCCTTGGCGTCCTGGATGCGGCTTGCGAGGTCGGCCTTGTTGATGTCGGCGACGGGCACGGCCGATTCGGCCAGCAGCGTGCAGCCTTCCGGCAGGATGTCGGCGAAGCCGCCGAACACCACATAGCGCTGCTCGGCGCCCGAAGTGGGCTTCACCGTGACGACGCCCGGCTTGATGGTGGCCATCACCGGCGCGTGGTTGGCCATCACGGTCATCTCGCCCTCGGTGCCGGGGATGATCACCGACTCCACCAGCTCGGAGACCAGCAGCCGCTCCGGAGAAACGAGGTCGAACTTGAACGCTTCAGCCATATCGGTCAGCCTATCCGGTCCAGATACTCAATTGTCGAACGTGATCGCGGTGAAGGCCGGGAATTCGCCCATCACGTTACCTTCCGCGTCGGTCTGCTCGCCCATCTCGATCATCACCGTGACGGCCCGTCCGACGAACTCGGCCGGCATCTCGGTATTTTCGTTCCACGCTTCACACTCGGGCGCGGCGCAGAGACCGGTCAGATCCTCGCCATCGTCGGTCCGGATCGTCAGGTAGCAGTTGTCGCCGCATTCGTAGGCGCTGATCCTGCCCGACACGACATCGGTGTCCATGCTCGCCCAAACCGGGGCGGGGACACCGAGCACGAGGACGAGCGCTGCCATGTGCGGCGCCCATCCCAGGAGCAGGCCGGGCTTCATGCGTGCCTCTTACGCTGCTTCCGCCGCCAGCTTCTGCGCCTTGGCGATCGCCATCTCGATCGAGCCGACCATGTAGAAGGCGGCTTCCGGCAGGTGATCGTATTCGCCGTTCACGAGACCCTTGAACGAGCGGATCGTGTCTTCCAGCGGAACGAGCTGGCCGGGCGAGCCGGTGAACACTTCGGCGACGAAGAACGGCTGCGACAGGAAGCGCTCGATCTTGCGGGCGCGGGCGACCGTCAGCTTGTCGTCTTCCGACAGCTCGTCCATGCCCAGGATCGCGATGATGTCCTGCAGCGACTTGTAGCGCTGCAGCGTCGCCTGAACGGCGCGGGCCACCTGGTAGTGCTCCTCGCCGACGATCTGCGGGTCGAGCATGCGCGAGGTGGAGTCGAGCGGGTCCACCGCCGGGTAGATGCCCTTTTCCGCGATCGAGCGGTTGAGCGTCGTGGTCGCGTCCAGGTGGGCGAACGACGTCGCCGGTGCCGGGTCGGTCAGGTCGTCGGCGGGCACGTAGATCGCCTGCACCGAGGTGATCG
>JAYSFJ010000014.1:0-116395 GCA_041913465.1 Mesorhizobium sp. | reverse complement strand
CCTACTGCCTACTGCCTACTGCCTACTGCCTACTGCCTACTGCCTACTGCCTACTCATCAAACGGATAAAACGTCCTCTGCATGCACTTCAGCACGCGGCAGCGATTGGTGTCGGCGGTCGGCACCACTTCCAGCTTGGCGTATTCCCCGCGCTGGCAGTAGCCGCCATGCGCGACGTAGCGGTCGTAGAGCGGCAGCGAGGGATTGCGCGCGGAACGGTAGCGCAGGATCACCGCCCCCTCGTCCTGGATCCGGCTCTGTACCTCGTCACACGACATCTGCGTTGAGTTGTAGCGCGAGATGGCGTGCGCGGGCAGTGCCGTCGCCACCAGGGTGAGCGCGATGAATGCGGTTCGCATGTTAGCCTCCTCGACCTGCGGGAGCGTCAGTCAAGACCCCCATCGTGTCGGAGATAGGGCGCCGGCAGGCCCTTGCAACGCCGTCGCCCTGCACCCATATGCTGTCCAGCGGCGTTCGGGGATACTCTCCTTCCCACTCGAATGCCGGGCGCAGCCGCGGAGGCCATGAATGGCCGGAGCGGCGCGCCGGTCTGGCGGCCTCTCCCGGCGCGCGGCGGATCACGGTCCGCACGCTTTCTGCAAGTCACGGATGTACTGACGGCGGAGCGCAACGCGCGTCTCCCGCTGCCTCGCGATCGCTCAGGCGGTCCGGCGGCGGGCGGAGACGGCGGCCGGGCAAAGCTTTGACCGACAAGTAGCTTGGGTCAATCCGCTTCCGATGCGACCACCGTCTCGACGGGAGCGACGAGCGTCCAGGTCATCCGGTCGGCTTCGCGCTTCATGGTGGCGTGACCTGCAAGAGCCTGCGGCGCCACCCGTTGCAGCACCACCGTGCCGAAGCCCTTGCGGGACGTGTCGAAGCGTCGTTCACCCGCCATCGGAGGAAACCGTTCCTCCCAGGTCAGGTGAAGATCGGTGAGCCCGTCCGGCCTCGGAGTGATCTTCCAGTCGATCTCGAGCCGTCCTGCGTCGGACGCCAGCGCGCCATACTTGGCGGAGTTCGTGCCGAGTTCATGCAAAGCCATGCCGAGGTGTTGCACGGCGTTGGCGCTCAGCCTTATTGCCGGCCCTTCGATCCTGATCTGGTTCTCCCTGCCGAAGGGCTTCAGGTGCTCTTCGACCAATTCGGAGAGAGACGCGCCGACCCAGTCCGAATTGACCAGCAGGTCATGCGAGCGCGACAGCGCCATGATGCGGTCGCGTACGCGCTGTTCGAATTCCTGCGGATCCGTGGTGCGCCTGCCTGTCTCGCGCACCATCGAGAGGATCACGGCGAACTGGTTCTTCACCCGGTGGTTCACCTCGCGCATCAAGAGGCGGATGCGCCGCTCGCTCTCCTTGGCGGCGGTGATGTCCCGGGCGATCTTGGAAGCCCCGACGATCTGCCCGGCCGGTCCGCGGATCGGCGACACGGTCAGCGACACGGGCACCCGCGTGCCGTCCTTGCGCAGGCGGATCGTGTCGAAGGTCGGCATCGGCTCGCCGCGGCGGATCCGGGCCATGATC
Organism: Mesorhizobium sp.; assembly: GCA_041913465.1. Classification (GTDB taxonomy): domain Bacteria; phylum Pseudomonadota; class Alphaproteobacteria; order Rhizobiales; family Rhizobiaceae; genus Mesorhizobium_A. Next base: position 114,869 of record JAYSFJ010000014.1, on the reverse strand, counting down.
TCGACTTCCTCCGCGTGCCGGTCATCCGGAATGAGCATCAGAACCGAGCGTCCTATCGCCTCTTCGGCGGTGTAGCCGAACAAACGCTCCGCCGCGCGGTTCCAACTGGTGATGATGCTGTTCAGATCCTTGCTGACGATGGCGTCGAACGAGGAATCGACGATCGCGGCGAGATAGGCGTCCGCCGTCGCCAATGACGTGGGAATATCACCGGTTTTCATTGCCGTTGGTTAGCCCCAGTCTCGACGCCCGGCAACTAAATATGACAATTCCGCCGCAGCCGCCCTCAGATCCGCCGGCCGCTCGATGCGTCGAAGAGATGAGCCATCCCTGGCTGTATCGCCAGCGCCAGGCGGTCGCCGACATTCACCCGAGTCGATCCAGGCAGGCGCACGACGAGTTCGCCTCCTCCGGGCTTGCCGCCCGCGACATGGCCGTGCGCCAGCGTGTCGGCGCCGAGCGTCTCGATCACCGAGACATCGAGCAGGAGATCCGCATCGGCCTCAGGCGCAACACTCATGTGCTCGGGCCGGACGCCGAGCAGGATGTCGCGCCCGGCTTCCGGCGTCGACATTTCGCGCAGCTTGACCGACCCTCCGCCGGCGAGATCGAGTCCGCCCTCGCCGGTGCTTTTCGCCGTCATCAGGTTCATCGCCGGCGAGCCGATGAAGCCGGCGACGAAGGTCGACGCCGGCCGCTCGTAGACGGCGATCGGCGTATCGACCTGTTCCGCCCTGCCCTCGTTCATCACCACCAGCACGTCGGCCAGCGTCATCGCCTCCACCTGGTCGTGGGTGACGTAGACGGAGGTTACGCCGAGCGTCTGCTGCAGCTTCTTGATCTCGATGCGCATCTGGCCGCGCAGCTTGGCATCGAGGTTCGACAGCGGCTCGTCGAACAGGAACACCTGCGGCTTGCGCACGATCGCGCGACCCATGGCGACGCGCTGGCGCTGGCCGCCGGAAAGCTGGCGCGGCTTGCGGTCGAGAAAGCTCTCGATGGCGAGGATGCGCGCCGCCTCCTTCACACGGGCGTCGATCTCGGCCTTCTGCGTGCCGCGGTTCCTCAGGCCATAGGCCATGTTGTCGTAGACCGACATGTGCGGGTAGAGCGCATAGGACTGGAACACCATCGCGATGTCGCGGTCGGCCGGCTCCACCTGGTTGACCACCTTCGGCCCGATCGAAACCGTTCCCGAGGTGATGGACTCGAGCCCGGCAATCATTCGGATCAAAGTGGACTTGCCGCAGCCGGAAGGTCCAACCAGCACGCAGAGCTTGCCGTCGGGAATGTCGATCGAGATGCCCTTCACCGCTTCGACATTGCCCGGATAGACCTTGCGGACATCCTTGAGGGTCACCTCGGCCATTTACTTCTCCGACTCCACGAGGCCCTTCACGAACCAGCGCTGCATCAGCACGACCACAAGGATCGGCGGCAGGATGGCAAGGACGCAGGTCACCATGACGAGGTGCCATTCGGTGTCCGCATCGGCGAACGAGATCATCTTCCTCAGCGCGATGACGATCGTGTTCATCTGGTTGTCGTTGGTGACGAGCAGCGGCCAGAGATATTGCGTCCAGCCGTAGATGAAGAGGATGACGAACAGTGCCGCGATGTTGGTGCGGCTGAGCGGCAGCAGGATATCCTTGAAGAACCGCCACGGCCCCGCCCCGTCGACGCGCGCAGCCTCGACCAGTTCGCCCGGGATCGTCAGGAAGAACTGCCGGAATAAAAGCGTCGCGGTGGCCGATGCCATCAGCGGCAGGGTGAGACCGGTATAGGTGTCGATCAGGCCGAGATCGACCATGACCTTGTAGGTGGGCAGGATGCGCACCTCGACCGGCAGCATCAGCGTGATGAAGATCAGCCAGAAGGCCGTCATGCGGAACGGGAACTTGAAGAACACGATCGCATAGGCCGACAGGATCGAGATGCAGATCTTGCCGATCGCCACGGCCAGCGCGACGATCGTGGTGTTGAGGAGCAGCCGGTCGACGCCCACCCCGCCGATCCGGCCGATGCCACCGAACAGCGCCTGCCAGTAGTTGGCGAAGAACTCTCGGCCGGGCAGCAGCGGCAATGGCGGCCGCAGGATCGTCTGCAGCGTATGGGTCGACGCGACGAACGTGTAGTAGATCGGAAACGCCACGACCAGGATGCCCAGCACGAGCACCACATGCGCGATCAGCCGGCGGATGGGGGCGTTCTCGATCATCCGTAGTGCACCCTGCGCTCGACATAGCGGAACTGCACCGCGGTCAGCGCGATGACGATCACCATCAGGATCACCGACTGGGCGGCGCTGTCGCCGAGGATCAGGTTCACGAACCCGTCGGAATAGACCTTGTAGACCAGCGTCTCCGTGGCCTTTCCCGGCCCGCCGCCCGTGACCGCGTGGACGATGCCGAACGTGTCGAAGAAGGCATAGACCGTGTTGATGACCAGAAGGAAGAAGGTGGTGGGGGCAAGCAGCGGGAAGACGATCGTCCAGAACCGTTTCGTCGGCCCCGCCCCGTCGATCGCCGCCGCCTCGATCAGCGACTTCGGGATTGCCTGGAGACCGGCAACGAAAAACAGGAAATTGTAGCTGATCTGCTTCCAGGCCGCCGCCGAGACAAGCAGAACCATGGCCTGGTTGCCGTTGAGCAGCGGGTCCCAGTTGTAGCCGGTCGCGCGCAACATGTAGGCGAACGAGCCCATCGTCGGGTTGAACATGAACAGCCACAGCATGCCCGCGATCGCCGGCGCCACCGCATAGGGCCAGATCAGCAGTGTGCGATAGATGCCCTTCCCGCGCACCACGCGGTCGGCCATCACAGCCAGGATCAGCGCGACGCCCATCGAGATGATGGCGGTGGACGCGGAAAAGATCACCGTGACCTTGAGCGAGTTCAGGTAGTTCGCATCGCCTAGCACCTTGGCGAAGTTCTGGAACCAGACGAACTTCGTCGACAGACCGAACGGGTCTTCCCGCAGCATCGACTGGTAAAGCGCCTGGCTCGCCGGCCAATAGAAGAACACGAGCGTGATCGCGAGCTGCGGCGCAAGCAGCAGGTAGGGCAGGATCTTGTTCGGGAAGGTTACGCGTGGGGACAAGGCCAATCCACCGTGCTGACGGCTGCGAAGAGGCAACGGGCCGCAAGATGCGGCCCGTGCCGAAGCATCAGTTCGTCAGTTGCCGATCGCCTGCTGGATCGCCTCGTTGCCGCGCTTGACGGCGTTGTCGAGCGCCTGCTGCGCGGTCTGCTCGCCCGCAAGCATCTTCTCGAACTCTTCGTTCTGGATGTCGCGCACCTGCGGCAGGTTGACGAGACGGACGCCGCGCGAATTCTCGGTCGGCTCCTTGCCCATCATCTGGGTGATCGGGATCTCGCGGCCCGGGTTCTCCTTGTAAAATCCGGACTCCTTGGTCGCGTTGTAGGCGGCCATGGTCACCGGCAGGTAGCCGGATTTCTGGTGCAGCCGCGACTGGATCTCGGTCTGCGACAGGAAGTTGAAGAACGCCGCCACGCCCTTGTATTCCTCATCCGACTTGCCGCCGAACACCCAGAGGCTCGCGCCGCCCGGGATCGTGTTCTGCGGTGCGCCCTTAAGGTCCGGATAGTAGGGCAGCTGGCCGAGCCCGTAGTTGATGCCGGACTTGATCACGTCGCCGAGACCGCCGGAGGATTCGGTGAAGATGCCGCATTCCTGGCTGAGGAAGAGCTGCTTGGCCTCCGAGGTGCGCCCGCCGTAGCGGAACACGCCTTCCTTGGCGAGGTCGGCGATCGTCTGGAAATGCTTCACGAAGGGTTCGGCATTGATCTTCAGCTCGACATCGGTGGAGGCGAGGCCGTTCTCGTGCGTGGCGTATTGCAGGTTGTTCCAGGCCGAGAAGTTCTCCAGCCCGATCCATGTGAGCCACGTCGAGGTGTAGCCGCAGGCGGCGGCTCCGCTGGTCTTGATCTTGCGCGCGGCCTCGAACACTTCGGGCCAGGTCTTCGGCGGGTTTTCCGCGTCGAGGCCGGCCTTCGCGAAGATGTCCTTGTTGTAGTAGAGGATCGGCGAGGACGAGTTGTACGGGAACGACAGCATGGTGCCGTCCGGCTTCGAATAATAGGCGACGATGCCGGGGAGGTACTGGCTCTTGTCGAAGGTCGCGCCGCCCATCGACAGGATCTCGGCGACCGGCTTCACCGCGCCTTCCGCGGCCATCATCACGCCGGTGCCGACGTCGAAGACCTGGATGATGTGGGGCGGCTGCTTGGCGCGGAACGCGGCGATGCCGGCATTCAGCGTTTCCGGATAGGTGCCCTTGAACACGGGCGTGACCTTGTATTCGGACTGGCTCTCGTTGAACTCCTTGGAGAGCGTCTCGACGACCTCGTTGTTGGCCCCGGTCATGGCGTGCCACCAGGAGATTTCGGTGACCGCAAAGGCCGAGCCTGACATGAGCGGCAGCGCGGTCAGCGCTGTGGCGAGCGAAAGCAGTTTGGGGACTCTCATCATTTCTCTCCCGTAAGATAGCCGGTTGAAGACCGGTCGTATTTGGTCGTGCTTTGTTACGGGGGGATGACAACATGCGAGGCTACGCATGTCCATATCAAATGTTCGGTCCTGTTTCGCTCCCGCTTCGGCTGGTTTCCAATCAGCCGCCGAACGCCGAGTTTTGCGCCGGCTTCCAGTCCATTCCGACATAACCGGGCGCGGCCCGGACACGGTCGAGCCATGCCGTGACGTGGGGGAACTTCGCCATATCGTAGCCGGCTATATGTGCGTCCTGGGTGTAAACGTAGAGCGCGATGTCGGCGACGCTGATCGAATCGTCCACCAGCCAGGGCGTTCGGGCCAGCTGCGTTTCCATGACGCCCAGCGCCTTGTTCCCACCCTCCAGAAGCGTTGCCATCCGCTCGGGCGTCGCCTGCGCGGCGCGCTCGGGATAGAGGACCATCGAGCGCCGCACCGCGATGAGCGGCTCGTGGCTGTACTGTTCGAAGAAGAGCCACTGATAGACCAGAGCGCGCTGATAAAGATCGGAGGGCACGAAGCGCGTCCCCTCGCCCAGGTAGAGCAGAATGGCGTTCGATTCCGCCAGAAACCGGCCGTCCTCGAGTTCCAGCAAAGGCACCTTGCCGTTGGCGTTCTTCGCCAGATAGGCGGGCGAACGGGTCGTACCGTCCCGCGAGCTCGTCTCGACATGCTCGAACGGCCGGGCGAGCATCGCCATCAGGAGCCGCGGCTTGTAGCAATTGCCGCTGTCGAGCATTCCGTAGATCCGCATCATCGCACCTTCTCCTGCTTCCCGGCGCGAATGTGCACAAGCGCCGGCGAGCCGACCAACGAGAAATGCTGACGCGAGCGATCAGCCGCGCTGATGCATCATCTGCCCGAGCCAGAGTGCAGGCGCACGACCCGGTCGCTCGGACCGGTGAAACGCTCTATCGGCCTGGGCCCGTCGTCGAAGACGCTGCCGGCGAGCGCCGGCCTGCCGAGCAGATATCCCTGCAGGTAGTCGGCCCCGGTCTCGATGGCGGCGACGAATTGGGCAGGTGTTTCGAGCCCTTCGAAAATCACCATCGCGCCGTCCGCCTTGAAGCCGTCCGATAGCTGACGGAGCAGGCGAAGGGCTGCCGGTTCCTCGACCACCCTTCGAAAGAATGCCCCGTCGAACTTCACGAATTCGGGCTCGACCGTCCTCACCCGTCCGAGATTGGAATGCCCTGCGCCGAAGTCGTCGATGGCAAGGCGCATGCCGAGACGCCGGATCTCCGCGGCCAGGCGAACGAACGCATCGTGGTCGAGCACATCGGTCTCGGTGATCTCGCAGACGAGCAGCCTTATGTCGACGCCGATCTTCTCGAGCCGGTCCGCCATGTAGGCGAGCTGCCGGACCGACTGGTCAAGATTGCCGTTCAACCGCGGATCGTAGTTGAAGAACAACTGGACGCCGGGGACGCCGATATTGTGGTAGTTCTGCAGATGCAGCGCCCGGCACAGGGACTCGACGCGAAAAGCGTCCTCCGACGGAACCTGGGCGAAGAATTCGAGCGGCGGGATAGCCGCGCCGTCGCGAAAGACCCGCGCCAGCGCCTCGACCGCCTGCGGGAACAGCAGTCCGTCGCGATGGCGCCAGATCGGCTGGTAGGCCGACTTCACGCGGAATTCGCCGAATTTGGCCGTGCGAATCCCGACTTCGTCGGCCGTTATATCGTCTGCAAACGTCAGGGGGCGGGACAAGTCCGGCTCCGCATCTGGATTGGTTCATCGCGGCAACCGCAGCCGCCACAATCGTTGCTGTCGTGGACTATCGAGCCCAATCCTTTGCAACCTGTGAATCTTGACTGCGCGGCAGATTTACTCTGCGTCACACCGGCGGTGCCGCACGCTTGCCGAACGAGCGCAGGGGTCTCAGCTGCACAGGGGCGCTCCCGGTGGCGGCCGCGACAGGACTTTCCGCACGATCCGCCATCGGCGCAGTTTCCGGCGCGGGCCAGGGGAATACGTTCGGCACCACTTCGGGATGGGCGATGGCAAATCCCTGAACCATCGACACGCCGCATTTCTCGGCGAGTTCGAGCTGCCAGCTGTATTCGATACCCTCGAAGACGGTGCGGATCCCGCGCTGCTTGAAGGTCTCGACCATCTCCGACAGCAGGGCGAAGCCCGGACCGGAGTTCATCAGCCAGCCGATCCAGTGCGCGTCGAACTTGACGATGTCGGGCTTCAGACGCTCGATCCGGTGGATGTCCGAATCCTCAGCCCCGAAATCGTCCACCGCGATGGCGAACCCGTGGCCGCGCAGCGCCTCGACGAAGTTGAACAGTATCGTCTCGGAAGCCGATCGCTGTTCCGTCACCTCGCAGACCACCCTCTCCGGCTCGACGCCTGCCTCGTGCAGGATCAGTCGCATGTCGCGCAGCGCCGCTTCGGTCAGCTCGCGGTCGAAGAAGACGGACGGATCGAAGTTGACGAACACCATCGCCCCCGGATTGAGGAAGCGGCCCGCATTGAGCAGGTGCAGCGTGCGCGACAGCGTCTCCACATGCATCCGATCGATGGGCGGAATCATTCCAAAGAAGGCGCCGGGGGAAACCGGGACATTGCCCCGGGACGGCCTCAGCAGGCCCTCGAAGGCCACCGGGCTGAGCTTGCCACTGGTGAACGCGAAGATCGGCTGGAACGCGGAACGCAACAGATAGCCGCCCCACACGCCTGTGAAGGTCTCGTCCGGCTGGCGGACGACATGGGCGAGGCCGACGCTGCGCGCCACTCTACGGTTCTCTGCTTTAATTGCCGGCTGGAGCCTAGCGATGAAGATTTTACCGCTCGTTAACGCGAGCCGCCGTGATCGACCTTGCGCCCGGTGCCGTCTTGCGACATGAGAAGCGCGCGCAAAACGGCGCTTATCTTCAAGGAGACATTCCGTCATGGCTTTCCTGGCCGACGTTCTTTCCCGCGTGAAGCCTTCCGCGACCATCGCGGTGACCCAGAAGGCGCGGGAACTGAAAGCCAAAGGTCGCGACGTGATCTCTCTCGGCGCCGGCGAACCCGACTTCGATACGCCGGACAACATCAAGAACGCGGCGATAGAAGCGATCCGCCGCGGCGAGACGAAGTATCCGCCGGTCTCCGGCATCGTCCCGCTGCGCGAGGCGATCGCGAAGAAGTTCAAGCGCGAGAACAATCTCGACTACAAGCCGGAGCAGACGATCGTCGGCACCGGCGGCAAGCAGATCCTGTTCAACGCCTTCATGGCGACGCTCAACCCCGGCGACGAGGTGATCATCCCCACGCCGTACTGGGTGAGCTATCCGGAGATGGTTGCAATCTGCGGCGGCACGCCCGTCTTCGCGCCGACGACGATCGACAACGGCTTCAAGCTCACCGCCGCGGCATTGGAAAAGGCGATCACACCGAAGACCAAGTGGCTGGTGATGAACTCGCCGTCCAACCCCTCGGGCGCCGCCTATACCCGCGACGAACTGCGGGCGATCGCCGATGTCCTGATGAAGCATCCGCATGTGTGGACGCTGACCGACGACATGTACGAGCATCTGACCTATGGCGACTTCGTCTTCACCACGATCGCCGAGGTAGAGCCTGGGCTCTACGACCGCACGCTGACCATGAACGGCGTCTCGAAAGCCTACGCCATGACCGGCTGGCGCATCGGCTACGCCGCCGGTCCGATCCAGCTGATCAAGGCGATGGACATGATCCAGGGCCAGCAGACGTCGGGCGCCTGCACGATCGCGCAGTGGGCGTCGGTCGAGGCGCTGAACGGTCCGCAGGATTTCGTGCACAGGAACAAGGCGATCTTCCAGGCCCGCCGCGACCTCGTCGTGTCGATGCTGAACCAGGCCCGCGGCATCAACTGCCCCGTGCCGGAAGGAGCTTTCTACGTCTACCCGTCCTGCGCGGGCTTGATCGGCAAGAAGGGTCCGTCCGGCAAGGCGATCGAGACGGACGAGGACTTCGTCAGCGAGTTGCTCGAAGCCGAGGGCGTCGCGGTGGTGCATGGCTCGGCCTTCGGCCTCGGCCCCAACTTCCGCATCTCCTACGCGGCCTCCGAGAAGACGCTGGAAGAAGCCTGCATCCGCATCCAGCGCTTCACCAACTCGCTTTAGGGTTTCGGCGGGCGGCAGCCTCGGCTCTGCCGCCTGTCTCTCCGCGCCATCGGATTGCCATCAAGCCGCAATCATGTAGCTTCCGCGGCGGCAACGGGATCGGGCTGGAGATGATGGCACGCTGGAACGACGTCCTGGCGCGTTGGGCGATCCTCGCGATCGTGTCACTGCTTTCGACGGGCGCGCTTGCGCAGGAAAAGGCCCTGAAGGGCGTGGCGCTGGTGATCGGCCAGTCGAACTACGCGACCCTCGCCCCCCTCGCCAACCCGGCCAATGACGCACGTTCGATCGCTGCCCTTCTCGGCGACCTCGGCTTCGACGTCGACACTCTGATGGACGCCGACGCCGCGGGTCTCTCGGGTGCCGTCGCGAAGTTCGAGGAAGACGCCGCCGGCGCCGACGTCGCGCTGGTCTACTATTCCGGTCACGGCGTCGAGGCGGGAGGCGAGAACTTTCTCGTTCCGGTCAACGCCTCGCTGTCCGAACCCAAAAGTTTCGCCTCCGCCACCAGGCTTCTGGAAAGACTCCAGAAAACCGTTCCCGTCGCGATCATCCTGCTCGATGCCTGCCGCGACAATCCATTTCCGCCCGGTGCAACGCTGGTCGACGACAGCGGCAAGCCGCGGCCGATCGCGGCGGCCGGCCTCGGCGCGACGCGCGGCGTGACCCGCTTTGCCTCGGACCCCGGCAAGCCGGACTCCGTCGGCGCGATCATCGGATTCGCGGCGGAGCCGGGAAAGGTGGCGCTCGATGGCGAGCCGGGCGGCGAGAGCCCCTATGCGGCCGCGCTGCTGAAGCATCTCGCGGCCGGCGGCTTCCATTTCGCCGACATCATGACCATGGTGACGGAGGAAGTGTATCTCCGCTCCGGCGGCCGCCAGGTTCCGTGGACGAACGCCAGCCTGCGCCGCCAGCTCTTTTTCGGCCGCGTCGCCGAACCCAGGGAGGGCGACCGGACGCGGATCAAATCCGAACGCCGCGGCCTGCTCCTCACTATTGCATCGCTCAGCCTGACAGACCGCGCGCAGGTCGCCGCCGTCGCCCGCGAGGAAGGCGTGCCGATGGACGTCCTCTTCGCATCGTTGCGGGCCGCAGGCGATCAGGTGCGGCGTGCCCCCGACGAGTTCGACAAGATGCTGCGCGAACAGGGCCGCCACGCGAAGGAGCGTCTGCTGGCGTCGGGATCAACGCTCGGCGACCCGGAACTCGCCCGCCTCGCAGCCCTTGCCGACGAGGCCGTGCGCGAAGGTGCGCTCGACGCGGCGACCGAATTCCACGCCAAGGCGCGGGCGCAGATGGAGGCATTGTCGGCCGGGTTGACCGCCGTCGAAGCCGGCACGGCTGCGCTCCGCAAGGAGCGCGCGGCGGTCTACGCCGCAAGTGCCGCGACGTGGCTGTTGAAATTCGAGCACGCCAAGGCCGCCGAGGACTATGGCCGTGCTTTCGCCGAGATCGAACGCGTCGACGACGAACTCGCATTCGGCTACAAGCTGGCGCAGGCCAAGGCCCTTGCCGACCAGGGATATTATCGGGCCGACAACGCGGCACTGGATGCCGGGGTAGAAACATTCCGCGACGCGGCCGATATGGCCCCGCTGCGCCGCCGCCCTCTCGACTGGCTGAAGGCGCAGGCAGGCCTCGGCAACGCGCTCGCCACGCGCGGCGACCGGGAGGCCGACGGCGCGCGCCTGACCGAGGCGGTCGACACGTTGCGGGACGCGATCGCGGCGGCGCCTGCCGACACTCCAGTCGATATCCTCATCGATCTCAGGTCCGAATACGCCTACGCGCTGCTTCTTTCCGGCATGCGCGAGACGGGCATCGACCGTCTCGACCAGGCCTCGATGATGTTGGGCGAAGCGGCAAGTGCGATCCCGATGGACAAGGAGCCGGCTCGCTGGGGCCGGCTGATGCACCGCCTTGCCGCCGTCCAGTATGAAATCGGCCGTCGAACCGCCGACCTGAACACGCTGGAGGCGGCGCTCGGAGCGGCCGACGCCGCGCTTCAGGTCCGCACCCGCGATGCGACTCCCATCGACTGGATGAGCACGCAGAACAACCGGGCGATCATCCTGTCCGAGCTCGCCGCGCGCGGCGCCGGCAACGAACGGATCGAGCAGGCGATCGGGGCATACCGCGACGTCCTTCAAGTCGGCACGCGAGAGCGCGGGCCATTGCTCTGGGCGGAGACGGTCGCCAATCTCGGTACCTCGCAAGCACTGCTTGCCGAGCGGACCGGCAGCCAGGCCGACCTGGACGCGGCACTTGCCTCGTTCAGACTCGCCGCCGAGGAAATGACGCGCGAGCGAGCGCCGCTGCGCTGGGCCGCGCTCCAGGACAATATCGGCATCGCGCTGCGTCGCCAGGGGGAAAAGAAGGCCGATCCGGCCTTGCTGAAAGCAGCGGTCGAGGCTTTCGAGTTGGCCTTGCAGGAGCGCAGGCGCGATGTCGTGCCGGCCGATTGGGCGGCGACGAGCGGGCACCTTGCCAGCGCCTACTGGAACCTCGCGCAGCTGTCGAAGGACGCCACGGCGCTCGAGCACGCGATCACGGCAGCCCGCGACGCGGTCGAGGAAACGCCGCGCGACGCATTCCCGCGCGACTGGGCGATGCTGCGCAACAATCTCGGCGGCATGCTGGCCGAGCTCGCGGCGATGAAGAGCGATCCCGCCCTCTACGTCCAGGCCGCTGACGAGTATCGCAAGGCGCTCGACGTGTTCAATCCCGACGACGCCCCCTTCGACTGGGCCCGCGCGACGGGTGCGCTGGGCGAAACGCTGCTGGAAGCCGGCAAGCTCGGCAAGGATTCCGCTCTGCTCCAGCAAGCCAAGGAAATTCTCGACCAGACGGTCGAGATCTGGAAAGTGTTCGGCGACGAGAAGCGCACGCGCTCAGCCGAACTGCTCGCCAGCGAGGCGCTGCTGGCGCTGCTGTCGCTCGACGTCGACAAACGGCTGAAGGAGGCCGGCGGCGCGAAGAACTGACCGACTGAACCGAGGCATTGCCCCAAGGTCATCGGAATGCCACGATCCGTGCGGCTGATAGGCACGGGTTCTCGGGAATGCGGGCGGCAGGATGGTGACGGACGTCTCCTCATCACTGCGCATACTGGTCCGCCACGCGCTATTCGCGCTGGCGGCGACCCTTCTCCTTTCGCTTTCGGCCGCGGCCCAGGACAAGACGCTGAAGGGCGTCGCGCTCGTCATCGGTCAGTCCGACTACGCCGCACTGCCCCGGCTCGCCAATCCGGCGAACGACGCGCGCCTCATCTCCGGTCTTCTCGGCAATCTCGGTTTCGAGGTGACGACCGTGCTGGATGCCGACGGCACGAAGCTCTCCCGCGCGTTGCGTCGCTTCGCAGAGGATGCGGAGGGATCGGATGTCGCCCTGCTCTATTTCGCCGGGCATGGCGTCGAGGCCGGCGGCGAGAACTTCCTCGTGCCGGTCGACGCGAAACCGGACGGCCCGCAGGGCCTTGCCTCCGTCTCGCCGCTCCTCGCGGAACTGCAAGCGGCCGTGCCAGTGACGATCCTGCTGCTCGACGCCTGCCGCACCAATCCCTTCCCAGCCGGCGCCAGGATCGCCGTGGACGGATCGGCTCCAGTCCAGGTGTCGTCGGCAGGCTTGGGCGCACTCCGGGGAGTGGTGCCGATGAAGGCGGCAGGCGCCGCGGATCCGGAAACGCTCGGCACCGTGATCGGCTTCTCCGCCGAACCGGGCAAGGCGGCGCTGGACGGCGATGCCGGCTCCAGCCCCTACGCGGCCGCTCTGGCGAAACACCTTCCCGCATCCGGCTTCGCCTTCGGCGACGTGATGACGATGGTGACCGAGGAGGTCTATCTCGCAACGGCGGCGCAGCAATTGCCGTGGACCAATGCGAGCCTGCGCCGGCAGCTCTATTTCGGCCTCACGCCGGAGGAAAAGGCTGGCGACGAGGCCCTGATCCGCGGCGAGCGGCGCAAGCTGCTGCTGACCATCGCCTCGACTCCGCTTCAGACCCGGCAACTGGTCGAACAGGTTGCAAACGCCAACGGCGTGCCGATGGACGCGCTCTACGGCATGCTGGAGGTGCTGGGCGTCGATGTCACGGCGCGCTCGGGCAACCTGGCCGAGCAGCTGAGTCAGGGCGCGGACCGTCTGCGCCAGATCCTCGCGGAGCGCGACGTCCAGACGCGGCAGGATCCCGACATCGTGCGCCTCGCCTCGCTGGCCGACACTGCCGAAAAGGAAGGCGCGATCCGGCTGGCGCTGTCCTTCCGCGAACGCGCCAGCCAGCGCGCCGACCAGATCGATGCCTCGCTCGACGAGGCGGAGGCCAACATAGAGACGCGCAGACGTGAGCTGGCTTCGACGTTCGAAAACCATGCCGAGACCGCAATCCTGAACTTCGACTTCGATACGGCGGCGCGCCGCTATGCCGACGCGTTCGCTCAGATCGAACGATATGATGTCGCGCGGTCGTATGGATTCAAGCTCTCGGAGGCCGATGCCTGGGCGGATCACGGCTACAAGACGGGGGACAACGAGGCGCTCAAGGAAAGTCTCGTCGCCTACAAGCGGGCATATGACATCGGACGGTCTGCGCCCAATCCGCTCCGCGATGCGTCTTTGCGTGGCAACATGGCGATCGTGCTGACCATGCTGGGCGAACGCACCGGCGACGAAAGCTGGCTGCGACAGGCGATTTCGGAATACGATCAGGTGCTGAGAGAGGTTCCGCGCAGTCGACACCCTCTGGACTGGGCCGAGGCGCAGCTCAATCTCGGGAATCTTCTGGAGATTATTGGTTCACGCACCGGTAAGGCCGAGTATGTCCAGCGCGCCATCGAGTCCTATCACGACGCGGCAGAGATTATGACGCGCAGGGAAATGCCCTCCGAGTGGGCCGGCTTGCAGATGAACATCAGCAACGCCGAATACTCCCTCGGTCAGCGCAGCGGCGACATCGAGAACTACCGCCGCTCCCTGAAAGCCATCCGGCTGGCGTTGCAGGTCTGGACGCGCGAGAACACCCCCTCCGAATGGGCCGACGCGCAATCCAATCTCGGCAGTTCGCTCAACGCGCTGGGGCGCGCGACCGACGATCCGAGACTCATCCGCGAAGGCATCGCCGCTTTCGAAGCCGCCATTGTCGTAGCGACACTCGAGCGAGAACCGGTTACCTGGGCACAAATCCAGCGCACCCATGCCTCGGCCTTGATCGAGCTTGCCCGCATCGACGGCAACGCGGCCAACTATCGGTCAGCGATCGAGGGCCTCAAACTCTCGCGCCAAGTCTACACTGCTGAGACCTACCTTCCCGCATACGCGTTGACATATCACGAGGAAGGTCGGGCCCTGCTCTACCTGGGCAGCCTCGAGAAGAGCGTGCCGATTCTGCGCGAGGCCAACGCCGCGATCGAGACCGCCTTGTCGCACATGCGCCGCGACGCTTCACCCATCGATTGGGCGCGCGCCCGCTCGGTGCAGGGAGAAATCCTCGCTCAGATCGGCACAATCGCTGCGGACAAGCAGGCGCTGCGCGACGCCCGCCAGGCCTATGAGGAAGCCCGCACGACCTTCCGCGATCAGGGCATGGGCGAGACAGGCCAGGGCTTCTGGGAAAAACAGATCGCCGCAATCAACGCGCAACTGGCCGCTAAGCCCTGAGGCAGCGCCGCTCAAGCGACACTCACGACAAGTTGTTCCCCCTGGAGGCTTTTCCTCGGACTACCCACGGACAGTTTCTTCCTCGTATGCGTTTGTAGGAATGCCCGACCCGAGGTGGGTCCAGCCATCAATCGAGGAGGATCGTCGATGAAACGACTGCTGATCGCCTTTGCCGCGTTCGCCGGAACCATGCTCGTCCCCGCCCATGCGCAGGACACGTCCATGAGCTTCTTCATCACCAGCGTCGGCAGCGGCAAGGGCGCGGACTTGGGCGGCCTGGACGGCGCCGACGCGCATTGCGCACAGCTTGCCGAAGCGGCCGGCGTGTCCGGCAAGACCTGGCGCGCCTATCTGTCGACGGATCAGGTGAACGCGAAGGACCGCATCGGCTCCGGCCCCTGGTTCAACGCCAAGGGCGTCAAGATCGCCGACGACGTCGCCTCGCTGCACAGCGACGCCAACGGCATCAACAAGGAGACTGGTCTCAACGAGAAGGGCGAGGTCGTGAAAGGCCGCGGCGACCAGCCCAACGAACACGACATCCTGACCGGCACCAAGGCCGACGGCACCGCGGACGGCACGAACACCTGCTCCAACTGGACGACGAGCGGTGCGGAGGGTGCGGCCATGCTTGGCCACCACGATCGCAAGGGGCCGGACACGCTGCCGACCGCCTCGTCCTGGAATGCCGCCCATGCCTCGCGCGGCGGCTGCGGCCAGGAGGCGCTGAAGGGCACCGGCGGCGCCGGCCTGTTCTACTGCTTCGCGGCCAACTGAGCCGTGGCTAAGGCGCTCATGCTCCGCGCAAGGCGGAGCGTGGCGTCGGTGCGAGACGAAGAACCTGCGAGGGAACGCGGCCGCCGACCGTTGCTCCGTCCGTCGGCGGTGCGCCGTCCAGTATGGCCACGACGACGCTGGCATCTTCGCGGACGGGCAGGCGCGGATAGGTGTTCGGCGACGGGTCGGTGAGCCAGATCGCGCGCGCGTCGGGGTATGCACGCGCGACAGTCCCTGCGAAGTTCGCGGCGTCATCCGGTGCTACGTCCCACACCAGGATCGCAAGCGGCCCGCCTTCCGCATCGTTCCGGCCGGTCGGCGGACGATCCGGCGCGCTCACCGCGAGATCGTGTCCCTCGCCCGCCGGCTTGAGCAGCAGCACGTCGTGCCATTCCGTCATCATCAGGTTGGCGGCGGCGCTGTGCTCGGCCCATACCGGGCCTAAATAGAATGCGTCGAGCGACGCCGCACGCGTTTCCATGTCGGGAAAGCGGCGGATCCAGACATAGCGATCAGGCCGGTCGAGGTCGGTGAACTGGCCGACGACCTCCATGCCAACCGCCTCCTGCGTTTCAACGAATTCGCGGTCGAAGAGATCCACGAAATCCGCACGCCGCTCCGGCACCATCGTGTACTGACGTAATTCGAGAACTGTCATCGCGCCCTCCTGACGGGTCCAGATAGCGCCGCCCTGCTGACAACCTTCTGTCAGGAGCTGTCGTCGGCTCGCATCTCGCTTCGCTGCCGCCCTTTCCTTCGCGCGGGACTCCCCCCATATTCACGACATGGCGAAATCCCCCGACCGGAACGCGGCGCGCAAGCGCGGCAGCACCTTGACCGATTTTCACGACGCGTCCGAGCCGCTGACACCGGGCGGGTTCGGCGAAGCGCCGCAGGCCGCGTTCGAGGGCGCGCCGCTGTCCGGGAGCGTGTCGGATTGGGTGCGCGACCTTGAGAAGGCCGCCGAGGCCGAGAGCCGCAGGTCGGAGACCCGTGCCATTCGCTCGGCCGCCGGCACGCACCGGGTCTTGGCCGAGCGCGGCGACCCTGGCGCTCCCGCCAAGCCCGGCAAGAAGATTCCTGAACGGTCCTCCGCGCCGACGCGCTCGGGCCGCGGCACCTCGATGGGTGGTGCGGCGAGCGCAAAGGACCGCGCAGCCGCCGGACTGAACCCGGTCGCCGGGCTGGACATCAGCCTGGAGGACGTCGGCTCGCTGGCCTCATCCAGCGTCACCGCCACCGTCGCGGCCCTGTCGGCGCTGATCGAGAGCGGCAACCCTCTGCACAAGAACGGCGAGCTGTGGGTGCCGCATCGCCCAGCCCGGCCGGACAAGTCCGAAGGCGGCATCGCGATCGAGATGGTGTCCGACTACGAGCCGGCCGGCGACCAGCCCACCGCGATCAAGGACCTCGTCGAGGGCGTCGCCAACGCCGACCGCACCCAGGTCCTGCTTGGCGTCACCGGTTCGGGCAAGACCTTCACCATGGCCAAGGTGATCGAGGAGACGCAGCGCCCCGCTTTGATCCTGGCGCCGAACAAGACGCTGGCCGCCCAGCTCTACGGCGAGTTCAAGAAGTTCTTCCCGAACAACGCGGTGGAGTACTTCGTCTCCTACTACGATTACTACCAGCCGGAGGCCTACGTCCCGCGCACCGATACCTATATCGAGAAGGAATCCTCGATCAACGAGCAGATCGACCGCATGCGCCACTCGGCGACGCGCTCGCTGCTGGAGCGCGACGACGTCATCATCGTCGCCTCGGTGTCCTGCATCTACGGTATCGGCTCGGTCGAGACCTATACGGCGATGACGTTCCAGATGACGGTCGGCGACAGGCTCGACCAGCGCCAGCTTCTCGCCGACCTCGTGGCGCAGCAATACAAGCGCCAGGAGATCAACTTCACGCGCGGCTCGTTCCGTGTGCGCGGCGACACGATCGAGCTCTTTCCCGCCCACCTCGAGGACCGCGCCTGGCGTATCTCGATGTTTGGCGACGAGATCGATTCCATCATGGAGTTCGATCCGCTGACCGGCCAGAAGACCGGTGACCTGAAGTCGGTCAAGATCTACGCCAACTCGCACTACGTGACGCCGCGCCCGACGTTGAATCAGGCTATCAAGTCGATCAAGGAAGAGCTGCAGGGACGCCTGCAAGAGCTTGAAAAGGCTGGACGCCTGCTGGAGGCGCAGCGGCTCGAACAGCGCACGCGCTACGACCTCGAAATGCTCGAGGCGACCGGCTCCTGCGCCGGCATCGAGAACTACTCGCGCTACCTGACCGGCCGCCGGCCCGGCGATCCACCGCCGACGCTGTTCGAATACATCCCCGACAACGCGATCGTCTTCGTCGATGAGAGCCACGTCACCGTACCGCAGATCGGCGGCATGTATCGCGGCGACTTCCGCCGCAAGGCGACGCTCGCCGAATACGGCTTCCGCCTGCCCTCCTGCATGGACAACCGCCCGCTGCGCTTCGAGGAATGGGACGCCATGCGCCCCACCACGATCGCCGTGTCGGCGACTCCGGGCAACTGGGAGATGGAGCAGGCCGGCGGCGTCTTCGCCGAGCAGGTCATCCGCCCGACCGGCCTGATCGACCCGCCGGTGGAGATCCGCCCGGCCAAGACCCAGGTCGACGACGTGCTGGGCGAGATCCGCGAGACGGCACGCAAGGGATACCGCACGCTCTGCACCGTGCTGACCAAGCGCATGGCCGAGGACCTGACCGAATACCTGCACGAGCAGGGCGTTCGTGTCCGCTACATGCATTCCGACATCGACACGCTGGAGCGCATCGAGATCCTGCGCGACCTGCGGCTCGGTGCGTTCGACTGCCTCGTCGGCATCAACCTGCTGCGCGAGGGCCTCGACATTCCCGAGTGCGGCTTCGTCGCCATCCTCGACGCCGACAAGGAAGGGTTCCTGCGCTCCGAGACCTCGCTGATCCAGACGATCGGCCGCGCCGCGCGCAATGTCGACGGCAAGGTCATCCTCTACGCCGACCAGATCACCGGCTCGATGGAGCGGGCGATGGCGGAGACCGAACGCCGCCGCGAGAAGCAGCTCGCCTACAATGCCGAGCACGGCATCACGCCGGAATCGGTGAAGTCGCGCATTTCCGACATTCTCGATTCGGTCTACGAGAGGGATCATGTCCGCGCCGAGCTGCCCGAGGCGGCAAAGGGCGGGGCGAACAACCTCGTCGGCAACAATCTCAAGGCTCATCTCGACTATCTCGAGAAGGAGATGCGCGACGCCGCCGCTGATCTCGACTTCGAGCGCGCCGCGCGTCTGCGCGACGAGATCAAGCGCCTGCGCGAAGCCGAGCTCGCCATCGCCGACGATCCGCTGGCGCGCGACGTGGGAGTGGAGAACACGCAGCAGTCGCGCCGGGACGCCGCGCGCGGCAAGCCCGCCAAGGCCGCCGCCACTCTATTCGCCAAGCCCTCTCTCGACGAGATGGGCACGTCCGGCGACCACGCGACGCCCGCCGGCGCAGTCGATCGCTCGCTGTTCCGCAAGCAGACCGCCGACGAAGCGCACGGCTCGGATTACGGCACGCCGGATGACGGACGCAGCCTGTTCCGCAAGAACTCGCTCGACGAGATGACGGTGCGCCGCACAGAGAAGCCCGTCGAGGGCGCCAAGCCGGCCAAGTCCGCCGACGACGCCAAGCCGGTCGTGCGCGGCAAGATCGGCGCCGGCTCGTACGAAAACCCGGCCGACGCCCAACGCCAGAAGCGCCGGCCCGGCAAAACCGGCCGCCCGGGGCGGTGATCACGGTCACCTTTCAAAGCGACCGGGCTCCTGATACGTTGAGGTTATGACAAAGCTGCAGCAGATCGAGAAGTCAGTCGAAGCCTTGTCCGACGAGGAAATGAAGGCATTTGCCGCGTGGTTCGAAGAACTCCGTTGGCAGCGCTGGGACCGCCAGATCGAGGAAGACGCGAAGGCCGGCAAGCTGGACAAGCTGGCCGAGGAAGCACTGGCCGACTTCCGGGCCGGTCGCACGACGCGTCTTTGAACCATCACGCGAACCCCAAATTCTGGGCGGCCTACGATCGTCTCCCGCGCGAGGTGCAGCAATTGGCGGATAAGAACTTCGATCTGTTGAAGTCCAATCCGCATCACGCATCCCTTGGCTTCAAACGGGTCAATCGTTACTGGTCGGCTCGCATCGGACTGTCGCATCGGGCGCTGGCGGTTCGTGACGGCGACGACCTGATTTGGTTCTGGATCGGCGAACATGGCGAGTATGATCGCTTGATCCGCTGATATCCTGACCTGACACCAACACCGCAGCGGTGCTTTCGCCATGGCCTCCTTCCCGGTCGACCCCGCCAATATCCGCGAATTCGGGGATGCCGCCGCCTTCTACGTCTGGCTCGGCCAGAATCACGACCGCGCCGACGAGGTCTGGATCCGGATCTTCAAGGTTGCCTCGGGCGTCCCCTCGATCCAGCCGAAGGAGGCCATCGACGTCTGCCTCTGCTGGGGCTGGATCGATGCCATTCGAAAAGGTCTGGACGAAAGGAGCTATCTCCAGCGCTACACGCCGCGCGGGCGAAAGAGCATCTGGAGCAAGATCAATGTCGACAATGTCGCCCGCCTCGTCGAAGAAGGCCGGATGACCGGACACGGGCTCAAGCACGTCGAGGCGGCCAAGGCCGACGGCCGCTGGTATCGCGCCTATGGCGGCTCTAAGGACATGGCCATCCCGCCCGACCTCCAGGCGGCTATCGATGCCGAGCCGGACGCCAAGGCTATGCTCGCAAAGCTCTCCGCCCAGAACCGCTTTGCACTGGCGTTCCGACTGCACAGCATCAAGACCGACGCAGCCCGCCAGAAGCGGATCGCCACCTTCGTCGACATGCTGAAGCGTGGCGAAACCATCTATCCGCAGGGGAAGGCATGACATCGGCCCTTCGACGCCTGCTGTTCGCTGCGGCCGTTCTTCCCCTTCCGTTTGCGTCGTCCGCGCAGGACTGGCAGGCGAAAGAAGTGGTGAAGACCTACGCCGTCTCCGGCACGACGGGTCCGGAGCTCTATGCTTCGATCGGCGAGAACGGACCGAAGATCGGGGCCACCCGCACCATCGCGGTGACCAACTATGATCTCAGATGGCGGCGCAACTACGTGCCGGAGGGCACCTCGTGCCGCCTCGTTTCGGCAATCCCGTTCCTGACGATCACCTACACGCTGCCGAAGCCGTCCTCGACGCTGCCGGCCGCGACCGAGACGCTGTGGAAGGCCTTCGCCGACGGCATCCGCGCTCATGAGAAGGTGCACGGCGACTACGTGCGCCAGATGACGCAGGATATCCTGGACGCGACCGTCGGGATGGTGGTCGAGAACGATCCGGGCTGCCGCAAGATCAAGGAAGAGGTGAAGACGCCGATCCTCGACGCCGGTCTTGCCTACAAGGCGAAAAACCGCGCCTTCGAGGAGGCCGAGATGGCGAAAGGCGGGAACGTCCACCAGCTGATCCTGGCGCTAGTCAACGGGAGGTGACGGCGGTAGGAGATGCGTCCTCTCGCTCCCCGTCGAAACCGGCCGCCATGACACCTCAACCGCACTTGGCTTTCCGATGATCCCATGGGTTCATCTCGCCACCGCCGCCGTGCCCGATGGTGGCGGCGAGCTGCGGCTGAAGCGCCGAGGCGCCGAGTTCTCGATCATGTCGGGAACAATCGAACTGATGAATTCGCGACTGTCGGGCTCCGAGGAGGCGCTCGCCACTCTCGTCGCGCAGCGTCTCGCCGGGCGCAAGGCACCGTCCGTCCTGATCGGCGGCCTCGGCATGGGCTTCACCCTGCGCGCCGCGCTTGCCGCCTTCGGAGCGGATGCGCGCATCACGGTGGCCGAGCTTGTGCCCGAAGTCGTCGACTGGGCGCGCGGACCGATGGCGGACCTGTCGGCCGGCTGCCTGGACGATCCGCGGGTGACGGTGGCGATCGCCGACGTCGCCGCCTTGATCCGGCCGGAGACCAGCCGCGGTCCGGCGCCCCAATGGGACGCCATCCTGCTCGATGTCGACAACGGTCCCGAAGGCCTCACCCGACGCGTCAACGACAGGCTCTACGACCACGCGGGCCTCGCTGCGGCGCGCGCCGCGCTGACGCCGGGCGGCGTGCTGGCGGTCTGGTCGCAGGGGCCGGACCGCGCTTTTTCGAAGCGCCTGCGCGACGCCGGGTTCGCGGTCGAGGAAGTTATAGTCCGCGCGCATCGCGGCAAGAAGGGCGCGCGCCACGTCATCTGGCTGGCGGCGAGATAGTTCGAGCCTCGCCGAATCGTGTGTGAGCGGCTACCGTTCCCCACAATGACCGCGCACCCGAAATTCGCCCCCGCGATCACCGCCTCCCTGGCGGCGTTCTCGGGCTTCGGCCGCCCGACGGAGATCGTCGCTCGCGACGGTCTCACCTACTTCGTGAACGAGTTCTGGACCGCGCGCCAGCGCCAGTCGTCCAGCCTGCACGAGATCTCCTACCGGGCATGCTTCAAGGCGGAGCTGCCGCGCTTCTTCATCGAGCGGCTGACCGAGCCCGGCGATCTCGTCTACGACCCCTTCATGGGACGCGGCACGACGCCCCTGGAAGCCGCCCTGCTCGGCCGCCGCGCGGCAGGCAACGACGTGAACCCGCTCTCCGCGATGCTCGTCGGCCCTCGCCTCGCTCCGCCGACGCTCGACGATGTCCGGGAAGCGCTCGCGGCGATAGACCTCCAGGCCGAGGCGGAGTCCGACCCGGACCTGCTTGCCTTCTATCATCCCGACACCCTGCGCCAGATCGCGGCGCTGCGCGCCTGGCTGCTCGCTCGGTCCGACCGGCTGACGCCCGCCGAGCGCTGGATCCGCATGGTCGCGCTCAATCGCCTGACCGGACACTCGTCCGGGTTCTTCTCCGTATACACGCTTCCACCCAACCAGGCGGTCTCGGTCGCCTCGCAGCGGCGAATCAATGCGCGGCGGGGCCAGACCCCGCCCCCGCGCGATGTCGCCGCGATCATCCTGCGCAAATCGGCCCGCCTGCTTGGCGAGAATGCGCCGCAGCCGGCGGAGCCGCCGATTCTCACGATCGGCCGGGCTTCGCACACGCCGGCCCTGCCCGATGCCTCCGTCGCGCTCTGCGTCACCTCGCCGCCATTCCTGGATGTCGTCGACTATGCCGGCGACAACTGGCTGCGCTGCTGGTTCGCGGGCATCGATCCCAAGACGGTTGCCATCGATCATCACCGGACCGTCGCGGAATGGACCGCATTCGTGCGCGGGGCGCTCACGGAACTGGCGCGCGTCGTGCGCCCAGGCGGTCACATCGCCTTCGAGGTCGGCGAGGTGCGCGGCGGCAGGATCCTGCTCGAGAGGCATGTCGCCGAGGCCGCCCAGGGCCTGCCGCTGGACCTGATCGGCGTCATCGTGAACGACCAGGCTTTCACCAAGACGGCGAACTGCTGGGGGGTCGGCAACAACGCGCGCGGCACCAACACCAACCGCATCTGCCTCTTCCGCCGGCGCATGATTTGAGTCGTCCGGTTGCAGGCCCGCGACATCTTGTCAATCTGCCAGCCTTCTGCCATATCTTGAGATGTTCGGGCACTGACTGACCCGGAGACTGGATGAGTTTTGGACCACCTTTCCCCGACATCGTGACGATCCGACGCCGCGACCCTGTGCACACCGCGCAGACGCTTATTACCCCACGGGAAAAGGAGATTCCCATTGTCCCAGACCGGCACCGTTAAATTCTTCAATGCAACCAAGGGCTTCGGCTTCATCACGCCGGATGGCGGCGCGAAGGACGTCTTCGTGCACATCTCGGCGATCGAGAAGTCGGGCATGCGCACCCTGGTCGACGGCCAGAAGGTGTCGTTCGACATCGAGCCGGACCGCATGGGCAAGGGCCCGAAGGCGGTCAACCTTCGCTCGTCCTGATCCGCAATCGTCGGATTGATTTCGGGAAACCAGGGCGCGGCGTCCATGACGCCGCGCCTTTTGGCATTTGCCGTTGCCTAACCCTCCCCCGGCATCGGCTTTGCTGCGATCTGCTTTCATGCGATGATCCGTCATCCGGTATCGACCGGCAGACTGGAGGGTCATCATGCGCATTACCAGGTTCCTAGCCGCGCTCGCGCTTTCGGCCGCGTCGGCCGTGTCACTGCCGGCGAGCGCCGGCCAGCTCTCACAGTCCCCTGCCCTGTCCGACGGCCTGATCGTCAATGTCGGCGGCTGTCATCGCGACGTCGAGCGGCACTATGTTCCGGAGTTCGGTCGCCGCGCCTGGCACTATCATAGCGGCAGCAGGTGCCGGCCAAGGCGCGTCGAAGGTCCCGGCTTCATGCCCGAGCCTCCGCGGCCGGTGGATTGTCACCGAGACGCGCGCCGGCATTATCTGCCCGAGTATGGCGAGAGAGTCGTTCATCGCCATGTCGGCGACAGCTGCCGCGTGCGTATCCTCAGACGCGCGGAGACATTCCGTCCCGGCGCCTGCGTGACTGTCGGCCCGATCACCTTCTGCGACTGACGGTTCGGCCTCCCGGGCGCCAGAACCGGGAGGCTGGGCCACCGCGAAAGTTTCGCTTGCTCCAGCGCTGATTTTGTTGACTATTCGGGTTTCGGGTAATTGCCGGCCCGGAGACTGTATCTGCTTGCCTGAGGAAAGCGCGCGCTTTCGCAGGCGAATCGCCGAAAGAGTGGGTCGCAGGGGCGGCTCCGATGCGATTGCGTGAACTGCATCTCCTCCAGTGACCAACCGAGCGCGCTCGCGTTCCGACCGGCGCGGCAAGACAGGCGACTGAATAGGGAGCATGCAATGGGCCAGATGAGCGGCACCGTCAAATTCTTCAATCATGCCAAGGGTTTCGGATTTATCACACCCGATGGCGGGGCCAAGGACATCTTCGTCCACATATCCGCGGTGCAGGCATCGGGCCTGGACGGACTGCAGGACGGCCAGAAGGTTTCCTTCGACACCGAGCCGGACAAGCGCGGCAAGGGTCCGAAGGCGGTCAACCTGACTGTCGGCTGACCGGCCGTGGAATGCCGTGCTGAACCGGCCATTCAGCCCCGGTTCAGACGGGCAATGCGATATCCGGGGCGCGTGCAGCGATATCGCCTGCATCGCGCGGAGGCTGATATGACCTTGGAATCTCGCATGTTGCTTGGCGCCGCCGTGGCGCTTGGACTAGGCGTATCTGCCGCCAGCGCCGCCGGCAACGGCGCGATCGAGCGGCCCGCGCCTCAGCGTCCTGCCGTCTCCGGCAGGCCGATCGAGATGCGACCAAACCACGATCTCGCGGCGACGCTGAACGCCATCGTCGCGGCCCAGATCGCAGCGCAGGACGGCGCGCAGGCCGACCAGTCGAACCCCTATCGCCTGCCGCGGCCGCGGCCGGATCGCGAGTATCTCGTCGAGATGGCGAAGGGCGGATAGCGTCCGGCGCGCCTCAGCCTGGTCTAGACGAGGAACGGGTTTGAGCGGCGTTCGTCGCCGAACCTGCTGCCGGGCCCATGCCCGCAGATGAAACCGACATCGTCGCCGAGCGGCATCAGCTTTTCCTTGATCGAACGGATCAGTGCGGCGTGGTCGCCGCCTGGCAGGTCGGTGCGGCCGACCGACCCGTTGAACAGCACGTCGCCGACATGCGCGAAGCGCGCCTTGCGGTCGAAATAGACCACATGCCCGGGGGCGTGGCCTGGGCAGTGGAACACCTCGAACACGTGGTCGCCGAAGGAGACGGTATCGCCCTCCGCGAGATAGCGATCGGGCTTGCAATTGTGCAGGCCGCCGACGCCGAAGTTTGCCGCCTGCTTCTCGATATTGGCGAGCAGCGGCGCATCGGCGATGTGGGGACCGACGATCTCGACGCCCAGCCGCTCCTTCAGTTCCATCGCACCGCCGGCGTGATCGAGATGGCCGTGGGTGAGCCAAATCTGGCTGATCTTGAAGCCGTTGTCCTCGATCGCCTTGACCAGCACGTCGACATCGCCACCCGGATCGACAACCACTCCGGCCTTCGTGTCGTCGTCGAACAGGATGGTGCAGTTCTGCTGGAACGGCGTGACCTGAATGATACCGGCGTTCAATCGACCCATTCTGCACCTTCCGCTCTGCTGTCCGCTTTCGTCTAGCCACGCGTAGGACCGACGTCCACCCAAAAGGAACGGGCGGCCTGCAGGCCGCCCGTCGCAAGAGCAAGCAGCTTTCCGCTTACTTCTTCATGGCGTTCATGACGGCGCCGACGATGCCGGTCAGGATCGCGCCGCCGCCCGCGCCGCCGAGGATGTTCTCGAGGTTGAGCGAGCTTGCGAGACCGCCGACGGCAGCCGGGTCGACGGTACCGCCGAGGAGGCTGCCCAGGATTGCCGCGCCGCCGACGCCGCCGACGGCGCCACTGATGATCTTGACGACCTGGCTCATCGCCGCCTGCTTGAGCGCGGCACCGACAGCCTGCCCGCCAATGATCCCGGTGATGACCTGTATGATGATTGGAAGAAGTGCATCCATCAGTCTGTCCTTTCCCCTCAATAAGCAGACGCAACCGCCGATCGGCAGCGTCGCCGTCAGTGAGAGCCTGTATTAGACGAAAGTCAAATGACGCTGGGGAAAACTAAGCGGGCGGCTGATCGCCGCCCGTCCTCGAACCGCTCGGGGTGCAGGGACTATTCCGCCGCGATCGCGTGCTTGGGCTGCACTTCGGCGGAGTAGTCGTTCATCAGGTTGCGCGAGATCTCGCCGGGCGTGAAGCGGTAGGGGCCGATCTCGGAGACCGGGGTGACCTCGGCCGCCGTGCCGGACAGGAAGCACTCGGAGAACCCCGTGAGTTCCTCGGGCATGATGGCGCGCTCGACGACGCTGTAGCCGCGGCGCCTGGCGAGGTCGATCACGGTGCGGCGCGTGATTCCGTCGAGGAAGCAGTCGGGCGTCGGCGTATGCACCGCGCCGTCCTTGACGAAGAAGATGTTGGCGCCGGTCGCCTCCGCCACCTGGCCGCGCCAGTCGAGCATCATCGCGTCGGCATAGCCCTTGGCCTCCGCCGCATGCTTGGAGATGGTGCAGATCATGTAGAGGCCGGCCGCCTTCGACTTCGACGGCGCGGTGCGCGGGTCGGGACGGCAATACTCGGCGATGTCGAGCCTGATGCCTTTCAGCTTCTGCTCCGGATCGAAATAGCTCGGCCATTGCCAGATGGCGATGGCGCAATTGATGCGATTGTGCTGTGCCGACACGCCCATCATCTCCGAGCCGCGCCACGCGATCGGGCGGACATAGGCGTTGGAAAAGCCCTGCTTGCGCAGCAGTACGCGGCAGGCATCGTCGATCTCGGCGACCGAATAGGGGATGGTGAATCCGAGGATCCGCCCCGATTCATGCAGGCGCGTGGTATGTTCGGTCAGCTTGAAGATCTCGCCGCCATAGGCCCGCTCGCCCTCGAAGACGGCGCTCGCATAGTGAAGGCCGTGGGTCAGCACATGGATCTTTGCATCCGCCCATTTCACGAATTCGCCATTCATCCAGATGTAGCCATCGAGTTTGTCGAATGGAACCGCCGCCATGTCACACTCCTTGGCCGTGCCGGCCTCCTTGTTCGCCGTCCTCCAATCCAGTCGCGGCGGCGCAAATCCGCCACCGTCGCCCGTCAGGTCCAGGTCGTGGGCCATCCGAAGGAAGGAAGTTACGGGAAAAGCGTTCTTCCCTTGGCTTTTCGGTCGCCAAGCGCCGCAAAGCTTGCCAAAAATTACCAACAGCCCTAATTTATGTCAACAAGGCTGACATAAATCTTGGAAGCGATACGGGAACCGATGCAGGCACGCGCCAAAACGACACCTGATCCGATTCGATCGGCGCTCAGCGGCGAGAACGGAATCGACTTCGCGATCATCGAACTTTTCTTCTTTGCGTATCGCGACTTCACGTCCGATCCGGACCAGATTCTCGAGCAATACGGCTTCGGCCGAGCGCATCACCGCGTCGTCCATTTCGTCAACCGGCGGCCTGGATTGACCGTCGCCGAGCTGCTCGACGTCCTGCAGATAACCAAGCAGAGTCTCGCGCGCGTGTTGAAACAGCTCATCGACACGGGCTACATTGTTCAGGTTCAGGGGCTCAAGGACCGCCGTCAGCGCGAACTCTATCCGACCGCGAAGGGACGGGAATTGGCGCTCGCGCTCGCCACGCCACAGTCCCGCCGCATCGCCGAGGCAATCCGGACCTACGGCCCGGTCGAGCGGGAGGCGATCGAGGGATTCCTGCGCGGCATGGTCAATCCCGAACTGAGGGTCCAGGTCGACGAGCTTCCGGGCCCGAAGTCCGGCAAGGGGTGAGGACATGACCGAGGAAACACGCACGCCACCGGGGGACGACGCGCCGCACCTGCTCGTGGTCGACGACGACACGCGCATCCGCAATCTCCTCAAGCAGTTCCTCACCGGCAACGGCTTCCGCGTCACGGTGGCCGGCACCGCAGCCGAGGCGCGCCGGCATCTCGAAGGCCTGGATTTCGATCTCCTCGTGCTCGACGTCATGATGCCCGGCGAGTCCGGCGTCGAACTCACCAGGGCGCTTCGCGCCGACAAGAACACCCCGATCCTGATGCTGACGGCGCTGTCGGAGACGGACAGCCGCATCGCCGGCCTGGAAGCTGGCGCGGACGACTATCTTCCGAAGCCGTTCGATCCGCGCGAACTGATCCTGCGCGTCAACAATATCCTGCGCCGTGGCGGCCCGCCCGCGACGCCCAAGGTCGAGCAGATCGTCTTCGGCCCCTACACGTTCCAGATCGCACGCCGCGAGCTGAAGAAGGGTGGCGAGACGATCAGGCTGACCGACCGCGAACAGGACATACTCTCCGTCTTCGCCGGCCGCATCGGCGAGACCATTCCGCGCCACGAGCTTGTCGGTGGAGAAGCGGAAGTCGGCGAGCGCACCATCGACGTGCAGATCAACCGGCTGCGCCGAAAGATCGAGCGCGATCCGGCCAACCCCGTCTGGCTGCAGACCGTGCGCGGGGTCGGCTACCGGCTGAGCGTCGAGTAGGCCCGGCCGAGGGAGGGATATGGCCGCCACAGACCCCACCGACCTCCGACACGGCGGCATCGATGCTTTCGTTCGCCGCTGGCGGCCGCGCGGGCCGTTGATCTGGCGCAGGACGTGGCGGCGCATCTCTCACTACATGCCCAAGGGCCTCTACGCCCGCTCGCTCATCATCGTCATCGCCCCGATGATCCTGCTGCAGGGCGTGGTCGCCTTCGTCTTCATGGAACGCCACTGGCAGCTCGTCACACAGCGCCTGTCGACCGCGGTGGTGCGCGATATCGCCGCGATCATCGACATGATCGAGACTTATCCGCCGGGCGACAACTATGCGGATGTGATCCGCATCTCGC
This sequence comes from Mesorhizobium sp., assembly GCA_041913465.1. Taxonomy (GTDB): domain Bacteria; phylum Pseudomonadota; class Alphaproteobacteria; order Rhizobiales; family Rhizobiaceae; genus Mesorhizobium_A. Next base: position 86,454 of record JAYSFJ010000014.1, on the reverse strand, counting down.
AGGAGCGGCTTGCGCTCAAGATCGATCTCCTGCCGCCGGACCCCCTGCCCGCTCCGGGGCCGAAACCCTTCTTCTCGATCCTCGATGGCATTCTTTCGACCGAGATCACGAGACAGATCAACCGTCCGTTCTGGATCGACACGGTGGGCAATTCGAGCATCGTCGAGATCCGCATCCAGCTCGAGGACAAGGTCCTGCGCGTCTTTGCCAGACGCAGCCAGGCTTACGCCTCCAACAGCCATATCTTCGTGGTCTGGATGGTCGTCACGTCGCTCGTCCTGCTGACTATCGCGATCCTGTTCCTGCGCAACCAGATCCGGCCGATCCAGAAGCTCGCCGAAGCCGCGGATATGTTCGGCAAGGGCCGCTCGCCCCCGGCCGATTTCCAGCCGCGCGGCGCAGAGGAGGTCCGGCGCGCCGGCCTCGCATTCATCCAGATGCGCGAGCGCATCGAGCGCCAGATCGAGCAGCGCACCGCGATGCTGACCGGCGTCAGCCACGACCTGCGCACCATCCTGACCCGCTTCCGCCTGCAACTCGCGCTGAGCGGCTCGAAGGCCGACGTCGCCGCGCTGGAACAGGACATCGACGACATGCAGTCGATGCTCGAGGGCTATCTCGCCTTCGCGCGCGGCGAAGCGTCCGAGGACACCGGCTCTCTCGACCTCGGCACGCTCTTCGAGCGGCTGAAGGAAGAGGCGGCCCTGCGCAAGAGAACCTTGAAGATCGCGCTGGTCGGAGAGCCCCAGGTGCATGTGCGGCCCCACGCCTTCACGCGGCTCGCCACCAACCTCGTCGGCAATGCCTTCCGATACGCAAAGAACGTGAGCGTAACGGTCACGCATCGCCGGGGATCGCTCACGATGATCGTCGACGACGACGGACCCGGCATTCCGAGCGATCGGCGCGAAGACGTCTTCAAGCCGTTCGTGCGACTGGACGAGGCGCGCAATCAGGATGCGAGCGGCACCGGACTCGGCCTGTCGATCGCGCGCGATATCGCCCGCAGCCACGGCGGCGACATTTCGCTCGACGACAGTCCGATGGGTGGTCTGCGGGCGGTCGTGAGGGTTCCGGCCTAGGCTGGCCGCCTGACCCGCCACCTCGCATGGATCGCGCCGTTGGCGAGCGGCTTGGCGAAGTCGAGGTCGAGCCAGCAATCGGGCTGCGCGCCCCCGAACGCCGGGATGCCCGCACCGAGCACGATCGGAATGATGCCGGTCTCGATCGTGTCGAGCAGTCCGGCGTCGAGAAACTGGCGCGCGAGCTCGCCGCCGCCGAACATCCATATGCGCCCGTCGGCGCCGCGCCCGCGCAGCCGTGCAACAAGTTCCGCCGGCGTGCCCCCGAGCACCTCGGCATTGTCCGGCAGATCCTCCACAGGGCGGCTTGTTGCAACCACGCAGGGCCATTTCGCATAGTCCCAGCGCCCGTCGCGGCGCGCAGCATCATAGCTGCCTCGGCCCATGACGATGCCGCTGACGGAGGCGAGGAAGCTGTCGAAGTCGAACTCGGCATCGGCGGGATAGTCGTCGAGCCAGTCGAAGCTGCCATCTGGCCGGGCGATGAACCCGTCGAGCGACATGGCGAACATGTAGATGATTTCAGACTGCATGGCGGTCCTCCGTGGGGACGCCGCCGATACCACCGCGCATGCGCGGCTTGAAGCATGGAGCCGAATGCTCCTGACGCGCCCCTGTCAGGAGAAGGTCACGACTTGTCCCCGAACAGCTTCTTCAGCATCGCGGCCATGGGGCCACTTTCGGGCAGCTTGACCTGGGGCTGCTGCGGGCGCGCCTGGCGGATGTGGCTCACGCCCTTGGTCTTCGCGGGACTGCCGCCCGCAGCCGAGGCCGCAGGTGGTGTTCCACCCGGCTCGCTGCCGCCTCCCTTGCCGCCCGGGACGGCGAGCGTCAGCTTGTTCATGAAGCCGTTGTCGTCGCCCTTGGCCAGCAGCGGGGCATGTTCGCCGATCGCCTCGATCAGCGGTTCCAGCCAGTCGCGATCGGCCTTGGCGAAATCACCGAGCACGTAGGAGTGGACAAGTTCCTTGACGCCGGGATGGCCGATGCCGATGCGCACGCGTTTGTAGGGATTGCCGATGTGCTGGTCGAGCGAGCGGATGCCGTTGTGGCCGCCGGCGCCGCCGCCGACCTTCACCCGCACCTTGCCCGGCGCGAGATCGAGTTCGTCGTAGAGCACGACCACATCGCCAGGCGTCAGCTTGTAGAAGCGCATCGCCTCACCGACAGCCTGGCCGGACAGGTTCATGAAGGTCTGCGGCTTGATGAGGAGAATCTTCTCGCCGCCGAGCGTGCCCTCGGCGATCAGGCCGTGGAACCTCTTCGTCCACGACGAAAACGAATGGCGGCGGGCAATTGCGTCCGCCGCCATGAAGCCGACATTGTGCCGGTGGTTCTGGTACTGCGCGCCGGGGTTTCCGAGACCTGCGAAGATGAGCATGGCTTCGGCCTATCCGGCGCGAGTGATCACTTGTCCTTGGCGGGAGCCGCCGCAGCGGCCGCAGGAGCTTCGGCTTCCTCGTCCGCATCCGAACGGCTGGCCGATGAGCCGGCGATCGTGGCGATCGTGAAGTCGCGGTCGGAGATGGTCGGCTTGACGCCCGCCGGCAGTTTCACCGCCGAGATGTGGATCGAATCGCCGATGTCCGTGCCGTCGAGGTCGACGGTGATGAACTCCGGAATCGCATTCGCAGGCACCGTGAACTCGACCTCGTGACGCACGACGTTGAGCACGCCGCCGCGCTTGATGCCGGGCGACTTCTCTTCGTTGATGAAGTGGACCGGCACTTCGACGGTCACGACCGTGTCCTTGCCGACGCGCAGGAAGTCGACATGCATCGGAAAATCCCGGACCGGGTCGAGCTGATAGTCCTTCGGCAGGACCTGGATCTTCTTGCCGTCCACGTCGATCGTGGCGATCGTGGTCATGAACCCGCCGCCGTGGATCTTGTAGTACAGCTCCTTGTAAGGGAGGGCGATCGCCAGGGGAGGCTGCTTGTCGCCATAGATGACTGCTGGCACTTTACCGTTACGGCGAGTTTCGCGGGCGGACCCCTTACCGACCTTCTCGCGCGCATCGGCCTTGAGCTCGTACGTATCGTGGCTCATGGCTGTTCCTTTCGCGTTGTATGGAGCGCTCCCGCACCGGCAATCCGGCTGTTGCGGAAACGTCGAAAGCCGCCTTGTGGGCGGCCCTCATCCGCGTTGCCTCCAAGGGTGTCTACGCGGGTGGCGGCTCTATAGCGGATGGCTCCCAATGGCGCAACCCGGTGGAGCTGGCCAGAGACCTGGCTAGGCGGCGATTCGCAACAGTCTCGCCCGGGTATTGGTGATCATCAGCGCTGCGCGCGCTGCTTCTCTTCCTTTTTCGACGAAATGGGTGCTGTAGATCCGCCGATGATGCTCGGTTTCCTGATAGTGGTGCGGCGTCAGTGAGACGGACAGGACGGGCACGCCGGTGTCGAGCCCGGCGCGCATCAATCCGTCGACGACCGCCTGGGCGACGAAGTCGTGGCGGTAGATGCCGCCATCGACGACGAAGGCGGCCGCCGCCACTGCGGCATACCGCCCGCTGGCCGCGAGGTCGCGGGCGAGAAGAGGCAATTCGAAGGCGCCGGGAACGTCGTAGATATCGACCTTGGCGGCGGGGATGATTTCGAGAAAGCCGTCGAGTGCCCGGTCGACGATCTCGGCATGCCAGTTTGCCTTGACGAAGGCATAGGGGGTGGGTGTCATCGTGATCTCCTTCGGTTGTGACACGTCACCCAAGGCGATCACGCGCAGAGCGGTCCCCTCAACGAGGCACGCTGCCACCCGTTCTCTTTCATCCGGACTGTAACCGTCGGCTCAGGCGTCGCACCTGATCTGCTGACCCTTCATGGGGAAGGCGCTCGCGGGCTCGCGATCGAGATCGCATACCGCCGGTGGGGATTTCCGCCCCGCCCTGAGAACGCGTGCACGATAAGAGATGACGGGCGGGGGTGCAACGGGCCGCAAAAAAGTACCCGCCGTCATTGGCGACGGCGGGCGAGTGAGGCTCGGTCGGGGGCGGTGTCCGCCGCCTCCGAATTGCTGTTCCTACAGATTCCAGGTATCGCGCATGCGCCGCCACTCGGAACGGTATGTTTCCTCCGGCCCGAGGATGTCCTCGCGGGTCAGGCCGATGTCGCGCAGCAGGTGGTCGTCCTTCCTGGCAAGCAGGTGCCGCAGTTCGCGGCTGAGGGAATAGGTCCGGCGCGAAGAAGGACGGGGGCGTTCGACCGGAATGTCGGTCGCTTCAAAGAATGCGGTGGTCATGGTCGTAAGGCTCTATGTTGAACCACGCAGATAGGCCCTGCGTTGACATTCGACAAACGAATTGCTGTGATGGCAGCCATGACATTTCGGAATGCCTCGTCATGAACCTGCATCTCGACGGCGACCTGCTCAGGACGTTCCTCGCGGTCGCCGACAGCGGCAATTTCACCCATGCCGCCGTGCGGGTGGGGCGCACCCAGTCGGCGGTGTCGATGCAGATCAAGCGCCTCGAGGAAGCGGTCGATGCCGTGCTCTTCGAGCGTGGCGCGCGGGGCGTGACGCTGACCGACAAGGGGAGCCAGCTTCTCGGCAATGCGCGGCGCATCGTGGCGCTCTTCGAGGAAACCGCGGCACTTCTCGATCCCAGGGCCCTCGACGGCCGGGTGCGGATCGGCATTCCCGAGGAATACGGCCAATCGGTGATCTCCGCGGCGCTGAACGCATTTTCGCGCAAGCATCCGAACGTCGAAATCACGGTGCGCTTCGGCTGCTCGGCCGACAACCTGTCCCGCGTGCAGTCCGGCGATCTCGACATCGCGGTCATCTTCGAGTGGCAGGATTTCTCGGAGGGCGAAATGCTGATGCTCGACCCGACGGTATGGGTCACGTCCGAGCAGCATTTCCAGCACGAACGAAAGCCTTTGCCGATTGCCCTCTACGGCAGTTCCGGCTGGTGCCGCGATTTCGCGCTGAAATCGCTCGAGACACGCGGTATCGACTTTCGCGTCGCCTATGTCAGCGACACCAATGGCGGACTGAAACTCGCCGTCACGTCGGGCCTCGCCATCGCGCCGATCTCGCGCAGCAACATCCCGCCCGGCTGCCGCGAACTGACGGCCGCCGACGGCTTCGGCGACATCGACACCTCGCACGTCGTTCTGCACGTCAATCCGAAAGCTAAGGGACCTGCGGTCGCGGGCATGGCCGAGGCGATCCGCGAAGCCTTCTCTGCGATGAGACCGCTGCTTTCCTCCGCCGCCTGAACCCGATCATTTCGATTGACGCCGGCTCGCCGCGGGGTAATCCTGCCTCCCACGGGGGCATGGGTGGACTCCCCGGCAAGGCTTCGGCCCAAGTTTCGCCTTCGCATTCTTGCGGAGGAAACCATGCCTCGAACCATCACGCCCGCGACGCTCGCCGACCTCATCGGCTCCCCCGATTGTCCCGTCATCGTCGATGTCCGACGGGAAAACGTGTTTGAGCAGGCCAGAACCCGGATTCCGACAGCTGTCTGGCGATCACATCTCTTGCCCGAAACCTGGCTCGGCGAGTTCGAGGGCGGCCGTCCCTTCGTCATCTACTGCGTGCACGGACACAATGTCAGCCAGATCGCCGCGGCGAAGATGCGAGCGCTCGGCGCCGAGGTGGCGACCCTCGAGGGCGGCATCGAGGCCTACACGGCGCTCGGTGGGCCTTTGATCTCGAATGCACCCGGCGTCGCAAAAGGACCCCCATCGCCCAGTGTCTGGGTGACGCGCGAGCGCCCGAAGGTCGATCGCGTCGCCTGCCCGTGGCTCATCCGCCGCTTCGTCGATCCGTCCGCGGTCTTCCACTATGTCGCGCCGGAGTGGGTTCGCGACGTTGCGGAAGAGACCGGGGCGATACCCTTCGACGTCGACGGCGTGGTCTATTCGCATCGCGGCGAAAGGTGCAGTTTCGACACGATTCTGGACGAGTTCGGCCTCGACACGCCTGCTCTGCGGCGGATGGCGCGGATCGTGCGCGGTGCCGATACGGCGCGGCCCGACCTCGAACCGCAGGCGGCAGGCCTGCTTGCCATCCTGCTCGGATTGTCCGCAATGGAAAGCGACGACCTCCGGCAACTGGACAGAGCGATTCCCGTGTTCGACGCACTCTATGCCTGGCTGCGATACGCCGCGGAGGAAACCCACAACTGGCCGGCACGGGCAAGCCTCACATGACCGTCATGTCCGCAACCGATTCCAGGCCTTCGTTCGCGGAAGCCTTCGGCGTCTTCGCCCGCATCGGCCTCCTGTCGTTCGGCGGCCCGGCGGGGCAGATCGCGCTGATGCACCGCATCCTCGTCGACGAGAAGAAGTGGCTGGACGAGGCGCGCTTCCTGCACGCACTCAACTACTGCATGCTCCTGCCCGGACCGGAAGCGATGCAGCTTGCCACCTATGCGGGGTGGCTGCTGCACGGGGTCAGTGGCGGGCTGATGGCCGGCCTCCTCTTCGTGCTACCCGGCGCGCTGGTGCTGACCCTGCTCTCCAGCCTCTACCTGCTCCTCGGCGATGTCGATATCGTCCAGGGCTTGCTGTTCGGCCTCAAGGCGGCCGTGCTCGCCGTCGTGCTGGAAGCGCTCGTGAAAGTCTCGAAACGGGCGCTCAAGGGCCGGCAGATGGTCGCTATTGCCGTCCTCGCCTTCGTCGCGATCGCATTTCTCCACCTGCCGTTCCCGGTCATCATCGCCGCAGCCGCGCTAGTCGGGACGGGGCTTCATCTGGCAGGGCGCGGCGGCGCGTCCTCGCCGTCACTCACGGCGCTCGTCCAAGCCGACATGCCCGAATGGACACGGCCCAAACTTGGCCGTTTCGTCTGGACGCTCGCAGTCTGGCTCGCGCTCTGGTTCGGACCGCTCCTGCTGTTGCATGCCATGCTCGGATCGCAGCATGTCTACGCCAAGGAGGCGTCCTTTTTCTCGGTCATGGCGGCCGTCACGTTCGGCGGCGCCTATGCGGTCCTCGCCTGGGTCGCCCAGCAGGCGGTGGAGGTCTATTCATGGCTGCGGCCGGACGAAATGCTGACCGGCCTCGGGCTCGCCGAGACCACACCGGGTCCGCTGATCCTCGTCCTCGTCTTCGTCGGCTTCTTGGGAGGCGCGCGCCAATCCGGGCTGGAGCCGCTTGCGGGCGGTCTCGTGGGGGCCATGGTGACGCTCTGGTTCACTTTCGTGCCCTGTTTCCTCTGGATTTTCGTCGGCGCTCCCTATGTCGAGACGGTGCGCAACATTGCGTGGCTGTCGACGGCGCTGGCGGCCGTCACCGCGGCAGTCGTCGGCATCATCGCCAATCTGGCACTCTGGTTCGCACTGCATGTGCTGTTCGCGACGGTCGGCGAATTCGCCGCCGGACCGTTTTCCCTGCCGCTACCGGACCTCGCGAGCTTCGATCCGTGGGCGGCGCTGATCGCCGTCGCCGCCGGCATGGCGCTGCTGCGCTATCACGTCAACATGATCGCGGTGCTGGCCGCGGCAGCCACGGCGGGAATGGTTCTACGATTGACGATCGGCTAATCGAACAGACTCGACACCGATTCCTCCGTCGCCGTGCGCGAAATTGCCTCGCCGATCAGGTCGGCGATCGAGACCACGCGGATATTGTAAGCGGCATCGACGCTGGCCGTCGGCTGGATCGAATCCGTGATCACCAGTTCCTTGAGCTTCGACGAGGTGATGCGGGCAACCGCGCCGCCCGAGAGAACGCCGTGGGTGATATAGGCGGTGACGCTGGTCGCGCCGTTGGCGAGCAGCGCGTCGGCCGCGTTGCACAGCGTGCCGCCCGAGTCGACGATGTCGTCGAGCAGAAGGCAGTCCTTGCCCTCGACGTCGCCGATGATGTTCATCACTTCCGACTCGCCCGGCCGCTCGCGGCGCTTGTCGACGATCGACAGCTGCGCGTCGATGCGCTTGGCGAGTGCGCGCGCACGCACGACGCCGCCGACGTCAGGCGAGACGACCATGACGTTCGACAGGTTGTAGTGGGCCTTCACGTCGCGCGCCATGACGGGCACGGCGAAGAGGTTGTCCGTCGGAATGTCGAAGAAGCCCTGGATCTGGCCGGCATGCAGGTCGAGTGTGAGCACGCGGTCGACGCCGGCGCGGGTAATCAGGTTGGCGACGAGCTTCGCCGAAATCGGCGTGCGGCCCGAGGCGCGGCGATCCTGCCGCGCGTAGCCGAAATAGGGGATCACCGCCGTGATGCGCCGCGCCGACGACCGGCGGAACGCGTCGATCATGATCAGCAGTTCCATCAGGTGGTCATTGGCCGGAAACGAGGTCGACTGCAGCACGAAGACGTCCTGGCCGCGCACGTTTTCCTGGATTTCGACGAAGATCTCCTGGTCGGCGAACCGCCTCACGCTCGCCTTGCCCAGCGAAATGTTCAGGTACCGGGCGACCGCTTCGGCCAGCACCCGGTTGGAGTTGCCCGCGAACAATTTCATGCAGAATCCTCGGCGCTCGCCTGATCGGATAATGCGCGCCTTTAAGCGGCAAGCCAGCGCATTTCAAGCCAATAAGGACATGTGCACATGAGAGGTGCGAAAAAAGTCGCAGGCCGGCGTCAGCCGGCGCGGGTCGCGAGCCAGGTGTCGAATTCGTCCGCCGTGCGGTCGGCGATGGCGCGCATGTTGGATTCGGTCACGTCGATCCAGCCCTGGTTGCGGCCCTTGACCCGCTCCTGACCTGAGAAGCGGTGCACGCGATTGCCGGCGGCGTCCATGACGTCCCAGACGTAGAAGACGATCGTTTCGCCATCTTCCGGCGAGGTCGAGAAGAAGCCTTTCAGCGTGTAGTTGGCGGCCGGATCGGCCGAGGCCAGCAGCGAAAAGCGCTTGGACGCGGTGCGGGCCGCGAGCCGGGCGGACAATTGTTCGGCAGCATGGGCGGGCGCCCCGATCACAGGGGCGAGGACCACGCGCGCCGGCTCATTCGTCAATGCCGCGACCTGAGGCGGGGTTGCCGCGGTTTGCGTCGGCTCGACGACGGGAAGAGGTTGCGGCGCGGAACTCGACGGGGGAATCCCCATCGTCGGGTCGACGCTGGTGCACGCCGCGCCGGAAAGCGCCGCGATCAGGAGAACGATTGCTGGCACACAGCGACTCATCGCTCGGATCTTACCCTCGTTCGGGGCCGTCCCACCCTGTTCCAGAAGTCTAGACCTCATCGCACGATCAAGTCGAGATCATGGCGCGACAGCGGCCGCGGCTCTCCCTCGGTGGTGAGATAGGTGCGGCCCAGCGTCATCGCGGTTTCGGTGTCGGAATCCATGATGATCATATGTGCGAACAGCGTCATATTAGGCGCGATCGGCTCCGGGTTGCCGGTGTAGAACATCGGCATGTCCATCCACGACGGCGTGAAGCGGGCGCCCTGCGAATAGCCGCAGGCATTGAGGCGATGCCGCGTCATCCCGTGCGTCTCCATCACCTTGGCGTGGGCGTCGAAGACGTCGCCGAAGGTCTTGCCCGGCACCATCGCCTTTTCGACCGCCAGCAGCGCGTCGCGGCAGGCGTCGTAGAGTTCCTGGTGGCGCTTCGAGACCTTGCCGACGATGGCGGTGCGCATCATCGCCGCGTGGTAGTGGTGGAAGACGCCCGCCCATTCGAGCGTCAGCTGGTCGTTCTTGGTCAGCTTGCGGTGGCCGGCCTTGTAGCGGCACAGAAGCGCGTCAGCGCCCGAGCCGATGATGAACTCGTTGGCCGGATAGTCGCCGCCGCCCGAAAAGATGGCGCCCTGCATGGCGGCCAGGATCGCGCCCTCGTCGCCGCCCTGCTTGATCAGCGGAAGTGCGGCATCCAACGCATCGTCGCTGAGCGCCGCGGCCCTTTCGATCTTCCTGATTTCGGCCGGGCTTTTCACCACCCGCAAGCGGGAGACGATTCCCGACGCGTCGGAGATCTTGCCGAAGGTCTGCATCTGTTCGTCGAGCCGGCGCCCGTTGAACGCGGTCAGGCCGTGGGTGTCGTATTCAATGCCGATATTGCAGCCGAGCAGATCCATGTCGTTCAGGAGATTGCGCAGGTCGACGGCCGGATTGGCGTTGTCGCGGTCGGTCCACAGCACGATGTTGTCGATGGTCGAAGTGTGCTTGGCCTGCCGCAGGTCGGCGGAGCGCGTCATCAGCACCATCGAGCCGTCCGACTTCACCACCAGGCACTGGAAGAAGCAGAAGCCGAACGTATCGTATCCGGTCAGCCAGTACATGCTCTCCTGCGCGAAGAGCAGGACCGCGTCGAGCTTGCGATCTGTCATCTCCAGGACCAGGCGGTCGCGCCTGGCGTCGAATTCGGTTCGTTCGAAATGCAGCGCCATCAGTCGTCTCCCATGACAATCGACGAGATCAGCCGGCCGTAGTCCGGTTCGCCGCGATGTGTTGTACGGCGGTAGGAGAAGAACAGATCCTCCTCCGCATAGGTGCAGCGGTTCAGCGCATGCGCCTGCACGCCCGCCGCCCTGAGGCGGTCCACCGTGTATCCGTTGAGATCGAACATCGCATGCCCCGCCTTCTGCGATGGCGTGAAATAGCGTGCATTCCCCGGGGTGCTCGCGATGAACCGGTCGACGAATTCCGGCCCGACCTCGTAGTTTGCCGGGCTGATCGACGGGCCGAGCACGGCGACGATCCGGTCGCGCTTCGCGCCGAGCGCTTCCATCGCCGAAACTGTGTTCTCGAGGACGCCTGTGAAGGCGCCCTTCCAGCCGGCATGCGCCGCGCCGATGACCGCCGCCTCCGGGTCAGCGAACAGGATCGGACCGCAATCCGCCGACGACGCGCTCACCGCTATGCCGCGCCTGTCGGTGACCATCGCATCCGCCTTGGGCCGCTCGCCCGCGAACGGTTCGCGCACCGTCACGACGTCCGGCGAATGCACTTGCCAGACGCTCAGCAGGTTTTGCGGCGTCACCCCCAGCCATTCGGCGACGCGGCGGCGGTTTTCCGCCACATGTGACTTGTCGTCGTCCGAGCCCGTGCCCGTGTTCAATCCCGAATAGATTCCGCCGGAGACGCCTCCGCTGCGCGTGAAAAAGCCGTGCCGGATGAAGGGCTTGTCGGCAAACTCCAGATGTTCCGACCGAAGCGGATCGGGGCGCGGACTGTTGTGCATCGACTGCTTTCTGGTGGCTCGCGAGCCGCGGGTCAAGTCGGCGAGGCTGGACCCGGCGGGCGGGAAAGTGGGGCAGACGGTCCGCTGATGTCAACTTCCGTATCGGGCCGCTTAAAGTTGGCCCGACGGTCCCGCTTGCTCGTCACGCCTTGAACGGAGCCAGTTCGACCAATCCGCGGCTGATCGCCAGCACCTTGAACAGACCGCCCATCTGGTCCGGCGCCGCCAGCCGCTCAACCTCGTTGCGAATCTCCTCGCGCCTCGCCTCGTCGGCATTCGCCCCCAGACGGCCGGCGCGTTCCAGAAGACCCATCGCGAGCAGGAATTCGCCCTGCGGCATCGATGCCGCCGTCAATCCGTGGCGTTCGGCTTCCCGCGCCAGGACCTCGAAATCGACATGCGACGTGAGATCCGCTTCGCCCGGATGCGCCAGGACCGGATCGTAGGCATGCCGCCGCACCGCCTGCAGCGTGTCGCCAACGCCGGACGCGAGATGCCCGTAGTCGAAGAACAGTCCGGCGCCTCCCGCTTTTGCGATATGCCCGGCGATGCCCGTCATGACGGCGCTGCGGGCCGGTGCGATCTCGAAGACCGATCCCCCGGGTGCATCCGCCGAGCCGGCCGGCAGGAGCGTGTCGTCCAGCGACGCCATTCCTGCGAAGAAGGAAAGGCCTCCGGCGTCGTCGAGCCCGACCATCCGCTCGCGCCAGCCGCCCGGCGTCCTGACGAACTGCCGGACCGGGATCGCATCGAACAGTTCGTTGCCGACAATGAACAACGGGTTGGCAGGCAGTTCGTCCACCGACGACAGCCACATGGCACGGTCCGACCATTCTGACAGGGTCCGCCGCTGCACGTCTGTCAGCCGTGGGCTCGCCTCGATCAGGGCGATCTGCGAACCGGATTCAAGCTCCGGCGCCAGGCGCCTGATCGTGCGCAGCAAATCCTTCGCCAGGGTGCCGCGGCCGGGACCGATCTCGGCGATCGTCGCGGGCAGCGGGCGACCGAGCGCCTGCCACGCCGAGACCAGCCACACACCGACGATCTCGCCGAACATCTGGCTGACTTCGGGCGCGGTGGTGAAGTCACCCTCGACGCCAAAAGGTTCTCGGGTGGTATAATAGCCATCCTTCGGATCGAACAGGCACATGGCCATGTATTCGGCGACGGAGATCGGGCCGTTGGCGGCGATCAGCTCCCTGATGCGGCCGGCGAGGCGCGTCATCGCGCCGTGGCGGGCTTTGCGGTCGCCATCGCCCAGATGCCCGCAAGTACCATCGGCAGCGACAGCACCATGCCCATCGTGAGCCAGCCGCCCAGGAGGTAGCCGATCTGAGCGTCTGGCACGCGGAAGAACTCCACGACGATGCGCGACAGGCCGTAACCGCAGATGAACGCGCCGCCGACGAATCCCGGTGTATTCAGCTTCTTCAGCCCCCAGACCAGCCACACCAGGACGAGGAAGAGGACGATACCTTCCAGCCCCGCCTCGTAGAGCTGGCTCGGATGGCGGGGAACGTCCCCGGCTGCGCAAAGCCCCGTCTGCAGGTTCCGCAGGCGGTCGTTGCAGAAGATGACCCCCCAGGACATTTCGGTCGGACGGCCCCATAGCTCGGCATTGACGAAGTTAGCGACCCGCACCAGGCCGAGCCCGACCGGCACGCCGGCCGCGACGACGTCGAACAGGCTCCAGGTCGGAATGCCGCGCCGGCGCGCGAACAGGATCATGGCGAGGGTGACGCCGAGCAGGCCGCCATGGAAGGACATGCCGCCCTGCCATATCGCCACCATGTCGAGCGGGTTGGCGATATAGCGGGCGAAATCGTAGAAGAGAATGTAGCCGATGCGGCCGCCGGCCACGACGCCGACGGCGGCCCAGACGACGAAATCGTCGAGGTCCTCCGGCTTCATCGGGACGGACTCGTTTGCCCAAAGGCGCTGCGTCGAGGCGAGCTTGCGGGAATACCACCAGGCGAACAGGATGCCGACGACATAGCCGAGACCGTACCAGTGGATGCCGAGCGGTCCGATCGAGATCAGTACCGGATCGATGTCGGGAAAGGGCAGCGCCGAAAGCGGCAGGAGAAGTTCGGTCACGGGAAGCCTGTCGAACCGGTTGCGGGGCGCGGCGGACCTTGGCGGAGCGCTCCGGCGAGGTCAAGGCGGCGCTGAGCCACCTTGCATTCGTCGATTTCGGCTCCTAAGTGCTTTGACGACAGAGAGGTTTTCCCATGACCACCGGCCCCAACCGCATTCTCGACGAATTCGCCAAGCTGATGACCGATGCCGCCGGCGCGGCGCAGGGTGTTCGCCGCGAGGTGGAAACCGCGTTCCGCTCTCAGGCCGAGAAATGGCTGAACTCCCTGGATATCCCCCAGCGCGAGGAATTCGAGGCGGCAAAGGAACTGGCGGCCCGGGCACGCGCCGAGAATGCGTCGCTGCTGAAGCGGATCGATGCGCTGGAAGCGCGCGTGGCGATCCTCGAAGGCGGCGAAGCGCCGTCCGCGACCCGGAAAAGGCCCGCCGCGAAGAAATAGTTTCGGCTTCTGTCCACAGGGTGCCGCGGTGCGAAAAGCGTTGTGCCTGAATCGCTTACCGGCTTCGCTTGAATCTGTCCTGAATCGTCTTTCCACACCTTGGCGCAAGGTTCGACAAAAAGGGACTGGCGCGCCGACTCTCCATCAATAGACTGAATTTGTTGCATGATTCGAGCCATCGAACATGCGCCGGTCCGGGGCGGTCCGGCAGGGTAGTTCGTTCCTTCCGCTCAGCCGCAGTGTGTCAGTCGCGCGTCCTACCTTGTGGAGCGTGCGGTGGCGCTCCCGTAACGACAGGAAGCCTACGATGAGCCTGCTTGAACTCGATCTTTCCAGAAACCCGCATCCGGTCGACATGATCGAGCAGGTCGCGCATGCGAACGACTGGGCCTTCGAGCGCACGGGCGACGACGAGATCGCGATCGCCGTTGCCGGCAACTGGACCGACTATCACGTGTCCTTCTCGTGGATGGAGGATTTCGAGGCGCTGCATCTCGCCTGCGCCTTCGACATCAAGGTTCCCGAGAACCGGGTGCTCGAGGTGATGCGGCTCCTGTCGATCATCAACGAGCAGATGCTGTTCGGGCATTTCGACCTGTGGGAGCAGGAAGGCGCGATCATGTTCCGCCAGGCGCTGCTTCTGTGCGGCGGGGCGGAGCCGACCAGCCAGCAGGTCGAGGTGCTGCTCAACAGCGCGCTCGAAGCCTGCGAAACCTATTTCCAGGCCTTCCAGTTCGTTGTCTGGTCCGGCACCCCGGCCCGCGAGGCGCTCAACAGCGTGCTTTTCGAGACGCAGGGCAACGCCTGACGCGATGAGTTCGCCGAAGCCGCCGATCAGCTTTGAGGACTTCGACCGTGTCGACATCCGTGCCGGCACGATCGTCGAGGCCGAGCCGTTCCCCGAAGCCCGCAAGCCGGCGATCAAGCTGAGGATCGATTTCGGACCCGAGATCGGCGTGAAGCGCTCCTCGGCGCAGATCACCAAATACTATGCGCCCGAAACGCTCGTCGGCCGGCAGGTGTTCGCCGTGGTCAACTTCCCGCCGCGCCAGATCGGCAAGTTCATGTCCGAAGTGCTGACGCTCGGCTTCCCCGACGAGGAGGGCGCCGTGGTGCTCGGTGCGATCGACCGCAGGGTGCCGGACGGCGGACGACTGTTCTGACCAGGCGATCCGCCTGCTGCCGCCTGACCTCCGCTGAACGCATTCCTGTCCGAGAACCCGCAAACGGGTAGCCGATCGTCGCGGAGAGCCGCCGGGGGTTGACGATCGTCGATCCTTTCGCCCATAGCCCTGCACAAATTCTCGTTTCCTGACAGGACCCTTCCCATGGGCTTCAAGTGCGGCATCGTTGGGCTTCCCAACGTGGGCAAATCCACTCTTTTCAATGCGCTCACGCGCACGGCGGCGGCTCAGGCGGCGAACTATCCGTTCTGCACCATCGAGCCGAACACCGGCGAGGTGGCGGTGCCCGATCCGCGTCTCAAGAAACTCGCCGCCGCCGGCAAGTCGAAGGAGATCATCCCGACGCGGATCTCCTTCGTCGACATCGCCGGCCTCGTGCGCGGTGCGTCGAAGGGCGAAGGGCTGGGCAACCAGTTCCTCGCCAACATCCGCGAGGTCGATGCCATCGTCCACGTGCTGCGCTGCTTCGAGAACGACGACATCACCCATGTCGAAGGCCGCATCGACCCCGTGGCCGACGCCGAGACGGTCGAGACCGAGCTGATGCTGTCCGACCTCGAAAGCCTGGAGCGACGCATCGTCCAGTTTCGCAAGCGCGCCAGCGTCAAGGACAAGGAGGCGCTGACCGTCCTGCCCGTCATGGAACAGGCGCTCGCCCTCCTGAACGACGGCAAGCCGGTGCGCCTGCTACTTGGCAAGCTGGGTGCCGACGAGATGCCGATCCTGCTCGGCCTGAACCTGCTGACCTCGCACCCCGTGCTCTATGTCTGCAACGTCGCGGAAGAGGACGCCGCAACCGGCAATGAGCATACCAGGGCCGTGGAGAAGATGGCCGCCGCCCAGGGCGCCCGCGTGGTGGTGATCTCCGCTGCGATCGAGGCAGAGGTCGCACAGTTGCCCGACGAGGAGGCGGCTGAATTCCTGGCCGATCTCGGTCTCGAGGAGCCCGGCTTGGACAAGCTCATCCGCGCCGGCTACGACCTGCTGCACCTGATCACCTATTTCACCGTCGGCCCGAAGGAGACGCGCGCCTGGACGATCGTCAAGGGCACCAAGGCGCCGCAGGCGGCGGGCGTCATCCACACCGACTTCGAGCGCGGCTTCATCCGCGCCCAGACGATCGCCTACGAGGATTTCATCACGCTCGGCGGCGAAGTGGCGGCCAAGGAAGCCGGCAAGGCGCGCGACGAAGGCAAGGAATATGTCGTCCAGGACGGCGACGTGCTCCTGTTCAGGTTCAACACGTAGGAACGGCCTTAACCCCGCGTCTCTGAAATCTTTGCTTGACCGCCGGATGACCCGGGACTAACCGCGGGGCGTCGACCGTTCGGTCGCGCGAAGTCAGACATCAAGCTGATTGCGAGCTCGGGAGGGTGCCATGATCCGGACCTATTCCATCGAGAACGATCGCCTGCGGCCGGCCAACTGGGACGTCGCTGACAAGAACGCGATCGTGTGGGCGGACCTGCTGAATCCCACCGACGACGAGGAGAAGCTGATCGAGTCCTGGCTCGGCATCGGCGTCCCGACGCGCGCGGAGATGGAGGAGATCGAAATCTCGTCCCGACTCTATGTCGAGGACGGCGCCTACTTCATGACCGCGACCCTGCCGGCCCATACCGACGACGAGCACCCCGTGATGGCACCCGTCACCTTCGTCCTGGCAGGACATCACCTTGTCACGATCCGCTATCATGAGCCGCGCGCGTTCCAGTCATTCCCGCTGCGCGCCGAGAAGGCTGCAACCGGCTGTACGAGCGGCGATCTGGTCCTGATCGGCCTTCTCGAAGCTCTGGTCGACCGGCTGGCCGACGTCCTCGAGCGCGCCGGCCGCGACGTCGACCAGATCTCGCGCGACATCTTCCAGACCACCGCGAGCAAGCCGAAAAAGCGCGACCAGAATTTCCAGAACCTGCTGAAAACGATCGGCCGCAAGGAAGACTTGACGTCGAACATCCGCGACAGCCTGATGACGCTCCAGCGCCTGTCGGGTTTTCTCGGCAATGCGCTGACCCTGGACAAGAACGGCAAGGACGTCCGCGCCCGCGTGAAGACGCTGTCCCGCGACGTCTCCTCGCTCAGCGATCATGCGGCGTTCATGTCGCAGAAGATCACCTTCCTGCTCGACGCGACGCTCGGCATGATCAACATCGAGCAGAACGCCATCATCAAGATATTCTCGGTGGCGGCCGTCGTGTTCCTGCCGCCGACGCTTGTCGCGTCGATCTACGGCATGAATTTCGACCTCATGCCCGAGCTGAAATGGACGATGGGCTATCCCCTGGCGCTGTTCCTGATGGTGCTGTCGGCGGCCCTGCCCTACCTCTACTTCAAGCGGCGCGGCTGGCTGTAGACTTGAGGTCGGCGGCGAAGTGGCGGCCAGGGAAGCCGGCAAGGCGCGCGACGAAGGCAAGGAATATGTCGTCCAGGACGGCGACGTGCTGCTGTTCAGGTTCAACACGTAAGTGGTAGAACCCTCAAGGGCGTGTTGGGGGTTACAATGTGGGGCTTCTGGGTCAGCGGGATGTCCGTCTTCCGGCGGGCGGCGGTTGCGGCGGGTCTGGCGATGGTCGCCCTGCTCTCCGCCTGCACCCATGACCCCGGGCGGACGGCGGGCGGCGGCCAGTGCTGCGCCGACGCCGAGCGTCAGCCGCGATGGCTCGTGGCGGCCGTCGAGCCAATTGCGCCGGTCTTCGGCGAGATCGTCGGCCCCATCACTTGGCGCCATGGCTATCTCGACGACGAGGCGACCCAGAAGAGGTTCGTCGCCGGCCTGCAGCCCCTCGATGTCGTCGTCGTCAGTTCCAAGGGGAGGCTGACCGGCCGTCTCATCCCCGGCCTCTTCCAGCACGCGACCGTCTATGTCGGCTCCGAAAGCCAGCTGCGGTCGCTCGGCATGTGGTCGCACCCGTCCGTCGTGCCTCACCACGAGGCGATCCGCGCCGGTGCGCGGTTCATCGAGGCGGACCGCAAGGGCGTCCACCTGTCGCCGCCGTCCGCGGTGCTCGATACGGATCGGGCCGTGGCCCTGCGCCCCCGCATCGCCACGCCCGGCTGGCAGCGGCGCGCGACGGCGACGCTGTTCGGCGAACTCGGCACGAAGTTCGACTTCAACTTCGACGCGGCCCGCGCGGACCGGCTGTTCTGTGCGGAACTCGTCTGCCACGCCATGCCGGAACTGAGGCTGCCCCGGGACAAGGTCTACGGCCGCGATACGATCATTCCTGACCGTGTCGTCTACGAAGCCGCGCGCGGCAACCCGCGCCTGCGCCTCGTGAAATACGTCGCAGGCGACAGGTCGGGCATACGCACGCCGGGCCGGACCAAACTCCTTAACGACCTGCTCAAGGCCTGGCCGGAATAGGCCATCGGCAAACAGAATGTGCGGCACGACCTCGCCGGTTATTGCGCCATGGCCGCGGGCGCGCGACAATGTCGTTCAAGATTGAACGGGATTCGAATCATGGCCGGACCCAGATGGGCGTTTGAAGACCTCGAGGTGGGCGGCACGATCGAGCTTGGCGAAAAGAATGTCACGGCGGCGGAGATCGTCGAATTCGCCGCCGAGTTCGACCCCCAGCCGATGCATCTCGACGAGGAGGCCGGCAAGGCGTCGATCCTCGGCGGGCTCTCCGCGTCCGGCTGGCACTCCTGCGCCATGTTCATGCGCATGATGTGCGACGGCTTCATTCTCGACTCGACCTCGCAGGGTTCGCCCGGCCTAGAGTACGTCCGCTGGAAGAGGCCGGTGCTGGCCGGCGACACGCTGTCGGGCCACTGCACCGTTCTGGCGAAGCGCGTGTCGAAGACCAAGCCGGGCCTCGGCTTCGTCACGGTCAGGAGCACGATGACCAACCAGCGCGGCGAGACGGTTCTCGAACTGGAGAACACCGGCATGTTCCTGACCCGGGAGGCGGCGAGCGCATGACCCTCGACGAATATTTCGGCATCGGCCAGACGACCGTCCTCGGAACCCATCTGTTCGAGACGCAGGCGATCAAGGATTTCGCGAAGAAATTCGACCCGCAGCCCTTCCATCTCGACGAGAAGGCCGCGGCAAAGAGCGTCTTCGGCCGGCTCTGTGCGTCCGGATGGCACACCGCCGCGGTGTGGATGAAGAAGAACCTCGAGACGCGCATGGATTCGGAGCCGCGGCGCTGGAGCGGCCCCGGACCGAGGCCGGTCTTCGGCCCCTCCCCCGGCTTCCGCAACCTGCGCTGGCTGAAGCCGGTCTATGCCGGCGAGACGATCACCTTCACCCGCACCGGCCTCAACCATCGCCCGCTCGCCTCCCGCCCCGGCTGGAGCCTGCTGACGATCCGGGCGGAAGCGTTCGACTCGACCGGCGACAAGGTGATCGAGTTCGATACGTCGGTGCTGGTGCAGGTGGAATTTTGACAACGAACGACGCCTAGGCCAGGTCGCCAATCGGGAAGGCAAGATTAGGCGCCACGAGCCCGCGACCGGCAGTTCTGCGCCGCCCTTCCGGGGCCGCGCAGGGGAATCCGGAACCCAGATCGCCGACGCCTGCGCACTGTCCTGATCTATTCTCCGACGTGGTCGCGGCAGTCGGTGAACTGTCTCATTGCCTGACGCTCTGGATTCCGGGTTCCGCTGCGCGGACCCGGAATGACGGGCGCGCGAGATTGTCCTCCCCGTGCAAGGGAAGGCCGATTTCATATGCGCTGGCACTGCGATAGGGGCACGATCGGCGCTGCTCAGGACGTGTCGCGGAGTTCAACCGGCTGAGATGCGGCTCGACCGAGACTGCGGATGAATGCGTCGAGGCGATCGATGGTTTCGCCGCTAAGGCTCCACGCGTCTGCCCCATCGCCTTGGTGCAGGAACGCCAGGCGGCGGAGATAGGCCGCCATGCCGCTGATGATCAGCGCTAGCGCGCGCAGCGAGGCGGCGATGTCGAGGGCATCGGTGGGGTCGGTGGCGTAGCGGACTGTCGGCAAGGCGGGCGACCAGAGGCGGCCGGCCTTGTTCCATGTCGAGCCGGCGACGTAGTCCCGCACGATCAGATCCGCCTGCCGAGCGGCCCACAGGACGCAGAAGCGGACCCAGGGGGTGTCGCCGGCAGACTTCTCGGCGAGGGCGGCAATGGCAAGCAGGGTCGAGACGATGCTCGCCAGCACATCCTGTCGCCTCCCTGTCTTCGCCTTCCACGCCATTTCCGGCTCCTTTTCGCACCGGTGCTATCGTCCGTTAGGTCAGGAGGGGTGTGGATAGACATTTTTGCAATGTCGAATGGAAAGAAGGGGTTGGCGGAGAGAGGGGCGAAATTGATCCACGGGATGCGGCGGAATTCAGGCGCCTTCAACTCCCCCGCGGCCGTCTTCCCGGCGGCCGGAGTCCAGCCGGGAACCATTGATCGCTGGCAAACGGGACGCTGTCGGTAAGGCTTCGGAGGCCGGCGTTTTCGGCGTGTAGCCGGAGAGAAGAATGGATACCGGCTGGCCTTCGGCCGCCGGTATGACGGAGATGTGGGGGTGCGAGACGGGTGGAGCGCCTTCCGCCTCCGGCAGTGCTCAGCCGCCTCGCACTCCCCCGCGCGGCCGTCTTCCCGGCGGCCGGAGGCCAGCCCGGAGCCATTGATCGCCGGGAGAAGGGCCCGGCGATCATGATTCGGAAGCAGGCATCTTCGGCGTGTAACCGGAAAGAAAAATGGATCCCGCATGGCCTCCGGCCTGCGGGATGACGACGTGGGTGTGCGAGAGGGAAGTCATGACCTTTGGTCGCCGGTATGATGGAAGTGTGGGTGTGCGGGTTGGGCGTATGGCCTTCGGCCGCGGCATGACGAAGGTGCGTGGTGGGGTGGGTGGAGACGGAGGGGGCGCGGGCCCATTCGACCCATTCCCCTTCGCACCTACCTCTCCGGCCATGCCCAGGCGGGCCGGTCCGCTGCATCGACCACCGTCTCGCCGAACGACTTCGTGAAGTCGTGGCGGAGCGCGCCGGCTTCGTGCAGCGCGTAGGCCAGCACGGCGTCATGCGTCACGACGACGATCTGGCAGGTTTTCGATGCCTCCCCGATCAGCCTTGCAAGCGGCGGCAACAGGTCGGCGTGGAGGCTGGTCTCCGGTTCGTTGAAGACCATGAGACCGGGCGGTCGCGGGGTCATCAGCGCGGCAAGGAGAAGCAGGTAGCGCAGCGTCTCGTCTGAGAGCTCGGCTGCCCGCAGCGGACGCAGGAGCCCGTGCTGCTGCATCAGGAGTTCGAAATAGCCGCCGGACTCCTCGATCCGCAGTTCGGCGCCCGGGAATGCATCGTCCACCGCCTGCGCCAGGCCTCTCGGATCACCGATCTCGCGGATCGTCTCCAGCGCCGCGGCGAGGTCGGACCCGTCGGCGCTGAGTGCCGTGGTGCGCGTGCCCGGTCTTGCCGCCCTCGCCGGGGCGTCGGCATCGGTGCGGAAATGGTCGTAGAAGCGCCAGGCCCGCATGCGCTCGCGCAGCAGCAGCAGTTCCGGCAAGCCCCGCGGGTCGGCGGCATGTGTCATCATGCTGTCGAAGGGCGCAAGCAGGTTGGGCAGCGTCGAGCGCCGGCCCTGCTCGTCCAGCACCGTGACAGCCGGTCCCGACCGCGTCGCAAAGGCGTTGCGCCTGCTCAGCGCCTCGCCTGCCCAGACGGCTTCGGCCTTGATCTCCGGATCGCGGCCGAACATCGACGCGGAAGGGATCGGCAGGCCGAGATCGATGGCGTAGCCGTAGTCCTCCGACGCGAAGCCGAGCTTGAGGCTGACCGGATTCCTGCGGGCCGTGCCCTCGATCGCATGAACACCCTGCCGCATGCCGCGTGAGATCTGCTCGGGGCCGGCCCACAGCGTCGACGGCAGCCCACCTTCGGCCGCGAGCGATGAAATGACATTGCCCTGCGCGACATCGGCCAGAAGCCGCAGCGCCTTGTAGAAGCTCGACTTGCCGGTGCCGTTGCGGCCCGTCACCACGGTCAGCCGCTCGAGAGGCAGCACGAGGTCCCGGATCGAGCGATAGCCGGCGATGGCGAGGGTGTGGATCATGATAGATGCTCCCTGCCCTATTCCTCGTCGTGCGGACCACTACTCTCGCGTCGTCATCCTCGGGCTTGTCCCGAGGATCTACCTGCGTCGCAAGTGCGGGCTGCTCCGGTTAACTTTCCTCGTCTGCAGATCCTCGGGACAAGCCCGAGGATGACGGCGCAAAAATCCGAGGACCTCTGTCGTCCGTCAATGCCCCTCGAACGACACCAGCGTCCGCACGTTGACGCCGAGCGCTTCGAGCTTCTTCCGGCCGCCGAGGTCGGGCAGGTCGATGACGAAGCAGGCGGCGACGATGTCGGCGCCCATCTGCTTCAGCAGCTTGACCGCGCCTTCCGCCGTGCCGCCGGTGGCGATCAGGTCGTCGACCAGGATCACCTTCTCGCCGGGCTGCACAGCGTCGGTGTGCATCTCCATCTCGTCGACGCCGTATTCGAGCGAATAGGCCACGCGCACGGTCGTGTGCGGCAGCTTGCCCTTCTTGCGGATCGGCACGAAGCCGCTGGACAGCTGATGCGCCATCGCGCCGCCGAGGATGAAGCCGCGCGCCTCGATGCCGGCGATCTTGGCGACGCCGGTGCCGGAATAGGGATGCACCAGTTCGTCCACCGCGCGGCGGAACGCGCGCGCGTTGCCGAGCAGCGTGGTGATGTCGCGGAAGAGGATGCCGGGCTTGGGATAGTCCGGGATCGTCCGGATCGCGGACAGAAGCGTCTGTTCGAGCGTGGCGTTCATGCGGGGGCGATGATCCGTTGGGGCCGGGATTGCATAGTCGGTATCAACCGCCACCCCGCATGGCAAGGAATACCACGCCAAGGAGGACGAGCAGGATGACGACGGGCAGCACCACCGCGATCGCCGGCCAGCCGCCGAAAAGGAAGGCCGCGACCAAGGCAGCACCCGCCAAAGCCTCGCTGGCCGGATAGACCGCCGGCACACGGTATCCGCACCGCGCACAGCGCCCCGCGATCAGCAGCCAGCCAAGCACCGGAACGAGTTCGCGCGGCGTCAGTTGCGCCCCGCATCCCTCGCAATGCGACCGGCCCGACAGCGCCGCCCAGGCGGATTGGTCCGACGGCCGGCCGCGCAGCCTGTGCGATGCGACACCCGCGAAGCTGGCGATCGAGGCGCCGAACAGGAAGAGCAGGGAGGCAACTATGAGGATCGACATTCCCCCCTCAAACCTCCAACCGGTTAACGCCGGCGTTGCCGAGAGTAGCATGGGACGCGATTCGTTTCGCCCGAGCGTCCTTGCGAGAACCCGCGTGCTTCCGAAGCGCATCGTGATCGCTTATCATGTTCAAGGCGATGACCGGAAACCGAGACAGGTGAAATGTTCCGATGACAGCACATGTCCGCATCGAGGACGTAGCCCTTTGGCTGAAGCACATAGACGAACCAGAATTGCAGGCACGCCTTGCCAGACTGGACGAGGATGAGACGATCCATCTGGAGACAGATGGTGTCGTCGGTCGTTGGAGGCGCATGAGACAGGGGAAGAACTCCGCTCCCACCCCCGCCTTGCTACCAGACGGTCCAATGAAGACGATCTGGAACGAGTGGTTCCGCGTGCGGAAGGGCTCGAAGATCGAGATTCGCGAGGTTACCCTCGCGGATGAATTTCTAGCGTCGGGTTCGCTCTTGTTCTCGGAATGGTACAGCGCCGCCGACGAAGAGGCGTTTCGTGATCTGTGAGCGATACGACGTCGTTGTAGTGCCCTTCCCATTCACGGAGATACCAGTCCGAAAGCGGCGCCCAGTGTTGGTGTTCTCCGGTTCGCGGTTCAACAGCGACAACGGACACAGTCTTGTCGCCATGATAACCACCGCGAAAGGAACGTCGTGGCCGAGCGACGTGACCATCGAAGACCTTCAAGCGGCGGGACTGTTCCATCCCTGCGTCATGAGGTTGCGGTTCCAGACGATGCCGAATGACTTGATCGTCCGGAAACTCGGCACGCTGGGCAGCGGCGACGCGCTTCGGTGTGCCTACGCCCTGTCTCGGATGCTGAACTGAAAAAGGCGCCACAGCGGCGCCTTTCCAGATGCTCGATACGTCCCGGCTCAGTGCGGAACGGACGCCCAGATCTTGCGCTTGGTCATGTAGACGAGGCCGGCGAATAGGACGAGGAAGACCATGACGTTGAAGCCGGTCTGCTTGCGCGCCTCGAGGTGCGGCTCGGCGGCCCACATCAGGAAGGCCGAGACGTCGCGCGCATACTGGTCGACCGTCTGCGGCGAGCCGTCGTCGTAGGTCACAGCATCGTCGTTGATCGGCTTCGGCATGGCGAGCGACTTCGCCGCGTTGAAGTAGGGGTTGTAGTAAGTGCCTTCCGGAATCTCCATTCCTTCCGGCGGCGTCTCGTCGTAGCCGGTCAGCAGCGCATGGATGTAGTCCGGCCCGCCCTCGGCATACTGCGTGAAGATGTCGAAAACGAACAGCGGGAAGCCGCGCTCCACCGCGCGCGCCTTGGCGATCAGCGAGAAGTCCGGCGGGGCGGCGCCGCCATTCGCGGCGGCTGCGGCGATGTCGTTGGCAAAGGGCGACGGGAAGTAGTCGGACGGGATGGCCGGCCGCGTGAACATCTCGCCGTCGGCGTTCGGTCCGTCCTGCACTTCGTATTCGGCGGCGAAGGCTTTCACCTGCGCCTCGTTGTAGCCGAGATCCTCGAGCGCACGGAACGGCACCAGCTTCATCGAATGGCAGGCGGCGCAGACTTCCTTGTAGACCTTCAGGCCGCGCTGCAGCTGGCCCTTGTCGTAGGTGCCGAAGGGGCCGGCGAAGGACCAGTCCATCTCCGGCGGCTTCTTGATCGGGAAGTGCGTCGGCTCGGCGGCGGCATGCCCCGTCTCCTCGGCCGCGGCCGCCATTCCCACATGCGCTGCAAGGCCGAAAGCGGCTGCGGCAAAACCAATGAGGATCTTCTTCATCTCAAAATCCTTTTGACCGACAGCTCAGCCTTTGGTTTCCGGTGCGGCAGCCGCACCCACCGGATGCGCGGAGGCCGCGCCCTTGTTCTTCTCCAGCACCGCTTCCGTGATCGAGTTCGGAAGCCTGCGCGGCGTCTCGATGAGGCCGAGCACCGGCATGATGATCAGGAAGAAGGCGAAGTAGTAGAGCGTGCCGATCTGCGACAGGACGACGTAGATGCCTTCGGCAGCACGCGAGCCCAGCCATCCGAGCATGATGGCGTTGGCGACGAACAGCCAGAAGAACAGCTTGTACCACGGACGGTAGACCGCCGAGCGGACCTTCGAGGTGTCGAGCCAGGGCACGAAGAACAGCACCGCGATCGAGCCGAACATCGCGAGCACGCCGCCGAGCTTGGAGTCGATCGGCCCAATGTTGAAGGTGATCGCGCGCAGGATGGCGTAGAATGGCAGGTAGTACCATTCGGGCACGATATGCGCCGGCGTCTTCAGCGGGTTGGCCACGGTGTAGTTGTCCGGGTGGCCGAGGAAGTTCGGGATGTAGAAGACGAAATAGGCGAACACCGCGAGGAACACGACCATCGCGAACGCGTCCTTGGCGGTCGCGTGCGGGGAGAACGGCACGGTGTCGGTCTTCGACTTGACCTCGATGCCGGTCGGGTTGGTCTGGCCGGTGACGTGCAGCGCCCAGACGTGCAGCACGACGACGCCCGCGATCATGAACGGCAGCAGGTAATGCAGCGAGAAGAAGCGGTTGAGCGTCGGGTTGTCGACCGCGAAGCCGCCGAGCAGCAGTTCCTGGATCCAGGCTCCGACGAGCGGGATCGCCGAGAAGAAGCCGGTGATGACGGTGGCGCCCCAGAAGGACATCTGGCCCCAGGGCAGGACATAGCCCATGAAGCCCGTCGCCATCATCAGGAGGTAGATGATGCAGCCGAGGATCCACAGAAGCTCGCGCGGCGCCTTGTAGGAGCCGTAGTAGAGCCCGCGCATGATGTGGATATAGACGGCGATGAAGAAGAACGACGCGCCGTTGGCGTGCAGGTAGCGCAACAGCCAGCCGGAATTGACGTCGCGCATGATCTTCTCGACCGAGTTGAAGGCGAGCGTCGTGTCGGCCGCGTAGTGCATCGCCAGCACCACGCCGGTGACGATCTGCGCCACCAGCATGATCGAGAGGATGCCGCCGAACGTGTAGGCGTAGTTCAGGTTGCGCGGCACCGGATAGGCCACGAAGCTGTCATACATCAGCCGGGGCAGCGGCATGCGCTGGTCGATCCAGCGGCCGAGGCCCGAGGTTGGCGTGTAGGTCGAGTGTCCACCGCTCATGGCTATGCCCCCTCAGCCGATCTTGATCTTGGTGTCGGAGATGAACGAGAACACCGGAACCGCGAGGTTCTCGGGCGCCGGGCCCTTACGGATGCGACCGGCGGTATCGTAGTGCGAGCCGTGGCAGGGGCAGAACCAGCCGCCGAAATCGCCCTGCTGGCCGAGCGGCACGCAGCCGAGATGGGTGCACACGCCGACCATCACCAGCCAGTTCTCCTTGCCCTCGCCGGCCGAGCGGTCGGTGTCGGTCGCCGGCGCGTCGGCGGAAATGTTGGCGTTGCGCGCCACCGGATCCTTGAGCTCGTCCAGCTTGACGGCCTTGGCGGCTTCGATTTCCTCGGGCGTGCGGTTGCGGATGAACACCGGCTTGCCGCGCCACTTGGCGGTCACCGACATGCCGGGCTCGATCCCGGCAACATCGACTTCGATGGCCGCGAGCGCGCGGGTGGATGCGTCGGGACGCATCTGGTCGATGAAGGGCCAGGCGACGGCTGCGACGCCAACGACGCCCGCTGCACCGGTGGCGATATAGAGGAAATCGCGGCGATTGGGATCGGCTGTTTCGGTCGCGCTCACGTGACAATCGTCCTTTCGTCTCGCAGTGCCTTTGGCGTCGTTCGGGCGGCGTCTGCGCTTGCGCGCGCAACGTCGCCCGGCTCGGAGTCGGGCAATATTGTGGCGAGGTTTCTATGCGTCCGGATTGGCCTTGTCCAGACGCCGGAACGAGCGGTGGGCAGTTTGTCGCGGGGGTGGGTGCGGCGGCGGCGCAGGCAGGTCGAAGGGCGGCCCGCAGGCATCGGAAAAGCCAGCTTCAGCCACCCGTGGACGGCGTCTGCGAAGGCCGGAACCGGAAGAAAGGCAGCGTCCGTTCGACCACTTCCAGAACGACGATGTCCGGGTCCGATTCGGCGATCAGAGCAGTGTCGATCGACCCGCCTAGATGGTGCATCCAGACATATTCCGAGGCGAAGCGCATGAACATCGGTCCCAAGAGATGGGCGGTGAACGAATCGCCTATGACAAGCACTCGTGGACCGGTCGCGGGATGGCCGGCGGACGGCTTGTGCGTCAGGCGATAGAATTCGTTGTCGCCGACCTTCCGCAACACCTGCCGCTCAAGGCGGGCATCCGCCACGAACGTGCCCTTGCGGGGCGACGGGACGCTCTCGATCCACGGCCCGGAGATCCCGGCTAGCTTGACCAGATCGCCCGGGCTATCCCGCGCGACATCGGCCGCGAAGGCAGCGTCGAGATCGATCGCCTCGTCCGCCAGTCCGAGCGCGCCGACGATGTCGTTGAAGGCGATCGCCGCGCCGAACTCGGTCCAGTGCGTGTCGCCGCGGTAGTAGACCGGGTGGGCGCGTGCGGACCGCTGCAGGCCGGGGCGCAGATCGACGGCCGGAACGTCGGCGAGCGCCAGCGCAGGGAGCGCCACGTCGTGTTCGGTCCGGCTCGGGACCGCGCTCGCCCATTGCGGCAGCTTGTCCCGGTAGATCGTGTGCTTGTTCGGTGCGATGGTGACGAGGAACTGCCGGCCGCGCGACTTTGCTTCGGCGGCGAGACCGCTCGCCATCGCCACGAACTGCTTCAGCCCCTCCACGTCCATTCGCTGACCCGTCACCTGGCTCAGCACATCGTTGTCGGTCAGGAACAGCCATCCCTCCCGACCGTACAATACGCGCGGCGAAGTGCCCGACAACGCGCCATGGATGTCGCGGCTCATCTGCACCATGTTCTTCCTGAATCCGTAATTGGTCGCGATGAAGATGTCGGCACGTCTGGACCAGGCGGTTTCAGCGGGTTCGGGGTGCTCCGCCGACAGGCCTGGCGCGGCGAGGATCCGGGCCGACTTCCATCCCAGCCCAACCGAAGGAAGCGCCAGGACGCCGACGATGCAGAACATGAGCCAGATGTCGAGCCGCCGCACGATCAGAACCTGAAATAGAGGAATGGATTGTTGCCCGCGCCCGCGATCGCAATCAGGCTCAATAGGAAAAACGCCCATACGACCACGTCCGAGCCGAGCCGGGCCGCCGCCGCGCTTCTGCCCGAGCCGACCGGTTGCGGATGCGAGGCAGCCCCCATGCGGGGCGCGCGCAGCCGCACGAGGGCGAGCAGCACGCCGACGGCGAAGACCGCCATCCTGTAGGGCGTGAAGACGGATCCGAGGTCGGCGTTGAACTGCCCGTCCCCGGTCTGGCCGAGCAGAGTGCGATAGTAGACGCCGGCGTCGGTGAGGGTCTCGGCACGAAACAGCACCCAGCCCGCCATCACCGCGAGGAGCAGGTAGGCCCGCGAAGCAAGCTGCGGCATCCGCGAAAGGGCCGCCGCGCCCCCTGCCCTCTCGGCGATGAGCAGAGCTCCGTGCCAGGCACCCCAGGCGATGAAGTTCCAGCTCGCGCCGTGCCAGGCGCCGCACAGCAGGAAGACCACCGACAGATTGAAATAGGTCCTGAACGGCCCCCGCCGGTTTCCGCCGAGCGGAATGTAGAGATAGTCGCGGAACCAGGTCGACAGGCTGATGTGCCAGCGGCGCCAGAACTCGGTGACCGAGCGGGCGGTGTAGGGCAGGTTGAAATTGCGCGGGAAGCTGAAGCCGAGGATGAAGCCGAGCCCAATCGCCATATTCGAATAGCCGGCGAAATCGTAGTAGATTTGCAGCGTGTAGGCGGCGAGCCCCGCCCAGGCTTCGGACGGGTCGAGATTGGGGCCGAGCGAGAACGCGATGTCCGCGGCCAGACCTGCCTCGTTGGCGATCAGCACCTTTTGCGCCAGCCCGATGACGAAGATGCGCGTCCCGGCCGCAGCGCGCCACACCGTCGAGCGCCGCCGCCCGATCTGAGCGGCAACGGTGGAGAAGCGCACGATCGGCCCGGCGACCAACTGCGGGAACATCGAGATGTAGAGCGCAACGCGCGCCAGGCTGCGCTCCACCTTCGCCTCTTCGCGGTAGACGTCGATCAGATAGGACATCGCCTGAAAGGTGAAGAAGGACACGCCCAGCGGAAGCGGCAGATTTGGTTGCGGCAGGTTCAGAGAGGGGATCAGCCCGTTCATCGTGGCTACGATGAAATCGGCATATTTGGCGACGCCGAGAAGCACCAGGTTGAGCACGATGCCGATCGATAGAACAGTTCTTCTTCGAGCCGAGGCAGCGGAGATCGCCAGCGCGACCGCCCAGTTGACGACGATGCTGGCCAGCATCACCAGCACGAAGACCGGCTCGCCCCAGGCATAGAAGACGAGGCTGAAGGCGAGCAGGACGCCATTCCGCCACGCGATGTCGCGTCCCAGGAAGTAGAAGATCAGGAAGATGGGCAGGAAGGCGTAGAGGAATGTCGGCGAGCTGAAGACCATACGTGCCTTCCAGAGGGCGTCCGATCCGGCCTGGATCGCGTCGAGGTCTAGGCGAAACCCAGCGTCGCCGAAAGGGGTCTGGCAACCGGTTCCGGTGAAAATGCAGGCGATAGATCGAGCTTTCCCGTCAAGCGTCAATCCTTCGCCGGCAAGTATATATCCCCTGGCTTGAACTCAGGAGAATATAGGTCGACTTCGATGGATATTCCCGATTGACGAGATCGGCGCGTTCAGAAGATAGTCCAGGTTGAAATCTGTTTTCCCCGCGGGAGATTGAATTTGCGACCGAACACGATTCAGGTATTTCTTGCAGTCTCCGGACTGCTTCTGTGTGACGGCGCGATGAACGGTCTCGCGCATGCCCAGGGGCAATCCACCGAACGTCGGTTCGAGGCAACCTTCGCAAAGGATGCGAAGCCCCGCAAGTCTGGCGGCCTCGCCGGAAGCGAGGGCGATGTGAAGCGTAGGATCATGTTCACCGGGTTCACCCAGGGCGGGTGCAAAGGCCTCTACCAGCGCTATGTGGCGGCATCCGGCCATTCCGCCTATTCTGCCACGACCATCGACTACTTCTACGGCGGGGCTTTCATCTGCGCGGCGGGCCTTAACGCCGGGTCGCAGGCCGAGGCCGAACGGCGCGCGGTGGCCGAATGCAAACGCAGTCGCGAGAAATACAAGACTGCCCAGCCGTCCGGACCCTGTGTCGTCTATGCCTCTAAGTGAGCAGCTATAGTCCGGCGCTTCATCGCGCCCCCAACCTAGCCAGCACCCGCCTCGGAATGCCCATCTCTCGGATGACGTCGTCGTGGCGGCGCATGCCGCACAGTTCGCGCTGGATGAAGTAGGCATGGACAGCGGCCGCAACGGCGCGCAGGAGCCGTTCGCGGGCCTCGCCTTCGAGGCGGGCCTCGTCCTCCGCGAGCTTCGCCAGCGCCTGCTCGACCTTGCGCCCGGCATGGCCGAGCGAGCTTGCCATCTCGCCGAGGATCTCGTGTTCTACAGGCTGGAGACCCGTAGCGCTCGAGGCGCGTTCGACGGTGAGGCGGCCGGGCAGTCTGAGCGACATCGCTCTCGCTACTCCGCAGCCAGCCGATCCGCCAGGAAGCCGCCGGACTGGCGCTCCCACAGCTTGGCGTAGAGCCCGCCCCTCGCGATCAGGCTCTCATGCGTGCCTTCCTCAACGATGCGGCCATGGTCGATGACGACCAGCCGGTCGAGCGCGGCGATGGTCGACAGCCGGTGAGCGACCGCGATGACGGTCTTGCCCTCCATCATCGAATAGAGGTTTTCCTGGATCGCCGCCTCGATTTCGGAATCGAGCGCCGAGGTCGCCTCGTCGAGGATCAGGATCGGCGCGTTCTTCAGCATCATGCGGGCGATCGCGATGCGCTGGCGCTGGCCGCCGGAGAGTTTCACGCCGCGCTCGCCGACATGGGCGTCATATCCCTTGCGGCCCTTGGGATCGGCGACATTGACGATGAAGTCGTGCGCCGACGCCTTCTTCGCGGCGGCAACGATCTCCTCCTCGGTCGCGTCGGGCTTGCCGTAGGCGATGTTGTCGCGGATCGAGCGGTGCATCAGCATCGCGTCCTGGCTGACGACGCCGAACTGTGCCCGCAGCGAGGCTTGAGTGACCGAGCGGATGTCGCGCCCGTCGAGCAGGATGCGCCCGCCCTCGACGTCGAACAGCCTCAGCGCCAGATTGACGATCGTCGTCTTGCCCGCGCCGGACGGTCCGACCAGCGCCACGCGCTCGCCGGGGCGGACATGCAGGTCCAGGTTCGACAGGATGCCGCTCGTCTTGCCGTAGTGGAAGGAGACGTCGTCGAAGACGAGGTCGCCCTTAGCGCGGGGCATCGCGACCGCACCCGGCGCGTCCTTGATCCCGGGATCGACCGAGATGACCGTGGTTGCATCCTGGACGGTCGCGAAATTGCGGATCAGGCCGTTGATGTTGAACATCATGTAGCCCGACATCTGGTTGAGCCGGAAGACGAGGCCGAGCGCGGCGGCGACCTCGCCGGTGGTGGCGCTGCCGCCCATCCACTTGTTGATGGCGAGCACCGCGACGGCCGCCATCATGAAGCCGTTGAGCAGCGCGACAGCGGCGCGG
The DNA here is from genome assembly GCA_041913465.1 of Mesorhizobium sp. GTDB lineage: Bacteria > Pseudomonadota > Alphaproteobacteria > Rhizobiales > Rhizobiaceae > Mesorhizobium_A. The sequence goes on along the minus strand of JAYSFJ010000014.1, from coordinate 54,814 downwards.
ACGGTGGTGATGGAGCGGGTGAGCTGCTTCACCGCGTCGAGATAGCGCTGCATGCTCTCGCGCACGTAGCCGTGCTCGCGCCCGCCCGAATCGAACAGCTTGACGGCCATGATGTTGGTGAAGGCGTCGACGATGCGGCCGTTGACGACCGAGCGCTCGTCGGCGGTGCGCCGCCCTGCCCGGCGTAGCGGCGGCAGAAGATACCAGGCAGAGGCGAGATAGGCCGCGATCCAGACCGCCAGCACCAGGCCCATGACGGGGTCGAGCGCGCCGAGGATGGTCGCGGCGAGGATCAGGAAGGTGAGGAAGCTCCATACAGTCTGCAGCGACGAGACGATGAAATCGCCCGTCGCCTCGCCGCCCTGCAGGATCTTGGTCGCGATGCGGCCGGCGAAGTCGTTCTGGTAGAACTCGTAAGGCTGATCCATGACACGCCGGAACGCCTGCCAGCGCACCAGCTGGTAGAAGTTGGGCACCACGACCTGCTGCTCGACGATCGCGTTGCCGATCATCACCGCGGCGCGAATCACCAGGATCAGGAACAGGAAGGCCGCGAGATGCGGCCAGTAGTCCCTGAGCAGCGTCGCGGGATCTGCCGCGTCGAGCAGGTCTATCAGCCAGCCGACCGACCAGTAGAGCGCGGCGTCGACCGCGCCCGACAGGCCGCCGGCTATAAGAAGCAGCAAGAAGGGAAGCTTCGCCTGGCGCGCGAAGAACAGGATAAACTGCCAGGCATCTTTCGGCAGCACCGGCCGGTCGGTGTCGGCGAAGGCGTCGACCACGTTCTCGTACGGGGAATAGAAGCGGTCCTGGAGGGTCTTGCGATCGGTCATGTCGCCCTAATGTAGTCCCCTCGCGACCGCCGGACATCCCCCAGATGTCAGGATGACGGAAATGTAATGGGGCACGTCTGGTTTCGCCGCTTCGCTCGGCCGGCAACAGTGCAATCGACGCCGCAATCACGCTTCGGACATGAACGCGTCGTGGGCTTCCTTCGCATCGGGATCGACTTCAACAGCAATTGGTCGTGCTGGATGGGCGTTGGTGCCGCGCCTCTTCACTCCGGAGACCCAGAACTCCTCGTGCGATGCCGCATCCACAAAGTTGCCCAGGATGCCTCGGCCACCGATCTGCAAAAGGGTCCGCCCGCGATAGTAGATGGTCCTGCCCGTTTTCGAGAACGTGACCCAGCCGATGCGGGCGTCGCAGCCATCAATTTGTCCAACCTTGTTTTCCAGATACATGAGGCGCCGCTTGAGCCCACGCGTCAGTTGGTTTTTCATGCTCATCGCTCCTTGCAGATGGGGCAGGTGACTGCCCCATCTGCCTACTCAGCCGCCGCCTCGACCTTGCCTTCCTCCTCCGGCGTCTCGTCCAGCAGGAATCCGCCCGACTGGCGTGCCCAGAGCTGGGCGTAGAGCCCGCCCCGCGCGACGAGTTGCTCGTGCGTGCCGTCCTCGACGATGCGGCCCTTGTCCATCACGATCAACCGGTCCATCGCCGCTATGGTGGAAAGCCGGTGCGCGATGGCGATCACCGTCTTGCCTTCCATCAGCCGGTAGAGGTTCTCCTGAATCGCCGCCTCGACCTCGGAATCGAGCGCCGAGGTCGCCTCGTCGAGGATCAGGATCGGCGCGTCCTTGAGCATGACGCGGGCGATGGCCACGCGCTGACGCTGGCCGCCGGAGAGCTTCACGCCCCGCTCGCCGACATGGGCGTCGTAGCCCTGCCGGCCCTTCGGGTCGCGCAGACCCTGGATGAACCCGTCGATCTCCGCCTTGCGGGCTGCCTCCAGCATCATCTCCTCGGTCGCATCGGGGCGGCCATAGGTGATGTTGTCGCGCACCGAGCGGTGCAGCAGCGAGGTGTCCTGCGTGACCACGCCGATATTGGCGCGCAGGCTGTCCTGCGTGACTTCGGCGATGTCCTGCCCGTCGATCAGGATGCGGCCGCCCTCGATGTCGTAGAAACGCAGCAGCAGATTGACGAGTGTCGACTTGCCGGCGCCCGAACGGCCGACGACGCCGATCTTCTCGCCGGCCCTGACGGTGAGCGTCAGCCCCTCGATGACGCCCCGCTTCTTGCCGTAGTGGAAACGCACGTCCTCGAAGACGAGATCGCCGCGCGAGACGACGATGTCCTTCGCGCCCGGCCTGTCCTCGACCAGCCGCGGCAGCGCGATGGAGGTGATGCCGTCCTGCACGGTGCCGATGTTCTCGAACAGCGCCGAGACTTCCCACATGATCCACTGCGACATGCCCCAGAGCCTGAGGACGAGTGCCATGGCGACCGCGACGGCGCCGATGGTGACCACGTCGCCCAGCCAGAACCAGATCGCGAGCGCCGAGATGACGATGAGCAGGGTCGAGTTGAGCACGTAGAGCGTGCCGTAGAGGCCGGTGACGAGCCGCATCGATCGGTAGACCGTGTCGAGGAACTCGCTCATGCCCTGGCGCGCATAGGCCGCCTCGCGGCGCGAATGGCTGAACAGCTTCACCGTCTGGATGTTGGTGTAGCTGTCGACCACGCGGCCGGTCATCATCGAGCGCGCGTCGGCCTGCTCCTCGGCCACGCGGCCGAGGCGCGGGATGAAGTAGGTGAGCAGGCCGATATAGGCCGCGATCCAGCCGACGAGCGGCAGTGCCAGCCGCCAGTCGGACGAGCCGATGATGACCAGCATGCCGAGGAAATAGACGACGACGTAGTTGAGCACGTCGACAAGCTTGACGATGCATTCGCGGATGGCGAGCGCCGTCTGCATCAGCTTGGTGGCGACCCGGCCGGCGAACTCGTCCTGGTAGAAGGTCATCGACTGCTTGAGCAGGTAGCGGTGGACCATCCAGCGGATGCGCATCGGGAAGTTGCCCATCAGCGCCTGCTGGTTGAACAACGACTGCGCGAAGACCATGGCCGGCAGCAGCACGAGCACGATGAAGCCCATGCCGATGAGCTTCCACTTCTCCGTCTGGAGAAAGGTCTCGCGCGACTGCGCCGACAGCCAGTCGACGATGTTGCCGACGAAGCCGAACATCCACACTTCGGCGATGGCGATGCCGGCCGAGAAGATTGCACCTGCAATGATCAGCGGCCAGGTGCCCCTCGCATAGTGCAGGCAGAAGGCGAGGAAGGTCCGCGGCGGCTCCGTCGGCTCTGCGGCGGGGAACGGATCGAGCCGGCTCTCGAACCAGCGGAAGATTGAATTCATCATGGTCTCACCTGTGTCCGCTGCGCGGCGCGATCGGTTTCACGGTCACGCCGCGGTCGAAACCGAGCGGACCGGCGGATTTGGCCTTCACGGCCGCCTTCGCCCCTTTGAGGCCGGACGCACCGGCAGGATGGGACCTGGCCGGCGGGCCGCCAAGCGCCTTGCTGAAGGCAGATGGCAGGCCAGTGGCGGCAGGCGCTGCGTCGGCGGGCGTCGGAAGGGCGGTAAGTGCGGGGTGACCCGGCTTGGCATGCATCGTCGAACTCCACGGAAAGCGATTGGCTTTACCGGCAGGCCCAGCGAACGATGCTCAAAGTGTCAGGATCGGTCGAACCGGGGTGCCGTCAGGCGGAAGGCCCAATCAGGCGGGCAGGCGCATAGCGCAGCTGGTAGTCCATTCCGCCCTCCTTCGGTTCGAGTTGACGTGGCGCGGCGTATAGACGAGTTCTCGGGCAAAGGCCAGTCCCGTCGCGGCCGCGCGCCCGAGATCGGCGCGGCGGTGTTGCACTGAATCATCACATGAAGCCGTTGAATCGGTCCGCGAAGCCCATGACTCACGATCTGCACATCGCACTCTATCAGCCTGAAATTCCTGGCAATACCGGCGCGATCCTCAGGCTCGCGGCCTGCCTTGCGGCGACCGTCGACATCATCCGGCCGATCGGCTTCGAACTGTCGGACAGGACTCTGAAGCGCGCCGGCATGGACTATCTCGAGATCGCCGCGATCCGCGAACATGCCGACTTCGCCGCCTTCGAAGAGTGGCGGCGCGCATCCCGCCGCCGGCTCGTGCTGCTGACGACGAAGGCCGAAACGCCCTACGCCGCCTTCGCCTTCCGCGGCGACGACATCCTGATGTTCGGCCGCGAATCGGCCGGCGTGCCGGAGGATGTGCGCGCACTCGCCGACGCCGAGCTGCGCATCCCGATCCGCGCGGAAGCGCGCAGCCTCAACCTCGGCATGAGCGCGGCGATCACGCTGAGCGAGGCGGTGAGGCAACTCGGCCGCACTTGAAAATCCCTACGGGTATGGCAATCTTTGCCAAGAAATTTGGAGATCGACCATGGCGACGATGAACATTTCCCTGCCCGACCAGATGCGCGAGTGGGTCGAGGCGCAGGCGAAGTCAGGCAGATATGGCAACGCCAGCGATTATATGCGCGACCTGATCCGGCACGATCAGGAGCGGGAGATGAAGATCGCGCATATGCAGAAGCTGGTGGACGAGGCCCGTGCGGGCGGTTTGTCGAAACTGTCCTTCGCCGAGATGAAAGCCGAGGCACGCAGGCGGTTCGGCCCCCATGACCTATAGAATCAGTGATGCTGCGTATGAGGACTACTTGGCTCTCTATGCCGAAGGCGTCGCAAGATTCGGCGCGACTCAAGCGATGTCGTACTCCGACAGTCTCGAGCACACATTCGAGCTGATCGCCGAGAATCCAGGCTTGGCTCGCCTTCGGACCGAACTCAAACCACCCGTGAGGGTCCATCCACACGGCTCTCACATGATCGTCTACGAGGAGATGGACGATCTCGTCATCATCCTCCGCATCCGCCACGCTCGCGAAAACTGGGCCGAGCGCCCGATCTAATCCGCCGTTGGCAGGCGACGCATCGTGAACTCAATGACGTCGCCGGGGCGTTCGCGCCAGCTTTCGATCGAGGTCCAGTAGGCCTGTTTCGGCCAGCGGTCGAACCATTCGCGGGCTTTTTCGCGGGCGATGGAGCGCGGCAAGGTATAGGTCTCCCGCAGGAAGCCGTCGCGGGGAAGGCGTATCCCCTCGGCTCTCTGCCGGTCCAGACTTCGCTTCAGGCCGTCCAGCGGCGGCCGTACCGGAGTGCCCAAGCGACATCCTCCTTGACCCGTCTGGATTGGAGATTAGGGATCGAATCTGCAAAAGACGAGTCCTTTGTGGACCGAGCGGAGTGCGCCTATGGAACGGCCCGAGATCCCGGCAGGGCTGCCGGCGGACATCGAAGACAAGAAGGCTGCGGCGCGCGCCTGGTTCGAGGAACTGCGCGACCGCATCTGCGCGGCGTTCGAGAAGATCGAGGACGATCTCGCCGGGCCGCAGTCGTCCTGGTCGCCCGGCCGCTTCGAGCGCACGCCCTGGCAGCGCAAGGAGGGCGAAGGCGGCGGCGGAGTGATGTCGATGATGAACGGCCGCGTCTTCGAGAAGGTCGGCGTCCACACCTCGACGGTGCACGGCGAGTTCTCGCCGGAGTTCCGTAAGCAGATTCCGGGCGCCGACGAAGACCCGCGCTTCTGGGCCTCCGGCATCTCGCTGATCGCGCACCCGCACAATCCCAACGTGCCGGCCGTTCACATGAACACGCGCATGGTCGTGACTTCCAGGCAGTGGTTCGGCGGCGGGGCGGACCTGACGCCCGTGCTCGACCGGCGGCGCACCCAGGAGGACCCGGATTCGCTGGCCTTCCACCGGGCGATGCAATTCGTCTGCGACAAGCACGCGGTGGCCGACTATCCGCGCTACAAACAATGGTGCGACGAGTATTTCTTCCTGCCGCACCGCAACGAGCCGCGCGGCATCGGCGGCATCTTCTACGACTGGCTGCATTCGGCCGAGGACAAGGGCGGCTGGGCCGCCGATTTCGCCTTCACGCAGGATGTCGGCCGCACCTTCCTCGTCGTCTACGACCATATCCTGCGCCGAAACTTCAACGCCAACTGGACCGACGCCGACCGCGAGGAACAGCTGATCCGCCGCGGCCGCTACGTCGAGTTCAACCTGCTCTACGATCGCGGCACGACCTTCGGCCTCAAGACCGGCGGCAATGTCGAGTCGATCCTGTCGTCGATGCCGCCCGAGGTGAAGTGGCCGTAGGCCGTCGGAGATTGCCGGACCATCCGCGACAGCCTCCGACAGGGTAGCCCGTCGGCATACATCCGTGTGCGTCGCATAGCCGCTGCGCGCACCGCCCCATTCCCTCCACAAAGCGTTGAATCCGCTGGCGAATATGGCAGTGGCGCCGAACAGGATTTTCTTTTTCGTCTAATGGCGCGGACCCTCGGCGGGTCTATTTTCCACGCCGTGGCCGGGAAACGCCGGCGGCTCCCCCAAAAGCCGCGACACGACGCGACCTGACGGCCATGTCCTGCAGAGCCGCGCCCTGGAAGACGCGGCCACTTTTCAGGAGTAACCGATATGCGCAACCATCTCATTCCCGTTACAGCAGCCGCCCTCGTCGCGGTGTCGTCGTTCGCCTTCGCCGCCACGCAGCATCACGCGACCGGCAGCGTGAAGACCTACGACAGCAAGGCGATGACGCTTTCGCTGAACGACGGCTCGACCTACACCCTGCCGAAGGGCTTCAAGGACCCGGGCCTGAAGACCGGCGAAAAGGTCAACGTGGCGTGGCAGCAGAACGGAACCATCAAGATGGTCGACAAGGTCACGATCGAGAAGTGACCCAGGGCGGCGGCGGAGCTTCCGGTTCCGCCGCCACGCCGGCATCTCACTCCCGCACCAGCGAGCGCAACTGGCCGGCGGGCAGGTCGGCGATCTGGGACAGGTTCATCGTCTCGAGTTCGGGATGGGCCAACGGATCGCGCAGCCAGTCTGCGCAGGCGGCCGCGCAACCGGCGGCAAAGCTGCGCGACGCATCGGCCGGATGTGAAAGCAGGCTCGTCAAAAACTTCAGCATGGCAGCCTCCGTTCAAACTTTCTATCGGTAGAATGTGCGCCGATGGCTTATATTCTCAATGGAGATTGGTTCGCAGGCAGTATAGAAAAACTGCATGAGCCGACTGTCCCGCTTCCATCTCAACGGTTTGAAGGCCCTCGAATCCGTGGGGCGGCTGGGATCGCTGCAGGCAGCCGCGGACGAACTCGGCGTCACGCCCGGCGCCGTCAGCCAGCACCTCATCCGTGCCGAGGGTCAGCTCGGCCGCCCGGCCTTTACCAGATCAGCCAGGGGACTCGTGCCCACTCCGCTCGGATTGCGCCTGCTGCCACCGTTGACCGCCGCGTTCCGCGCGCTCGACGAGGCGCTCGCCGTCGCCGACGAGGATCGCGAGCGGGCGCTGACCGTGTCCGTCGCGCCGGTTCTGGCCTCCAAATGGCTTGTCCCTCGCCTGCCCAGCTTCCGCGCGGCGCATCCGGAAATCCGCATTCGCATAGATGCGACGATCGATATCGTCGATCTCGAAACGTCGGATGTCGACGTCGCCTTGCGCGTCGGCCGCGGCGACTGGACGAATGTCCGCCTGCGCCGGCTGCTGCCGATGGAAGTGTTTCCGGTCTGCGCGCCGGGCCTTGCCGAGACGCTGCGCTCGCCGGAGGATCTGCGTAACGCGCCGATCGTGCTCGATTCCGGGGCGCCACGTCTCTGGGACCATTGGCTCAGGCCTTACGGGATGTCTGAAGCCGATCTCGGCCCGGCCGACCTATTCACCGACGCTTCGCTCTGCGCCGACGCCGCGATCGGCGGCCAGGGCGTGATGCTCGGCTGGCACACGCTGTCCGTCGACGCGCTCAGGGCGGGGCTTCTCGTCGCTCCCTTCCCCCAGGCGGTCGATATCGGCACTGCCTATTTCGCCGTCACCTCGCCCAACCGCCCGGAAAGCAGGCAGGTCAAGGCATTCGTCGGCTGGATCGAGGAGGAGATGGCGGCGACGGCGCGGGAATTCGCGTGGCCGCCGGGGAGATAAGGCTTTTTGCGCCCCCGCGTACACGCTCTTGCCGCATTTCCGACTATGCTTGCGGGCACAAGAAGGAAGGGAGAAACGCCATGAAGGAATTCCACTGCGGCTCGCTGGTGCCCGGATGCGAATGGCACACGCGTCACGAGGAAGAGGCGGAAGTCATGCGCCGCGCCGTCCAGCACATGCGCGAGACGCACGGTGAAAACGTCATCCGCGAATCGATGATCGACGCGATCCGCTCGCGCATCGAGAAGGTGCGCCACGCGGCCTGACGCCGGGCCGAGCATCGTTAACAGATCTTTCTGCCTGCGGCCGCGCCGGCCACAGGTTTTGCATGTAATTACAAGACGTTCCGTAACCTTAGAATAACTCCTGTCTGTCACTTCAAGACGAGCAACAGGCATTCCAGCCTTTCGCGGCGTCGGAGACAGGCATGTTCAAGCAGTTCCTCAAGGCCCAGGGCGGCAATTTCGCGAGCTTCGCGGCCCTGGCATCGTTGCCGCTGATACTGGCGGGCGGCGTCGCGCTCGACTACACGCGCTACCTTTCGGCCGAGAAGCATCTGCAGGATGTCGCGGACGCCGCGGCATTGGCGATCGCTGCCTCCGACGGCGAGGACGAGAGTGAGCTGCGCGCGCTCGCCGAGAAATATGTCAGCGGCAACCATTCCGAGAGCCGTATTCAAGACCTTTTAGTCGCCAGCCTCGACATCGGGGAAGATCAGGTCGACCTGGAACTCAAGGGCCGCCTGAAGACCACCTTCATGGGTATCGTTCGATACGACTGGCTCGACGTCAGCGCCTCCTCGCTTGCCGTGCGCGCGGTGACCGGCAGCGTCGAGTTGGCGCTTGTGCTCGACAACACATGGTCGATGTCCGAGAAAGACAGCTACGGCGTCACCAAGATCACGACCCTTAAGAAGGCGGCCGGCGCGCTGGTCACCGAACTGATGAGCAATCCGAAGGCTGATGTCAGCATCGGCCTTGTCCCCTATGCCGACTACGTCAATGTCGGAACGAAGTACCGCAGTGAGTCCTGGCTGTCGGTTCCTGCCGACTATGATGTCGAGCCGAAGCCGAAGGTCTGCGAGATCAAGGACGTCACCTCAACGCCGTGCCTCGCGTACGCGCCGAAATATTCCTGCACGACCTATGTCGACGGCGTAGCGCAGGCGTCGACCTGTGGCGGTCAGTGCACGCAAAACGGCACTCCAGTAACCACAAAGAAGGAAGTCTGCAGTGGTGGCGGCAGCGTCACGAAATACCGCTGGTACGGCTGCATCGGCTCGCGCATGTCCGGCACCACGCGCCTCAATGACGGGTCACCGGCCGTCACCTACCCGGGCTATGTCGAAACCAGCCAGAAGTGCCTCAACCCGATCGTGCCGCTCAGCAAGGACAAGGCGTCGCTGACGTCGGCCATCGACGGGATGATCATCAACATATCGAGCTACAAGCCCTATACATACATCCCCGCAGGGATGATCTGGGGCGTGAACCTTCTGTCGCCGACGGCCCCCTTCAAGGAGGCGGGCGCCTACGATGTGAAGAACATCGCGCCGCGCAAGGCGATCGTGTTGATGACGGACGGCGAGAACACGCTGCGCGTCAACTCCGGCAACGGCCGCCACGCGTCGCTGAGCAGCACCGCTGCCACCGCGGCGACGCAGCTCGCGCAGACCAATGCCGACACGAAGGCGATCTGCGATTACGCCAAGACGAACAAGATCGAGATCTTCTCCGTCGCTTTCATGGTCGACAATTCCGACGCCAAGGGCATCCTCGAATATTGCGCGACGGATGCGGAGCACTATTTCGACGCGTCGGACCCCGACAAGCTGATGGCCGCCTTCTCCGGCATCGCCCGCTCGCTCAGCCAGGTGCGCCTGGCGCGGTAGCCCGCGCCAGCAGCTCCTCCCGCGTCAAGGCGAAGTTCGCTGCGATCCAGTCCGCCTCGAGCCGGCGCAGCAGGTCGCCCATCGCCGGGCCGGGAGCAATGCCGAGCGGCTGCAGATCCTTTCCGGCGACCGGGAAGACGGGCCGCTTCCACGTCGAGGCGAATTTCAGCAGTCGGCCATATCCTCCCGCCTCGATCATGTGCCTGTCGCTCGTGCCGGCATAGGAGCGGGCCGAAGCGAGCGCCAGCATCAGCCGGTCGCGGCAAGCCTGAAGATCGCCGCCATAGAGCAGCCTGGCGAAGACCGCCTCCGCCATGTCGTGGGCCGGAAGCGGCGCCGAGGCCCAGGCGAGGAGCCGGTCGCGTTCGCCGTTGGAGAGTCTCAGGCGCTCCGCGAGTTCGACCATCCGCGCCGGGTCGGGCGGGACGATCGCTTCGAGCCGAAGCAGGGGATCGGCCAGCCAACCCAGGTCGCGCTCAGCGGCGACGAGACCGTGGATAGCGTCGATGCCCCATTTCTCCGTTTCCGGCAGGACGAGGGTCAGCACGCCCGCCTGCCGCATCCACAACAGCGCGCGCGAGGGGTCCGCGGCGCCGAGAAGCTTCTTCATCTCCGCCCAGATGCGCTCGACCGAAAGCCGCGAGATGCCGTCCTTCAGCCGCGCGCAGGCCAGAAGCCCCGCGGCGTCCGGCCGTCCGCCGCCATACTGCGCGAAGAAGCGGAAATAGCGCAGGATGCGCAGATAATCCTCGCGGATGCGGGTTTCGGCGTCGCCGATGAAGCGGATGGTGCGCGTCTCGAGATCCGCCAGTCCGCCGACCAGGTCGATCACCGTCCCATCCGCCTCCGCGTAGAGTGCGTTGACGGTGAAGTCGCGGCGGCCGGCATCGACTTTCCAGTCGCGGCCATAGGCGACCGTGGCGCGCCGCCCGTCGGTGGCGATGTCGGACCGCAGGGTCGTGACCTCGTGCGGCACGCCGCCGGCGATCACCGTGACCGTGCCGTGCTCGATGCCGGTCGGGACCGCCCGGAAGCCGGCGCCTTCCGCGCGGCGCACGGTTTCGTCGGGCAGCGTCGTCGTCGCGATGTCGATGTCGGTCACCGCTTCGCCAAGCAGCGTGTTGCGCACCGCGCCGCCCACGACGCGGGCGCTGTCGTCACCTTCCGAAAGGACGGCAAGCAGCTTCTGCAGCGAGGGGTCGGCGAGCCAGGCCGCGCCCGCGACCGACGCGCCGCTCATGCGTAGAGCCTGTCGTGGACGGCGCGGATGATGCCGGCCGTGACGCCCCAGATGTGCCTGCCGTCATAGGGCATCGTGTAGAAGTAGCGCTCTATATTGTTCCAGATCCGGCTGTCGGTCTGGTGGTTCGCGGCGTCCATCAGGAAATGGAGCGGCACCTCGAACGCATCGTCCACCTCGTCGGGATTGATGGTCAGCGTGAAGCCCGGGCGCACCACCGACAGCACCGGCGTGATCCGGAAGCCGCTGCCGCTGTAGTAGTCCGACAGGCGGCCGACGATCTCGATATGGTCGGCCTTCAGCCCGATCTCCTCGTCGGCCTCGCGCATGGCGGCCGCCTCCACCGAAACATCGCCCGGATCGACGCGCCCGCCGGGGAAGGCGACCTGGCCGGGATGGCTCTTCAGCTTCTCGGTGCGCTTGGTGAGCAGCACGGTCGCTCCGTCCGGCCTGTCGACGACAGGCACGAGGACGGCCGCAGGCCGCAGCCCCTCGCGCACGATCGAGGCGCGGGAGGCGGGATTGAGCCGGTGATCGCCGAAAACATCGTCGCCCGGGGCGGACGCGGCGCGGCGAAGCGCCCGGTCCCGGAAATCGGCAGCCGAATAGGGCTCTAGCGTTCGCTGGTCCATCATTCCCCGCTCAGCCGCTTCAGCTTTTCGACGGGCATGATCGGGAACACCGCGCCTTTCGAACGCACGGCAAACATGGCGCGCCCGCCGACAACGATTTCCTCGCCGTGCTCGACCAGTTCGTACATCACCGGACGGCCGACCAGAGCTTCCAGCCGCCCGCGCACGTGCAGATACGGTTTCAGCCCGCCGGTGCCGTCCTCGTCGACGAAGCGCAGCGGATGGTCGGGGCCGGCCTCGACCACGTCGCCGACATTGGTGCGGAAGGTGAGCACCTGGCGTTCGCCCTCGCCCGACACGTCGACCTCGACCGCCACGAACGGCGCGTCGACCACCCGGATGCCGACCTTCTCGACCGGCGTGACGAGATAGGTCTTTCCGTCCTCATCCTTGCGCAGCACGGTGGAGAAGAGCTGGACGAGCGGCATGCGCCCGATCGGCGTACCGAGATAGAACCAGGTGCCGTCGGCGCGGATTTCCATGTCGAGATCGCCGCAGAACGGCGGATTCCAGCGCTCCACCGGCGGCAGGCCCTTGCCGGCCCGCGCCGCGCGTGAGATCAGCGCCGAGAGCCCCGCGGTGTCGCGGGCCGCTGCGAGCGTCTCCTGTGGGCTGGTCTCTGTGTCCTGCTGCATGGTCACGAAATAGTCACTGTTGTTCCGCTTGTCAGCCTAGGTCAGTGATTTAAGTTCATCTTGCAGCGCAGCGAACATGCGAGTCGTCCGACCGCCTCTTGCGACGATCGCTGGCAAGACGAAAGCCGGCCCGGGCCGCGTCTCGAATGCCGCGACCGGGCACTCCTCCAAGGGATTGAGCCGCATGAGCGCGATGACGAAGGAAGCCGGGATCAGCGAGAAGGAGATGGTCGCCGAGGCCGAGAAGGCGCTCAACGACATTTCCAGGATCCGCGCCGGCGTCGGCAAGGTCATCTTCGGGCAGGAAAGCGTGGTCGAGCGCACGCTGGTGGCCCTTCTGGCCGGCGGCCATGCGCTGCTGGTCGGCGTGCCGGGCCTGGCCAAGACCAAGCTGGTGGAGACGCTGGGCGTGGTGCTCGGCCTCGACTCGCGCCGCATCCAGTTCACGCCAGACCTGATGCCCTCCGATATCCTGGGCTCCGAAGTCATGGAGCAGGACGACCAGGGCAAGCGCGGCTTCCGCTTCATACCGGGCCCGATCTTCGCCCAGCTTTTGATGGCCGACGAGATCAACCGCGCCAGCCCGCGCACGCAGTCGGCGCTGCTGCAGTCGATGCAGGAATACCACGTCACGGTCGCCGGCCATCGCCACGACCTTCCGGCGCCCTTCCACGTGCTGGCGACCCAGAATCCGCTCGAGCAGGAGGGCACCTATCCGCTGCCCGAGGCACAGCTCGACCGCTTCCTGATGCAGGTCGACATCCTCTACCCCGAACTCGCAGCCGAACGGCGCATCCTGCTCGAAACCACCGGCGTGAGCGAGGCGAAGGCCGAGAACGTGCTGACGGCCGAGCGCCTGCGCGCCATCCAGCTGCTGATCCGCCGCATGCCGGTGCCCGAGAGCGTCGTCGAGGCGATCCTGACGCTGGTGCGCTCGGCCCGTCCCGGCAGCGGCAATGCCGACACCGACAAGCATGTCGCCTGGGGTCCAGGCCCGCGCGCCAGCCAGGCGCTGACGCTGTGCGCCCGGGCGCGCGCGCTTTACGAAGGCCGCCTCGCCCCGTCGGTCGACGACGTGCATGCGCTGGCAGAGCCCGTGCTCCAGCACCGCATGGCGCTCACCTTCGCCGCCCGCGCCGAAGGCATGCATGTCCGCGACGTCATCGCACGGCTGGTGAAAGCGGCAGGCTGATGGCCGCATCGATCGGCGAAGCCACCGCACCGGTCGCCACCAGCGAAGCGCTGGCGCGCGCCCGGCTGCGGGCCTCCTTCGTGCCCGACCTGCTGGTCGAGGCGCGCCGCGTCGTCAATACGGTGATCGCCGGCTGGCACGGCCGCCGCAGGCGCGGCATCGGCGAGAATTTCTGGCAGTTCCGGCCCTATGTCGAAGGCGATTCCTCGCGCATCGACTGGCGCCGCTCCGCCCGCGACGAGCACATCTATGTCCGCGACAAGGAGTGGGAGGCAGCCCATACGGTCTGGCTGTGGGCTGACCCGTCGCCCTCCATGCTCTACAAGTCGAGCTATGCGACGGTGTCCAAGGAATCGCGCGCGTTGGTTTTGATCCTCGCCCTTGCCGAGCTGCTGTCGCGCAGCGGCGAGCGCATCGGCTGGCCGGGCCTCACCGATCCGTTCTCGGCCCGCAACGGCGCCGAGCGCCTCGCCTCGCATCTGACGCATGCGACGACGCTTGCCTTCCGGCCGGACGTGTCGTCCGTCCGGCGCTTTTCCGACATCGTCATCGCCAGCGATTTCCTCGATCCGGTCGAGGAGACGATGGAATGGCTGGACGTGCTCGCGCGCCACGGCGTGCGCGCCCATCTGATCGAGGTGGCGGACCCGGCCGAGGAGACCTTCCCCTATTCCGGCCGCACCGAATTCCGCGATCCGGAGACGGGCGCGAAGCTGACCGCGGGGCGCGCCGAGACGCTGGCCGAGGATTACCGCAACGCCTATGTGGCGCGGCGCCAGCAACTGGCCTCCTGGGCGACACGGCTCGGCTGGAGCTACACGGTGAACCATACCGACCGGCTCGCCTCGGAAGCGCTGGTGCGGGTCCATGCGGCGATGACCGTCGACGGCCATGCCTCCGGAGGCCGCCCATGAGCTGGCTGCCGCTGTCCTTCGGCTTCCCGGCAGTTCTGGCCGGCCTGATCGCCCTGCCGGTGATCTGGTGGCTGCTTAGGCTGACGCCGCCCAAGCCGCGGTCGGAACTGTTCCCGCCGCTGAAGATCCTGGCGCGGGTCATGCGCAAGGAGGAGACGCCGCACCAGAGCCCGTGGTGGCTGACGCTCTTGCGGTTGATCATGGCCGCGTTGGTGATCTTCGCGCTGGCCGAACCGGTCTTCAATCCGCAGCAGCGCGCCGAGACGGGGTCCGGCCCGCTCGCGGTGGTGATGGACAATGGCTGGGCGAGCGCGCCCGGATGGGACCTGCGGGTCGCGGCGGCGCAGCGGCTGATCGCCGACGCCAACGATGCCGGCCAGCCGGTGGTGCTCGCCTTCACGGCCGAGCCTGCCGCGGTCGAGATCGGTCCGTTCGAGGCGCGCGCCGCGATGGAGCGGCTGGCCGCCGCAAAACCCCGCCCCGTGCCGGTCGACCGCCCCGGCACCTACGCCCGCGTGGCGACCGCGCTGGAGGGAGCGCAGAATGTCACCGTCGCCATCCTCTCCGATGGCATCCGCTCGGAGGGCGACGAGGCCGCCTTCGCCGGAGTTCTCTCGCGCGGCGCGTCACGGCTCGTCTGGGGCGAGCCGTCCAACTTGCCGAAGGCGGCGCTGACGGCCGTCGAGAACACTGCCACGGCCTTCACACTGTCGGCCGTCCGCCCCGCTTCCGACATCGCGCCGCTGCAGCTCGCGGCCGGCGCCTATGACGACCGCGGCCGCCGCATCGCCGACGCCACGCTGTCCTTCGCGCCGGGCGAAAGCGCGGCGACCGCGGAGGTGGCCGTGCCGTTCGAACTGCGCAACGACTTCGCCTCGGTCTCGATCGACGGCGAGGCGCAGGCCGGCGCGATCCGGGTTCTCGACGAGAATTCGAAGCGCCGCCGTGTCGGGCTGCTGTCGCAGTCCGAGGCCGACCAGGCACAGCCGCTGCTGTCGCCGCTCTACTACATCCGCCGGGCGCTCGAGCCCTATGCCGACCTGGTCGAATCGCAGACGCCCGACCTCGCCGTCGCGGTGCCCGAACTTCTGGCGCAGAAGCCGGCGATGGTCGTGATGGCCGATGTCGGCACGCTGCCCGACGCTGCGCGCACGGCGCTGGTCGAATGGGTCAGAGGCGGCGGCACGCTGGTGCGCTTCGCCGGATCGCGGCTCGCCGCCGCCGAGCCCGACGAGGAACTGCTGCCGGTGCGGCTGCGGGCCGGCGAACGCGCGCTGGGCGGCGCGCTCTCCTGGACCGAGCCGCAGCCGGTGTCGGAATTCCCCGCGACAGGCCCCTTCGCCGGGCTGACGCCGCCGCAGGAAGTCTCCGTCTCGCGGCAGGTGCTCGCCGAGCCCAATCCGGACATCGTCGATCACACCTGGGCGAACCTCGCCGACGGCACGCCGCTCGTCACCGGCGCCGTCCGCGGCGAAGGCACGGTCGTGCTCTTCCACGTCACGCCCGAGGCGACCTGGTCCAACCTGCCGATCTCCGGCTCCTTCGTCGAGATGCTGCGCCGGATCGTGCAACTGTCGCGCAACCAGGGCCGCGTCGAGACCTCCAACGGCGCGCCGGCCGCCTCGCTGCCCCCCTATCGCGTCATCGACGCGAAGGGCACGCTGACCACGCCGCCTCCGGAGGCGCGCCCGCTGCAGCCGGGAGCTGCGCCGAAGATCACGGTGCAGAACCCGCCGGGCCTCTACGGTTCGGAGGAAGGCGTGGTTGCGCTCAACCTCCTGCCGGCCGATGCGACGCTCGACCCGATCGCGCGGCCGTCAACGACGCTGCCGGTCAGCACCGTGAGCTATGCGCTGGACGAATCGCGCGATCTCAAGGGACCCCTGATCGCGGCCGCACTGGCGCTGATGGCGCTCGACACGCTGGCCGTGCTGTGGATCGGCGGCGTGTTCGCGCGACGCCGCGCAGGTGCGGCGCGGGCAACCGCGGCCATGCTGGCACTCGCAATGCTGGCCGGGACCGTCGCCGACGGCCGCGCGCAGGACGAGAAGCCTGGCGACGCCGACGCCATCGCCGCCATTTCCAAGACGCGCCTCGCCTATGTTCTGACCGGCGATCCGTCGATCGATGCCGTCTCGCGCGCCGGCATGGAGGGACTGCGCCGATTCCTGACGGAAAAGACGGCGCTCGAGCCCGGAGAGCCCGCCGGCGTCGACATCGCGACGGACGAGCTTTCCTTCTACCCGCTGATCTACTGGCCGGTCGATCCGGCCACCGCCATGCCGACGGAAGCCGCGATCGCCCGCGTCGACGCCTACATGCAGCAGGGCGGGACCGTCCTGTTCGACACCCGCGACCAGTTCGAGACGAGCCTAGACCTGGCCAACTCGACCAGCCCCGCGACGCAGCGCCTGCGCGACATCCTTGGCGATCTCAACGTGCCGGCGCTGGAGCCCGTGCCCGAGGACCATGTCCTGACCAAGTCCTTCTTTATTATGAAGGAGTTTCCCGGTCGCTTCGCCGGCGCTCCGCTCTGGGTCGAGGTGACCGCGCCGACGCAGTCGGGCGAGGACCGGCCGGTGCGCGTCGGCGACGGGGTATCGCCGATCATGATCACCGCCAACGACTTCGCCGGCGCCTGGGCCGTCGACGAGAACGGCCAGCCGCTGCTGCCGACCGTCCCCTCCGACCCGATGCAGCGGGTCTACGCGCTGCGCGGCGGGGTGAACATCATGATGTACATGCTGACCGGCAACTACAAATCCGACCAGGTGCACGTGCCGATCCTGCTCGAACGGCTGGGGCAGTGAGATGAACTGGTCGATCGGCTTCGAACCCCTGCTCTCCTGGCTTTGGCTGGCGGCGATCGTCGTGCCGCTCGGCCTGCTGGCGCTGGTCGGCGTGTTCCTGGCACAGCGCGGCAGCCTGGTGCGCCTGGCGGCCTTCGCCGCGCTGGCGCTGGCGCTGGTCAATCCGGTTCTGCTGGACGAGGAGCGCGAGCCCTTGAAGAGCGTGGTCGCGATCGTGGTCGACCGCAGCCAGAGCCAGGACATCGGCAACCGCACGGCCGAGACGGACGCCGCGCTCGCGTCGCTTCAGGAGAGGTTCGCACGCTTCAACCAGTTCGACGTGCGCGTGGTGGAGACGGGCAAGGCCAATGCCGCCGACGACCGCGCGGAGACGCGCCTGTTCGGCGCGCTGGACGGTGCCTTCCGCGACGTGCCGCCGTCTCGCGTCGGCGGGGCGGTGATGATCACCGACGGCCAGGTGCATGATGTGCCTGCGTCTATGCCGGGCTTTGCAGCGCCGCTGCACGCGCTGATCACCGGCGAGGACGACGAACGCGACCGTCGCATCCGCTTCGAGAACGCGCCACGCTTCGGCCTCGTCGGCAAGCCGCTCTCGATGACCTATCGCGTCACCGGCACGGCGGGCGAGACCGGAACGGTCGAGGTCGGCGTGCGCATCAACGGCGATCTCGTCGCGACCGAGCAGGCGGCGATCGGCACCGAGATGCAGCTCGACATCACCTTGCCGAACGCCGGCCGCAACATCGTCGAGCTCTCCATCCCGCGCGCCGAAGGCGAGATCACGGACGCCAACAACCGCGCCATCGCCATGGTCGACGGCATTCGCGAGAACCTGCGCGTACTGCTGGTGTCCGGCGAGCCGCATGCCGGCGAGCGCACGTGGCGCAACCTCCTGAAATCCGACGCCTCGGTCGACCTCGTCCACTTCACCATCCTGCGCCCGCCGGAGAAGCAGGACGGCACGCCGATCAACGAACTGTCGCTGATCGCCTTCCCGACGCGCGAGCTGTTCGTCGAGAAGATCAACGATTTCGACCTGATCATCTTCGACCGGTACCAGCACCGTGACGTGCTGCCGATCCTCTACTACGACTACATCGCCGAATATGTCGAACAGGGCGGCGCGCTGCTGATAGCCGCCGGGCCCGAATATGCCGGCGAGCAATCGATCGCCCGCACCCCGCTGATGGCGGCGCTCCCCGCGCTGCCGACCGGCGACGTAATCGAGCAGGCCTTCTACCCGCGCCTCACCGAGATGGGCCAGAAGCACCCGGTGACGCGCGGCCTCGAAGGCTCGGCCTCCGAACCACCACGCTGGAGCCGCTGGTTCCGCATGATCGGCATCGAGGACGTGCAGGGCGAGACGGTGATGAAGGGCGCCAACGATCGGCCCCTCCTCGTGCTCGACCGCAAGGGCGATGGCCGTGTCGGCATGCTGCTGTCGGACCAGGGCTGGCTGTGGGCGCGCGGCTTCGAGGGCGGCGGGCCGCATGTCTCGCTCTATCGCCGGCTCGCCCACTGGCTGATGAAGGAGCCGGAGCTGGAGGAGGAGCGGCTGACCGCGGACGGCCAGGGCATGACGCTGAACGTCCGCCGCCAGACGATGGCCGACGAGGCAGGCCAGGCGCAGATCATCACGCCGTCCGGCGCGACGCGCACGCTTCCGTTGGCGGTGACCGAGCCGGGCATCTTCGCCGGCTCGATGGAAACCGACGAGATCGGCCTCTACCAGGTGGCGAACGGCGACCTTACGGCGCTTGCCCATGTCGGGCCGGTGAACGCGCCCGAATTCGCCGACACCGTTTCAACCGGGGAGCTGCTTCGCCCGCTGGCCGACGCCACCGGGGGCAGCGTCCGCCGCATCGCCGCCGACGGGCGGATCGAACTGCCCGGCATCGTGCCGGTGCGCGGCACGGCAAATGCCTCCGGCCGCGACTGGCTCGGCTTCAAGACGACGAACGAGAGCGTGCTGAAATCGGTCAACCGCGTGCCGCTCTTCGCCGGCTTCTTCGGCCTCGCCCTGCTGCTGCTGGCGCTTGGCGGGATGTGGTATCGCGAGGGGCGGTAGGCCGGTCAGCCGAAGGCGGATCGATCATGCCGGTGGCATGAGCGAAGGACTATCGCGGGCGGGAGCTGCCGAAGGCAGCGGGTCCCGCCCCGGAGGACCAGGATGAGGGTGCTGTATCAATAGCCTCAGGCCGCCTTCACCTCCTCCAGTTCGATATGCAGCTTGAAGCCCGCCGCGGTGGCTATGTTGACGAGGGCGTCGAGCGAGAACTTCTCCAGCTTCCCGCGCATCAGATCGTTGAGACGCGGACGCGTCAGCCCGAGACGAGCGGCGGCCTCTTCCTGCGTGAGACCCCATGCCCTAACCCGCTCGCGAATGGCGAGCAGCAAATCGGCGCGGGCCGTCATGTTGGCCGCCTCGGCCGGCGTATCCGCCAAGGCGTCGAAGACGCTGTCGAATATCTCCTGGTTCATTACCTAGCCTTCCATTCTCTGAGCCGTTTGGCGGCGAGTTCAACATCGCGCTGCGCCGTTTGCTGCGTCTTCTTCTGAAACGCATGCAGCACGAGAACCAGATTCGGCAGCGTCGCCAGATAGATGATCCGGAATGCTCCCGACGCCTCCCTGATCCTGATTTCCTGGACGCCGGCGCCGACCGTTTTCATCGGCTTCCAATCGTCCGGTTCCAACCCATTTTGCACCGCGCGTAGCTCGACGCCCGCCCGATATCGGGCGCCATCGGGGAAGTCGCGGATCGCATCCCGGCTGTCGCCGAGGAACGAGATTGGCTTCATATACCAAAATGTATCAAAACAGATACACACTTACAAGGCGTAGAAGCAGCATCCGGTCAGCCAACGCCTCTGGCCGCGACTGGCTCGGCATCCAGACCACGTCGGGAATAGTACTGAAATCTTCGCCTCGGCGGGATGTGGTACCGGGAGGGGCGGTAGGCAGAGCTATTTCTGAAAAACCTCCTGGTTGGGCTGACTACCTGCGACGTCCAACCAACTTGTAGAGCGCGTGGCCTATCAACGAAACGGACACCCCGAGCCACATCAGAAGTATCGGATAAAAGAACACCGTCGCGCCGATACACTCGCTCTCGGCTATGGAGCACGACAGCTCGACTCCGCGATTGGCGAAGAACAGAATTGCAGCGGCCACGGCCGCCGAAGCGATGAGGGTGAGCTTTCCCCAAACAGCGTAGACCAGAACCGCGATGAGCGGCGCAATCACCTGCAGGGAGGGATCGGCGAGGTAGCTGGTCACGCCACCACCTTCACCGCCCGGTCCTCGTGCACCACGTCGCCCTTGAGCTTTGCCAGCGAGCCCTCGACCAGTTCGCGCGCCAGCAGCCGCTCGGGATCGACGGGGCGGGGCATGGTGATCTGGCCGTGGGGTATCTTCCTGAACCCGAGGGGGCCATAGTACGGCTCGTCGCCGACCAGCACGACGACGCCCCAGCCCTGTTCCTTCGCCTTGGTCACGACGATGTCGAGCAGCTTGCGGCCGATGCCGAGATTCTTCCAGTCAGGAATGACGGCGAGCGGGCCGAGCAGCAGCGCCCTGCCCTCGCCGGCGGCGATGCGGGTCATCCTGACCGAGCCGATGACCTTGCCCCAATGGACGGCGACATAGGACAGGTCGCGCTCGTGCGGGCCGCCCTCACGGATCTTGTAGGCCGCGCGCGTGAACCGTCCCGGGCCGAAGGCCTCGGCATTGATCTGTTCGATCGCGCGGTCGTGGGCCGGGTTTTCCGGCAGGTAGGCAATGTCGTTGACGCTCATGGGGAGAGTTCCGTTTCGGCAGACGAGAAAGCCGCAATGCGGCGTGCGCTATCGGCGTCCTTCAGGGGCGCATTCAGCCAATTCGTCGTCGCGGAAAACGGATGATGGTCACGGTCGATCCTCTCGCCGCCCCGCTAGCACCAAAATGTCCCCGCGTCTACGACGCCTGACGCGGGAAGTGACGAACTGTTCACAACGGAACCGATGCGCGCGGCCGTCCCTTGTCCTACATCCGGACCAACAGAAGGATGTGGTGATGGGACTTCTCGTCGACGGGACGTGGCAGGACAAGTGGTACGAGACCGGCAAGTCCGGCAAGTTCGAGCGGTCGCAGTCGCAGTTCCGCGACTTTGTCACCGCCGACGGCGCGCCAGCACCGGGCCGCACCCGCGCCTTCAAGGCCGAGCCCGGCCGCTACCATCTCTACGTCTCGCTCGCCTGCCCCTGGGCGCACCGCACGCTGATCTTCCGCAAGCTGAAGAAGCTGGAGGACGTGATCTCCGTCTCGATCGTGCACCACTTCATGGGCGAGCACGGCTGGACGTTCCTGACCGAGGACGGCGCGACCGGCGACACGCTCTACGGCCTCGACTATCTGCACCAGATCTACACCAGGGCGGACCCGACCTATTCCGGCCGCGTCACCGTGCCGGTGCTCTGGGACAAGCAGGAGCAGACGATCGTCTCCAACGAATCGTCCGAGATCATTCGCATGCTCAATTCGGCCTTCGACGAATGGGGCGACGCGTCGCTCGATTTCTACCCCGAGCAGCTGCGCGCCGAGATCGATGCGCTGAACGATTGGATCTATCCGTCGATCAATAACGGCGTCTACCGCTGCGGTTTCGCGACAAAACAGGAGGCTTACGAGGAAGCCTTCGCGGAACTCTTTGCCGCGCTCGATCGCGTCGAGGACATCCTGTCACGCCGGCGATACCTGGCGGGCGAGCCGCTGACCGAAGCGGACTGGCGCCTGTTCACGACGCTGGTGCGTTTCGACCCGGTCTATGTCGGCCACTTCAAGTGCAATCTGCGCCGGATCGCCGACTATCCGAACCTGTCGAACTATCTGCGCGAACTCTACCAGGTGCCGGGTGTCGCGCAGACGGTGAACCTGCATCACATCAAGCACCATTATTACGGCAGCCACCGGATGATCAATCCGACCGGCGTCGTGCCTGTCGGGCCGGAAGTCGACTACGCGGCCGCGCACAATCGGAACCGTCGCGCCAAGGCAGCCTGACCCTTACCAGAACGGCGAGACGGGCGTTCCTCCGATCACCTCGTCGATCCGCCGCCGCGTGCCGCCGGTCGTCATCTCGGGCAGCGCATCGACGGGGAAGAAACCGGCGCCCTTGATCTCGCGATCGGGCGCCTTGGGCGCGGTCTGGCGGAAGTCGGTGACGAGATAGAAGCCGACATGGTCGCGCCGGCTGGCGTGGCGGTTGTGATGCACGCTGACCAGCGCCGGCGGGCCGGTCAGCTCGATGTTGCCCTCCTCGAACAGCTCCCGCTCCAGCGCTTGGAGCATAGTCTCTCCGGTCTCGACGCCGCCGCCCGGCAGTTGCCAGCCGGGCACATAGGTGTGCTCGATCAGGAAGACCGCGTTCGCCTCCCGGTCGTAGACCAGGCCGCGCGCGCCGAGCGTCATCGGCCGTCGCAGCAGGAAATAGAGGTGGAACAGGCGCCCGCGCAGGCCGGGCCACCCCGTCTGGCGGAACGGATCGGAGGGCGTCGTCATTGTCCGGTCCGGAAGCGGTGGCGAGGCGCACTGCCATCCGCTACAGAGGTCGCATGTTCCGGCTCGCGCATATCTCGGATGTCCATCTCGGGCCCCTGCCCCCTGTAACCTATCGCCAGCTCGCCTCAAAGCGCATCACCGGCTACATCAACTGGCAGCGCAACCGCAGCAAGACCTTCCACGACGGCGCGCTGGGCGCCATCACCGCCGACGCGCGGGAAGCCGCGCCGGACCATATGGTGGTGACCGGCGACCTGATGAACCTGGCGCTGGCCGAAGAGATCGCCATTTCACGCGTCTGGCTGGAGACGCTCGGTTCGCCGCAAGACGTGTCGGTGGTGCCTGGCAACCATGACGCCTATGTTCCGGGCGCCCTGCGCAAGGCCTGCCAGGCCTGGCGGCCTTGGACCGAAGGCGAGAAGGGCTGGGCACGGACCAACGAGAACGGCTTTCCCTATGTCCGCGTCCGCGGGCGGGTGGCGATCATCGGCGTTTCGTCTGCCCGCGCCTCCGCCCCGTTTCTGGCGACCGGCAGCTTCACCGACGAGCAGGGCCGCCGCCTCGGCCGCATCCTCCACCGCGCCGGCGAGGAAGGCCTTTGCCGCGTCGTCCTCATCCACCATCCGCCGGTGCGCGGGGCGGACCCCGCCCACAAGCGGCTCTACGGCATCGGCACGTTCCAGAAGGTGATGCGGCGCCACGGGGCCGAGATCGTGCTGCACGGCCACACCCATCTGCCGACGCTCAACTGGATTCCGGGCAAGGGCAAGAGCTTCGTTCCGGTCGTCGGCGTCGCGGCGGCCGGCGAGAGCATCGGTCACGAGAAGCCGCTGGCGCAGTACAACCTGCTGGAGATCGACGAGGGCGACGCCGGCCATTGGCGCATCGACCTCATCCGCCGCGGCCTCGTCGGGCCGACCGGTCGTGTCGAGCAATTGTCACGCGAAGAACTAATCGAGCCGCCGAAGCGCGCCGCCCTGGCGATTACGGCATAGGCGGCGGGAGCTTGTCCCACAGCCAGGTGAGCACCGCCGTGACGCCGGCCGCCGCGCCGATGATGATGAAGGTGAGCGCCCAGAAGAACGACGCCCACTTCTCGACCGCCGTGGACGGCCGCGCGAACGGCAGCGCGGCGGGGTGGTGATCGCCTTCGATCGCCCTTTCGCGCTCCAGCATCCGCTCGGCGATGTAGCGCGTCACCTGCTCGGCGACCGTCTTCATGTCGGCCGTTTCGGCAAGCACGACCCGGCCGAGGCGCGTGTCACGCACGAAGCGGTAGATCCGGCGGTCGCGCCCCATCGCGACATGCGCCGTCGCGTCGATCCACAGCCGAGGCTGCAGGCCGGACGAGATGGTGAAGTCGAACTGCTCGCTGTCCTTCGGCACGTCCTCGAACACCGGGGCAAGCTCCTGCGCCAAAAGCTCGAGCCGCATCCTGCTTGCTTCGCGTAGCTCGACCACGACGTCGTCGCGGTCGGCAAGCGCGGTCTTCATCTCGCGAACCGCCTCGGCCAGTCGGCCAAGCGACTCGGGATGCTTCGGATTCTGGCCGGACTCACTCATCGGCGAACGCTCCACACCTACGCGTTAACCGTTCATTAACATAGAACGCAGTGCGAACGCCACGGATGTCCAGCCGATACCCCCACCCCTGCCCCTCCCCACAAGGGGGAGGGGAACCTCTCTGCCACAGCTTCCCGGGGATAGTTCGAAACGATCTGGCTACGCCAAGTCCCCCTCCCCCTTGTGGGGAGGGGTTAGGGGTGGGGGTTTGCCTTCAGCGCGCTCGCCGCATGGTCGTCCGGATAGCCTGGATGACCGACTTGCGCGCTTCCTCGGGCAGCATGTGACCGACCCCGGGCAGGACGACGAGCTGGAAACCGTCCGGCAGGTTCTCGGATTGCGAGAACGGCAGAACCGGATCGGCCGTGCCCCACACCACCGTCACCGGAATGGCGAGCGTGGCGAGGCTCTCGCGCGGGATCTCGCCCTGCCTGCCGTCCTTGGCGATCTTGCCGGCGATCTCGGCGAGCTTCTCGCGCTGGCCGGGGACGGATTGCATGGCGGCGTAGACGGCGACGTTCTTCGTCGGCATCTCGAAGCCCGGCGCGCCCATCGTGTTCATCGCATCGCGCAATCCGTCCGTGCCGTCCGGCGAAGCGAGGTTCTTCAGGCGCTCCTCGCTGATGTCCGGCCCGAAGCCGCCGGGCGCCAGGAGCGTCAGCGAGGCGACGCGGTCCGGCGCGCGCAGGGCCATCAGTGTGGCGACCGCGCCGCCCATCGAGAAGCCGGCGACATGGACGCGCGAAATGCCGCGCTGGTCGAGGTCGGCCAGGATCGCCTTCGCCATGCCGGAGGCCGAGCCCGCCGCCGGATGGTCGAGCGAGCGGGCATGGCCCGGCAGGTCATAGGCGAGCACTTTCGCATCGCGCGCCAGGTCCGGCTGGATGTCGTACCAGTCCATCGAATGGCCGCCGAAACCGTGCAGGAGAACGAGCGTCTCGCGCCCGCTCCCCTTCTCGCGGGCGTAGAGCGTCTCGCTCACGCCTTGCCGCCCTGCCCGTCCAGGATGCGGTTCGCCGCCGACACGACAGCCTCGAGCGAGGCGGCGACGATGTTGGTGTTGATGCCGGCGCCGAAAAGCCTGCCGCCGGGATGCTCCATCTCGACATAGGAGATCGCGGCCGCGTTCGAGCCGCGCTGCATCGAGTGCTCCGAATAGTCGAGCACCGACATGTCGACGCCGATATGGCGCGACAGCGCGTCGACGAAGCCGTCGATCGGCCCGGTGCCGGAGCCGGTGATCGTCACCTCCTTGCCCCGGTCGAGGATGGTCGCCTCGATCCTGCGGCGCTGGCGGTTCTCCGGATCCGAGAAGGTCTGGTGGTCGACGAACTTGAGCCGGCCCTTCGGCTGGTCGACGTAGCGCTCGATGAAGCTGTCATAGATGCGCTTGACCGGAACTTCCTTGCCCTCGGCGTCGGTGATCGCCTGGATATACTGCGAGAACTCGACCTGCAGGTTGCGCGGCAGGTTGAGCCCGTAGTCGGCCTGCAGCACATAGGCGATGCCGCCCTTGCCGGACTGCGAGTTGATGCGGATGATCGCTTCATAGGTGCGCCCGACATCCTTCGGGTCGATCGGCAGGTAGGGAACTTCCCACAACTCCTTGTTCGCCTTCTTGAGCGCCTTCATCCCCTTGTTGATGGCGTCCTGGTGCGAGCCGGAGAAGGCCGTGTAGACCAGCTCGCCGACATAGGGGTGGCGCTCCGGGATCTTCATCTGGTTCGAATATTCGAACACGTCCTTCATCCGGTTGATATCGGTGCAGTCCAGCTCCGGATCGAGGCCCTGCGTGTACATGTTCAGCGCCAGCGTCACGATGTCGACATTGCCGGTGCGCTCGCCATTGCCGAACAGCGTGCCCTCCACACGGTCCGCGCCCGCCATCAGGCCCAACTCGGTGGCGGCGATGCCGGTGCCGCGGTCGTTGTGCGGATGCAGCGACAGGATGATGGACTCGCGCCTGTCGAGGTTGCGGCTCATCCATTCGATCATGTCGGCATAGATGTTGGGCGTCGACATCTCGACGGTCGCCGGCAGGTTCAGGATCAGCCGGTTCTCGGGCGTCGGATTGACGATCTCGGTGACCGCGTTGCAGATCTCCAGCGCCACATCGAGTTCGGTGCCGGTGAAGCTTTCGGGCGAATATTCGAAGCGGAAGCCGCCGCCGGCCTTGGCCGCCATGTCGGTGATCATCTTGGCGGCGTCGGTGGCGATCTGCTTGATGCCCTTCACGTCCTTCTCGAACACGACGCGGCGCTGCAACTCGCTGGTCGAGTTGTAGAAGTGCACGATCGGACGGTGCGCGCCCTGGAGCGCTTCGAAGGTGCGGGTGATCAGCTCCGGCCGGCACTGCACCAGAACCTGCAGCGAGACGTCCCGCGGAACGCCGCCTTCCTCGATCGCCCAGCGGGCGAAGTCGAAATCGGTCTGCGAGGCCGACGGGAAGCCGATCTCGATCTCCTTGAAGCCCATGTCGAGCAGCAGGCGGAACATGCGCGCCTTGCGGTCGTGGCCCATCGGGTCGATGAGCGCCTGGTTGCCGTCGCGCAGGTCGACCGAACACCAGATCGGCGCCTTCTCGATGCGCTTGGACGGCCAGGTGCGGTCGGGAATGTCGATGGAAGGATAGGGCTGGTATTTGCGCGGGGCATCCGGCATACCGCGCTCATGCGAAAACTGCTGGTTCATCTCGTCGTTCCTCCGGAGCCGCCGGCGCCCGCGGGCACTGCGGACGGCGTCCTAGCATGCATTGATCGTGAATGGGACTGGCGAGGAGCGCAAACCTGGGCGGCTATCGACCGCCGGGTGCTCCTCTTCAGCGAGCCCGGCGATCGCCGATAAGGCCGAGAAGAAGCAGCGTCGAGGAAAACGCGCGCGCGGTCTCGCCCGCGAAAGCGGCGAAACGGGAAACAGCGATGGGCTGGCGCGACGACATGGGCGGCTAGATACCCGAACCGCCGCGCCGGCGCAAGCCGTCAGGCCGGCTTTGCGGCATTTGCCTGTTCGATGAGCCGCGCGCTTCGGCCAACGAGCTGTCCGGCATAGATCACGCCGGCGCAGCCGATCGGGAACAGAACCTCGTTGATCAGGCTCGCGGCGATCTTCACCGCACCCGGCTGTAGGCCTTTCGTCAGGGCGGCCTGATAGCCGATGGCTGCGATCAGACCGCCGAAGACGACGCCGATCAGACCCCCGATTCCGAAATAGCGCGAAGCGCGTATCTCGCTCTTCTGCACCAGGCGCGCCAGAAGCCAGCCGAGGACGCCATACTCGATCGCCTTGAGCGACGAGATGGCGCTGAGCGAGAGCACCGCTTCCTGCTCGGCCGCGGAGACCAGCCCGGACATGACCTTCTGGCTCGATTTGGCGATCGCGACGGCGAGCGGCGCGACGAGCATGGCGACCAGGCCGGCGACGAACGGCCTCGCCTTCGAAATCGAGGTGACGATGCCGACGCCGACGCACACGAACAGCGACCAGGTGATGCCCTGTGTGACGTCCGAGATAACCGTCGAGGCGGCCGGCATGGCCCCGCCCGAAAGCTTGGCGAAGAGGATGAGCCCCTGGATAGCGAAGCCCAGCAGGATCGAGAGCAGCGCAAGGAAGGCGATCCGCCGCAGGAGCGCGCCGGCGCGGTCCGCGTCCACCGGCAGGTCGGTTGTCAGTTCGTTCTGTGCTTGTGTCATCAGTCCCGGATTCCGTTGCCTGACCCTGGGTAAACCGTTCGGCGTTCGCGGTTCAATTGCCCAGGCCGGCCGTCATTCTGGGCCAGCGGCCGGCTTGCTTGCTATCGCACCCTGAGCGCAAACCACCGCGCCACGGGCGGGCCGATCAGCAAGACGATCAGGAAGCGCATCATCTGCATCGCCATGACGAAGGCCATGTCGACGCTTCCGGACGCCGCCGCGATGATCGCGACCGAATCCATGCCGCCCGGGCTGGTGGCAAGGTAGGCGGTCAGCGGGTCGATGCCGAGCAGATGCACGAGGAGCCATGCCACCCCGCCGCAGAAGCCGATCAGGAGGAGCACGGCAAGCATCACCTGCGGCAGCGAGCGGCCGGCATGGACGAGCACCTTGCGGTCGAAGCGCAGGCCGATCGACCAGCCCACGACGACATAGCTCGCGGCAAGCAGCCAGTGCGGCAGTTGCAGCGGCAGGCCGAAGCCGGCGTGCACGACGATGCCGATCAGCATCGGCCCGAGAAAGATCGCCGCCGGCAGGCGCACCAGGCTCCCGCCCACCGCGCCGGCCGCTGCGACGGCCAGCGTCGTCAGGAACGGCCCCCACTCCAGCGGAGGAAACCACGGCACGGGCGGCGCCTCGATCCCCGACGTATCGACGAACAGCCGGGCGATGAGTGCGGCGGCGACCGACACCATGATGACCCGGACATATTGCATGAAGGCGACCAGCCGCGCGTCGGCCCCGAAAGCGTCGGCCATCAGAACCATGGCCGACGCCGCACCCGGCGCCGAGCCCCAGATCGCCGTCGTTCCCGGTAGGATCCCGAAGCGGGCGATCAGCCCGCCCAGCCCCCCGCTGGCAAGCAGCGTGGCGAGCGTCGCGCCGAGCAAGATCGGCCAGTCGTCCAGCAAGGCTGTAAACAGGGCCGGCTCGAGCGAGGCCGCGATCAGGCATCCGATGATCGCCTGGGCCCCCAGCGATGCCATCGGCGACAGGCTGAGCCTCGCCCCAAGCACGCCGACGACGATACCCGCGATCATCGGTCCGATGAGAAGGCCGGCCGGCAGGTCCGTCCACTCGAACAACACGGACAGGACGATCGAAAGCCCCGCCAGCAGGGTCCACCAGCCCAGGTTCTTGAGACGGGATGTCGGATCGGCCTGCTCTGGTGCCATGAACCACTTCTAGGGTCTGCGAAAGGCGATGCGAACCGAAATCCTCGCACGGCACCCATGCGCGAAATCAGGCGAAGGGCACAGCGGCCGTCCCGATCGGCAGTTTGGCCTCGTCGTCCGGCTCGACATGGATCGTCACCCGCACGCTCGGTATTTCCGCCTTCAGCGCCTCCTCGATGCGGTCGCAGATGGCATGCGAATCGCCGACTTTCATGTCGGCGTCGACGATCAGGTGGAACTCGATGAAAGTCGCACGCCCGGCGATGCGCGTCTTGAGATCATGCACCTCGAGCGCGCCCTTGGAGTTCGCCGAGATGACCTCGCGGATGCGGATGTTCTGGTCGAGCGGAACGGCCTCGTCCATCAGCCCGCTCAGCGAGGAAGTAATGACTTTCCACCCCTGGAACAGGATGTTCAGCGCAACGACCAGCGCAAGCAGCGGGTCGAGGAAGAGCCAGCCCGTGGCGAGGGCTCCGAGCAGGCCGGCGAGCACACCGACCGAGGTGACGACGTCGGTCAGGATGTGACGCCCGTCGGCGACCAGCGCAGGCGACCGTTCCGCGCTGCCGATGCGGATCAGCAGCCAGGCCCAGACGGCGTTGATGACCGCACCCGCCGCGTTGATGCTAAGTCCGAGGCCAGGCTCGTCGAGGGGAGCCGCCGCCTGCCAGGCACGCACCACCTCGGCGAGGATCAGCAGGGCGGCGACGACGATCAGCACGCCCTCGAGCACGGCGGAAAAGTACTCCGCCTTGTGGTGGCCGAACTGGTGATCCCGGTCGGCCGGCTTGTGGCTGACCGTGATCGCCCAGAAGGCGGCCGCCGCTGCGATCACGTTGACGATCGATTCCAGCGCGTCCGAATAGAGCGCCACCGAACCGGTGAGCCACCAGGCGGCAAACTTCAGCCCCATCACCGCGAAGGCGATGATGATCGACCAGAAGGCCAGCCGCGCGATGCGCTGCTTGGAGCTCATCGAGATTGCCCCTCACCCGTACCCTCTCCCCGTAAAGACAGGGAGAGGGAAGCTTCGACGTTGGCGCACCCCTCTCCCCGCGTGCGGGGAGAGGGTACGGGTGAGGGACAATCCCGGCAGTTCATTGCAAGTCCTACGCCGCCTTCACCTTTGCCCGCCGCGGCAGGTGCGCGACGACGTTCTCGATCATGCGCATGCCGGCGTTCTGGCCGAGCGTCATAATCGATTCCGGATGGAACTGCACCGCCGCGATCGGCTCGTTGCGGTGCTCGAAGGCCATGATGACACCGTCCTCGGTCTCCGCCGTGACCAGGAACTCGTCGGGCAGCCTGACCGGATCGGCGAAGATCGAATGGTAGCGGCCGACGGTGATCTCCTTCGGCAGGCCCGAGAAGACGATGCCCTGCTTGTTGACGCGGATGCGCGACGGCTTGCCGTGCATCGGCACGTGCAGCTGGCGCAGTTCGCCGCCATAGCTCTCGGCCAGCGCCTGAAGGCCCAGGCACACGCCGAAGATCGGCAGCCCCCTCGCCCGCGACCGCTTGATCGTCGACTTGCAGTCGAAATCGGCCGGCGTGCCCGGACCAGGCGACAGCACCACCAAGTCCGGGTTGAAGCGGTCGAACACCTCGTCCGGCACCGGCGTGCGCACGGTGGTCACGGTCGCGCCGGTCTGGCGGAAGTAGTTGGCGAGCGTGTGGACAAAGGAGTCCTCGTGATCGACGAGCAGGATGTTCACCCCCTCGCCCACGCGCGCGGGCAGCCGCTGCGCGGCGCTCGAATTGCCGGCCTTCGCCTCGCGGATCGCCGCCAGCATGGCCGACGCCTTGAGTTCGGTCTCGGCCTCTTCCTCGGCCGGATCGGAATCGTAGAGCAGCGTCGCACCGGCCCGCACCTCGGCGATGCCGTCCTGGATGCGGATGGTGCGCAGCGTCAGCCCCGTGTTCAGATCGCCGTTGAAATGCACCATGCCGATGGCCCCGCCGTACCAGGCGCGCTGGCTCTTCTCGTTCTGCTCGATGAAGCGCATCGCCCAGAGCTTGGGGGCGCCGGTGACCGTCACCGCCCAGGCGTGGCTCAAAAACGCGTCGAACGCGTCCATGCCTTCGCGCAGCCGGCCCTCGATATGATCGACGGTGTGGATCAGCCGCGAATACATCTCGATCTGGCGCCGGCCGATGACCTTGACCGAGCCCGGCTCGCAGACGCGGCTCTTGTCGTTGCGGTCGACGTCCGAGCACATCGTCAGCTCGGACTCGTCCTTCTTCGAATTCAACAGCTTCAGAATCTGTTCCGAATCCGAGATCGCGTCGTCGCCGCGCCGGATCGTGCCGGAGATCGGGCATGTCTCGACGCGGCGGCCGTTGACGCGCACGAACATCTCGGGCGAGGCGCCGATCAGATATTCGTTGTCACCGAGATTGATGAAGAAGGAATAGGGCGACGGGTTGATCGCCTTCAGCCGGCGGCAGATCTCGGACGGCGTCGTCTCGCAGCGCTCGAAAAACATCTGGCCGGGCACGACCTCGAACAGGTCGCCGCGCTTGAAGGAAAGCTTCGCCTTGTCGACCAGCCTGGCGAATTCGCCGGGCTCGTGGTCGCCGCGCGGCGGAATGCGATCCGACGCCTTGAACGGCTTTTCCTCGCCGCCCCGCGCGAGGCCCTCGGTCGAATGGCCGGCGGCCGCGAAGTCGTAATGGTCGTGCCAGGCCTGCGCGGTGTAGTGGTCTACGACGAGGATCTCGTCAGGCAGGAACAGCACCAGGTCGCGCTGGCCGCGCGAGCGGTCGAGGGTCAGCGTCACCGGATCGAACTGGAAGGCGAGATCGTAGCCGAACGCGCCGTAGAGCCCGAGATTGGCATCCTCGTTGGTCTTGTAGAGGGCGACGATGGCGCGAAGCACGGTGAAGACCGACGGTACGCGGCTGCGCTCCTCTTCCGAGAACACCCTGCCCGGCTCGGCGATGCTGAGCGCGATTAGCGACGCGGTCGCCTCCTCGATCGCGACGTCGGCGAGCGTGCCCACCGCCTTGCGGATCGCCGGCAGCATCGCCTCGCCGCGCGCGTTCAGCGCCTCGATGCGCATGGCGCGGCCGATGGCGGTGATCGCCACCGGCGGGTCGATGATCGCCGTGTCCCAGCGCGTGTAACGGCCGGGATATTCGTAATTGGACGAGAACACCGCGCCGCGCCGCGCGTTCAGCGCGTCGATATAGGTGTCGATCGCCCCCTCGTAGGGCGTCGGGCTGCGCCTGCGCGTCACCTCGACGCCGCCTTCCGTGACGAAGCGGTCCGCGCCGTCGGCCGTGTGTTCCGTACTCATTCTTCTCTCCGTTCCCCTCGAGGTGTCCGGGCCGGAAAATGAAAAATGGCCGCCCGGACATTCCGCTGCGGCCACTGTGATTTGTACACGCGTGTAGAGGCCGCTAGAGAGCGGGCCACCACCAGTTCGCGTTGATCGACTTCGAGATCATGATGGAACGCATAGCCGCGAACGCGGCCATGCGCAACTGGAGAATCGCCGCGCCTATGCCGTCGCCGCCCGCGTCCGCACCACCGTGAACAGGAAGGTCAGCATGGAGAGCAGCGCCGCGAAGGAGCCGAGGATGGCGAGAAGCTCGGTCTGCTGCTGGATCGCCAGGATGATCCCCGGGAACATGAGCCAGACGGCGGCCGTCGCCAGAAGGAAATGCACCTTCGCCAGCGGGTTTGCCGCCGCGGCCGGCACCAGATGGTAGTAGACGCCGAACAGGCCCATCGTCACCCAGCCGACGAGGTTCAGGTGCGCGTGCGCAGAGGCCAGCGTGTGATCGTGCGACGCCGACATCCAGATGCCGAAAAGCATGCCGCAGGTCACATAGACCACGGCCGAACCGAAAAACCAGAAAGCAACTCCCCGCATGATGTCCTCCGTTGCAGATTTTACCCGGGGGAATGCATAGCTCCGAGTCGGACGAAACGCCATCGCGGCGGAGGCTTGTCCGACCGGATTTTCTGTTCAGTTTTCCTGCCGGTCGCGCCAGCGCCTCATGGCGGCGACGACGAGCCAGGAGAGGCTCGCCCAGGCGACCCCGAAAGCCCAGCCGGCGGCCACGTCGCTCGGCCAGTGAACGCCGAGATAGACGCGGCTGATGCCGATGGACACCGTGAGCAGCAGTGCGACGGCGAGGACATAGACCCGGATCTGAGTCGAATCGACCAGCCTGACGATCAGCGAGGCGAGGGTCAGATAGACGACCGCGCTCATCGCGGCATGGCCGCTCGGAAAGCTCGCCGTGTGCACCGTCACGAGCTGCTCCACCAGATCCGGGCGCGGCCGGTCGTAGAGCACCTTGAGAAGCTGGCTCACCGCGGTCCCCGACACGATCGCAAGCAGCGAAAACAGCGCCGGCCCGAACATGCGCGCGATCAGCAGGTAACCGACGACGAGCGCCACGATGATCGTCAAAAGCGGATAGCCGCCGAGCGCCGTCAGCTCGGCCATGAACTCGCGGAACCAGGGCGGGCCGAGCGGCGTCGCGAGATCGTCCGGCCGGCGGAAAGCCATGAGCAGCGCCCGGTCGTAGCTGTCGAACTCCGCCTCTGACACCTCGTCAGCGATCTGCAGGAAGGCATAGACGCCGGCGCCCGCGATTCCGGTGAGGATGAAGGGCGTCGAGGTGACGCGTAGGTCACGCAGACCGCGGACGAGATTGGTGATGGCGCGCTTCATGTCCTGTGTGCGGTTCGTTCCCGATGACTTCAGATATGCCTCTTCGGTTACAACGGGCAAGCCTATGACCGCGCGTCCGGCCTGGAGAGCGACCCCGCTGGACGGGCGCTTCCAATGGCGCGCCGAGAGCGGCTCCGTGCCAGCCTCAACTGATGGCGTCTCGCCGGAATTTCAAGCGCGCCCGACGCCCATCCGTCCCAGCAGCCGGTCCTTCAAGACGACCTGGTGATACACCGCCGCCACGACATGCAGCGCGACGAGGCCGATGAGCAGCCAGGCGAACAGGCCGTGCGGGCCGCGCGGCGTGAAATCCTCGAATGCCGGCAGCGGGCCTGTCGCCGCGCCCACAAGTACCTCGCCCGCGCCTGACAGCACGATCGTCGCGATGCCGCTGCCGCCAAGTAGGATAACGACGATATAGAGCGCGTAGTGCACGGCATGCGCGGCACGAGCCTGCCAGGGCGGCGTCGACGCGGTATCGACCGGCCGCCTGTCGGCGAAGGCCCACCATAGGATGCGCAGGAGCGTCAGGGCCACGACGGCGACACCCGTGATCGCATGGAAGCGCAGGATGTTGACGGCCTCCGGCTCGCCCGACGCGCTCTCGGCGGCGAGTCCCGAGCCGGCCATTGCCAGGATCGCGGCCGCCGTCACCCAGTGCATCGTCCGGGCAACCGAGCCGTAACGGATTGCATCGCTCTTCAACGCCATGACATCCTCCTTGATCGGTGGTTGCGATGGCTTTATATAGCATGCGATATAAATGGATAGCAAGCTATGTTTTATGATCGATTCCGGTCGACCGGCTACATGACCAACTGGCTGGCCCGCCTGATGGCGCGCGCCATCGACACCCGGCTGAAGCCGATCGGCATGTCGTCCGGCTACATGCCGGTGATGTTCGCCCTGGCGCATGGCGCGGCTCTGTCGCAGCGTGCGTTGACCGAGTTCGCGGCGATCGAGCAGCCGACCATGGCGGCGACACTCTCGAGGATGGAGCGCGACGGGCTGATCCTGCGGCGCGCCGATCCGGACGATCGCCGCGCCTGGCTCTATTCGCTGAGCCCGCAAGGTCTGGAGAAGAGCATCGAGGTGCGCGAAGCGGGACGCGAGATCAACGAGGCGGCACTGGCCGGCTTGTCCGAAAGCGAACGGGAGGCGTTTCTCGCTTCGCTGGCAAAGGTTGTGAGCAATCTGGAGACCTATCTCACCAAGGCGAAGCCGGTGGACGCCTAGGCCGGTCCCGGGCCATGCGTCGCGCCAACCTCACCGCGAACCCACGGTCCGGCCCGCTTATCCCGCGTCGCGCAAACCCGGTTCGGCAAGCGCGACCAATGGCGGTATCACGCGGTTTCGGCCACTTTGCTTCGCCATGTAGAGCGACCGGTCCGCCTCGGCGATCAACGTGTCGAGGTTCAAGCCCGGCCCAAGCTCGCCGGACGCGACGCCGAAGCTGGCCGTCACGAAATTGAGGCCCCCGGGCGGTCGGTGCGGAATGTCCTTGGCGGCAAGAGCGCGGCGCGTGCGCTCGGCCACGGCAATCGCTTCCGCCATCCCGATGCCAGGCAGCACGGTGACGAACTCTTCGCCGCCGAACCGGAAAACCCGATCTTCGGATCCGCGCGCCTCCGAGACCAGCACGCCGGCAACCCTGCGGATGCAGTCGTCCCCCGCCAGGTGTCCGAACGTGTCATTGTAGGATTTGAAGTGGTCGATATCCGCTATCACGATGGCAACGCGATCGGCTTGGCCCTTCTTGAATATCCGTTCCACCCACTGAAGCATTGCCCGGCGATTGCCGAGCCCTGTCATCGGGTCGATGATGGACAGTTCCTCGAACACCGACGCGCGCAGCCGATCGCGCAGCGAACGCAGCCAGTTCTGCCGTTCGAGCTTTTCCAGGTTGTGCACCGCGGGCAGCGCAAAGCCGGCGAAGGCAAGCGGCAGGAACACCGACGCGAACTTGGATTCGATCGGCATCGTATCGACGCTCCACGCCGTCAGCCCTTCGAGCGCGACGAGCGCAATCGCTGTGACGACCGCATAGGGGAAGCGCGGACGCAAGGCGATGACCGCGACCATCATCATGAACAGGATTCCGAGATGATAGTTCTCGCGCAGCGGATTGTCGCTCGCCGCGACGATGATCAACACCGCCACCGACATCGTCACGGCGATGACGACGGTCAGCGATTCCCGAACCCACGCGGGCGGATCGCGGGAGGCTTTCCAGTAGGCAAGCGCCACAACGGCGGTGATCAAGCCAAACCGCAGCCCAAATGCCAGCCAGAACACGTCCGGCACGCAGAAGTAGTCGAGCACGATCAGAGAATACATCAGGAGGGTTGCCAGGATCTTGTTGCGCTGCGCCATACGCACGCGCGCTGATCCGGTCTCCTCTTCGAACTGCGCCTCCAGTTGCTCCGGAAAACGCAACGAGATGCCCTTTGCGTCCAGGGCCTGGTCGATGAGCGCCAGCTTGAGTTCGGCGTCCTTGCTATCGGTTGGCGTGATCAAGACCATCTCGCTGCAGACAGGGAGGCGATCACGCACGGTACCGATGCCTTGATAATCAATCGTAAACCGAATGCCTCGCAGTTTCACGTGCGCCGGGGGTCACCGGCATGGCGACAGGCCAGCGCCCCACCTGGAGAGCGCCACCGCCGGCGGCGCCGACCGCAGCATGCTCCCGCTGGCGGCGCCTAGGGTCCGGACTCATAGCCAGTAACTGACGGTAGCTGCGATGCAGACCGCTGCGAGGGAGTCGGTAGCCAGTCGATCGTATCGGGTAGCTATACGGCGGAAGTCCTTGAGCCTGCAGAACATGCGCTCAATGGCGTTGCGCTTGCGGCAGAGGTGCGGCGAGAAGCAGTTCTTCCTATTGCTTACGGCGGGATGTTGGCGAAAGCGCCGCGCTCTTTGACCTGATCTTCGGCGTCACGTTCGTCGTTTTCATGTCAATCATCATCCGCTAAAAGGTCAGACGATGTACTTCATTATCGCAATCCTGCTCTACGTGCTCGGGCTTGCCGTGGCGTCTGCCATCGATCCGGGGTACGGACTGTTCGCTGTGGGCATGATCTACTACACGTGGCCGTTTTCGGTCTTCTGTATCGTAGTGATTTGGTTGATCCTGCGCGCGCTCTTCAAGGGGCGCCCAAGACCTCCCCGGTCCGACGGGCCGGGCTCATAGCCAGTAGCTGACGGTTGCTGGGATGCAGACCGGTGCGAGGCAGCCTGTAGCCTGAAACCGATTGATTGGTCCGGACCCTAGAACAGCCCCTCGATATAGCCCATGTCGTTCAGGTAGATCTTCTCCGACGACGGGCTCTTGGGCAGGCCAGGCATGGTCATGATCTCGCCGCAGATCGCCACGACGAAGCCCGCGCCGGCGGAGAGCCTCACCTCGCGCACCGGCACGACATGGCCGGTCGGCGCGCCACGCAGGTTGGGGTCGGTCGAGAAGGAATACTGCGTCTTGGCCATGCAGACCGGCAGGTTGCCGTAGCCCTGGTCCTCCCAGGACTTCAGCTGGTCGCGCACCGACTTGTCGGCGATCGCCTCAGAGCCGCGATAAATGCGCTTCACGATCGTGTCGATCTTGTCGAACAGCTTCATCTCGTCCGGATAGAGCGGCGAGAACTGCGACGCGCCGCTTTCGGCGAGCTGGACCACCTTGTGCGCCAGTTCCTCGATGCCGGCCGAGCCGTGCGCCCAGTGCTTGCACAGGATCGCCTCGGAGCCCTGGCTCGCGACATAGTCCTTCATCGCCTGGATCTCGGCGTCCGTGTCGGTGGTGAAATGGTTCATCGCCACCACGACCGGCACGCCGAACTGCTTCACGTTCTCGATGTGGCGGCCGAGATTGGCGCAGCCCTTCTTCACCGCCTCGACATTCTCCTTGCCGAGGTCTTCCTTCTTCACCCCGCCGTTCATCTTCATCGCCCGCACGGTGGCGACGATCACGGCGGCGGCCGGCTTGAGGCCCGCCTTGCGGCACTTGATGTCGAAGAACTTCTCAGCACCAAGGTCGGCGCCGAAACCGGCTTCGGTGACGACGTAGTCGGCGAGCTTCAGCGCCGTCGTGGTGGCCACGACCGAGTTGCAGCCATGCGCGATGTTGGCGAAGGGGCCGCCATGCACGAAGGCCGGATTGTTCTCCAGCGTCTGCACGAGGTTCGGCTGCATCGCGTCCTTGAGCAGCACCGCCATCGCGCCGTCGGCCTTGAGGTCGCGGGCGTAGACGGGCGTCTTGTCGCGGCGGTAGGCGACGATGATGTCGCCGATGCGCTTCTGCAGGTCCTTGAGGTCGGTCGCCAGGCACAGGATGGCCATGACTTCGGACGCCACCGTGATGTCGAAGCCCGCCTCGCGCGGATAGCCGTTGGCGACGCCGCCGAGCGAGCAGATGATCTCGCGCAGCGCCCGGTCGTTCATGTCCATGACGCGGCGCCAGGCGACGCGGCGCGTGTCGATGCCGAGTTCGTTGCCCCAGTAGATATGGTTGTCGATCAGCGCCGAGAGCAGGTTGTGCGCGGTGGTGATGGCGTGGAAATCGCCGGTGAAATGGAGGTTCATGTCCTCCATCGGCACGACCTGCGCATAGCCGCCGCCGGCCGCACCGCCCTTGACGCCGAAGTTCGGGCCGAGCGAGGCCTCGCGGATGCAGGTGATCGCGCGCTTGCCGATCCGGTTCAGACCGTCGCCGAGGCCGACGGTCGTGGTCGTCTTGCCTTCGCCGGCCGGCGTCGGGTTGATCGCGGTGACGAGGATCAGGTGGCCGTTCTTGTCGCCCCGCTTGGAGGCGATGAACTCGGCCGAGATCTTCGCCTTGTCGTGGCCGTAGGGCAGCAGATGCTCCTCGGGGATGCCGAGTTTGGCGCCGATCTTCATGATCTGCTGCTTTTTCGCCGCGCGGGCGATCTCGATGTCGCTCTTGAATTCGGCCATGGCGGTCTCCCCCGAAGTGGCGGTGTGCAGGCGACGGACGATCCCGTCGGTTGGGCCGCATAGAGCCCGAGCGCGTATTTTCACGCCGTCCCAAAACAGCCGCCGAATACGCGAAAAGCGACAGGCAGCAAAGCGCTTGTCCGCGACGTGTCAGCACCCGGCAGGAGACGGCGGCCGAACGGTTACCATTCGCGTCTTCGCGCGTTATCTTTTTTCCAGCCTTTGCAGGAGGATCTCATGAGCTATGTCGACGGTTTCGTCCTCGCCATCCCGAAGAACAACATGGACGCCTATCGCAAGATGGCCGAACTCGGTTGCCAGGTCTGGATGGACCATGGCGCTCTCGCCTACCTGGAATCGGTCGCCGACGACGTGCCCTACGGCGAACTGACCTCGTTTCCCCGCGCGGTCATGGCCAAGGACGACGAGACGGTCGTCTTCGCCTGGATCACCTACCGCGACCGGGCGCACCGCGACGAGGTCAACGCCAAGGTGATGGCCGACGAGCGCATGAAGTTCGACCCGGCGGATTCGCCCTTCGACATGAAGCGGATGATCTACGGCGGCTTTTCCGCCATGGTCGAGAGCTAGACCCGGGCGCGGCAACGCAGATACACTCCGAGAGACTCGAAGGCTCGCGGAACCCGCGCGCCGAGCGTGCGTTATGTCCGCTCTCGTCATCATAGGGGTGCGATGCTCGACCGCCGCCACACGCTTCCGAAGACCCTGGCCGCGGCCCTGCGCAAGCGGGCTCCCCGTTTCGTCAAGGTCGGCGGGGACGATCCCTGCACGACCATCGCTTCGTATAATGTCCACAAATGCGTCGGCAGCGACGGCCGCTTCGACCCCGGCCGCACGGCGGCGGTGGTGGCCGAGCTCGACGCCGACATCGTGGCGCTGCAGGAGGCCGACGAACGGCTGGGCGAGCGCGTCGGCCTGCTCGATCTCGAGGCGCTGGCGAAATCGACCGAGCTGGTGCCTCTCCACATGCCGCAGGGATCGCGCAGCCACGGCTGGCACGGGAATCTTCTGCTTGCCCGCGCCGGCGTGGTGCAGGAGGTCAAGACCATCCACCTCCCCGGCCTCGAGCCGCGCGGCGCGCTGATCGTCGACCTCGAGATCAAGGGCGTGCATCTGCGCATCATCGGCGCGCATTTCGGCCTCTTCCGGCATTCGCGCAAGCGCCAGGCCAACGCGGTGCTGGAGGCGGCGCAGGGCGTGATCCGCCCGACCATCATCCTCGGCGACCTCAACGAATGGCGCGTCAACACGCGCTCCTCGCTCCTGTCGCTCCTGCCGCATTTCGGCCCGCTCAACGCGGTGCTGCCGAGCTTTCCGTCGCGCTTCCCGTTGCTTGCGCTCGACCGCATCCTCGCCAGGCCGCAGTCGATGATCTCGTCGATCGAAGTGCACCATTCGCCGCTGGCGCGCGTCGCCTCCGATCATCTGCCGATCAAGGCCAGGCTGAAGCTGGAGGGCCTGGCGGAGGCTGTTCGCGATGCGGCCTGAGGCGTATCATGCATGCGGGCCCTGCGGGGGCCCCGAAGGACGCCGCGATGGACACCTCCATCACCAGGGCGAGTGACGACCAGATCGCCGCGGGCAAGAGCGGCCTGCTGATGGTCGCGGACAACAGCGACGCGCTGGCGATAAGGGTGCTGGCGGCGCGCAGCGCGACCGAGACGCTCGATCTCATGTATTACATCCTGCGCAACGACGGCTCGGGCGGCCTCCTGCTCAAGGAGATCGTCGCCGCCGCCGATCGCGGCGTGAAGGTCCGACTGCTGATCGATGACATCAACCCGCAGTCCAGCGACGAGACCTATCTGGCGCTGAACAGCCACGACAACATACAGCTGCGCCTGTTCAACCCCGCCGGCATGCGCAACGGCTCGATCTTCCGATGGCTCGAACTCGTGTCGCGCGCCTTCGCCATGACCCGGCGCATGCATGCCAAGGCCTTCATCGCCGACCGCCGTATCGCGATCGTCGGCGGGCGCAACATAGGCGACGAGTATTTCGACCAGGCGCAGTCCAATTTCCGCGACCTGGACATGCTGATGCTGGGCGCAGCTGTGAACGACACCGTTGCGATCTTCGAGCGCTACTGGGGTTGCGACGACGCGCGTCCGCTGCAGCTCCTGCATCCTAAATACATGCGCCGGTCGGTGCATGTCCTGCGGTCTGCCGAGCGGGACGCCGCGGACGTGATCGGCGCGTTCCAGACGATCGACGAGTTCATCGCCGCGCGCGGCGGCCTGCACTGGGCGGACGGCACACGGGTTCTGGCCGACCCGCCGGAAAAGGTGCGTGGGCGCGGCTACCGCTCCTGGCTCATGCGCGAACTGATGCCGCTGATCCGCTCCGCCAAGCGCCGGCTGGAGATCGTCTCGCCCTATTTCATTCCGGGCCGCAAGGGCACGTCGATCCTCGCCGGGATGGCGCGCCGCGGCGTCAGCGTCAGCGTGCTCACCAATTCGCTCGCCGCCACCGATGTCGCTGCCGTGCACGGAGCCTACGCCAACTATCGCAAGCGGCTGCTGCGCGCCGGCGTGGCGCTCTACGAGTTCCACCCGTCATCGCGGCCGAAGCGCATGTCCGTCTTCGGCTCCAAGGGCGGCAGCCTGCACACCAAGGCCTTCGTCGTCGACGAGCGCCTCGGCTTCATCGGCTCGCTCAATTTCGACCCCCGCTCCGTCTCGCTCAATGCCGAGATGGGGGTGATTTTCGAGGACCCCGACCTGGTCGCGGCCCTGCTCGCCCATTTCGAGGCCGAGCGCGACCCCGACGTCAGCTACCGGCTGACCCTGGAAGGCGGCCGGCTGCGCTGGAACAGGTCGAAGGGTGAGAAGAAGCTGCGCTACGGCGAGCCGAAGGCGAGCGTCGGCCGCAGGCTGCTGGCATCTGTCGTGCGCTGGCTGCCGATCGAATCGCAGCTTTAGAGCCAATCCGCTCAGGCCTGGGCGAGCAGCGCGCCGACAAGGCGCCGCACCGCCTGCATAGCCTGTTCGGGGGTCCTGTGCTGGTCGACGCGCAGCCTGCGCCAGACGTCGAAGCTGATCGCCGCGGCGAGCGCCTGGAACAGCGCGTCGTCGGCGCGGACCTCTTTGGGAACCACGGCTTGAAGTCGCGCAATATCGCTCTCGACGGCGCAGCGGT
This sequence comes from Mesorhizobium sp., assembly GCA_041913465.1. Lineage (GTDB taxonomy): Bacteria > Pseudomonadota > Alphaproteobacteria > Rhizobiales > Rhizobiaceae > Mesorhizobium_A. The sequence continues at coordinate 12,861 of JAYSFJ010000014.1, read as the reverse complement.
GCTTCTCCTGGAGAAAGTCGGACTGCAGCAGGCGCGCGTTGGCCTGTACCTTGAAGGGCATGATGAACTCGAACGCCTTGGCGCGGCGCTCGATCATCTCGAGGATCTGCTCGCGCCAGTCGTTCGACGCGAACGGCGCCTGGACCAGCGGCTGGATTTCCGCGTCGATCTTGTCGGCGACCTCCTGGTAGAGGCTGTCCATGTCCTCGAAGTGGCGGAAGACGGTGCGCAGGCCGACATTCGCCTCTTCCGAGACGCGTTCGGCGCTGGGCAGGATCTCGCTCTTGCGGATCAGGTTGATGAGCGCGTCGACGATGCATCTGCGGCTGCGCTCGGAGCGCAGGCGGCGTCCGTCCGGGGTGCAATCTGCCTCGAGCACGCGCTCGAGCGTCGCGGATGTGGACTGGGACATGATCATCTCCTTTGCGTAGGGGGCAAAGCTGACGCGAACTCCTCGTTTATCGTTCTTGCATGACGGGGCCCGCGCAACAAGCGCGGGGGGACGGCCGGTTTGACGCCGGCCGTCCCTCGCGATCCGGCTTACTTGCCGGAGTAGTTTTCGTTCTGGTTGATGTTGAAGCCGTCGACGCCGGTGACGGTGGCGCTGGCCTGGCCCGAGACGGTGTGCGAGGCGCCGGCCTGCGAGCCGTCGACGGTCGTCGCATAGGGGTTCTCGCCATAGAAGGCGGGGACTTCCTGGGCGACGGCGGAACCCGCCAGACCGAGGACGGCGACGGAAGCGAGGAGGAACTTGTTCATGGTATTCACCTTTCGATTGTGTTGGTTCTGTCGGGACCGGGGGGCGGCGGATCGACCGCCGGAGCCCGGTTCGTCAGGCAGGCTTACTTGCCCGAGTAGTTCTGGTTGCGGTTGATGTCGAAGCCGTCGGTGGCGGGCACCGTGGCGTTGGCCTGGCCCGAGACGATGTGCGAGGTGCGGGCCTCGGAGCCGTCGACGGTCGTCGCATAGGGGTTGACGCCGTAGAAGGCGGGAACTTCCTGGGCGACGGCAGAACCTGCCAGACCGAGGACGGCGACGGAAGCGAGGAGGAACTTGTTCATGATCGTAACCTTTTCAATGTGTTGCGGCTTGGCGGGGTCGTCTGGGAGGATGTCTCCGCTTGCCTGACGCTGAAATAGGCACGCCTAATGCCAATAACAAGTGGCATTGTTGATGTCATTTTATCACGAGATCGTGAGCCGGCTTGTGATGAGGCTTTCGCCACGAATCCCGCGAAGGATCGGGAGCACAGCCTTCATCCCTGTTGAGCAGACGGCTTTCGATATGCGATGACGCTGCCGGGCGGAGGACGCGATCATGCCGCGGAGGCTGGACAATTTGACGGCCTTGCGGTTCGTCGCCGCCCTGTCAGTCTTCCTGCATCATCTGAAGGCCTTCGGGCTGAATCTGTCCGAGAGCGTCTGGAACGTGAACCTCGGCTTCACGGTCAGCTTCTTCTTCGTGCTGAGCGGCTTCGTGCTGAGCTATTCCTACCACGGACGGATCGGGACGCCGGGCGACGCAGGCCGCTTCATCGTCGTGCGCTTCCTGCGGCTCTGGCCGCTCCACATGGTCTGCGGCGCACTCGCGCTGATGCTCATCGGTATCCCGTCGGAGACCACCTTCGCGCGGGTCGTCCTCTTCGTGACGCTGCTGCACGCCTGGGTGCCGTCCTACGACACCGCCTTCTTCCTCAATCCGGTCTCCTGGTCGATCTCGGTCGAGTTCTTCTTTTACGTTACCTTCGCCATTCTGCTGACACAGGGCGCGCGGCTGCGCCTGGCGGTCATGGCGGCCTGGGTTTTGGCGGTCGCTGCCCTGGTCCTGTTCGTCTCCTGGGCGCCCGCCGCCCTCCCCTTCAGCCATCAGACCGGCGCCAACGGCCTGCCGTCCGGCGTCGCCTCGCGTTCCTTTTTCCACCTGTTTCCGCCTGTTCGCATCGTCGAGTTCTTCGCCGGCATGGCGACGTATTCCCTCTATGCCCGCGTGCGCATTCCCGAGCGCTTCGTCGCCGCCGCGCAGCTCGCCTGCATCGTCCTCATCGCGCTCTACCTGCCGCAACACGCGCAAATCAGGGCATTCCTGCGGGAATACGGCCCATCGGTGTTCGCGCAAAGCTACGCCCAGAGCGGCGTGTTTCCGCTGTTTGCCTGCGTGGTCTACGTCTTCGCGCACCAGCACGGCCTGGTCTCGAAAGCGCTCTCGACGCCCGTGCTGGTTCTTCTCGGCAATGTCAGTTTCGCCTTCTACATGATCCACCAGTTCGTGATCACGGTCCTGGCGCGGCAGGCAGCGCCGACGGTCTGGGGCGCGCCCGCCGCTGCGGCCCTCGCCTTCGTCCTCAGCCTCGCCGCCGCCTGGGTGCTCTACCGCGCGGTGGAACTGCCGGCGCTGGCCTGGGCCAAGCGCAGCTTTGCTCGGGCGGACTGAACTTTCCGGGCCATTGCTGCAAACCGCGCGCATGTATCCGGGATGTTGCGGAAGCGGGCGGAGCGACCTTTTCGCAGGCATGGCGCGGTTACCCACGGCGGCGATATCGGCGCCGACCGTTTCCCGATCGAGGAGGACCGCATGACCATGACCGGCGCGCTGCGCACCTTCACGCTCGCCGCCTGCGCCGCGGGGCTTTCGTTCTGGGTCTATACGTTCTGGTACATCGCCCAGCTGCCGGTCGGCGACGGCACGGGCTTCCAGTGGATGGCCGAAATGCCGCTGACCGGCATCACGCTCGTCTGCATGCTGCCGGCGCTGCTGATGTCGATCTCCAACCGCGCCCTGCCCTTTGCAGCTCCACTCGCCGGCGCCGGCCTCGTCATGTACGCGCTTCTGTGGATGCAGCTGCTGACCGAGTTCCAGCCTGGGTGACGGCGCGGTCGCCTTTTCGGGCTTGAACCCGGCACGCCGCGCCCGGACGATGTGCCGCCCTGTCGGCTCCATGCGGGCCGATGAGGATGGAACCGCCCTGAGGCACCCGCATTCTTCCGGAAGCCATGGACGAGCGCGCCGCCGAGACGACCCCGCCCCTTTCCCGACTGGATGCGCTCCGCGAGCGGCTGCGCCTGCTTTATCACGGCCACGCGCCGGGCGCGGTGCGCTTTCAGTATGCGATGATGGCGATCGACATCCTGATCGTCGCCTTCTTCATCGTTACGCCTGTGCTGCGCGAGCGGCCGTCCTTCCTCTGGATCGACTATTCGGTCGCCGCGATCCTGATGGCCGACATCGCCGCCCGCGCGCTGGCCTCCAGCGAGATGCCGCGCTGGCTGCGGCAGCCGGCGAACATCCTCGACCTGTTCATCCTGCTGACGCTGCTCTTCCCGCTCTCGCTCGCCAATCTCGGCTTCCTGCGCGTCCTGCGGCTGTGGACGCTGTCGCGCAGCGGCGTTTTGTGGCGCCCGCTCGTCCGGCGCGGCTACGGCCCCTGGCGCGAGGTGGTGGAATCGGTGGCCAACCTGATCACCTTCCTCTTCGTGGTGACGGGCTTCATCTACACCTTCTTCTTCAGCGAAGGCTCGGGCTTCGCCGGCTATGTCGACGCGCTCTATTTCACCGTCACCAGCATGACCACCACCGGCTACGGCGACATCCTGCTGGACGGTCCCTGGGGCAAGATCACCTCGGTGGTCATCATGCTCGCCGGCGTCACGCTCTTCATCCGGCTCGGGCAGGCGATCTTCCGGCCGCACAAGGTGTTCTACCCATGCGAGCAATGCGGCCTGCAGCGCCACGATCCGGACGCAGTGCACTGCAAGGCCTGCGGCAACATGCTGAAGATCCCCGATTCCGGCGACTGAACTCAGCCGCGCCGCGCCGCGTCGATCTTCGCGACGTCGATCTTGCCCATCTCCATCATCGCCTCGAAGGCGCGCCGCGCCTCATCGCCGCCGGCGGCCATCGCCTCGGTCAGCGTCCGCGGCGTGATCTGCCACGACACGCCCCACCGGTCCTTGCACCAGCCGCAGGCGCTCTCCTCGCCGCCATTGCCGACGATGGCGTTCCAGTAGCGGTCGGTCTCCTCCTGGTCGTCGGTGGCGATCTGGAACGAGAAGGCCTCGCTCTGTTTGAACATCGGCCCGCCGTTCAAGCCCATGCAGGGAATGCCGGCCACGGTGAAATCCACCGTCAGCACATCGCCCTTCTTGCCCGACGGATAATCCGCCGGCGCGCGGTTGACCGCGTCGACCCGGCTGTCGGGGAAGACCGACGCATAGAACCGGGCAGCCGCCTCGGCCTCGGAGTCGAACCAGAGGCAGATCGTGTTCTTGGGGATGGGCATGGGGGGATCCTCCTTCGCTTGGCCGGGCGTTCGCACCTGCGCGCACCTCCCGGCCGCCGCCCCGCTCATGGTGGACCAAAGGGTAGCCCGCCACGGGCGCGAGGCAAGACGCCGGTGCCAATCTGCTGACGGCTCCGGACAGGAACAACATCGTTATCGTCACGCCCAAGTCTGTAACCTTGGCGGTGGAGCGCGACGAGGGAGAGTGTCCCCTTCTCCCCCTGTGGGAGAAGGTGGATCGGCGCGCAGCGCCGAGACGGTTGAGGGGTGTTGGACGGAATGAGACGGCAACGAGTGGGTCCCGACAGCACCTCTTTCTGGCGTGTCCCGCCCCTCCCATCACCCCTCATCCGGCCCTTCGGGCCACCTTCTCCCACAAGGGGAGAAGGACGGGCGCGCTAAGACGCCTCGTCGGGCGCGACGATGGGCGGGCGGCGCGGACGGCTTCCAGTGAAGGAAATTCTACCCTAGGATGAAACCATGCGAGGGCGACCCTCTGAAATTTTGCCAGAGATTGGTTTCAAAGGAGACCGTGTTACGTGTTCTTGAACTCCATCACACACAATCTCGCGGGCCTGCTGCGTTTTTCAGGTCGCGACACGCGTGGCCAGTTCTGGCCCTATGCGATCACGGTCTTCATCCTGACGTTCGCGGGCTACATGTCGATCATCATGCCGAAGATCATGGCAGCGATGGTCGGCATCATGCGCGACGGCCGGGCTACCTTCCCGGATTTTTCGGGCCTGTTGTGGTGGACCGTCGTGATCACCGTGGTCATGGTCGTCCTGCTCGCGGCCGCCGTGACGCGGCGGCTGCGCGACCGCGGCAAGCCGATCGGCTGGGCGCTGCTACCGCTTGTCCTGGCCATCGTGCTGCTGCCGCTCGTCGGCGACCCCTTGACGATGGCCCAGCGTCCCGGCTGGGTGTTCTTCGCCACATTCGTGCTTAACCTCGGCTATCAGGCGTCGGTGATCTACCTGATCATTCTGCTCGCCGGCGCGGGGAGGATGGAGGTATGAAGGGCTGGGTGAGCGCGAAGGCCTCTTTGCGCAACAAGCAGACGGCTTGGCACTGAGTTGTTAGACGTCTCGACTGGGGACGGAGACAAACCGTCCCGTTTCCGACCGCCTTCGCGATAAGCTGTCATTCTCCTGACGCCCCCTTAGGACATGCTGAGATACGAGGGCGAACGTCTGAATCTCTCAGAAAGCGGCGATTAATCCGGCACCTGATGCCAGCCGACGCTCGTGCGGCCGGCCAGAATTCACAATGGACCTTGCAGAAGCGAGGTGAAACCTAGAGCATGCCATGCTATTATTCAGGTACAGCAAAGGGGGATCGCAATGGCTCCGGTCGACCTCGTTGTAGATGGTCCAGCAGATGATTGTGCTGGCCTTGGATCGAACCTATTCGCCTACAACTCGATACCTCTCCCGCAATGTGCTAAAGATGACACCGCCAAGTTCGCCGACCTCCCGTTAGGACGGCCTTTCCCTTGCCTTGTTTGGTCCCGGATCGAAAGCGCGCGCCAAGAGCCGGCGCAGCTTGAGCTGAATCTCCAAATCTCTTCCGGCCGTAATATTGTAGATCTTTTGCCGCATAAACGTCGCAGCTATTTGAACTACGCGGTCCGCGATATCACTCGCAAGTCGCCCAATCTGGCGAACGCCGGTCGTCTTATGTCGTCCAAGGGACTGGTCTATATCGGCGACATACTATCGAAAGATCGCGGCTTCCTAACGCATATCGTGGGGTTAGCAGAGAACGAGCTTGCCGAGCTAAGGATGGTGCTGTCCCATGGCGGACTACGCCTCGATATGTCAATCCCTTATTGGCGGCGGCCGGTCTCGTGCCAAATATGACGGCTGTCAGAGCGGTGGGACGACCGCAATGGTCGTTGGCACAGTGAGATCGGAAGCGCGGTTCTTGCAACCGAGCGAGTTCGAGCGCTGATCCGGATCGCCGACGCAACGCACTGGCCCAATATTTACGTTGGGTAAAGTTGCCTTCAGGAAGGTGAGCAGACCCTCCGCAACTGGCTTCGTCACCGTCATACCCCAGCAGTGTTGGTTAAGCAGTTGCTTGTCGAATTCTTGGCCAATCGTGGCGAGGCATTCCTGGTCGAAGGTTTTGTTAGAGCTCCGCGCCTTCGCGAGTTGGTCGCGGTCAAACAGGTCTACGAAGTAGGTTGCCGGCAAGATGCGCAACTTCTCATATACGTCATACCCCGGCTCAAGCTCGGCTGCGGCGAACTCGAGAGCAACAATGGCGGTAGCCGCGTGGCCGAAGCGACGCGCCTCGGAGCGGTTCTGTGGGTAAATCTGCGTGTGCGAACACGAATATTCAAACTTGTACAACTTCCTCCATCCGTCCTTCTCGATTGCCTCTTCGGCCTTCACGAAGTATTTCTTGGAATTAGTGTGCTCGAGCCCGATCTCGCCAATGACAAGATCGAGATTTAGCACGGAGAAGCGGTTCGCTTTAAAATTTCGCGCCTGCCAGAGGGACTTAACGTCCTTCTGAAGAAGCAGTTTCGTCGGATCTTTCGGTCGCTTGCTTTCGGGAACCCCGGAAGCACTCTCAGCAGTCCCCACCATTCTGCCCTCCCACTATCTACTTGTATCATTCGCTACCATTGACCGCTGCTTAAGTAAACTACATCCTGTAGCTGGGCACTAAACGCCGCTGCAGAGTAATAATGCTTGAACTCGGCACGACGTCGGACTAGTGTCGCGTTCGTTTCAGTTGATATGATTTTTGAGAAAGATGGTGCAGGCTACTGCACCCTGTAGCAACGAACTAAGGGATCGGAACCAGCACCGCTCAGGACAATTCCCCGAGCGACTCTGCCGAGCCCGGATCTACCGAAATCCACTTGCCTGCATTCTACCATTGAGACCGCGAACGTGGTCCTTGCGCGAAGATCAAACTCGCGCAGGAGCACATGCAGTGCAGGAATCGAAGCAGGTCGTAGTCATCGTCACAGTGGTGGGCGTCGTCATGATCGCCTGCCTTGCCACAACGTCTCTCCTCGCGCCGCATGTCAGCCCGGTCGCAATGGTCGCGGTTATCGGTGGCATTATCGTCGCCGTCCTGGCGCTCGCCCTCAATCGCAAGTTCCACCTGCGGTTCAAAGTCGAGAAGTCGGGGGCGGCCAGCGGCCAATTCGGCTCGAAGAAGTAGGGCGGTGAGGTGACTTCCACGGGTCGGAAAGACGGTAGACGATACTGCTCCGGACAGGCGCACCGTTGAGACGTTCGCAGCGCTAATCCGCTTCGGCGCCGTAGGTCTAACCGTGCGATCCGATGCATACTCAATGCACTAGGCTGGAGCCCAGCGGCCTTCCTTGCCAAGGGCAGCTAATCGATATCGCGGCCATGCTACAATTCGATCTGTGATCGCTGAGCGTCCGCTCTGGGTGAAGACAAAGCCATCTCGCCGGCTGGAATCACGAGCATTGCCGCAATCGGAGACTGGGGGCCGAAGGGCGATCGGGTTAACAGCGGCTTCCCAGCCACCCCCCTCACCTCCTCAACACCGCGCTCAACACATCCCTGATCCCAATTTCGCCGACGAACCGGCTCTGGTCGTCAAACAGCGCCACCGGCGACGTCTGGCTCCTGTGCATTGCCAGCATCACCGTCTTGAGGCTCGTGCCGAGCCGCGCCCAGAAGACGTGCGGGGCGTCATAAGGAAGGGATTCCACGTCTTCGCCGGACACCCACATCGACGCTTGCCGACGCGCTGTGCAGACGGCCTAGGCAAGCGCCGCCCCCACCCCCTACTCGCTCGCCACCAGCCCCGCCGCGGCCGGCGCCCCCGTCCCCACCGCGAAATGTGCCACCAGGCTGGTGTTCGCGTTGAGGACGAAGCTGTAGGCGCGGGCGGTGGACACCTGCACGCCGCCCTTGGTCCACCGGACGAAGGTGAAGCCGGTCTTCGGCGTCGCCGTCACCGTGCGCAGCGTGCCGAGGGGGAAGCTGCCGCCGCCGGCGACCGTGCCCTGCGCCGCGACCGGCGTGCTGACGCTCACCGTGCGCAGCGCCGGCTGCGGCACCCTGCCGGAGATGAAATACTGGCCGAGGCTGCCATAGTCGGAATAGCCGGTCGCAAGCGTGCCGGCGCCGACGCCCTCGATGCGCAGCAGATAGCGCCCGGGCGACACGTTTGCCTGCACCCCGGCGAATGTGTCGGCTGCCGGATTGCTCTGCGTCACCAGCACTCCGGCCGGCGTGCCGTTGTCGCGGAACAGCGAGGCGCGGATATCGAGATTGGCGCTGCGCAGGCTCGTCGCCATGAAACTGTCGCGCCAGGCCGGCATGACGTTGAGGTTGACGAGGCCGGCGTTGGAGACCGTGAAGGCGAACACGTCGACATCGGCGCGGGTGCCGAGGACGCCGCGGTTCGCCTTCGAGGCGGGAGCGCCCGGCGCCGTTACCGGAGTGACGGACGTCACCACGCCGGCGTTGGTCATCGACAGCGGCGTGGCCGTGGTGCGGGTCTGGCCGTGATCGTCCGGCCGCAGCATCAGCTTGCCGGTGATGATGGCGATGTCGTCCTGCTTCTGGTTGGCGCCCGGATACTCGCCCTTGCTCCATTGCGAGACGTTGACGGAGTAGCCGACGCCCATGATCGGCGCCCACGAGACGTTGCCCGTGCCATGGCCGGCGTAATAGGCGGTTCCGCCCTGCCCGTCGTGCTGGAGGCCGAGATTGTGGCCGAGTTCGTGGCTGGCCGCCTCGGCGAGGTTCTTCGCCCCCGGCACGCCTTCGGGGAAGACGAGCGCCGGCTGGAAGGTCTTGAAGTTCGCCTGTCCCCAGACATCGATGAAGGCGACGCCCCCCACCGCGTTCGAATAGATCGGAAATCCGTTTCGGTCGATCCGGTTGGAAAACAGGATATGCCCGACATTGGCGCCGAAGGCGGCCGGCCGCTGCGTCGTCACGTCGATGTTGAACGGCGCGAAGTCTTCCGCGATGCGCTTCCAGACCTCCGCGATCGTGTTCAGTTCGGCCTGCGTGAAGGTCGCCGGATTGCCGTCCTCCGAATAGGGCTTCATCGGGTGGTTCGCACGGCCCGACGTGGCGTTCCATTGCGTGCCGGACACGTTCTCGCCGCGGAAATTGAGGTAGACCACGCGGGGCGCGCCCGGTCTGCTGTGCAGCGCGAACGCGATCGACGGATTGATGTTGAGGGTCGCCATCGGGGCGACGCGCGGCGCCTCCTCGACCTTGCGCGCCGGCGGCGCGACCGGATCGACATAGAACAGAGCGCCGTCCGGGCTGGCCCTGAGATAGGTGAGGTCGGCCTGCGGAGGGGAGAGCCGGTTCAGCCGGCGCAGCGTCTCGGCCTGCGTCGCTCCGTCCTGCCGCTCGATGCTCTTGCGCAGTTCGCCCGGGGGCAGATCCTGCACGCTGTCGAAACGCAGCGTCCCTTGAGCAGTGGCGGGCGGAGCATGGATCGCGGCCAGGACGAGCGCCGCCGCCGCGAGAATTGCCTTCCTCAGCATAGAATCTCCTCCGCCTCTGATTATCGGCGATACTTTCGCCGGACCATCCGTAGCTCGGATTCTACGCGGGAATCAACAAACCCCGAGCCCGGGGCACAGGCTTTTCTTGCCCTTGTATTCCGAGCCTATGGACCCGGCATCGCCAGCAGAAAGGACGTGGTATCGGTCACCGCCGCAACACCGCCGACAGCACGTCCCTGATCCCGATCGCGCCGACGAACCGGCTCTGGTCGTCGAACAGCGCCACCGGCGAGGTCTGGCTGCGGTGCATCGCCAGCATCACCGTCTTGAGGCTCGTGCCCGGCCGCGCCCAGAACACGTGCGGGGCGTCGTCAGGGAGCGATTCCACATCGTCGCAGGAGACCCAGACCGCCGGCTTGCCGTCGCGCTCGGCCGCCGCCACCAGCCCGTCGGCGTCGATCTTGAAGCGGGTCGTCTTGCGCCGGTCGAGCCAGAGCCAGCCCTCGCCCGCGCTTTCGAGGTCGCGCCGGTCGCGCATCACGTTCCAGGCGGTCAGCACCGACAGCGGGTTCACGTTGGCGATGAAGTCGCGCACATAGGCATTCGCCGGCTTGAGCACGATGTCTTCCGGCGGGCCGGACTGGACGATGCGGCCGCCCTCCATGATCGTGATGCGGTTGCCGATCTTCAGCGCCTCTTCCAGGTCGTGGGAGACGAAGATGATCGTCTTCTTCAGGGTCTTCTGCAGCTGCAGCAGCTCGTCCTGCAGTTTCGTCCGGATCAGCGGGTCGAGCGCGGAGAACGGCTCGTCCATCAGGAGGATCGGCGCCTCGGTGGCGAAGGCGCGGGCGAGCCCCACCCTCTGCTGCATGCCGCCCGACAGTTCGTGGGCATATTTGTTGGCCCACTGGTCGAGATTGACCAACTTCAGCTGGCGCGCGACGCGCTCCTTGCGCTCCGCCTCCGGCACGCCGGCGAGCTCAAGCCCGAAGCCGACATTCTCCGCCACCGTCCGCCAGGGCAGAAGCGCGAACTGCTGGAACACCATCGCCACGTTCTTCTGGCGCATGTGGCGCAGCGTGTTGTCGTCGCAGGAGACGATGTCGACCATGCGGTCACCGTCCTTGACCAGAACCTGGCCGCGGGTGACGACATTGAGCCGGTTGACGGCGCGGAGCAGCGTCGACTTGCCCGAGCCCGACAGGCCCATGAGGACCGAAATCTCGCCCTCCTCGACGACCAGGCTGGCGCCGGCCGCGCCCAGCACCTGTCCGGTCTTGTCGAGTATCTCGGCGCGGTCGGCGCCGGCGTCGAGCATGGCGAGCGCCGCCTTCTGGTTCTCGCCGAAGACGATGTCGACGTTCTTGAAATCGACGGCGACGCTCATTTGACGCCTCCCATGCGCACGCGGGAGATGCGGTCGAGGATGATGGCGAGCACGACGATGGCAAGCCCGGCTTCAAGCCCGAGCGGGATATTCACCGAGTTCAGCGCCCTGACGACGGGTTTGCCGAGCCCGTTGGCGCCGATGAGCGCGGCGATGACAACCATCGACAGGCAGAGCATGATGCACTGCGTCAGCCCCGCCATGATGGTGGGCAGTGCCGCAGGCAGCTCGACCTTCCACAGAAGCTGGCGCTTCGTCGCGCCGAAGGCCTGGCCGGCCTCCAGCATCGGCTTCGGCACCGAGGTGACGCCGAGATAGGTGAGCCTGATCGGCGCAGGCGCCGCGAAGATGACGGTGACGATGAGGCCGGGCGCGACGCCGAGGCCGAACAGGATCAGCACCGGGATGAGGTAGACGAAGGTCGGCATCGTCTGCATCAGATCGAGCACCGGGTTGAGCCAGGCCCAGGCGCGCGGATTGTGCGCGGCCCAGATGCCGACCGGCACGCCGATGGCCATCGACGCCGCGGCGGCGCCCACGACCAGGATGATCGTCTCCACCGTTTCCTTCCAGAGCCCCTGGTTGATGATGAACAGGAGGCCGAGCGCCACGAACAGCGCGATCTTCCACGACCGCTGCAGATACCAGGCGAGCGCGGTGATCGCCGCGACGACGATCACCGGCGGGAACCACAGCACGACGTCGATCAGCCCGTCGAGGATAAAGGTGGCCGCATTGGCGATGGAATCGAAGAACCACTCGAAGTTTCGCGTCAGGAAGTCGAAGAACGACTTGCCCCATATCCCCACGGGGATCTTGGCGCTTCTGATCAGTTCGCTGAGCGGATCCATGTTTCCCCCTGTTGGATGGAAGGGGAAGGCCCCCTCACCCGGCTCGGGCTACGCCCTCGCCACCCTCTCCCCGCTGGGGAGAGGAGGTCGCCGGCGCCTCCGCCGGGTTCCTTCTCCCCGCCGGGGAGAAGGTGGCCGCGCAGCGGCCGGATGAGGGGGCGTCCCCTCGGCGTTGCGCCTTACAGCGCGCCCTTGACCGCGGCGAGCCCGTCCTTGCCGTCGAGCGTGGTGACGCCTGCGAGCCAGGGGGTGACCGCGTCCGGATTGGCCTTCAGCCATTCGGTGGCGGCGACCGTGGCGTCCTTGCCGTCGTTGAGGATCGCGCCCATGATCTCGTTCTCCATCTTGAGCGAGAAGACCATGTTCTTGAGCAGCGTGCCGACATTCGGGCACTCGGTGGCGTAGCCGGCGCGCACGTTGGTGGCCACGATCGCGCCGCCATAGTTCGGGCCGAACACGTCGTCGCCGCCGGAGAGGTACGCCATCTCGATATTGGCGTTCATCGGATGCGGCTCCCAGCCGAGGAAGACGACATCCTCCTTGGCCGCGGCCGCCTTCTGCACCGCCGACAGCATGCCGGCCTCGGAGCTCTCGACCAGCTCGAAATCCTTCAGGCCGAACTTGTCGGCCGAGATCATGTCGAGGATCAGCCGGTTGCCGTCATTGCCGGCCTCGATGCCGTAGATCTTGCCGTCGAGCTTGTCCTTGAACTTGGCGATGTCGGCGAAGTCCTTCAGGCCCGCGTCGAACGTGTATTTCGGCACGGCGAGCGTATATTTCGCGCCTTCGAGATTGGTGATCAGCGTCTCGACGGTCTTGGCCTCGAGATAGGGCTTGATGTCGGCTTCCATGGTCGGCATCCAGTTGCCGAGGAAGA